>NZ_JBCHVB010000003.1:0-468406 GCF_039023475.1 Erwinia psychrophila
TGCCGGCCAGGAGGTGGAGTACTTCAACACCAGGCTGGAAAACGTGAAGGTGGTGAAGGTGAATCCGGTGATGCACGACGTCAAGGATCCGGCTTTCGAGAAGCATAACCATCTGGAGCAGATCGAGCTGCGTTACGAAAAAATCACCTGGACCTACAAAGACGGCAACATTATTCATTCCGATTCCTGGAACGAACGCGCCACCGCGTAAGCCCGATGCGGACAGGGTTTCCTGTCCGCAGTTTTTTGCTGAGTGCCTGTCTGAAACGGGCTTTCAGCAAAGAAAACCACTAACTGCCAGCCCGACCGTATGCGCTCTGGTCCCCTTTACGGGAAACAGCGATGGGCGGTAGCGTGTCCAAAAACTGACCGCAAAACAGAAACCTCAGACGTTACGCCTTAGCTGGAGCGAAGAAGAGGGGATCGGGCTGGAGTTTGATCGAACACAAGGAGTGAACGCATGAGTAATAATCTTCCGATTAGATTCAGCCATAACCACCATTTGCTGGCGGTGAAAGGGTGTGAGTCAGAACCTGACGTGCTGGCGTTTGAAGGCGATGAAGCCCTGAGCACGCCGTTCAGCTACCGTATTGAGTTCACCAGCGGTGACCATGTCATCAGCAAAGAAATGATGCTGATGAAAGCCGCCTCCCTGACGCTGCAGGCCCCGGTTGACCAGGGTTACGGCATCAAAATACAGCAACTGGTGCGGGTGATTCAGGGCGTGGTGACGGGTTTTGAACGCCTCGGCACATCAAAAGATGAAACCCACTACGCCCTGACGTTGCAGCCACGCCTGGCGCTGCTCGACCGTTCGCACCAGAACGCCATTTATCAGGACATGTCGGTCCCGCAAATCGTGGAAAAAATCCTGCGCGAGCGCCACAACATGCGCGGTCAGGATTTTCTGTTCTCGTTGTCAAAAGAATACCCGCGCCGTGAGCAGGTGATGCAGTACGGCGAGGACGACCTGCACTTTATTACCCGTCTGTTGGGTGAGGTGGGTATCTGGTTCCGCTTTACCACTGATACGCGCCTGAACATCGACGTGGTGGAGTTTTATGACGGTCAGCAGGGGTATGAAAAAGGCCTGACGCTGCCATCGGTTCCGCCATCAGGACAGCATTCTGAAGGTGTGGACTCGGTCTGGGGCATGGAAAGCCATCATAACGTGGTGCAGAAGCAGGTCAGTACCCGTGATTACAACTACCGCCAGGCCACGGATGACATGAACACGCAGGTTGACGTGACCCGCGGGGATGCGACCACCTACGGTGATGCCTATCACTATGCGGATAACTATCTGACACCGGGCAGTCCTTATGACCGCAATCCGGCCCCGGAGTCCGGGGCGTTTTATGCCCGCATTCGTCATGAGCGCTACCTGAATGGCCAGACGCAGACCCATGCCATCACCAGCTGCCCGACCCTCTCTCCGGGGCAGGTACTCAAAGTCACCGGCGGGTACGAAGTGGCCGACGTGTTTGCTCATGGCGTAGTCATCACGGCGATGCACAGCCATGCGCGGCGTGATGAAGATTTTGGTGTCAGTTTTGACGGCATTCCGGACAGCCCTGATTTTAGTTTCCGTCCTGAACCTGGCTCGCGCCCGGTGATGGCCGGCACATTGCCGGCACGCGTAACGAGCACCACCGAGAACGACACCTACGGCCACATCGATAAAGACGGCCGCTATCGCGTCAGCATGCTGTTTGACCGTGATAACTGGGATACCGGGTTTGAGAGCCTGTGGGTGCGCCAGTCCCGCCCGTATGCGGGAGACACTTACGGCCTGCACCTGCCGCTGCTGGCGGGCACCGAAGTGGCGATTGGCTTTGAGGACGGTAACCCGGACCGACCGTACATCTCCGGCGTACTTCACGACTCGGCCCACGGCGACCATGTCACCATCCGAAACTACAAACGTAACGTCCTGCGCACGCCGGCGAACAACAAAATTCGCCTCGATGACACGCGTAGCCAGGAGCATATCAAGGTCTCCACAGAGTACGGCGGCAAGAGTCAGCTGAATCTCGGACATTTAGTGGATGCTGAGAAGCAGAAGCGCGGTGAAGGTTTTGAGCTCAGAACCGACAGCTGGGGAGCCATCCGGGCACAGAAAGGGATGTTCATCAGCGCTGATGGCCAGACGAAAGCACAGGGCCAGATGCTGGAGATGCAGCCAGCAGTCAGCAATCTGGGTGATGCCCGGGAGCAGATGACATCCATCTCCGATGACGCGCAGAAGGCGACCGCGAACCCGGCCGATCTCCAGGCGCAAATTAAACTGCTGGAACAGCAGCTGACAGACCTCAAAAAATCAGTACTGCTGCTCAGTGCGCCGGATGGAATGGCGCTGACCAGCGGACAGCATCTGCAGGTATCTGCTGGGCATAACCTGATAGCCACTGCCGGTAAAAATGCAGACGTCAGCGTGGTGAAAAACATGTTCATCGGGGTGGGTAATGCCCTGAGCGTGTTTGTTCGTAAGCTGGGGATCAAGCTCATTGCGAACCAGGGGCCGGTTCGGATCCAGGCACAGAATGATTTGATGGATCTGATCGCCCGCGGCGAACTAAGTCTCACCAGCACCGAAGATGAAATCCATATTACTGCGAAGAAAAAAGTCACGATTAACGGGGGAGGAAGTTATATCACGCTTGATGCCAATGGTATTGAGTCTGCCACTCAGGGGGAGTACCGGACCAAAGCCGGGCATTACGGGCGAAAAAATAAGGCCAATGAACCAAAAGACTTCCCGAATGTGGCACCTGAAACGACCGAACCTTCCAGTAACTTCAGCTTTTCCTGACAAGGAGTCGACACATGATTATCAGTCCTCCGTTTCTGAGAGATAAAGATGCCACTCAGTCTGACGCAGACTGGATTGAAGCGATGATGCCTGTCAATGCTCGCCGGGGATATCCTCTCAATGCATCAGAGTCCTGGCATGGGGGCATTCATATATCGCATACGGATGCAGGCACAACACCGGAGAAAGTGAGGGCAATTGCTGACGGGACCGTGGTGTCGTTCCGCAAGCCGTCTCCGCCAGAAAAAAGAGACCAGTTCCCATTAAAGTATGCCCCTATAAGGGGGACGGACGATGGTTATGTTTTATTGAAACATGAGACAGAAATAGGTTCCGGAGAGAGCTGTAAGGTCGTTTTTTACTCTTTGTATATGCATCTGAAGTTTCTGGAAGTAGAGATAAAAGCTGACGCCAAAATTTACCGGAAAGACCCGATAGGCTCTTGCGGAATGACTGACGGGCAGAATGAGTTTCACTTCCAGATTTTCTGCGATGATGACAACATCAGCAAACTGACGGGACGAAAAACGAAGGAACTGGATACTTCGAAAGATGGTCGCACTGATGCGGTTTACGGTGATATCCATTTTTATCTGCCAGCAGGGACAACGTTTTACGACAAAGCTCCAGCGAACAACAGCACTTCCACAACCGGTATTTCTGAACGCTATACAAGTAATGTGCCTCTGTATGTCAGCATGACCCTGGCGCAAGGCAACTGTACGATGATGACCCGGCAAAAAAATACGCAAGTTGACGGGAAGTATGATCTGCTGGGCGAGCCGCTGGTTAATGCCGATGGTGAAGATTATGAATACAATCTTTATAAAATCGCTATGCGGAATTATAAGGAGAGCCCCAGCGCCGGATTTGAGTTGCTTCGTTTTGGCCGGGTTATCAATACGGAAAATGAAACGCTGGTGCCGGCAGATGCGCCATTATGGATGACAGTGAGTTATCCGGGCGGAACGGGGGTGGTAAATCTTGCCGCTCCCGGCATTAAAAAGTTTAGCGATGCAGATTTTCCCCACTGGGCGGGATGGTTGCTGGTAGATGATGACAAGGATACCCACAGCCAGTGTAATTCGGCGATCATCAGCAAGTTACGGGAAGAGGGCAGGTACGAAGCTCAAAGCAACAGGCTTATCTGCTGTTTACCGTTCGAGTGGCAAAAAAGCACAATAGATGCCAGATATAAATGGTTGATGACCGGTCTGCCCTGGGAGCAGTGTACGCCGGAAAAAACGGCCATATGGCAGGTTCCCGGGGCGCAGGAATCAAATGAACGTACGCTAATGAGTGAGGAAGACTATGGCAAATTTAAGCAACACGCAGAAGCGCTGTGTTTTGATTCAGGAGCTCTCGGTATCGGAAGATTGTGGCATTTCAACCCTGTAGATTTTATTGCTCACATGAGACTTTGCAGTTGGCTCAGTCTGAACGATATTATTAAATTGGTGAGAAAGTATCAAAAATCACCTGTGGCTGTTTATGATCGTCGACATCCATTAACCATTGATGAACTAACAAAGCGATTAACCGAAGAGGGCACGAACAGTGCAGGGGATGTTAAACGTCCAGCGGCGATAAATGAGGCTCTCCCCAAAATACTAAATAAATATGGAATTAATACAC
This sequence comes from Erwinia psychrophila, assembly GCF_039023475.1. Lineage (NCBI taxonomy): Bacteria > Pseudomonadati > Pseudomonadota > Gammaproteobacteria > Enterobacterales > Erwiniaceae > Erwinia > Erwinia psychrophila. Next base: position 4,448 of record NZ_JBCHVB010000003.1, read on the forward strand.
CAATCAGAATTTCACACTTCTTCGGTCAGATGGCTGCTGAAACTGGGCGGTTCGATAGTTTAGTCGAACTAGGCTCTGCGAACTACTTTTCTGTACACTACGACCCGGGCACTGATCAGGGTCATAAGTTAGGGAATACATTGACTGGTGATGGTGCTAGATTTAAAGGCCGAGGATCTATTCACCTAACTGGAAGGGCTAATTATGGCCATTACAGTGAATATCGGCAAGGTTCAGGTTCTAATTATTTCACTACTGAACCCCATAATGATCTGATTGTAGAGGATGCATTTTTTGCATTTGATGCCGGAGGTTATTACTGGTCCAGTAAGCAAAAATATATAAGTCGCAATGGGCGACTTGTAGCCTCAGGAAAATTAGGTATAAACTTTTGGGCTGATCAAGGTGCGACTCATAACGATGCAGAAGAGGTTACAAGGAGAATAAATCCAGGGAGAATGGCGTTTGAGGACGTCAGGTGGCCTGCGTTTAAGCACGCGTGGTATGTGCTTAACGATTCTACAGAACAAGAAGCCGATTATTTTGCCATTAAGGAATAAATATGAAATATTTAAAATTGCTAATCGTGTTATTTGTGTCGATGACCTTTTCTGCATTTGCTATGAGTTCAAATCCAAAATTGACTCCTCAACAGACAGTTATTAATTTTATAAGTGACTATGAGCAGTGGAATGAAGAAGCTACGCAAAATCTAAGTGAAGACACTGGTTTTCAGGCAAAAGATGAGTACATTAAATTACTTAATAAGTATTGCACTCAATCTACAAGCAGGATTGGTTATGATGTCTATGGTCAATACTCGTTGCATATTGCTGGTGGAGAAAAAATACTCAGCACTACAAGAAATGGTCAAGAGGTTATAATTAAAACAGGGGTGTCGTCCAGATTTGGGGATACAGACGCTGATATGGATTATTTTGAATATCACCTGGTTTTGGATAAAAATAAATATTTAATTGAAGAAATATATCAGCTGTCAAAGTCTGGTAAAAAAACCAAAACATTATAACTTCATAAGTTTGATTCTTAGATGTTCTCTTGCAATGAATTTGCTGGGGCATCTGATTTGAAGTTTGTTAAATATAGCGTTCGAAGTTTTATCGTAGTTATTTTACTGAGAAAATATGTTTTATTCCCTAAAGCATCTCCCTGAATGTTATCCACGACCGGTCACACCAAAAAAAACACGTTGGATTGCTGCCTTGGTGGCGATGTTGGTCATCAGCGTGATCTTCATGCGTATATTCGGGCGATACATCGATAACAATCACTTCTGGTTGGTCGCTATTGGTACGCCCGCTGTTGTTTGGATTGTAACTTTCGGTTTTCGCATGTGGGTCTGGTCATTACAGGACAGTAAAGCGAATGGTTTTGACCGGCGTCGGGAGCAATGGATCCTGAGTGAGACCCGTAGGGCTCGTCGTGCACTTCAGGTTTTGAATACGACATTTATTACAGCCCATCAGGAAGACGAACAGCGTTCTGTTGCTGATGATATGCTCAATAATCACAGCATTATCATTTCGCAGTCGGACTGGAAAGGCGAAGAAAGCAAGCGACTGAGCCGTATTATGGCAGAACCAGAAGATACTCCTGGATTGGTTATCTCACGTCTATTTTCAGAGCTGATTGCCGATCTTCCAGTTCGCCAGTTTCCTGAGAACGCTTCGTTTGTTGTCATCCTCGATGTCTCGTCATCTCTGCCATTCCCTGCTGTCAGAAATATCTGGCAGGAAGCCTGGCAGGAGAGTGGCATAACCTGCCCTCTTGAGTACACAGACAGCAATGGGCCGGGGGTAGTCGGCCACTGGCTGGATCACCGCATTAAAGATGAAGCGATGTTATTGATTGTTGGCCTCCAGATTGATCCGGTTGTTTCAAACAATACTGCTGAAACAGCCGTTGCTCTGCTTCTTGGCAACCGCCTGACCCAGGAGGCGCTTGAACCCCTCGCGTTGCTGCACCGGCCAGATGCTGCTCCATCAGGTGAACTGAGCGAGGGGATGAACATGGCTGCCTATAACGTCCCGCTCAAAGATAATATCGTGAAAAATTTATGGCTTGCCGGGCTGACTGGTGAGCAGCGCGCAGAAGTGATCGCGTGCCAGAATGCACACCCTGCGCAGTCTGTAGAGGACGAAGCCGTCATTTCGCTCGATACATCCATGGGACATGCCGGAGCCGCAGCCCCCTGGCTGGCCATCGCTGCCGCCACTGAAATCGCCAGACAAACTCAGTCACCACAGATGATTATCTGCGGTGATACCACACAGAATGTGCTGTGGAGCACGCTCGTTACCCCGATTGCTTCCCGACAGGAGATGGATCCGTGAAGCTACCTTTAGCACCGAAGACTACGGAAGGCCGCTATCTTGCTGTCGCATTGATTTTCTTTTTGCTGTTAGCAGGTATGACGTTCATGATCTGGAAGCACCCGGATATAGCCGGGATTGAAGACGGTAGTCAGCAGCAAATTTACTGGCTTATCGCTGGCGGATGTATTTCAGGCTGTGCCCTTATCGTATCAGTGGTGCTCCTGGCGGCGGTACGCAGTGCCGGTAAGCAGGAGTTTAATGCGCTTGTCGACAGTACCAACGGTGATGATGAGAAAAAGAAACGGGAAAATGATAAAGCGCCTGTTCACCCTGCGGCGGCCATGTGTGACAGGATTCGGGGGCATCCCCGCTCCCGTATTGGACTTTACTGGCGTCGTAAAACCCGTCTGCTGTTAATCACAGGCGATGAGGCGGCAATCGAACAGCTGGTACCGGGCCTGCAGGAAAACCAGTGGTTTGAAGGTAACCGTACCGTTCTGATTTACGGCGGCAGTCTGACTGCTGAGCCCGATAAGGAAAAATACACCGCGCTGCGTAAACTGCGCCGCGGGCGTCCGCTGGACGGGATTGTCCGTGTCATGCCGCAGTCGCTTAACCTCACCCCGCAAATCAGTGACAACGATTTACGCGGTCTGGAAAAAATCAGTGAACTGTTGCGCTATTCTGCTCCGGTCTGGCTGTGGCAATTGTGCAGCAGCGACTGGTCGCAAACGACACGCCCTGAACAGACGGTAGGGGCTACTTTCCCGCTGCGTGCTAAGCCTGACGATATTACCCGTCAGCTTGAACTGATGCTGCCGGCCCTGCGGGCGCAGGGGGTGAGTCAGGTCACTGAGAACAACGGCCACGACTTCCTGCTGCGCCTGGGCCAGTACCTCAAAGACGGCGGTATCGCCCGCTGGGCTCAGCAACTGGTGCCATGGCTGGCTGCCTCCCAGCAGCGTGTGCCGCTGCGTGGCCTGATGTTCAGCCTGCCCGAGAATAAACCTGCTGATACATCAGGGGGAACAGCCAACGCTGAGAAATATGTTCCGGAATCTCAGCGTCATGCCCTGACCCTGCCGGTGACATGGCAGGGCATTGTGGACGACTGTACCCGCGTACGTGGCCGCCGTGTCGGTATGGCGTGGGAACAGGCGCTGGCCTGGACACTGATGACCATCATCAGTGTCTGGGGGGCGGGAACGCTGCTCTCCTTCGCGCTGAACCGCCATCAGATTATCGCGGTGGCGGATAAAGCTCTTGCCCTGGTGGCGTATCCGGCGGTATCAGACGAACAGCTCACTGCATTACACAGCCTGCGTAATGATGCCGGTCGCCTGCAGCACCGTATTGAGAATGGTGCACCCTGGTATCAGCGCTTCGGCCTGGACCATAATCAACAGCTGCTCGACGCGATGCTGCCCTGGTACGGCGTGGCGAACAACCGCCTGATACGCGATCCGGCGAATGCTGCGCTGACTCAAAAACTCAATGCGCTGGCTAATTCCGAACCGAACAGCGATCGGCGCGCTCAGCTTGCGAAGCCCGGCTATGACCAGCTGAAGGCCTGGCTGATGATGGCCCGCCCGGATAAAGCCGACGGCGCGTTCTACGCGCGCACCATGAAAACCGTACAGCCGACACGGATGGGGATCTCCACTGGCCTGTGGCAGAGCCTGTCGCCGGATTTGTGGGCGTTCTATATCTCCGAACTTCCCAGGCAACCGCAGTGGAAAATCACCCCAGATGTGCAGCTGGTCAGCCAGAGCCGCCAGGTATTGTTGCAGCAGATTGGTCGACGCAACGCTGAAAGCACGCTGTATCAGAACATGCTCAAATCCGTGCGCCGTAACTTCGCCGATGTGTCTCTGGAAGAGATGACCAGCGGCACCGATGCGCGGCGTCTGTTCACCACCGAAGAAGTGGTGCCGGGGATGTTCACCCGTGAGGCGTGGGAGGGCGGCATCCGGCAGACGATTGAGAAAGCGGCAAACTCCCGCCGGGAAGAGATTGACTGGGTGCTGAGCGATTCCCACAAGGCAGTAACGGCCGACCTGTCGCCGGAAGCCCTGAAAGCGCGTCTGACGCAACGTTACTTCGCCGACTTTGCCGGCAGCTGGCTGAGCTTCCTCAACAGTCTGCGACTTAACCCGGCAAACAACATTGCTGACGTCACCGACCAGCTGACGCTGATGAGTGATGTCCGCCAGTCGCCGCTGATTGCCCTGATGAACACCATTGCCTGGCAGGGGCAGACCGGCCAGCAAAGCGAAGGCCTTTCTGAGTCCATCATCAAATCGGCTAAAGACCTCGTAGGCGGAAAAGACAAACCTGCGATTGACCAGTCTGCGTCAGGGCCGCAGGGGCCGCTCGATGAAACCTTTGGCCCGCTGCTGACGCTGATGGGTAAAAACAAAGGCAGCAACGTCATGTCGGCTGACACTTCACTGAGCCTGCAAACGTATCTGACCCGCATCACCCGCGTGCGTCTGCGCCTGCAACAGGTGGCCAGCGCCTCTGATCCGCAGGAGATGATGCAGACCCTGGCGCAGACCGTATTCCAGGGCAAAAGCGTGGACCTGACCGACACCCGGCAATACGGCAGCCTTATTTCGGCAAGCCTTGGCGAAGAGTGGAGCGGTTTTGGCAGCACGATGTTTGTACAGCCTCTGACCCAGGCCTGGGAGACCGTGCTCCAGCCCTCGGCAGCCAGTCTGAATGATAAATGGAGCCGCTCCGTGGTGGCGAACTGGCACACCGCCTTTGACGGACGTTTCCCGTTTGCGGCGAGTAAAAGTGATGCCTCCCTGCCGATGCTGGCTGAGTTTTTGCGTAAGGACAGCGGACGCATTGAACGCTTCCTGATGACAGAGCTCAGCGGGGTGCTGCACAAAGAGGGCAGCCAGTGGGTGCCGGATAAGGTCAACAGCCAGGGGCTGAGCTTTAACCCGACCTTCATGCGGGCCATTAACCAGCTGAGCCAGCTGTCAGACATTCTGTTCACCGATGGCAGCCAGGGCATCAACTTTGAGCTGCAGGCCCGTCCTGTGCCGCAGGTGGTGGAAACCCAGCTCACCATTGATGGCCAGCAGCTGCACTACTTCAATCAGATGGCCGACTGGCAGAGTTTCCGCTGGCCGGGAGATACGTTTAAGCCGGGAACCATGCTGACCTGGACCACCGTCAACGCAGGCGCGCGCCTGTTCGGGGATTACAGCGGGACCTGGGGCTTTATTCGCTGGCTGGACCAGGGAAAGCGTCAGCAGCTTGACCGCAGCCAGTGGATGATGAGCTTCACTGCTCCGGACGGTCGAACCCTGCAGTGGGTGCTGCGTTCACAACTCGGAAAAGGTCCGCTGGCGCTGCTGGATCTGCGTGGTTTCACGCTGCCGGAGCAGATATTCAGTGTCGACAGCGAGGCCACCGCGCAGGCGCTGATGGCCAACACCGGAAACAGTGACATGGACGGACAACGATATTCTGGCCCTTGAGCCGGAAGCGCTGGAGAAAGCGGACACTGACGGCCTGGATGCCACACTTCACTGGCTGCAGACACGCCCGGGCACCGACTTTACAAAAGACAAATGGTTGCTCGTCTGCTGATGGCCCGTGTGGCGGAGCAGAAGTGCAGGAATGAACTGGCGCTGCATTTGCTGGGGGAACTCAATAATGCAGCACAGTTTCCACCGGTGCAGGACCGTTTCCACTGGCGTGTGCTGAGCCACCTCGGCAGCGGATTCCTGTCGATGATGGATAATGCTGATGTATTGCGCGGCACCCTGGCGCGGTATGAATGGACCGACAGTGAAATGAACCGCCGTCGCCTGGAAGCCATCATTGACGTGAAGCACAGCGAAACCGAGCGTTTCGAGCAGGGCTATCTGGTACGCGGTGTGCAGATTGAGGTGACGCTGGACAGCCACGGCTTTGCCGGGCGTGGCGACATCTGCCTGTTTGGCGAGATGCTGAGTCGCTTCTTCGCGCTTTACACCGATATCTAACTGTTTAACCGCCTGATTATCATCCTTCAACCGACCGGAAAGCGCCAGGAATGGGAAGAGAAGCACAACCGCCGCATTCCCGGCTGACCCCGCAACTGGAAGCCGATCTTCACCGCATCAACTTTTACCGTTTATGCCAGCTGCTGGAGAAGCGTAATCCGGGTAGGCCGCTGATGGGCTCGACCAGCCATCCTGCTGATGACCCGGTGCGGTTTGCGCCGCATCCGGGGATAGGTTTCCCTGCCAGTGAACTGAAGGCTGTCGGATATGATGAGGATGATGACAACAGGCCACCACTCATCCGTACGACCATTATGGGGATTGGTACTCATGGTGTGACGAAAACCATGGCCAGTCGCTCTCTTATCGTAGCCAACCCTCTTTATAACCATATTGGCTAGCCTCACTCATCAGTCTGTTCACATCATTTCGCCCCGCAAAAATGAGCTGGCAGTTTCCTGTTAGCTCTCCCAATTGACGTAGAGCACTCAAGGATTGAGCCGATAATGGGACAACATGAGGGCGCTTCATTTTCATCCTGGTTTTGGAAATTTCCCAGATTCGATTATCGAAGTCGATTTCTTTCCATTTAGCCAGACGTAACTCCACTGTTCTTAAACCTGTCAGCATGAGTAACCAGGTAGCGAGAAGTGTTATATGGTTTCCAGAGTAATTTGAAAGCTTGTGCAAAAACTCAGGAAGTTCTGTAGCGTTAAGAAAGGGATAATGCTGTTTCTCATGACTTTGCAAAGCATTACCAAGATCAGCTACTGGGTGGTATTCGGCACGACCTGTCACAATCGCGTAGCGAAATCCTCACTACAACGCTGGCGCACTTTGCTTGCAAGCTCAGGAGCTCCCCGTTTTCCATTCGTTGTAATACAGATAAAAGTTCCAGCGGTTTTATTTCATTTACCGGCTGGGAGCCTGGATAGGGGAATACGTTCTTATTAAAAGCTCGCACGACGTAATCAGCGTAATTTTTCGACCAGCCAGATACTTTCGCGTCATTCCACTCGAGAGCTAGTGCTTCAAAGGTATTAGTAACGACGAGTTTTTTAGCTAGCTGCTCGGATTTTTTGACTTCACTTGGATCTTGTCGTTCGCCAATACCTTTCTGGCCTCATCTCTTTTAGTGCGAGCTTCCGCAAGAGATATGTATGGATAGATCCCAAATGACAGCTTTTTCTCTTTCCCGGCGAATCGAGATTTCATGCGCCAGTACTTTGAACCGTTAGTCTTGACCAAGAGATAGAGCCCTCTACCGTCAGCGAGTCTACAGGCTTTGCAGTCTCGACCTGACGTGCATTTAAGGGCATTTTGGGGGCCTCATTTTTCATTGAACAGGATAAGCCCCCACTAAGGCCCCCAAACGCTTATTGATTCACGTTGAAATGAGGAGGCATCGGTTGACGTCGCGTAGCCAAAGTAGAGGGTTTTCACTGATTATAAGGGGTTTTATTGATTTCGGCAGACTTCGGGAGAGGTGTGAATGGTGTCCCCTGCAGGAATCGAACCTACAACTAGCCCTTAGGAGGGGCTCGTTATATCCATTTAACTAAGGGGACAGCGGCACGCACTATAGCACAGTCAGAGGCAGGGATTCACTACGTTGCCGTGCGTTTGCTCATTCTGCCAGCAATTCATCTTTTCTGGTCACCCTTCATCCAGCCCGGCACTTATCAGGGCGGCTACTTTGCCAATAAAAGCAGAGTAGCGGCAGCAAAAGGGGCATCTCCCGGCCTACTCTTCTGGCGATTGGCTCTCATCTCAGCAAGCTATTCATATTCCATATAAATGATTATCGTGCCCACTACCGTTCCCGCTGAAGCGTGGGCAGGATCGTAAATTTTATACCTTGCGCCGATATCTAACGCTGTGAGCGAGCCAACCAGATCTTTATCCTGAGTTAAGGAACCAAGCGACGTGGAGGAGGCGTCGTATTCTGCGCTGAATCTCAGCGGATCGGCGGCTACGTTAAATAACTGGAAACCAACCCCAGAAGAAGTAGACGCGGCGTTCCTGATGATATAGTTGGCGTTATCGACGATATCGTTGCTGTATACCCGTAGATTAAAGGTCTTTGTCGCTTTACTGTTGATACTGCCGCTACAGGAAACGGGGACAGAAAAGCGCGTATCGGAGAAGTCACCGGATTTAAGCATGTAGAGCGTGGTTGACGGTAATGAGAACTGCTGATTCTGAATAACGCAAGTGGTATTAACCGGCGAAAAGTTAACGTTAAATGAGGCAAAGCCTTTTAGATCGCTATAGGAGCTTGACGCTGCGGCTGATTTTGAGGGCGCCAGCCCGCGCAACGCAGCGGCAGTCGGGTAGGCGGTATTGCCGTTATTTGAAATAAAATATAAAACCGGTATTTCAATACTCCCTGTTGTGGTGGCCACATCATAATGCGAGCCATCAACCACCTCAGCGGTGAACGTAATTTCGCTATCGAATTCCGATGACGCATAATCCTGAGTAATAAACGCGCCAAAATTCTTACTGGTAACAGGCAGCGATGCTGTAAATTTGATAAATGTGTCCCGATCGCCAGTACTAAATTTCACTGTGTAGCCACCTTCAATACCGTTACGGTAATTCAACGTTTCCCCGCCGGTGACACAGGTGAGTTTAAATCCTGAGAAGTTCGAACTACTGGTAACCGAATAGCTGTTAGTGAGTGAAAGCAGGCTGGCAAGCTCGATATTGCTGATAGCCGAAGTTGCAACAGCACTCTTGCCTGTCGCGATATTGGACGCATCACAGTAGGCAAAAGCCTGATTTAAAAGAACGATATTCATACCCGCCAAGAATGTGAGAGTAGAGAGAAATCTTCTTATAAATCTTTGCATATGTTTTCTCCGGTGAGTACAGCATGTCTGATGACGCAGGATTTCGCTTTATCAGTGCGGACAAGGATATAGTCGGGCAGCAAATCGGCCTTAACGTAGATAAATCCACCCTGTGCGACATAGCCCAGTTCGTCGCCTTTTTGATCAAAAAGCGAGGCGCCAAAAGTCAGAGGCTGTCCATCCGCGTGACTGGCGCGCAGGTGGAACGTTTTTCGCGTATCAGTGACATATTTCACGTAAGAAATACTGCCTTTCCACGGGGCGACCTTTTTAATATTTCCCTGAATATCGCCAGCGGATTCTGAAGTGAGATAAAACGTATTTTTGCGCCAGGGCGTGGCGTAAGGAATGAGCGCTTTACCTTCGCTGTTGGTAAAAATCGTCGGGTTGCCGTTCACTTTTGCATTGGCAACGCCTGGCGCATCGATGATGACAAAATGGTTGCCCATCAGCGGTGATGAGAGCAAACCGTGCCGGGATAAAAGCAGCGAGCCTGAGGCGCCGAGATCGTACTGGGTATAACTTTCCCCCTGCGTCAGGTTTCCATTAAGAGACGTCCAGGGAGAAATAGAGGAAAACCAGGCGCTGGATGATGCACCTTCCTGACTTCTTCTGTTGGCTGAAAGGGAGTATCTGAAGGTGTCGGAAACCTTTTCATTCCAGCCCATTGAGGCGGTGTATTGATCTCCCTGCATGCTGGAAGCGGCGCTTATCGTGCCGTTACGGCCAAACAGGCTGAGGGGAATGCTCAGGTTAAGACTGGCATATTTTTCGTCGCGATAAACCGCCGTGCGGTGGTAGCGTTGAACGTTATCAACGCTAGTGTAAATCCTTTTACCGCCGTTAACTGACCAGGAAATCTGATGGTAAGTATTGCTCCATCCCAGGCTAAGCTGGCGGGAGACTTTCGACGTATTCCAGTATTCCGTGGCGAAAAGCCCGGCATTCAGATTGCCATAACCCGCTGGCAGCCGCTGGTCAATCGCCAGGCTCAGGGTATTTTTCTCCTGGGCGCGATACCCTATCTGGTCGCTGATATAGTCAGCGGCAGTATCAGACTGGCTCAGCGTGAGATAATCTCTTTCACTGTGTGATGCGGCAAGCGTGACGGAGGTCCGGGTTGTAAAATGCCTGTTCAGCGAGAGTCGTGTCTTGCCTCCCTGAAGATTGTCATCTGTCAGGCTGGCGCGGGTATACTGATGACTTGCTGACAGCGTTCCGAGGTGAGGGATTAATAGTCCTGCGCCCATCAGGGCAGACTGATAATCCTCACCCACAATAGTGCCGGAAACCAGCGTCAGGTAATTATTTATCCCTCTTGAGTACTCCGCCTGGAAGAAAGCATTATTTCTGAGGAGAGAATCACTTTTGAATTGACCCGCGTAAAGCATCCAGTCGGAGGAACCGCTTCTGAGCAGATTCCCCGAAGAGGAATAGGGTATTACTGTGGTGCTCTTACTGCCGTCGGTGTTTTCAATGACAAGATAGAGATCCGACCTTGAGCCTGTCGGCATCAGATCGGAAAATTCAAACGGGCCGGCAGGCACGCTTTGCTGAAAAACGATTTTATCGTCCTGAAGCACTTTTACTATCGCATTCGTTTCTGCGATGCCGCTGACAACGGGCATATAGGTCCGGTAGCTGTCAGGCAGCATCGCCAGATCCTTACTCAGGCTGACGCCCCGGTATCTGACGCTGTCAAACCAGACCGAACTCGTATTATCATCACCTGCCCTGAAAGTCGCATTCATAGCTGGAAAAGATTTTTCAAAATAACGGGACCGGTTAATCCATCCTGAATGAAACGTATTGCGATAATAGTAAGAATTATCACGCAGATGCCACTCAGCCAGATTAAATCCGCTGTTTAACGTCAGGTAGAGATTCGATGTTTTTTGATTATTTCTATCGTTCCCGCCGGAATAGATAACGTTATAGTTGGTGAATAAACCTGAGATGCCTTTATCCCATAGCGCTGGCGGCATCCAGTTACGATCGTGCGTGATAATCTGAGCCTGAGGCACGGTAATATCGAGCTGAAAGATATCCTGACGGAAACGGATCTCATTACCCTGAACGATATCGGGCAAATTAATCCACTGTCCGGAAATGTTCTGGGCGTGATCTGAGTCGCTTTTCAAATCCAGCGAGGGGACATCATCTCTTTGAAGAAGAAAACGCTCTTTTCCTTCAATCTTTAACTGATATTTCCCCTTCCACTCTTTATTGACATAAATATCAACGCTGTAAGTGCCGGGAGAAATAGTATTTTTTTCCTCAGACCAGTTCTCTTTTGACAGGCTGCCCATCATAAAGCCCTGATTGAATTCTTCACCGGCATAACTGCGCAGGCAGCTAACCGTGCCGAAAAAAATTACTATTACTCTGAAAAGTGGAAATGACGTTTTCATTAGCGACGAATGTCAACCGTTCTGAGCGTGCCAAAGTCATCTATATAGGTCAGATAAACCCGATCGGAGGGTTTCAGATGACGGTTATTTACTGCGGCGCAGCTAAAGGGGGGGATCATTAGCGTTTCTGCCAGCAGATTATCTTTTTTACTGCCATTTTTTATTTTGCTCAGTCCGGCAACCGTAGCGTAGTAAGGCGAGCTGTTTTTTATGCATAAACCATCATGCTCACTGGTCAGCTCAAGGTAGGTTTGCAGGTTATTGAGATCGGCTTTTAAATTCGCAGGCCGGTAAAATACCTTGACGCGGTTGCGCACGGCGAACTGAATGTAACTGCCGCTTTTGTCTTTAGGGTTAGGCGGAATATCGATGAAATTCAGCCAGAACAGCGATTCGCGGTCTTCCGGCAGCGTGGCAGCCAGATTATTTTTCATCACGTTAAGGATCTGGCCATCGTTGGCACCAATGCGAACTACCGAGGGTACAACAGCCAGAGGCAATCTGAGATTTTCAGGTTTTTCACTGGGGTTTCCGTTATCTATCCATGACTGAATCAGATGCGCTTCAGCTGATTTGTTGACGAGCTGGACATTAACGGTTTTTTTATCACTGAGATAAACGACGCGCGTATTATTCATTACGACGCTGGCATTTGTGCCGAATGAAAGAATACATAGCAATGTTGTGGTAAAAACGAATTTCATTTTCAGTTCTCATTTAATGACATCCTTGTCTGTTAATATTCCTGAATGAATGCTTACTCGTAGGTAAAGGTATAAGTGGCGGTGGTCACTACTGAGCCTGGCGTGACTGTCGCGCCGCCGTAGTTGTAATAATTGGCGTAGTAGTTAAGGGCACCGGCGGGTGAAGTGTCATAAGCGGTACCGTCGGAGGATGACGTTTTCAGACCAGTATCAAGCGCCTGGTTCAGCGCGATCAACTGACTGCCATCGCTGGTGAGGCCGATGCCGACGCCGCTGGCGGTGCCGGTACTGTTTTTCAGGTAAGTGTTATCATCAGAAACGTTGCCGCCTGAGAACGTCACTTTCAGGGTTTGCGCCGCATTACTGCTGCTGTTGAAACCGGCGCAGCCATCAACATTCAGCGTAAATTGTTTGGCGTTGGTGCTGATTACGCCTACGCTGTTGCCCATGTCGCTACGGGTAACCGGGTTCAAATCCACCGCAAAATCGCTACCGCTGTTGGTGGTGACGTTACAGGTCGCGTCTGTTACTGAACCGTAAAAAGTGATGGTCCCGCCGCCAACATCTGCAGTGGTGGTTGCGGCGAAAGCTGCATTGCAGGCCGTTAACAGAAAAATACCTGCGGTAATACCATTTAAAGCTGTTTTATTCATGTCTCTTATAATCCTTTATTTGCTAACACGTTAAATGAGAATTGTTTTTCTGACCTTAAGTGTTGCTTATTATGATGGCAGGAATTAATTTCCTTATTCGTATCTGTTACGTGAGGCAATAACAGAGAGCCTTAGTGAGGTTGAGGTATTCTTTCTTCATTTTTTTCAAAGCGTTTAACTTCTTTAAAGTCATGAATGCCTGAATATAAATAATAAAGCGAGACTTCCAGGGTGGTAATAAAATTCAGGCTCCCGTTGAGGATTAATTTAACAAAAAGTGCGCATAATGAATATATGCCAGGCTGAATATAGATATATTCAAATGACCTGATGGGTTAAGAAATAGAGGGTGTCGACAATGATAATCTTTATTCTATTAACAGTTTCCTTATAATTAACGTAAAGGCAATTGTCAGATAAGATTAAATTTACAGTCGGGTACTTATCTTTACTTTGATGAGGGGGGGAATGCAAACAAGAGGGCACTTTTTACCAAAGCGATACGCGTTTTCGCACATTTAAGTATGATATTCGTAAGTGTGCGATATTGACCGGAGGTCGATTAACATCGAGAGGCACGATAAATGTGAGGTTTTAAGCGTTAAAACTGACGTCTTTAAGGTGATTTGTAAAGACATCAGACAGAGAAAACGCCCGTCATCCTGATAGTCACAGGTGACCCTACTTCTGCAGATTAGCCACAGGGTAAGAAGGCGCCTACAGATTGTGGTGCTCTACTAAAAAATCTGTTTCCTTTCGACTGAAAAAATCGTTTTGCCTTAGCGCTGAGAAATGCAAAGCGAGGCGGTGAAGAACCTTCATTTTTTATATGCTGACAAAGCACATAATGTGCGCCGGTGGGTGCCCTGAACGGGTTACTCCTGCGTTAATTGCGCTGAATCAAGATCTGCGGTTTTGCCTGCCACTACTGTAAAGCCACGTAAATCAAAGTGCATATTTTCAGACAGGAGCAGGACTATGTCACCGAAACTCTTTATCGGCTTTATTTTACTGGTCTGGCTAGGCTGGGTAGGCTTTGCCGGCTCATTTTACGTGCATACCTACGCGCTGTTCAGCTGAGTACCCTCCCGGTTACACAAGGCGACGAAAAGGCTGCCCGCAATAGCCTCTATGGGCAGCCTTTTTTACATACCGCACTATCAAGTCGCTCAGCCTTCCACCGACTTCTCTTTTTTCAGCCGCTCTTTCTCCTTTTCCTTCGCTTTTGCCTTCGCTTCCGCTTTGGCTTTCGTGCTCATATCATTACGGATCTGGGCGTGACTGATTAAGGCGAAGATAAATGTCCCGCCAATGATATTGCCCGCGAGGGTGGGTAGGGCGAACGGCCAGAAAAATTCGTGCCAGCTGATGATGCCCCTAAAGACCAGGTAGAGGATCTCGACCGAGCCGACCACGATATGCGTCAAATCACCGACCGCTACCAGCCAGGTCATCAGAACAATCACCCAGATTTTTGCCGCGCCAGAAGAAGGAAACATCCAGACCATAGTGGCGATAATCCAGCCGGATATGATGGCGTTCGCAAACATCGCTGCCGGAGGCTTTTCCATCACCTTTTCGCTGATGGTCACGAAGGCTTCCTGCGTGGCAGCATCAAAGATTGGCATATGCGTAAAGGCAAGAGAAGCCATAGCTGTGCCAATAAGGTTACCCAGCAGTACCAGCCCCCAAAGACGAAACAGCAGCAAAAAATTGCTACCGGTAGGCTTGTGCATGATCGGCAGCACGGCGGTCACGGTATTTTCGGTAAACAGCTGCTGCCTTGCCATGATGACAATAATAAAGCCAAAGGTATAACCCAGGTTTTCCAGTAAAAAAGCGCCGGGTACGCCGTCAAGGTGCGCAAGTAATATGCCCTTGGCCATCAGTGAGGCGCCCATAGAAAGTCCGGCAGCTATCGCGGAAAAAAGCAGCGCCATAGCATCACGTTCTAATTCCTTCTCGCCATCCTGGCGGATATGCTCATGGATGGCCGCGGCACGCGAAGGAAGAACCTCCTCATCAACTTCAATCTCCTCTCCCTGTTCGCTCTCTTCACTTTCTACTTCTTCCTTTTCTTCTTTATTATTAATTTCGCTCACGATTTCGTCCTTTTCCCAGTTGGTAATATCACCCTTAAAGCGTAGCGGGTTTCCGCTTTTACGGAGTGTCCGCTGCTTTCAGAATAAAAGTAACAAAGCTTTAACGAGACGGTTTTTTTCACCGAATCATTGATCTTAACGGGCATAATGCTGGCCGGCAAACGCGTTACCCGACGCCATCGGGCTGCGAAGAGATGATTCCCTGTGGTACTATTTCACCCATCATTAACAAGCGCGACCTTAAGCAGATGCTGGTAGTTAACAATCTGAGCTGCGTCCGTGACGAGCGCATTCTCTTCAGCGATCTCAGTTTTACCGTTTCACCCGGTGATATTGTGCAGATCGAAGGGGCTAACGGAGCGGGTAAAACATCGCTGTTACGTATTCTCTCCGGGCTGAGTCGCGCAGAGCAGGGGGAGGTAAGCTGGCATGCTCAACCCATTCGCCAGCAGCGGGAGCGTTATCAGTCAGACCTGCTCTATCTCGGGCATCAGCCGGGGGTGAAGGCTGTGCTGAGTGCCCTTGAAAACCTGCATTTCTATCACCCGACGCATGCCACCGACGCGCTTTTCCAGGCGCTGGAAGAGGTGGACCTGATGGGATATGAGGACGTGGCGGTAGCGCAGCTTTCGGCGGGCCAGCAGCGTCGCGTGGCGCTGGCCCGGCTGTGGCTGAGTCAATCTCCACTCTGGATCCTTGATGAACCCCTTACCGCTATTGATCTTTCAGGCGTGGAAAAGCTGATGAAACTATTCTCCCGCCATGCGCAGCAGGGTGGGTCAGTCATACTGACAACGCATCAGCCGCTGCCAGCCTCACCGAGCCGGATTCGAAAGCTTCGTCTTACCGCGTCGGAGGGAGGCTGATGTTCTGGCGGGTCCTTAAACGCGAACTGCGCATCGCCTTCAGAAGTCGCTCGGAAATTATTAATCCGCTGTGGTTTTTTCTGATCGTCATAACGCTTTTCCCGCTGGGCATCGGCCCGGAACCTCTGCTGCTGGCCCGGATTGCGCCTGGCGTCGTCTGGGTTGCGGCGCTGCTCTCTTCGCTACTGGCGCTTGAGCGGCTGTTCCGTGACGACTTTCTCGATGGGTCGCTGGAGCAGCTGCTGCTATTGCCCACGCCTTTACCGCTGACGGTTCTGGGGAAAGTGGCCGCTCACTGGGTGATTACCGGCCTGCCGCTGCTTTTACTCTCTCCTCTGGCGGCGCTGCTGCTGTCGCTGGATATGAATGGCTGGCGCGCCGTCGCGCTGACGCTGCTGCTCGGTACGCCGACGCTCAGTTTCCTCGGGGCGATTGGCGTTGGATTAACCGTGGGGCTGCGCCGCGGCGGCGTGCTGCTGAGCCTGCTGGTGCTGCCGCTGGCCGTGCCGGTACTGATCTTTGCCAGCGCGGCGATTGAGGCGGCGGGACAGGGCCTGCCGATTGATGGCTATCTTGCCATCCTCGGGGCGATGCTGGCAGGCAGCGCGACGCTGGCACCTTTCGCCACGGCGGCGGCACTGCGGATCAGCGTGCACTAATAAAATAATCTTTAACGGACAACGGACGTTTTCTCTTTTACTGTGAGCAAAATAACAATGTGGAAATGGTTACACCAGATGGCCAGGCCTGACCGGCTTTACCGGTTATGTGGCCGCCTGCTGCCCTGGTTTGCAATATCCGGCGTTGCGACGCTTTCTCTTGGCTGGATTTGGGGCTTTGGGTTTGCACCCGCCGACTATCAGCAGGGCGACAGTTACCGCATCATCTATATACATGTTCCTGCGGCAATGTGGTCGATGGGCATTTACGCCTCAATGGCGATTGCGGCCTTTATCGGTCTGGTCTGGCAGTGGAAAATGGCAGATTTAGCCGCCGCCGCGATGGCGCCCGTCGGCGCGGTCTTTACCTTTATCGCGCTGGTGACCGGCGCAGCCTGGGGTAAGCCGATGTGGGGAACCTGGTGGATTTGGGACGCCCGGCTCACCTCTGAACTGGTTCTGCTGTTTCTCTATATGGGCACTATCGCCCTCTATAACGCCTTTGACGACCGGCGGATGGCGGGCAGGGCGGCGGGCATACTGATCCTTGTCGGCGTGGTCAATCTGCCGATCATTCACTATTCGGTACAGTGGTGGAATACGCTGCATCAGGGCTCCTCCGGTATGCTTCAGCAGGCTATCGCCCCCAGCATGCGCACCCCGCTGCGCTGGTCGATCCTCGGCTATCTTCTGGTCTTTATCTCCCTGACGCTGATGCGGCTACGCAATCTGCTGCTCTTTACCGAGCGTAATCGTCCCTGGGTAGCTGAAGTTGTTGCCAGGGGAGGACGTGACTCATGACATCCGCATTCGCTTCATGGCCGGCATTCTTCGCAATGGGAGGCTACGCCTTTTACGTCTGGCTGGCGGTGGCCTGCACCCTGATTTCGCTGGGCGGGCTGGTGACACACACGCTGATACAGCGAGGCCGGCTAATGACAGAGATCCGCCAGCGTCGGGCGAGGGAGCGCCGCATACGTGCGGCAAAAAGTAAAAAAGCCGTCGGTGAAGTAACAGGAGAACAGCAGTGAATAGCCGTCGTAAAAAACGTCTCATCGTGGCGATTGCGATAGTGGCTGGCCTCGGTCTGGCCACCTCGCTGGTGATGTACGCACTGCGTGCCAACATCGACCTTTTCTATACGCCGGGTGAAATCATCAATGGCAAAGGGGAAAACCATGCAAAACCGGAGCCGGGCCAGCGTCTGCGCGTGGGGGGCATGGTAATGCCGGGCAGCGTCAGGCGCGACCCGAATACGCTTCAGGTTTCCTTTAAGCTTTACGATCTTAACGGCGTGGTGAGCGTCACCTATCAGGGCATTCTTCCCGACCTGTTCCGTGAAGGGCAGGGCGTCGTGGCTCAGGGCGTGCTGGAAACACGTAACCTGATCCATGCGAAGGAAGTGCTGGCCAAACATGACGAAAAATATACGCCGCCCGAGATTGAGGATGCGATGAAAACAAATCATAAGGAAGAGGGGACGGCATGGCCGGACGCCTCGCGGAGAGATCGGTCATGATGCCGGAGATTGGCAGCTTTCTGCTCTGCCTGGGCCTGGCGATTTCGCTGCTGTTAAGCGTTTATCCGCTGTGGGGTGCCAGGCGTCAGGATGCGCGGTTAATGGGGCTGGCTCGTCCGCTCAGCTATGCCCTGTTTGGCTCAATTGCTGGCGCATTCGCTCTGCTGGTTCATGCTTTTATCGTCAATGATTTCAGCGTGGCCTATGTGGCCGCGAACTCCAATACGCTGCTGCCGGTTTATTATCGCGTCGCCGCCACGTGGGGGGCGCATGAAGGTTCACTGCTGCTCTGGCTGCTGCTGCTGAGCACCTGGACGCTGGCCGTCGCGCTGTTCAGCCGCAGGATGCCGGCAGATGCCATTGCCCGCGTGCTGGCGGTGATGGGGATGATTAACCTCGGCTTCCTGCTGTTTATTACGCTGACGTCTAATCCCTTTACCCGCACGCTGCCCGGTTTCCCGATCGAGGGCAGCGATCTCAACCCGATGCTGCAGGATATCGGACTGATCTTCCACCCGCCGCTGCTCTATATGGGCTACGTGGGCTTTTCGGTCGCCTTTGCATTCGCGATCGCTTCCCTGATGGCCGGACGGCTGGATACGGCCTGGGCGCGCTGGTCGCGCCCCTGGACGACCGCCGCCTGGGTTTTCCTGACTATCGGCATCGTTCTCGGCTCCGCCTGGGCCTACTACGAGCTGGGCTGGGGCGGCTGGTGGTTCTGGGACCCGGTTGAGAATGCTTCCCTTATGCCCTGGCTGGCCGGAACCGCGCTGATCCACTCGCTGGCGGTGACCGAAAAACGCGGCAGCTTTAAGGCGTGGACCGTCCTGCTGGCGATCGCTGCCTTTTCGCTCAGTCTGTTAGGCACCTTTCTGGTCCGTTCCGGGGTGCTGGTTTCCGTGCATGCGTTTGCTTCCGATCCTGCTCGCGGCATGTTTATTCTCGCCTTTTTGGTGATCGTTATCGGCAGTTCGTTACTGCTCTACGCTATCAAAGGCGGCAAAATTCGCAGCCGGGTACAGAATGAAGTCTGGTCGCGCGAATCTTTTCTGCTCGGTAATAACGTTCTGCTGATTGCCGCCATGCTGGTGGTGCTGCTGGGAACGCTGCTGCCGCTGGTGCATAAGCAGCTGGGCCTGGGCAGTATCTCCATCGGCGAGCCTTTCTTTAATACGCTCTTCACCTGGCTGATGGCGCCGCTGGCGCTGATGTTAGGCGTGGGGCCGCTGGTACGCTGGCGGCGCGACGAGCCGCAGAAGCTATGGAAGCGCCTGGCGCTGGCGCTGGCTGGCACCCTGATCCTGTCGGTGAGCCTGCCGTGGCTGATGCAGGATCGCATTGAAGCGATGGCCGTTGTGGGCCTGCTGATGGCAATCTGGGTGATCTTCCTCACCCTGATGGAGCTGCACGAGCGCGCGACGCATCGCCACGGCTTTTTTACCGGGCTGAAGCACCTCTCCCGCAGCCACTGGGGTATGGTGCTGGGCCATCTCGGCGTGGCGGTCACCGTTATCGGTATCGCTTTCAGCCAGAATTACAGCGTTGAGCGTGACGTACGCATGCGGGCTGGCGATACGCTCGATATTCATAATTATCACTTCACCTTCCGGGACGTGCAGAATCTTCAGGGCCCGAACTTTGCCGGGGCCATCGGTATCATTGACGTTACCCGTAACGGCAAACATGAAGCGACGCTGCACGCCGAAAAGCGCTATTACAGCGTGGCGCACACCATGATGACCGAGGCGGCCATTGACGGCGGCATCAGCCGCGATCTTTACGCTGCGCTGGGCGAAGAGCTGGACAATAACGCCTGGGCCGTGCGGATTTACTATAAGCCTTTCGTTCGCTGGATCTGGTTTGGCGGCCTGTTTATGGCGCTTGGCGGCATCTTCTGCCTGCTCGATCCACGTTACCGTTCACGCAAAAAAGCGCACAGGGAGCTGGCATGAACAAGAAAATACTCTATATCCCGCTGGTGCTTTTCCTGCTGCTGGCGGCCGCGCTGATGTGGCAGCTGACGCGTAACGCGCACGGCGAGGATCCAACGCTGCTGGAGTCCGCGTTAATCGGCAAGCCGGTGCCCGTTTTCAGGCTGGAGTCGCTTGAGCAGCCAGGGAAAATCTACGATCGCAGCGTGCTGGTGAGCGGTAAACCGATTTTGCTTAACGTCTGGGCGACCTGGTGCCCGACCTGCCGGGCGGAGCATCAGTATCTGAATACGCTGGCGACGGAAGGAATACGTGTGGTGGGGCTGAACTATAAGGACGATCGCAGTAAGGCGATCGGCTGGCTGAACACGCTGGGTAATCCTTATGCCCTGAGTCTTTATGATGGTAACGGCATGCTGGGGCTGGATCTGGGCGTTTATGGCGCACCGGAAACCTTCCTGATTGATGGCCATGGGATCATTCGCTATCGCCACGCGGGTGACATGAATAATGAGGTCTGGAACCGGGAAGTGAAGCCGCTATGGGAAAAATACAGCAGGGAGGCTGGGGTATGACTCGCCTTATTATCATGCTGATTGCGCTGATGAGCTTCAGCGTACTGGCGGATAACATTGATACCTGGCACTTTACTTCCGCCGAACGTGAGCAGCAGTATCGCCATTTAACGCAGTCGCTGCGCTGCCCGAAGTGTCAGAACAACAGCATTGCGGACTCCAACTCAATGATTGCCGCCGATATGCGCCTGAAGGTGTATGAACTGCTGCAGGCCGGCCAGACTCCGGATCAGGTAAAGCACTACATGGTGGCGCGCTATGGCAACTTCGTGACCTATGAACCGCCGGTCATGGCCTCGACGCTGATCCTGTGGGCCGGTCCTGCGCTGTTTGTCATTGTTGGCGCGCTGGTTATTATCCTCAGAAGCCGCCGCCGTCAGCTTACCGTTGCCACACTGGACGATGACGAGCAACAGCGTTTAGCGGTGCTGCTTAAAAATGACGGGAAACAATCATGAGCGGTTTCTGGTTAATCCTGCTGGCGCTGCTTATTGCAGTCAGTGGACTGCTGCTGATCGCTGGCGGACGCGGGCAGCGTCCGGTGGCGGAAGATCGGGATGCGCTCAACACCGCTTTTTATCATCAGCGCCTGCGGGAGCTTGAGGACGATGAAGCGCAGGGCGTAGTCGGCGAACGGCCTGAGATGATCCGCGAACTCCAGCAGACGCTGCTGATGGATATCCCCCCTGAGGCGAAAACTGAGGAGCGCAGCGTGGGGCGCTGGGTGCTGATCCCCGGCGTGATAATACTGTTTGTCGTCAGTCTCGGGTTCTATTTCAAGACCGGCGGCTATGATGAGGTCGTGAGCTGGCAACAGACGGCCAGCGAGCTTCCGGCTCTGCGCGCGCAGGTGATGGATCCCGGTGCAAAGCCGCTGTCGATGGAACAGTTAGCGCGTCTGGGACTGGGCCTGCGCACTTCACTGCAACAGGATCCGGATAACCTTAACGACTGGCTGATGTTGGGGCGGGTCGGTATGGTGCTCAACAACGGCGAGACCGCCACTCAGGCCTTCCGGCACGCCTTACAGCTTGCGCCCGACAACGATGAGGTGCAGCTGAGCTATGCGGACGTCATGTCCCGCTCTCAGGATCCTGAAGATGTGCGTGAAGCTGGCGTGATGCTGAATGAAATGAAGCAGCGGGAGAGCGGCAACTTGCGCATACTTAGCCTGCTGGCTTTTAATGCTTATGCGCAGCAGCATTACGCTCAGGCCGCCGGGGTGTGGCAACAAATGTTACTGCTGCTACCCGCAGACGATCGCCGCCGCGAAATGATTCAACGCAGTATCGCTCAGGCTGAGGCCAAAACCGGTAAGGTAAACGGTCAGCTGGCGTTAACGATTACGCTCGTCCCGACGGCCGAAAAAATGTTACAAAACGGCGGAGTGTTGTATATTTCCGTTTCCGATGGTGTTTCTCCCGTCCCGATGGCGGTGAAAAAGATGCCGTTGAGCCATTTTCCACTGTCGCTGACGCTGGATGACAGCAATGCCATGATGCCCGGGCGTTTACTCTCCGCCCAGCATCAGGTACAGGTTCGGGTACGTATCTCACGTGATGGCAGCGCCACTCCGCAGTCCGGAGACTGGTTTGGCACCAGCGCGGTCACGCCTTTTGACGGACAACAGCAGCTGGCCGTTGAGATCGATCGTCAGCAGCCTTAGCGGCGGCACTCTATTTTGACTACAGGGAGACAGCTATGAGCTACCGTGTCACCGGCATCGCGCTGGCAAGCGTATTATTAGTGGGTTGTGCCAGTTCGAATACGGCGGATCGACCGCAGGAACGGTCGGATCCGTTCGAAGGATTCAACCGGACCATGTTTAATTTCAACTATAACGTGCTGGATCCTTACGTCGTCCGGCCGGTAGCCGTTGCGTGGCGTGATTATGTCCCGGCGCCGGCGCGTACCGGTCTGGGGAACTTCCTCAGCAACCTCGATGAGCCTTCGACCATGGTGAACTACTTTATCGAAGGCAAACCCTATAAAGCGATGATTCACTTCAACCGCTTTTTCCTGAATACCCTGCTTGGCATGGGCGGTTTTATTGATGTCGCCACCATGGCGAACCCCAAGCTGGCGAAGGAAGAGCCGCGCGAGTTCGGCAGCACGCTGGGCCACTATGGCGTGGGCTACGGTCCTTACGTTGAGGTGCCGGGTTATGGCGGTTTTACGCCACGAGAGGATATCGGGGGGCTGGTAGACAACCTTTATATCCCGCTTAGCTGGCTGACCTGGTGGATGTCCGCCGGCAAATGGGCGGTGGAAGGGGTGGAAACCCGTGCACAGCTGCTGGATTCCGACGCCATTTTGCGTAATACCCGCGATCCTTACGCGTTCGCACGCGCAGCCTACTTCCAGCGTCACGATTTCCTTGCCAGCGATGGCAAGCTGGTTCCGCAGGAGAATCCGAATGCGTCAGCGATTCAGGGCGATCTTGATGAGATTGACGCCAACTGAGATTGAGAAAGGCCTGATGGGATAGCGTAGAAAAGCCTGTCGTCAGACAGGCTCCAGCGGGCTCAGAAGGTTAAAGTGCAGAGAGTGTTGCCCGGAAAAAAAGCCTGTCGTCAGACAGGCTTTTTTTGTACTCAGAACTTGTAGTTAAAGTTAGCGCCGTAAAGCCAGGCTTTGCCGGAAGAGTTGAAGGTGTAATCGCCTTCTTTCACCGTGACGCTCTGGCCATGCATCCAGGCAATACCGACGTCAACGGAAGCATCCTCGTTAAAGGCATAGGATGTGCCGGCGCTCAGCCAGAAGCGATCCTGATCGGGAATGGAGATAGACCGTTTGTCGGCAGGCACCGGGCTGTCATCAAAGGCGATGCCGGTGCGGAAGGTCCAGTTCTGATCGTAGAAGTAAGAAGTTCCCAGCGCGATACGATAGGCATCCTTAAAGCCTTCTTCTTTCTCAAAAAGCGTCTGGCCGCCGGTGCCTGTCGCTTTCAGCTCCTGGAACTGGCTCCAGCTGGTATAGGCCATGCTGTAGTGGACCGCCCACTGTGGCGCCACCTTATGGTAGCCGGAGACTTCCCACATCTCAGGAAGGTTCAGCGTCAGCGAGCCCGGGATGGTGCTGCCGCTGGTGCCGTAAGGCAGGCCAAGATTCAGCGCCTGGTTAACCGGATTGAAGGCGCCCGGGATATTGCTCTTATAATCGCCGTCAAAGTCGATTTTCACTTCAGAGCGGTAGGTAAAGCCAAAGCGGTTGTTTTCATCCACCTCATAAAGGATCCCAGCGTTCCAGCCGTAGCCCCATTCGTCCCCTTTCAGGTGCGCAACCTGCGTATCTCTTGCCAGCCCCAGTGCCGGGCCAGATTCACCCGCATAACGTTCGATTTTCGCTCTTGCATAAACGGCGTCAAAACCCACGCCGAAGGTGAAATGCTCGTTAAGGCGGTAAGCGGTGCTTAAATTCAGGTTAGCGGTTTCCAGATCCGTTTTACCGGCATATAAGCCTGCGGTGTAGTCATTATTAAACTCGGTGGCCAGTCCATAGTTGGAGGTTACGGAGGCGCCTACCCACCACTGATCGTTCAGCGGCTGCACATAATGAATATTAGGCACCCAGGCGGTTGGCGCGATATTGCTTGCGTGCAGGCTCTGACCGCTCGGGCTGTCACCGTCAATATGGACATCGGGATTAATAAATACGGCCCCGATGGAAAACATTGGGCGATCCATCAGCGCCATGGTGGCCGGGTTGCGGCTGGCGGAGGCTGCCGTATCCCCCATGGCTCCCTCACCGGAATAGGCGCGGCCCAGACCGATGGAGGAAAACTCATTCAGTTGAAAACCGGCTGCGTAAACGTTGGAAGAGATAAGTGCCACTGCTGCTGCGATCGCAGACTTTGCAAACAGGGATTTATGGTTCATGACCACAACCTCATTAATCTGATTTTTATTAAACTCTGTTACATAAAGTAACGAGGGGTCGCGAATTGTAGGGGCTGAAATACGGCTAACAAATCAGACCAGTGGCCCCAGTATAGGTCCGACCACTGCGTGTGTTGCAATATTGTTTTAGGAATATTTTCATTTTGATCCATAAAAAGCGATCTGCTTAACAAAAAGATGACATATGCCAAAGCGGCGGAATAAGCCGGGTTGTTACAGATCAATATTAAGCGTGATTCTCGTCACTTAATGCATCGCCGTCTCAAGATGACCGGACAAGAAAGCGAGGTAGGGGTAAACTCTCTGTACGCTTTTTCTTTGTCGCCCGGGTGCGGCTAACTGGAGATCCTTATGACTCACGCCATTAATAAATGCAGTGCCAATGAGACCGCTGCCTGCTGCTGTGTGGATGTCGGCACTATTATGGATAATAGCGACTGTACGGCAAGCTGGAGCCAGCTTTATGCCACCCGCGACGAAGCGGAAGCGATGCTGGCGACGCTGACCGGTAAGGCCCGCCAGGTAGAATCCGAGCCCTGCGTGATTCAGAGTGAGCTGACTGAACAGCCGGATGGCGTTCGTCTTGAAGCCAGCTTCACCTTCAGCTGCCAGGCTGAAACGATGATTTTTCAGCTCGGCCTGCGCTGAGTCCTGTCTGAGAGGGAGCGGGGCCGCCCGCTTCCGGTAAAAGCGTGTCTTCTCTCGCATTTTCCTTCCGATCCTGATGCACATTGTAAAATAGTTGTTAATCTTAGAGGTCAGACCTCTTTGGCAATGAAGCCGGTTTCCTCTTTTACAGGTGACAAGCATGAGCAAAGCCTCACCCTTGCTGACGCGTCAGGGCGAACGTATTGCAATAACCCACGGGCTGCGGACCCCTTTTGCCCGCCAGGCGACCGCGCTGCACGGTATTCCCGCGGTTGAACTTGGCCGGATGGTGGTCAGCGAGCTGCTGGCCCGCAGCGATATTCCGCCCGATCTCATTGAGCAGCTGGTATTTGGTCAGGTGGTTCAGATGCCTGAAGCGCCCAACATTGCCCGCGAAATCGTTCTCGGCAGCGGCCTGAGCGTCCATACCGACGCCTGGAGCGTCAGTCGCGCCTGCGCCACCAGCTTTCAGGCGGTGGCTAACGTGGCAGAAAGCCTGATGGTCGGGCATATTCAGGCGGGCATCGCGGGCGGGGCAGACTCCTCGTCGGTGCTGCCGATAGGCGTCAGCAAAAAGCTGGGCCGCGTGCTGGTGGATCTCAGCAAAGCCAGAAGCTTTTCACAGAAAATGAAGCTGTTCAGTCAGCTTCGTCCACGGGATTTACTGCCCGTGCCGCCCGCCGTGGCGGAATACTCTACCGGGCTGCGCATGGGCGATACGGCTGAACAGATGGCAAAAAGCCACGATATCAGCCGTGAACGACAGGATGCGCTGGCCCACCGTTCTCATCAGAAGGCGGCTAAAGCTTGGGAGGAGGGCAAGCTGGCGGGCGAGGTGATGACGGCGTTTGTGCCGCCGTGGCGTGCGCCTTTTGAACGGGACAACAATGTCCGGGCTAACTCCTCTCTCGCCGACTACACCAAACTCCGTCCCGCTTTTGACCGGCGACACGGCAGCGTAACCGCAGCGAACAGCACTCCGCTGACCGACGGTGCAGCCGCGGTGATCCTGATGACCGAATCCCGCGCCCGTTCGCTCGGCATTACGCCGCTCGGCTATTTACGCAGCTATGCCTTCACCGCCATCGATGTTCGCCACGATATGCTGCTGGGGCCCTCATGGGCTTCGCCGCTGGCTCTCGATCGGGCCGGGATCACGCTTCAGGATCTGACGCTGATTGATATGCATGAAGCCTTTGCCGCCCAGACGCTGGCGAACCTGAAAATGTTTGCCGATGAGCGGTTTGCCCGTGAGGTACTGCACCGGCCCCACGCGCTGGGTGAGGTGGATGAAGAAAAATTTAACGTACTGGGTGGCTCCATCGCCTATGGCCATCCCTTTGCCGCTACCGGCGCGAGGATGATTACGCAGACCCTGAACGAACTACGGCGTCGCGGTGGTGGTCTGGGGCTGGTGACAGCCTGTGCGGCAGGCGGACTGGGTGCTGCGATGGTTCTGGAGGCTGAATAATGGAGACGCAATCTGCATTTACCCTGGCGATGCGCACCGATAACGTGGGCGTGATTACGCTGGATGTCCCAGGGGAAAAGATGAACACGCTTAAGGCGGCTTTTGCCGGACAAATTCGCGAGGTCATCGCCCAGGCAAGGCAAAACACTGGCCTGGCCGGACTGGTGCTGATCTCCGGCAAACCCGACTCCTTTATCGCCGGGGCGGATATTTCGATGATCGCAGGCTGTGAAACCGCAAAAGATGCGGAAGCGCTGGCGCTGGAAGGGCAGAAAGTGATGGCGGAAATCGCCGCGCTGCCGCTGCCCGTGGTGGCGGCGATCCACGGCCCCTGCCTGGGCGGCGGGCTGGAACTGGCACTGGCCTGCAATCAGCGGGTCTGCTCGCTGGATGATAAAACCCGGCTTGGGCTGCCGGAGGTGCAGCTGGGTTTGCTGCCGGGATCGGGCGGCACCCAGCGGCTGCCTGAGCTTGTCGGCGCGTCGGGCGCGCTGGATATGATGCTGACCGGCAAAACGCTGCGGCCCAGGCAGGCGCTGAAATTGGGGCTGGTGGATGACGCCGTGCCGCAATCGATTCTGCTGGAGACGGCGGTAAAAATGGTGCTGAAGGGACGCAAACTTAAAAAAACGCTGTCGCTGCGCGATCGTCTGCTGAACGGGCCGGCGGGCAGGGCGCTGCTGTTTAAGCTGGCGGAGAGGCAGGCGCAGGCCAAAACGCGCGGTAACTATCCTGCCGTCGGAAAAATCCTGAGCGTGGTGCGTACGGGACTGCAACAGGGCAGAAGCAGCGGCTATGCCGCCGAGGCGAAAGCCTTTGGTCAGCTGGTGATGACGCCGGAATCGGCCGCGTTGAGAAGCCTCTTTTTTGCCACCACGGAAATGAAAAAAGAGACGGGCGCGGCGGCGGAACCGCGTGAACTGAGCAAAATTGGCGTGCTGGGTGGTGGGTTAATGGGCGGAGGCATCGCCTGTGTCACCGCAACGCGCGGCAAGCTGCCGGTGCGAATAAAGGATGTGACCACCGAAGGGATTAACCATGCGATGAAATACAGTTGGGATCTGCTGAGCAAGCAGGTGAAGCGGCGGCGCCTGTCGCCTGCTGAACGACAGCAGCAGATGGCGCTGATTACCGGCACCACCGACTATCAGGGATTTCAGCATCGCGATGTGGTGATTGAGGCCGTGTTCGAAAAGCTTTCTCTTAAGCAGCAGATGGTGGCGGAGGTGGAAGCCAGCACCTCGCCGCAGACCATTTTTGCCTCCAACACTTCGTCGCTACCTATCAGCGATATTGCGGCAAATGCGCAGCGTCCTGAGAAAGTTATCGGTCTGCATTTCTTCAGCCCGGTCGATAAGATGCCGCTGGTCGAGGTGATCCCGCACGCGGGCACTGATGCTGAAACCATCGCCACAACGGTTGCGCTGGCGAAAAAACAGGGTAAAACGCCGATAGTAGTCGCCGATCGGGCCGGCTTTTACGTAAACCGCATCCTGGCACCTTATATTAATGAAGCGATGCGCTGCCTGCTGGACGGAGAGCCAATCGATGAGATCGATGAAGCCCTGGTGCAGTTTGGTTTTCCGGTAGGCCCGGTTCAGCTACTGGACGAAGTGGGCATTGACGTCGGTACGCATATTTTACCCGTGCTGGAGCAGGCGTGGGGCGAGCGCTTCCGGGCGCCGGAGGCGTTAAGCGCCGTATTAAACGATAACCGTAAAGGGCGCAAAAATGGCCGGGGCTTCTATCTGTATGGTGACAGGCGTCCGGGGCGGAAAAAACGGGTCGACCAGGCAATCTACACGCTGCTGAATGTGACGCCAAAGTCGCACCTGAGCCGGGAAAATATTGCGCAACGATGCGTAATGCTGATGCTGAACGAGGCGGTCAGAACGCTTGATGAAGGGGTGATCCGCTGCGCCCGCGATGGTGATATCGGCGCGGTGTTCGGCATCGGCTTTCCGCCGTTCCTGGGCGGCCCGTTCCGCTATATGGATCATCTCGGACTGGCGCAGGTCGTCGCGCTGTCAGAGCGGTTAATGCATACTCACGGAGAGCGTTTTGCGCCCTGCGAGCGCCTCAGGCAGATGGCGCAGGCGGGAGAACACTTTTATTAACAGGCGTTTTGGTGAATAGCCATGCCGATTCAGGGGGTTAGATTTTACGTCAGCGGAAAGGGCGGCTGGCCGCATTCCGTAAAGCGCTCATTTAGTAAACAATCGGTTGACTTGTCTTCCGGCATTAGGGTAAAACACAGCGTTCATTCGCAGAATGAAGAGTCGGTGAACGCGGTTTTCCGGCGTTAATGTTTAACAACAGCGGTGCATTATGCAAGTTTTCATTATGCGTCACGGCGATGCGGCATTGGATGCGGCTAGTGATTCGGTACGACCCCTGACTCATTGTGGCTGCGATGAGTCCCGCCAGATGGCGGACTGGCTCAACGGACAGACGGTGGATATTGAACGTGTGCTGGTCAGCCCCTATTTACGCGCTGAACAGACGTTGCTCACAGTGCGTGAAGGGCTTAACCTGCCTGAACAGCAGGAGGTGCTGCCGGAGCTGACGCCGGGTGGCGATCCGGCACTGGTTGCCGCCTATCTCCAGGTGCTGGCAAAAGAGGGCGTGAAGGCCGTACTGGTCATCTCCCATCTGCCGCTGGTGGGCTATCTGGTTTCTGAACTCTGCCCGCAGGAAGCGCCGCCGATGTTTGCCACCTCCGCCATCGCCTGCATCGCTTATGATGCCGGAAGCAGCAGCGGCAAGCTGGAATGGCAGGTCAGTCCCGCCAAACTTGCCAGGGCCATTTAAAGCCTCCCGGGCCGGCTTTTGCCGGCCCGCACTTCTTTCAGGCTTTGCCCCTCCTTTTTAAGGCAGTTCGGGCGGAAGCCACTCCTCTATCTCGATCAGCACCAGCAGGGCAGCGTCTCCGCCAAACAGCTTCGGCGCCTGATGAAAGGCCATCACCATCGGGTGCTGGGCCAGCCAGAGCGGCGTCTGCTGTTTCAGCACATGCTTGCCGTGGCCGTGCATCACGCTGGCGCAAAAAATATGTTCGCGGCGGCAGGCGGCAATCAGCGCGCCCAGCTCCTCCTTGGCCTGCTTTTGCGTCAGGCCGTGAAGATCCAGAAATATCTCCGGCGTATAATCTCCCCGGCGCAGTTTTTTCAGCTCGTAGTGGCTGACGTCGCTGCGGACATAACGCACCGGCCCCTCTTCCGCCAGCAGCGGCTGGAACTCATCTGAAAAATAGTGGCTGTTATCCATCTGCTCGGAAAGCAGACGTTTTTGAGGCACTTCTGACGTTTTTTTGCGCTGCGGCTTGTGGACAATGGTGTCCTGAGCCAGCTTACGGGTGCCGCTCATCAGCCCGCGAAACAGCGCCTGGTCTTCCGGGCTGAGATTCTGTTTTTTACTCATCTGATTATCTTTATTCCGCTCTTTCCGGCGCGCAACGGCTCGGTGCCGCTTAAATTTTTTCCAGTTTACCCTGACTTTCGCTGATGAAAAACAAATGTCAGCTTTTTCACGCCGCTGCGCTGAATTTAGCGGCGCTTCATGGCAAACTAGCTGCCGAGTTTCAGCAAGGCCTGTGGAGGGCACATTGGACAAAATTTTCGTTGATGAGGCAGTCAGTGAGCTGCATACCATTCAGGATATGCTGCGCTGGTCGGTCAGCCGCTTTTCCGCCGCCGGACTCTGGTACGGCCACGGCACCGATAACCCCTGGGATGAGGCCGTACAGCTGGTGCTTCCCTCGCTCTATCTGCCGCTGGATATTCCGGAAGATATGCGCAATGCCCGCCTGACCTCCAGCGAACGCCACCGCATTGTCGAGCGCGTAATCCGCCGTATCAACGAACGTATTCCGGTTGCCTACCTGACCCATAAAGCCTGGTTCTGCGGCCATGAGTTCTACGTTGATGAGCGTGTGCTGGTGCCTCGCTCACCGATTGGGGAGCTTATTAACGAACGTTTTGCCGGTCTGCTGCCCCATGAACCCAGCTACATTCTTGATATGTGTACCGGCAGCGGCTGCATCGCCATCGCCTGTGCCTATGCGTTCCCGGAAGCCGAGGTGGATGCCGTCGATATCTCCACCGACGCGCTGGCGGTAACCGAACAGAACATTGAGGCTCACGGACTTCAGCATAACGTCACGCCAATCCGCGCCGATCTGTTCCGCGAACTGCCGAAAACGCCTTACGATTTGATTGTCACCAATCCCCCTTACGTTGACGGCGACGATATGGACGACCTGCCTGACGAATATCGCCACGAGCCGGAGCTGGGCCTGGCGGCGGGCAGCGACGGGCTGAAGCTGGCGCGCCGGATCCTGGCTAACGCGCCGGACTATCTGAGCGAAGAGGGCGTGCTGATTTGTGAAGTGGGTAACAGCATGGTGCATATGATCGATCAGTACCCTGACGTGCCCTTTACCTGGCTGGAGTTCGCCAACGGCGGCGACGGCGTATTTATGCTGACCCGTCAGCAGATTGTTGACGCACAGCACCATTTCAGCATTTATAAAGATTAAGAACCTTTTCAGGGCGCAATGCCTGCCGCCGGCCCGCTCGCCGGTGCGGCAGGGAGAGCGCCTTTTACAGAATCACTCAGGAGTTCAGATGGCTGGTAATACGATTGGGCAGGTCTTTCGCGTCACGACATTTGGGGAATCCCACGGCGTGGCGCTTGGCTGTATTGTTGACGGCGTGCCGCCCGGTATTCCGCTGACCGAGGCCGATCTTCAGCGCGATCTGGATCGCCGCCGTCCCGGCACCTCACGCTATACCACCCAGCGTCGTGAGCCCGATCGGGTGAAAATTCTCTCCGGCGTGTTTGAGGGCGTCACCACGGGAACCAGCATCGGCCTGCTGATTGAAAATACCGATCAGCGCTCCCAGGATTACGGCGAGATCAAAGATGTGTTCCGCCCCGGCCACGCTGACTATACCTATGAGCAGAAATATGGCGTGCGTGATTACCGCGGCGGCGGGCGTTCCTCCGCCCGGGAAACCGCCATGCGCGTCGCTGCCGGTGCGATCGCCAAAAAATATCTGGAAATGAAACACGGCATAAAAGTCCGCGGCTACCTGGCGCAGATTGGCGACGTTGCCTGCGAGCTGAAAGCGTGGGATCAGGTCGAGCAAAATCCGTTCTTTTGCCCCGATCCCGATAAAATCCCGGCGCTGGATGAGCTGATGCGCGCGCTGAAAAAAGAGGGCGACTCCATCGGCGCAAAAGTGGCGGTAATGGCGGAAAACGTGCCGGTTGGCCTCGGCGAGCCGGTATTTGACCGGCTTGATGCTGACCTGGCCCATGCGCTGATGAGCATTAATGCGGTCAAAGGGGTGGAAATCGGTGACGGTTTTGCGGTGGTTAACCAGCGCGGCAGCGAGCACCGTGATGAGATCCGGGCTGACGGCTTCCAGAGCAATCACGCGGGCGGCATCCTTGGCGGCATCAGCAGCGGTCAGCCGATTCTGGCCACCATCGCGATGAAGCCGACCTC
Organism: Erwinia psychrophila; assembly: GCF_039023475.1. NCBI lineage: Bacteria > Pseudomonadati > Pseudomonadota > Gammaproteobacteria > Enterobacterales > Erwiniaceae > Erwinia > Erwinia psychrophila. The sequence goes on from NZ_JBCHVB010000003.1 coordinate 36,593, forward strand.
AAGCATTACCGTGCCGGGCAAAACCCTCAACCGCTTTGGCGAAGAGGTGGAGATGATCACCAAAGGGCGGCACGATCCCTGCGTGGGCATTCGCGCGGTGCCGATCGCGGAAGCGATGATGGCTATCGTGCTGATGGATCACCTGCTGCGTCACCGCGCTCAGAACGCTGACGTAAACACGGCTATTCCTCGCTGGTAACCTAATGAAAAAAGTCTGTACGCTCCTCTGCGCGCTGCTGGTCAGCGCGGCTTCGCTGGCTGCCACGCCCTGGCAGTCGATTCAACGACCCGTCAGTGGCGATCCGCAGTCGATTGGCGCCTTTTCTAACGGCTGTATTATCGGCGCGCAGGCGCTGCCGCTGGAAGCGCCCGGCTATCAGGTAATGCGCCAGGATCAGCGCCGCTACTTTGGCCATCCCGATCTGATTCTGTTTATTCAGCGTCTCAGCACCCAGGTGCATAACCTGCAGCTGGGCGAGGTGATGATTGGCGATATGGGCATGCCTGCGGGTGGGCGCTTCAGCAGCGGTCACGCCAGCCATCAGTCGGGACTGGATGTCGATATCTGGCTCCAGCTGCCGAAAACCCGCTGGACGTCTCAGATGCTGCTGAAGCCTCAGCCGCTCTATCTGGTTGCCGCCAGTGGAAAAAACGTGGTGGCGCGTCACTGGCAGCCCGAGATCGACAGCCTGATTAAGCTGGCGGCGAAGGATGACGCCGTGACGCGGATCTTTGTGAATCCGGCGATCAAAAAGCAGCTTTGCGCCGATGCCGGTGCGGATCGTGACTGGCTGCGTAAGGTACGACCATGGTTTGGGCATCGGGCGCATATGCACGTGCGTCTGCGCTGTCCGGCAGGCAGCACTGAGTGTGAAGATCAGGCTCCGCCGCCGCCAGGAGATGGTTGTGGTGCCGAGCTGCAAAGCTGGTTTGCACCGCCGAAACCGGGCAGCGGCGCGCCGGTGAAGCGCGAGCCGCCGCCGCTTCCACCATCCTGTCAGGCATTACTGGATAAACACCTTCTTTAGGAAAACAAAATGGACTGGTTTGCCGTCAGCCCGCTGCTGGTCGGGCTGCTGTTTTTGGTCGCTATGCTGGCGGGCTTTATTGATTCCATCGCCGGTGGCGGTGGCCTGCTCACCGTCCCGGCGCTGATGTCTGCCGGGCTTTCGCCGGCCCAGGCGCTGGCGACCAACAAGGTGCAATCCGTTGGCGGTTCGTTCTCAGCCAGCCTCTATTTTGTCCGGCGAAAGGCGGTGGATCTGCGGGAGCAGAAGCTCAATATCGCGATGACCTTTATGGGGTCGGTGGCGGGAGCCATTCTGATCCAGCATATCCAGGCGGATCTGCTCAGGCAGGTGCTGCCGGTACTGCTGATCGCCATCGGGCTCTATTTTCTGCTGATGCCGAAAGTGGGCGAAGAAGATCGCCATCGCCGCCTGCACGGGCTTCCCTTTGCGCTGGTGGCGGGCGGCTGCGTCGGTTTTTACGACGGCTTTTTCGGCCCCGGTGCCGGCTCCTTCTACGCGCTGGCGTTTGTTACGCTCTGTGGCTACAACCTGGCGAAATCGACGGCCCATGCGAAGGTACTGAACTTCACCTCTAATCTCGGCGGGCTGCTCTTCTTTATGCTGGGGGGAAAGGTGGTCTGGGGCACCGGGCTGATCATGCTGGTCGGGGCCTTTTGCGGGGCGAGGCTGGGCGCGCGTATGGTGCTGAGCCGGGGACAGACGCTGGTCAGGCCGATGGTGGTCATCGTCTCGGCCATTATGAGCGCCAAACTGCTATGGGACAGTCACGGGGTGGAGATTGCGCTCTGGTTCCGGCACGTTTTCGCCTGATTTTTTGGACGTGACCTGTCATACGATGGTCAGCAAAAGTGGATACGCCGGGCGCTTAGTGTCACAATTGCGCGGATTTTATTTGGCAGAATAAGAACGATGAACTCTTCTCACCATTATTCTCAGCTGATTGATATTTTCGATCGCTGCTTTTTTCAAGATTTTCAGACCCGCCTTATTAAAGGCGACGATGAACCGATCTATCTTCCCGCTGATGAAGAGGTGGATTACCACCGCGTCATCTTCGCTCACGGCTACTACGCCAGCGCGCTGCATGAAATTTCCCACTGGTGTATTGCCGGTGCGGAACGCCGCAAGCAGGTTGATTTTGGCTACTGGTACTGTCCTGATGGCCGTGACGCCATCACGCAGAGCCAGTTCGAGTCGGTGGAGGTGAAGCCGCAGGCGCTGGAGTGGCTCTTTTGTGTTGCCGCAGGCTTTCCCTTCAACGTAAGTTGTGACAATCTCAGCGGGGATTGTGAGCCTGACCGCATCGCCTTTCAGCGAAAGGTCCATGCTCAGGTAATAGCCCACCTGGAACAGGGGATACCCGCCCGGCCTGCGCGCTTTATTGCAGAACTCTGCACTTTTTACTCAACGCCCCCGCTGACGCCAGCACAGTTTCCCTGGCCGGAAGATCTGTGATGAACGGGGGAAAAACGGAGCAACAATATGATCGATGAATTTGAAGCGCGAATCCTGGCACTGATTGACGATATGGTGGAGCATGCCAGCGACGACGAACTCTTTGCCAGCGGCTACCTGCGTGGACATCTCACGCTGGCGGTGGCGGAGATAGAGCAGTCGGGTGAACACACGCCTGAAGCGTTGCAGATTCAGGTACAGCGCAGCCTGCAAAACGCCATTCAGGCTGGAGAGCTCTCTCCCCGGGATCAGGCGCTGGTAATCGGTATGTGGGACAATCTCTTCCTTCAGGCGCGGCAGTCAGCCTGAAAACGCGGCGGGGCGTGCTCCGCCGCTGTTACGCTTTTCGCCCCTGGTCAGTCAGGCGGTACGCTAGTTGACCGCTTTCCCTTTCAGTAATCGTCTTACCCAGTAGCGGCTAGGATGCGTGGCCGCCAGCGTTTCACGATCCAGCGGCACCGGCTCACCGCACAGCCCGGCTGCCAGCACCTCCGCCGCCAGCGGCCCGCTGCATAAACCTCTGGAGCCCAGCGTTCCCAGCACAAACAGCCCCGGATGCACGGGCGCCTCTTCCGCCTGCGCCTGATTATCCCTCAGGCTGGTGTACTGTGACAGCGTGCGCTCATAATCGGGTAACGGGCCAAGCGTGGGCATATGGTCGCGGGTGGCGCAGCGTACGCCGCTGCGGGCTTCTCCTCCGCTGACGTCCACCTCGTTTGCCCACTCCGCGTCGGGCAGGCAGCGACGCAGCCTGTCGCGGTTTTCCTGCTGATCTTCTTCCCGGAAGAGGGCGGAGCGCTCACCGCGATGATAGCTGGCACCCAGACAGTGAGCCTGATTAACGGGGCTTGCAGGCGTCATATAGCCTTCATAGCAGAGAACCTGTTTTAACTGACTTAGCGCAGGCGTGGTCGGAACGTGGCTGACCTGTCCGCTGACGGGATAGGCGGGAAGCTTTTCGCTTTGTGCCAGGGTGGCGAGTTCGTGGCCGGTCGCCAGCACCACATTATCATGGACGGCCCCGGGCCGGTCGGAGAAGGCGAACGTCCAGCGCTTATCCTTGCGCGTCAGCGAGGTCAGGCGATGCAGCCAGTGCGTTCTTAGCCCCTGAGCTTCTGCCAGCCGGAAGAGGGCGGTGGTAAGCTCAGCCGGGGAAAGCCAGCCGCCAAGCGGATAGGTAATGCCCCCGCAGCCCGTCGTTACGCCGCAGAGCGCCTCTGCTTCCGCCTGGCCGACTTCACGGGCGATGCTCGCCGGCAGGCCCATCGCCACCATTTTAGCGATTTTCGCCGCGCTTTTTTCGTCCCAGCCCAGCTGCGTAACCCCGCACCACGCATGATCAAATTCCACATCCAGCTGGTCTAACAGGCGGCGGGCGAAGGTGAACGCCGTCGGAAAGAAGGTGGTCAGCGCCGGATCGTGCTGGTTGAGCAGCGGATAGAGCGCTCCCTGACGGTTGCCGGAGGCGTTGGCCGCAGGCTGGGCATCGGCACAGTAGAGCGTCACCCGTTTGCCGCGCCGCAGCAGCGCCAGCGAGAGCAGGGCGCTGGCGATACCGCCGCCGATAATCGCCACCTCATCGCCTTCTGCGGCCGGACGCGCATACCAGGGCGCCTGCGGTTTTGCATACACTGGCGCGTTCATCACGCCGCTGAGCATATGCCGCTTGGGGCCAAATCCGCTGCATTTCCCGACGGTAAAGCCAGCCTCATTCAGCCCACGACGGACAAAACCGGCGGCGGTAAAGGTCGCCAGCGTACAGCCCTGCCGCGCCATTTTCGCCATACAGGCAAAAAGTTCAGGCGTCCACATATCGGGATTTTTCGACGGGGCGAAACCGTCCAGGAACCAGGCGTCGATTTGCTGATTCAGGCTGTCATCAAAATCATTAATTAGCTGGTTAATATCCCCAAACCAGAGGTCAAGCGTAATGCGCCCGTCCGCCAGCAGCAGACGGTGGCAGCCGGGAAGGGCCACCGGCCACTGCGCCTGAAGCGCTGCCGCATAGCTGGCGAGTTCCGGCCACCGGGCATGCGCGCCGATCAAATCCTCCAGATTAAGCGGATATTTCTCACAGCTGATAAAATGTAAACGTTGTAACGTTGCCCCGGGCTGCTGCTGGCGGAAGCGATCGAATGCCTGCCAGAGCGCCAGAAAATTAAGACCTGTCCCAAAACCGGTCTCAGCGACGATAAAAAGATCGCGCCCATGGTCGGCAAAGCGCGCGGGGATTTGATTGCCGCCCAGGAAAACATGCCGCGTCTCCTCCAGGCCGCTTTCATCAGAGAAATAGACGTCGCCAAAGGCTCGGGATACAGGTGTAGCCTGTTCATTCCAGCTCAGTTCAGCATGCGTAATCGGGGAGGTTTTCACAGCAAATGCTCGGTTATCAGGCGGTGCAGGGATTGTAACGGTGTGAGCCAGAGCACGCAAATTTACAAAAGTATCCCGCTGATCGGACTTGTTCGGCGTACAACTGTAAGCTAAAGTGCTCCTCGAATCCTAATATAAGAAGTGATGAGGTATTGAATGAAACGTGCAGTGATTACTGGCCTGGGTATCGTTTCCAGCATTGGTAATAATCAGGAGGAAGTCCTTGCGTCTCTACGTGAAGGCCGCTCCGGTATTACCTTCTCTCAGGAACTGAAAGATTCGGGCATGCGTAGTCACGTCTGGGGTAACGTTAAGCTGTCCAAAGACGAAATCTCCAGCCTCATCGACCGCAAAGTCCTGCGCTTTATGAGTGATGCGTCCATTTATGCTTATATCTCTATGCTGGAAGCGGTTAAAGATTCCGGCCTGACCGACGAACAGTACCAGAACAACCCGCGCGTGGGTCTGGTGGCAGGTTCCGGCGGCGGTTCACCTTACTATCAGGCAGCCAGCGTTGACGGTATGCGGGCGAAAGGCCTGCGTGGCGTTGGTCCATACATGGTGACCAAAGCGATGGCGTCTGGCGTCTCCGCCTGTCTGGCGACGCCGTTTAAAATTCACGGCGTGAACTACTCTATCAGCTCCGCCTGCGCCACCTCGGCTCACTGTATCGGTAACGCGGTAGAGCAGATCCAGCTGGGCAAACAGGATGTGGTATTTGCCGGCGGCGGTGAAGAACTATGCTGGGAAATGTCCTGTGAGTTCGATGCCATGGGCGCGCTCTCCACCAAGTACAACGAATCTCCGGAAAAAGCGTCCCGTACCTACGACACCAGCCGTGACGGCTTTGTGATTGCAGGCGGCGGCGGTATGGTCGTGGTGGAAGAGCTGGAGCACGCGCTGGCGCGCGGCGCGCATATCTATGCTGAAGTGGTGGGCTACGGCGCAACGTCCGATGGCGCAGATATGGTTGCCCCTTCCGGTGAAGGCGCGATGCGCTGTATGCGTCTGGCGATGCAGGGTGTTGATACGCCAATCGACTACCTGAATACGCACGGCACCTCCACGCCGGTTGGCGACGTGAAAGAGCTGGGCGCGATCCGCGAAGTGTTCAGCGACAGCACGCCAGCCATGTCCGCCACCAAAGCGATGACCGGCCACTCGCTGGGCGCCGCCGGTGTGCAGGAGGCGATCTACTCGCTGCTGATGCTGGAGCACGGTTTCATCGCGCCAAGCATCAATATTGACGAACTGGACCCGGCTGCTGAAGGCCTGAACATCGTCACCAAACCGACCGAACAGGCGCTGAAGACCGTGATGTCCAACAGCTTTGGCTTCGGCGGCACCAACGCCACGCTGGTGATGCGCAAGCTGTAATCACTGCGAAGGTAAGAAAAGGGATGGCCCACTGGGTCATCCCTTTTTTATTGCCCATTTTAGATGGGCAGCCCCACCGGCAGGTTACTCTTCACGTAACAGCTTGCCCACGTTGCCGCCGGGGTGTACGTTCAGTAGCCGATCTTTGCCGAAGCCGCTCTGTGTCATCAGGCCGGGGAGCATGCCGTCAAACAGCGCCAGCACCACCAGAATTGAGGTGGTAGCCAGCATATTAAGCGGGTCTATCTCCTCCACGGGCGGGGTCATCAGCAGATAGTCAGCGGCCCGCGCCAGCCCGGCGTCTGGGTTCTCCGTGACGCAGACCAGAGGCGTTCCTTTGGCCTTAATCGCCGGCAGGAGGCGCCCCAGTTCGTCTGAGTTACCGCCTCTTGAGATCATGATCAGCACGTCATCTTCACGTAAAAAACCGATATCGCCATGGGCCGCATCCGCCGGATTCAGCCAGATCGCGGGCTGCTCAATACAGGCCAGCATATGGGCAATTTTACGCGCCGCAATACCGGAAGTGCCGACGCCGGTAACGGCGATTTTTCCCGGACAGCGGGCCAGCAGATCGCTGACGGCGAGCCACTGCTGGCGATCAACAGTCTTTTCCAGGCTGGCCAGCGTACGGCTGTAAACCTGCCAGCCTGCGCAGGCCTGTTGCCAGGCTTGATCTTCCTTCATTACGCCTCCTGCATCATCTGCCGGTATTTCATGTGGTCATGATACATCTCGCGGAACACCCGATACTTGCGATCGTAATAGCGTTTAATTTCATTGGTCTGCGGCGTAACCGTTTTGCCTGCCCGGCTCATGGCATTCATCGCTTCAGGAAGGGTTCCATACAGCCCTGCGGCTACGGTGCCCATCATCGCGCTTCCCAGCAGCATCGCCTCACTCTCCTCCGGCAGCAGCATGGCGCAGCCGGTGGCGTTGGCATGCTCCTGAACGAACACCGGATTTTTCGTCCCGCCGCCGCTGGCCATAATCGTGTCGATGCTGTAGCCGCTCTGGTTCATGGTTTCGATGATATGCCGGGTACCGAGCGCGATGGCCTGAACCGTGGCGAGATAGTGCAGGGCCATATCCTCCGGCGTGCGGGAAAGTTTCAGGCCGGTCAGTATCCCTGTCAGATTAGGATTGGCGCGCGGTGAACGGTTGCCGTGAAAGTAGGGCAGCATATGGATATCCTGGGTCAGGAAAGCGATCTTTTCCGGCTCTCCCGCCATTTTGCGCAGCAGATCGTTCAGCACTTCATAGATCGTTTTTCCCAGCGATTTACCCTGTTCCCGCAGCTGCGCATAGCAGGGATGCGACTGGATCATATGATCAATCAGCGCGCCGGTCGCAGACTGCCCGCCCTCATTAAGCCAGAAATCGGGCAGCACCGCGGAAAAGTAGGGGCCCCAGACGCCCTTGATAAAGCGGGGCGCGCGGGAAATCGCCATATGACCGGTTGAGGTGCCGCCGATCAGCGCGATACGGCGGTCAAAGTCGGCGTGTTCGCCTGAGGCTCCTGAAGCGCCCAGCGTACCGAGGCTGCCTGCATGGGCGTCAATCACCGACACGCTGACCGCCGTGCCCGGCATCAGGCCCATTTCAGCGGCGGCGCGCTGCGTCAGGCCGTGACCCAGGGGTTCCCCCATCGTTTTCACCTCGCTGCCAATTTTCGCCGCATCGTGCTCCAGCAAATCCTCCAGGCCGATCAGCCGGAAATAGCTCTCATCCCAGCGGTTTTCATGGCCCATATAGGTCCATTTGCACACCAGCGAGCAGAGTGAGCGGGTGGCATCCTGCGTTGCGCGCCAGGTCAGAAAGTCCGGGAGGTCGAAGAGGTGGCCAATATTCTGCCAGCTATTGGGCATGTGCTGCTTCAGCCACAGCAGCTTTGGCGTTTGCATCTCCGGGGAAATCACGCCACCCACGTAATCCAGCACGGGATGCCGGGTCGCATTGATGCGCTCAGCCTGACCGATCGCCCGGTGATCCATCCAGACGATAATATTCTGCTCGCTGCGGCCGGAGGGGCTGACCGTCAACGGCTTTCCTTCTTTATCCAGCACCACGAGCGAGCAGGTTGCATCGAAACCGATACCCTTGATCTGTACCGGATTGATGTTGCTCTGGTTAACGGCATCCCGCACCGACTGGCAAACCGCCTGCCAGATATCGTCTGATGACTGCTCCACAAAATCGGCCTGCGGACGAAACAGCGCAATTTCACGGCTGGCCTGGCCCATCATGCGGCCTTTGCTGTCAAAGATGCCAGCGCGTGCGCTGCCGGTTCCCACATCCACACCCAGATAATAACTCGTCATAGTTAAGCCTCGTCCGTCAGGTTCTGCGATTTTGTAATGCGATAAACAGGATAAGCACGCCGCCCCAGAGGGCCATCGTCAGGTAGCTGCTCACGCCCAGCAGATTCAGTCCGCTTTCCAGCATCTGTAACACAATCAGGGCCAGCACCATGCCGGTGACCCGGCCAAAGCCGCCGTCGGGGTTGACGCCGCCCAGCACTGAGGCAAGGATCGTGATCAGCAGCCAGGATTCGCCATAGCCTGCTTTCGCCGAGTTAAACATCGACATCATTAACAGGGCCGCCCCCCAGCTCAGCAGGGCTGAGAGCACATAAACGGTGACAATCACTCTTGTAGTCGACACGCCGCTGAAACGGGTCGCCTGTTCATTCGAACCGAGCAGATAGATGCTGCGGCCCAGCGTGGTCTGCTCCAGAATGACCCACAGGCCAAAAGCGACCAGCAGAAACAGCAGCAGCGCAAAGGGAATACCGAACAGATCGCCATTGCCAAGAAACTGGATCAGCGGTGGGAAGCCGGAAATCACCGCACCGTTAGTCAGCAGAATATTCAGTCCGGTAATCAGCGTCATGGTGCCCAGCGTGGCGAGAATGGGCGAGACCCCAACAACCGCAATCAGCAAGCCGTTTACCGTACCGATCAGTATCGCCAGCAGCGCGCCAGCCAGCAGGGCCAGCAGCATAAACTGCGGCCCCGGAAAGTGAACGATAATGGCCGCCATCAGCAGCGAGCAGGCGTTAGCGCTGGCAATGATTGACAGATTGATGCCGCCGGTCAGCATAGTCAGCCCCATGCCGAGCGCCAGCAGGCCCAGCACCGGCAGCTGCGTGGCGATCGACTGAAAGTTGCCTGAGCTGAAAAAACGGCCTCCCAGGATCAGGGAAAAGAGTCCCAGCACGACCACAATCATCAGTAGCTGTAGCCGGATAATGCGGTCGCCGGGCACGATTTTAGTGAGCGCGAACATGCTATATCCCCTTCACCAGTTTGCGTTTTTCATTCCACGCGGTGGCGCTGATACCGACCAGAATGATCAGTCCGCTTAACACCGTATGCCAGTAAGATGAGATGGCCATCAGCGTCAGGCCGTTTTGCAGAAACGCCAGCAGCAGGACACCAAGCAGCGTGCCCAGCAGCGAGCCGCGCCCGCCGGTCATACTGGTGCCGCCCAGCACCACGGCGGCGAGCACGGTCAGCTCATAGCCAACGAGCGAGTTGGGTGCAACCGACTGGGTGGTCTGCGCCTGAACGACGGCGGCAACGCCAGCCAGCAGCCCCATATAGCCATAGACATAAAAGTGCAGCCTCAGCAGGTTCATACCCAGCCGGGAGGCCGATTCGCGGTTGCCGCCCATGGCGTAAATCTGCCTGCCCAGTCGGGTATAGCGCATCAGCACCCCGGTGAAGATAAACACCGCCAGCAGGGTGAGAAGGGGCAGCGTCAGGCCATATTCATAACCGTCAGCGGCGGTGAACGAGAACCAGTTGATGCCGTTCATAAACCAGTCCGGAAAGCCGTAAAGCCAGGTGCCGTTGGTAAACCAGACCAGCAGGCCATAAAACAGGTTTAGCGTGGCGATAGTGATAATGATGGCGGGGACACGCAGAAAGTAGACCAGCGCGCCGTTAATCAGCCCAAGCGCCAGGCCGCAGCCCATGGCGATGGCGAAAACCATCGGGAAACTGCCGCCGTGCGCCAGCATGACGCTGGCCATCACGTACTGGGCAATCGCCGTCATCGCCGGAAAGGAGATATCAATGCCGCCCGCAATCAGGACCACAAACAGGCCGCAGGCGAGGATGCCCAGGATGGCATAGCTGGTGGCGACATCGGTGAGATTTCCCAGCGTCAGAAACTCACCGGTGCGCAGGCTCAGACCCAGCGCGAGCAGCAGGATCAGCATGCCGAGCCAGAATTCATGATGGCTTACCAGATGACGCAGTTTTTTATTCATTGACCACCCCGGCAATCTCCTCTTCCCGGCACTGATGTGGAGCAAAGCTGGCCACAAGCTCACCTTTGCGCATTACCAGCACCCGATGGCTGTTGTACCAGGCTTCCGGGATCTCATCGCAGATCATCAGCACCGCCATGCCGGAATCGGCCAGATCGCGGGCGATGCGGTAAATCCCTTCTTTGTTAGCGATATCCACCCCGACGGTGGGCGAGTCAAGAATCAGCACCCTTGGCCGTGTGGCGACCCATTTGCCGATGGCCACGCGCTGGGCATTGCCGCCGGAGAGCGTCTGTACCGGCAGCTGGCTGTCTGACACTTTGATATTCAGCTGCCGGATCAGCGTGGCGACCCGATCGCGAGCCTTATGGCGGTCGAGTAGCCCGATGCGGTTATGCAGGCGAGGAAAGATCGGCACCAGCAGGTTATCGAAAATTGACTGCTGCATAATCAGTCCGTGGGTCTGCCGATCCTCGGAAACGTAGGCAATACCATGGCGTATGGCATCGCGATTACTGCGCAGTTTTACCGGCAGGCCTTCAATACAAATTTCGCCGCTGTCAGGGCGGGTCATGCCAAACAGCGACAGACACAGCTCGGTGCGGCCGGCGCCAAGCAGTCCCACAATGGAAAGAATTTCTCCGCCCCGCAGGCTGAGATTCACTGACTGATACTCGCCTTTGCGCGTCAGATTCCTGACTTCCAGCAGTGGCGTTTCGCTGCTGTCGGCGCGATGAGGGAGATGGCTGAAGGCAAAACGCTGCCCGGTCATCAGGAAAGCGAGCTCGTCGCTGTCCAGCTCGCTGGCGGGCCAGGTGCCGACCAGCTTGCCGTCGCGCATGACGCTGATGCGATCGGCCACTTCCATCACTTCGTCCAGCTTATGACTGACAAAGACCACGCAGAGTCCCGCCGCTTTCAGCTCGTTGACCACCCGCAGCAGTCCATTGACTTCATGGCGTGTCAGCGAGGCAGTAGGCTCATCCATAATTACCAGGCTGGCATCGGCAGCCAGCGCGCGGCAGATTGCCACCAGCTGTCTGTCAGCGATGGAAAGTTTTTCGACCTTACGATCGGGATCGAGGGTCACGCCGATACGCTGCATGGTCCGGACAGCCAGGTCGCGCATCGCCCTCCGACGGACCCAGAAGCCGCCGCCGGGAAGATAACGATGCACCGCGATGTTCTCCGCGACGGTCAGGTTAGGAAATAGCGAGAGATCCTGATAAATCACCTGTACGCCGTAAAACGCCGAGAGCGAGGGCGAAAGATGGGGGAAAAGCTTACCCTGAATACCAATATGCGCCCCTTTATCGGGATGGTAGACGCCGGAAATCACTTTAATCAGCGTGCTTTTCCCGCAGCCATTCTGTCCGGCCAGGCAATGAACTTCCCCTTTATTCAGGGTCAGCGTGACGTTATCCAGCGCCAGAACGCCGGGAAACGATTTGCTGATATGTTCAAGCGAGATAAAAGGTTGTGACATACAGATGCTCCTCAGATGTGGCATTGCCGCAGGCCGGGCCGAGGGTTAAGCCTGCGGCAAATCTTTTGTATGCACTCAGAAGCCGAGCGTTTTGGCGTTATCTTTGGTGACTTCCAGTATCCGGTTAAAGCGAATCACGTGGTTTTGCATATCCACATCAGCCTTACCCAGTCCTTCAATGGTCAGGCTGTCATCCACTTCTTTGCCGTCGAGAATCTGGTCAGCCAGGCTCACCAGGGCAAAGCCCGCATCTTTCGGATCCCAGAGCAGCACTTTCTTGATATCGCCGCTGGCGAGATAAGGGGCAGCCTGGGCGGGCATGGCGATGCCGACCACGGTGATTTTGTTTTTCGCCCTTTTACTTTTTACCGCCTGTCCGGCGCCAATCGGCCCCAGCGAACCAAAGCCAATAATTCCCTTGAGATCGGGCCAGGTCCGCATCAGATCTAGCGTGGTGGCGTAAGATTTATCGATGCTTTCGGCGACCGGCAGACGGGAGGTAACTTCATGCATATCGGGGTACTTCTTTTTCTGCCAGGCGATAGCGGCGTCTGCCCAGGCGTTATGCAGAGGGACGGTCAGGGAGCCGACGTAAATGGCGTAGCCGCCTTTGCCACCCATCGCGGCGGCCAGCTCATCCATGTTCTTTTCGGCATACTTCTGGCTGTCGATGGTTTCCACATCCCACTGACCGACAGACCGTTCGGGAGATTCATGCGTCAGCACCACGATGCCCTGGTCGCGCGCTTTTTTCAGCACCGGCTCCAGCACTTTTGCATCATTAGGAACCACGATGATGGCATCGACTTTTTTAGCTATCAGATCCTCAATCACTTTTACCTGTTGTGCCGGATCGGGCGTTGAGCCGCCGACCTGATAAGCATTGACGTCGAGCCTGGTCGCCGCTTCTTCCACGCCGACCGCCATGCGGGTGAACCACGGAATACCGGTAACTTTTGCGACAACGGCGATCTCATGCTTTTCTGCTGCGAAGGAGGGTGCGGTAAATAGCATGCATGCAGAAACCACACATGCATTGAGTAATGCGAGGTTAAATTTCATAGCAGTACCTTTATTATTGAGCGGCAAGTCCGCTGTGTTGCCCGCTGGTGCTGGCTGAGTCTGGTTGGTTAAGGTATGGCCTGAGCCACAGGGGCACGATAGCAAGCGCCTGTCACCACGCGAGCATTAAAGTTAATAAAATGTGACATGTAATTATTTAGGTAAATATTTGTGGGTTATTTTGTTAATTAATTGTGTTTTTCGGCGGGTTGTTGGGAAAATTACATCATGCATAGTTGGATTTAAGTTTTAATTTTGTTAATTAATAACAAGTAATTAACATTATTCTCTTCGGCAGCTCGCGTTGACTATTTTCCGCATGTGCAGGCTTAATAAACGGCTGTTCAAAAGTGAAAAGCGTGAAGGGTATCCCTCTCTTATCACTGACAGCCGCCCGTTTAGCCTGAAGATATGAAAGCCTTTTCCGTAATTCAGTTACAGAGACTGTTTTCATCAGATACTGGCTCATCAGGCAGACGTATGATGGCGTGCACCCTGACATTCCGGATGATGAATTGACGGCTTAAGGGCTTTCCACCACAATCTGCGGTTCGGTATTCCCTCAACATTAATGATCTACGCGGATAAATCCTGAGACGTGCATTTCGCCTGCTGCCTGTACGGTAGCGATGCCGGATGCCTCACGCTGGCGTAGTACTTATCATCAAGGAGAAACGTGACTTATGGCCCCGGTCACTGATGGCGCTTCGGCGAAGGCCACGGCCTCGCTGGCCACTATTTCATTTGCCGTATTTCTGACCTACCTCACCGCCGGGCTCGCCTTGCCGGTGATCCCGCTTTTTGTGCATCAGGAACTGGGCCTGAGCAATGTGATGGTGGGGCTGGCCGTAGGCGTTCAGTTCTTCGCCACGCTGCTGACGCGGGGCTATGCTGGCAGGCTGGCCGATCAGCGCGGCGCAAAACGCTCCACGTTACAGGGCATGCTCGCCTGTGCCGTGGTGGGCCTGACCTATCTGCTGGCGGCGACGCTGCCTTTACCGGTGATGGGAAAGTTTGCGCTGCTGCTGGCGGGCAGGCTGCTGCTGGGCTTTGGTGAAAGCCAGCTGCTGACCGGCAACCTCGCCTGGGGATTAGGGCTGGTGGGGCCGAAACGCTCCGGGCGCGTGATGTCCTGGAACGGCATGGCGATTTACGGCGCGCTGGCGGCAGGCGCACCGCTCGGCCTGCTTCTGCACGATCGCTGGGGCTTTATGGCGATGGGCGGCGCCATTATGGTGCTGCCGCTGATAGCCCTGTTATTTAACGGCTGGGTAAAGCCGGTACCGGCGCATCCCGGCGTCCGTCCTTCACTCAAAACGGTCATCGGGCAGATCCTTTCGCCGGGCTGTGCGCTTGCTTTACAGGGGGTTGGCTTTGCGGTGATCGGGACGTTCACCTCGCTCTGGTTTGCCAGCCAGCAGTGGGGGAATGCCGGTTTTGCCCTGACGGCGTTTGGCTTCGCCTTCGTGCTGATGCGCATCCTGTTTGGCTGGATGCCGGATCGTCTCGGTGGCGTACGGGTCGCCCTCATCTCGCTCGCCATTGAGGCGACGGGCCTGCTGGTACTTGGCGTTGCGGAAAGCGGAGAGATGGCGCTGGCGGGCGCTGCGCTGACCGGCTGCGGCTGTTCGCTGGTATTTCCGGCGCTCGGTGTCGAAGTGGTTAAGCGCGTTGCGCCCCAGGTCAGGGGCACGGCGCTGGGCGGATTCGCGGCCTTTCAGGATATCGCTTACGGCGCCAGCGGGCCGCTGACCGGCATACTGGCGACCTCGTTCGGCTATAGCGCTGTTTATCTCACCGGCGCTGCCTGCGCCTTGTTGGGCATGGTGGTCACCCTGATTTTCATCCGCCGTCAGTAGCTGAGGCGCGACAGCTTATTTACGGCCTGGACGATCTCCGTCCGCTGAAGGGCGGAGAACCCTAAAAGCCAGCCTTCCTGCTGCGGCGTTCCGGCATAAAGCGGGGAGAGGCGGGGTAAAACCAGCCCGGCTGCCCGCGCTTCTTCCGTCAGCCTCTGCTCGCCCCCTTTTGGCAGCGTCACGGTCACCTGTAAACCGCACCCCTGGCTGAGGGGGAGAAGATTTCCCGCCAGCTTAGTTTCCAGTTCAGTCAGTAAAAGTTCGCGGCGGCTGGCGTACAATTTGCGCATCAGCCGCAGATGGGCCTGGAAGTAGCCGTTATGGATAAAATCTGCCGTAACGGCCTGCACGATCTGTGCGCTGTGACCATCCATCACGCTGCGTAACCGGCAGAGCGGTTCAACCAGCGCCGGGGGCACAACCAGATAGGCCAGCCTGAGGGAAGGAAAGAGGGCTTTGGAAAAGGTGCCTAGATAGATCGTTCGTCCGCCTTTATCCAGACCCTGAAGGGCAGGCATCGGCTGCGCATCATAGTAAAACTCACTGTCGTAATCGTCTTCAATCAGCCAGCAGCGCCGGCGGCGGGCATAGTCCAGCCAGGCTAACCGGCGCTGCAGGCTCATCGTGGTGCCGGTGGGATACTGATGCGAAGGCGTCAGGTAAACCAGCCTGGGCGGCGAAGCATCGGGCAGGACCGCGCCCTCGCTGTCGATAGCGATACCGCGTACCGCTGCGCCGGCGCTGATAAACGCATTGCGCGCTCCGGCATAACCTGGCTCCTCAAGCCAGACTTCATCCCCGTCATCGCACAGAAGTAGCGCAATCATCTGTAACGCCTGCTGGGAGCTGGTCAGGATCACAACCTGCTCCGCGTTGCACTGGACGCCGCGGGACTGCGCAAGGTAGCCGGCGACCGCATCACGTAGTGCCGGCAGCCCCTGGGGATCGCCATAACGCATCAGGGCTTCAGAGTGATGGCGCAGCCGCTGATTCATCAGCCGCCGCCAGATGTCATGGGGAAACGCCCGCAGATCGGGTGAACCGGACGCAAAAGCCTGCGGAAACAGCGGATCGCGGCAGCCCCCCGTGGCGACAATCTGCCTTCCCCGGGCGGAAAGCGGAACCTCCACTGAAGGCGGCGTGCGCTTTGCCCGTCGTGGTGGCGGCAGCGAAACGGCCACAAAGGTGCCTTTGCCGCTTTTTCTCAGCAGATAGCCTTCGCTTTCCAGCTGGGCATAGGCGGCCTCAACCGTTACCCGTGACAGGGCAAGATCGGTCGCCATCAGCCGGGAAGAGGGCAGGCGTTCCCCCATGCGAAGCGCGCCGCTGCCGATAAGGCGGCGCAGCGTGACGCAGAGCTTTTCCCGCAGCGTCTGGGCCTGAAGGGAGGTGAACAGTTCAATAATCGGGGCGGCAGGGGACATAGTGGTCTTATCAATGCTCCTGAACAGGTCTTATCACTAAGGCCAGTTGACCCTATCATTGAGCCACCAGTAACTTAAAGGCATTTTTAATGACTCTCTCTTCAGCCGTTTTACAATTTCCCCCACTCAGCGCGCCGCAAAGTGAAGCCTGGCTGCGCAATAAGCTGGCCTGCTATGCGGATGCCTGGGACGTGGCGCAGGATCTGGCAAATGGCATTACCGCGATTGTAGTGATTGATACGCGTTCGGTGGAGCAGTACCGGGCCGGGCATATCTGCGGTGCGGTGAGTTTTCCGCACCGGACAATGGACGCAGAAACGCTGCGGTCGCTCGACCGCGAGAAGGTTTATATCACCTACTGTGACGGCATCGGCTGCAACGGTTCAACCAAAGGCGCCTGGAAGCTGGCCGCTGCGGGTTTCCGCGTCAAGGAGCTGATTGGCGGGCTGGACTTCTGGCGGCGCGACGCTCATCCGGTCACGCAGGGGGAAGCGCAGGGAGAATGGCCCTTAACGTCTGCGTTAACCGGCTGCGGTTGCTAAAGCGCGATCAGAGGAAAATCCACATCAGGAAGATCACCAGCACCAGCACCGCGAACACGGTGAAGACTGGACGGTTGACTATCGGTTGCAGCACCTGCGGCACATAGCCAAACAGCGGTGCCGCAATCGGGTGAGGGTTGATGTCGCTCTCTGCCAGCGGCTGTTCACGCAGCCTTTCGGCACGGCGGGCAAACAAGAGATTAAGCAGATCCTGCGCCTGGGCGGAGGTCAGCAGGGCCTGAGGCGGCAGCTGAAAGCGCTGCTGGCTGGCATCTTCCAGCATCTGCTGTTCGCTGGGGTCTGGCGGAACTTTCAGCGAGGAAAGTAGCAGAGGCAGCGTCGGTGCGGTGTGCTGGTTAAGCGTCTGGCTGACGTGCAGATACTGGGTCAGCAGCGGGAAGAAGCGTGAGGGGATCGGATCGCCGCTGTGCAGATTAACCACTTTCAGCACCGTGCTCCAGAGTTTGACCGGCTGCTCACCGGTAGTGGCCGCGAGCCGCGAGATCTGCTGGTTAAGCGTATGGTGTTCCGCCGGCAGCAGCGTGCGATCGGTAATGCGATTCTGCTGAGGCTGAGGAATCGCCATCTGTCCGTTTTTCAGCATGGTCAGCACCTGACGCATCTGATCGGGATTCAGCGAGCTGAGGACGGTATGACCAAATTGCTGACGGATAAAATCGCTGACCGCCTGGCGATTATTTCCGGCAGGCAGCAGATCGCTGAGCTGCTGGAACAGCTGACGGGTGGCGTGGGTGTTCTGTACCTGCGCAAGGCGGCCGTTCAGGAACTGCTCGGCGGCCGGAAAGTGGCGGGAAAGCAGGCCGGCATCATTTTTAACGCCCACTTCGTGACGCAGGCCAGCCCACAGCTCCGGTGACTTCAGGTTGCTCAATGACATGATTTTGACAATCAGCCTTTCAAGCGTGGTGCGCTGTGCTGGCGTCAGCGGCTGATCGCCCGGCGCGGCGCGGGTGAGGCCCGTCTGGGCATCCACCGCAGGACGATCGCCGGGGACAGGCGTGCCGGGGCCACTGAGAGGTTGCATGGCAAAGATCCTTAACAAAAGGGCAAATCCGGGGCCGCCGGAAAAAGATGATTCACTATGATAACAATCCCGCCCTGCGATAGGTAGTGGCGGCGGGGCTGGTGGGGGCAATTATTTTAGACGGGGAAAAAGAAAAAGGCCGGTAAAACCGACCCCAGGCAGGAAATTTGGGTAAAGCGCAGGAAAAACGGTGGGGAAGGAATACCTTCCGCACCTGAAAAAGCGCTGAAGGCAGGGCCAGAAACGACGTAATGACGAAAGGATCAGCCGGCCCGGGCAGCGTCTTCACGCGCGCAGGCCGGTAAGCGTTTTAATCCGCAACGGTCGGGATCGGCTTGCGCCTGCGCTGACAGCGTTTCCAGATAAAGGGCACCACCAGAATCGCGACCGCCAGCACCAGTAATACCTTACTGATTGAACTTTCCCACAGAATCGGCAGATTACCGTTACTGATCGAGAGGGCGCGACGAAGGTTCTGCTCCAGCATTTCCCCCAGCACGAAGCCCAGAATCAGCGGCGACATGGGGAACTCCATTTTACGCAGGATATACCCAAAGACCCCAAGCCCCACCATCAGCAGCAGATCGAACGTCGTGCTGTGTACCGCATAGACGCCGACGGCGGAGATGGCCGCGATGGTCGGCACCAGGAACCACAGCGGGATGGACAGCATTCTGGCGAAGATATTGATCATCGGGATATTCATGATCAGCAGCATGACGTTGCCAATCAGCAGTGCGGCAATCAGTCCCCAGACAATATCGGGCTGTTCGGTAAACATTGCCGGGCCCGGCGTGATGTTATAGAGCGTCAGCGCTCCCACCATCACCGCCGTCGTACCCGAACCGGGGATCCCCAGCGTCAGCATCGGAATAAACGACCCGCAGGCAGAGGCATTGTTGGCCGCTTCCGGCGCCGCCACGCCGCGGATATCGCCTTTGCCGAAGGTGTCACCCCCGCTGATTTTCTTCTCGCCCATATAGGCGATGGCGCTGGCAATGGTGGCCCCTGCGCCCGGCAGAATACCGACGAAAAAGCCGACAAAGGCGCTGCGGAAAGTGGCACCGGCACAGTGCGCCGCCTCTTTCAGGTTAAACATCATTCGCCCGCTGGCCCGCACCGCTTTCTGTCCGCTGCGGGTGGACTCCAGCATCAGCAAAATTTCACTGACCGAGAAAAGCCCAATCACCACCACCACAAACTGAATGCCGTCCGACAGATGGACGCTGTTAAAAGTAAAGCGATAGACGCCGGTATTAGCATCCACGCCGACCGTCGCCATGCCGAGCCCAATCAGCGCCGCGAGAAAGGATTTCAGCGGGTTCTGGCTCATCATGCTGCCCAGACAGGCAATCGCGAAGACCATCAGCGCGAAATACTCTGCCGGGCCAAAGGCCAGTGACCAGTTCGCCAGGATCGGCGCGAACAGGATGATGCCGAGAATGGCGATGGTTGAGCCGATAAACGAACTGACGGCTGAGATAGAGAGCGCCACGCCCGCCTGGCCTTTTTTCGCCAGCGGATAACCGTCGAGCGCGGTCATAATCGCCCCGGCATCCCCCGGAACGTTAAGCAGAATGGAGGAAATACGTCCGCCATATTCGCAACCGATGTAAACGGTCGCCAGCAAAATCAGCGCGGATTCGGCGGGCAGGTGTAACGCAAAGGCGAGCGGCATCAGAATCGCCACGCCGTTAATCGGGCCCAGACCCGGCAGCAGGCCGACAATGGTGCCGATAAAGCAGCCGATCAGGGCAATCATCAGGTTAGTCGGCGTCAGAGCGACCGCGAACCCCTGCATCAGAAACGACCAGGTTTCCATGATGTTCTCCGTTAGCTCAGCCAGCGGCCGAGCGGTAAAGTCACTTCCAGCAGGCGGTCAAAGGCATAAAACAGCGCCACGCCCATAATTACGCCGGAGATTGCCGCCGCCCACCAGCGTGCGCCGAACAGCATACCCACGCCGAAGGTCAGTAAAATAGTGGCAACCGGAAAACCAAGGCTTTCAAACAGGATGCCGTAGGCGAAAAGAATGACGATCAGAGCCAGCAGGCGCCAGAGCGTATTGCGTGACGGCCAGTGAATGCTGTCCGGTTTGCGCAGCAGCAGGCAGATTGCACAGAACGCCATCAGGCCGAGAATGATCATCGGGAACGGCCTCGGGCCGACCGGCTCATAGCTGTAGTCGCTATGGATATCCCAGCCGATAATCAATCCGGCCACGCAAAGTGCCAGCCAGACAGCAGCAAAAATACGATCGCTCATGGCGCGCTCCTCTTATTTTGCCAGGCCGAAAGATTTTGCTTTTTCGCGGTAATCGACCACCTGTTTTTTCACATAAGTATCCAGCTCTTTGCCGAACATATTGAATTCAAACAGGCCGCGGAGATCGCGCTGACGTTTAAAGTCATCGGTGGCGACCAGCTTTTTAAAGGCGTCTTCCCACCACTGATACTCAGCATCGCTGACTTTCGGTCCGAGGTAGAAGCCGCGAATAACCGGCCATTCAACATCAAAGCCCTGCTCTTTAGCGGTTGGCACCTCGCTCAGCTTACCTTCGAGACGTTTGGGGGCCATCACGGCCAGAACGCGAATTTTGCCGCCTGCCAGATGAGGGACCATTTCGCTCATATCCCCTGAGACCACCTGAATATGGTTGCCCAGCAGTGCGGTAACGGGTTCGCCGCCGCCCTCAAAGGCGACATAGCGCATTTTGCGCGGATCGATTTTCGCTTCACGTGCCAGCAGAGCCGTTTTCATCCAGTCCTGGCTGCCGATAGAAGCGCCTGCGCCGACCACGACTTTATTAGGATCGGCCTTCATCGCCGCCATCAGCTCTTGCAGATTTTTATAAGGCGAATCGGCGCGCACGGCGATCATGCCGTAGTCGGTTCCCACCGCCGCCAGCCACCTCACATCATCCACGTCATAGCGGCCAAATTTGCCCTGAGAAAGATTCAGCAGGGAGCCGCCGGAGAAAGCCACAACGGTCCCCGCTTCTGCCGGGCGCTGCGCCACAATGGCGTTATACGCAACCGCGCCCACGCCGCCTGGCATGTAGGTCACACGCATCGGGGATTCAATCTGCTTCGTTTCCTGGAGAGAAACCTGAAGAAGTTTACAGGTTAAATCGAAGCCGCCGCCGGGTTTGGCCGGCGCGATGCACTCCGTGCGGGAGGGCGCTTCAACGGCCATCGCCGGTTGAGCAATCAGGGCCAGCAGCAGGCTCGCCAGCGCGGTACGGGTTATCGTTTTCATCATTTGCTCCGTTATTTTCTTCCAGAGTGTGAACCTCCCCGTAATATGGGGGTTATGAAATTGTTAAAACATAAAGCTTTCATTTACCTTTCAGCCTTCGGATAAAGTGACAGGATGTGATATGCGTCTCTTACTGGTAGAAGATACGGCCGAGCTGGCCTGCTGGTTACAAAAAGCGCTGACGCAGGCTGGCTTTGCGGTTGACTGGATTGCAGATGGCCTGGCGGCGGACCAGGTTTTGCAGACGGAGCAGTACGGTCTGGTACTGCTGGATATCTCCTTGCCCCGGCTGGACGGGCTGGCGCTGCTGGCAAGGATTCGTAAGCGCGGGCAGGGCGTGCCTGTCCTGCTGCTGACGGCCCGGACGGACGTTGCCGATCGGGTACGCGGGCTTAATCTCGGGGCGGATGATTACCTGACCAAGCCCTTTGAGCTGGAGGAGCTTGAGGCGAGGATCCGGGCGCTGCTGCGTCGCAGCCAGGGGCAGTCGCAGGGGATTCAGGTCTTTGGCGAGCTGATTTTTCATGACGAGGGCTATTTTGAGCTTCAGCACAAGCCGCTGCCGCTGACGCCGCGTGAAGCCAGCGTGCTTTCCACACTGATGCAGCGCCGGGGCCGTCCGGTTTCCCGGCAGCAGCTTTATGAGCAGACGTTTACCCTGGCGGACGAGGCCAGTCCGGAAAGTATTGAACTCTACATCCATCGCGTGCGCAAAAAACTGCTGGGCAGCAACGTTTCCATCGTCACGCTGCGTGGCCTGGGCTACAGCCTGGAGTGTCTCTCTTGAAACGCGTCCTGCTGCGGCGCCAGCTGCTGCTGTGGCTGGGGCTGCCGCTGGCGCTGCTGTGGGGGCTGTCGGTCTATACGCACTACGCCAGCGCGCTCCATGCCGCGACGCAGGCGTACGATCGCTCGCTACTCGCCTCGGCCAGGATCGTGGCCGAGCGGCTGCGGGTCAACGAGGGACAGCTTGAGGTGGACGTTCCCTGGGTGGTGCTGGACAGCTTTGAGCGCAATATGAATGACCGGCTTTTTTATCAGGTCATCTCCCCTCAGGGCAAAACGCTGTCAGGCTATGACGACCTCCCTCCCATTCCGGACAAGGCGCCTTTGTCAAAACTTTATCCGGCGCTGGTGCACTTTTATGATGCCGCCTATAACGGTCTGCCTATCCGCGTCGCCGCGCTCTGGCAGCCGGTTAATGAAGAAGGCGTGGAGGGCATGGCGCTGATCCTGGTGGCCGAAACGCTGACGTCACGGGAGGCGTTTGCCCACCAGCTGCTCGATACCGCGCTGCTGAGTCAGGGCGGTCTGGTACTGATCACGCTGCTGCTGGCCAGCGGCATGTTGCGGAAGATCCTGCGGCCTCTGCGGCAGCTCTCCCGGCTGATGCTACAGCGCGATCCGGCGGATTTAACGCCGCTGCCCATGGTGCTGCCCTGGTATGAAATGCAGCCGCTGATGCTGGCGGTCAATCGCTACATCGAGCGGCTGAACGCCATGATTGCCCGGCAGCAGCGCTTCAGCGCGGATGCCTCTCACCAGCTGCGCACCCCGCTGACCGTGCTGAAAACGCAGGTGGCGGTGGCGCTGAAAAGCGAGCGGCCTGAAAACTGGCGGGAAAGCCTGGTGGCGATGCGCACCACCGTTGATGACATGATCCTGCTGACGGACCGGTTGCTGCATCTTTCTCGGCTGCGTGCCACGCTGCCGCATGAAGTCCCGCAGCTTATCGATCTGGCGGTACTGGCGAAAGAATCCTGCCTCTCACTCTATGCACAGGCCCGCGCAAAGCAGATCGACCTGGGCTATGAAGGCGAAGAGCGTTCTCAGGTGAAAGGGGACGGCAAGTTGCTCAGCGAGCTGTGCGCCAATCTGATCGATAATGCCATCAAATACACCCCCACTGGCGGCACGGTAACCGTCAGCGTGCGCGAGGGCGTATTAAGAGTGGAGGACAGCGGGCCGGGCATCGCCACCGCCGATCGGCAGCAGGCGATGCAGCCTTTCAACCGGCTGGATGGCTCAGGTACGGCCGGCGCCGGTCTCGGGCTGGCGCTGGTCCGGGATATTGCGCAGTGGCACGGCACCAGTGCTGAACTGCATGAGAGCCCGACACTGCACGGGCTGATGGTGCTCGTCGCCTTTACGTCCCAGGATCGTTTTCCAGCGGCGGCGACGCACGTCTGAAGCGTAGTGGCGTACGCAGCCGCTGCGCCAGAATCACCCCAGTCAGCGTTACCCCGCCGCCGATATAGTGATAGCTGTGCAACGTTTCGTGAAGAAACAGTACTGCGATAATGGCGGTAAAAATCGGCGCCAGGTTCATAAAGATGGAAGCCGTATTGGCGCCCAGGCGCATCACGCCCTGGATCCAGAGATAAGGGGCAATGATGGAGGCGGGGATACCGGCAAACAGGACCAGAGGGATATTGCTAAGGTTAAGCGAAACGTCCTTCGCCATTAAGAAGTTTGGCGTCAGCATCACGACGCCAAAAATCACCTGGACGTAGAGACTCTGCCAGTTGGGCAGGGGCAGCGCCCAGCGTTTGGTCAGCACCCCGTAAAGCGCATAGGAGGTGGAGGCGGCGAGCATCATCAGCTCACCTTTTCCCAGCCCGTGCGTCAGCAGCTGCTGGGGATTGCCCTGGCTGACCAGCCACGCCAGGCCGCAGAATGAGAGCAGACTTCCCGCCACCACGCCGACCGTCGGCGCCATGCGCAGCACCACAATCCCAAGCAGCACCGTCAACAGCGGGATCAGCGCGT
Organism: Erwinia psychrophila; assembly: GCF_039023475.1. Lineage (NCBI taxonomy): Bacteria > Pseudomonadati > Pseudomonadota > Gammaproteobacteria > Enterobacterales > Erwiniaceae > Erwinia > Erwinia psychrophila. The sequence continues at coordinate 60,550 of NZ_JBCHVB010000003.1, forward strand.
TGAGAATTCCCATAAACAGTGCGGTGACGCTGTGCGCCGCGTAGTAGGCGAGGCTCTGATAAAGCACCATACCCAGCAGGCCAAGGATCAGCAGCTGCCACCAGGCCTGGCGGATTTGCTGGCGGTTGCGCCAGGCGCCCGGCAGGACAAAGGGCGTCAGCGTAAGCAGCGCCAGCAGCCAGCGGTAAAAAGAGATCGCTGCCGGATCGATGGCGCCCGCCGAGATTTTGCTGACGATGGCGTTCACTGACCAGATCAATACGGCCAGCAGGGGAAACAGGGAGTTCATGCGGTGACTCAGCTTTGATTAACGAAGCGGGCAGTGTACGCTTGTCGGCTTGCAAACAGATAACGATAAACCGACAACTTCTGGGGCAGACCGGACAGGCTATGATTGAGCAAAAAACCTACTTCTCTCCGCTGGATGCCAATGACCTGCGGTTTTTTTTCCGCTATGAACAGGCCAATGCCCGCACGGAATATCTGCCGCATTCACATCCCTGGGGCCAGGCGATCTTCGTGCGCTGTAATGTTCTGCAAATGCAGGTTGCCGGAGAGCGGCTGCTGACGCCGACCGCCATCCCTATCTGGATCCCACCGCATGTCGAACACGCCAGCTATAACCACCGGCAGGCGCATTTCCACACGCTGAACATCGCTGCCTCACTGTGCGACGGTCTGCCGGAGCGAGCCTGTTTGCTGACGGTCAGCCCCGTTGTTCAGAGCATCATTGAAGATTGTGCGGCCCGTAAGCTGTTGCATCCCGTTTCATCCCCCGACTGGCGGCTGTGTGAAGTCCTGCTGGATCAGCTGCGCCTGGCTGAGGTGCAGCAAAGTTATCTGCCGACCTCCCGGGATAAATACCTGGCGCCGGTGCTGGACGCTCTGGAACAGGATCCTGCCGACAACCGATCGCTTGCCAAGTGGGCGCAGCGCGTTTACACCACCGAACGCACCTTGTCACGGCGCTGCCGCAGCGAACTGGGTATGGCCTTTAGCGAGTGGCGTCAGCGTCTGCGTTTTTTGCATGCCATCTCCCTGCTGGAACAGGGAAAGTCGGTACAGGAAGTGGCGCTGGCGCTCGGCTACAGTTCGGCCTCGGCGATGATCGTCATGTTTCAGCAGCAGTCGGGCACCACGCCGGAGCGTTACCGTCAGCGCGCCCTGACGTAGCGGCCGCATCACGAGGCTTATCCCGCCTGCGGGTTTGTGGCAGAATACGGGCCCTCACTGTGACCAGACAGGAATCTGATTGTGAAAATCCTCGTTGATGAAAATATGCCTTATGCCCGGGAGCTGTTCAGCCGCACCGGCACCGTGGTGGCAGTGCCGGGACGGCCTATTCCCGACGCTGAGCTGGAGAATGCGGACGGGCTGATGGTGCGTTCGGTCACCAAAGTCAATGCGGCACTCCTTGAGGGCAAACCGGTGAAATTTGTCGGTACCGCCACCGCCGGAACCGATCATATTGATGAGGATTTTCTGAAAGCGCAGGGGATCGGTTTTTCTGCAGCCCCTGGCTGTAATGCTATTGCGGTAGTGGAGTATGTTTTCTCCTCGCTGCTGCTGCTGGCGGAGCGGGATGGCTTTGCGCTGCAAGACCGCACGGTCGGTATCGTTGGCGTGGGCAACGTCGGCAGCAGGCTACAGGCTCGTCTGGAGGCGCTGGGCATCCGTACGCTTTTGTGCGATCCGCCACGCGCAGATCGCGGTGATGACGGGGCGTTCCTGCCGCTGCGCAGCCTGGTGGCTGAGGCGGATATTCTGACTTTCCACACGCCGCTGTTTAACGATGGCGACCATAAAACGCTGCATCTGGCGGATGAGGCGCTGCTGCGGGCGCTGAAGCCAGACACAATCCTGATTAACGCCTGTCGCGGTGCCGTGGTTGATAATACCGCGCTGCTGAAGGTGCTGGCGGAGCGGCGCGATCTGAGCGTGGTGCTGGATGTATGGGAGCCGGAGCCGGAGCTTTCTCTGCCGCTGCTTGAGAAGGTGGATATCGCCACCGCCCACATCGCAGGCTATACGCTGGAAGGCAAGGCGCGTGGGACAACCCAGGTTTTTGAAGCCTGGACCCGTTTCCTGGGTCAGCCGCAGCAGGTGGCGCTCGACACGCTGCTGCCCGCGCCGGAATTTGGCCGTATTACGCTGCACGGTGAGCTGGATCAGCCAACGCTAAAAAGACTGGTGCATCTGGTGTATGATGTGCGCCGCGACGATGCGCTGCTGCGCAAAGCAGCAGCGATACCGGGCGAGTTTGACCGCCTGCGTAAAAATTATCTTGAGCGTCGCGAATGGTCTTCCCTGCTGGTGCAGTGTGATGATGAGCAGGCCGCCGCGCTGCTGTTGAAGCTGGGCTTCAACGCAACTTTTCATCCAGCGCCTTAACGCTTTGCCGTAAGGACTGGTCGCTATCTTTTTTCTTTCTGGAGTAAACCAACATGTCTGACGGCTGGAATATTGCGCTACTGGGCGCGACAGGCGCAGTAGGGGGAGCTGTACTGGAATTGCTGGCTGAACGCCAGTTCCCGGTTGGTGAGCTGCATTTGCTGGCGAGCGAACGCAGCGCGGGCGAAACCCTGCGTTTTAATCACCACTCATATCTGGTCAACGACGCCAGCGACTTTGACTGGACGCAGGTTCAGCTGGCCTTTTTTGTCGCTGGCCGTGAAGCCTCGGCGCGCTACGCCGAAGAGGCCGCCAATGCGGGCTGCCTGGTGATTGACTCCAGCGACCTGTTCGCGCTGGAGCCGGACGTGCCGCTGGTGGTGCCGGACGTTAACCCGCAGGTGCTGGGCGACTACCGTAACCGCAATATCATCAGCGTGGCGGACAGCGTTACCAGCCAGCTTCTCAGCGCCATCAAACCGCTGATCGAGCACGCGGGTCTGGGACGCCTGCAGGTGACCAGCCTGATCGCCGCCTCTTCACACGGCAAAGCCGCTGTAGATTCGCTGGCGGGAGAAAGCGCCCGTCTGCTGAATGGCCTGCCGGCGGAAGAGACTTTCTTTGGACGTCAGCTGGCCTTTAACATGCTGCCGCTGCTGCCGGACGCCGAAGGCAGCGTGGCGCAGGAACGCCGTCTGGTGGATCAGGTCCGCAAAGTCTTGCAGGATGAAGGCCTGCCGATCGCCGTCTCCACGGTACAGTCGCCGGTGTTTTACGGTAACGCGCAAATTGTCCACATTGAGAACCTGCGTCCGATGTCAGCCGAAGAGGCGCGCGAAGCGCTTTTGCAGGCGGAAGATATCGCGCTGTCAGAAGACGATGATTACCCGACTCAGGTGGGCGATGCTTCCGGTAGCGCGCACCTCAGCCTGGGCTGTCTGCGTAACGATTACGGTATCCCCGAACTGCTTCAGTTCTGGTCGGTGGCCGACAACGTCCGCTACGGCGGCGCGCTGATGGCGGTCAAAACGGCGGAGAAGCTGGTGCAGGAGTATTTTTACTGATGTCAGCCGCAGATTTGCCTGAGCCGCCGGTGATGAAACTGGCACTCGGCATTGAATATGATGGCAGCCGCTATTATGGCTGGCAGCGACAGCAGGAAGTGCGCAGCGTCCAGGAAAAGCTGGAAAAAGCGCTGTCGAAGGTCGCCAATCATCCGGTCAGCGTTTTCTGCGCGGGCCGGACGGATGCCGGCGTCCACGGCACGGGGCAGGTGGTGCACTTTGAAACCACCTCGCCGCGCAAGGACGCGGCCTGGACGCTGGGCGTCAACGCGAACCTGCCGGATGATATTGCGGTGCGCTGGGTCAAGCCAGTAGTCCAGGAGTTCCACGCCCGCTTCAGCGCGACGGCGCGGCGCTACCGTTATGTGATTTACAATCGCCGCCTGCGTCCCGCCATTCTGCACGGCGGGGTGACGCATTTTTACCATCCTCTGGATGCGGAAAAAATGCAGCGCGCCGGCCAGTGCCTGTTGGGAGAAAACGATTTTACCTCGTTTCGGGCGGTGCAGTGCCAGTCGCGAACGCCGTGGCGCAACGTGATCCATCTTAACGTAAACCGCCTGGGCGCCTACGTGGTCGTGGATATTAAGGCGAATGCCTTTGTGCACCATATGGTGCGAAATATTGTGGGCAGCCTGATGGAAATAGGCTGTGGGAATAAGCCAGAGAACTGGATGGCTGAACTGCTGGCGGCAAAAGATCGCACGCTGGCTGCCGCAACCGCGAGAGCCGAAGGGCTTTACCTGGTGGCGGTTGATTATCCTGAACACTATGACTTACCACGTCCACCGATGGGGCCGCTGTTCCTCGGGGATTAATCCTGGCTGAAGTACTAAGGAAAGAAGCATGGAAATGATTCACACCGTGATCGATTTTATTCTGCACATTGATGTCCATTTACAGGCAATGGTTGCGCAGTACGGCGTCTGGATTTATGCCATTCTGTTCCTTATCTTGTTCTGCGAAACGGGGTTAGTGGTCACGCCTTTCCTGCCGGGTGACTCTCTGCTGTTTGTCGCCGGTGCGCTCGCGGCTATCCCTGACAGCGCGCTGAACGTCCATGTGATGGTGGTCCTGTTGTGCATCGCGGCCATCCTTGGCGACGCGGTGAACTACACCATCGGCAGGCTGTTTGGCGATAAGCTGTTCAGTAACCCGGACTCGAAAATCTTCCGCCGCAGCTACCTTAATAAAACGCACGAATTTTACGAGCGTCACGGTGGGAAAACGATTATTCTTGCGCGCTTCGTGCCAATCGTCCGCACCTTTGCGCCGTTTGTCGCCGGGATGGGCAAAATGTCCTATCGCCATTTCGCCTTCTATAACGTGACGGGCGCGCTGATTTGGGTTCTGCTGTTTTCCTATGCCGGTTATTTCTTTGGTAATTTGCCGGCGATCCAGGAAAACCTTCACTACCTGATCGTGGCGATAATCCTGGTGTCGGTACTGCCCGGCGTGGTAGAAGTGCTGCGCCACCGGCGGGCGGCGAAGCAGCAGAAAACGCAGTAAAACATCGCTAAACTGCCCTCCGGCCAGCAGATTTTTATCCAAAGTCCCGGACGGTTATGGTTTAATGAGCGACATTTATGGTCCGTGCCGCAGCATGCGGCGCGGAAAAAGAAAAACTGGTTTCACCAGGTTCAAACAGAAAGGTCATCAATGAGCTGGATTGAACGAATTCTCAATAAGAGCACTATTACCCCATCGCGCAAGGCCAGCATTCCGGAAGGCGTCTGGACCAAGTGTGACAGCTGTGGTCAGGTACTTTACCGCGCCGAGCTGGAGCGTAATCTGGAAGTCTGCCCGAAATGCGATCACCACATGCGCATGCACGGACGCGATCGCCTGCACAGCGTGCTGGATGAAGGGTCGATGGTTGAACTGGGCAGCGAGCTGGAGCCAAAAGATCTGCTCAAATTCCGGGATTCCAAAAAGTATAAAGACCGTCTGGTCGCCGCGCAAAAAGACACCGGCGAGAAAGACGCGCTGATCGTTATGAAAGGCACGCTGCACGGCATGCCTGTCGTGGCGGCGGCGTTTGAATTCGCCTTTATGGGCGGTTCCATGGGCTCCGTCGTGGGCGCGCGTTTCGTTCGCGCCGTCGAGCAGGCGCTGGAAGATAACTGCCCGATGATCTGCTTCTCCGCCTCCGGCGGCGCCCGTATGCAGGAAGCGCTTCAGTCGCTGATGCAGATGGCGAAGACCAGCGCGGCGCTGGCTAAGATGCAGGAGCGCGGTCTGCCTTATATCTCCGTGCTGACTGACCCGACCATGGGCGGCGTGTCGGCGAGCTTTGCGATGCTGGGCGATCTGAATATTGCTGAACCGAAAGCGCTGATCGGCTTTGCCGGCCCGCGCGTGATTGAGCAGACCGTTCGCGAGAAGCTGCCACCGGGCTTCCAGCGCAGCGAGTTCCTGATTGAGAAGGGCGCCATCGATATGATCGTGCGCCGTCCGGTCATGCGCTTCAAGCTGGCCAGCGTTCTGGCGAAGATGATGAATCTGCCTGCGCCACAGGAAGAAGTCCTGAGCGAAGCCGTTGACGACGACCCTTCACAGAGCCACGAGGCCTGACCGACGATCGAAAGGGCGAAAGCCCTTTCACCAATGCACCGTAACGCAGTGAACGGGACACATGGATAATCTTCCTCAAGCCACGTCGCCTCTGGTCACGTGGCTTCATTATCTTGAGAATCTGCATTCTCAGGCTATCGAACTCGGGCTGGCCCGCGTTCAACGCGTGGCTGACGCGCTGGATCTGCTGACGCCTGCTCCCTTCGTTTTCACCGTCGCCGGCACCAACGGCAAAGGCACCACCTGTCGTACGCTGGAGACGCTGCTGATGGCGGCGGGGTATCGCGTCGGCGTGTTCAGCTCTCCCCATCTTCTGCGCTATACCGAACGCGTACGCATTCAGGACGAAGAGCTGCCCGAAGCCGATCACACCGCCTCATTTGCGGAGATTGAAGCCGGACGGGGAGAGACGTCACTCACCTATTTTGAATATGGCATGCTTTCCGCGCTCTGGCTGTTTAAGCGGGCGAAACTGGATGTGGTCATTCTTGAAGTGGGACTGGGCGGGCGGCTGGATGCGACCAACATTGTGGACGCTGATGTCGCTGTGGTGACCAGTATTGCCCTCGACCATACCGACTGGCTGGGGCCGGATCGCGACAGCATTGGCCGTGAAAAGGCGGGTATCTTCCGCGGCGGAAAACCTGCCGTGGTAGGGGAGCCTGATATGCCCTCAACGATCGCCGATGTCGCCGACTCGGTAGGCGCACAGCTGCTGAAGCGTGGCCGTGACTGGTCATTCCGCGTTGGCGACGACAGCTGGGCGTTCAGCGATTCACACGGTACGCTCAGCGGACTGCCGCTGCCGCAGGTGCCGCTGCCCAACGCCGCCACCGCGCTGGCGGCATTGCGGGCATCGGGGCTGAAGGTGGATGACACCCTCATCCGGCAGTGGCTGGATAAAGCGATTCTGCCAGGGCGTTTTCAGACCGTCTTGCAGTCACCGCGCGTTATCCTTGATGTGGCGCATAACCCGCACGCGGCGGCATACCTGGCTGGCCGCCTTAGCGCCCTGCCAAAAACCGGCAAGGTGCACGCGGTGGTAGGAATGCTGCATGATAAAGACATCGCCGGTACGCTGGCCTGCCTGCTACCGGAAGTTGACCAGTGGTACTGTGCGCCGCTGGCGGGCCCGCGTGGCGCGACCGCAGAGGAACTGTTAACGCATCTGCCGCAGGCGCAGGCTTTCACCAGCGTCGTCGCCGCTTACCAGCATGCGCTTTTGCAGGTTGAAGAGCGGGACGTGGTAATAGTGTGTGGTTCATTCCACACGGTAGCGCAGGTAATGGAAACGATGGAAACGGAGAAGGGCAGTGGCAAGTAAGTTTCAAAACCGTTTAGTCGGCACCATCATTATCGTGGCGCTGGGCGTGATTATTCTGCCCGGCCTGCTGGATGGTAAGAAAAAGCATTATAAAGAGGAGTTCGCGGCCATTCCGCTGGTGCCGAAGCCTGGCGATCAGCAGGAGACTGACATGGTACCGCCGGTCACCCAGTCGCTCCCGGCCCACCCTCCAGCCAGCCTGGCGCCAGAGGGAAGCGGCAACGACAATCCGTCGCGGGCGGAGAGCGGCTCAAATGCGCCGCAGTCCTCTAACCAGCCGACGGTGATCACGCCGCCGCCGGTACAGCAGTCCCGGCCTGAGCCTGAACCAGTCAGGAAACCGGTACCCGCGGCACAGCCTAAACCGCAGCCGAAGCCGGTAGAAAAACCGGCTCCTGTAGAGAAGCCGAAGCCTCAGCCTAAGCCTAAGCCGGAAACGGCGCCGGCAGAGCGTGAAAGTGCACCGACGGGCCAGGCCTGGGTCGTGCAGCTTGGCGCGCTGAAAAACGCCGCCAAAGTCGATGAGATTGTGGCGAAGCTACGCCTCTCAGGCTACCGTGCCTTTACCGTGCCGGCTTCTCCCGTGCAGGGGCAAATCACCCGTATTTACGTCGGGCCTGATGCCTCAAAGGCCAAATTGCAGGGGTCCATCGGTGAGCTGAAAGGTCTTTCCGGACTGAGCGGCGTAATTAAGCCCTATAGCGTTCGCTAACGGTTCCGGCACGATTTTCGCGCCCTGACAGGGGCGCGATGCTTTATTGAAAGGCTGTGCCTGTTACTGTGAAAGATACAGCCTTTCATTCCCCATTAAGCGCACCCCCGGCCTGCGTAAAATAGCGGTGCTGGCGGGCGTTAATTTACTGTAAATCAGGCGGTTGTTTTCTCCACACGTCAGGTGCCCTCCGCCTGTCCGGCCGGGGAGCAAACGCCGTTTTTTTAAGCAAGGCGTTTTAATTAAACGGGCAAAGGAAAACGGTACGCAAACGTTTTCTTTTTCTGTTAGAATTCGCCCCGAACTGGATGCAGAAGAGTTCATGGTCTGGATAGATTACGTCATTATTGCGGTTATTGGTTTTTCGGCTCTCGTGAGCCTGATCCGTGGGTTCGTCCGGGAAGCACTTTCTCTCGTCACCTGGGGTTGCGCATTTTTTGTCGCCAGCCATTACTACAGCTTCCTTGCCGTCTGGTTTACAGGTTTTGAAGACGAACTGGTTCGAAATGGCATCGCCATTGCGGTGTTGTTCATTGCCACGCTGTTAGTCGGGGCAATCGTCAACTACGTGATTGGGTCGCTGGTTGAAAAAACCGGCCTGTCGGGTACCGACAGGGTACTGGGAGTCTGTTTCGGGGCATTACGCGGCGTGCTGATCGTATCAGCCATTCTGTTTTTCCTCGACACATTCACCGGTTTTTCCAAAAGCCCGGACTGGCAGCAGTCCCAGCTTGTTCCCCAGTTCAGTTATGTTATCAGGTGGTTTTTTGACTACCTGCAAAGCACGTCGAGTTTTTTACCCCGGTAATCGAGCCGGGGTTGCGGCTTATGAGGATATGACAACATGTGCGGTATTGTCGGGATCGCCGGTTTTATGCCGGTCAACCAGTCGATTTATGACGCGTTAACGGTGCTTCAGCACCGTGGGCAGGATGCGGCGGGCATCGTTACTATTGATGCCTTAAACTGTTTCCGCCTGCGTAAAGCAAACGGACTGGTCAGCGATATTTTTGAAGCCCGCCATATGCAGCGTTTGCAGGGCAATATGGGGATTGGCCACGTGCGCTATCCTACAGCGGGAAGCTCCAGCGCTTCCGAAGCGCAGCCTTTCTACGTCAACTCGCCTTACGGCATTACGCTTGCGCACAACGGCAACCTGACCAACGCCCACGAACTGCGTAAGCAGCTGTTTGAAAGCGGTCGCCGTCATGTCAACACCACCTCAGATTCTGAGATCCTGCTGAATATCTTTGCGGTTGAGCTGGATCGCTTTCAGCACTACCCGCTGGAAGCCGAAAACATTTTTGCGGCCGTTGCGGCGGTGCACCAGCAGGTTCGCGGCGCTTACGCCTGCGTGGCGATGATCATCGGCCACGGCCTGGTGGCTTTCCGCGATCCTAACGGCATTCGCCCGCTGGTCATTGGCAAGCGCGGCATGCAGGATGGCCGCAGCGAATATATGGTGGCCTCTGAAAGCGTGGCGCTGGATACGCTCGGCTTTGAATTCCTGCGCGACGTTGCGCCAGGCGAAGCGGTCTACGTCACCGAGAAAGGGCAGCTGTTTACGCGTCAGTGCGCGGAAAACCCGAAATGCAATCCCTGCCTGTTTGAGTACGTCTATTTTTCCCGCCCGGATTCGTTCCTGGACAAAATCTCCGTCTACAGCGCACGCGTCCGTATGGGCACCAAGCTGGGCGAGAAAATTGCCCGCGAGTGGGAAGATCTGGATATCGATGTGGTCATTCCGATCCCGGAAACCTCCTGCGATATCGCGCTGGAGATGGCCCGCATTCTGGATAAGCCTTACCGTCAGGGGTTCGTTAAAAACCGCTACGTGGGCCGTACCTTTATCATGCCGGGCCAGCATCAGCGCCGCAGCGCCGTCAGGCGTAAGCTGAACGCCAACCGCGCGGAGTTTCGTGATAAGAACGTGCTGCTGGTGGATGATTCCATCGTTCGCGGCACCACGTCTGAGCAGATCATTGAGATGGCCCGCGAAGCCGGCGCGAAAAAAGTCTATCTCGCCTCCGCCGCGCCGGAAATCCGTTTCCCGAACGTTTATGGCATCGATATGCCAAGCGCAACGGAACTGATTGCCCACGGTCGTGAAGTGGAAGAGATCCGCCAGCTGATTGGTGCGGATGCGCTGATTTTCCAGGATCTCAGCGATCTTATCGACGCCGTTCGTGAAGAGAATCCGGATATCGCTCAGTTTGAGTGTTCGGTCTTCAACGGGGTTTACGTCACTAAAGATGTCGATCAGCAGTATCTTGAATATCTGCAGTCGCTGCGGAATGACGATGCCAAAGCGATGGCTCGTCAGAACGAAGTGGAAAATCTGGAAATGCACAACGAAGGTTAATACCCTTAACGGTGTGTCAGCAGGTATGATGGGCTGGAAGCGATTCCGGCCCATTTCTTTTTTTTGGCCCGCCGGTTTTGCGGGCCCTTTTCGTCTTTAACAGCGCAGGTTTATTATGAAAAAACTCATTATCGGCATCTCAGGCGCCAGCGGCGTGATTTACGGCGTACGTGCGTTGCAGATCCTGCAGCAGGTCAGCGGGGTGGAAACCCATCTGGTAATGAGTCAGGCGGCGCGTCAGACGCTGGCGCTGGAGAGTGATTACTCCGTGCGTGACGTGCAGGCGATGGCCGATGTGGTACATGACGTGCGCGATATTGCCGCCAGCATCTCCTCCGGGTCGTTTAAAACCGAAGGGATGATGATTTTACCCTGTTCGATGAAAACCCTGTCGGGCATCGTGCACAGCTATACGGATGGACTGCTGACCCGCGCCGCCGACGTGGTGTTGAAGGAGCGCCGCCGTCTGGTGCTGTGCGTGCGTGAAACCCCGCTGCATTTAGGACATCTGCGCATGATGACCACCGCCGCCGAGCTGGGTGCGATCATTATGCCGCCGGTACCCGCTTTTTATCATCGCCCGGACAACATTGTGGCTATTGTCGATCAGACCGTGAACCGCGTGCTCGATCAGTTTGATATCACCCTGGAGGACGATCTTTTTACGCGCTGGGAAGGTGCAGACCCGCGAAGTTAAGGCACCAATATAGTGCATTAACGGGTGCTGGATCGCTTTTCGTGCATCCAGTGCACCAAAATGCAACATTGTTACCGCTTCGGTGATACAAAGCTGCTATAAATTTCCTACCTTTCCGGAAGCCTGTCCCACCGCCACACCCGCTTTCCGGATTGCACAGCCGCGGGGCGGTCATTTGTAAAAGTGGCATGAAACCTGCAACCCAGAACTGTTCGTACTGCGCTCAACACATCACGACGTCAATAATAAAAACTATCTCCGAGGGTAAATTATGAAAAAGCAGGTCCTGGCACTCTCTTTACTGCTGGCTGTCGCGGGCACCAGCAGCGCCTATGCTGCCGTGCCAAAAACGCTCCGTATCGGCACCGATCCTACCTACGCGCCTTTTGAATCGAAAAATGTCCAGGGTGAGCTGGTCGGCTTCGATATCGATCTGGCTAATGAGATCTGTAAGCGCATTGAGACTAAATGTACCTATGTTGAAAGCGATTTCGATGCGCTGATCCCATCGCTCAAAGCTAAGAAAATTGATGCCATCATCTCTTCGCTCTCGATCACCGAAAAGCGCCAGCAGGAGATCGCCTTCTCTGAAAAACTCTATGCGGCCAATGCCCGCCTGATTGCGCCGAAGGGATCAAAAATCGAGCCGTCTCTGGCATCGCTGAAGGGAAAAACCATCGGTCTGCTTCAGGGCACCACGCAGGAAACTTATGCTAACCAGCACTGGCGTCCGGAAGGCGTTACCATCACGCCTTACGCTAACCAGGATCTGGTTTATCAGGATCTGACCGCCGGACGTATCGACGCGGCGTTCCAGGATGAAGTGGCCGCCAGCGAAGGTTTCCTCAAGCAGCCTGTCGGCAAAGATTACGCTTTTGCGGGCCCGGCGGTAAAAGATGAAAAAATCTTTGGCGTGGGCACAGGCATGGGTATGCGTAAAGATGATTCTGAGCTGAAAGCCGCTATCGATAAAGCCTTTGCATCGATGCGCGAAGACGGCACCTACGATAAGTTAGCGAAAAAGTATTTCGACTTTGACGTCTACGGCGGTTAAGAAAACCTGTCATGGGCGCTGTCCGGCTGCGGCCGGCGGCGCCCGTTTTATCCCACCGTTTGCGGATAAGACGCGAAATCCCGGGAATAATTTGCTGATAAAGCGGCTGCGCCGGACGGGCAGGCTGCACGTCCGGGTGCCGGAAGCCGCATCCTGACGGCGGGGACGAGCCGGTATGGTGCGGGAGATTACGCTTCGGCACGTACGGCCTGGGGTTATCAGCCGTCTGAAGACAGGACATTTTTATGCTGTATGGGTATTCAGAAGTTATCTTTAAAGGCGCGGTGGTCACGCTTGAGCTGGCGCTCAGCTCGGTACTGCTCGCCGTTGTGCTTGGCTTAATCGGGGCCGGGGCCAAACTTTCCAGCAGTCGTTTGCTCAGGGTCATCTTCAATGGCTATACCACCCTGATCCGCGGCGTGCCTGACCTGGTGCTGATGCTGCTGATTTTCTACGGACTGCAAATCGCGCTTAACCAGGTGACCGAAATGCTTGGCGTCGGGCAGTTTAATATCGACCCGATGGCCGCCGGTATCATCACGCTGGGGTTTATCTACGGCGCCTACTTTACCGAAACCTTCCGGGGCGCCTATATGGCGGTGCCGGGTGGGCAGATTGAGGCGGCCACGGCGTTTGGCTTTACCTCATCGCAAACCTTCAGGCGCATTCTTTTTCCTGGCATGATGCGCTACGCGCTGCCGGGCATCGGCAATAACTGGCAGGTCATTCTCAAATCCACGGCGCTGGTCTCGCTGCTGGGTCTGGAAGATGTGGTGAAGGCGACGCAGCTGGCGGGAAAAACTACCTGGCAGCCGTTCTATTTTGCGCTGGTCGCGGGCGTTATTTACCTCATTTTCACCACGATCTCCAACGGCGTACTGTGGTGGCTTGAACGCCGTTACAGCGTGGGCGTGAGAAGGGCAGATTTATGATCGATATTATTCAGGAATACTGGAAGGCGCTGCTCTGGAGTGACGGCTACCGCTTTACCGGCGTTGCCATTACGCTCTGGCTGCTGATCCTCTCCGTGGTGCTGGGCGGCTGTCTGGCGGTGCTGCTCTCAATCGCCCGCGTCTCCCCCGTTAAAGCGGTGCGCTTCCCGGTCTGGCTTTTTACCTACATCTTCCGCGGTACGCCGCTCTATGTGCAGCTGCTGGTCTTTTATTCCGGCATGTACACGCTGGAAATCGTTAAGGGCAACGACCTGCTTAACGCGTTCTTCCGCAGCGGCCTGAACTGTACGCTGCTGGCGCTGACGCTCAATACCTGCGCCTACACCACTGAAATCTTTGCGGGCGCTATTCGTGCCGTGCCGCACGGTGAGATTGAGGCGGCGCGGGCCTATGGTTTCTCCACCTTTAAGCTTTACCGCTGCATTATTATGCCGTCGGCGCTGCGCACTGCGCTGCCCGCCTACAGTAACGAAGTGATTCTGATGCTGCACTCCACGGCGCTGGCGTTTACCGCCACGGTGCCGGATTTGCTGAAGGTGGCGCGTGATATCAACTCCGCCACCTATCAACCCTTTATCGCCTTCAGTCTTGCAGCAGTGCTGTATCTGATTATCTCTTATGTGTTGATTAGTCTGTTCCGTCTGGCGGAAAAACGCTGGCTGGCGCACGTTAAACCCAGGGCTCACTGAGTAGAAATATGGACGAAATTAAATTAAGCGTCACCGACCTGCATAAGCGTTACGGTGAACATGAAGTTCTTAAGGGCGTTTCGCTACGGGCAGTGGCTGGCGACGTGATCAGCATTATCGGATCGTCCGGTTCGGGGAAAAGTACCTTTTTGCGCTGTATTAATTTCCTGGAAAAGCCCAGTGAAGGCGCAATTTCCGTCAATAATCACAATATCAGCCTGGTCCGTGACACCGACGGACAGCTGAAGGTATCGGATAAGGAGCAGCTGCGCGAGCTGCGCACCAGCCTGACGATGGTGTTTCAGCACTTCAATCTCTGGAGCCATATGACGGTGCTGCAGAACGTGATGGAAGCGCCGATGCAGGTGCTGGGCCTGAGCAAGAGCGAGGCGCGCGAACGCGCAATCCGCTATCTGGATAAGGTGGGTATTGATGAGCGCGCCCGCGCAAAATATCCGGTGAACCTGTCCGGCGGCCAGCAGCAGCGCGTCTCTATCGCCCGTGCGCTGGCGATGGAGCCGGAGGTGCTGCTGTTCGATGAGCCCACCTCCGCGCTCGATCCTGAGCTGGTGGGTGAGGTGCTGCGCATTATGCAGAAGCTGGCCGAAGAGGGGAAAACCATGGTGGTAGTGACCCACGAGATGGAGTTCGCTCGTCACGTCTCCAGCCACGTCATTTTCCTGCATCAGGGAAAAATTGAAGAGGAAGGAACGCCCGCCGAGCTGTTCGACACTCCCAAAAGCCCCCGTCTGCAGCAGTTTCTCAAAGGTTCTCTGAAGTAAATCAGCGCCCGCGTCGCGATGACGCGGGCGGATCAGGATTCGTTCAGTAGCCGCATTGCGCTGGCTTCATCGGTTACCAGTCCCGATACCCATCCGCCACGCAGTGCGGCATGGATCGCCGGATATTTTCGTTCGCCGCCAGCAAAGCCGATAATATGACGCGCCGTCTGGCTCTCCAGCGTGACGCTGGTGAGCAGCGTATCGGTCTCGCCATAGACTCGCTCGCCCTGCTGATTGAAAAAGTGTCCGAGCATCTCGCCCACCACGCCACGTTGGTTAAGCGCATCAACCTGAGTGTCGGTAATAAAGCCTTCCGCATTGAGCGGACAGCCGGGCGTGACTTCGCCGATGCCGAGAAACGCCACGTCTGCCTGCAGCGCGCGGTTGGCCACGCGCTGATAAACCTGATGCTGGCACCACATCACTTTATCTTCCGGGCTGTCGGCATAGAGCGGCGCCGGAATAAAGTAATATTTGCCCTGCATTTTTTCCGACATCTTCAGCGGTACGTCATAGCGCGTGCCGGAATCGTCGCGGGCAATGGCGCCAATCATCGAAACGCACTGATGCTGCGGCCGCTCCGTCCACGGCAGCGCATCGATCATCGCGCGCAACGTTTTACCGGACCCGATGCCGAAGACCTGCGGCGCTTCCTCACTGATAAACTGCGCCATCACCTCCGCGCCCTCTACCGCCAGCATCTGCTGGATCGCTTCATCATCGAGATTAGCGGAAGGCACCACCCGGCAGAGTTTCAGCGCGAACTTCTCCTGCACATCGCGCGCCAGCCGCAGACAGTGGGTCACGGGATGATCGATCTTGACGCTGACCATGCCCATTTCGCGTGCGCTGGAGACCAGCCGCTGCGCGACCTGGCGTGACAAACCTAATGCGCGGGCAATCTCCTGCTGCGTCAGACCTGCCACGTAATACATCCAGGCCGCCCGCGCTGCCAGTTCCTGTTTTTTCTCTTCTTTGTTCATCGCAGCATCCCGCAGTCAGTGAAGCCCCATTTTATCCCGAGATCGCCGGAAAACCCTAGCCGGGCAAATGCCCATTAAAAGAGCAAAAGATTAATTTGTGATAAGACTCGCAGATCCCAGGGGAGACTGGCGACTAAGATAGCCTGCATCGGGCAAATGCCCTGAACTCTGACAAATGTTTATAGGGGCGCATTATGAGCAAATCAGTATGGATGCATATCGGAGCAGGTTCGTTTCATCGCGCACATCAGGCGTGGTATCTGCACAGGCTGCTGCAGCAGGGCGATGAGAGCTGGAGTATCGCGCTGGGCAACGTGCGTGATGACGCCACGCCGCTGCTGTCACAGCTGGCGGCACAGAATGGTGAATACGTCCTCGAAACGGTGACGCCAGAAGGCGAGCGTGACTATGAAACTATTACCTCGATTCGTCAGGTCCTGCCCTGGGATAGCCAGATTAGCGCCCTGGTCGGACAGGGCGCAGCAGCGGAAACCCGCGTTATCGCCTTTACCGTTACCGAAGCGGGATATTACCTGACGCCGGCGTTTGAGCTGGATCTGCAACAGGCCGACATCAAAGCCGATCTTAACGGTGAGATACGGACTATCTATGGCGCCCTGAGCCGAATCCTGACCCAGCGCGTCGCCAGTGGCGGAGCGCCCGTTACCCTGCTGAACTGCGATAATCTGCGCCATAACGGCGAGCGCTTCCGTCAGGGTTTCCTGGCGTTTCTGACGGCGAAAGGTGAACAGGCGCTGGCCGCCTGGGTAAGGGACAACACCACCTCGCCCAATACCATGGTGGACCGCATTACGCCGCGACCCACCCCTGACGTCGCTGATCGCGTCAGGGCGGCGACCGGGAAAGAGGATGCGGTGCCGGTGATGGCGGAATCCTTTATCCAGTGGGTGATCGAGGATGATTTTATCGCCGGACGACCGGCGCTGGAGAAAGTGGGTGTTGAACTGGTGGCGTCGGTGCTGCCGTGGGAAGAGGCAAAAATCCGCATCCTCAATGCCACCCATAGCGGCATCGCCTGGGCCGGCACGCTCATTGGCCTGCAGCACATCGACGAGAGTACGCGGCACAAAGCCATTTATCAGCTGGCATGGGACTATATATCACAGGATGTGATCCCTTCACTGTCGCCCAGCCCGCTCGACCTTGAGGCGTATCGCGATGTGGTGCTGGACCGCTTTAGCAATCCCTATATCAAAGATACCAACCAGCGCGTGGCTGCCGATGGCCTGTCAAAAATCCCCGGCATGGTGACGCCAACCCTGCGTGAATGTTACCAGCGCGGTGTCACGCCTGCCGCCAGCGCGGTGCTACCGGCGCTGTTCTTCCTGTTTCTGCAGCGCTGGGCGCAGGGCGAGCTGCCTTACCGCTATCAGGATGGCGTGATGCAGCCAGACGTCCTGCGCCAGCTGTTTGCCGGTGACGATCCGCTCAGCGCCTTCCTGCATGACGAGGCGCTGTTTGGCGAACTGGCGAACAGCCGTGAATTCCACGCGCTGGTGTCCGGCACCGTTGCCCGTCTGGAAACCTGGCTACAGCAGCCTGAACGTCAGCTGGCTACGGCATAAGGAGAGGCGTGATGTATCTCGGTATCGATATCGGCACTTCTGAACTGAAGGCACTGATTCTTAACGCGCAGGGCGAGATCGTGGCGTCTGAGCATGCCACTTTGCAGGTGCAGCGTCCTCATCCTCACTGGGCCGAGCAGCATCCTGACGCCTGGTGGCAGGCCTGCCATCAGGTGGTCGCCAGCCTGCGACAGCAGGCACCCGACGCCTGGGCCGACGTTCGCGCCCTGGGACTTTCAGGCCAGATGCATGGCGCGGTGCTGCTGGATGGGCAGGGCGAGGTGTTGCGTCCCTGCATCCTCTGGAACGACACGCGCAGCGCCGCAGAGTGCGAATGGTTAAGCCATCATCATCCGGAAATTATGGCGATTAGCGGCAATATGGTGATGCCTGGCTTCACCGCGCCTAAGCTGCGCTGGGTGGCGCAGCATGAACCTGACATCTTCCGGCGCATCGCTAAAGTCCTGCTGCCGAAAGATTACCTGCGCTGGCGGCTAAGCGGTCGCTACGTCAGCGATCCGTCCGATGCGGCAGGTACCCTGTGGCTGGACGTGGCAAAGCGTGACTGGTCTGATGCGCTGCTCGCTACCGGCCAGCTCACGCGCGAACAGATGCCGGAACTGGTCGAAGGGAGCGCCATCAGCGGCACGCTGTTGCCTGAACTTGCTCAGGCCTGGGGCCTCTCGCCGTCGGTCATTATCGCCGGCGGCGGCGGCGATAACGCCACCTCCGCAGTGGGTGTCGGCGCGGTAAATCCCGGCGATGCTTTTATTTCTCTCGGCACTTCCGGCGTGATTTTTGTCGTTAACGATCGCCTGCAGGCCGACCCGCAATCCGGCGTGCATGCCTTTTGTCACGCCCTGCCGGGACGCTGGCACCAGATGAGCGTGATGCTCAGCGCCGCCAGCTGCCTGCGCTGGTTATGTCAGCTGCTCTCGGTAACGGAAAGCGAGCTTATGGCCGAGATGGCGCAGCTCAGCGAGGAGCAAAAACGCCACGCGCCACTGTTCCTGCCTTACCTCTCCGGTGAACGCACACCACATAACGATCCGCATGCAACGGGCGCTTTCTTCCATCTGCGTCATGAAACGCAGCGTGCGCTGCTTGGCTACGCGGTGATTGAGGGCGTCGCGTTTGGACTGGCGGACGGCTTTGCGGTACTGGGCGATGCCCGTCAGCAGATTAAGGCGTGCAGCCTGACCGGCGGCGGCGCGCGCAGCAGCCTGTGGGCGCAGCTGATCGCCGATGTGCTGGCCTTACCGATTGTGACGCATCCCGCCAGCGCTTCTGGCGCGCTGGGTGCAGCCCGGCTCGCCTGGCTGGCTGCGGGGGGAGAGGAAGAGCAGGTATGCCGCAAGCCGGCAGTGCAGGCGTGCTATCAGCCTGATGCCTCCCGCCATGCGCTCCTGCAACAGCGTTTAGCGCTTTTTCGTGAACTCTATCTGCAACAACAGCAGGCACGCTCGCTGCTGCCCTGAAATCATGCTGCTACTGACTAGAGGAAGATTGTGATGCAATCGAACGCGTACTGGTTTGGCTTGCCCAAACACCTGATCTGGGGATTTGTCGCTATCGCTATTTTTATGGCGGGTGACGGCTTCGAAATGGCCTTTCTGTCACGCCATATCACCGATATGGGCTTCACTCCTTCCCAGTCAGCAGTGGTATTTACCTGCTACGGTCTGGCCGCCGCGCTGGCGGCCTGGGCTTCGGGCGTGGTGGCGGAGCTGATTACGCCACAGCGCGCGATGACGATCGGCTTTGTACTGTGGATAATCATGCATGCGCTGTTTATGAGTATGGGCCTTGGCATGCGCAACTATCCGCTGATGGTGCTGTTTTACGGCATACGCGGCCTGGCCTATCCGCTGTTTATTTACTCTTTCATGCTGCTGCTGGTACAGGTGCTGCCGCGTGAACGGCTGGCGGCAGCGACAGGCTGGTTCTGGGCGATGTATTCGGTCGGGATCGGCGTGGTGGGCAGCTATTTGCCGAGCCTGATTATTCCCTCCATCGGCGAAACCGGCACCTTATGGCTGGCGATTGCCTGGGTAGCCTGCGGCGGCGTCCTGGCCTTTTTCAGCCTGCGCAAAGTGCCGGTCGACCGGTCGCGCGTCAATTTGCCGCTGCGTGACAAAATGAGCGAAATGTCGCGGGCAGTGACCATCCTGTTCACCAATCAGCACGTGTTTTACGCCTGCCTGATCCGCATCATTAACACGCTGTCGCTGTTCGGCTTTGCTATCATCATGCCGCTGCTGTTTGTGGATCGGCTGGGCTTCACCATTTCTGAATGGCTACAGATATGGGCAGTGTTCTTTTTCGTCACCATTTTCACCAATATCTTCTGGGGCATTATGGGTGAGCGTATCGGCTGGATCCGTCAGGTGCGCTGGTTCGGCTGTCTCGGTATGGCGATCTCCAGCCTGGCCTTCTACTATCTGCCGCTGTATGCCGGGCACAATTTCTGGGTGGCGCTGATCCCGGCGGTAATGCTGGGCATTTTTGTCGCGGCGTTTGTGCCGATGACGGCGGTATTCCCCACTCTGGAACCGCAGCACAAAGGGGCGGCGATCTCGATTTATAACCTCTCGGCGGGAATGAGTAACTTTGTCGCGCCCGCCATCGCGTCAGTACTGCTGCCGTTCTTCGATATTGTGGGGGTTGTGTGGGCCTATACCGGTCTGTATGTGTTCGCTGGCGTACTGACTTTCATTATTCGCGTACCTCAGCCGAATCACGGCGCGCTGCGCGGATCAGCCCGCGCGGAGCCGGCGGTAACCACGCACTAAAAAGCATGGGGAGCTTAACGCTCCCCGCTGCTTTGCTAAGGTTTGACCACATCCTGAAGCGCTTCCTGGAGATCGTACCAGCGGAAGCCGAACCCAGAAGCCTCCAGCCGCTTCGGCAGCACATGCTGCCCGCCCAGCACCAGCACCGCAGATTCGCCCATTATCAGCTTGATGGCGCTGGCAGGCGTACGCATAAAGGCCGGACGGTGCATGACGTGGCCGAGAAGGGCGGCGAACTGTTCGTTGCGTACGGCATAGGGTGCCACCATATTAAACGGGCCGCGCAGGGTATTATTGTCCAGCAGCCAGAGGATCGCATTCACCATGTCATCGAGATGGATCCAGGGCATGTACTGTTTGCCGCTGCCGATAGGGCCGCCGATGCCGAGCTTAAAGGGCAGCTTCATTTTGCTCAGCGCGCCGCCCGATTTTGCCAGCACCACGCCGGTCCGCAGCAGGCAAACACGGGTGCGTTCGCTTTCAGCGGCCGCCGCCAGCGCTTCCCAGTGCGCGCAGAGATGATGCGTGAACTCATCGTGCCCCGGATCTTCTTCCGTCAGAACCAGCTCCCCCGTGTCGCCATAGTAGCCCGTCGCTGAACCGGAAATAAATACCGAAGGTGGCGTACTGCTGGCGTGGATAAGCGTGGTGATGCGTTCAGTGATCTGCCAGCGGCTTTCGCAAAGCAGGCGCTTCTGCTGCTCGTTCCAGCGCTTGTCAGCAATAGGCTCTCCCGCCAGGTTGATCACGGCATCAATCCCGTTCAGATCGCGCTGCTGATCCAGCCCTGACCAGAGCGACACGCTTTCATCCAGCTTGCTGCGGGCTTCGGCCACATCGCGGGTGACAACGCTAACGCTGTCGCCGCGCTGTAACAGTCGTGGGATAAGATGGCTGCCAATCAGGCCGGTGCCGCCTGTCAGTAAAATGTGCATAGCGAATATCCTTGAGAAGTAAAAAACCAACAGCCTCTGTTCAGCTTAGGTGATAAAAAAGGGTCACGCTGTGATGCCATTCTCTCTCTTCATCCCCCTTAATCTGACAACGCATGACTTTCCCGATTACCGCCATTGCCTTCCGGCCTGAAAATGGGTAAATAAGATGCAGATGCTGTATCGCGAGGAGCTGAGGATGAATTACCCGAATATCACGCTTTGGTCAGATGCCTGTTTTTACAGTCCGTATGTGATGTCAGTATTTGTCGCGCTCAGTGAGAAAGGCGTTCCCTTCTTGCTACAGCCTGTCGATCTGGCCCGTCATGAACAGCTTGGCGCCGGCTATGGCGAAATCTCCCTGACCCAGCGGGTTCCGACCCTGCAAATTGATGATTTTTTCCTTTCCGAATCTTCAGCGATTACAGAATATCTTGAAGAGCGCTTTCCCGCGCCGGCGTTTGAGCGCCTTTACCCGCTGAAAGTGGAGAAACGGGCCAGATCCCGGGAAATTCAGGCCTGGCTGCGGAGTGATTTGATGGCGCTGCGCCAGGAGCGGCCAACGGAAGTGCTGTTTGCTGGCGCAACCTTTCCGCCGCTGAGCGAAGCCGCGCAGCGTGCCGCAGACAAGCTGATTGCGGGCGTGGAACGGCTTTTGCCGGCAGGACAACAGAACCTCTTCGGCGAATGGTCCGTTGCTGATACGGATCTGGCGGTGATGCTTAACCGGCTGGTGCTGCATGGCGATCCCGTTCCTGAACGGGCGGCTGGCTATGCCCATTTTCAGTGGCAGCGCGCGTCGGTTCAGCTATGGCTGTCAGAATCGTCACATGCCCTGAACGGATCACACTGAGAGATTATTATTATCGGCCGGCCCGTGGCACACTGTGCGGGCATCAACAGACAAGCGCTTACGCGCCAATACTAATAAGGGTTACGGATGGTGGAGCAAGATCGCGGCACGGAGTGGGTGGATATCGTTAATGAAGATAACGAGGTCATCGCACAGTCCAGTCGCGCGCAAATGCGGGCAGAGTGTTTGCGTCATCGCGCAACTTATATCGTGGTACATGACGGTATGGGAAAAATTCTGGTTCAGCGCCGCACCGGCACGAAAGACTTTATGCCGGGTATGCTGGATGCGACCGCCGGTGGCGTCGTGCAGAGCGGAGAGGAGATGCTGGAGTCAGCGCGGCGTGAAGCGGAAGAGGAACTTGGCATTGCCGCCGTTCCTTTTGCCGAACATGGGCTGTTCTACTTTGAGGATCGTCACTGCCGGGTCTGGGGCGGCCTGTTCAGCTGCGTGTCGCACGGACCCTTCGCCATGCAGGAAGAGGAAGTAGACGAAATATTCTGGCTTACGCCGGAAGAGATCACCGCACGCTGTGATGAGTTCACCGACGACTCGCTGAAGGCACTGTCGCTCTGGCTGAGCCGTAACAGCGAACAGGGACGTTCAGCCGTTGCCGCACAAGCCTAGCGCTGCGTTTACGCTTTAAGCAGGCGGGCCAGCAGGGCGCGTCCGGCTTCAATAGCGGTCTGGAGTATGGGCGTTAGCAGCGGCTGACATAGCTAACTGGGGCCACCGTTGCGCCCGCCTGCCACACTCAGACGCAGACGCTCCACATAAAAAAACGCCCCCACCATCAGGTGGGGGCGTTTGTGATTCAAGCGTGGGTTTGCGCAGTTAATTAGCGCGTCTCATGACGAACGTTAACCTGAGCAGGCTGCGTTTTACGGCCCATTTTACCCATAAAGCCTGCAATGACTGCCTCAACTAACAGGACAATCAGGGCATACCAGCTGGCTTTAGCCGTTGCAGCGGCAGCGGCATCAGCAGCTTCACGTGCTTTCTGCTCAGCCTGCTCCTTCACTTCCTGATACTTCTGATAAGCCTGCTGGTAGCTTTGCTGCGTCTGGGCAACAATCTGATCGACTTCCTGATCGCTTTTACCGGTTCGTGCTTTGATAATATTCTTCAGCGCTTCAAGGTCAGCGGCCTGAAGGGTGGATTCATTACGCTGAATAACCCCTTTAAACCAGTTGGCTAAATCAGTGTCAGCCGATTGCTGATCCATGGCGGTATTTTCTGCCTGGTTCTCAGCAACATTGCTTTCCTGATTTATATCCTGTTGCAGGTTCTCCGGCTGGAGTTCCGGTTTACCCGTCTGGCGCAGCGTTGTCTCCAGCTCCTGCTGAAGATTGCCGAGGTCGATATTATTTTCCTGAAGTTTCTCTTTTGCAGCCTGAGTCACGGAAGGAGCCATCGCGGAAATACCGTTACCCAGCAAGTTAAAGCCGGAACCGATCACATTCGCCGTACCGCTGACCGCAGCGCTAAGCATGCTGAAGGCAAGCCAGACGCAAATCAGCGTATTGACTGCCCACATCAGCAGGCCGTGCAGCGCACCTTCACGCTGAGCCAGCCGACCGGTAACAAAAGCACCGACTGCGACAGAAACTAACATACTTAAGCCGGTCCAGATGGTGGCGCCGGTGCCCATGCCATCCAGCGGATTTTGCTCTTTCAGCGGATCGATAGCCGTCGCGCCTATCGCGGTGCCGAGAATCGATAACAGAAGATAAATAACGGTAGAAATGATGACGCCGGCAAAGACGGCGCTCCATGAAATACGCTTAAGCGGCGTGCCGCCATTAATATCACTGTAAACCGGATGAATTTGATTGTCGCTCATCGCCATGACTCCCTTGATCAGATAGTTATTTACATCATTATTAAATCTTTGATTACTACGCCCTGCTGATAATAAGACTAGACATGGACTGTTAATTCTACCAGGAAATAAACACCATCCTTTACTTGTACTTAAAAAACATGAAGTTAATTGATATACAGAAGGCGTAATTTAGCGGGGAGCGATGTTTTGAAAATAAACAAAGGCAGGGGTTTTATTGTGCTAGCGAATGGAAGGATATATTTAAAATAAAAAGCGGACCCTGGGGTCCGCTTTTTTGCGCTTAACGATGACGCTTACGCATCAGCCTGTTTGGACTGAATAGCGGTCAGGGCGATGGTGTAGACGATATCGTCAACCAGTGCGCCGCGTGACAGATCGTTAACCGGCTTACGCATACCCTGTAGCATCGGTCCGATAGAGATCAGATCGGCAGAGCGCTGTACCGCTTTATAGGTGGTGTTACCGGTGTTCAGGTCGGGGAAAATGAACACGGTGGCACGACCGGCAACCGGTGAGTCCGGTGCCTTGGATTTGGCGACGTCGGCCATGATGGCGGCATCGTACTGCAGCGGGCCGTCGATAACCAGGTCGGGTCGTTTTTCCTTGGCGATGCGCGTCGCTTCACGCACTTTTTCCACGTCGCTGCCGGCGCCGGAGTTGCCGGTCGAGTAGGAGATCATCGCTACGCGCGGCTCAATACCGAAGGCCGTTGCGGAATCGGCGGATTGAATAGCGATTTCGGCCAGCTGTTCCGGGTTTGGATCCGGATTGATTGCGCAGTCGCCGTAGACCAGTACCTGCTCAGGCAGCAGCATAAAGAAGATGGAAGAGACCAGCGAACTGTTTGGTGCGGTCTTGATCAGCTGTAGCGGAGGACGAATAGTGTTCGCCGTGGTATGCACGGCACCGGAAACCAGCCCGTCCACTTCACTGCGCTCCAGCATCATGGTGCCGAGCATCACATTGTCTTCCAGCTGCTCGCGGGCAACCACTTCGGTCATTCCCTTGCTCTTACGCAGCTCCACCAGGCGGGCGACGTAGTTTTCGCGCACCACTTCCGGATCCACAATCTCAATACCGGCACCCAGCTCCACGCCCTGTACTGCCGCGACGCGCTGAATTTCTTCAGGGTTGCCCAGTAAAATACAGGTAGCGATGCCGCGTTCGGCACAGATCGCGGCGGCTTTCACCGTACGCGGTTCGTCGCCTTCAGGCAGCACAATACGTTTGCCGGCCTGGCGGGCCAGCTCGGTCAGCTGGTAGCGGAAGGCAGGTGGAGAGAGACGACGGCTGCGTTCTGACGCGGCGGTAAGCGATTCCACCCAGTCGGAGTCGATATGGCTGGCCACATACTCCTGCACGCGCTCAACGCGCTGCGTATCGTCGCTGGGCACTTCCAGGTTGAAGCTTTGCAGGCTGAGCGAGGTCTGCCAGGTGTTGGTTTTCACCATAAATACCGGCAGGCCGGTGGCGAATGCGCGTTCGCACAGCTTGCGGATCGGCGCATCAATCTGATAGCCGCCGGTCAGCAGGATGGCACCGATTTCCACGCCGTTCATGGCGGCAAGGCAGGCGGCAACCAGCACATCAGGACGGTCCGCGGAGGTGACGAGCAGCGAGCCTGGACGGAAGTGCTCCAGCATATGCGGCAGACTGCGTGCGCAGAAGGTGACCGATTTCACGCGGCGCGTGGCGATGTCGCCTTCGTTGATCACTTCCGCGTTAAGATGGCGGCACATATCAATGGCGCGCGTGGCGATCAGCTCAAAGCTCCAGGGAACGCAGCCAAGCACCGGCAGCGGGCTGTTGGCAAACAGCTGCTTCGGATCGATGTTAGCGACGCTCGCCTTGTTGGAGTCATCGAAGATTTCGGAGAGATCGGGACGGGTACGTCCCTGTTCATCAACCGGCGCGTTCAGCTTGTTAATGATGACGCCGGTAATATTTTTATTCTTGCTGCCGCCAAAGCTGCTCTGGGTAACTTCAATACGCTCTTTCAGCTGTGCAGGCGAGTCGTTGCCGAGCGCCGTGACAAACACGATTTCAGCATTTAGCGTTTTGGCAATTTCATAGTTCAGCGACGAGGCGAACTGATGTTTACGGGTAGGCACCAGGCCTTCAACCAGCACCACCTCCGCGTCTTTGGTATTTTCGTGATAGCGCTTGATGATCTCTTCCATCAGCACATCCTGCTGGTTTGACCCCAGCAGCGACTCTACGCGACTCATCGGCAGCGGTTCGGCCGCCGGGATCGAGGAGTTCTTACGGATGATATTGGTGGTTTGATCGGGAGCATCACCGCCTGCGCGCGGCTGGGCGATAGGCTTGAAAACGCTGAGGCGCACGCCTTTGCGTTCCATGGCGCGAATGACGCCGAGGCTGATACTGGTGAGACCGACGCTGGTGCCGGTCGGGATTAACATAATGGTA
The DNA here is from genome assembly GCF_039023475.1 of Erwinia psychrophila. Lineage (NCBI taxonomy): Bacteria > Pseudomonadati > Pseudomonadota > Gammaproteobacteria > Enterobacterales > Erwiniaceae > Erwinia > Erwinia psychrophila. The sequence continues at coordinate 86,574 of NZ_JBCHVB010000003.1, forward strand.
CGAGACACGGTTAACCTCGATAAATAGAATTGCGTGGTGTCAGAAACAACTCCGCCAGCCTGAGCTGACGGAGAAGACTTACTTATGCGGTCAGACGACTTGCGTCCCTGGCGATAACCAACTCTTCATTGGTCGGGATAACCACCGCCGGACGGGTGCCTTCCTTATTGATAAAGCCGGATTTGCCGAAGCGGGCGGCCAGATTGCGCTCATGATCCACGTCAAAACCGAGCAGGCCCAGTTTTGCCAGCGTCAGTTCACGCACCATCGCCGCATTCTCACCGATGCCGCCGGTGAAAATTACCGCGTCCAGGCGGCCTTCCATCAGCGCAGTGTAAGAACCGATGTACTTCGCCAGACGGTGACAGAACACGTCCATTGCACGCTTCGCGTCTTCTTTGGTCGCGTAGTTGTCTTCCACGTAGCGGCAGTCGCTGGTGACGCCGGTCAGTCCCAGCAGGCCCGACTCTTTGGTCAGCATTTTGTTGATCGCGTCAACGCTCATGCCCAGGGTGTCGTGCAGGAAGAAGATGATAGCCGGATCGATATCGCCGGAGCGGGTGCCCATCACCAGGCCTTCCAGCGGCGTCAGGCCCATTGAGGTATCCACGCACTCGCCGTTGCGGATGGCCGAGACGGAACCGCCGTTGCCCAGGTGGCAGGTGATAATATTCAGTTCAGCAAGCGGCTTGTTCAGCATTTTGGCCGCTTCGTGCGTCACATAGTAGTGGCTGGTGCCGTGCGCGCCGTAGCGGCGAACGCCATGCTCTTTATAGAGCGAGTAGGGCAGTGCGTAGAGATAAGACTCTTCCGGCATGGTCTGATGAAATGCGGTATCAAAAACGGCCACATTTTTATCGGAAAGGTGCGGGAAGTTTTTCATCGCTTCCTCAATGCCGATCAGATGAGCAGGGTTGTGCAGCGGCGCAAAAGAGGAAGAATCTTTGATGCCCTGGAGAACGTCGCTATCGATGATGGCGGACTTCGTCAGTTTTTCGCCGCCGTGAACGATGCGGTGGCCGATGGCTGTAATTTGTGCAGACAGCTCGGGTTTTTGTGCCAGAATAGTTTTAACGATAAAGTTAAGGGCTTCGCTATGCGCTGCGCCAGCACCCAGCGCCGCTTCCTGTTTACCGCCTTCCATTTTCCACTTAATGCGGGCTTCGGGCAGGTGAAAACATTCGGCTAAACCGGAGAGAAATTCTTCACCGTTTGCCGGATCGATGATGGCGAACTTAAGGGAAGAACTGCCGCAGTTCAGAACCAGTACTAACTTACTCGACATGGAAGGTCCTATTGATTAAAAAGTGGCGAAAAAAAACTCAATCAGACTATCAGCGTAGCGCATGAAAGCTGGTACATTAATGATGAATGTCATGCCAACGGAGAATTTTGTCCGAAAGCAAAAAAAATTTATAAATTTTGCATTAAATTTTGAATTTTTTGCTGAGAGAGGCCTCATAAGCACAGGCTCAATAGCAACCTCTTAACAGCCAGACAACAAACGCGCACAGGATAACCAGAGCGCCGCATAAAGACAAAATATTTTGAATTTTGTCAGGTAAAGTTGTTCGATTATCTTTTTAGTTTAAAAATTATCTCTGAAGTTGAGGTCAGCCATGTCAAATGAATCCGGCTCCGTCGGTTGGTTTAAATTGTTCCAGCGCGGACAGCACTATATGAAGACATGGCCCGTCGATAAGCGTCTGGCGCCGATGTTTCCTGAAAACCGGGTAAGCCGCGCTACGCGCTTTGCCATCCGCTTTATGCCGCCGCTTGCCGTTTTTACGCTCACCTGGCAGATCGCGCTCGGCGGCCAGCTCGGCCCGGCCATCGCTACGGCGCTGTTTGCCTGTAGCCTGCCCATGCAGGGATTATGGTGGCTTGGCAAACGTTCCGTGACGCCTCTCCCGCCGACGCTGCTAAGCTGGTTTCATGAGGTGCGTGAAAAACTTCAGGCCGCCGGACAGGCTATTGCGCCGGTTGAAGGCACGCCTACCTACCAGTCGCTGGCTGAGGTGCTGAAACGCGCCTTCCAGCAGCTGGATAAATCCTTTCTCGACGAGCTTTAATCCTCAACGCCCCGCCGGGTTTTCATTTTCCCCTACAGAAAACCCGGTTTGAATCAAAGAAGCATCAGCTTGCCGTTCCGCGCTTTCGCGGGTTATGCAATTCTTGCGTCATCCCTTCAGATTTCATTTTGTCCACCGTGACCAGGAGTTAATGATGGAAATGACCCATGCGCAACGTTTAATCCTCTCTAATCAGTACCGCATGATGAGTATGCTTGACCCTGATAACGCCGAGCGCTATCGCCGTCAGCAGACCATCGTTGAGCGCGGCTATGGCCTGCAAATGCGCGAGCTTGACCACGAATTCGGTGAACTGCCTGAAGCGGTTTGCCGTACCATTATCGATATTATGGAGATGCATCACGCGCTTCACGTTTCCTGGACAAATCTCAAAGATCCCGCCCCCGTGGAGGCGCGCCGCCTGACGTTTCTGGGCTTTGATGCGGCAACGGAAGCTCGTTATCTGGGCTATGTGCGGTTTATGGTGCATGTGGAAGGACGCTATACTCAGTTTGATTCCGGCGTTCACGGCTTTAATGCGCAGACGCCGATGTGGGAAAAGTATCAACGGATGCTGACTGTGTGGCACACTTGTCCAAGGCAGTATCATCTGAGTGCGAATGAGATCGCACAAGTCATCAACGCCTGAGAAGGAAAAACGTAGTGAAGTGTAAAGGTTTTCTGTTCGATCTGGACGGCACGCTGGTGGATTCATTACCGGTGGTCGAACGCGCCTGGAGTGACTGGGCATCGCGGCACGGCATCGCCACCAGCGAGGTGCTGAACTTTATTCACGGCAAGCAGGCCATTACCTCACTGCGTCACTTTATGGCGGGTGCCTCAGAAGAGGCGATACAGCAGGAGTTTGTTGCGCTTGAACAAACCGAAGCGGAAGACACGGATGGCATTACCGCGCTGCCCGGTGCGCTTCAGCTGCTGGCGACCCTTGATGAGCTGGGCATTCCCTGGCTGATCGTCACTTCAGGATCGCTGCCGGTTGCCTCCGCGCGCCGCAAAGCGGCCGGTCTGCCGGAGCCGGAAGAGATGGTGACGGCGGAGCGCGTACAGAATGGCAAGCCGGAGCCGGACGCCTACCTGCTGGGTGCCCAGCTGCTGGAGCTGGAGCCGGAAGAGTGCGTCGTGGTGGAAGATGCCGCAGCGGGTATTCTTTCCGGTCTGGCCGCGGGCGCCCACGTCGTGGCCGTCAATCCGCCTGGCGACTCGCCCCGTCTGGAAGATGTGGATATGGTACTCAACTCGCTGGAGGAGTTAATCATCCATAAAAACCCGGATGGCACCATTGATGTACACCGGAAACACTAAGCCATGATTTAACCCCGCTATTGCGGGGTTTATTTTATGGCATGCTCTGGACTGCTTTCCCCTCCGTACAGAGAATCATCGTGAATAACGAGCTTATTTGGGTTCTGACCCTGTTACTGATAACCATTCTGCTGTTTATCAGCGGCAAGCTGCGTATGGACGTCGTGGCGCTGCTGGTCATTATCGTTTTTGTCCTGAGCGGAACGCTCAGCCTTGAGGAAGCCACGCGGGGCTTCAGCGATCCTAACGTGATTCTCATCGCCGCGCTGTTCGTTATCGGCGAGGGGCTGGTGCGTACCGGCGTGGCGCTGAAGCTGGGGGAGTGGCTCATCAAAATGGCGGGCGACAGCGAAAGCAAGATGCTGATCCTGCTGATGCTTACCGTGGCCGGCCTGGGCGCTTTTATGAGCTCGACCGGCGTGGTGGCGATTTTCATTCCGGTCGTGCTCAGCGTCTCGGCCAAAATGAGAAGCTCTCCGGGGCGGCTGATGATGCCACTGAGCTTTGCAGGCCTGATCAGCGGCATGCTGACCCTGGTCGCCACGCCGCCTAACCTGGTGGTCAACAGCGAACTGGTGCGGGAAGGACTGAAAGGATTTGGCTTCTTTGATGTCACCCCCATCGGACTGGTTGCGCTGCTGCTGGGCATTGGATATATGCTGCTGGCCCGCTTCTGGCTGGTGACACCCTCCAGCGATACCGGGACCGTGAAGCACAGTCGCCGGACTTATCGCGATTTAATCCGCGACTACCGACTGAGCGGTCGCGCCCGTCGTCTGGCAATACGACCGGGATCGCCGATGGTGGGTCAGCGGCTGGATGATTTGCAGCTTCGTGAACGTTACAGCGTTAATGTGGTGGGGCTTGAACGCTGGCGTAAATTTCGCCGTGTTATGGTGCCGGTAACGGGAACGACGGAGTTCCGTGCGCGCGATGTCCTGCTGACAGATATGTCGGCAGCGGAAATTGATATACGGGATTTTTGCAGTGAGCAGATGCTTGAGCCGATGATCCTTCGCGGCGAATATTTTTCCGAACGGGCCCAGGATGTCGGTATGGCGGAAGCCCTGATCGTGCCGGATTCAGAGTTGACCGGGAAAACCGTGCGCGAGGTGGCCTTTCGTTCCCGCTATGGCCTCAGCGTGGTCGGCCTGAGGCGGCGCGGCGAGGTCGTGGAGGGAGCCTTAACCGACCTGGAGCTGGAGCTGGGCGACAGCCTGCTGGTGATCGGTGACTGGAAGAAAATCCGCCAGCTTCAGCAACAAAAGCGCGATCTGATTATCCTCAACCTTCCGGCTGAAGTGGATGAGGTCGCGCCTGCGCAAAGCCAGGCGCCCCATGCGCTGTTCTGTCTTGCCCTGATGGTGGCGATGATGCTGACCAACGAAATCCCCAATCCGGTAGCCGCGCTAATTGCCTGCCTGCTGATGGGTAAATTCCGCTGCATTGATATGGAGAGCGCCTGGAAGGCGATACACTGGCCGAGCATCATTCTTATTGTTGGCATGATGCCCTTCGCGCTGGCGCTGCAAAAAACCGGCGGCATCGCGCTGATTGTCGACGGCCTGATGGCGCTGGCGGGGGAGCGGAGTCCTCACGTAATGCTGTTCTGTTTATTTGGATTGTGCGCCCTTATCGGGCTCTTTATTTCCAATACCGCGACGGCCGTGCTGATGGCCCCTGTCGGCGTTGAGGCGGCCCAGCAGATGGGCGTTTCGCCCTATCCGTTCGTATTGATTATCGCCGTGGCCGCCTCTGCCGCTTTTATGACGCCGGTATCTTCACCGGTCAACACCCTGGTACTGGGTCCTGGCGGCTACAGGTTCAGTGACTACGTAAAAATCGGCGTGCCTTTTACCCTGCTGATCATGCTGGTCAGCGTACTTCTGGTGCCGGTGCTGTTTCCCTTTTAAGCGTTATGCGCCTGACAGCAGCAGCGCCGGAAAGCGCCGGTGCGAGGAGCTAACTATGCAGAGCGAGGAGAGAGCGTTCTGATGAACGGTTTTATAGCGATTCCTGGCTGATTTCATCCAGTGACAGACTAAAACTCGGCACAAAGATCTCGACGAAGTAATCCATTTCGGGACTGTGACGCTGGGTCAGCGTCTTTTCAAGGCGTGCTTTCGCCAGCAGAAATTCATGATTGCCGGCGGAGAGCTCTTCAAGGCACTTCAGATAAGCACAGATCGCATCGGCCTGCTTGACGATGGCGGTTTCTGCTTCGCTATGCTGATGCTCATCCAGCAGAGGACGGTAAGCGGCGCGTAGCTCTTCTGGCAGCATCTCAATCAGCTTCAGCTGCGCTATTTTTTCAATTTTCTTATATTCGCGCGCAATTTCAGCGTTGTAGTACTTCACCGGTGTAGGCAGGTCCCCGGTCAGCACTTCGCTCGCATCGTGATACATCGCCATCATCGCAATGCGCTCGGCGTTGAGATTGCCGTTGAATTTCTGATTCTTAATCACCGCCAGGGCGTGAGCAACCATTGCGACCTGCAAACTGTGTTCGGAAACGTTTTCAGTACGCACGTTGCGCATCAGCGGCCAGCGGTTGATGAGCTTAAGGCGGGAAAGATGGGCGAAAAAATGGCTCTGTTTCATCGGGTGCGTTTTCCTGTACGTTGGCAGCGGGAGCCGGCAACAGCCCGGCTCCCGTAAGACCTTATCCCTTCAGTATCGCCCATGGCGGACACCGGCAGAGACTTTCAGGATAAAAAGGTTTACTGGCGGTAGCCGCTTAAGAAGCGGTCAAACTTTCCGATCGCCATTTCCAGATCGTTAACGTGGGGCAGGGTAACAATGCGCACATGGTCCGGCCATGGCCAGTTAAATGCCGATCCCTGCACCAGCAGGACTTTCTCCTGTAAAAGGAAATCGAGCACCATTTTCTGGTCGTCATGAAGATTGAATTTCTTCGCGTCGATCTTAGGAAACATGTAGAGCGCGCCGTCGGGCTTCACGCAGCTGACGCCGGGAATATCATTAATCAGCTCCCACGCACGCTGACGTTGTTCGTAAAGCCTGCCGCCAGGCACGATAAATTCACTGATGCTCTGATAGCCGCCCAGCGCGGTCTGGATCGCATGCTGGGCCGGAACATTGGCGCACAGCCGCATGGAGGCCAGCATCTCCAGCCCCTCAATATAGCCCTTCGCATGTTTTTTCGGACCGTTAAGAACCATCCACCCCTGACGAAAACCCGCTACGCGGTAGGTTTTTGACAGTCCGTTAAAGGTGATGGTGAGCAGGTCAGGTGCCAGCGCGCCAATCGAATGATGCTGCGCGGCGTCATACAGAATCTTGTCGTAAATCTCATCGGCGAAAATGATCAAATTATGCTGGCGCGCCAGCTCGACCACCTCCATCAGCAGCGCTTTGCTGTAAACCGCTCCCGTTGGATTGTTCGGGTTGATAATGACGATGCCGCGCGTGCGGGGGGTGATTTTACTGCGGATGTCATCTAAATCCGGGAACCAGCCCGCTGACTCATCACAGAGATAATGCACTGCTTTACCGCTGGAGAGAGAGACCGCTGCCGTCCAGAGCGGGTAATCCGGAGCAGGGACGAGCATTTCGTCGCCGCTATTAAGCAGCGCCTGCATCGACTGCACAATCAGCTCAGAAACACCGTTGCCTATATAGACATCCTCAACCGTCATCTCACGCATTCCCCGTGCCTGATAGTGCTGCACGATGGCCTTGCGGGCAGAATAGAGTCCTTTGGAATCGCAATAGCCCTGTGAGCTGGGTAAGTTACGGATCACATCGACAAGGATTTCATCGGGGGCCTCGAAGCCAAAAGGCGCAGGATTGCCGATATTCAGCTTGAGGACTTTATTGCCTTCCTCTTCCAGCCGCCGGGCTTCTTTTAATACCGGACCACGGATATCGTAGCAGACGTTATCCAGCTTGCCGGATTTATCAATTGGGGTCATTTTTCTCGCCTTAACTGGCAGAACTGCGTTCCTGCCGTGGAAAACTAAACCTGCACAATGTACTCCTCTCATCGACGCTTTTGAAGCGCACTCACCGGGTTTGGAGCGTTAGCTAAGGTTTTACAAGGGGAAGCGAAGGGCATGCGGAGTAACCGTCGCAGTCTGGCATAAAAAACTGCATATGATCGTTTAGTCAGAGTAATTTACTATAAAAAGCGGGAGGAACTGAAAAGTTGTTTTTCCGTACATTCACAGTAATCGTTTACATTTAGTTAAAACTGATGGATGGATGCGTTTTGCAACTATCAATAAATTCTTCACTGACTGTTTATTATTTAACCATGTGGTTTTTGGTGCGAATGGGGGGCCAGGCGGAGCATCCCGGTAAGCAGAATCTGCCCCTTACCTTTCAGAGCGCACGCAATGCTAAATTTTTTCTTAACAAGCCTGTCGTGACGCGGGTTAGCCCATAATTACCTATTTTACCGATAAGAATAATCGGTTTTAGGCTTAAAAAATAAACGACAGTATGTCAGGATAATGTTCAGACAGATCTGTTGCCGATAATCACCAGTAAATGATGATATGATCGGCGTTTTAACCATCCATATTGGTTAGCGAAGTTTAACATTGTTCCGCTGTGACTATAGCGTTCTGGTTGTTCAATTCTTAAAAAGTAGTTTCACGTTTATGGCCTCGTCATCCGACATTTTCTCGCCGTACGTGATATTGATCGGCCAGTACAGGGTGCCGGCTTCTGACTTATTAGTCAGCACAGCACGCAATAGTAATGTATCAGATGCATTATCCTGCCAGTCGCTTCCGATTTTCAGCTGCAGGCCTGTTAGCGTGCAGGGTTTCAGCATCTGTCTGAGTAGTGCAACGGGTGGCCTTATGCCCGGACATTACGCATTGATTATCGCTATATCCCTTTGATATGGCAGGTAATAACACCAGGGTAGTAGTTTTTAAAAATCTTATAAAGTGAAGAAAAAATGACTAGTGCAAATCGTCCGATCCTGAATCTTGACCTCGATCTGCTAAGAACATTTGTCGCTGTTGCAGATCTGAATACCTTTGCGGCTGCGGCGGCTGCGGTATGCAGAACGCAGTCGGCGGTAAGCCAGCAGATGCAGCGTCTGGAGCAATTGGTGGGCAAAGAGCTGTTTGCCAGACATGGACGCAATAAATTATTGACGGAACATGGCATTCAACTGTTGGGGTACGCCCGTAAAATTCTGCGTTTTAATGACGAAGCCTGTACTTCTCTGATGTACAGCAATATCCAGGGCGTGCTGACTATCGGCGCTTCTGACGATACGTCAGATACCATTCTGCCTTTCCTGTTAAACCGGGTGACCTCGGTTTATCCCAAGCTGGCGATTGATGTCCGGGTTAAGCGTAATCCTTTTATGATGGAGATGCTTAATCAGGGAGAAGTTGATCTGGTTGTCACCACCTCAAGCCCGATGAACTTTACGTGGCAGGTTCTGCGCACTTCTCCGACGCTGTGGTACTGCGCCGCGGATTACATCTTCCAGCGCGGAGAAGCCATTCCTCTGGTACTGCTGGATGAACCAAGCCCGTACCGTGATATGGCTATAGACCATCTCAACGAAGCCGGCATCCCATGGCGTATCTCCTATGTCGCCTCTACGCTTGCCGCCGTTCGCGCAGCGGTGAAGGCAGGGCTGGGTGTTACCGCACGGCCGGTCGAGATGATGAGCCCGGAGCTGCGGGTAATGGGCGCGGCGGAAGGTCTGCCCGTACTGCCTGATACCGAGTATCTGCTCTGCCGCAATCCTGAAAGCGATAACGAACTGGCGCTGGCGATTTTTAATGCCATGGAGTCAAGCAACGACCCTTATAACCTCACTACGGCGGGGCAGAATAGCGCCTCATTCCCAGACGAAGAGGAATAAGCGACGGCGCGCAATCGTTAGCAAACCTTGCCTGGAATGAACGATTAACGTGCGGAGCTTGAAAAAATAAGCCTTCTGATTGCCTTGGCGACTGGAAGGCTTTTTTCTGCTACTTACCTTTCTTTTTTTGCCCTCCTTTTTGTTACTTAGCTATCACAGTGCTGATATTTCCTCCACGGCTATTATCACTCTTAAGAGCGCTATTTACGCAGATGCTAATCTTAAGATGAATTGATTTTGCACAGATTGCCGTGCTGGTTTTTGCTTCACAAAAGCCAAAAGTGTGCTCTGGATCAAAAAAATAACCCTGCTAAGGGGCAGGAAAAGCGGGGATTTCCTGCGAGAATAGAAGTGTTAACTCCAGAATCCATGCAGCGCGCGTCCCGCTAAGCGGGGAAACGAACGATAAACTGACACGATTTAGCTTATTTAACAGGCGAAAGATGTTAAATAAATGCTATTGGTGTAAATTAGCGTGTGGATACTTTTGTCCAAGTTGACAAAAGGTTATAGAAAGGAGTAAAAAACCCCATAAAATTGCTGCTTAATCATTAAAGACGGCAAAGTTTATAAGGTTTTTCATCTTTCCCTTGAAACAATGTGGTGCGTAAACTGCCGGTACAGAGCAGGACGCCAGGCGCCACCTTTTTAAGTTAAGCAGAGAGTATGTCAACGACCACTGATGTTATCGCTCATAACTGGGCATTTGCTGTATTTCTGATCGTCTCCATTGGTTTGTGCTGTGCAATGCTGGCCGGCGCCTGGTTCCTGGGCGGTAAAGCCCGCGGCCGCTATACCAATACCCCTTTCGAATCCGGCGCTGCGCCGGTCGGTACCGCTAAACTGCGAATGTCCGCCAAGTTCTATCTGGTCGCGATGTTCTTCGTCATATTTGACGTTGAAGCCCTCTATTTATACGCATGGTCGACGGCCATTCGCGAAAGCGGATGGGTCGGCTTTGTAGAAGCCGCAATCTTCATTTTGGTACTGCTAGCTGGTCTGGTTTATCTGGCGCGTATCCGTGCGCTGGATTGGGCGCCTGCGCCACGTCGCATCGTGGTCAAGCCAACCACCATTTCGCATTCCAAACGTCATACGCAGTAATAGCGAGGCATTAAGATGGACTATACGCTCACCCGCGCAGACCCGAACGGTGAGAATGACCGTTACCCCCTTCAGAAACAGGAGATTGTGAGCGATCCCCTGGAGAAGCATGTTCACCAAAGCGTCTATATGGGCAAGCTGGAGCATGCTCTGCACGACATGGTGAACTGGGGACGTAAAAATTCTCTCTGGCCGTTTAACTTCGGTCTTTCGTGTTGTTACGTTGAAATGACCACGTCATTCACCTCGGTGCATGACGTGGCGCGTTTTGGTTCGGAAGTTATTCGCGCCTCGCCGCGTCAGGCTGACTTTATGGTCGTTGCCGGTACGCCTTTCACTAAAATGGCCCCGGTGATCCAGCGTCTTTATGACCAGATGCTTGAGCCAAAATGGGTGATTTCGATGGGTGCCTGCGCAAACTCCGGCGGCATGTACGATATTTATTCCGTGGTGCAGGGCGTGGACAAATTTCTGCCGGTTGACGTGTACATCCCCGGCTGTCCGCCGCGTCCTGAAGCTTATATGCAGGCGCTATTGCTGCTGCAGGAATCGATCGGTAAAGAGCGCCGCCCGCTTTCCTGGGTGGTGGGCGACCAGGGCGTGTACCGCGCCAATATGCAGTCCGAGCGTGAAAGGAAGCAGGGTGAGCGCATTGCGGTCACAAATCTGCGTACGCCAGACGAAATTTAAGCGATATCCCCCGCCGCGGACGTTGCAGTAAGCCGGTAAAAGTTCCCCTCCTGATGTGCAGTGTTGTACCAGCGGGCGGAGAGTTAAACGACGCTGAAGCCTTAACGTCCCGGCAGAGGGATAAAGTAGTTTATGGATCGGGTCTGCTGCTGCGGATAAAAAACAGAAAACGCGCGCGGCCCTTCCTGACGCCAATACTGAGTGCCTGCACGCAGGCCCACATGGTGAACGACTTATGACAGATTTAACCACGCAAGATCTCGCTCAGCCGGAATGGCAAACCCGCGATCACCTGGACGATCCGGTGATTGGCGAGCTGCGTAACCGTTTTGGGCCAGAGGCCTTTACCGTTCAGCCAACCCGTACCGGCGTGCCGGTCGTCTGGGTGAAGCGTGAGCAATTACTGGAAATCATTACGTTCCTGCGCAAGCTGCCGATGCCTTACGTAATGCTTTACGATCTCCACGGGATGGACGAGCGTCTTCGTACTCACCGCGCAGGGTTACCGGCCGCGGATTTTTCCGTTTTCTACCACCTGTTATCCATTGAACGTAATCGCGACATTATGCTCAAGGTGGCCTTATCCGAAAACGATCTGCATGTGCCGACGATCACCAACATTTTTGCGAATGCAAACTGGTACGAGCGCGAAACCTGGGAAATGTTCGGCGTGACCTTCGACGGCCACCCGCACCTGACGCGCATCATGATGCCGCAGGACTGGGAAGGCCATCCGCTGCGTAAAGACTATCCGGCCCGCGCCACCGAATTCGATCCGTTCCAGCTCACCAGGCAGACGGAAGATTTGGCAATGGAGCAGATGACCTTCAAACCGGAAGAGTGGGGCATGAAGCGCGGCACGGCCACTGAGGACTTTATGTTCCTCAACCTCGGGCCTAACCACCCCTCTGCGCACGGTGCCTTCCGCATCGTTCTGCAGCTGGATGGCGAAGAGATTGTCGACTGCGTACCTGATATTGGCTATCACCACCGCGGTGCGGAAAAAATGGGTGAGCGTCAGTCCTGGCACAGCTATATCCCCTACACGGACCGCATTGAGTATCTTGGCGGCTGCGTCAATGAAATGCCGTACGTGCTGGCCGTGGAAAAACTGGCGGGCATCAAGGTGCCGGAACGCGTGGAAGTTATCCGCGTCATGCTCTCAGAGCTGTTCCGTATTAACAGCCACCTGCTCTATATCTCGACCTTTATTCAGGACGTCGGGGCGATGTCGCCGGTCTTCTTTGCCTTTACCGACCGCCAGAAAATTTACGATGTGGTGGAAGCGATCACCGGTTTCCGCATGCACCCGGCCTGGTTCCGCATCGGCGGCGTGGCGCATGACCTGCCGAAAGGCTGGGAGCGTCTGCTGCGTGAGTTCCTCGACTGGATGCCGAAGCGTCTGAAGGCTTACGAGCAGACTGCGCTGAAAAACAGCGTGCTGATTGGACGCTCCAAAGGCATCGCCGCCTATGGTCTGGATGAAGCGCTGGCATGGGGCACCACCGGCGCCGGCCTGCGCGCCACCGGTCTGGATTTTGACGTCCGTAAATGGCGTCCTTATTCCGGCTATGAAAACTTCGATTTTGAAGTGCCGCTTGGCGATGGCGTCAGCTGCGCCTACAGCCGCGTGATGCTGAAAATGGAAGAGATGCGCCAGAGTATGCGTATTCTTGAGCAGTGCCTGAAAAATATGCCGGCCGGCCCGTTCAAGGCGGATCATCCGCTGACCACGCCGCCGCCGAAGGAGCGCACGCTACAGCATATCGAAACCCTGATCACCCACTTCCTGCAGGTTTCATGGGGTCCGGTGATGCCGGCCAATGAGTCCTTCCAGATGATTGAGGCGACGAAAGGGATTAACAGCTACTACCTGACCAGCGACGGCAGCACCATGAGCTACCGCACCCGCGTGCGTACGCCAAGCTTCCCGCATCTGCAGCAGATCCCTTCAGTGATCAACGGCAGCCTGGTATCCGATCTTGTCGTGTACCTCGGTAGTATCGATTTTGTTATGTCAGACGTGGACCGCTAATTATGCACGATCAGAGAATTGCGATCGAAACGATCGAGGACAACGAAGCTTTTGTGCTGAGCGCGACAGAGCATGACGCTATTGAGCACGAAAAGCATCATTACGAAGATGCCCGTGCGGCCTCTATTGAAGCGCTGAAAATCGTTCAGAAGCAGCGCGGCTGGGTGCCGGATGGCGCGATTAACGCCATTGCTGAGGTGTTGGGTATTCCCGCCAGCGACGTAGAAGGCGTGGCGACGTTTTACAGCCAGATTTTCCGTCAGCCGGTTGGCCGCCACGTGATCCGCTACTGCGACAGCGTGGTCTGCCACATTACCGGTTTTCAGGGCATTCAGGCCGCGCTGGAAGATAACCTGAAGATTAAGCCCGGACAGACGACGGCGGACGGTCGCTTTACGCTACTGCCTACCTGCTGCCTCGGCAACTGCGACAAGGGCCCGACGATGATGGTGGATGAGGATACCCATGTTCACCTGACGCCGGAAAATATCGTCAACCTGCTGGAGCAGTATCAATGACAGTGAAACAGATTGTCCGAACTGCGGAAACGCATCCGCTTACTTGGCGCCTGCGCGACGACAAGCAGCCGGTATTTTTCGATGAATACCGCAGCAAAAACGGCTATGCGGGTGCCGAGAAGGCCCTGAATACGATGTCGCAGGATGAGATCGTCGCCGCCGTGAAAGAGTCTGGCCTGAAAGGGCGCGGCGGTGCGGGCTTCTCCACCGGGCTGAAGTGGAGCCTGATGCCGAAAGATGAATCCATGAACATCCGCTATCTGCTCTGTAATGCGGATGAGATGGAGCCGGGCACCTATAAGGATCGCCTGCTGATGGAGCAATTGCCGCATCAGCTGGTAGAAGGGATGCTGATTAGCGCTTTTGCGCTGAAGGCATACCGCGGCTACATCTTCCTGCGCGGTGAATATATTGAGGCGGCGGTTAACCTTCGCCGTGCTATCGCTGAAGCGACCGAAGCGGGTTATCTGGGCAAGAATATTCTCGGCACCGGATTCGACTTTGAGCTGATTGTGCACACCGGCGCCGGCCGCTACATCTGTGGTGAAGAGACCGCGCTGATTAACTCGCTGGAAGGTCGCCGCGCTAACCCGCGCTCCAAGCCGCCTTTCCCGGCGTCAGCGGGCGCCTGGGGCAAGCCGACCTGCGTGAACAACGTAGAAACGCTCTCCAACGTGCCGGCTATCCTGGCGAACGGCGTTGAGTGGTACAAAAACATCTCCAAAAGCGAGGATACCGGTACCAAAATGATGGGCTTCTCAGGCCGGGTGAAAAATCCGGGCCTCTGGGAGCTGCCGTTTGGCACCACCGCGCGGGAAATCCTGGAAGATTACGCCGGTGGAATGCGCGACGGCCTGAAGTTTAAAGCCTGGCAGCCGGGCGGCGCAGGCACTGACTTCCTGACCGACGCCCATCTCGATCTGCCGATGGAGTTTGCCAGCATCGGCAAAGCCGGAAGCCGACTGGGTACCGCGCTGGCGATGGCCGTTGACCATGAGATCAACATGGTCTCGCTGGTCCGTAACCTTGAAGAGTTCTTCGCCCGTGAATCCTGCGGCTGGTGCACGCCGTGCCGTGACGGACTGCCGTGGAGCGTAAAAATCCTGCGTGCCCTGGAGCGTAAAGAAGGCCAGCCTGGCGATATCGAGACGCTGTTGCAGCTTTGCCGCCAGCTCGGTCCGGGTAAGACCTTCTGCGCCCACGCACCGGGAGCAGTAGAGCCACTGCAAAGCGCCATAAAATATTTCCGCGACGAGTTCGAAGCCGGCATTGCGCCGCAGGTATACAGCAACGCGCACGCGATCGCGGGTATCCAGGCGAACCTGCTAAAGGCGCGCTGGTAAAAATACCGTGCAAACAAAGAAATGCGCGAAATAACCCAATTAATTGGCGTTGTAGCCAGGCAGCAAGAGAACGCATCCCCGGGAGCTTACTTCAGTAAGTGACCGGGGTAAGAGAACGCCGCTAACACCGCTACAACGTCAAGTAAGACGGTTATTTAAAGAATTGTGTTTAACGCTCGTAACGAGCCTTACGGAAGCATGTTCACTATGGCTACAATACATGTAGACGGTAAAGAATATGACGTCGACGGCGCGGACAACCTGCTACAGGCTTGCCTCTCCCTCGGACTGGATATTCCTTATTTTTGCTGGCACCCGGCGCTCGGTAGCGTTGGTGCCTGCCGCCAGTGCGCGGTAAAGCAATTTCAGAATGCCGAAGATACCCGCGGTCGCCTGGTGATGTCCTGTATGACACCGGCCACCGACGGCACCTTTATCTCCATTGATGATGGGGAAGCGAAAGAGTTCCGTCAGAGCGTGGTCGAGTGGCTGATGACCAACCACCCGCACGATTGTCCGGTCTGTGAGGAGGGCGGTAACTGCCATCTTCAGGATATGACCGTGATGACCGGCCACAGCTTCCGCCGTTACCGCTTCACCAAACGTACGCACCGCAATCAGGATCTCGGGCCGTTCATCTCTCACGAAATGAACCGCTGTATCGCCTGCTATCGCTGCGTACGCTACTACAAAGATTATGCCGACGGCACCGATCTGGGTGTTTATGGCGCCCACGACAACGTCTATTTCGGACGCCATGAAGATGGCACCCTGGAAAGTGAATTCTCCGGCAACCTGGTTGAAGTTTGCCCGACTGGCGTATTCACCGATAAAACCCACTCCGAGCGCTATAACCGTAAGTGGGATATGCAGTATGCGCCAAGCATCTGCCAGCAGTGCAGCGTAGGTTGTAACACCAGCCCGGGCGAGCGCTATGGCGAACTGCGCCGGATTGAAAACCGCTATAACGGCACCGTAAACCAGTACTTCCTCTGCGATCGCGGCCGTTTTGGCTATGGCTACGTGAACGCAAAAGATCGTCCCCGTCAGCCGGTTCAGCGTCGCGGCAGCGATTTGATTGCGCTGAATGCTGAGCAGGCGATGCAGGGAGCCGCGGACGTGCTGCGCCAGGCGAAAAAAGTCATCGGGATCGGCTCTGCTCGCGCCAGCGTGGAAAGCAACTTTGCCCTGCGTGAGCTGGTCGGCGCGGATAATTTCTCGACCGGTATCCCCGCCGCTGAACAGGCACGTCTGGAGCTGATGCTGAACGTCCTGCGCGACAGCGGCGTTCATACGCCAGCCCTTCGCGAAATAGAAAGCTATGATGCGGTGCTGGTGCTGGGTGAAGATTTGACCCAGACAGGCGCCCGCGTCGCGCTCTCCGTCCGTCAGGCCGTTAAAGGCAAGGCGCGCGAGATGGCTGCGGCCCAGAAAGTGGCTGACTGGCAGATTGCCGCCATCATGAACATTGGTCAGCATGCAAAGCATCCGCTCTTTGTGACCAACGTTGACCAGACGCGTCTGGATGATATTGCTGCATGGAGCTATCGCGCGCCGGTAGAAGATCAGGCCCGTCTGGGCTTTGCGATTGCTAATGCGCTGGATGAAACCGCGCCGGCAGTTAGCGGTCTCGATCGCGATCTTAACGGTAAAATCGATGTGATCGTGCAGGCGCTGGCCGGGGCGAAAAAGCCGCTGATTATTTCCGGCGTCCATTCCGGCAGCGAAGCGATGATTCAGGCGGCGGCGAACGTTGCTAAGGCGCTGAAAGGTCGCGGTTCGGACGTGGGGATCACCCTGCTGGCCGGGGCGGCTAACAGCGTTGGTCTGGGCCTGATTGGCGGTCACCCGCTGGAAACGGCGCTTGACGAGCTGGAAAGCGGTGCGGCTGACGCGGTAATCATCATGGAGAACGATCTCTATCGCCATGCTGCTAAAGCGAAGGTTGATGCGGCGCTGAGAAACGCAGCAAACGTCATCGTTCTCGATCACCAGCAAACGGCGACCAGCGATAAAGCCGGTCTGTTCCTCTCCGGCGCAAGCTTTGCGGAAAGCGACGGCACGCTGGTGAACCAGGAGGGCCGCGCCCAGCGCTTTTTCCAGGTTTACGATCCCGCTTACTATGACAGCGACGCTCAGATTCTGGAAAGCTGGCGCTGGCTGCATTCGCTTCAGAGCACTATCAACAGCCGTGAAGTGGACTGGACCCAGCTCGATCACGTTATCGACGCCTGCATTCAGGCGCTGCCGCAGCTGGCCGGGATCAAAGAGGCGGCGCCCAACGCCAGCTTCCGCATTCGTGGACAGAAGCTGGCGCGTGAACCGCACCGTTACAGCGGACGTACCGCCATGCGCGCTAACATCAGCGTGCATGAGCCGCGTCAGCCGCAGGATAAAGACACGATGTTTGCCTTCTCAATGGAAGGGAACAACCAGCCTTCGGCAGCCCGCTCGCAGATCCCATTCGCCTGGGCGCCGGGCTGGAACTCCCCGCAGGCCTGGAACAAATTCCAGGACGAAGTGGGCGGCCATCTGCGCAACGGCGATCCGGGCGTACGCCTGTTTGAAGCCGGCGATGCGCAGCTGGGCTGGTTCGAGGCCGTGCCTGACGCCTTCGCCGGTCAGCAGCAGGGAAGCTGGCGTGTGGCACCTTACTTCCACCTGTTCGGCAGCGAAGAGATGACCCAGCGCTCCGCCGTCATTCAGCAGCGTATGCCGGAACCTTATGTGATGGTGAACCCTGCTGATGCCATGACGCTTGGCGTCAATGCCGGCACCGCCGTGGAGTTCAGCTGCGCGGGCGAAACCCTGCGTCTGCCGGTGCGTTTTTCCGACACGCTGCAGGCGGGGCAGGTGGGGCTACCTATCGGGCTGCCGGGCATTCCACCGTTCCTGCTGGGTGCGAAGGTTGACAATCTCCAGGAGGCAGCACAATGAACTGGCTGACACCGGAAGTTATTGATGTACTGATTGCCGTCGGTAAAGCGTTAGTGATCCTGTTTGTGGTGGTGGGCTGTGGCGCATTTATGAGCTTCGGCGAGCGCCGCCTGCTTGGCCTGTTTCAGAACCGCTACGGGCCAAACCGCGTAGGCTGGGGCGGCTCGCTCCAGCTGGTGGCGGACATGATCAAAATGTTCTTTAAAGAGGACTGGATCCCGCCCTTTACCGATCGAGTGATCTTTACCCTTGCGCCGATGATCGCCTTTACGTCGCTGCTACTGGCGATGGCGATTGTGCCCGTTACCTCCACCTGGATGGGCGCAGATCTGAATATCGGTCTGCTGTTCTTTCTGATGATGGCGGGTCTGGCGGTTTATGCCGTGCTGTTTGCTGGCTGGTCCAGTAACAACAAATACTCCCTGCTGGGCGCGATGCGCGCCTCGGCGCAGACGCTGAGCTATGAAGTGTTCCTCGGCCTGTCGCTGATGGGCGTTGTGGCCCAGGCTGGCTCGTTCAATATGGTCGATATCGTCAACAGCCAGCAGCATATGTGGAACATCATTCCACAGTTCCTGGGCTTCCTGACCTTTGCCATTGCGGGCGTTGCGGTCTGCCACCGTCATCCTTTTGACCAGCCGGAAGCAGAGCAGGAGCTGGCTGATGGCTATCACATTGAATATGCCGGTATGAAATTCGGCCTGTTCTTTGTGGGTGAGTACGTGGGCATCGTGACCGTCTCAGCACTGATCGTAACGCTGTTCTTCGGCGGCTGGAACGGTCCGTGGCTGCCGCCGGTGATCTGGTTTGCCATCAAAACGGCATTCTTCATGATGATGTTCATTCTGATTCGTGCTGCGTTACCGCGTCCGCGCTATGACCAGGTGATGTCGTTCGGCTGGAAAGTTTGTCTGCCGTTGACGCTGTTGAACCTGCTGGCGACTGCCGCAGTGATTCTGTACAACGCGCAGTAAGGGGTAAACCATGACATTAAAAGACCTTGTGGTGGGTTTTGGCACCACGGTACGCAGTATCGTTCTGATTGGCATGAATGCGTTTGCCAAGCGGGAAACCATGATGTATCCGGAAGAGCCGGTCTATCTGCCGCCTCGCTACCGTGGCCGCATCGTGCTCACCCGCGATCCTGACGGCCAGGAGCGCTGCGTCGCCTGTAACCTCTGTGCGGTAGCCTGCCCGGTGGGCTGTATTTCGCTGCAAAAAGCGGAAATGCAGGATGGCCGCTGGTATCCCGAATTCTTCCGCATCAACTTCTCGCGCTGCATATTTTGTGGGATGTGTGAAGAGGCTTGCCCGACCACGGCTATTCAGCTTACCCCGGACTTTGAGCTGGGCGAGTTTAAGCGTCAGGATCTGGTCTATGAAAAAGAAGACCTGCTGATTTCCGGGCCGGGTAAATATCCGGAGTATAATTTTTACCGGATGGCGGGTATGGCGATCGACGGGAAAGACAAGGGCTCCGCTGAAAACGAAGCTAAACCTATCGACGTCAAGGGCTTGTTACCTTAAGGAGCCAGGCATGGAATTCGCTTTTTATCTTTGCGGCCTGATAGCAGTGCTGTCCACGCTACGCGTGATTACGCACACTAATCCGGTTTACGCACTGCTTTACCTGATCATCTCTCTGCTCGCGGTTGCCGGCGTTTTCTTCTCGCTGGGGGCCTACTTCGCGGGAGCGCTGGAGATCATCGTCTACGCCGGTGCCATTATGGTGCTGTTCGTCTTCGTGGTGATGATGCTTAACCTTGGCGAAAGCGTGGAGGAGCGGGAGCGCCAGTGGCTTCAGCCGGGGGCCTGGATAGGTCCTGGTCTGGCTTCGCTGGTTCTGCTGGTGGTGATTGTTTACGCCATCCTTTCCATCAACGACCAGGGCATTGACGGCACCATGATCGATGCGAAAGCGGTCGGCATCAGCCTGTTTGGCCCGTATGTTCTGGCGGTTGAACTGGCCTCAATGCTGCTGCTGGCGGGTCTGGTTGTGGCGTACCATATTGGTCGCGAACAGCGTCCGGGTGAAGTATTAAGCAACCGTCCGGCCGATGCCGTGAAAAGCAAGGAGGAACACTCATGATCCCTCTGCAACATGGCCTGATCCTGGCCGCTATCCTGTTCGTACTCGGGCTGACCGGCGTGATCATTCGCCGCAACCTGCTGTTTATGCTTATCAGCCTCGAAATCATGATCAACGCTTCTGCGCTGGCGTTCGTGGTAGCGGGCAGCTACTGGGGGCAGGCGGATGGACAGGTAATGTACATCCTGGCGATCAGCCTGGCGGCGGCCGAGGCGAGTATTGGTCTGGCGCTGCTGCTGCAGCTACACCGCCGCAGCCAGAACCTCAACATTGATAAAGTGAGCGAGATGCGCGGATGAATCTTCTCTATTTAACAGTTCTCTTTCCGCTTATCGGCTTTTTGCTGTTGGCCTTTTCCCGTGGCCGCTGGTCAGAAAATCTGTCCGCGGCAGTCGGCATGGGATCCGTGGGGCTGGCGGCGCTGGTCACGATTTATGTCGGAATGGATTTCTTCGGTCAGGGAGAGGCGGTCTACACCCAGGCGCTCTGGACCTGGATGCAGGTGGGTAATTTTAATATCAGCGTCAGCCTGACGCTGGATGGCCTGTCGCTGACCATGCTGTCGGTGGTGACGGGCGTGGGCTTCTTTATCCATATGTTCGCCTCCTGGTACATGCGGGGAGAGGAGGGCTACTCCCGCTTCTTCGCCTATACCAACCTGTTTATCGCCAGCATGGTGGTTCTGGTGCTCGCCGACAACCTGATGCTGATGTATCTGGGCTGGGAAGGCGTGGGCCTCTGCTCCTATCTGCTGATCGGTTTCTACTATACCGATCCGAAGAACGGCGCGGCGGCGATGAAAGCCTTTATCATCACGCGCGTGGGCGACGTGTTTCTCGCGTTCGGGCTCTTCATTCTCTATAACGAACTGGGTACGCTGAACTTCCGTGAAATGGTTGAGCTGGCGCCTGCGCACTTCGCTGCGGATAACCACATGCTCCAGTGGGCAACGCTGATGCTGCTCGGCGGCGCGGTGGGTAAATCGGCACAGCTGCCGTTGCAGACCTGGCTGGCGGATGCCATGGCGGGTCCGACGCCGGTCTCTGCGCTGATCCACGCGGCGACCATGGTGACGGCGGGGGTCTATCTGATCGCCCGTACGCACGGCCTGTTCCTGCTGACGCCGGAAGTGCTGCATCTGGTCGGCATTATCGGGGCAGTGACGCTGGTGCTGGCCGGCTTTGCCGCGCTGGTGCAGACCGACATCAAGCGCGTGCTGGCCTATTCAACCATGAGTCAGATTGGCTATATGTTCCTCGCCCTGGGCGTTCAGGCCTGGGACGCGGCGATTTTCCATCTGATGACCCATGCGTTCTTCAAAGCGCTGCTGTTCCTCTCCTCCGGTTCGGTGATCCTGGCCTGTCACCACGAGCAGAACATCTTCAAAATGGGTGGATTGCGTAAGAGCATCCCGCTGGTCTATGTCTGCTTCCTGGTGGGGGGCGCCGCGCTTTCGGCGCTGCCGCTGCTGACCGCAGGCTTCTTCAGTAAGGATGCGATTCTGGCGGGCGCGCTGGCGAACGGCCACATCAACCTGATGGTTGCTGGCCTGGTCGGGGCGTTAATGACCTCGCTCTATACCTTCAGAATGATTTTCATCACCTTCCATGGTGAAGAGAAAATTCATGCGCATGCGGGCAAGGGCATTACCCACCATCTGCCGCTGATCGTATTACTGATCCTCTCAACCTTTATTGGCGCCATGATCGTTCCGCCACTGCAGGGCGTACTGCCTGAAACGCGCGAGATGGCGCACGGCACCGTGCTGACGCTGGAAATCACCTCGGGCGTTGTGGCCGTGGTCGGTATTCTGCTGGCTGCGATGCTGTGGCTGGGCAAGCGTACGCTTGTGACCCGCATCGCCAGCAGCGCGCCGGGACGTTTCTTCGCGACCTGGTGGTTTGCCGCCTGGGGCTTCGACTGGCTGTATGACAAGATTTTCGTGAAGCCTTATCTGTTCATCGCCCGACTGCTTCAGCGCGATCCGCTGGATAGCCTGATGGCGACGCCGGCGCTGTTCGCCCGGCTGTCGAACAAAGGGCTGGTGGTGAGCGAAAACGGCTATCTGCGCTGGTATCTTGCCTCCATGAGCATCGGTGCCGTTGTGGTGCTTGTGCTGCTGATGGTGGTGTAAGGTTTGTGAGCGGGGTGAGGGAGACCTTACCCCACGGCAAGAGAATGTTAAAAATTACCTGAAGGTTGGGCGTCACTGGCGCAGTCAGTTCTGTCCCGAGCCGCAAGCACCCGCAGCATACGTGAGTATGTGAGGCGTGCGAGCACTGCCGGGGACAAAAACGGCAAGCCAGATAGCCCATACAGGTTCAAAAAAGGGAAACAATCCGCCATGTTATTACCTTGGCTTATCCTCATCCCGTTCATCGGTGGCCTGCTCTGTTGGCAGTTAGAGCGCTTCGGTGCCAAATTGCCGCGCTGGATCGCGTTGATTGCAATGGGGCTGACGCTGGCTCTCTCGCTGCAGCTCTGGTTGCAGGGAGGTTATTCACTGACTCAGGCCGCTGGCCTGCCGCAGTGGCAATCGGAATTCCTGCTTGAGTGGATCCCGCGCTTTGGCATCAACGTGCACCTGGCGCTGGACGGTCTTTCGCTGCTGATGATTGTGCTGACCGGCCTGCTTGGCGTGATGGCCATTCTCTGCTCGTGGAATGAAATCGAGAAGTGGCAGGGCTTTTTCCATCTGAACCTGCTCTGGATCCTGGGCGGCGTCATCGGCGTGTTCCTGGCCATTGACCTGTTCCTGTTCTTCTTCTTCTGGGAGATGATGCTGGTTCCGATGTACTTCCTGATCGCCCTGTGGGGCCATAAGGCATCGGATGGCAAAACGCGTATTTCCGCCGCCACCAAATTCTTTATCTACACCCAGGCGAGCGGCCTGGTGATGCTGATTGCGATTCTGGCGCTGGTGTTTGTGCATTACAACGCCACCGGCGTGTGGACCTTCAACTATGAAGATCTGCTGAATACGCCAATGTCGCACACGGTGGAATACCTGCTGATGCTCGGCTTCTTTATCGCCTTTGCGGTGAAAATGCCGGTTGTCCCTCTGCATGGCTGGCTGCCGGACGCTCACAGTCAGGCGCCTACCGCAGGTTCTGTTGACCTCGCGGGGATCCTGCTGAAAACGGCGGCTTACGGTCTGCTGCGCTTTGCGCTGCCGCTGTTCCCCAACGCGTCGGCGGAGTTTGCGCCCATCGCAATGTGGTTAGGTATCATCGGTATCTTCTACGGCGCGTGGATGGCCTTCTCGCAGTACGACATCAAACGTCTGATCGCCTACACCTCTATTTCACATATGGGTTTTGTGCTGATTGCTATCTACACCGGCAGCCAGCTGGCGTTCCAGGGCGCGGTAGTACAGATGATTGCCCACGGGCTTTCAGCAGCGGCGCTGTTTATTCTCTGTGGTCAGCTGTATGAGCGTCTGCATACCCGTGATATGCGTCAGATGGGTGGCCTCTGGTCGCGCATCAAGTGGCTGCCGGGTCTGTCGCTCTTCTTTGCCGTCGCCAACCTCGGGATGCCGGGTACGGGTAACTTCGTTGGTGAGTTCATGATCCTGACCGGCAGCTTCCAGAGCGTGCCGGTGATTATCGTGATCGCTACCTTCGGTCTGGTATTCGCCTCGGTTTACTCGCTGATCATGATGCAGCGTGCTTATTACGGCACGCCGAAATCAGAAACGCCGCTGCGTGGCATGTCGCCGCGTGAGTTCCTGATGATCATGGTGCTGGTTGTGCTGCTGGTTCTGCTGGGGATTTATCCGCAGCCGATTCTGGATACTTCCCATGCTGCGATGAGCAACATTCAGCAGTGGTATACCGCTTCAATTTCAACTACAAGGCCGTAATTCGCCATGACAATAACTCCTCAACAATTGATCGCGCTTCTGCCGCTGCTGATCGTCGGATTGACGGTGGTAGTTGTGATGCTGTCCATTGCGTGGCGACGCAATCACTTCGTCAACGCCACGCTGGCGGTAATTGGACTGAACATCGCGCTCTTCTCCCTCTGGTTTGTAGGGCAGGCGGGCGCGATGGACGTCACGCCGCTGCTGCGCGTGGATGGGTACTCCATGTTCTACACCGGGCTGGTGATTCTGGCCAGCCTGGCAACCTGTACCTTCGCCTACCCGTGGCTGGCAACCTATCCCGATAACCGCGAAGAGTTCTATCTGCTGGTGCTGATTGCGGCGCTGGGCGGGATCGTGCTGGCGAGCGCCAACCATCTTGCCTCGCTGTTTATCGGTATTGAGCTGATTTCCCTGCCGCTGTTTGGGCTGGTGGGCTATGCCTTCCAGCAGAAACGTTCGCTGGAAGCCAGTATCAAGTACACCATTATGTCTGCGGTGGCCTCCTCGTTCCTGCTGTTCGGTATGGCGCTGATTTATGCCGACTCTGGCAATCTGAGCTTCCTGGCGTTAGGGAAAAGCCTGAATGACAGCCTGCTGAGTCAGCCGCTGCTGCTCGCAGGCCTGGGTATGATGATAGTCGGCCTTGGCTTCAAGCTTTCGCTGGTGCCTTTCCACCTCTGGACGCCGGACGTTTATCAGGGCGCGCCTGCACCGGTATCGACCTTCCTGGCCACCGCCAGCAAGATCGCTATCTTCGGCGTGGTGATGCGACTGTTCCTCTACGCACCGCTTGCGGACAGCGAAGCAGTCAGGCTGGTGCTGGCGATCATCGCAGTGGCGTCTATTCTGTTCGGCAACCTGATGGCGATCACGCAGAGCAATATCAAGCGCCTGCTGGGTTATTCCTCTATTGCTCATCTCGGCTACCTGCTGGTCGCGCTGATTGCCATCCAGACCCATCAGCTGTCGCTGGAGACCGTGGGCGTTTATCTGGCCGGCTATCTGTTCAGCAGCCTGGGCGCGTTCGGCGTCGTGAGCCTGATGTCCAGCCCATACCGTGGGCCGGACGCAGACTCGCTCTACTCCTATCGTGGGCTGTTCTGGCACCGTCCGATCCTCTCTGCGGTGATGACGGTGATGATGCTCTCGCTGGCCGGTATCCCGATGACGCTGGGCTTTATCGGTAAGTTCTATGTGATTGCGGTAGGTGTGGGTGCGCAGCTGTGGTGGCTGACCGGTGCCGTGGTGGTGGGGAGTGCGATTGGCCTCTACTACTATCTGCGCGTTACCGTCAGTCTCTACCTCAACCCGCCCGAGCTGTTACAGCGTGATACCCAGGCTAACTGGGCCTTCACCGCAGGCGGTGTGGTGGTACTGATCTCCGCTATCCTGGTGCTGCTGCTGGGTATCTATCCTCAGCCGCTGATCTCGCTGGTGCAGATGGCGCAGCCACTGATGTAATGCGCCGCGCTGACCATAAAACGGGCTTCCTCTGGAAGCCCGTTTTTTTTGCTTTAAGAAGGGGATAAGTCAGACTCAGGGAGCGGGATGTTAACTTGCCGGATGCCATTGAAAACGCCCCGATGAAGAAACTATTCTTTCGGGCGGCAAGAATTTTCAGGCCAGAAGAGATGCCCGAACGCTTAATCAATCCACCAGTTCAATATCCAGACCTTCCAGCAGGCTTAGCGCTTCCTGGCGGGAGAATTTTGCGCGTGCCACTGAATTGTTCAGCACGTTGATGGTAAAGTTCCATGAATCGGTTAAGTCTGCTGCCTGAAGATTAGTATGGTTAAACAGGCTGCCGGACAGATCGCATTGGGTTATTTCAGCACTAGCCAGGTTACATTCCCTGAAGTCAACATCATGCAATCTGCACTCAGTCAGCGTTGTGCCCTGTAGCGTCAGACCAAAAAAGGTAGCATTAGTCAGAATGCATTTACTGAAGCAGAGTTCGGGATCGGGAGTGAATGCTGGCCAGTAAGCTCGCGTCCAGTCCGTGCCGCTCAGTTTGCACTCATCGAAGCTGACCTGATGGAAACGCGATCCGGAGATTTCCATCACGCTCAGATTGCAGTGCCTGAAAGTACAGTTGATGAATTTGCAGCAGGTGAGCTGAGCGGAGGTAAAATTACAGCGATTAAATTCGCAATCTTCAAATTCAGCCCCTTTTAAACGAAACGATGACATCTCCAGATGGCTAAATGTTTTATCAAAATATTCTGTGTTGTTGACCAGATGCACCATGAAAATCCTCGTTCATCACTGAATCAGTGACGGCTATGATACAGGAATGGTGACGAAGGATAATAACTCTGACAAGATAAGTTATTGTTTTCACCGGAAGAACATAATGGAAATAAACTGGCAAGACCGGCATCACAGTCAGCTGAGCGCCGCGCAGCTTTATCAACTGCTGGCACTGCGCAACGCGGTGTTTATCGTTGAGCAAAACTGCCCCTATCAGGATATTGATGGGGCCGATCTGGCCGGAGAGAATCGCCATCTGCTGGGGATGTACAACGACCAGTTGGTGGCCTGTGCCCGCCTGCTTGCACCCGCAGAGTCCAGTAAGCCGGTGAAAATTGGCCGGGTGATTGTTGCCAGCCAGGCCCGCGGATTGCGGCTGGGCAACCGGCTGATGGAACAGGCGCTCGCCTGCTGTGCCGGGCACTGGCCGCAACATAAAGTCAGGCTCTCCGCGCAGGCGCACCTTGAGCAGTTTTATGGCAGCTTTGGCTTTAAAACGGTCAGTGACGTTTACCTGGAAGATAATATTCCACACATCGATATGGAAAAGTAAACCCTGCCGGCAAAGGAGCCTCTTCCTGCTGCTGGCCGGAAACTCAGGTGATAATTCCGCCCTGGGTCAGCCACTGACGGCGCTGTTCTGCGAGCTGCGCCTTCTCCGTGCTATGCCTGGAGACGGCGACCCTCAGTCGCTGCTGCTGACTATAGCGATCTTCCCGTGAGAGCTGGGTGTCTTCACTCAGCTCGCACAGCAGGATATTCATATCCCGGATGCTGTTGTTTGCGATCTCTTCGCTGACGCGAGCGGAGACTTCGGCAAGATGATCCATTTTTCACCCCATAGAGCAGTTTAATTGTTGAATCAGCACGGCACCGGCGATCAGCAGTGACAGAGGCGTAACGGGGAGTTCAAGATCAACCCAGGCTCTGTTACCGTCATATTCCGTTTCAAAATGCCACCGCTCGTCGGTAAGCTGCCGATAGGTAAAAGGTAGACCACGATGTCTGCCGCCGAAAGCCGCCCAGCGAAGCGCGGAACAGGCGGCTTCAGCGACAGGGTTGGAAGATACGTTGCTCATAGTGATTTTCCTGCGAAGTGAGTTCGGGTATGTGGATAAGAAAAGCAATTTACATGCCAAAACTAACTTACTGATAGCTATGAAGATTAAGGCGAGGAGGGTGTTTTTGACAAGGATAAAACGCTGTGCTTTTGACACTGCGTTATCATAATGACAGCGAGCGGTGCCTGCAGCCTGACAGGGTATTGATCTGGGGGATTTTAATCAGGGCCGGCAGAGTCGCCGGCACCTTAGCTGTATCGCTTACTTTTTCTTATAGACGTCGGCGGTACCATGCATTTTATTATCGGTCTGACCTGAGGTCAGCACAAAAATATCGCCGCCTTTAGCCTCTGCCAGTTTTGCCAGCTCCGCTTTGGCTTCAGCCGCACTGGTTTCGCCGGACGTGGAAATATTCCCTACCTTTTCATACTGATCCTGAACTTTTTCGAATTCACTTTTCTGCATCATTTCAGCGGCAAATGCGCTGAACGTCAGGGTAGAGGCGAGAAAACCTAAAATGATCTTTTTCATCGAAATTTCCTTTGTATGAAACAGCGAAAATTAATGAGTCTACATCACTGAATTTATAGTTTGCTGCGGCATTCTTGTCTAATTTTTATAGTGGGAAATCAGGGGGGTGAACGGGAAAGCTAAATTTAAGTGGTGAGTATGTGACATGTTTCAGGTTAATCATATTATTAGTAATAAATAGCAGGGTGTTGTTTTGGTGATAAACAAAAACATCACCGGCATCTAACCGAACAGGTTAATCTGGTATCGCTGTAATAAAAATAAATAATCCATAAAACACCGACATTCAGTTCCGCCGCCAGGCTGATGCTTGCGGGAATAATTCAGCGGAAGTGAAAATTAACAGTAAAGCCTGACGGTGCGCCAGTGAGCGTTTTAGATTAATGATCCAGATAGAGATAATGCATCCAGCTGGTCATTCGCAACAATACTTTACGCATAACCGAAACATGGGAGAAATGATCGGAATAGACGGCGACCTGGGCGAAAATGCCATCCGGCAGGGCGTCAATATCCGCATTGCTCTCCAGCTCGATGACCGCCAGTACGCCATCGCTGCCAGGGACGAGCGACAGCGACTGTAAGGTGCCCTGCGCCTGATAGCTGCCTCCCGGCACCACAGGAAGAATTCTCAGCAGTTTTCCTCTGAAGACCTGCCCGGGTAAGGCATTAAAAACGGCCTCGGCCTCATCATCCGCTTCCAGGCGCAGCAGTGAGTTCTGGCGAAACTGAGCGATAATTTGCCGTTTTTGCTCCGGGATAAAAATCATCACTGGCCTCAGCGGCAGTGCCGCTGCGTAAGTGCCGGGGCGGATAAGCACCTGAGTCACATACCCATTACTGGGTGCGCGTACGACCGTCTGTTCAAGATTATACTGCGCCTCAGCCAGTTGGGCTCTGAGGCTCACAATGCTCGACTGTTCTCCATTGACCACGCTCTCTAACTGACTTTTAATTTGGGCCTGCTCAGCCAGAGAGCTTTTGACCAGCGCATCCTGCGCGAGAAAGTTATACCGGGAGTTGTCTATATCTCGCTGCGAGAAAGGGTTGACCTTCGCCCTGCTACCGGTCAGATAGCGCTGATAATCTTTATACAAGCGATCGCGTTCAGCAGTGACATACGAAGTCTGGGCTATCGCTTCATCCAGCTGGCCTTCTAAAGCCTTAAAGCCGTGGACGGCCGTCATCAGGTCGGCCTCAAGCCGGTCAACACGGGTCTGAAAGCGGGTTTTATCCAGCTCAAAGAGCATTTCTCCTTTCTGGATGCGAACATTCTGTTTATCCGTAACTTTACTGACCACCCCGGTAATCTGGGGCGTGATTGGAATTGAGATCACCGCTTTTTGCGCCAGGGAAGTATAGGGATGGTTGTAATTCATCAGCAGAATCAGCATGCCGACCAGAACAACGCCGCCTAATGCGGCTGTCGGCACCGTCCATTTGTTTACCGGGATTTTAAAGATTTTGAAGATGGACCATGCAAGGGCGACGTAGGTGAGAATGATGAGCAGATCCATAATATTACTCCACAGGTGGCGTATTAAGATCGCGCTGTTTCTTCTCCAGCCGGGCTATGCGCAGTTCCAGCTCATGCATTGAGTCATTCCGATCGCGCATGCCCCAGCCTTGCTCCTCGCGGTAAAGCGTCGCCCAAATCCATAAAAATGGCCAGATGACATGCAGGGTGAACAGGCTGACCCAGCCCGCCACATGAATGGCATCTGCATGAGGATGGTTACGGGATTTTGCAATAAGGTAAGGAATATCATGAATAATGATTACGCCGTAGAAAATAATCAGTAAGACGAGTACCAGAACGCCCAGCGCAAAGTAGTTCAGAAACATACCCACCTCGAATGAAGTGACGGAGTTGTTATAAAAATATAGACGTAGCTTGCGCTAGCAGCAATTTAATTTTTTTTTAATGATGGCGGCACCGTGATTAATGGGGTTTTTAATATTTTGGCGGGTTCCTTCAACTTTTAGTGAGAGTTTATGTGGTTCTTTTTATTTTCTCGCAGCATAATTAGCTATGTTGATAAACTTGCTTTGATTTAATAATAGCATGGACGTTTTAACTCTCTCCTTTGATCTTCAGGGGAATGCCACGCCTTTATAAAACCAGATTAATAGCTGGCGCTAAATGAAAAGTGGCGTGGGCAGGTTACTTTTTTTCTAAAAGAGCCACTATACTAAAAAATCAGGCATGAGCTGTCCGGTCCGGTGACAGAATCAATAGTTAATAAAGGCGTGTTCATGCTGTCCCTTCAACACTTATAACGTTCTGACGCATCGCAGGATTAGCACGCTTATTATTTTTTTAATGATAATTTACGCAATCTGGCCGCCTGCGGTAAGGCTTGTTCAATCAACGCTTTCAGGAGTCACGCCTTGACGGAAACGACGCAGGGCAATGCAACAGACGGCGGAGTTAAACGCTGGTCATCCGTATGGATTATTCCGGTTGCGACTTTATTCATCGGAGGCGGGATTTTATTTTACCATTACAGCCGGTTGGGACCAGTTGTCACCCTGATTGCCGAAAACGCGGAGGGCATTCAGGCGGGCAAAACGACCATAAAGAGCAGGAGCGTAGAAATCGGTCAGGTAGAGAGCGCCACGCTGACCGACGATATGCGCCAGGTAAAAATCACAGCCCGCCTGCACAGCGGGATGAAAAAACTGCTCTATGGCGATACGGTATTCTGGGTGGTAAAGCCACAGGTGGGGCGGGCGGGCGTTAGCGGCCTGGGGACGGTCCTTTCTGGTGCCTATATTGAGCTGCAGCCAGGCACCAAAGGCGCGTTGCCAAAGCAATATACTTTATTAACGTCGCCTCCGCTGGCAGCAGCGAATGCGAAAGGCCTGCGCATTACGCTGGGCGGCGATAAGGCCGGGCAGCTGAATCCGGGCGATCCAGTGCTGTTCAGGGGATACCGGGTGGGGACAGTGGAAACCAGTCGGTTAGACACCGACAGGCAGGAGATGATCTATCAGCTCTTTATCGCCTGGCCCTACGATCGTCTGGTCACCGCCAATGTGCGCTTCTGGAAGGAGAGTGGGATTGCGGTGGAGATGTCTGCGGCGGGCCTGCGGGTGCAGATAGGCTCGCTGACCACCCTGTTTAGCGGCGGCGTGAGCTTCGACATTCCCTCCGGCCGGACTCCGGGTAAAGCAGCTGAGAACAAAGCGCATTACCGCCTGTTTGAGGATCGACGGACTATTCAGGACTCTCTCTTTTCCAGACACCTTGATTACCTGCTCTTTTTTAGCAGTTCTGTACGGGGCCTGCAGGCGGGCGCGCCGGTTGAGTTCAGGGGAATCCGGCTTGGTACGGTAGCGCAGGTGCCCTTCTTTTTACCGGGAGTCACCGATGATCTCCACACGCATTTCCGCGTACCTGTTCTGGTACGCATCGAAGCCGATCGTTTTATTAACGGATTTGGCGGGGAGTTTGATATCCAGCAGCGGCTGCGGGAAGGCATTAAACGAGGTCTGCGCGCCACGCTAAAAACGGGTAACCTCATTTCTGGCTCGCTGTATGTCGATCTTAACTTCTATGAAAACGCGCTCGCCTTGTCTGAGCCGGTCCAGGTGGCTGGCTATGAAATTATCCCCACCATGAACAGCGGGCTCAGTGAAATTCAGCAAAAACTGATGTCAGCCCTGGATAAAATAAATGGATTGCCGCTGACGCCTTTGCTGACTGAGGCCACCGGCACGCTGAAAGAAAGCCGGCGCACGCTTCAGGAACTACAGCTTTCACTCCACAATATTAATCAGCTTGCCGACACGCCTGCGATGAAAGCCCTGCCAAAAGAGATGCAGCAGACACTTCGTGAACTAAGCCGCAGCCTGAAAGGCGTGCAGCCAGGATCGCCTGCGCACACACGTATGCTGGGAGATTTACAGCGGTTGGATCAGGTGCTTCGTGAACTGCATTCGGTGTTAAAAAACTTGAATAATAAGAGCAATTCACTCATTTTCGAAGCCGAAGCGGCTCAGGATCTTCAGCCTGAAAAAGCGAATGAATAAGGCTTACAGCGAAATTGTTTCCGTGATGTGCAAAATGAGGATGGCTTGATGGAAGAGTTGATAAAAGCGATAGGGCTGGGACTGGCCGTCCTTCTCCCGCTGGCGAATCCGCTGACTACCGTGGTGCTGTTTCTGGCGCTGGGCGGCCATCTGAGTAAAAAAGCGCGTAACCGGGAGGCGACAATGGCTTCTGTTTACGTCTTTATTATCCTGATGGTGGCCTGGTATGCCGGACAGTTAGTAATGAATACCTTCGGTATTTCAATTCCCGGTCTGCGTATTACGGGAGGACTGATCGTTGCCTTTATCGGCTTTCGTATGCTGTTTCCGCCGCCGAAAGGGGCCACCACGCCTGAGTTGCAAAGTAAAACGGATCAGGTGGTGCGTGAACCGGAAACCAGTATTGCTTTTGTGCCGCTGGCGATGCCGAGCACCGCCGGGCCAGGCACCATCGCTATGGTCATCAGTTCGGCCTCCACGATACGTCATGGCATCGATTATCAGCCCTGGGTGATCGCCGTGGCGCCGCCCATAATCTTCCTGTTAGTGAGTTTACTTTTATGGATCTGCCTGCGCAGCGCGGGTGGCGTGATGCGGATGCTGGGGAAGGGGGGAATAGATGCTATCTCCCGGCTGATGGGGTTCCTGCTGGTTTGTATGGGAGTACAGTTCGGTATTAACGGCGTGGTGGAAATTATTACTACCTGGCCGCCGGTCCTGGCAGGATAATATCGCGTTAAAAAGGGCCGCTAAGCGGCCCTTTTGCTGGCAATCAACCCGCCGTCATCTGGCGGTCGTCGACGTAGTGACGTTTATCCGCTGGCGGCGGCATATACTGATAAAGCCAGGTCTCACTCAGCGTCTCCTCTTTGGTACGCAGGAACAGACGCAGCTCAACCGGGTCAGCAGCCTCGCTGGTCGGATACCAGTCAAAGAGAATGCGGTAGCCTTTGATCGGTTCGATATAGAGGATCTCAACCTGCTTAAGCGTACCTGACGAGGTGGTGATTACCGGCTCGATGCCTTTTTCCGCCGCGGCCTTCAGATCCCCGCCAACAAAGTCCACCGCAAAACGACGCGCCCAGACTTTAGGGTAGTGTTCGCCTGGCGCCCAGCCTTCCGGGAAGCCGCCCATACCGGTCCGGGTCGCGCTGACGCGGGCAAGGTCGCTGCGCACCGGGGGCAGGCCGCTCCAGTAAAGCTTATAGCTGAAGCTGTGCTCGCTGCCCGCCTTGATCGCCTCTGAGGGATGCCAGAAGCAGACAATATTATCCAGCGTTTCACCGGTGGTGGGGATCTCCATCAGATCGATAGTGCCTTTGCCCCATTTACCCACAGGCTCAACCCACAGGCTGGGGCGTTTGTCATACCAGCCGATAACATCCTGATAGTCCTGGAAGTTATGATTCAGCTGCAGCATGCCGAAACCGCGCGGGTTCTCATCCTCATAGCTGTTAAAGGTCAGACGCTGGGGATTGTTTAGCGGACGACAGATCCATTCGCCCGATCCGGCCCACATCGCCAGGCGATCGGAGTCGTGAATCTGCGGGTGGATAGTGTCACACATGCGGCGCTCGTTATTGCCGCAGCTGAACATAGTGGTCATCGGTGCGATGCCGAGCTGACTAATATCTTTACGGGCATAAAGGTGGTTTTCCACCTCCATCACCACGCGCTTCTCTTCGCAGTGGATGATGAACTTAAACGCGCCGGTACAGCTTGGGCCATCAAGCAGGGTGTAAACGGTGAAGGTGGTGTCGCCCGCTTCCGGCGTTTCAAACCAGAAGGCGGTAAAGTCCGGGAACTCTTCCGGTTCACTGCCGAAAGTATTGACGGCCACGCCACGCGCCGAGAGACCGTACTGGTAGGTATCATCGACCGCGCGGAAGTAGCTGGCCCCCAGGAAGGAAACGATATCCCTGCGGGCAAGCTCCGGCTTTTTAAAAGCGCGGAAACCGGCAAAGCCCAGGTCGGTCTTGCCTTCGAGCTGGCGGGTATCGACGTTGGCATCGTGGTAATTGAACAGCTCTGGGCGGAAATGAATTTCACGCGCCTGGCCGTCGTCATCCACGGAGAACATGCGCAGACGACGCTTAAACCCCATCCCGACGTGGAAGAACTGAACGTCCAGCTCGCGGTCAGGAATGTCATTCCACAGCGAGTGGCTCGCGTCATACTGAATTTCGTTGTAGGCCTGCGGCGTCATGGTCGCCAGCGTTTCAGGCAGCGGGGCCGGTGCGCCGCCGTAGGGCTGTTTCGCCATGCCGGCCGCCATTTTCTTCAGCACGTCGAAATCAAATCGCTTCGCGGTGCCGTCGGCAATATCGGTATCAGCCCAGGCAGCCTGAGCAAATAAGGTGGATAAACCGGACATTCCGCTGAGGGTAGCGAACGCCATTGACGCTTTCATAAACATTCTTCGATTCATGCCAGAAGCCATTTCCTTTGCTGAACGGAGTTTGTAGAGTCTGTTGTGCATATGTGCACCAGGCTGCGACGCTTGATCCTGCGGCGCGCGGCCCCGCTTTACCCGAATTGTGAGATAGCTCACAGTGATTACGACAGTTGCTGCTTTGTTAAATTCAGTCTCCGGAAACTTATCAGAAATATCCAGGAAAAGCAGTGAATTCCTCCACATGGGCCGCTTTTCGGCCTCTTCTAAATGAGATTGTTTCACTACTGGCTGCTTTAGCAGAATTTCCGTATAGGCAGGGTAAATGGGGCGTCATCGGTATCGGTGTGGACAGGCCTTCTCCCTTCTGGCGGCGACCGCCATTAGCGGGTTTATTTACCTGGGTAAGAGCGAGATGCCTGAACAGAAAAAGGCGGTGGGCTACAGCTCTGCCTGCCTTATCATCGCTAAGTTTTTACTTTATCAGCCAATTCCTGGTGTGATTTAACGGCAGGACGCTGGAAAAGGTCTACAGTTAGTGAAGAAGTTTATTCCACAAGGAGATGTTATGGCTACGATGACAACTGACCCACAAGAATCACGCCTGGATGACGATCTGGCGCTGCTGACTAAAACTCTGGAAGATGTTCTGAAATCTTCCGGCGATCCGGCCGACAAGAAATATATGGAGCTGAAAGCTCAGGCGGAACAGTCGCTGAATGAGGTAAAGTCCCGCGTCAGCAACGCTTCTGATACTTACTACTATCGCGCGAAGCAGGTTGCTAACCGCGCCGATGAGTACGTACACGATAAGCCCTGGCAGGGCGTCGGCGTTGGCGCCGCGCTTGGCCTGGTAGTAGGGCTGCTGCTGGCGCGTCGCTAACGGCACGATCGGACCAGATACAAGGGGCGTCCTCAGGGGCGCCCTTTTTTTGTTCTTTCACCTGAACGGGCCTGCAAGACCCGGCGGGTCTGGATCAATATCTGCCTCCTGAAGGCACGCTAAAATAGCCCTCCTTTCCGCTGAATGGACACGCTGTTTTGCCGCTTTTCACTGCGCTTCAAACGCTGCGCCAGCAGCTCTCTCAGGTGACCGGATGCCGGTCAGGATATGCCCACTTTACCGCCGACGCTTCGGCTGAGAGGGACAGTCTGGCCTGGCTGGCGTCGCAGCCGCACTGGCCGAAATTTTTCTGGCAGTCCCGTGAAGGGAACGAAAGCCTGGCGGCCTGTGGCGCGCTGAATAAGGCGGATTCACCGGCGCAGGCCGCGCAGCGGCTCCAGACGCTGCCGCCCGGCTGGAAACTGGTTGGCGCTAACGCCTTCGGAGCGGAAAGCCTCTTCTTTATGCCGCGTCTACTCTGGCAGGGCGGACACGTGACGGTCTTTATTCAGGGGGATCTTGCGAAAGATGCCCGGCGGGCGATTGAGTTTATCGATGGACTGGTTCCTGCCCGGCCACAGGAGATGCTGCCGCCGCCGACGGACCATATGATTCATACGCCGGGGCAGGCGGACTGGACGCATCTGGTGACAAGGGCGCTGGCGGCGATAACCGGTGGCGCTCTCGACAAAGTGGTGCTGGCGCGCGCGACCGATCTGCATTTCTCTTCTGCGGTTTCGCCTGCGGCGTTGCTGGCGGCGAGCCGCGCGATTAACCCTCACTGCTACCATTTTATGCTGGCCTCAGGGCCCCAGGACGCCTTTGTCGGTTCGAGTCCCGAACGGCTTTACCTTCGTCAGCATCAGCAGATGCAAAGCGAGGCGCTGGCCGGAACCTGTGCCGGTTCAGCTGACGATGGTCTGGCATATCATCTGGCGCAAAAGCTGTTAGCGGATGAAAAAAATCAGCGGGAAAATCTTATGGTGGTGGCGGACATCCGTCAGCGGCTACAGCCCATCGCCGGGCAGATCCATGTAGCGCCTGTTGAAGTTGTGCGGTTACGCAACGTGCAGCACCTGAGGCGGAAAATTCACTGCGCGCTGCGGGTTCTGGATGATGCTGCCTGCCTCGCGCAGCTCCAGCCAACCGCGGCAGTGGCCGGGCTGCCCCGCCAGCCCGCCAGGCGATTTCTCCAGGAGCATGAGCCTTTTCAGCGCGGCTGGTATGCCGGTTCGGTGGGGTATCTCTCTTTAGCTGAGAGCGAATTTGCGGTGGCTTTACGCTCGGCGCAGGTGACCGGCGATCGCGTCCGTCTTTACGCCGGAGCGGGCATTGTGGCTGGTTCACAGGCGAGCGAAGAGTGGCGTGAATTAGATCAAAAAGCGGCTGGCCTGGGCTCGCTGCTGGGAATGCATTTCGCACAGTAACCCTGCCTCAAATCAAAATGCCCTGGCGGCGGCGCTCATATACTTGAAGGCCGCGCTTTCGATCTGGAATGGGTTATGTCACGCAGCACCTTTAACCGCCGCTGGGCCGGCGTCATCCTTGAAGCTTTGACCCGACACGGCGTCCGTCATCTCTGCATTGCGCCCGGCTCGCGCTCAGCGCCCTTAACGCTGGCGGCCGCGGCGCATCCCCGGCTGGTTTGCCACACCCATTTTGATGAACGCGGACTCGGCCATCTGGCGCTCGGGCTGGCTAAAGCGACCCGCCAGCCGGTCGCGGTGATCGTCACCTCCGGCA
This sequence comes from Erwinia psychrophila, assembly GCF_039023475.1. Classification (NCBI taxonomy): domain Bacteria; kingdom Pseudomonadati; phylum Pseudomonadota; class Gammaproteobacteria; order Enterobacterales; family Erwiniaceae; genus Erwinia; species Erwinia psychrophila. The sequence continues at coordinate 123,305 of NZ_JBCHVB010000003.1, forward strand.
CGGCAGTGGCAAATCTCTATCCTGCGGTGATTGAAGCGAAGCTGACCGGCGAGCGGCTGATTATGCTCAGTGCGGATCGCCCCCCGGAACTGATCGACTGCGGCGCCAGCCAGGCCATTGAGCAGCCGGGCATCTTTGCCGGACATGCGGCCGCCCTTAACCTTCCCCGACCCTCACCGGCGATTTCCGCCCGCTGGCTGGTTACCGCCGTTGACGCGCTGCTGGGCCAGCATCCTTTCGGCGCGGTTCATCTCAACTGCCCCTTCGCTGAACCGCTCTACGGAGGCGATCCCGACGCTTACCAAAGCTGGCAGGAGGAACTGGGAAGCTGGTGGCAGGAGACGCAGCCCTGGCTTCAGTACGAGGCAGGTGCGGCAGTAAGCGTTCGTGAGGCGTGGACGGGACTGCGGCTGAAACACGGGGTGATCGTGGTGGGCAAGGTGACGCCCGAAGAGGGAAGGGCGATCGCGGCGTGGGCTGACGCACTCGGCTGGCCGCTGCTGGCAGACGTGCAGTCACACACCGGGCAGCCGCTCCCCTGTGCGGAAATCTGGCTGAGAAAGCCGCAGGCACGGCAGGCGCTGTCGCAGGCGGAGATGGTGGTGCAGTTTGGCAGCCATTTGACCGGTAAACAGCTTAACCACTGGCTGACGAACCACCATCCTGAAACCTGGTGGCTGATTGAGGCGATGCCGGGCCGGCGGGATCCTGCCCATCACCGGAGCTGTCGCATTCAGGCCGATATTTCCCGCTGGCTGGCGGCGCATCCTGCCGGTGAATGCGTGCCGTGGCGATCGCAAATTATCCGCTTTGCGGCTGAAACGCGTGAAGAGTCGATGATGAACCCGCCCCCTTTCGGCGAGGCGCTGCTGGCGCAGCGGCTGTCGGCGTTTCTCCCCGCAGGCGGCGCGCTTTTCCTGGGCAACAGCCTGACGGTGCGGCTGGTGGATGCGCTCTGCCAGCTGCCGGCAGGGTATCCGGTCTATGCCAGCCGCGGCGCCAGCGGCATTGACGGGCTTATCGCCACGGCGGCGGGCGTTCAGCGCGGAAGTGGACAGCCGCTGCTGCTGATTCTGGGCGATATTTCGGCACTGTACGATCTCAACAGCCTGGCGCTGCTGAGGCAGGTCAGCGCACCGGTAATAGCGATCGTTATCAACAATAACGGCGGCCAGATTTTCTCCCTGCTGCCCACGCCCGAAGAGGCGCGGGAGCGCTTCTTTGCCATGCCGCAGCATATCCATTTCGCCAGCGCGGCCAGTATGTTCGGGCTTCGCTACGCCTGTCCGGAAAGCTGGGACGATCTTTGCGTGGCCGTTGAGCGGGGCTGGCAGGGACCAGCGACGCTGATTGAACTGCGCGTTGCGGACGACGACGGAGCCCGCTTTCTGGCTCAGGCAGGTAAACAGTGAGGCTTCACGCGCGCTGGCAGCGTGGCCAGGACAGCAGCAGGCCGGTGCTGGTCTGGCTGCACGGCTTTCTGGGCAACGGTGATGAGTGGCGGGCGATCCAGCCCCATTTTAGCGAGTGGCCTCAGCTGAGCCTGGATCTTCCGGGACATGGCGGTTCCAGCGCCAGCCGCGTTGAGGGGTTTGAGGCGCTTTCCGGAACGATCGCCCGCACGCTGCACGGCTATCAGATCCAGCGTTACTGGCTGATTGGCTATTCGCTGGGCGGACGGATAGCGCTCAGTCATGCCTGCCAGCCTGACAGTGAGGGGCTGAGCGGAGTGATTGTCGAGGGCGCGCATCCCGGACTCAGCTGTGAAAACGAACGGCGGGAAAGAGGCGAAAGTGATGCCCGCTGGGCGCGCCTTTTCCGTCAGCAGCCGCTGCTAAAGACGCTGGATCTGTGGTATCGCCAGCCGGTATTTAACGATCTTAACGAGAATGAACGGCAGGAAACGATCGCGCTCCGGCGGCAAAATCACCCTGACGCGCTGGCGGCAATGCTGCTGGCGACGTCGCTTGCCCGTCAGCCAGATCTTACTGCTGAACTCAGGCAGCTCCGCCTGCCCGTTCACGCCATTTGCGGCGAACGGGACGCTAAATTCCTGCATCTGGCGCAGCGGGCAGCGCTGCCCTGCCACAGCATTCCCTCCGCAGGTCACAATGCCCACCGGGCTAATCCGCAGGCGTTTGCTGCCCAGCTCAGGCAAATTTTAACTCAGTGTAAGGACTCCCCATGATTTACCCCGATGAAGAAAAGCTTTCTGCTCCGGTCGAATGGCGGGAGAGCGGCATGGGTTTCAGCGATATCCGGTTTCATAAATCGCCGGAAGGGATCGCGAAAATCACCCTGAACCGCCCGGAGGTACGCAACGCTTTTCGCCCCCATACCATCAAAGAGATGATGCTGGCGCTTGCCGATGCGCGTCACGATGAAAAAATCGGCGTCATTGTGTTAACCGGCGAAGGTGATAAGGCGTTCTGCGCTGGCGGCGATCAGAAAATTCGCGGTGACTATGGCGGTTACCGGGATGAGACGGGCGTGCATCACCTTAACGTGCTCGACTTTCAGCGGCAGATACGGACCTGCCCGAAGCCGGTAGTGGCCATGGTGGCGGGCTATGCCGTCGGCGGCGGCCACGTTTTACATATGATGTGCGACCTGACTATTGCCGCAGATAATGCGCAGTTCGGCCAGACGGGGCCAAAAGTGGGCTCCTTTGACGGTGGCTGGGGCGCCGCCTATATGGCCCGTATTGTCGGGCAGAAAAAAGCGCGGGAGATCTGGTTTCTCTGCCGGATGTACAGCGCTCAGCAGGCGCTCGATATGGGGCTGGTGAATACCGTTGTGCCGCTGGCGGAGCTGGAGAGGGAGACGGTACGCTGGTGCCGCGAGATACTGGAAAACAGCCCGATGGCGCTGCGCTGCCTGAAGGCGGCGCTGAACGCTGACTGTGACGGTCAGGCCGGGCTACAGGAGCTGGCGGGCAACGCCACCATGCTTTTTTATATGACCGAAGAGGGGCAGGAAGGGCGGAACGCCTTTAACCAGAAACGGCCGCCCGACTTCCGCAAATTTACGCGCAATCCATGAAGCGCCGCGCCTTACTTTTCCGCTACAGAATCCCGCTTGAGGCGGGCGTGGTACTGCGGGACAGCCGGATAAAATACCGGGAAGGGCTGCTGGTCAAGATCGGTGAGGCGGGCCGAGAAGGGTGGGGCGAGATTGCGCCGCTGCCGGGCTTCAGCCATGAAACGCCTGATGCGGCACAGCAGGAGGCAGCGGAGCGGCTGCGGCGCTGGGTTAACTGCGGGCATGATACGGAGAGCGCGCTGCCTTCGGTTGCTTTCGGCCTCAGCTGCGCGCGGGCTGAGCTTGCCGGTGAACTGCCGGGCGGGGCGGACTGGCACAGCGCCACCCTTTGCAGCGGCGATCCCGATGAACTCCTCCTCCGCCTTGGCGCACAGCCTGCGCCCGTGGCCAAGATGAAGGTGGGGCTTTATGAACCGGTGCGCGACGCGATGATGGTGAATCTGCTGCTGGAAGCGCTGCCGCAGCTGACGCTGAGACTGGACGCAAACCGCAGCTGGAGCCAGGAAAAGGCGCGCCGCTTTGCCGGTTTTATCGCCCCTGCACAGCGCGCCCGCATCGCTTTTATTGAAGAGCCCTGCCGTACGCCGGCGATCTCATCCCAGTTTGCGGCGGAAACAGGCCTGGCGCTGGCCTGGGATGAGAGCAGCCGGGAAGCGGGCTTTCACCTCGCCGTCACGCCCCAGCTTCGCGCGGTCATTATCAAGCCATCGCTGACAGGCAGCCTCTCCTCCGTGCGCGAACGTATAACCCAGGCGCATCAGGCAGGACTGAGCGCCGTCATCAGCTCGTCCCTGGAGTCGAGCCTCGGGCTGACCCAGCTGGCGCGCCTCGCCCGCTGGCTGACGCCGGCGGCCATGCCCGGCCTGGATACGCTCGGATTAATGCAACAGCAGCTGATACGGCGCTGGCCGGGCTCTCCTTTGCCGCTTCGTACCGAAGAGTCGCTGGAAATCGTATGGCGCAGCTGAATCTCCTGCGGTTGATACATGCTCTTCTGTATTTACTGGGATCTTCTGCATGGAAGGCATAAAGACCTGGCCCTGGCAGCACTGGGCGCAGCGCAGGCCCGGTGAGCGTGCGCTTATTGAAGGCGATGCCGCACTCAGCTGGTCGCAGCTTGCATATCAGGTGGAGCAGCTGGCGACCGCCTTTAAAACTCAGGGTCTGCAGAGGGGATGCGGCGTTATGCTGCGGACAGCCAACAGCCGGGCAGCCGTGATGGCTTATCTGGCCCTGCTGCGCTGTGGCGCAAGGCTGCTGCCGGTCAATCCGCAGCTACCTCAGGCGCAGCTAAGGACACTGCTGCCTTCACTGAATATCGATTTCATGCTCGATCTGACGGCGGAGCCATTGCCTGGCGATCGACCAGCAGAGTTGACTATGGCAGCCTGCGCCATGGACCGATCTTTCGACCCCACGTCAGTAAAAGCCTCCGCAGGCAATTTACAGCATCGCTGGGATAGCGCATCCATTGCGACCCTGACCCTGACCTCGGGGTCTCGCGGGCTGCCTAAAGCGGTTGCCCACACCTTCAGCGCGCATCTTGCCAGCGCGAAAGGGGTGAGTGAACGTCTCGCTTTTACCGCTGCTGACGCCTGGCTGCTCTCCCTGCCGCTTTTTCACGTTTCGGGGCAGGGCATTCTCTGGCGCTGGCTTTACGCGGGCGCCACCCTCGGCCTTTCCGGCGACAGGCCGCTGCACGAGGCGCTGGCGCACTGCTCCTTCGCCTCGCTGGTGCCTGCCCAGCTCTGGCGCCTGCTGCGGCAGCCTGCGCTTCCTGCGGGGCTTAAGTGCGTGCTGCTGGGAGGATCGGCAATACCCGCCGCACTAACCACGCTGGCGGAAGCACGGGGTATCGCCTGCTGGTGCGGCTATGGCATGACCGAAACGGCCTCGACCGTGACGGCGATGCGGGCCGACGGCAGCGGCGGTGTAGGAACCGCGCTGGCCGGTCATCAGGTTACGCTGGCGGCGGACGAAATCCGGTTGAAATCGGCGGCGCTGGGGCTGGGCTACTGGCGAAACGGCGAGCTGCTGCCGCTGGCCGATGAAGAGGGCTGGTTCGCTACCCGCGACAGGGGGCGCTGGCGCGACGGTGGGCTTCAGGTAACGGGCCGTACGGATAACCTGTTTTTCTCCGCGGGTGAGGGCGTTCAGCCTGAGCTGATTGAGCAGATCCTGTTGCAGCATCCTGCGGTATCGCAGGCGTTTATTGTGCCGCTGGAGGATGAGGAGTACGGCCACCGGCCGGTGGCGCTGCTGACGACAACGGCACCGCTCAGCGACATTGCCGGCTGGGCGAAGCCCCGGCTGGCAGGCTTTCAGCGTCCCGTCCGCTGGTATCCGCTGCCGGCGCTGGGCGAAGGCGGTATAAAACTTTCCCGTAAACGGCTGGCTGAATGGGTGGCGGATCGGCAACAGGCGTGAAAGGGCGCTTCAGCGACGCAGAGTGACTCCTCTCCGGTATATGTTGTTAAACAGAAAAGAGAGTTGTGTTTAACCGGGTAGCTTCATACAGTTAACGGACACAGGCAGACCCGGAGAAAAGAATGATAAGAGTGGAAATGCTCTCAACAGGCGATGAAGTGCTGCACGGTCAGATCGTCGACACTAACGCCGCCTGGCTGGCGGAGGTTCTGTTCCAGAACGGCCTGCCGATGTCCAGCAGGCAGACGGTTGGCGATAATCTCGATGAGCTGGTTGAGGTGCTGGTTCAGCGCAGCAAGGTGGCTGATGTGCTGATCGTGAACGGCGGGCTGGGGCCGACCAGTGACGATCTGAGCGCGCTGGCGGCGGCCAGAGCGGCTGGCGTCGATCTGGTCATGCATGAAGAGTGGCTCAGCAAAATGAGCGCTTTTTTCGCCAGTCGCGGCAGGGAAATGGCGGCGAGCAACCGCAAGCAGGCGGAGCTGCCTGCCGGTGCGGAGATGCTGGATAATCCGGTGGGGACGGCCTGCGGCTTTGCGCTGGAGCTGAACCGCTGCTGGCTATTCTTCACGCCGGGCGTGCCGTCCGAATATAAAGTGATGGTTGAACAGCAGATCCTGCCGCGCCTGAAGGCCCGTTTCTCACTCCCCGAACCTCCAGTCTGCCTGCGGATGACCACCTTTGGGCGGGGTGAAAGCGATCTCGCCTCGGCGATTGAACCGCTGCCGCTGCCCGAAGGCGTGGTGATGGGCTATCGCGCCTCAATGCCCATTATTGAGTTGAAGCTTAACGGCCCTGCCTCAAGGCTGCCGGAGATGGAAGTTTTCTGGCAGAAGGTCCGTGAAATCGCCGGCGAAAGCGTTATCTTCGAAGGCACTGAAGGGCTGCCTGCGCAGCTGGCGCGGCGGCTGAAGGCGCAACGTCTCAGCGTTGCCGTAAGCGAACAGTTTACGGCCGGGTTAGTTCACTGGCAGCTGGCGTCTGCGGGTGCCGGGCTGGGTGAAGGAAACGTGCTGCCGACGCGCCCTGAGTCGCTGGCGCAGCTGGCAGAGCGCGGCGGAGAGCTGGCTGCCGCCTCCGGCACGGAAATCGCGCTGGTCGTGGGGGGAATGGAGGAGGAGAGGCTGTCTTTCGCGCTCTTTACGCCCGCGGGGTGCTGGGCGCAGCGGGTCAAGTTTAACGTGAGCCGTCACGGACTGAAAACCCGTCAGGACGTGGTGGCGATGCTGGCGCTGAATATGCTGCGTCGCTGGCTCGACGGAATGGAAGTGACCACGGGGCACGGCTGGGTTGAGGTGGAAGAAACGCTGAAGGCCTGAGAGAGAAACGGGGCGATATCTTCGCCCCGGTGACAGAATGGGTAGCGGAAGCGGCAGGTTTTCGCTGGCCTCACATCTCGATTTCAATATCCCCTTTTGCCGTGCAGCAGCAGGGTAAAATCTCATCCTGCTGCACAAAGGCCAGCGGCCGGGCGGCGTAGCAGACTTCGCCCTTCAGCAGCCGGGTGCGGCAGGAGCCACAGTAGCCTTCGCGACACTGATACTCGACGGGAATGCGGTGAAACTCCAGCGCATCCAGCAGTGAACGATGCTCATCCTGACAGTGCAGCTGCGTACCGGAAGCACGCAGCGTAATGATCGATCCGGCCATTTTACAGCTGGAAGTCGTCGAAGTCGTTTTCGCCTACTTCGGAGTCGATCTGGCCTACCAGATAGGAGCTCACCTCCACTTCCTGCGGCGCAACCTGCACGTTATCCGACACCAGCCAGGAATTGATCCACGGGATCGGGTTAGAGCGGGTTTTGAACGGCAGATCGAGGCCGACAGCCTGCATGCGGATATTGGTGATGTACTCAATGTACTGCCACAGGATATCTTTATTCAGGCCAATCATAGAGCCGTCGCGGAACAGATATTCTGCCCACTCTTTTTCCTGCTGAGCGGCCAGCACGAACAGGTCATAGCACTCCTGGCGGCATTCGCGGGCGATTTCAGCCATCTCCGGATCGTCTTCGCCGCTGCGCAGCAGGTTCAGCATGTGCTGGGTGCCGGTCAGGTGCAGCGCTTCGTCGCGGGCGATCAGGCGGATGATTTTGGCATTGCCCTCCATCAGCTCGCGTTCCGCAAAGGCGAACGAGCAGGCGAAGCTGACGTAAAAGCGGATCGCTTCCAGCGCGTTGACGCTCATCAGGCAGATATAGAGCTGTTTTTTCAGCGCGCGCAGGCTGACGGTCAGGCTCTTGCCGTTAACCTGATGCGTGCCTTCACCCAGCAGATGCCAGTAGTTGGTCATCTCAATCAGATCGTCGTAGTAGCCAGAGATATCTTTGGCGCGGGAAAGGATCTGCTCGTTGGTCACGATATCGTCAAACACGATGGCCGGATCGTTAACGATATTGCGGATAATATGGGTATAGGAGCGTGAGTGGATCGTTTCCGAAAACGCCCAGGTTTCAATCCAGGTTTCCAGCTCGGGAATCGAGATCAGCGGCAGCAGCGCCACATTCGGGCTGCGGCCCTGAATGGAGTCGAGCAGCGTCTGATACTTCAGGTTGCTGATGAAAATATGCTTTTCATGATCCGGCAGGCCCTGATAGTCGATGCGATCGCGGGAGACGTCCACTTCTTCCGGACGCCAGAAGAAGGAGAGCTGCTTTTCGATCAGCTTTTCAAAAATGTCATACTTCTGCTGATCGTAGCGCGCGACGTTAACCGGCTGGCCGAAAAACATCGGTTCATCCAGCTGGTTGTTTTTATTCTGCGAGAACGTTGTGTAAGCCATTTGCGTCAATCCAGTAAACGCGGGCCGGTCAGACCGACCCGTGGAGCGAAGAAGGGGACAGAGTAGCCTGCCCCGCTGTTAATTAAATCTTGCAGGCGCCGCTTTCACAGCCGTCATCCTGAACGGAAGGGGCCAGATCGTCCTGCGCGTCTTCCGCACCGTCACGAGTGTTCTGGTAGTAGAGCGTTTTCACCCCGAACTTGTAGGCCGTCAGCAGATCTTTCAGCAGCTGCTTCATCGGTACGCGGCCATTAGCAAAGCGCGACGGATCGTAGTTGGTATTCGACGAGATAGCCTGGTCGATAAACTTCTGCATCAGGCCGACCAGCTGCAGGTAGCCGTCGTTATTTGGCATATCCCACAGCAGTTCATAGCTCTCTTTCAGGCGCTCATACTCCGGCACCACCTGACGCAGGATGCCATCCTTGGACGCTTTAATGCTGATATGGCCGCGCGGTGGCTCAATGCCGTTGGTGGCGTTAGAAATCTGCGAAGAGGTTTCAGACGGCATCAGGGCAGAAAGCGTGGAGTTGCGCAGGCCGTGGGTTTTTATCTGCTCACGCAGGCCGTCCCAGTCCAGATGCAGCGGCTCGTTGCTGATCGCATCCAGGTCTTTCTTATAGGTGTCGATCGGCAGGATGCCTTGCGCGTAGGTGGTTTCGTTGAACCACGGGCAGGCGCCTTGCTCTTTCGCCAGCTCGTTCGACGCCTTCAGCAGATAATACTGAATCGCCTCGAAGGTCTTATGGGTCAGGTTATTGGCGCTGCCGTCTGAGTAGCGGACGCCGTGCTTCGCCAGGTAGTAGGCGAAGTTGATCACGCCGATACCCAGCGTGCGACGGCCCATCGCGCCGCGTTGAGCGGCCGGAATCGGGTAATCCTGGTAGTCGAGCAGCGCGTCAAGCGCACGCACGGCCAGGGTCGCCAGCTCTTCCAGATCGTCCAGGCTGTCGATGGCGCCCAGGTTAAAGGCGGAAAGCGTACAGAGGGCGATTTCACCGTTCTCGTCATTCACGTCCATCAGCGGTTTGGTTGGCAGCGCAATTTCCAGGCAGAGATTCGACTGGCGAACCGGCGCGATGCTGGCATCAAACGGGCTGTGGGTGTTGCAGTGGTCCACGTTCTGAATGTAGATGCGGCCGGTAGAGGCGCGCTCCTGCATCATCAGCGAGAAAAGGTCGACGGCCTTAACGCGCTGCTTGCGGATGCTGTCGTCAGCTTCGTATTTGGTGTAGAGGCGCTCGAACTCATCCTGATCGGCAAAGAAAGCGTCATACAGACCCGGCACGTCTGAAGGGCTGAACAGCGTGATATCCTGGCCTTTAAGCAGGCGCTGGTACATCAGCTTGTTCAGCTGTACGCCGTAATCCATATGGCGTACGCGGTTACCTTCAACGCCACGGTTATTTTTCAGCACCAGCAGGCTTTCCACTTCCAGATGCCACATCGGATAGAAAAGGGTCGCCGCGCCGCCGCGAACGCCGCCCTGTGAACAGGACTTCACTGCGGTCTGGAAGTGCTTATAGAACGGGATACAGCCGGTATGGAACGCTTCGCCACCGCGAATCGGGCTGCCCAGCGCACGAATGCGGCCAGCGTTGATGCCGATGCCGGCACGCTGGGAAACATACTTCACAATCGCGCTGGAGGTGGCGTTGATGGAATCCAGGCTGTCGCCGCACTCGATCAGCACGCAGGAGCTGAACTGACGGGTCGGCGTGCGCACGCCGGACATGATCGGCGTAGGCAGGGAGATTTTAAAGGTTGAAATCGCGTCGTAGAAGCGCTTCACATAGTCCAGACGCGTCTCGCGGGGATAGCCGGAGAAGAGGCAGGCCGCAACCAGAATATAGAGGAACTGCGCGCTCTCATAGATATCGCCGGTCACGCGGTTCTGCGCGAGATATTTCCCTTCCAGCTGCTTCACGGCGGCGTAGGAGAAGTTCATGTCGCGCCAGTGGTCAATAAAGCCGTCCATCTGCTCGAACTCTTCCACGCTGTAGTCTTCCAGCAGGTGGCGATCGTATTTGCCCAGATCCACCATGCGCTTCACCTGGTCATAAAGCTTAGGCGGCTCAAACTGGCCGTAGGCTTTTTTACGCAGATGGAAGATGGCGAGGCGGGCCGCCAGATACTGATAGTCCGGCGCGTCGCGGGAGATCAGGTCGGCGGCGGATTTGATGATCGTTTCATGGATATCAGAGGTGCGCATCCCTTCATAAAACTGAATGTGGGAACGCAGTTCAACCTGCGAAACAGAAACGTTATGCAGACCTTCTGCAGCCCAGTCAAGCACGCGGTGGATTTTATCGAGGTTAATGCGTTCGGTGCGGCCATCGCGTTTAGTGACAAGCAGGCTCTGATTCATGGGGCGTAATATCCTGTCCGTGAGATCGAAAATATCCCCCGTTTATGCACAGACTGCTCAGGTGTGAGTAACTCTGTGGATAAACACTATATATAGGGGGTAAGAGAAGTATTGATAACAATATGGTGGTTATTTTAGTAATTTCTGCGATCTTAACAAGCCTTGACGACGCGCGGATTTTAATGATCGGTGGCTGGCATATTTCCTAAGTCCACGTTTCTCAAGGCCCTGGCGCAATGTCAACAGGCTGATAAAAATTTAAGAAATATGATCAAGCGCGTTTTTCTTGTTCAGCCGCCAGCGAGTGCGGATTATTTTGCATAAAGTGTCGCCAGTCATGGAGCAGGCTTTCCCATTAGCGCCAGTTAGTGCCAGGTGGATAACTTCGTGAATGATGCTGGCCCGCAGCGCGCTTTTTGTCCAACAGGAAAACGTTATGACGTGGGGAATATTCTATATCTGAGTGATGACAGTCAGATTTACCCGGGCGTATCTCCAGGCACCGCGACGGCAAACGTCGTGGTGCCTGACAAAAGGTTACTCAACCGGGCGATGAGTATGCACCATATAGTTGACGTCAACGCCGGGTGCCAGCTTGAACTTGTTGGTCAACGGATTGTAGTGCAGGCCAATCATATGACGCTCACGCAGCGCGGCCTCGTCCACCCAGTTCAGCAGCTCTGCCGGGCGGATAAACTTTTTAATATCGTGGGTGCCGCGCGGCACCATGCGCAGCACATACTCAGCGCCGATCACGGCCATCAGCCAGGATTTACTGTTGCGGTTCAGCGTGGAAAAGAACACTTCGCCGCCCGGTTTCACCAGTTTTGCACAGGCGTGAACAACGGAGCGCGGGTCCGGCACGTGCTCCAGCATCTCCATACAGGTCACCACGTCATACTGACCGGCGAACTGTTCGGCGTGCTCTTCCACGGTCTGCTGGACATAATCGATTTTTACGCCGCTTTCCAGCGCGTGCAGGCGGGCAATTTGCAGCGGCTCCGCGCCCATATCCAGGCCGGTCACTTCCGCGCCCTCACGGGCCATGCTCTCCGCCAGGATGCCGCCGCCGCAGCCCACGTCGAGGACTTTTTTCCCAAACAGCCCCTCGCTGTACTGAGCGATATAACCGAGGCGTAGCGGGTTAATCCGGTGAAGCGGCTTAAACTCCCCTTCAAGATCCCACCAGCGGGAAGCCACGGCTTCAAATTTGGCGATTTCGCTCCGATCGACGTTGACCGTGGCGGCGTTATGTTCTGCCTTCATTACTCTCTTACTCCCTGCAAAGTTTGCAGCAAGTATACATCTTTCTGTGCAGAGATGGGCAGCGTTGCCCGCCGCGGCACGCGGAGCGGATTAAACCGGGCAAAAAGACGCTTTCCGTTCACCATCAGGCCTTAAGGTGATATACTTTCGCACCTTTGAATCCGGGTATAATGTAGAGGGATAGCGGCTCCATGAGCGACCTAGCCAGAGAAATCACACCGGTCAATATCGAGGAAGAGTTAAAGAACTCTTACCTGGATTATGCCATGTCGGTCATCGTTGGCCGTGCATTGCCAGACGTTCGGGACGGCCTCAAACCCGTGCACCGTCGCGTGCTCTATGCCATGAACGTATTGGGCAATGACTGGAATAAACCCTATAAAAAGTCCGCCCGTGTTGTCGGCGACGTAATCGGTAAATATCACCCGCATGGCGACACCGCCGTGTATGACACTATTGTTCGTATGGCGCAGCCTTTCTCGCTGCGCTATATGCTGGTCGATGGGCAGGGTAACTTCGGCTCCGTCGACGGCGACTCCGCGGCGGCGATGCGTTACACCGAAGTACGCATGTCCAAAATCGCCCATGAGCTGCTGGCGGATCTGGAAAAAGAGACCGTCGACTACGTGCCAAACTATGACGGCACGGAGCAGATCCCTGAAGTCATGCCGACCAAAATCCCGAACCTGCTGGTTAACGGTTCTTCGGGCATTGCCGTCGGGATGGCCACCAACATTCCTCCGCATAACCTGACGGAAGTGATTAACGGCTGCCTGGCCTATATCGAAGATGAGAACATCAGCATTGAAGGGCTGATGGAACACATCCCTGGCCCCGACTTCCCGACTGCCGCCATCATCAACGGCCGCCGTGGAATAGAGGAAGCCTACCGCACCGGCCGCGGCAAAATTTATATCCGCGCCCGTGGCGAAGTGGAAGTGGATGCCAAAACCGGCCGCGAAACGATCATCATTCACGAAATTCCCTATCAGGTGAACAAAGCGCGCCTGATTGAGAAAATGGCTGAGCTGGTGAAAGAGAAACGTCTGGAAGGCATCAGCGCGCTGCGTGATGAATCCGATAAAGACGGTATGCGTATCGTGGTTGAGGTTAAGCGCGATGCGGTTGGCGAAGTGGTGCTGAACAACCTCTACTCGCTGACGCAGCTGCAAACCTCCTTCGGCATCAATATGGTGGCGCTGCATCAGGGCCAGCCGAAAATTATGCCGCTGAAGGATATTCTTGAAGCCTTCGTGCGCCACCGCCGTGAAGTGGTGACGCGCCGGACCATCTTTGAGCTGCGCAAGGCGCGCGACCGCGCGCATATCCTTGAAGCGCTGGCTATCGCACTGGCTAACATCGATCCGATTATCGAGCTGATCCGCCGCGCGCCAAACCCGGCAGAAGCGAAAGCCGGGCTGGTTGCGCGCCCGTGGGCGCTGGGTAACGTATCTGCCATGCTGGAGCGTGCCGGTGACAACGCCGCGCGTCCGGAGTGGCTGGAAGATGAGTTCGGCATTCGCGATGGTCAGTACTACCTGACCGAGCAGCAGGCTCAGGCGATTCTGGATCTGCGCTTGCAGAAACTGACCGGCCTTGAGCATGAAAAGCTGCTGGATGAGTACAAAGAGCTGCTGGGGCAGATCGCTGAACTGCTGCGCATTCTGGAAAGCTCTGAGCGCCTGATGGAAGTGATCCGCGAAGAGCTGGAGCTGATCCGCGATCAGTTCGGCGACCAGCGCCGCACCGAAATCACCGCCAACAGCGCCGATATCAACATCGAGGATCTGATCAACCAGGAAGATGTGGTGGTCACCCTGTCGCATCAGGGCTATGTGAAGTATCAGCCGCTGTCGGATTATGAAGCGCAGCGTCGCGGCGGTAAGGGTAAGTCTGCCGCCCGCATCAAGGAAGAAGACTTTATCGATCGGCTGCTGGTTGCCAACACCCACGATACGATCCTCTGCTTCTCCAGCCGGGGCCGTCTCTACTGGATGAAGGTCTACCAGCTGCCGGAAGCGAGCCGCGGTGCGCGTGGCCGGCCTATCGTCAACCTGCTGCCGCTGGAAGCCAACGAACGCATCACCGCGATCCTGCCGGTGCGTGAATACGCCGAAGGCTGGAATATCTTTATGGCGACCGCCAGCGGCACCGTGAAGAAAACCGCCCTGACCGAGTTCAGCCGTCCACGCAGCGCCGGTATTATTGCCGTCAACCTGCGTGAAGATGACGAACTGATTGGCGTGGCGCTGACCAACGGCAACGACGAGGCGATGCTCTTCTCCGCCGCCGGTAAAGTGGTTCGCTTCGCCGAAAGCGCGGTGCGCGCCATGGGACGTACCGCTTCGGGCGTACGCGGTATCAAGCTGGCGGAAGGCGATCGCGTTGTGTCGCTGATTGTGCCGCGTGATGATGGTGCCATCCTGACCGTAACGCAGAACGGCTACGGTAAACGTACCGCGAACAGCGAGTACCCAACCAAGTCTCGTGCGACGCAGGGCGTAATCTCCATCAAAGTCACCGAGCGTAACGGGCCTGTGATTGGTGCCGTCCAGGTTGTCGACGGCGATCAGATCATGATGATCACCGATGCCGGTACGCTGGTACGTACCCGCGTCTCAGAAGTGAGCGTGGTCGGCCGAAATACGCAGGGGGTCATTCTGATCCGCACCGCAGAAGATGAGAACGTCGTCGGCTTGCAGCGCGTGGCAGAACCCGTAGAAGAAGAAGAGCTGGATGCCATTGACGGCAGCCTCGCGGAAGGGGATGAGGATATCGCCCCGGAAGTGGAGAGCGACGATGAGGCACCCGAAGGCGACGAAGAGGAGTAATCCTTAACGCCTTACTCTGGAAAGCCGGTTCACTGAACCGGCTTTTTTTATGCGCGCCGGAACCGGTGTTAACTGGCTTTTTATCCGTTCTGGCGGTAGTGTAGCGGGATCAAAAAATGTCAACCTGACACCGCTGCCACTATAGGTTTCGCTTGAAATATCTCGTCTCGTTCAGAACCACCTTAAGGATCTCCCGTTACCTTTTCCGGGCGCTGGCTCTTATGCTCTGGACGCTGGGCGCATTGCTGACCACGTTTTATATCATCAGCGTACTACACGAGAAAGAAAACCAGGTTCGTCAGGAGTTTAACGCCAACTTTGAGCAGGCGCAGTGGTATATCCGTCATTCCGCAGGCGTCTCCCGCGAGCTGAAATATATTGCGGAGAATCGCCTTAACGCCTCCGCAAACGGCCTGGATGTGCTGAACGGCCTTTTCCCCGGCAAAATTACGCTGCCGCAGTTCTATCCGCTCTACGCCGACTCGGACTGTGGCGTGATGAGCAATAACTGGCGCAGTTCGCTGGAATCGCTGAGCTACTTCCTCCATTACTGGAAAGAAAACTTCTCTTCCGCCTACGAGCTGAACCGCGTTTTCTTCGTCGGCGGTGAGAGCCTCTGCCTGGCTGACTTTGGCGTGGGCAATACTTCGGCTGACCGCGAGCGTGCGCTGAAGTCGCTGCATGAACGTATTCTGAAGTACCGTAACGGCAATGAGGAGCAGCGGAAAAATAATCTCTTCTGGCTGGCCCCTTCCAGCCAGCCGGGCGTGGGATATTATTATATGGTGACGCCGGTCCACGTTGCCGGCAAGATGGCCGCGCTGCTGGGCGTGGAGCAAACCATCCGGGTAGAAGATTTCCTGACGCCGGGCAGTTTTCCGGTCAGCGCAACGCTGGTGGATGAAAATAACCGTCGCGTCATGTCCTCACCGCGCGTCGGCCCGCGCATCGCCCTGGACGATCTGCCGGATAAAGCGTCCTGGTTCGGCTATGCCAATGGCTATAAGCGGCTGGTGCTGAAAAAGAACCTGGCGCCATCATCCCTGTCGGTGATCTACTCGGTCGAGACCAATGAGATGGTTGAGAAGCTGAAAACGCTTATCATCAACGCCATCCTGCTCAACCTGATCAGCGCCTTCGGGCTCTTCACGCTCGCCTGGCAGTTTGAACGCCGGATGTTCTTACCGGCGGAGGATAACGCGCACCGCCTGGAGGAACACGAACAGTTCAACCGCAAGATTGTCGCCTCGGCGCCGGTCGGGATCTGTATTCTCCGCACCAGCGACGGTACCAATATTCTCAGCAACGAGCTGGCCCACAACTACCTCAGCATGCTGACCCAGGAAGATCGGCAGCGGCTGACGGAAATTATTTGCGGGCAGCAGGTCAATTTCGTCGATGTCCTGACCGGCAGCAACACCAACCTGCAAATCAGCTTTGTTCACTCGCGCTACCGCAATGAGAACGTGGCGATTTGCGTGCTGGTCGATGTGTCGGCGCGCGTCAAGATGGAAGAGTCGCTTCATGAAATGGCGCAGGCGGCCGAACAGGCCAGCCAGTCGAAGTCGATGTTCCTGGCGACCGTCAGTCACGAGCTGCGCACGCCGCTGTACGGCATTATTGGTAACCTCGACCTGCTGCAAACCAAGGTGCTGCCGAAAGGGGTCGATTCGCTGGTCACGGCGATGAACAACTCCTCCAGCCTGCTGCTGAAAATCATCAGCGACATCCTCGACTTTTCGAAAATCGAGTCGGAGCAGCTGCGCATCGAACCCCGCGAATTTTCGCCAAGGGAAGTGATTACCCATATTGCCTCGAACTACCTTGCGATGGTGGTAAAAAAACGCCTTACCCTCTGGGTGTTTATCGACAGCGACGTCCCGGTCACGCTGGATGGCGATCCGCTGCGCCTGCAGCAGGTCATCTCCAATCTGCTCAACAACGCGATTAAATTTACCCATACCGGCGGGATCGTTCTGCAAGCCTTTGTCAAAGACGGCTATCTGGCTTTCCGGGTACGCGATACCGGCGTCGGCATCCCCTCCAGAGAAATTACCCGCCTGTTCGATCCCTTTTTCCAGGTTGGCACCGGCGTCCAGCGTAATTTCCAGGGCACCGGCCTGGGGCTGGCGATCTGCGAAAAGCTGATCAATATGATGGACGGCGATATTGAGGTGGATTCAGAGCCAGGCATGGGCAGCCAGTTTATCGTGCGTATTCCTCTTTATAACAGCAAGGTGATGACGCCCGTGCTGCATGACGGGCTTCAGGGCAGACGCTGCTGGCTGGAGGTACGAAACGAGGCGCTGGCCGCGTTCCTGGAAAGGCTGCTGCGCGAGCACGGCGTTGAGGTAGAGCGCCTGGGCGAGGGCGGTAGCAGCGCTGAGGATATAATCGTGACCGACTACGATTTCCAGACGGATCTTCCGCTGCGGGCGATCATCCGCTTCGATGGCAGTCACAACGACGGCCCGCAGGAGATTGCCGCCGGTCGCTGGGTCTACGGCACCACCACGCCGCATGAGCTTCCGGCGCTGCTCGGACGCATCTATCGCGTGGAAGTGGCGATGCCCGACGCTTCGCCTCTTCTGCCCGTCGCGGATGAGCAGAGCATCAGTAATGAAGATATTCTGATCCTGGTGGTGGACGATCACCCCATCAACCGGATGCTGCTGTCCGATCAGCTCGGTTCGCTCGGCTACCGGGTGAAAACCGCACAGGATGGCGTGGATGCGCTGAGCGTCCTCAGCCGCAGCGACATTGATATTGTGCTGACCGACGTGAATATGCCTAATATGGACGGCTACCGGCTGACCCAGCGTCTGCGGCAGCTCGGCCTGACGTTCCCGGTTGTCGGCGTGACGGCCAATGCGCTGGCAGAGGAGAAGCAGCGCTGTATGGAAGCGGGAATGGATAACTGCCTGTCGAAACCGGTCACGCTGGATACGTTGCGAAAAACCCTGGCTACCTATGCGGAGCGGGTGAGAAAGAGCAGGGAAGGGTAAAAAAAAGGGCGGATATCGCTATCCGCCCTTCAGATCGCTAGTGACCTGTCACTCTCTGTCTACCGGTGTGGTGCTGACGGAGGAGAGGTAGTTCAGCAGCGCAATATCGTTTTCCACGCCCAGTTTCATCATCGCTGACTTCTTCTGGCTACTGATGGTTTTGATGCTGCGGTTAAGCTTCTTGGCGATTTCAGTCACCAGGAAACCTTCGGCAAACAGGCGAAGAACCTCGCTCTCTTTTGGAGAAAGACGTTTGTCGCCGTAGCCGCCCGCGCTGATTTTCTCCAGCAGTTTGGCCACGCTGTCCGGCGTATACTTCTTCCCTTTTTGCAGGGCAGCCAGCGCTTTCGGCAGGTCGGTTGGTGCGCCCTGCTTCAGCACGATCCCTTCGATATCGAGATCCAGCACCGCGCTGAGGATCGCCGGGTTATTGTTCATGGTCAGAACAATGATCGACAGATCCGGGTAGTGACGTTTGATATATTTGATCAGCGTAATGCCGTCACCGTATTTCTCACCGGGCATCGACAGGTCGGTGATCAAAACGTTGGCATCAAGCTTGGACAAGCTGTTGATTAAGGCTGTGGAATCTTCGAACTCACCAACTACATTAACCCATTCAATCTGTTCAAGTGACTTGCGAATACCGAACAGTACAATCGGGTGGTCATCGGCAATAATTACGTTCATGTTGTTCATATTATTGGTTACCTTGCTGCAGCAGATCGTTGACGTAGTGGTCAATCTCACTGGTGGTATTTTTAATGTTTGAATCGTCACACTCTGTAATGTGCTGTTCTAACGTTTCACAAAGCTGCTTGCCCGGTGTCAAATTGAGCATGGCAAACACGCCTTTCAGGCGATGTGCAGTCTGAGCAAGCGAACTCCAGTCCCTTTCCGCCGCCTCATTATACAATCTCTTTACATCATCTGGTACTGTATCGACGAAGAGCTGGAAGTATCCTGGTGCGAAAAGCTGAACCGCCCCCTGGTCTTCCTCCCACTCCGTCCCGGACTCATCCTCGGCAAGCTGTAGCTCAATCAGCTGCAGCAGCGCGTCCTGCATGGCGCTGCTGATATTGAAGTTCACCTTCAGCTGATTGTGCGAAAGCGAACTGAAGCCCACTTCATCATCCACAAGCAGAAGCGCCCACGGCGTCAGGCGCGTCGGATCGTCAGTGATCAGGAGATCGTGATCCTGACCCGAGAAGCGTTCATCCGGGGTAATACAGCTCGCGCCCCAGTTTTCAAGCTGATGAACCACGATTTTTCGGACGTCATCCACCGTGATCTCAATCAGCGCCGTCAGGCCTTCCAGCAGTTTTTCTTCCTGTACCTGCTGGTTCTCTTCAGGCGCGTGGACCTCAATACTGTAGCGCGTACCAATATCAGGACGCGCCACAATAGAAAGATGGCCTCCCAGCTGTTTACACAGCTGTTTGCAGAGGAAAAACGCCAGGCCGGAAGCCTGGCCGAACCGATCCTGGCTGGTTTCGCCGAGGAAAGGAAAATCGTTATTGCCCATCTCATCCACGGTCAGGCCAGCGCCGGTATCAATAATTTCAATACTCAGACGATCGGGAAGATCGGCCGGATGAGCGATTTCAATGCTGATCCGCCCCCAGGTGGTACTGGTGATGGAGTAGTGCAGCAGCGTTGACAGGATTTTATAGAGCGCACGCCGATCGCCGAAGCGAACTTCATCTACGTTCAGCCGGTTGCTGACCACCAGCTTCAACCCTTTACGCCGCAGGGAAGGGAGCGCCTCCAGCACCAGTTCGTCGAGCAGCGCCTGCAAATTAAACGCGCCGGCGTCCGGCGCCCAGTCGTGGGTTTCCAGCCGATTAAGCAGAACGATGTCATCGACAAGCCGGCTGAGCGCATGGGTCTCTTCCAGCGCGGACGCAATTTCCTCACCGGGCTGGTCAGCGCTTAATGCTTCAAGCTGCGTTATCACCTTCGTCAGCGGAGCGTTCAGCGCATGCCCCAGATTCTGCAACAGCTGCTGCCGCGTCTGGTGGTTTTTATCCAGCACCTGCTGCGCTTTCTGCAGCTTTTTATTCACCAGCAGTTCGCGGTCCTGATCGCGCATCATAAACAGCTGCGTGTTAGGAGAGAGCGCGCTGCGGGCGTGGCGGATTTCATAAACTTCATTGTTAACCGTGGCCTGCAAGATGCCCTGATGCTGATCGGACATATTGATGATTTTTTGCAGGTTGAGATGCGGCAGCAGATGCTCGGCAATTTTGTTGCTGATAAGCGTACGATTATTGGCAAAATCATAGACCAGCAGGCCGACCGGCAGGCTGCCAACGATCTCTTCATTCAGCATTCTTAGCGAGTCCAGTTCGGCGCTCTGGTTTTCGCTCGGGCGCAATGATTGCTGACGCAGCAGGAACAGCCCACTCAGCGAGAGCAGCAGCAGCGCAAGATTCGCCAGCAGCGGCCACAGCAGATTATGCAACGTATCGCCAATCAGGCCCATCAGCGGCACCCGATAGGTCAGCTGAAGCGGCGTGCTGGTCAACGAGGCGGCAATCTCAACGTACTTATTGCCCAGCGTAACTTTACTGTTATGCCCAGTGTCGCTGTCTGTGGCGTCGCTGACGGGCACCACCGCGTCCTGCTTCAGCTGGAAATTTTCCAGCGGCATATTCAATGGGATCAAGTCGTTAATAGGCAGATCGAAAGCAACCACCGTCGCCAGATGTCCCGGCTGATTGAAGGTGGTACGTACCGTAAAATAGTGATCGTTTTGCCAGCTAAAACGGCGCAGGGGAGAGAAGCTCTCGCGCTCATCAAGTGCGTTGGCCTGCTGGAGCATCTCTGCCCGCCGTGCTTCAACGATAGTGCTGATGGTGCTCTCTTTATAGCGGGTTGCCATATCCTTCAGCGGCAGGGTGGAAACCAGGATCATGCTGTTATCCTGACCGTTAAGAAAATACATTGACCAGGTGCTGTTCTCCGCGCCCCAAAGCGTATCGAGATAGTTGGACATGCGCAGCGTCATATCAAGCGTGCTGCTGTCATGGGAGCCAAAAATGAGCGCCTCGGTTTTACGTCGCGTTTTCTCAAGATAGTAAACGTCCGGACGCAGCCTGGTTTCCTGAAGGCTGTTAGGCGGCGTGCCTGCCGCGCTGGCCGCCAGATTTTCATAAATCTGCCAGGTGGCAAACCGGTAGGTATCAATACGCTTTTGCATCGCATGGGTAATATCTTCCATGGCGTAGCGCTTGCCCTTCAGCCAGGCGTTCACCGAGTTATGGATCATAAACCCGGAGGCCAGCAGCAGCACAAGAATAAATATCGCGAAAAAGCGCGTGACATTGCCTGACGTAAGCGGAAATTTGTATGGCAACATAAGCGTAGCGTGATACCCCAGTTAACGTGTGATTGGCCGGGCGCTGGCGGCCACGACTAACAGCAGGATGGCAATAAGGCTAAAGGCCGTCGCCAGACTGGACCACTGTGAAATAAAGCCAATCAGCGCCGGGCCTGCCAGAATACCTGCATAACCCAGGGTTGTCATGGAAGAAATCGCCAGATTCACCGGCATCGCCGTCTGCTTTCCTGCGGCGCTGAACATGATAGGCACGGCGTTTGATCCGCCCAGCCCTACCAGCACAAAACCGGCCAGCGCGGCAGTGCTGCCCGGCACCAGTACAGCCAGCATCAGTCCACCTGCAGCGCACAGCGAGCCGCAACAAAGCGTGGCGGTGCGGCCAAAGAAACTGACAATGCGATCGCCGTTCAGTCTGCCAAGTGTCATCGCGACGGAAAAGAGCACGTAGCCCAGTCCCGCCTGCGAAGGGGGCAGGCCCCGGCTCTCGGTCAGAAACAGCGCTCCCCAATCCAGAATTGCCCCCTCCGACAGAAACAGAATAAAGCACAGCAGGCCCAGAAAAAGCACCCAACCGCGCGGCACCACAAAGAGAGGAGCGTCCGGCTGATGCAGTCGCTGATTCAGCAGATGACGCTGACAGAATATCCAGAGCAGCAGCACCATCGCCGCCACCATGCCCACGGCCGCCAGCGGGGAAAAACCGGCCACAAGGCAGAGGCTGACCATGCCTGCACCGGCAATTCCGCCCACGCTGTAAAAACCGTGAAAGCCGGACATCATCACGCGCCCGGAGGCTTTTTCGACCTCCACAGCCTGTATATTCATCGCGACATCCACCAGGCCAATTGCCGCCCCGAACATCATCAGCGCCAGCGCAAGGCCAACCGGCGTGGAAAGGGTTGCCAGAAGCGGCAGTGCTATCAGAACGAATAGCGCGCCAGAGGTAATTACCCGGCGACAGCCAAAGCGGCCAACCAGTATACCGGTCAGCGGCATCGCGATAAGCGAGCCCAGTCCGGGGAAGAGCAGCAGTGTCCCCAGCGTACCTTCATTCAGCACCGCCCGCGCTTTGGCATAGGGAACCAGAGGTGCCCACGCGGCCATAGCTATCCCGGCAATAAAAAAGACCGTACGGGTGGCCCGCTGCGTGGCAACTGAGCTGGGATTGGCAAGTGGAGCATCCAGTGTGGTCATTGTCTCTCTGTAAGCCTGTAACAATCGGCGCTACTTTTTAACACGTTTCTTATCTTTTAAGAAGAATTCTGCGGGGGGCTTTTCAGTACGAGGCACAGGCGAACCCGCATGAATCCACGCTGCTGGCCTATTTAACCTTGAAAAACGGCTCGGATAACAGAAATTTTCGCTTAAAGCGCGATTTCCGGATAACTCCTGGTATAGATATGCAATATCGTTACTTAACTCAAATCATTGGTATAGCATTAAAAAAAAGGTTTTTCCGCCGCTTTCTGATGGCGGGCCGATGATCTTTTGACCCGCTTTTTAAACGCTACTTTGAGAGAATTTTCACACTTTGACGGAAATTTTTTACTGGGAAAAATGAGGAAATAAAGGGACTGGCACCGCGTTTTTGCATTATGAGAACGCGTTTTTAGCATCACTTAACTCCAATTTCCCTCAGGTTAATCAACAAACTGTCGCTATAAACTGAAATTTTATTAACGTTTTTTGACAACTTACCGCTTCCTGAACTACGCCATGTGATTAATATTTTTTATCTATAGGATTAATAATAATCAACTCCACAAGAACGGAACTTTCTTACGCTTTGTAAAATAAAATTTATAAAAAAGACGCTTCATCAAATTCTGTTGCAATCTGCTTAACGCTTTACTGCCCTTGCGGGCTACTTGTGCACCGGGTGAAAACCTGACTTCCCTGAAGTCGGGCAACGCTTGATCCTCGCCTGAATTGAGAAGTTTTTCTTAATCTTGCGTACGGATACTTTATGTTTAATGGTGCACAAGAGGTTACTCATGGCTCAGCTCAATGATGGCAGCGTGGACATTCTGTCTCGCGATGATGGACAAATCCTTTCTCAGGCCAGCGCGGGCGGCTCACGTACCGTTCTGTTGGATCAACCCAGCGTGGTCAGGATTCACGGCACACGCGATATGGTTGCCGGATTTGAGCGACAGGGTAACGATCTCGTTTTGCACATGCGCGATGGCAGCGTGGTTCGTTATCAGCAATTTTTCTTTGATGACGTTGACGGCGACCACAGCGAACTGGTCTTTGACGACGGCGTTAACCCGCCTGAGCATGCCCTGTTCCCCGTAACCAGCGAAATAGCCGATGCGCAAACCGCGATGGCGCTGGCGCCGGAATATGAGTCCTTAGGTTCCATTGAACCACTTCTCCTTGCCGATACCGGGGCATCGGGCGGCGTGGTAACGGCTGCCGGTATCGGCGCACTGGGTCTTGCGGGGATTGCCGTTGGCGCCATTGCCGGAGGCGGCGGCGGTGGTGGTGGCGGTGACGATGGAGACGGCGGCACCGTAACGCCGCCGGTTACTCCCCCTGTGACGCCGCCGGTAACGCCACCCGTGACGCCTCCTGTCACCCCTCCTGCTACGCCAACCGTCACGCTTTCGCCTTTCACCGGCGATAATGTGCTGTCCCAGGCTGAAAAGGCCAGCAATCAGATATTGAGCGGGACGACCACCAATGCTGACGCAGGCAGCGTCGTGACCGTCACGCTTAATGGCAACACTTACAGCACCACAGTCAATGCGGACGGCAGCTGGAGTCTTTCTATCCCGGCGGCGGATCTGGCGCTATTGCCGCCAGGCAGCAATGCAATTAGCGTCAGCGTGACCAATGCCGATGGCAATACCGCCACAACCAGCGAAAATATCACCGTCCAGACCGGTATTACCGAGCCGGGCGCGCCAGCGATAACCATTGGGCTCTTCGCAGGCGACGATATTCTTGATGGGGCTGAAAAGCAGACTTCCCAGACGATCGGCGGCACCACCACAAACGTACAGCAGGGACAAACCGTCACGGTAAGCTTAGGCGGCGTCACCTATACGGCGACTGTAGGGGCAAACGGGGCCTGGAGCCTGTCGGTGCCTTCTTCCGCGCTGCAGGCGCTGAGCGCGGGTGACAGCACTATCACCGCCAGCGTCAGCAATGCGGCAGGGGTAGTGGCCTCCGCTTCCCATCCCTTTACCGTTCTGCCCGTCACCCAGAGCAGCATCAGCGTCGGCGATCTGAGCGGCGATGGCTATCTGAACGCCACCGAGGCGCAGTCTCCGCTCAGCGTTTCAGGCTTTACCACCGGCGTTCCGGCAGGCAGCATCATTAACATTACGCTGGGTGGCCGTGAATACACCGCTACCACAGGCGCGGATGGCAGCTGGAGCCTCTCCATCCCTGCGGCGGACTTACAGCAACTGCCGCAGGGATCGAATCTTGTCAGGGCCACCGTTACGCTTGCCGACGGCACTGTCGTCAGCAATACCCCTGCCGCCTCGCTCATTGTGGACACGGTTGCGCCCGTTATCAGTGTCGATTTGCCGTTTGGCGATGGTGTGTTAAGCGGCGCCGAGGCAGGGGCTACACAAACGCTGACCGGTAATACCGGGGCGAGCGGCGCGGGTCAGACCGTGACCGTCACGCTCAATGGCACTCAGTATACCGGCACCGTCAACAATGACGGCAGCTGGAGCGTTCCGCTGCCGCCATCGGCGCTGCAAAATCTGCCACAGGGCAGCAATCCCATCACGGTCGTGGTAACCGATCCCGCCGGAAACAGCAGCACGTCCACCGCCCCGGTAAATGTGGTTACCGCGCCGCCATCCCTTTCGGTTACGCTGCCGGCCGGCCCGCTCAATGAGAATGACGTCAATGTCCCGCTCATTGTCAACGGCGTCAGCAGCGGCAGTGAAAGCATTACGCTGACCCTGAACGGCGTCACCTATACCACTCAAGTTAATGCTGACGGAACCTGGAGTATCAGCGTTCCCGCCTCAGATTTGCAGCAGCTCCCCGACGAAAATTATCCGGTCACCGTGACGTCAACGGATGCTTTTGGCAATACGGCTACCCGTGATGGCGCGCTGCAAATCGATACCACGGCACCCACGCTGACCGTGAGTCCAATCTCCGGCGACGGCTATGTGAATGCAGGCGAAATGGCGCTGCCGGTGGAGATTACCGGCACTACCGAGCCAGGTTCAACGGTGTTGGTGCGGTTTGACAGCGTTGATGTCGCTGCGACGGTCGATCCGCTAACCGGAGCATGGACGGCGACGCTGACTGACGACATCAGAGCGGGCATTATCGACGGCACTTATATCGTGACCGTTATCGCTACCGATGCGGCAGGTAATCAGAGCGAAACCTTAACCAGCGTCACCTTTATTACCGATGGCCCGAATCTGCCCACGCTGACGTTCGATCCGCTTACCCCGGACGGTGAGCTGAACGGCGCGGAAGTGGCCGTGGACCAGGTACTGACCGGGACGACCAGTAACGTGCAGGCGGGAAGGGAGGTCACGCTGACGCTGGCAGGTGCAGGAACCTATACCGGCACGGTGCTGGCGGGAGGGAACTGGAGCATTACGCTGCCTGCCGACGTATTGCAGGGACTGGCAAACGGCACGCAGAATTACACCGCCACCGTCGGCGATATCGCCGGGAACATGACCGCAGCAAGCGGCAGCTTTAATGTCGCCGTTGATAATACCGCCGCTTCGCTTTCCGTGGGCATTATCGCCGGGGATAACGCGCTTAACAGCGTAGAAGCTCAGGCGGATCTGACCATCAGCGGTAACAGCGTTGGGCTGGCGGAAAATACGCCGCTGACGGTGACATTTAACGGCAATAGTTACAGCGCTCTTGTTAACGCCAACGGCAGCTGGAGCGTAACGGTCCCGGCGGCCGATCTGGCTGGCCTTGCCAACGGCAGCTATGCCGTGACGGTTACAGGAACGGATGCCGCCAGTAATCCGGTGAGCAACGAAAGCGATCTCGTTGTACGGACCAACTTCCCGAATACGATTGAAATTAATGCGCCGTTCGGCGACGGCATACTGAACGCGATTGAAACGGGCACTCCACAGGTGCTGACGGGCACGACCGGCGTGGCTTTTGCCGATCAGTCGGTGACGGTAACGCTTAATGGCGTGGATTATCCTGCCACGGTGAATCCGGCAACGGGCGAGTGGCAGCTGACGCTTCTGCCGGAAGTGCTGCAAACGTTGCCGGAAGGCGGCGGTGACATCGTGGTAACGGTAACGGACTCACTGGGGAATAGCGTCACCGCCTCCACGCCACTCTCTGTCGATATCACGGCGCCTGCGCTGACGGTGGCGGCGCTGGACAATGGCGGCACTGTTAACGGTCAGACGCAGAACCAGCCGCTGACGCTGAGCGGGACCGCTGAGCCGTTCAGCACCATCAGCGTGGTGCTGAACGGCGACAGCTATGTTACCGGGGCCAATGCTGACGGCAGCTGGAGTCTTGATATTGCCCCATCAACGCTACAGGCGCTGGATGACGGACGTTACGATATTATCGTCAGCGCAACGGACAGCAGCGGTAATATCACCCCGGCTCAGGTTCAGGTAACGCTGGATACCACACCGCCAGCCGTGACGTTCACGCCGGTTTCCGATGACAGCTATCTCAACGCGGTTGAGCATGGCCAGCCGCTGACGTTAAACGGCACCGCAGAAACGGGCGCCGCCGTAGTGGTCACCCTGAACGGCGTTGACTACACGGCGCTTTCTGATGCCGAAGGGAACTGGAGCGTCACCGTTGCGGCTGACGTGGTAAATGGTCTGGCGGACGGCGCTTACAGCGTCAGCGCAGCGGCGACCGACGTGGCAGGCAACGTGGCGGAAGCGACCCAGCCGCTGAACGTTATCGCCGGCGCTGCCAGCCTGCCTGCCATCAGCGTGGCGGCCTTCACCTCCGACGGCATACTTGACGGCGCGGAAAAGGAGCTGTCGCAATTTATTACCGGAACGACCCTCAACGTGCAGGCGGGACAAATCGTTACCGTCACCCTGAACGCACAGCAATACGCCGGTACCGTGCAGGATGACGGCAGCTGGAGCGTTCTTGTGCCCGCCGGCGCCTTAACCACGCTGCCAAATGGCACCCAGAATTATAGTGTGACCGTCAGCGATGTGGCGGGTAACCCCGCCAGCGCCAGTGGCAACTTCGGCGTAGACGACAGCTTCAGCGCCATCGCCATCGGCATCATCAGCGATGATAACCAGCTTAATTCGGTTGAGGCGCAGAACGATCTGGTTATTAGCGGCAGCACCCGTTTTGTCGCCTTTGGCGCACGTCTCCTGATGCGCTTCAACAATACGGATTATGAAACCACTACTAACGCAGACGGCAGCTGGAATATTACCGTTCCCGCCAGCACGCTGGCGGGCCTGCCGGTAGGCGAGCTGACCATCACCGCGACGGCAACGGACGTCAACGGTAACGAAATCACCACGACCCGCAGCCTCACCTCTGACGTCAATCCGGACTTCGGCATTACCCTGGATCCGCCATTCGGCGACGGTACGCTTAACGGGGCGGAATCCCAAACCGACCAGACGCTGACCGGCACCACGGGCGCAACAGGCGAAGGGCAGACCATTAGCCTCGTTATTGGCGGCGTGGCCTATACCGGCACGGTGGATGCTAACGGTAACTGGTCCGTACTGCTGCCGAATGCGGCGCTTCAGGCGTTGCCGGAGGGCAACAATGCGCTGAATATTACCGTCACGGATCAGGTCGGTAATTCGTCCTCACTGACCGGCAGCGTGGTCGTCGACACTATTGCTCCTGTCGTCACGGTGGATGCCATTTCGGAGGATAACCGCCTTAGCCTGGCCGAGCTGGGCGAGACGCTGACCCTGACCGGCACCGGCAGAAACGGCGATCTTATTACCCTGACGTTCGACGGTGAGACGTACAGCGGTACGGTCAATGGGGCAGGCGCCTGGAGCATTGCCGTACCCGCCGCCGCGCTGACTGACCTGACCAATGGATCTTATGACTTTACGATTGTTGCCAGCGATCCGGCTGGTAATCAGACGACGCTAGTCCGCACGGTTGCCGTTGACATCACACCGCCAGCGTTAACGGTGGCCGACGTCTCCGGTGATGGCTATCTGAACGCCGCCGAAGGCAACCAGCCGCTGTTAATCGGCGGAACCAGCGAAGCGGGCGGCACGGTCGCCGTTGAGCTGAACAACGTTACCTACACCACGGTTACGGCTACGGACGGTACCTGGACACTGACCATTCCTGCCACCGCCGTCGGCGCCCTGGCTGATGGCAGCTATACGCTAACGGTAACGGCCAGCGATGCGGCGGGCAATACCACCCTGGCCACCGCGCCGCTCAACGTGGACAAGAGCATACCGTCCATTTCCGTTGCAGACGTGACGGCGAATAATATCCTTGATGGCGCGGAACAGCAGGTCGATCAAATTATCAGCGGCACGACAAATAACGTCGGGGCGGGCCAGACGCTGACAGTAACCCTCAATAACGTGGACTATCCCACGACGGTTCAGGCCGGGGGCGCCTGGCAGGTCACGCTGCCCGCCGGGGCGCTGGCCGGGCTGACCAACGGTACGCAGACGCTGACGGTCAGCGTGACCGATGCCGCAGGCAACACTGGCACCACAGAGAAAACGTTCTCCGTAGATAACAGCCTCAGCAGCATCGCCATCGGTCCGCTGAGCGAGGATGGTTATCTGAACGCGGTTGAAGCGGCCAGCGATCTGACGGTGACCGGCGTCACGGCCAATGTGGCAGAAGGAAGCGTTGTCACCTTTACGCTTGGCGGCGAGAGCTACACCACAACGGTGAACGCTGACGGTAGCTGGACATTAACCATGCCTTCCGCCGATCTGCTTGCGCTTGATGATGGCGGGCTGACCGCGACCGCCAGCGTGACCGCTGGCAATGGCCAAAACGTCACCAGCAGCAGCCCGTTAAACGTCATTCTGGACAGCCTTCCCGTCCCCACGCTGCAAACGCCGTTTACCGACGGTACGCTGACGAATGCCGAGGCGACGATTGAGCAGACGCTGACCGGACAGAGCGGCGTACAAGGCCAGGGGCAGACGGTGACCGTGACTATTGCGGGTACAGACTATCCTGCTGCGGTTAACAGCGCCGGCGTCTGGACGCTGCTGCTTACGCCGGAAATCTTACAGGCGCTGCCGCAGGGGGAGACGGCCATCACGGTGACCGCTACCGATGTGGCGGGCAACACGGCCACCACGACCGCTTTGCCGGTCACAATTGATACCACGTTGCCGCTCTTTACGCTGGATCCTCTGGCGGGAGGCGACGGTATTCTCAATAGCGATGAGCAGGGTAATCCACTGGTGCTTTCGGGCACCGGCACCACGGGCGAGACGATCGCGGTGACGCTCAATCAAATTGAGTATGTCACCACGGTTGATGCAAATGGCAACTGGCGCCTTGAGGTGCCGGTGGCGGATTTAGCCGCGCTGGCTGATGGCCCTTATACGCTGGTGGTTAACGCCAGCGATGCGGCTGGAAACGTCACCACGCAAAGCGATCTGCTGAGGGTGGACACCGCAGCGCCAGCCTTCACGTATGCGCCGATAGCGGGCGATAACATTATCGATCGGGTTGAGCAGAACCAGCCGCTGGTCATTACCGGCACGGGTAACGAGGGGGACACCGTGACCGTCACGTTGGGCGGTCAGGATTTTACCACCAGGGTAGATGCCAACAACTTATGGAGCGTTACCGTACCGCCCGCCGTGCTGGCGAATCTCAGCGAAGGAGACAACAGCGTCACCGTGACGGCCACCACGCCGGCAGGTAACAGCCTGAGCCAGGTTGCTACCGTCGCGCTGGATACCAGCATGGATATCGCGCTGATTGTGAACACGATCGCAGGTGATGGGCAGGTCAATGCCGCCGAAGCCGCCGCAGGCTTTAACGTAAGCGGCAGCGTGCCGGACAATACCACCACCGTGGTGGTGAACGTTAACGGCGTGGATTATCCCGCGACCGTGGAAGCCAATGGTTTGTGGAGCGCCGCCGTTCCGGCTGGGGTACTCGTCAATCTTGCCGATGGCACTTATCCGGTACTGGTTACCGCGACGGCGGCCGGTGGCGGAAGCGTCACCGTACCGAGTTCCGTACTGCTGGATGCCACGCTACCCGAATTTACCCTGGCAGCACCTTCCGGTGACGGATTCCTTAACCTGGCGGAGCAGGAACAGCCCCTGTCCCTGAACGGAACAGGGGAAGCCGGGGACAGCATACGCGTTACGCTGAACGGCGTGCCCTATACGGCAAGGGTTGACGACGCGAACAACTGGTCAGTTACCGTTCCGGTAGCGGATGTTGCCGGTCTTACCGACGGCGATTATCCGGTTAATGTAACGGCGACCGATGCGGCGGGCAACAGCACCACGCAAAGCAGCACGTTGACGGTTGACCTCACGCCGCCTTTCCTGACGGTGAACCCGGTGAGTGGCGATGGCGTACTGAATGCCGCCGAGCAGGGGCAACCGCTGACGGTGAGCGGAAGTGCTGAAAGCGGCTCGGCCATTATCGTCACGCTGGAAAACGTCGATTACACCGCGACGGCGGGGCCGAATGGGCAGTGGACGCTGGCTATTCCGGCGACCGGCCTGGTGGCGTTAACAAATGGCGAGTATACGCTGACCGTAGTTGCCACCGATCCGGCAGGTAATACGAACAGCGTGGACAGTCCACTCACCGTAGTCGTCGATGCTGATTCACTGCCGACGCTCTCCCTGAATGATTTTGCCGGTAATAATATTCTCGACGCCGCCGAACAGCAGGTCGACCAGCAACTCAGTGGCATCGTCGCCAACGTTGAGGCAGGCCAGAGTGTCACGGTGACGCTGAACGGGACCACCTACACCGGACTGGTGCAGGCCAGCGGCGCCTGGAGCGTGACCATTCCGGCCGCCGCGCTGGCCGGGCTTGAGGACGTCAGCCAGAGCTACACCGTGGCGGTGGAGGATGTGGCAGGCAACCTCGCAACGGCAAGCGGCAGCTTTGAGGTGAATACGCTCGCCAGCGGCCTGGCGATCAACCCGGTGAGCGGTGATGGCTATCTCAACGCCGGAGAGGCGCTCAGCGATCTGGCGCTCAGCGGCACCTCGGCCAACGTGGCGGAAGGCACCACGCTGACCGTCACGCTTAACGACGTTGACTACACCGCGCTGGTTGGTCCCGATGGGACATGGAATCTGGTTGTTCCGGCGGCCGATCTGGCGGCGTTAACCGAAGGACCTTTAACGGTCACGGTAAGCGGGACCGATGCGGCAGGCAATCCGGTAAGCGGCGATGCCACGCTGAATGTGGCAACCACGCTGCCAGTCATTACCACAGATACGCCGTTTGGCGACGGTACGCTGAACGGAAATGATGCGCTGAACGGACAGACGCTGACCGGCACTACGGGCC
This sequence comes from Erwinia psychrophila, assembly GCF_039023475.1. Taxonomy (NCBI): domain Bacteria; kingdom Pseudomonadati; phylum Pseudomonadota; class Gammaproteobacteria; order Enterobacterales; family Erwiniaceae; genus Erwinia; species Erwinia psychrophila. The sequence goes on from NZ_JBCHVB010000003.1 coordinate 154,836, forward strand.
TTACCGGCGACGGGCAGACCGTCAGCGTGGTGATTAATGGGACTACGCTGCCTGGTACAGTAGATGGCAGCGGTAACTGGAGCATCAGCGTTCCGGCGGATATTCTCCAGGCGCTGCCGCAGGGCGGCACGCCAGCTACCGTGACCGTCAGCGATGCGGCGGGCAACAGCGCCACCAGTGAAGTCGCGCTGAATGTGGATACCCTGCCGCCAGTCCTGACCGTCGGGGATCTGGCAGGTGATGGCATCCTGAACGCCGCTGAGCAGGAGAGCGATCTGCCCGTCAGCGGCACGGGAGAGAGTGGCGATACCATCGTCGTCACCCTGAACGGAGTGGAATACAGCACCACCGTGAATCCGGAGGGAGAGTGGACGTTAACTATTCCAGCGGTGGATCTGGCCGGGCTGACCGACGGTAACTACAACGTCAGCGTGACGGCGACCGATGCGGCGGGTAACGCGCTTTCGCTCAATAATCCGCTAACAGTAAAAGCAGATGCAGCCAATCTTCCGACGCTGACGGTCAACCCGTTCGCCGGGAATGACATCGTGGACGGCGCAGAACAGCAAACTGCACAGCTTCTGTCCGGCTCCACAAGCAATGTCGAGCCGGGACAGACGTTAACCGTTACGCTGGGCGACCAGATCTATACCACCCAGGTTCAGGCCGACGGCACCTGGAGCCTCAGCGTGCCCGCCGGTGCACTTGCAGAGCTGGCTGACGGCACCACAGCAATCAGCGTTGCGGTCAGCGATGTGGCGGGGAATCCTGTTACCGTCAGCCGCGATGTCACCGTCAACAGCGCAACCTCGGGCATCAGCATTGACGCGCTCAGCGGCGACGGCTTCCTCAACGCTACGGAGGCGCAGGATGCGCTGATCGTGACCGGCACAACGGCCAACGTTGCGGCGGGCAGCACGGTGACGATTACCTTTAACGGTCAGACCTTTACCGGAGAAGTGGGGATTAACGGCGCATGGAGCGCGATTATTCCCGCCTCCTCGCTGGCCGGTCTTCCTGACGGTAACGCCACGCTGACGGTCACGGCCACGGATGCGATCGGAGAGCCAGTCTCCAGCAGCGGTGCCCTTGAGGTGCGGGTTAACCAGCTGCCGCAGCCAGTCCTGGATACGCCATTTACCGATGGCGTTCTGAATGGCAGTGAAGCGGCGGTCACGCAGACGCTGACGGGTAATACCGGCGTAACGGGAAATGGTCAGACCGTGTCGCTGGACATTAACGGTGGAACCCTCGCGGGCGTGGTAGATGCCGACGGCAACTGGAGCATCAGCGTGCCTTCAACGGCGCTTCAGGCGCTACCGCAGGGCGATAACACGCTGACGGTCACCGTTGGCGACGCCGCAGGCAATAGCAGCGAGCTGCCTGTTCCGGTGCGTGTGGATACCACAGCGCCAACCCTTTCGCTGGACCCGGTTGCCGGTGATGGCGTGATCAATGCGGGGGAAGCGGCAGCGGATATTACCATCAGCGGCGGCAGTACCGGCGCGGAGGCGGGCCAGAGCGTCACGGTTTCGCTCTACGGGCAGAATTACACCACCACTACGGATGCGGATGGAAACTGGAGCCTTCAGCTGCCGGCCGGTCTGCTGGCGAATGCCCCAGACGGCAGCTATCCGCTGACCGTTACGCTCAGCGATGCGGCAGGCAATCCCACCTCCACCACCGCCGACGTGACGCTGTCGACCCTGTCGCTACAGCCCACTATCGATACGCCTTTCGGTGACGGCTTCCTCAATATCAGCGAGTCTCAGACCGACCAGCTGCTGAGCGGCAGTACCGGCGTCAGCGGCGTGGGTCAGTCCGTTGTGGTCAATATCGCCGGCGCGGATTATACGGCGACCGTCGATGAGAACGGCAGCTGGACGCTGCCGGTTGCCACCGCCACGCTCCAGCTGCTGGAGAATGGCGCACAGGCAATTACCGTGACCGCAACGGACGCGCAGGGCAATACCGGCGTGACGAACAGCACCATTACCGTCGATCTGGTTGCGCCAACGCTCCAGCTTGATGCGATCGCAGGCGATAACATCATCAATGCGGCGGAGATCCTCCAGCCAGTCGCTATCACCGGCACAGCGTCCCTCAGTGAGGTGGGACAGCAGGTCACTATTACGTTTAACGGTCAGAGTTATCAGCAGGTCGTTCAGGATGATGGCAGCTGGCGGCTCGATCTCCCTTCCGGCGTCACCCAGGGGCTGGCGGACGCGACTTATCCTGTCACGGTTACGCTGACCGATAGCGCAGGGAATACCGTTACGGACGATCTTTCCGTCACGGTTCAGGCCTCTCCAGCCAACCTGCCAACGATTGCGATCGATCTTGTTTCGCAGGATGACTACATTAACCGTGCCGAAACGGCAGAAGATCTGATCGTTTCCGGGACAACCACGAATGTCGGTATTGACCAGGTGGTCACGGTAACGCTTAACGGCATTAGCTATACGGCTGATGTGCAGGCAAACGGCAGCTGGAGCGCGACCCTGCCTGCGGCGGACGTCGCTGTGCTGGCGGACGGCGCCCAGACTATCAGCGTCTCGGTGAGCGATGCCGCCGGTAACCCGGCCAGCACTACGCGTGATGTCATCAAGGTGGCACAGGATGCTTCGCTGCCTACCATCACCATCGATCCCGTTACCAGTGATGACGTCGTGAATACGCAGGAAGCGCAAAACGGCGTGCAGATCACCGGGAGCAGCCAGCGCATTCCGGCCGGCGAAACCATTACCGTTACGCTCAACGGCAATACCTATCCGGCGACGGTGGATGCGGAAGGGAACTGGACCGCGACCATCCCGCCTGCGGATGCCCAGGCCCTTAGCCAGGGCAGTAATGACGTCACCGCTGACGGCAGCGATGTGGCGGGCAACCCGGTCTCCACCACCGGCAGCTTTAATGTCGATACCGTCCCGCCACTGCTGGCGGTTACCCTGAGCGCCGGTGCGGATGATGTGCTTAACCTTGCTGAAGCGCTGACCGGCCTGACCGTCAGCGGCACCACCGATGCAGGCCTGCTGGTAAACGTGACCTTAAACGGCAACAGCTACAGCGTCACGGCGGACGGCGACGGCAGCTGGAGCCTGCTTATTCCTGCCGCCGATCTGCTGGCGCTGGAGGATGGGCAGGTGGATCTGGGCGTCTCCGTAACGGACGCTAACGGTAACACCTCCAGCGATCTGGTTGAGCTGGGCGTGGCGATCAATACGCTCCCGCAGCTCACGCTTGCGACGCCTTTTGTTGATGGTCTGCTTAATGCAGCCGAAGCCGCCGCGGAACAGACGATCGGCGGAACCGCAACCAATCTGGCGGAGGGCACGGCGGTCGTCGTCACCGTCGGCAACCTGACGTTTAACGGTACGGTCGGCGCGGATAATACCTGGAGTGCCATCTTGCCTGCCGGTGCGCTTACCGCGCTGGGCGATGGCGCATTCCAGCTTTCCGTGACTGCCGCAGATGTGGCAGGCAACCCGGCAAGTGCGGAGACGAGCGTTGAATTGCTGGTAGCCAGTCTGCCGGTAGCGACTATCAATACGCCGTTTGTGGACGGGCTGCTGAACGCGACAGAAGCGGGCGTGGATCAGATTATCAGCGGCACCACCGGGATCGCCGGGGCGGGGCAGACCGTTACGCTGAATATTGACGGGGAGCTGCCGTTAACCGCGGTCGTTGATGCGCAGGGTCAGTGGAGCGTCACGCTCAGCCCGGCCCAGCTTGCCGACATCGGCAACGGCTCACACACTATCGACGTCACCGTAAGCGATCGTGCAGGCAATACCAGCACTGACAATATCGACTTCACCGCCATCATTACCGGCCTGCCGGCCCCTGCGCTGGACACGCCGTTTACCGACAGCGTGCTGAACGCTGCCGAGGCGGCGGCAGGCGGGGAACTGACGGGCGTCACCGGGATAACTGGCGCACAAACCGTCACCGTCAGCGTGAACGGTACCGCCTATACGGCAGCGGTGGATGAGGCAACCGGCGTCTGGAGCCTGGCGCTGCCGGCCAGCCTGCTGACGACGCTGCCGGACGGCTCATGGCCGATCACCGTGACGGTGACCGATAGCGTGGGCAACGTCGGCACGACGGATGGCTCGCTGCTCGTGGCCATCAACGACCTGCCGGATGTCTCCATTAATCTGCCGTTTGGCGACGGTCAGCTTAACCTGGCTGAAGCGGGTGTCGCTCAGGTGCTGAGCGGTTCCACCGGCAAAATTGCCCCGGGACAAGCCGTCACCGTCAGCATTGACGGCGGCGCACCGCTCGCGGCAACGGTAAACGCTAACGGCGACTGGTCACTCAGCCTTGATCCGACGGCGCTGACGGCGCTGGGCAGCGGACCGCACAGCGTGCTGGTTACCGCGACGGACAGCGCGGGCAACAGCGATACGACCACGCTGGGCTTTGAGGCGAGGCTGACGCTGCCGGAACCGACCATCGCAACGCCATTTGGCGACGGCACGCTGAATATCAGCGAGGCGGGCGCGGCAGTTACCCTGACGGGAACAACAGGGGTGACCGGAGCTAATCAGGGCGTTCAGCTACAGATTGACGTCGGCGGCACGATCTATACCGGCGTGGTTGATGAGGAGGGTGCCTGGAGCGTGGCGCTGCCGGCTGGGGCGCTAAGAGGCCTGGGCGACGGGCCGCACAGTATTGAGGTCACCGTTATCGACCCGGCGGGCAATACTAATACCGAAACCGTTGATTTTATCGCTGCGCTGACGCCGCCCGTACCGGCTCTGGATGTGCTGTTTACTGATGGTTTCCTCAACGGTGGCGAAGTTACCGCAGGCGCCTCGCTTTCTGGCACAACGGGCGCGGTCGGTGACGGCCAGAGCGTGACGGTGACGCTTGGCGGCATCGACTATCCGGCAGCGGTCGTCGCGGATGGCAGCTGGACGCTGGCTCTGACGACTGAACAGCTTGCTGCGCTGCCACAGGGGCCGGCAAACATCACCGTGCTGGCAACCGACGGCGCAGGCAATACCGCTTCGGTGGCAGGCAGCTTTACGGTGGATACCGTCGCTCCGGTTGTGACCATCAATCCGCTTACCGCTGATAATACCCTTACTTACGTGGAGAGCCTGACCAATCAGACGCTGAGCGGAACGGTCACCGGGGCGAGAGTAGGGCAGCCTGTCACCGTCACCATCGGCGACGTCACGCTCTCCGGCGTGGTTCAGGCCGGGGGCGTCTGGTCAGTCACGCTATCCCCGACGGCGCTGGCGGCGCTCGGCACCGGCGAGACCGGGGCCATTGCCGTCTCGATAGTCGATTTGGCGGGGAATACTGGGACGGCGGACGCGACCGTTAACCTCGATCTGACAATCCCGGCTGCGCCATGGTTTACGCTGGCTCCGATTTCAGACGACAACATCATTAACGCGGCCGATACCGGTACGCTGACCATCAGCGGATCTTTCGCCAATCTGCCGTTCGGCGAGGGGGAGGAAAGCGGTACCGTCACGGTGACGGTAGATGGCGTCCCTGTCGGCACGGCGGTCATCACCGGCGCTGATGGCAGCTGGTCAATTACCCTGCCGAACGATGCTGCAACGCTGCCGGAAGGTACGCTTAACGTCGTCGCCACGCTGGAAACGACGGATGGCGACAGCCTCACCAGTAGCGATCCGCTCATCGTGGATCGCGTTGCGCCAACGCTGACGATTAATCCGTTTGCGGGTGACAACATTCTGAACGGCACTGAAGCGACCGTTGCGCAGACCATCAGCGGCACGGCGTCAGTCAGTGAAGAGGGCAGAACGGTTACTGTGACGCTGAACGGCAATACCTATACGGCGGTCGTGCAGCCTGATGGTACCTGGTCAACCTCCGTTCCGGCAGGCGTCCTCCAGGGCCTTGACGATCGGGACTACGAAATTACCGCCAGCCTGACGGATGCGGCGGGCAATCCCGGCGCTTCTGCCAGCACTGTCACCGTCGATACCGGCGCGCCGCTGCTACAGGTGGATGCATTACTGGGTAACAACATCCTTAACGCCGTGGACATTCTCGGCACGCAGGTGCTGACCGGGAACGCTTCCGGGGCGGAAGGGCAAACCATTGGACTCTATCTGGGGGACAACTCCCCGATCGCAACGGCGATTGTCAATGAGGATGGCACCTTCAGCCTTGACCTGACGCCGCAGGTGCTGGGTAATCTGGCGGAAGGGACGCTGGTCTTTGGCCTGCGCGTCAGCGATGCGTCCGGTAATCAGACCGACGCCACCCTGACGGTCAATAAAGTCGTTAACACCGCGCTGAATCTGGTGGTGGATTCCGTGTTTGGCGACGGTTTCCTGAACGCGGCCGATACCGCCGTGGCGCAGGTGATCACCGGCGTCGCCACTTCAGCGGGCATTGGCGCAACCGTATCGCTGGCGATTGGCGGCACCACGCTGGAAGCCGCAGTGGGGCAGGACGGGAAGTTTGCGCTGGTGGTGCCACCGAGCGTACTGGGCCTGCTGAGCGGTGGCGAGCTGGATCTGGATCTGGTGCTGACCGATGCGGCGGGCAATACCCGTACCATTGGAGAAACGGTGACGGCGATTCTGGAAACGCCGGTCATCGGCAGCCTCACCGGCCTGTTTGGCGGCGATAACCTGCTGAACATCGTTGAATCGGGCCTGACTCAGACCATTGGCGGCACCATCGATGCCGTTACCGGGTCGGACGTTATTGTCACCCTGGGCAGTAAATCTTATACCACGACGCTGACTGCGGGCGGCAACTGGAGCCTGACTATTCCGCCACTCGATCTCGGCGCGCTGACCAATGGTACTCTCGCGCTCGGCGTCAGGGTGGTCGATCCGGCAGGCAATACCGCTTCCTCCTCCGTGAATGTCGGCATCTTTACCCAGCAGCCTTCTATTACCCTCAGCCCGCTTTTTGGCGACGGCATTCTTAATATCGCCGACGTGCTGGTTAACCAGACTATCAGCGGTACGGTGAATAACGTGGCGGCGGGTACGCTGGTGACGCTCAGCATTGGCAATACAACGGTAGAGGCCAGCGTCGGTCAGAACGGCGCATTTAGCGCCACGGTCACGCCGGATATTCTCGGCACTCTGACCAGCGGTAACCTCACGGTAGGGGCGAGCCTGACCGATCCGGCAGGGAACACGGCTTCCACCTCGCTGGGCGCCGTGGTCAAGCTGACCGCGCCCGTCATCAGCATTAACCCATTGTTCGGCGACGGCCTGCTGAACGTGGCGGACGCGCTGCTGGGACAGGCGATTGGCGGCACCATTACCGGGGCGGAACCGGGGTCGCGTGTGGTCATCAGCGTTGCCGGCACGCAGTTTGTCACCACGACGGCAGCCAACGGCACCTTTAACATTGGTCTTTCTCCGGCGATTCTCCAGGGGCTGGCCGATGGCGATCTGTCGGTTGGCGTCAGCGTGACGGACAGCGCGGGTAACACCACCAGCACCACGGCTGGCGCGATTGTTGGCGTACAAAATCTGCCGACGATTACGCTCAATCCGCTGTTTGGCGACGGCGTGCTTAACCTGCTGGAGTCGCTGGTCACGCAAACCATCTCAGGCACGGTGGGCAATGTGGCGGCCGGCTCCTCGGTCACTATCCGCCTGGGTAACAGCACCGTAACGGCGGAAGTGGCGCAAAACGGTACCTTCAGCGCCACGGTCTCTCCGGCGATCCTCAGCACCTTGCTGGACGGTAACCTGACCGTCGGCGTGTCGGTCACGGACAGGGTGGGGAATACCTCCAGCGTTAACGCGGGCGTGAAGGTTGGTATTGGCGTTTCGCCATCGGTAACACTCAATACGGTGTTCGGCGATGGGGTCCTCAGCGCCGCCGATCTGAACACGACGCAAACCCTCAGCGGAACAGCCACTAACGTGGCGGCGGGATCGGCTATCAGCGTCACTCTGGGAGGAAATGCCTACAGCACCACGGTGAACGGCAGCGGGGGCTGGAGCCTGAGCGTACCGAAAGCCGATCTCACCGCGCTGGCTAACGGGACCCAAACGGTGAACGTAACGGTGACCGACGCCTACGGCAACACCGCCAGCAACAGCGGTTCGCTGAGCGTGATTGCGCAAACGCCACCAACGATCACACTGACCAGCATCTTCGGTGATGGGTTGCTGAACGCGGCGGACGCACTGACGGCGCAGACCATCAGCGGCACAACCACTAATGCGGAAGGTTCCACCATCAGAGTCAGCGTAGGCGCAGCGAACTTCACCACCATCGTCGGAACCAACGGCGCGTGGAGCGTCTCCGTTCCTGCAACCACGCTGGCGGCACTGCCGGATGGCACCAGAGATGTCACCGCCACGCTGACCAACGCGGCAGGCAATACCGGCACCGGCACCGGCAGCGTTCTGGTAGGTATCCAGACGCTGCCCACCGTGACGCTGACGCCAGCCTCCGTCTTTGGTGGCGATCATTACCTTAATCTCAGTGAAGCCAGCGTTGCGGAGACAATCAGCGGCACCTCCACGAATGCCGTGGGCAGCAACGTGTCGGTGAACGTGGCCGGTAATATCTTTACCACCACCGTCGGGGCGAACGGGAGCTGGGGCGTCACCGTACCCTCAACCACGCTGAGAGGAATCGCGGACGGCAGCCATTCCATTCGCGTGACCCTGACCGACAGCGTGGGTAATACCTCCACAGCCAGCGATACCTTTACGGCAGTTACCCAGAATCTGCCGGTTATCGGTGTCGATCCCGTTCTCAGCCTGGTCAGCGTCCTGCTGACCGGCCTGACCATCAGCGGCGGCACGCTAAACCTGGCGCAGGGAACGCGGCTGAACGTGACGCTGAACGGCACCACGAGGCAGGCCACCGTTGACGCGCTGGGGCTCTACAACGTGAAATTTACCGGCGGCCTGCTGACCGCGCTCAGCCTGAACAGTATCGTCACGGTTTCTGCGGTAGATGCAGCGGGTAACCCGGTTACCACCAGTACGACGCTGCTGCTGGGCTCGCTGTTGCCGGTTGCCACTCCTTCTGCGGTGGCTGCCACGGCGCTGCTGGCGGTGGCGGCCGATGATGCGGGCGCAGCGGCCGCGACGGCCAACCAGACCAGCGGCAACGGTGAGGAGGGCAACAGCGCCGCCGTTCAGCCCACCACGGTTGATTCAACGCTGGTCACCGGCAGTGATACCCGCGCGACCGATACGATGACCAGCGCCGCTACCTCCGGAGATCTCGCCAGCAGTGGCACGACGGCAACGCAAGCGGATAGCGGAGAATACAGCATCGGCGGCCTGATTATCACGCTGGCTGACGGCCAAAGCGTGGAGGGCGCCTCGGTTACCGGCAGCAGCGGCGAGGATCTGGTGATGCTGAACACACTCAATTTTGACCATATTGATGGCGGAGCCGGCACGGATACCCTGATGCTGACCGGGGAGAATATGGCGCTGGACCTGACTTCGCTCGGTCTGAAAATTGAGAACATTGAGGTTATCGATCTGGGCAGCGCCGGGAACAACAGTCTCAAGCTTGATCTTAACGAAGCGCTGCGCCTGACCGACAACCCGGGAGAGGATCTGATAATCAAAGGGATGAATGGCGATCGGGTCACGCTGACCAATAACGACGAGGGAGTATGGGCGACCGCGGGTCAACGCACGGTAGATGGGCAGGTTTATGACGTTTACCACAACTCTGCGCTCTCTTCTGACAACACACTCGGTGATGTGCTGGTTCAGCATAATCTTCAGGTTCATGTGGCGTAACCGTGGTCTTCCCCTTGCCAGCAGTAGAGGCTGGCGGGGGGAATGAAAAGTTAAGAGTAAATTATATTTTTGTGAGGCAGGAAACGGCAATGATGAAACAAACAGACCCTGGCGCCTTTCTGAATGGCCCATAAAGTGACATCAGTGTTACTTATATAAAATAAGCAAGCTGGAAACCTATTTCCAGAATAAACCTGGTAGTAAATTGCTGGCGCGAGGAATAGATTATCTCTCGCCAGCGCCCACTATTAGTTCGTTAAGTCAACTTAACTTATTGATATAATGGGTTATTAATTGAGTTAATGATCGAGTGTTTCAGAGAGTGGTGAGGGTGTATTCTGCCCGTCATGGGTTGACCATTATCAGGCTTTTACGGTTTATTTACTGGATTTTTCTTAACCCATTATCTTTGTTATGGATTATTTTCTAATCCATTGTCACCGTTTCAGGCTCAGCTGCCTTTCCGGCGCTGGCTAATGCACGTCCGTAAAAGATAAAGCATTGCTTTCCTTTTTTGCGACGTCACCTAACTTTTCTATCCGGTGCACAAGGGGATGACAATGGCAATTTCAGGCCTGGGTTACGTAACAGGGTCAGGCGGTAAACCGCTGGAACAATCACCGTCAGCGACAGAGCAGACGGTACTTCTTAGTCAGCCCGGCATCGTTGAGCTTCAGGGCAGTCGATCGCAGGTTGTGGCTTATCAGCAGCAGGGCGAAGATCTGATCCTGCAGTTGGCTGAGGGGCAGACGTTACGCTATCAGCACTTTTTTAGCGTGGTGGATGGGAAACAGAGCGAGCTGGTTTTTGTCGGGGACGATAATCTGCGCGAGCGCGTACAGTTCAGCGAAACGCTGCAGACAGATCCGCAGGCGGTAACGGCGATTGCGCCGTTAAATTCCGCTGACGCTGGAGATGTTGCGGTGAGCGAAGCGGGCAGCGGAGCTTCTTCTGCGGTCGGGCTGGCACTTGGAATGCTGGGAGTGGTGGGCGGTGGCGTGGCGCTTGCCAGCCGCGGTGGCGGCTCCTCAGATGATAAAGCCGCAAACGCTAATCCTGCGGTGACTGAAAATGAAGGCGCGGCGGCCGGGCAGGCGGCCAGTGACAGCGTGCCTGCCGCCGTTGGCGGCGAAGGGGTTACGCCAGAAAGCACGCTGCTCATTGCCACACCGGTGAGTGAAGAAAGCGTACTTCCCATCACTGCCCCGGTGAGCGAAGAAAGCCCGCCGCCGGTAACTGTACCGCTGAGCGGAGAAGGCTCGTCAGCCGCAGTCGCGCAGCCGACGCTGGCGGTGAACACCATTTCCGGCGATGACATGCTCAATATGCGGGAGGCGATATATGGGCTGGAAATTTTCGGTACCTCCAGCCATCTTGCAGCAGGAACGGAGGTCACCTTAACGCTGGACGGTAAGACATTTACCGGGGCGGTGTGGGACGCCGCCGGGAACTGGCAGATATTCCTTGATGATGTTGCGCTGGATTCCATTGTGGATGGCCAGCATACGCTGAATTTTTCGGCGCTGGATGAGAACGGCAACGGCGCCACTGCCTCGCGGGATGTCTGGATGATCACCCATCAGAGCAGCGAGCCGCAGTTTACCGTTAATGAGGTCACTCAGGCGGATGTCAGCACGCAGGACGGCATTAATTACGTCACGCTCTCCGGCACGCTCAGCGCTGACTTTCCGGTTACCGCAGCCTCGGTTAACCCCGGTGATTATCCTGTCTATGACTTTACTGTCTGCGAGAGTGGCGCCTGGAGCGTGACTATCATGCAGAGCGATCTCAGCATTACCGATGGCTACAACTCCATGATTTTCACCGTGGCGGACATTGCCGGCAACTCCTATGAAGGTTTGCAGGGAGTTGAGGTGCATATCGATCCTGCTCTGTTCAACAACCTGATGCTGGCGGAGGGCGAAACCGCGCTGGACTTAGCCCTGCTGGGGCTGAATGCGGACCAGCTGACGACGGAGGAAGCGCTTAGCGACAGGGGAGAAGCGAAGACGAACGCCTCCTGGGCTGAAAGCAGCAGTGAATCTCTGACCACCGCAGAGGGTAAAACGATCACGTTGAGTTCGGTGGATGGGGGGGTCTGGAACGACGCTTCTCTCAGAGTGGCGGCAGGGCAGCCTGAAGATATCTATGCTTATGGTAATGCCGCTCATGAAAACACCCTGGCGGATTTGCTGGCGCAACATAATTTACAGGTACAGACAACCTGACATGGATGACCGGGGCGGTGGATGCCGCCCCGCGTTTACAACGCAAACAGATGACGGAAACAGTGGTGCTTGAATGAAAAAAGTGTGGGTTTCCCTCTGCTTCACGGCGTTGTGCGGCGCGATGGGACAGAACGCGCTGGCAGCGAAAGAACCAAAGGCCGAGTTTAACTGGCGGGCGGCGCCCACCGAGGAGCAGATAGCCACTTTAACCCTGCGCGACGCCATACTACGTGCGTTTGCGCGTAACCCTAAAATTTCTGAAGCGGCGGCGCAGATCCGCGTCGGCGTGGCCGATCTTGACGCGGCGAAAAGCGCCTGGTATCCGCAGATCTCTCTTCAGGCTGCCGGCGGGCGATCTCACCAGACCGACTCCTCCGGAAGCCTCGACAACAACGGCTCCGGCGGGATCACGCTCAGCCAGCTCCTCTACGATTTTGGCCGAACCGGCAGCGCCATTGACGAACAGTACAAACTTTCGGAAGCCTACCGCTACTCGCTTTACGCCACCATGACCACCGTGGCGCAGGACACATTACGTGCCTATCTGGAGGTCAAACGCTACCGCGCGCTGGTGGCGGCCTCGCGTGACAACCTCGCCTCCCTTGAACGGGTGCGGGATATCGCCAGACTGCGCGCCGATGCCGGGCTGAGTTCAGACTCAGACGTGCTTCAGGCGCAAACCCGCATCGCCGGCATGAACGCCACGCTGGAGCAGTACCGTGCACAGGCGCGCTCTGCGCAGGCGCAGCTGACCGTGCTGACGGGCGTCATTTCCAGCGATCTGCCTGAACTGCCACAATCCCTGCTCAATCAGCAAATTACGCTGGATAAAATCGCCTATGAAAACAGCTCGGCGGTGCGCAGCGCCCAGGCTAAGCAGGAAGCGGCGCTGGAGCGCGTGCGTCAGGCGCAATCCAACCACTGGCCAACCATCAGAGTAGAGGCGGGCCGGACACGTTATGAAAACAGCAGCCGATCCTACTGGGATGATGAACTCCAGCTTCGGGTGGAGGCGCCGCTCTATCAGGGCGGGCTGGTAAACGCGAGAACCCGCGCGGCCGAGGGCGATCGTGAAGCGGCGGTGGCCGCCATTCAGCAGTCAAAGCTCGATATCAATCAGCAGGCCTCCACTTCCTATGCCGATATGATCGGCGCGCAGCAGCGGCAGACGGCGGGCGAACAGCAGTTTAACAGCGCCGTGCATACCCGTTCGGTCTACGCCGATGAATACAAATTAAATAAGCGCAGCCTCAATGATTTGCTGAGCGTGGAACAGGATGTGTTTCAGGCTGACAGCAGCCGGCTGATGGCGCTGTACGACGGCTGGGACGCCACCGTCCGCTATGCCGCCGCGGTAGACAACCTGCTGGACATCATGGGCATTGACCGTGAAGCCACCTCCGGACAAACCCTGCCGTCGCTCTGAGGGCGGCTGCGCAGGCAAACACCATAAGGCAGTAATATGACGAAAAAAACGGCAAGCACCGAAAACTGGATCGATGCGATGCTCCGTGTGGCGGCGCGCTTTGGTAAACCGGCTGATGGCAGTACCCTTCGTCAGCAGATGCGCTGGTTTGAACATCTGCCGGCAGATAAGCAGCTTGATCGTCTGGCTGGCCTGCTGGGACTCCACCTGATGATGGTGCCGCGGAATAAAATCCGCTGGCGGCAGGAGGTCACGCCGGTGGTGTTGCTGATGGAAAACGGCAGCGTGGTGGTGCTCGAAGCCATTGATGCCGACAACCACGCCCGCTACTGGCTGAGCGACGGCGGCGACGTGGTGCGTGAAGGCGATCTTTCGCAGCTGCTGGCGCAGAGCCAGGAGCTGGTGGGCATTATCGGCGTGGCGGCGCGCGGGCGCGATGCGCGCATTGATGAGTTTGTGCGGCCTTACAAAAAGCACTGGTTCTGGCACAACTTTCGCGGCATGGGCCGGCGGATTATGGAGATTTCGCTCGCCTCGGTGGTCGGTAACGTGCTGGCGCTGGCAGGTATTCTTTTCTCCATGCAGGTCTACGATCGGGTGATCCCCGCCCAGTCGGAATCCACGCTCTGGGTGCTGTTTATCGGCGTGCTGATTGCTGCGGCCATCGAATACCTTATCCGCCTGATGCGTACGCAGGTCTCCGATCTGATGGGAAAACGCATCGATCTGAATGTCTCATCCATGCTCTTTGCCCGCGCCATGAACATCCGTAATGAAGCGCGGCCTAAATCTACCGGCTCGTTTATCTCCCAACTCCGTGAAATCGATCAGGTTCGCGAGCTGCTGACATCGACGACCGTAGGCGCGGCAGCGGATATGCCTTTCGTTATTCTGTTTCTGTTTATCATGGCGTTTATCGGCGGCCCGCTGGTCATTATTCCGCTGCTGGCGATCCCGCTTATCGTTATCCCCGGCCTGCTGGTGCAGATCCCCATGGCGAAGCTGGCCAAAGAGGGACTGCGCGAAGGCGCGCTGCGTAACGCGGTGCTGGTGGAGACGATTGAAGGTATTGAGGACATTAAATCTTTGCAGGCGGAGCCCTATTTTCAGCGGCAGTGGGAGCAGACCCATGAAGTCAGCGCCACCATCGGCATGCAGCAGCGGCTCTGGGGGGCCAGGCTGACGGGCTGGGCCTCCACCGTCCAGCAGCTTACCTATGCAGGCATGCTGGTTTTCGGCGTCTATCTCGTGCTGAACGGCGACATTACCACCGGTACGCTGGTGGCGAGCAGCCTGCTCTCTTCGCGGACGCTTGCCCCGCTGATGCAGCTGACCATGGTTTTTTCCCGCTGGCAGCATGCAAAAAGCGCCATGACCGGGCTGGATGAACTGCTTAAAAAGCCGCTCGACCAGCCGGAGGAGGGAGAAATGGCGCACTGTCCCACGCTGACGGGTCATTACGATCTGAGAGGGGTGCAGTACAGCTACGATGAAGAGAACGTCAAAAATGTCATTACCGTCAACCAGCTTCAGATCAAACCCGGCGAGCGCATCGCCATCCTCGGCAAGGTGGGCGCGGGCAAATCAACGCTGCTACGGCTGCTGGCCGGTCAGGCAGTACCGACGCAGGGCAAAATTATCGTCGACGGGGTCGATATGCGTCACATCGATCCCATCGACCTGCGCCGCCAGCTGGGGTGGCTGTCTCAGGACTCCCGGCTCTTTTTTGGCACGCTGCGGCAAAACCTGATGCTGGGGAATCCGCACGCCAGTGAAAAAGAGATGCTGGAGGCGCTGCGCGTCAGCGGCGCGCTCAGCCTCGTTCAGCAGGATGCCGCCAGCCTGGACCGCATTATTAACGAAGGGGGCAGAGGCCTTTCCGGCGGGCAGCGGCAGATGGTGATGCTCAGCCGGATGATCCTGCGTCAGCCTCAGGTGGTGCTGATGGATGAGCCGACCGCCTCAATGGATGAGCAGCTGGAGGGGCAGGTTATCCGCCAGATGCAGGGCTGGCTTGCCGGCCGGACGCTGGTGCTGGTAACCCACCGTCCGGCGCTGCTTAAGCTCGTCGACAGGATCCTGGTGATGGATAATGGCCGGATTATCGCTGACGGCGCGCGGGATGAGATCCTCAAGGCCGCCACGGCGCAGACGGCGAAGCAGAACGCGGCGCGGGGAGATGCAGCATGAGTCTGATATTGCTCGATCGCAACCTGCAGAAAAATGAGCGCCGTACCTCGGCGATTATCTGGCTCTGTACGGCCGCGCTGATCCTGTTCTTCGTCTGGGCGCATTTTGCCATTCTGGATGAAGTCACCGTCGGTACGGGAAAAGTGACGCCGTTAAGTCACGCTCAGGTGATCGAGAGCCTTGATGGCGGGATAGTGAATGAGCTGAACGTGCATGAGGGCGACATTATTGAGAAAGGGCAGGTGCTGGCCAGGCTCGACCCAACGCGTTTCCAGTCCAGCTTTGGCGAGGCGGCGGCAAGAGCGCGTACGCTACGCGCCTCAGCGGAACGTCTGCGCGCCGAGCTGACCGGCGCACCGCTGCGCTTCAGCGCGGAAACGCTGAAAGAACCGGAGCTGGTGGCAAGGGAAACGCAGCTTTTTGAATCGCGACGCCGTAACCTGAGCGAAACGGTCAGCAATCTTAAACAGTCAATGAAGCTGGTCCAGGACGAGCTGCGCATGACCCAGCCGCTGGTTGCCAAAGGCGCGGCGGGTGAGGTGGAGGTTATCAGGCTGCGTCGTCAGGTCAGCGAGCTTCGCGGAAAAATCGACGAGGCGCAAAACGAATATGCGGTAAGGGCGCGCGAAGAGCAGGTAAAAAACAACGCCGATCTGGATGCTCAGCTTCAGGTAATGACCGGTAAAGAAGATCAGCTTACCCGGGCTACTCTTTATTCACCGGTGCGCGGGATTGTGAAGGATGTTCAGGTGAACACGGTGGGCGGCGTTGTGCAGCCGGGCGGCAAGCTGATGGAAATCGTACCGCTGGAGGATCAGTTGCTGATTGAAACCCGTATTAATCCTCGTGATATCGCTTATATCCGCCCCGGCCTGCCCGCGACGGTAAAAGTCACCGCTTACGATTCATCAATCTATGGCAATCTTTATGGTCAGGTGGAGACCGTTTCCCCGGATACGCTGCAGGACGAAGTGAAGCGCGATCAGTATTTTTATCGCGTTTATGTGCGCACCGATAAGGCTGAGCTGAGCAACAAAGCGGGCAGGAAATTTCCCATCGTGCCGGGTATGGTCGCCAACGTGGAGATCAAAACCGGTCAGAAATCGGTGATGGATTACCTGGTTAAGCCGCTGAATAAAGTCAAAGAATCACTGCGTGAACGCTAATGAAACCGCCATCCTGTTTGTTTACTGAATAACTTTCAGGAATTAACTCAGCAGGATGGCACAGTGAATTAACAAATAGTGCCTTTTTTTTTAAAAATGCTTTTCGTCGACTGGAAATATATCATTTTCGCGCTAAGCGGGTGAGGGTAATGCGCCGCGTGGAGAAAAAAGACAAAAAAAAGCCGAACACAAGGTTCGGCGGGAAATAGGATAAAACAGATCATTCAGGATGAATGAAGGTAATAATGAAATAAAATGATGATAGCGGGATGATTATATTCTCTGATGGATGAAAATTTTTATCATTCAGTGCTCAGCGATCCTTATTTACCTAACTTTATGAAAAAAGGCACTTTTAGATAATTTTGACATTAAGTGCGATAATTTTTACCTTTACGTGCTGCTGAAAAGTTCCGCTTTGGTTACATTTGGTAAAGTTTATTTTTCATCCTGAAACATATTCGGAAATTTAGTATCATTTTCGTGATAGATTATTACCCGCTGCGCATTAGTATGGGGTGGCTGGCTGAATTTACGACGTTCAGAAAGCAGTGGCATATAAGAGATAATAATAGAGGGTAATAACATGAAACTTCGTATTCTATCCCTGATAGTTCCGGCGATGCTGATCGCAGGTTCTGCGGGCGCAGCGGAAATCTATAACAAAGACGGTAATAAACTGGATCTCTTCGGTAAGCTTGATGGTCTGCACTATTTTTCCGATAACGATGGCTCAGACGGCGACCAGTCCTACGTCCGTTTCGGCTTCAAGGGTGAAACCCAAATCAGCAGCGAACTGACCGGTTACGGCCAGTGGGAGTATCAGGCGGCGCTGAACAATTCTGAAGCAGAAGGCACCGCCGACAGCTTTACCCGCGTCGGCTTTGCCGGTATTAAATTCGGTGATGCAGGCTCATTTGATTACGGTCGTAACTACGGCGTGGCTTATGACATCGGTGCGTGGACCGACGTTCTGCCTGAGTTTGGTGGCGATACCTACGGCGCAGATAACTTCATGTTCCAGCGCGCTAACGGCGTGGCAACCTACCGTAACAACAACTTCTTTGGCCAGGTGCAGGGTCTGAACTTTGCCGTGCAGTATCAGGGCAAAAATGATAACCCTACCGAATCTTCAAGCGGCCGCGATGTGCTGGGTGAGAATGGCGACGGTTGGGGTCTGGCAACAACCTACGACCTGGGCTCCGGTTTTGGCATCGGTGCCGCTATGTTTGAATCCGATCGTACTACGCGTCAGAACGCCGGTACGCCGGGCTCTGCGGATATCCTGGGCCGCGGCGACAAAGCAACTGCCTACACTGGCGGTCTGAAATATGACGCCAATAACATCTACCTGGCGGCGATGTATACCCGTTCTTACAATGCAACCCGCTTCGGCGACAGCGATGCGGCGGTTTACGGCTATGCCAATAAGGCGGATAACTGGGAACTGGTTGCGCAGTATCAGTTTGACTTCGGCCTGCGTCCGTCACTGGCGTTTGTCAGCTCGCG
Source organism: Erwinia psychrophila (assembly GCF_039023475.1). NCBI lineage: Bacteria > Pseudomonadati > Pseudomonadota > Gammaproteobacteria > Enterobacterales > Erwiniaceae > Erwinia > Erwinia psychrophila. Next base: position 173,092 of record NZ_JBCHVB010000003.1, read on the forward strand.
CGGCAGCGATATCGAAGGCTATGGTTCTCAGAACCTGAAAAAATATATCGACGTAGGCGCGACTTACTACTTCAACAAAAATATGTCTACCTACGTTGACTACCAGATCAACCTGATGGACGACAACAACTTCACCAACGCTACCGGCATCAACACGGATGACGTGGTGGCATTGGGTCTGGTTTACCAGTTCTGATGACGATTGGGAGCGCAGCGCGGCTGCGCTCCTTTATTGTCTTATTGCCTTTCCTCTCCGGTCTCCCTTCCCGCCTTACCTCAATCTGACTTCCCTCTCTTTACCTTGAAGACTGTCGACGATGTGGACGATAGAGCTGTTTGGTATGAGTATGCTTGTAATGCTTGTAGCCGGAAAAGATAATTAACCCGATGCACACGACAAGAAGTAAGTAGTAGGTCATGCTCATTCTCCTGAAAATTTAGGGGGAGGCAGCCTCACAGCGAGGTGCGAATAGTGACATCCTGGTGAGAGTTGCGGGTAAGATCAAGCGCCCTTATGCGGCGAAAAAGGGCGAAAATGGGCATTTCCGGGCCAATATTTATTACAGGTAAAGTGCGATTAATGAAGAAGATTTTGCTGTACTGCGCTAATTTGGCAGCATTTATTACACTTACTGGCTGTGATAATCATAACCAGAGTTCACCGGATGCCGCGCTGGTGATGGAAGGACGCACAATGGGAACATTCTGGCGCGTCAGCCTCGCCGGCGTGGCCCCGGAGCGTAAAGAAACGCTGCAAAAAGCGATTCAGGCACGGCTTGACGCCGACGACCAGGAGCTGTCGACCTGGAAAACGGATTCGGTGCTTTCCCGCTTTAATCAGTACCACGGCACTAAGCCGCAGCCGGTCAGCGATAATATGGCCGACATTGTCACCATGTCACTGCGCATCGGCAGGAAGACCGGTGGGGCGATGGATATCACCGTGGGACCGCTGGTCAATCTGTGGGGCTTCGGGCCTGACAGGCAGCCGGTGAAAACGCCTGCGCAGGCGCAGATTGATGCAGCGAAAGCGCTGACCGGATACCGGCATCTTTGGGTGACCAATCGGGGGGAAGGCGCCTGGCTGCAAAAAGATCTGCCGGACCTTTATGTTGATCTCTCGACAATGGGAGAGGGTTTTGCCACCGATCATCTGGCGCGGCTGATGGAAGAAGAGGGCATTAACAGCTACCTGGTCTCCGTGGGCGGCGCCGTGCTGACGCGCGGGCACAACGCCGCGGGTCAGCCCTGGAAGGTAGCCATTCAGAAGCCTACTGATAAAGAGAATGCGGTGCAGGCGGTGGTCGATCTCCAGGGGCACGGCATCAGCACTTCCGGCAGCTATCGCAACTATTATGAACTTGAGGGCAAACGCATCTCTCACGTTATCGATCCCGCAACCGGGCGGCCGATCCAGCACCGGCTGGTCTCTGCCACGGTGATTGCCACCACGGCGCTGGAGGCGGACGGCTGGGATACGGGCCTGATGGTGCTGGGTGAAGAAAAAGCCAGGGCGCTGGCGCTGCGTGAAAAACTGGCCGTTTACCTTATTATGAAAAAAGATGACGGCTTTACAACCTGGATGTCCCCACAGTTTAAGGCCTTTATCCGGCAGGACCAGGACAGGAGAGTACCTTGAGGAGCCGCTATGCTGGATCTCTTTAGTGACGAAGCCCCGTGGTCAGAACCGCTGGCGGAAGGGGCGGTGATCCTGCGCCGTCGCGTGCGGGATGAGGGTGATGAATTGATGACGCTGGTGGAAGGTATTGCACTGCAAAACCCGTTTTATCACCGCATTACGCCCGGCGGCCACCGCATGTCCGTTGCGATGACCAACTGCGGCAATTTTGGCTGGTCCACTGACGCCAGAGGCTATCAGTACAGCGGAGAAGACAGCGCGACCGGCAGGCGCTGGCCGCCGATGCCCGAGCGCTTCCGTTCGCTGGCCACCACCTGTGCGCAGGAGGCGGGTTTCCCCGGCTTTAACCCGGATGCCTGCCTGATTAACCGCTATGAGCCAGGCGCGAAGCTTTCCCTCCATCAGGATAAAGATGAGGAAGACCTGAAGCAGCCGATCGTTTCAGTCTCGCTGGGCCTGCCGGCGGTGTTTCAGTTTGGCGGCTTTGAGCGTGGTGAAGCCACCCAGCGCGTGCTGCTGGAGCATGGCGATGTCGTGGTCTGGGGCGGGCCTTCGCGGCTGCGCTATCACGGCATCCTGCCGCTGAAGCCGGGAATTCATCCACGCACTGGCGCTTTTCGCTTCAATCTGACCTTCCGGCGCGCCTTCCGCTGACGGATTAGCGGTTAAATGGGAATTATTATTGATATCGCCCGCGGTCTCATTACACTGCTTGCTGCATTGATATAACCAGGGTGGTTTCATGGAGTTGCTCCGCGTCGTCTGTCGTCAGTACCGCTGGCCGTTTGTGATGGTCATTCTTCTCAGCCTGCTGAGTGCCGCGTTAGGCATTGGGCTGATTGCCTTCATCAATCAGAAGCTTATCGTTACCCTCAACGCCTCGCTGGGCGTGCTGCCGCAGTTTTTAGGTTTGCTGCTGCTGCTGATGGCGATCACGCTGGCCTCGCAGCTGGCGCTGACCCAGCTGGGGCATCATTTTGTCTACCGCCTGCGCGGTGAATTTATCAAGCGAATACTGGATACGCGGGTAGAACGCATTGAGCAGATTGGCAGCGCCCAGCTGCTGGCGGGTCTGACCAGCGACGTACGCAGCATTACTATCGCCTTTGTCCGCCTTCCCGAGTTGATTCAGGGCATCATCCTCACCTTCGGGTCGGCCGCCTATCTTGCCTGGCTCTCGCCTGAAATGCTGTTGATCACCGCCGCGTGGGTCGCGATAACTATTATCGGCGGCTGGCTGCTGGTTTCGAAGGTCTATCGCCATATGGCCGTCCTGCGTGAGACGGAAGACCGGCTCTATAGTGACTATCAGACCATTATTGAAGGACGGAAAGAGCTGGCGCTTAACCGCCAGCGCGCTCAGCAGATCTTTGAAACCGTCTATCAGGAAGATGCCCGTACCTATCGTCACCATATCGTGCGGGCGGACACTTTCCATCTCAGCGCGGTGAACTGGTCGAATATCATGATGCTGGGCGCGATTGGCCTGGTCTTTTTTATGGCTAACAGCCTGGGCTGGGCAGATACCGCCGTCGCGGCGACCTATTCGCTGACGCTGCTGTTCCTGCGTACGCCGCTGCTTTCCGCCGTGGGCGCGCTGCCAACGCTGCTGAGCGCTCAGGTCGCTTACAATAAGCTGAACACCTTTAAGCTTGCCGACTATCAACCGGACTTCAGCGCGCCCGCCAGCGTCAGAAGCTGGCAGACGCTGGAGCTGCGCGATCTTGTTTTCCATTACGGCGATCGCGGCTTTGAGGTCGGGCCGATCAATATGACCCTGAAGCGCGGCGAGCTGGTTTTCCTGATCGGCGGCAACGGCAGCGGGAAATCGACGCTGGCGATGCTGCTGACCGGGCTATACCAGCCGGTATCCGGACAAATTCTGCTTGATGGCAAGGCGGTCGATGCCGGCAATATGGAGCAGTATCGTGCGCTGTTCTCTGCCGTCTTCACCGATGTGCATCTCTTCGATCGCCTGATTGATAATCAGGGCGCACCTGCCGATCCGGCCGCGGTGCAGATGTGGCTGGAAAAGCTGAAAATGCAGGATAAAATCAAGCTCGAAGGCAACAAGGTGCTTAACCTTAAGCTCTCCAAAGGGCAGAGTAAGCGCCTGGCGCTGCTGCTGGCGACGGCGGAACAGCGCGATATTCTGCTGCTTGATGAGTGGGCGGCTGACCAGGATCCCCATTTCCGTCGCATCTTCTATCGTGAACTGCTGCCGTGGCTTCAGGGAATGGGAAAAACGGTGCTGGCCATCAGCCATGACGATCACTATTTTCTGCATGCCGATCGCCTGCTGGAGATGCGGGAGGGCAAGCTGAGCGAACTGACCGGCGAAGAACGCGAGCAGGCCACGCTGGACGCGGTGAAGCGTACGGACGTGCTCGCCTGAGGACGCAAAGCTACCCTGAGAGGGTCTGACAGGATGTCGGACCGCCCTGGCCGGTGGCAAAGGCCTGCACCAGACGCTGAGGACGAGGAGTAGCCATGTCGTCAAACAGCGCTTCGCTGTAGTGCGTGGCGTTATAGCTCGCACAATAGAGCCAAACGTCAGGATTATCGGGGAGGGCGCAAAGGTATATGTCGCTCAGGAAATGGCGATCCGGAACAGGAGGGAAGAGCGGTTCCGGCGATGCTGAAGTAAAGAGAAATAGGTTCTGTTATGACCACCTCAGCCCCGATCCGCTTTCCTGATGACAGGGGACTTAAGCAGATCGGGAAGGTGATAGCAAAGAGCCTGTCTTAGCTAATCATTTGAGGGAACAGCAAACCCTTTCAACGAGACGATGAAGTGATCGGTGCCACGGGAAATTTTTGCACCTCGATCGCACCAGTGGCTGGCCAGCCTGAAGAAATCGTCACTGCCAATATCATAAGCCAGTTCGACCTTAGTAATACCGGAATGCAGCATCTCATCTGCATCCCTGAAATTCCTTGCCTTAATCGTCGCCATAATTTAACCCTGGATATTTGGTCATGCGCCAAAAGTGTAGCGACAGAGTATGTTAGCTATATGACGCTTTTGTTACAGGGTTCGGGTTTGAGATTTTCGCCACGTTTAGTACAGCCAGTGAATAATCAAATTTCGTGCAGATCTGTCCTGGGCGTTTTGCTGCCTGATTAAACAGGAGTGTGATGGTGGTCAACAAATATAAATGGCAGGCGTATAGCAAAGAAGATGCGCAGTTTTGCTGGCGAACGTTACTCATCTTTTTCATTGAATACAATAGTGGTCCGCTTTTCAGTATACACCGTGCAGTTATCGGGAATATTTTTATTAATGAATGACATGGCGCCAATAGTTACGTTATTGCCAATGGTCAGGTCATTACCAATAATGCAGGAGCTGGCACCTACGGTAACATTGTCTCCTATCAAGATAGTCGTCAGGTCACCTTTTGATTTTTCGGGGTTACCCGGAATACCGATGGTGGTGTTCTGGCGTATTTTGAAATTCTCGCCAATCGTGGTGCTGCCATTAATGACGATGCCGTAATGGTGTGAGATGGTCATCCCTGCGCCAATACGTGCGCCTAACTGGATTTCCGTACCATATTTGAGGGTGATTTTTCTGTTAATACGTTTTGCTAATTTTCTGCGCCAGGGACGTCCGGTCTGATAAAGATAAGAGGCCAGTCGCCACCAGAAAAGATAGCGCCGCCCGGGGCACTTGATGGCTTTATGAATGACTTTGGACCAGGAGAAAGGCCGCCCGGACATCATCACCTCACGCCTGAGGCATTCCTTCAGATGCACGAGCAAGTCAGCGTTTTGCATTGTTATAACCCTTACAATTTCAACCAGTAACCTGACGAAATCTTAACAGATAGGGCATGGCGGAGAAACAGCAGATCCATCCCCTGTAAGGCCAGACATTATAGCTAATGCAGCTCTATGGGCAGGAATTGCCATGCGGGGCGCTGGTTTTATATTGCACGCGGGATGTTCCTGCTCAGTCATAAAGCCATCTTCCGGCCTTTGCCGTTTACAGTAAACATACAGGGAGATGTATGTTTACTCTTCATTTTGCTTTAAACCATCTGGTTAATAGCAGCGTGTTTCCACAGGGATATAACAAGATCGGTTAATAACAGATAAATTCAGCCTCACATCAGGTTAAACGGATCGGGCGAAGGAGACACTGTGCTTTGCTGACTTGTGGCTAATTCTGGAAGGGGGAGTTGAAAGGCTGGTATGTATAAATAAAAAAACAGCAGACTGAAGCAATCTGCTGTTTTATCGCCTTCTCTGAAATTCAGCAGACAAAACGTTGGGGAATTCTGGTCGGCACGAGAGGATTTGAACCTCCGACCCCTGACACCCCATGACAGTGCGCTACCAGGCTGCGCTACGTGCCGACATCTGGGAGCTTATACTACGCATTTTCACTTTCATTGCAAGCGCCTAAGGTGTTGACTGCTCTGAATTTATACAATTGCAGCCCTCAGTTAGCGATAAAGCGCTTCTCTTCGGTCAGCACTTCAAGCAGTAGCGCGAGCTGAGGCTTATGTTCTTTCAGCTCAAGCCCTTTACTGTCCCAGACCTGATAGCTGCCGCTGTTATTCAGCACCAGCGTAACTTTTGGCGTGGTGATCACCAGCTGGCGATCGTCCACGCTGGCAACCCAGTCATGGCGACGCCGGGCGGCAAACAGATCCTCACCCTGAGAATAATCGGCCGGTGCGGTACTGACATGGAGCAGACGCTGCATCAGGGTCGTCATGATATCCAGGTGGTTGGTCAGCTTACTGACTTGCTGGGCAGGTGTATTGGGCCAGTGAACCACCAGCGGTACCTGAAAATTGGCGCGATTGCCCAGGCTGTCGTTGTTATCCAGCGCGATGCCGTGACGGGCCGTCACGATCACAACCGTGTTATCGAGCAGGCCCCGCGCTTTCAGGGTCGTGAGGATATGCGCAATTTGCCGATCGATATCCTTCGCGCCGCGCGCGTAGCGTTGCGCAATGGCGTCAGGCTTGTCCGCCGCGTTATTCATTGCCGACAGCGAAAGCCAGGAGAACCACGGTGCCTGATTACTTTTCTGTCCTTCCAGCCAGCGCTGCCACTGCGCCGTAGTCTGACTGTTGGGCTGATTGTGCGAAGCCGGCAGGGAAAAATCGGCCAGCAGCGCCTGGCGGTAGAGCGGGGAGCTGAAGCCATCGGAGGCGAACAGCCCGAACTGATAGCCCTGCTTGCCTAATGCGCCGATCAGTGCGGAAGGAATGCGTGAGGAGAGCACGCCATCCATATAGCCCGGCGAGATACCGTAAAACAGGCCGAACAGGCCATCTTCACTGCTGCTTCCCGCGCTGAAATGTTGGGTAAAGTTGACGTTTTCACGCGCAAATTGTTGCAGCGTCGGCAATGACTGCGCCATGGAAGCGGCATTCAGACCGTCGACCGTAACGATCAGCAGATTGTTGCGCGTCCCCGCGTCACGGAAGGTAATGTCATTCAGCGGATAGGCCACCGAGACAGCTTCTGGATTACCCAGTTCTGTCAGCTTGCGCTGATAAGCTTGCGCGTCAAGCAGGCCATACTTCTCCAGAAAGCGCCGCGCCGTCATCGGATAGGAGAGGGGCAGGTTAGCGCGCTGCATGGTCACAGGCCGGTAGAAGTTCGCATCTGCCCAGATATACATCATATGGCTGGTCAGGAAAGCAAAAATAAAGAAGATGGCCAGCGGTTTACCGAAGCTGCGCCGGTTAAGGCTGCGCAGTTTCTGCCAGCTCCAGGTGGCAACCAGCATCTCCACCAGAAATATCGCCGGCACGCTGATGAACATTAGCTGCCAGTCGCGGGCCATCTCACTCTGCTCGGGGTTGACCACCAGCTCCCAGACCACCGGATTAAGATGCAGGTGGAAGCGGTTAAACACGGCGCTGTCAACAAGGAGCAGCGTCAGTCCCGCCGTGGCGACAATCGCCGAGAGGAAGCGCAGCAGCCTCTGGGACATCACCACAAAGGTGAGCGGGAAGATGATCAGCAGATAGGCGGCAAAAACGAGGAAGCTGAAATGGCCGATCCAACTGGTAAAGGCGTAGATACGCCCGGCCAGCGACGCCGGCCAGTCGGAAACAAACAGGTAACGACTACCCAGAATAAAGGCGAAGATGATATTAAAGAGGGCGAACCAGTGCCCCCAGCCAATCATCTGGGAGACTTTTTCACGGTAGCGTTGTCGGTTTGTTACCATAACAGAGTCAGCATCATCACATTAATGCGCTTGATCGTCGCGCACTGACGCCTGAAGCGCCTCGGCGAAAGAGCGCGCCAGCGACTGGCGCTGTGCGGATGCCACGCTGGTATTAATCAAATTGGTCACCATATTGCCCAACACCATCAGGGAAAGATCGGTGGGGGCCTTGTCTTTTTCAAGCACGTTGACCATTTCGGCGAGGAGTTTTTCCACGCGGTCGTCACTGTAGCGGGATGATTGCGGCATAAGAGTCGAATTTATTCACTATTAAAAGGCGATAGCTTACCGTAAAAGTGCGGTTTTTTCTGCACTTTTATCGCAAGCCGGACGTTAATGTGACTGCCTGTTGATCGCAGCGGCGCTCGGTGATTGAATACGCGCCTACGTTAAAAGGAGAGTCTACCATGAGTCTGGATATTGACCAGATTGCCCTGCATCAGATGATCAAGCGTGACGAACAGACGCTGGAGCTGGTGCTGCGTGAATCGCTGCTGCCCGCCAACGCCCCGGTAACGGCGATGATGGAAGAGCTTCACCGCGTCTACAGCGCTAAAAACAAGGCATATGGCCTGTTTAACGAAGGAAGCGAACTGGCGGAGGCGCTGCGCAACTGCCGTAAAGGCGAAGATGATTTTCTGGCCTTCAGCCGTGCCGCCACGGGTCGCCTGCGCGACGAGCTGGCAAAATATTCCTTTGCCGAAGGGGGCGTCGTGCTGTTCGGCCACTACCGCTACCTGGCGGTAGACTATCTGCTGATTGCGGTGCTGAACAGCCAGAACAGCATGCGCGTTAATGAAGAGCTGGATATCAGCAGCACCCATTATCTGGATATCAACCATGCGGATATTGTCGCCCGAATCGATCTGACCGAATGGGAAACTAATCCGGAATCCACGCGCTATCTGACCTTCCTGCGGGGCCGGATAGGGCGGAAGGTCGCTGACTTCTTTATGGATTTTCTGGGCGCGAGCGTCGGGCTGGATACCAAGGCGCAAAACCGCGGACTGCTTCAGGCGGTTGATGACTATTGTCAGGAAGCGAGCCTGGATAAAAATGAGCGTCAGGACTATCGCAAGCAGGTTTACAGCTACTGCAACGAGCAGCTTCAGGCAGGCGAAGAGATTGAGCTGAAAGGTTTATCTGAGGAACTGGCGCCGCTGGGCGAAAAAACCTTCGAAGCTTTTACGCAGGAGCAGGGCTATGAGCTGGAAGAGCGCTTTCCGGCCGATCGCAGTACGCTGCGGCAGCTGACCAAATTTGCCGGCAGCGGCGGCGGGCTTACCCTTAATTTTGATGCGATGCTGCTGGGCGAGCGCATTTTCTGGGATGCGGCGACCGACACGCTGACGATTAAAGGCACGCCGCCAAATCTGCGCGATCAGCTTCAGCGCCACAGCGGCGGTAAATAAAACGTGAATGTGGGCAGCCTGCTCACATTTCGCCGGATAAAAAAAACGCCGCATAAGCGGCGTTTTTTACATCATTTCGTCAGAGCGATTAAGCGCGAACGAAGTCGATGTGGTGCAGCTTTGGCTTGAACGGGTGACGCTGAACAGCCTGTACTTTTACTTTGATTTCTTTGCCATCAACAACCAGGGTCAGAACATCGGTGTAGAACCCAGGCTTAGCCTGTGTGTTCATCACGGAGTCGTGATCCAGTTCGATAGCTACAGCTGCTTCGTTACCGCCATAAATGATGGCCGGGAATTTGTTAGCTGTACGCAGGCGGCGGCTCGCACCCTTGCCCTGCTCTTTACGTTCTTCTGCATTGATAGTGAACATTGTTCAGTCTCTTTTATCTGATTATCCTGCTACAGGCGACCCAGCAGCAGGTTGAGGTGTTCTGCTTTTACGACAGTAAAAGCGGGGCGCATTATAGCCCAGGTTTCCTTTCGCGGGCAACGTATTAAACCGGCGGCGCTTAACGAAGCGTATTTGCGCGACGAAAACGGCCCTGGTAATCGAACACTTTTTCGCGAATCTGCCAGAAATGGCGCTGTTTTCTCGCCACCACAAAGTCAGGATGGCGCAGCAGCGGCTGGAGCGCCACAATATCAGCGGCGTTCTGCCAGCCGAGCGGCACGCCAGGCGCGCGCTGATGCGGGCGCAGGAAAATCTGCTCAAAGGCGGTGCGCTGCGCGGGCGTGGAAAGCCGGAAGCGCTCGCTGACCTCCGTTGCTTCCTCGTCATAATAGCGAATCTTCAGCCACTCGCCTTTTTCGTCCCGGCCATTTTCCAGCACCATCGCCGCACAGCGCAGCACCAGCGCATCTTTTAATTTCAGCGCCGCTTTCAGCATGTCGTCAGGATCGACCAGCACCGCATCGCACTGGTGGCAGCGGCGCGCGGCAATGTCGTTCTCCGCATTGCAGTGCGGGCAGCTTTTAAAACGGAAGCGAAAATCGCACTGCTCACGCTCGCCCTCATCATCTTCCAGCACGCCCTGACAGCGGCGGCCAAAGTGCTCAATCAGGGTGCCGTCGGCGGTCGTTTTTCCCCAGAAGGTGTTGGCAAAACCGCAGGCAGGGCAGAATACCTGCACCGGTTTATTATCGCTTTTCCCCTTAGGAGAACCGACCTCAGGGGTGAAAATATCGTGAGGGTTCCCGGCATAATCCAGGATCAGGCAGTCGGTTTTACCCGGAGAGAGCCGCAGGCCGCGGCCCACAATTTGCTGATAAAGGCTGACCGATTCGGTTGGCCTCAGAATCGCAATCAGATCCACATGCGGCGCATCGAAGCCGGTGGTCAGCACCGCCACGTTAACCATATAGCGCAGCTGGCGCGCTTTAAACGCGTTAATCAGCGCGTCGCGCTCGGCGGCGGGCGTTCCTGCGCTGATCAGCGCCTTGCTGTCGGGTAGCAGCCCCAGTACCTCTTTGGCATGTTCAACGGTGGAGGCAAAGATCATAACGCCCTGGCGATCCTGAGCGAACTCCACAATCTGCTGAATGATGTGCGGCGTAATACGCTGCTGCTGCTTCAGCTCCCGGTTGAGATCCGCTTCGCTGAACAGGCCATTCTCACCCGCGACCAGCCGGCTGAAATCATACTGGACTACCGGCATATCCAGTCTTTCCGGCGGCACCAGAAAGCCATGTTTGATCATATAGCGCAGCGGCAGTTCATAAATGCAGTCGCGAAAGAGCGCGCGCTCATCCCCTCTCACCATGCCGTGATAATGGAACTGATAAATCCAGCCTTTGCCCAGACGGTAAGGCGTGGCGGTCAGCCCAAGCAGGCGCAGGCGGGGGTTACTTTTGCGCAGGTGAGTGAGGATCTGCTGATACTGGCTGTCGTCGGCGTCGCTGATGCGGTGGCATTCATCGACAATCAGCAGGGTGAATTCGCCGTCAAATTGCGCAAGATTACGGGCAACCGACTGCACGCTGCCGAAAACAACCTTACTGCGGCTCTCTTTACGCTGAAGGCCGGCGGCAAAAATATCCGCTTCCAGACCGTAAGCCTGATACTTGCTGTGGTTCTGCGCAACCAGCTCCTTAACGTGGGCCAGCACCAGTACGCGCCCGCGCGCCAGCCTTGCCAGTTCGGCAATCACCAGGCTTTTGCCCGCGCCGGTCGGCAGCACAATCACGGCAGGCTGATGGGAGCGACGGAAGTAGCTGAGCGTGGCATCAACCGCTTCCTGCTGGTAGGGGCGCAGAGTAAATGACATGAATTCTCAGAAAATCGACAAGCAAAGCCGCATTATGCCATGAAAGCGGCGTTTACGCGTAGCCGCTACTGGGCCTCGACGCTGACTCTCTATATACTAAGGGCTGCGTTTCACCCGGAGGCAAAAGCGTCCGGGCAGGGAACACAGCCTGATTCCATTCGTGATTCTCTTCAAACGTTCCGCAGCCGGAACGTCGGTTTTATTTTCTACTAAACGGGCAGTACAGATTTAATGCGACTTGATAAATTTTTGTCTCAGCAGCTGGAAGTCAGCCGGGCTATCGCGGCACGCGAACTGCGCGCACGCAAAGTCACCGTTGACGGGGAAGTCGTCCGCGAGGGCGCTTTTAAACTCACGCCTGAAAACCAGGTAGAGTACGACGGCAACCCGTTGCAGCAGCAGTTCGGGCCGCGCTATTTTATGTTGAACAAGCCACAAGGCTATGTCTGTTCAACGGATGACCCCGATCATCCAACGGTGCTCTATTTTCTGCAAGAGCCTACGGCTTATAAACTGCATGCCGCCGGGCGTCTGGATATCGACACCACAGGTCTGGTGCTGATGACGGATGACGGCCAGTGGTCGCACCGCATCACCTCTCCGCGCCACCATTGTGAAAAAACCTATCTGGTCACCCTGGAGTCGCCGGTGGCGGATGACACCGCAGCGCAGTTCACGGCGGGGGTGCAGCTTAATAATGAAAAAGATCTGACCAGGCCGGCCACGCTTGAGGTGGTCAGCGAGCGTCAGGTGCGCCTGACCATCAGCGAAGGACGTTACCATCAGGTGAAGCGGATGTTTGCGGCCGTGGGAAACCACGTAGTGGAACTGCACCGCGAGCGGATTGGCGCTATCGTACTGGATGACGATCTGGAGCCTGGCGAATACCGTCCCCTGACGGAAGAAGAGATCGCCAGCGTGGGCGTACCGCAGCAGAAAAAGTAAAACAAACAATTCGGGACAGTGAGGAGTAATAAGGGTGCGTAAGGAAAAGAACTCATCGGCAGGACTGGTGGTGATTCTCGGTCTGCTGGCGATGCTGATGCCATTATCCATCGATATGTATTTGCCTGCGCTACCGCAAATTGCCCGCGAATTTGACGTTCCGGCGGGCAGCGTGCAGATGACGCTGAACCTTTATATACTCGGATTTGCTCTCGGACAGCTGATTTACGGTCCGCTGGCGGACAGTTTTGGCCGCAAGCCGGTGATCGCCATCGGCACGCTGATCTTCGCCGTGGCCGCCGCCGCCTGCGCGCTGTCGCAGACGATTGAACAGCTGATTTTTATGCGTCTGCTGCATGGCCTCTCCGCCGCTGCGGGCAGCGTGGTCATCAGCGCGCTGATGCGCGACAGCTACTCGAAGGAGGAGTTTTCGCGCATGATGTCCTTCGTGATGCTGGTCACCACGATCGCGCCGCTGCTGGCACCCATTATTGGCGGCTGGATGCTGATTCTGTGGAGCTGGCATGCCATCTTCTGGGCTATCTCGCTGGCCGCCGTGGTAACGACGGTGCTGGTGGTGACGCAAATCAAAGAAACGCTGCCCGTGGAGAAGCGTCAGAAATTCAACCTGCGCACCACGCTGAGAAACTTTCTGTCGCTGTTTCGCCACAAGCGCGTGTTCAGCTATATGCTGGCAAGCGGCTTCTCCTTTGCCGGGATGTTCTCTTTCCTTAACGCCGGCCCCTTTGTCTATATCGAACTGAACCACATCAGTCCGCAGGATTTCGGCTATTACTTCGCCCTGAATGTGGTCTTTCTCTTCCTGATTACGCTGCTTAACAGCCGCTGCGTACGCCGGTTCGGGCCGGTGGCGATGTTCAGGCTGGGGCTGCTGATCCAGTTCGCGATGGGCATCTGGCTGGTGATCGTCAGCGCGCTGAACCTGGGCTTTCTGCCGATGGTATTTGGCGTGGCGATGTTTATCGGCTGCGTGGCGATGGTTTCATCCAACGCGATGGCGGTTATCCTTGATGAATTCCCGCATATGGCCGGCACGGCCTCATCGCTGGCCGGGACGCTGCGCTTTGGCGTGGGGGCGCTGATTGGTGCGCTGCTCTCCGTGATGCCTTTCAACAGCGCCTGGCCGATGGTGGGCTCAATCTTTATCTGCGCCACGGTATCCATTTTGCTGTTTATCTACGCCACCCGCCCGCGAAAAGGCGCAACGGTCTGACATTGTGCTCTTTCAGCCCGTCAGGCGAGTGACATAGCCTCCTGCCGACGGGCTGCGGACGCGTTTATGTTAGCCATATGTAAATGGAAAACTTAAATAAAGTTACCGATGTGCAACAATAATGATTGTTTTCCCCGCAGCAACGCGGTAAATATAGGTTCAAAATGAGATATTGCTCTCAAAAATAACCTTATTGTTACGCGTTGCCCGCCGATCCCGTTTCTGATGCCAGAAGTTAAACAGCGGTGTGGCGAGCGCCCGATGCGGGCCGGGGAGTTGGGATGGATTCGTTACAACATTCTGTAGTACATCGTTTACCGCAAAGCTATCGCCGGCAGTATGCCTTAACCGGCTGTAGCGAACTGCAACAGGTTCCGGATCATGCCGGTGACGATCTTATCGGCCTTTGCCTGCTCAGCCATCAGGGCGAACAGGCCTGGAGCGTCATGCAGCTGATCCAGGACGCGCTGGCTGAAATCCAGCTCGACTGTAGCGTCGTGGAGTGGGAAGGGGAGCCATGCCTGTTTGTTGCCCGCGAGGATGAGTTCACCACCACCTGCCGCCTGAAAAACTTTGGCGTGAGCATCGCAGAAGCGTTCAGCCAGCCTTCCGCCTGAGCCGGTCAGGCCAGCGACAGCAGCTGACGGGTATAGGCCTGCTCAGGTGCGGCAAAAACGGCCTCACATTCTCCCTGCTCAACCACTTCCCCCTGCCGCAACACCACTACCTGATGACACAGCGACCTGACCACCTGCAAATCGTGACTGATAAAGATATAGGCCAGGTGATGCTCCTGTTGCAGCTTTTTCAGCAGCGCCAGGATCTGCTTCTGCACCGAGCGGTCGAGCGATGAGGTCGGCTCATCCAGAATAATCAGCCGGGGCTGAAGGATCAGCGCCCGGGCAATGGCAATACGCTGGCGCTGGCCGCCTGAAAATTCTGCCGGGTAGCGGTGGCGCGTAGCGGCATCCAGTCCGACCTCCTGCATCGCCTCAATCACCCGGTCTTCCCGCTGTTTTCCGTTAAGGTCGGGATGGTGAACCTGAAGCCCTTCTTCAATAATCTGCTGGACGTTTAGCCGCGGATTGAGGGCAGAGTTAGGGTCCTGAAAAACCACCTGGATCTGACGGCGCACCGGCAGCATTTTGCGGCGATCCCACTGATGAAGCGGCTGCTCGTCAAACCAGATCTCCCCGCCGGAGGCGATTAGCCGCAGCAGCGCCAGCCCTGTAGTGCTTTTGCCGGAGCCAGACTCACCCACCAGCCCCAGAGTCTCCCCCGGACGCAGCCGGAAGCTGAGCGAGCGCAGAGCGTGATGATAGCCGGTCACCCGCCGCAGCAGGCCCCGCTTGATCGGGAAAGCAACCTGAAGGTTATCCACCCGGAGCAGCGGCTTTGCGGCCTCATCGACCGGATCGGGCCGGCCTTCCGGCTCCGCATCCAGCAGCTTTTGCGTGTAGGGATGCTGCGGCTGGCTGAACAGCTGCCGGGTGCGGTTACTTTCCACGCCCTGGCCGTTGCACATTACCGTAACGTTATCCGCCAGCTGCCGGACAATGTTGAGATTATGGGTAATAAACAGCAGGCCCATATTCATCTCCTGCTTCAGCTCTTTGAGCAGCGTCAGGATCTGCGCCTGCACGGTAACATCAAGGGCGGTGGTCGGCTCATCCGCAATCAGCAGTTCGGGCTGAGTCAGCAGCGCCATTGCAATCATCACGCGCTGGCGTTCGCCGCCCGACAGCTGGTGGGGAAAATCATTCAGGCGACGCGCCGCCTCGCGTATCCCCACGCGATCCAGGCAGGTCAGCATCTCGGCCCGTGCCGCCTCTTTACGCATACCGCGATGCAGCGAAAGCACCTCATAAAGCTGTTTTTCGATGCTGTGCAGCGGGTTAAGCGACACCATCGGTTCCTGAAAAATCATCGCCATGCGGTTGCCGCGCAGCGTGCGCAGGACGCGCTCATCGGCTTGCAGCACATCCTGACCCCCGAAGAGGATCTCTCCCTGCGGATAAACCACCGGCGGCGTCGGCAGCAGACGCATCAGCGACAGGGCAGTAACGCTTTTACCGGAGCCGGATTCGCCGACCAGCGCCCGCGTTTCGCCCGCCTCCACGGTGAAGGAGAGGTTATCCACAACCTGGCGATCGTGACCGGCGTGGCGAAAAGCGATACTTAACTCTTTAACGGTAAGCAGAGACATAGTCAGTACACCTTACTGGGATCGAAGGCGTCGCGGACTGCCTCGCCGATAAAAATCAGTAACGAAAGCAGGATCGCCAGCGAGAAGAAAGCCGTGATGCCAAGCCAGGGAGCCTGAAGGTTATTTTTCCCCTGCAGCAGCAGCTCGCCCAGCGACGGCGAGCCGAGCGGCAGGCCAAAGCCAAGGAAGTCCAGCGAGGTCAGCGTTGTGATCGATCCGCAAAGAATAAACGGCAGCCAGGTGAGGGTGGCGACCATGGCGTTGGGCAGAATATGGCGGGACATAATGCGGCGATCGCTGACGCCCATCGCCTGTGCCGCCCGGATATAGTCAAAATTGCGCGCCCGCAGAAATTCGGCCCGCACCACGCCCACCAGCTGCATCCAGCCGAACAGCACGGTGATCGCCAGCAGCCACCAGAAGCCGGGCTGGATCACGCTCGACAGCAGGATGATCAGGAACAGCGTCGGCATCCCCGACCAGACTTCAATAAAGCGCTGGCCCCAGAGATCGACCCTGCCGCCGTAATAGCCCTGAATGGCCCCGGCGGCAATGCCAATCACGCTGGAGATAAGCGTCAGCATCAGGCCGAACAGCAGCGAGATGCGCATGCCATAAAGAATACGCGCCAGCACATCACCGCCGTTTGCATCGGTGCCAAGCCAGTTTTGCGCTGAAGGCGGGGAGGGGAAGGGAACCGTGGTGGCAAAATTAATGGTGTTATCGCCGAAGCGGACAGGGGCCCAGATCGCCCAGCCATTTTTGGCAATACGCGCTTTCAGCCAGGGATCCTGATAGTCCGCCGCCGTGGCCAGCGGGCCGCCAAAATCGCTTTCGCTGTAGTTCACCAGCGCGGGAAACCGCATCTCTCCCTGATAGCGCACCAGCAGCGGCTTATCGTTAGCCAGCAGCTCGGCACCGAGACAGAGCACAAACAGCACGATAAAAATCCACAGCGACCAGTAGCCACGGCGGTTGTGGCGAAAACGCGCCCAGCGCGCCTGATTGGCAGGACTTAAACGGCTCATTATCGTCCCTCGAAATCAATACGCGGATCGACCAGCGTATAGGTGATATCGCTCAGAATATTCAGCAGCAGGCCGATCAGCGTAAAAATAAACAGCGTGCCGAACATCACCGGGTAGTCACGCTGAATAGTCGCATCGTAGCCGAGCAGGCCCAGCCCGTTGAGTGAAAACATCACCTCAATCAGCAGCGAACCGGTGAAGAACATGCTGATAAAGGTGGCGGGGAAACCCGCGATGACCAGCAGCATGGCGTTGCGGAAAACGTGGCGATACAAGATTTTTTTCTCATCCAGCCCTTTCGCCCGCGCCGTCACCACGTACTGCTTGCGGATCTCATCCATAAAGGCGTTTTTGGTCAGCATCGTCAGGGTGGCAAACCCGCCGATAACCGTAGCGATGACCGGCAGCGTGATATGCCAGAGATAATCGGTGATTTTGCTGTACCAGGGCAGGGAATCGAACTGGGGCGAAACCAGCCCGCGCAGCGGGAACCAGTCCAGATAGCTGCCGCCGGCAAATACGACGATCAGTAAAATAGCAAACAGGAAGGAGGGGATAGCATAGCCGACAATGATCAGCGTACTGCTCCAGATATCAAAGGCGCTGCCGTTACGTACCGCTTTTTTAATGCCGAGCGGGATGGAGACCAGATAGATGATCAGCGTGCTCCACAGGCCGAGCGTGATCGAAACGGGCAGGCTCTCTTTGATTAACGTTGTCACAGAACTGCTGCGAAACAGGCTGTCGCCAAAATCGAAGCGCATGTAGTTCCACAACATATCGAGATAGCGCTGATACAGCGGCTTGTCGAAGCCATAGCGGCGGGTAATTTCCGCCACCACTTCAGGGTCAAGCCCGCGTGAGCCGCGGTACTGGCTGTCGCCGGGGTTAGCGCTAAGCGAACCGCGCGCGTGGGTTTCCGCGCCGCCCGCGCCGGGGAGTCCGGTGGTCTGGCCAAATTCAATATTGGCCAGCGCCTGATCAACCGGCCCGCCGGGGGCAATCTGTACGATAAAAAAGTTAATAGTGATAATTGCCCACAGCGTGGGAACGATCAACAGCAGTCTGCGTAGCAGATAAGCGCCCAAACTTCTCTCCTTAACGACGTTGATCCGGCAACTGCGCGGCTTTACCGGCATCATACCACCAGCTGTCAAAACCCAGCGAGTAAGTAGGACGGGTGGCCGGCATTGAGAATTTATTCCAGTAGGCGTAGCGGTCGCTGGCGCTGTACCACATCGGGATCATGTAGTGATTCCACAGCAGAATGCGATCCAGCGCCCGGCCAAGCGGCAGCAGCGCGGCTTTGTTGCCCTGATGCTGATTGATTTGGGCGATAAGCTCATCGATGACCGGATTACTGACGAGCGGCCGGTTATAGCTGGAGTCAATAAACGCCGTGGCCCAGTAAAACTGTAATCCGCTGTCCGGGAAAGGCATCGCCGGATAGGGTGAGGGCAGCATATCGAAATCACTTTTGCGAATGCGGGCCAGATACTGCGAACTGTCCACCTGGCGGATATTCAGCTGGATGCCAAGCCGGGAGAGCGCATGCTGGAAGGGAAATACCCACTGGTCGTTGCCGCCGCTGCGCAGCAGCAGCTCGAAACGGAAGGGCTGCCCGGTTTTCACGTTCACCAGCTTCTGGTTTTTCAGCTCCCAGCCCGCCTGCTTCAGCAGCCCGAGCGCTTTTAACAGATTCTCACGATCGTAGCCGCTGCCGTCCGTTTCAGGCGGCTGATAAATCTGGGTAAAGGCCTCTTCGGGGATCTCTCCCTTCAGCGAGTTAAGTATTTTCAGTTCGGCATCATCCGGAGCCTGGCGTGCGGCATATTCCGTGTTCTGGAAGTAGCTGTTACTGCGCTTATAGGCGTTATAAAAAAGCGCCTTATTCATCCAGTTAAAGTCAAAGACGAGAGAGAGCGCTTCCCGCACGCGGCGATCGCTGAACTGGGGACGGGTGACATTAAAGGCCAGCCAGGTGGTATCGGTCGCGACGTGATTGGGTGCTTCATCTTTAATAATGAAATTTTTGTCAAAATTGCTGCCGCGGTACTGCGTCGCCCATTTTTTGGCTGAGCCCTCCGCGCGGAAATCAAACGCGCCCGCCTTAAAGGCCTCAAAGGCGACGTTATCGTCCATATAGTAGTCGTAACGGATGCGGTCGAAGTTAAAACGTCCTTTATTAACCGGCAGATCCGCTGCCCAGTAATCTTTAACCCGGGAATAGGTAATGTACTGACCGACTTTATAGGCGGTCACGCGATAGGGGCCGCTGGAGAGCGGAGGGTAAGCCAGCGGTTCCGACAGCTTATGATGCTGCCAGAATTTTTCCGGGAAGACCGTCGTGGAAAGCAGCGACAGCATTTTATCCCGGTCAGATTCCTGCAAATCAAAGCGCATGACTCGTGGAGAAACCACGCTGGCGGTAACGCCTTTATAGAACACCCGGAACTGTGGCACGCCTTCGGTCATAAACTTATTGAAGCTAAAGACCACGTCTTTTGCGGTTATGGGCGAGCCGTCCTGAAAGCGAGCCTGGGGGTTCAGGGTAATTTCGACCCAGCGATAGCTGTCAGGATAGCGGGCAAACTCGGCGATCAGCGGGTAGTAGCTGCCCGTTTCATCCTCCGAAGAGGTAAAAAGGGGATCATAAAGCGTGCCGGTATTCTGGCCCGGATTGCCCCTTAAAGCGAAACGGTTAAAGTTATCGTAGGTGCCGATAGCGGAAAGCGTGATGCTGCCGCCTTTGGGGGCAGCGGGATCGGCATAGTCAAAGTGGGTGAAGCCGTGAGCGTATTTAGGCTCGCCCAGCTGCGCAAACGCATAGGCTTTAGTGATGGTTTCCGCCTGGGCCAGCGATGTCACTAAGCTGAGTAAAAGGAAAATATACCCGCGCAATCTCATAGTGTGGTTTCGCTCCCTGGGGATGAAATCGGGTCCGGCGACAAGCCTACCAGCAGCCTGAAGAGGAAATCAATGTACCTGAACACGTCGTTACGCTTCCTTACGTTGACCGGGTAAACCGGGGCGATCGCTGCTGTTGAAATAGTCAATTAGCTGTGGCACCGTCAGCGGATGGCTGAACAGATAGCCCTGAAGGTGGGTGACCCCGCGCGCAATCAGCCACTGCGCCTGTTTTACATCCTCCACGCCCTCCGCGATGGTTTTCAGCTTCAGCTTTTTCGCCAGAGCGATAACCGCGTCAAGCACCGGCGACGTCACGGTTTCCCGCCCGATGCTCTGGACAAAACCACGGTCGATTTTAAGGTAGTCGAATTTGAATTTCTCCAGATAGATCAGCGCGCTGTGCCCGGTGCCAAAGTCATCAATAGCGATATGGATGCCCTGTTCATGCAGCCATTTAAAAATAGCCCCTGCGTTACCCTCACTCACCATTGCGCGCTCGGTGATTTCAAACACGTAGCAGAAATGGTTCTGCGGCATGGCGGCCAGCCAGCGGCGTACATCCTGGCAAAATTCCCCGTCCGCAAGATGCACGGGTGAAAGATTAAGCCCGATGCGGAAACCTTCAGGCAGCGTATGGCGAAGCTGGTGCGCATCACGGGCGACCAGTTCAAACAGGTGGCGGGTGAGGGGGACAATCAAATTCTGCCCTTCGGCATAGCGGATAAACGCCTCTGGCGAAACATTGCCTGCCGTAGGATGCCGCCAGCGCAGCAGCGCTTCCACCCCGTAGGGCTGTCCCGAGGTGGCGTCAATCAATGGCTGATATTCAACATGAAAATCCCCGCGCCGGATGCCCTGCAGAATTTCCTTACCGGGACGCCGCCTGTGCGTCAGAAGCAGAAAGCAGGTGCTGCCGCTGAGCAAGGCCAACAGCATGCCGAGCAGAACGATAATCAACACGTCGCTGGCGGGCAAGGCGGTGCCATACAGCAGGATTGTGACAGGATAACCGGGAACGGTAACGGTGCGAAGCGGGTGGGCGGACAGCTCGCTGACCTTTGTTAACCGCTCATCGGTCAGGGTAAACGCCCGATCTCCGGCGACAATCGCCATATCGGTGACTTCTTTCTCACTGGCGATCAGTAACAGATAGGGGGTCAGATTGATGTTCAGCAGGGCGATAACCCCACTTTGCGGGCTTTGCGGATTTTGCCGCCAGAAAATCAGGGCAGGCCGTTCAGGCACTTTGGGCGTATTAGCCACCAGCTGAACATCCACGGCTTTGCGGGTATCGGTGTGGGGTGAAAACCCGGTGATATCTTTTTGCAGCCTTCCCGTTGCAGAAGAACAGAACGCAACATGATTCTTCACCAGCAAAATTGTGCGGATGTTACCGGCGAATGCGGCCCGCTGGGTTAAATCGTCTTTGTCTGATGCGCAGTCATCATCAGTGAGCGCGTCTAACGGCGAGAGCCTTTGCGTAAGCGTAGTAAAGTCGTTCAGGATATAGGTTTGTGCATCGCTTGCCAGCCGATCGTGCTGTTCGTGCCGCCGCTGTTGGACCAGCAGCAGCGTAATGAGAATAAACAGAACGGAAACGGTCAGGCCTGCCGCCACGCTGGCGTAAACAATCTTGCGCGGCAGGGAAAGGTGTCGCCTGAACGTGGTGGAAAGGGGCATAGGGTCATCTTCCGTTAGGGTCTGCTACTGAGGATAACAGCGTGGCAGAATATAACGAGGTAAGGTCCTCTGTCTGTCTGCTTTATGAAGAAATGCTTTTTTTAGACTAAACAAAGGTAAAATCCGGCTAAACAAGGTATATCGCCCGCCCGGCGGACAAAAAAAACGCTGCCGGGGCAGCGTTTTTTCTTTCGTTTCGCGAACTTCAGGAAAGCTGAATCAGCTTTGCTTGCTTCCCAGCACCCGACGGGCTTCACGGTAACGCGGTTTCCAGTAGCTGTCGTTCAGGCTGGAGATCATCACGCCGCTGCTGGTTGACGCATGGACAAAGTTATCATTGCCGAGGTAAATCCCCACGTGGCGGCCCCTTGATCCCGTGCGGAAGAGGATGATGTCCCCCGCGCGAAGCCTGGAGCGGTTGATACTTTTACCCACATCTTCCTGACCATAGGTCGAACGCGGCAGATCGAGACCAAACTGCTCACGAAAGGTGGTTTGTACAAATGCTGAACAATCAATGCCGCGTTTGCTGGTACCGCCGAAGCGATAACGAACGCCTTTCCAGTCCGCATATTGATCCATCAGGCGGGATTTAATATCCACATTCTGAACCAACTGTTCGAATTCATCCTGAGACGCTTGAAGTAAAAAACCATTATGGTTTTTAACTGCATGAGTATCAGTTTGTGCATTGTCGTGGTTATTTGTAGAGCTACAGGCTGACAGTAACGTCGCTAATGCGACCGCGGGCAGTACCCGCCAGATATATCTCAGTATCGGTTGAGATTTGACCATTATGTTTGTGATCCCTTGAAGTCCTTAACGACAATGTCGTCAAATAATTGCGAAACGAAACGAGAATAATGAGCCTGACCAGGGTAAGACAATTCCTGAATTGTAAAAACGTGTCAGGGAACACAGTTTAAAGTGTAACTCACGGAAATATTTTACTACCCAGACCTGAACGAAAATGAGGTTACCCGATTACAAGCCGCATGGCGAGGGGTTTTACTGACTTTTTAATGCTTTTTTTGATGTAAAACAGTAACGCATTAAGCGGGCGGTTTTATCGGCAAGTGTGGAGAAAACTTGAGGAAAAAAATGCGGGTTCCTGACACCGTTAGCGGCAGTTTTTGAAAAATAAGAGTAAACCGGCTGGACAATTGTGGCGGAAGAGGGGTCTGACCGGCCGGATACTTTCATTATCTTTATAAAGAGAATTTATCAGTGTGCTAATAATAACGTTCATCAACTTTATCAATATAAGCCCGGACAAGGCCCGGGCAACACGATCTTTACTTAGCGGAGGGCTTATTCTTACCTGGCAAATAACGGTAGAGGGCGTTAACGAGATAATCACTGAGCGGCGTCATTAACCACCAGCTCATTCCCACCAGCACGACGGAAAGAGAACCTACAGCCACATCGGTAAACCAGTGCGCACCAATCATAATTCTTGGCGTGGCGAATATCAGCACAATCGCCACCGCAAGTAAAAAGGCCCGGCGGGTAAAATAGCGCAGCATAAAGCTGGCAAATATCATCAGCATCATGCCGTGATCGCCCGGAAAGCTGTTTGCGGAAGCATCTTTCGTTGGAATGCCGGTTAATTCGGCGACGCGGTTAACATGCGGAAAGAATTTGGTCGGGCTGGCATGTGAAACGGGAATAAAGCGGCAGAGCTGATTCAGGATCACGGCGCTAAGCAGCATCACGATGCCGATAGCCAGCATGCGACGGCGGCCCTCCGGCGTTTCACGAAGCCAGAAGGAGAGATAAAGCGCACCCATCGCCAGCAGCGCGACCCCGTCAAAAGGGCGGAAGTTAGTTATCGCGATCAGCCAGAGCAGCGCTTTATTCGTTACCAGGCGGTCGTTGAACCAGTAAAAGATACTTTTATCGACCCCGAACCAGAAGCCGTGGTTTGCCGGCAAATACCAGGAAAAAAACAGCGCAAATCCCAGAGCGTTCAGCACGAGGATTTTCAGTAAACGGTTTGTTGTCATCTTAATTCAGGGCCAGTAAGTTTGGTAACGGGGCAGATTATGCTATAGACGTTAAACGAAGTTTCAACAATGCGCTTTGCAACGCATTCCAGTCAGCTTCCGCCTCATGAATGATTTCAATACGGCTATCGGGCGGCACCGTCTGGCGCGTTTCAAGATGGAAATCCTCACCCTGACGGTTAACGCTCACCAGACCTTCCTGAATACGCATTACGCCTTTAACCCGCGTCACCGGCGCCAGGCGAACCCACTCAAGCAGGCCGATGGTATCGAAAATGGTCTCCGCATCAAAAACCCAGCCGCAGGCGTAATAGCCCTGTCCCTGGTTCAGGGAGCGGCGCCAGCGCGCATTGGGCGTCAGAGACAGTGCCGCCAGCCCGGATTCGACGCGCCCGTGATGATGGTGCGCATCGGGCAGCACACGAAGGTTACGGCGCGGATGGCTCAGCAACGTCGGGTCAATTTTGCCAAAACGGGCGGTGACAACGGCGCGATCCGATCCCGCCTGCTTCTGCCATTCCTGCAAAGCCTCGTGGTCAGACGCTGACCAGCGATCTTCTTTATTGGCCACGATGATATCGGCAGCGGCCAGCTGATCGCGGAAGTTTTCATTTGCCATAACCCGCGTATCGCTGAGCTGACGGGGATCAAGCAGGCAAAGGGAGGCATCCAGCGTCAGCCAGGGTTGGTAAACTTCCGCCGACAGCATGTCGAGAATTTGTTTAGGATGGCCAAGGCCGGTCGGCTCAATCAGCAGACGATCGGGCTTAGCCTGTTTCAGCAGCATGTTCAGCCCTACCTGCATCGGCAGGCCGTTGACACAGCACATGCAGCCGCCGGGGATCTCTTTCAGTATGGCTCCACTTTCCGCCAGTAGCGCACCGTCAATACCGACCTCGCCAAATTCATTCACCAGAACGGCCCATTTTTCACCTTCCGGTTTCGCCGCGAGCAGGTGCAGCAGGGTCGTGGTTTTCCCACTGCCCAGAAAGCCGGTGATCAGGTTTACGCGGGTCATAATCCCTCCTTCATAAAAGTATTAACGTTGGATAACAGGGCTTCTTGTGTGGAAGTAAAATGGACAGTTCGCTGCTTAATCAGATGGTTCTGGGTGGTACTAAAATCCTTGTTGCTGGACTTTTAACCTCATGGATGAGTAGTGCAATAGCGGCGGATACAGCTATTCAAAATGTTCCAGGCGCTATCCGGTTACAGGGCGCAGTGGCGGAAACGCCCTGGGAAGTAAACCGGTAGCGGAATCAGATTAGCGCTGCCTGTACCGTAGCGGGTAGACCGCCGCAGTCCCGCTGCCAGGGCCAGTCCCTGCCAGCGGAAATCGGCAGCACAGAGGCTCGCTGGCTGAACGCTGCGCACGGAGGCTAAGTGATAGTCAGTTATAGTGGGGTGTTATAACATAACAAAAGCGGCAATACATCGATTGTCTGCCGCTTGTCTACGCTTAGTCGGCGCGGCTCATATAGCGACGCTCGGCAATATGAATGCGGATTTTATCGCCGGAACTCAGGTATTCAGGCACCTGTACCACCAGACCGGTGCTCATGGTGGCCGGCTTGGTTCTGGCGCTGGCCGAAGCGCCTTTAATACCGGGCGTGGTCTCCGTTATCACCATATCCAGCGTTTGCGGCAGTTCCAGCGCCAGAACCTGCCCATCCATCGTCAGCACCTGAATGCCGGGGATGCCACCTTCAGGAATAAACAGCAGCTCCTCTTCAATCTGTTCCTTTTTGAAGACGTAAGGCGTGTAGTCTTCATCGTCCATAAAGACGTACTCATCGCCGTCGATATAGGAAAAAGTGACCTGGCGGCGGCTCAGGGAGATGGCATCAATAATGTCATCGCCCTTAAAGCGTTCTTCCACCTTCATTCCGGTGCGGATATCGGTAAAGCGCATTTTATACAGCGTGGAAGCGCCGCGTGCGCTCGGGCTTTGCACGTCAATATCTTTAACTAACAGCAACTTGCCGTTAAAGCTGACCGCCATACCTTTTTTTATTTCATTTGCTCTTGGCATTGGATTCTCTCGACAGAAGGGCCGGTGAAATTTCTCGCGACAACTTACTCTTGCCGGACGTTTCAGGCAAGTGGTGACCTGCCGCAGGGCGGGTAAAAAAAGCCGGTGGCAGGCGATAAAGAAAGGATAGTATTCCCGCAGGCCGCCTGCTATTGTCGCGCTTTCAACCTGAGGGTAAAAGTGATGGAGTGCCGTACTGCCTGTGGGGCCTGCTGTACTGCGCCTTCAATATCGTCGCCCATACCCGGTATGCCTGACGGCAAACCTGCCAATACGCGCTGCGTTCAGCTTGATGACGATATGCGCTGCAGGATATTCTTCTCGCCGCAGCGGCCTGCCGTCTGCGCGGGGCTGAAACCCTCACTGGAGATGTGCCGCACCAGCCGCGATGAGGCGACGATCTGGCTGCTGGAACTGGAGCGGCAAACCGCGCCGTAATAGCTACAGGCTAATCCACTAGCTGTCCGCCCCGGATGACGTCGGAGTGATATTATCGGTGGCAGAAACAGCCGCAGCGTCGTTCTCCTCCATAACCTCCTTCAGGCTCCAGACACAGCCCGTTGCCACCGTCATCATCGCCACGGCACACCAGAAGACCGTCGCGTAACCCCACATTTCCGCCACCGTCCCCGCCAGCGAGCCGCCAATTATCCAGCCCATGCGGGTGGTATTAGCAAACAGCGTGGTCGCTGCACCCGCCTGGCCTGGCATCAGATCCTGAAAATAGATCATGCCAATGCCCGCCAGAATCCCGATGAAAATAGCGTTGAGTAGCTGAATAAGCAGCAGCGGGAGCGCCGAGGTAAAGCAGAGCGTGGCGCTATAAAACAGCAGGCCCGCCAGCGCCGCCAGCCGCATCATATTCCGTTTGCCAAACCGCCTTGCGTAATAACCCGCCAGCAGCATCACCGGGATCTCCAGTCCGGCCGCCAGGCCCATCAGCACGCCCGCCAGCCTCTCCGGCAGATGCAGCGTACTGACCACGTAAAGCGGCATGGCAATCAGATAGAGTCCGTTGCAGGCCCACATCATCGTGCAGCCGGTGAAAAGCTTCAGCGTATCGCGGCGGTTCCGGCGCGGCGTCTGGAGTTTTTCGCCCGTCACAATGCGGGTTTTCCGCATTGCAGGAAGATATCTGTAGACAATGACCGCGCTGACGATAAAGGCCAGCGCGGCGCAGAGATACATAGTGCGAAAACCGTAGCCAAGCGCCAGCGCGAAGGCCAGCGGCGGGCCCAGTACCCAGGCCAGCGACACCTGAGTGCGCATGACGGAGGTGAACATCACGCTGCTGCGCCCGCTGAGATCCCGCCATTCGCGGGCGAGGGCAAAAAGCTGCGGCGTCGCCGTGGAGCCGAACGTTGACAGCACCACGCCCGGCAGCAGCAGGATCAGATAGTTGCGGTTCCAGGCGTAAAGCAGCGAGGCGAGCGCCCCCACCAGGCAGCAGACCAGGATCAGCGCTTTTCGGTCGCCCCGGCTGTCGGAGTATCGTGCAAGGAGCTGACTGACCAGGATACCTATCAGCGCGCTACCGGTAAAAAACAGCCCCACCATAAAAGGACGTACTTTTACTTCGGTGGTCAGAAACAGGCTCAGCGCAGGCGTTTGCAGCGCAGCGGTCAGTCCGGTCACAAACGTCACCACCAGGAACGCCAGCGACTGGCGGTCAGGAAGAGAACGGAAAAGGGCGGGCGTGTTCATAGTCAGGGAGGCCGGGTCAGTGAAAACGGGCAGATTCTACGCCTCACTTCTGGGTTTAAGAAGCAATTTTGCGCGCCCGGAAGCGGAGGCCGGCGGCAGCTAATAGTTTGCTGAAAGCGCGGACGGGTTAGCGCCTCTGGTCAGCAGGCCTTCAGCAACGGTCCCGCTTTTTTCCAGCAAGTGACGGTAAAGTGTGCGTGACGTCAAAAATCTGCTACATGCCATCCGGTAAAACTTGCATAGATATTGTCTGACAGACGACACTGATTGAAACGTTTCAGCGTTATCTCAGAGGCTTGTAAGGCCAGCGGTAACGCTTTTTTTCTCAAATTAGCTGAAACGATTCAAATTCAGCAGCGAGGAGAACTATGTTCCAGCTAGATTTGTCCGCTATTCATCCCGGCGCCGTCGCCGGGGATAAAGAGGAAGCCATCCGTCAGGTCGCCGCCGCGCTGACCAGCGCGGGCAACGTGGGCGAAGGCTATGTTAACGGTATGCTTGCCCGTGAGCAGCAAACGTCCACCTATCTTGGCAACGGCATTGCTATTCCTCACGGTACCACGGATACCCGCGATCTGGTCTTGCAGACCGGGGTACAGGTTTATCAGTATCCGCAGGGCATTGCATGGGGTGAGGATCAGACGGCTTACGTCGTGATCGGCATTGCGGCAAAGTCGGATGAACACCTTGCGCTACTGCGCCAGCTGACGCACGTCCTGAGCGATGACAGCGTGGCGGAAGAACTGAAAACGACCGATTCCGCCGAAACGCTGCGCAGCCTGCTGATGGGTGAAAAACAGGGTGCAGAATTTAAATTCGATGTCTCGCTGATCGCTACTGACGTGGCGGCCAGCGATCTGATGACGCTGCAGGCGCTGAACGCCGGACGCCTTCAGCAGGCAGGTGCGGTAAATGCCGCTTTTGTCAGCAGCGTCATCTCCGCCCGTCCGCTTAATCTGGGTCAGGGCATCTGGCTGAGCGACAGCACCGAGGGCAACCTCAGCAGCGCGGTGGCGGTCAGCCGCAGCGCCGCGCCGTTCAAGGTGGAAGGCGAACAGGCCGCGATGCTGATTACCGTAGCGGTTACGGATGAGCAGCCGTTGCAGGTACTGAATTACCTGAGCGATCTTCTGAACAATCAAAAAGCGGCTCGCCTGCTGACTGCCGATGCGGCGGGTATCCTTGCGCTGCTGACCAGCGAGGTTTCAGAACAGGCTGAAGTGCTGACTGAAGAGTTCACCATCCGTAATGAACATGGCCTGCACGCCCGTCCGGGCACCGCGCTGGTCAGCGTCATCAAGCAGTTTAACTGCGACGTCACCGTAATCAATCTTGATGGCAGCGGTAAGCCAGCGAATGGCCGCAGCCTGATGAAAGTGGTGGCGCTGGGCGTCAAAAAAGGTCACCGCCTGCGCTTCAGCGCCAGTGGCGAAGACGCCCGCGCCGCGCTGGATGCCATCGGTGAGGCTATCGCCTCCGGTCTGGGTGAGGGGGCAGCATGAGCAGACGCGTAGCCACTATAACCCTCAATCCTGCCTACGATCTGGTGGGTTATACGCCTGAGATCGAGCGGGGCGAAGTCAACCTGGTCAAAACCACCGGGCTGCACGCCGCGGGTAAAGGCATTAACGTTGCCAAAGTGCTGAAAGACTTAGGCATCGACGTCACGGTAGGCGGTTTTCTGGGCAAAGAGAACCAGGATGGTTTTCAACTCCTCTTCAGCGACCTGGGCATAGCGAATCGCTTTCAGGTGGTGGAAGGCCGTACCCGCATTAACGTTAAGCTGACCGAAAAAGATGGGGACGTGACCGACCTTAACTTTTCCGGTTTTGAGGTGACGGGGCAGGACTGGGAGCGTTTCACCACGGACTCGCTGACCTGGCTCGGCCAGTTCGACATGGTTTGCGTCAGCGGCAGCCTGCCGGCCGGGGTGGATCCGGATGCGTTTACCGAATGGATGAGCGCGCTGCGGAGCCACTGTCCGTGCATTATCTTTGACAGCAGCCGTGAAGCGCTGGTCGCCGGCCTGAAGGCGGCTCCCTGGCTGGTCAAGCCTAACCGGCGCGAGCTGGAAATCTGGGCAGGCCGCAAGCTTCCAACTTTACAGGATGTGATTGAAGCCGCCCACGCCCTGCGTGAGCAGGGGATTGCACATGTCGTCATTTCACTCGGCGCGGAAGGCGCGCTGTGGGTAAATGCATCAGGCGAATGGATTGCCAAACCGCCAGCGTGTGAAGTAGTGAGCACGGTAGGGGCCGGGGATTCTATGGTCGGCGGGCTGATTTACGGCCTGCTGATGCGTGAATCCAGCGAGCACACCCTGCGGCTTGCCACGGCTGTTGCGGCACTCGCCGTCAGCCAGAGCAACGTTGGCGTTACCGATCGAACCCAGTTGGCCGCAATGATGGCGCGCGTCGACCTGGCACCTTTTAACTGACAGCAGGAGAGGCATAATGAAAACGCTGCTGATAATGGATCCTTCGCTGGGGCTGGCAACGGGCTATCTGGCAAAACATACCCTGACCACTGCGGCAGGGAAACTTGGACTGACCCTGACCGACAACCTGGCCGATGCGGATCGGGTTATTGTGGCAGGCAAAACGGTGCCTGTCGGCGCCGGGCTGGACGGTAAGTCCGTCTATCTGGCCGATACTGAACAGCTCCTGCGTCAGCCGGAAACCGTACTCCAGGCTGCCCAGAGCGAGGCAAAAGCCTGGCATGAGCCAGCGGAAGCGGCGCAAAGCACCCCCACAGCCGCAACGACTGAGCAAAGACCTAAACGCATTGTGGCGGTGACGGCCTGTCCAACCGGCGTGGCGCATACCTTTATGGCGGCAGAAGCCATCGATACCGAAGCCAAAAAGCGCGGCTGGTGGGTCAAGGTGGAAACCCGTGGCTCCGTCGGTGCCGGTAACGCGATTACGCCGGAAGAAGTTGCCGAAGCCGATCTGGTGATCGTGGCGGCGGATATTGAAGTTGATCTGGCGAAGTTTGCCGGTAAGCCGATGTACCGTACCTCAACCGGCCTGGCGCTGAAGAAAACGGCGCAGGAGCTGGATAAAGCGGTTGCTGAGGCCAGACCTTACAAGCCTGAAGGCGGCCAGCCGGCAGGTGAGGAAGGGAAGAAAGAGCGGGCGGGCGCCTACCGGCATCTGCTGACCGGCGTTTCCTATATGCTGCCGATGGTGGTGGCGGGCGGTCTGAGCATTGCGCTCTCTTTCGCCTTTGGTATTACCGCCTTTAAAGAGGAAGGCACGCTGGCCGCTGCGCTGATGCAGATTGGCGGCGGCAGCGCCTTTGCGCTGATGGTGCCGGTGCTGGCGGGCTTTATCGCCTTCTCCATCGCCGATCGTCCGGGCCTGACGCCGGGTCTTATCGGCGGCATGATCGCCACCAGTATCAACGCCGGCTTCCTCGGCGGGATTATTGCCGGTTTCATTGCCGGTTACGCGGCTAAGTTTCTCAGCTCTAAGGTGAAGCTGCCGCAAAGTATGGAAGCGCTCAAGCCTATTCTGATTATTCCGCTGGTGGCCAGCCTGATTACCGGCCTGCTGATGATCTACGTAGTCGGTACGCCGGTGGCTAAAATCATGGAGGGGCTGACCCACTGGCTGGCTAACATGGGTACAGCGAATGCGGTTCTGCTTGGCGCGATCCTGGGCGGGATGATGTGTACCGACATGGGCGGCCCGGTCAACAAAGTGGCCTATGCCTTTGGCGTGGGGCTGCTGAGTTCGCAAACCTATGCGCCGATGGCGGCCATTATGGCGGCAGGGATGGTGCCTCCGCTGGCGATGGGTCTGGCGACACTGGTGGCACGCAGGAAATTCAATAAAGGACAGCAGGAGGGCGGCAAAGCGGCGCTGGTGCTGGGCCTCTGCTTTATCTCCGAGGGTGCAATCCCGTTCGCCGCCCGCGATCCGATGCGCGTACTGCCTTGCTGTATCGTTGGCGGCGCGCTGACTGGGGCTGTCTCAATGTGGGTTGGCGCGAAACTGATGGCGCCGCACGGTGGCCTGTTCGTGCTGCTGATCCCAGGCGCAATCACGCCGGTGATTGGGTATCTGGTGGCCATTATCGCCGGAACGGCGGTGGCAGGGCTCTCTTATGCGCTGCTGAAACGGCCGGAAGCGGAACTGGCGAAAGCCTGAAGAAGCTGAACAGACGTTAAGACTGGCCGAAAACCTCATCCCCCGCTTATCACGGGGGATTTTTTTATCCAGAAGGCCGGAGCGTTGCCGCCCGACGCCAGACAGCGCGGAAAGGGAACCGGTCCCGGAAAGCCAGCGTAATAGTCAGCGACGGCAGGCGCGTTTTTTATCTGGCACACCTGCTGCGGAATGTCTTTCAGACAGCCATTAACGCTGCTCTGATTTCAGCCAGGCGATCTCATCTTTCCAGATGTCGGGCTGTACCGTTTCCAGAATCAGCGGGATACCGTCAAAACGGCTGTCCTTCATCAGCCAGCTAAACACGGTCTTGCCAATATTGCCTTCACCCAGGCTGTGGTGGCGATCGACGCGGCTGGCAAACTGGCTTTTGGCATCATTAAGATGCATGCCGCGCAGGTAGCGGAAGCCGACCACGCGCTCAAACTCCTCAAAGGTTTTGACGCAATCCTCTTCCGTTCGCAGATCGTAGCCGCCGGCAAAGGCGTGGCAGGTATCGATGCAGACGCCAATACGGGACTTATCTTCCACGCCGTCGATAATCTCGGCCAGATGTTCAAAGCGAAAGCCGAGGTTGCTTCCCTGTCCGGCCGTATTTTCAATCACCGCCGTCACGCCTTCGGTTTTATCCAGCACGATATTGACCGATTCGGCAATGCGCTTCAGGCACGCCGTTTCGTCGATCTTATTCAGGTGGCTGCCGGGGTGGAAATTGAGCAGCGACAGACCCAGCTGCTGGCAGCGGACAATTTCGTCCAGAAACGCCGCGCGGGATTTCTCCAGCGCTTCTTCCTCGGGATGCCCGAGGTTAATCAGAAAACTGTCGTGCGGCAGGATCTGGGCTGAGGTGTAGTGATATTTTTCGCAGGCCGCGCGGAAAGCTGTAATCACGGCATCAGTGAGCGGCGCGGCGCGCCACTGGCGCTGATTTTTAGTAAATAAAGCAAATGCCGTGGCTTCCAGTTCGTGCGCGCGCAGGACCGCCTGATCCACGCCGCCAGCTGCGCTGACGTGGGCACCGATATATTTCATGCCGTTTCTCCTGTTAGATTCTCTGCATCCAGGGATGCGGGCGCGACATGATAACCGCAAACTGCCAGGAATTATGACAACAAATGCTGGATAGTCAGATTGATTGCCCCGCCGCCGACGATCAGCCAGATAAACAGAAGCAGTCCCATCAGCAGAGGTTTTAACCCGGCGCGCTTCAACGCGCTGGCGTGTGTGGTCAGGCCAAGCGCGGCCATCGCCATCGCGAGCAGCAGGTTATCCAGCTGATTTATCCCGCTCACCAGCGAGGAAGGCAGCAGATGCAGCGAATTAAACAGCGCCACGCCGATAAAGATCAGGGCAAACCAGGGGAAGGTCATTTTTCCCGTGGCGGCGCCGTTTGCGCTGGCTGTACTTCTGATTCTGGCGCTGAGCAGCAGCAGAAAGGGCGCCAGCATCATAACGCGCAGCATTTTTGCGATCACTGCCGCATTCTCCGTTTCAGGGCTGACGGCATGACCGGCCGCCACTACCTGCGCCACTTCATGCATGGTGGAGCCGGTAAACACTCCCCAATCCGTCAGCGAAACGGCGGGCCAGACTGCGCTGACAAGCGGGTAGAGCAGGGGATAGATAAAAATGGCCAGCGTGCCGAAGATCACCACGGTGGCGATGGCGACTGCGACTTTTGACGGTTCCGCTTTGATCACGGGCTCCGTTGCCAGAATCGCCGCCGCGCCGCAGATGCTGCTGCCTGCGCCAATCAGCCAGACGGTATCCCGATCCAGCCCAAAGACGCGGCGGCCCAGCCAGCAGGCAAGCAGGAAGGTTGAGCTGAGAGTCAGCACATCGATCAGCACGCCGCTAAGGCCCACATCGGCAATTTGCTGAAAGGTCAGACGGAAGCCGTACAGGATAATCCCCAGACGCAGCAGATATTGCTTTGCGAACTGGACGCCCGGATGACAGCGGGTAGATAACTGAGCGTAAAAGGTGTTACCTATTATCATGCCGAAAAGGATAGCCAGCGTCAGCGCGCCCAGGCCCAGCGCGGTGACCTGGGGCAGGGTGCTCAGGCCCAGCGAGGCGGCGGCAATGGCCAGCGCCAGCAGCAGGCCGGGTACAGCATTTGAGGGTCCTGAAACGTGACGGGATAATGTTAATTCAGCCATAGCGCAGCTCCTTATCTGATACCGCGAGTATGGGGAGAAATGGCTTAAAAGAGAAATTGATTATATATTTATAACTAACCACTATAAGTGATATGGAGGCTGACATGTTCTGGCGAGTGCGCAAATGGGTTAGCCTGTTTAAAAAAGATGTGCTTACCCTCTGGTACGCCTGTCGCGATCCGCGTACGCCGTCATGGGTGCCGCTGCTGGCAGGTGGGCTGGGCGTGTATGCCTTCAGCCCGCTCGATCTGATCCCCGACATCATTCCAATCGTTGGTCTGGCAGATGATGCGGTTATCGTCCCACTGGGCATCCGCTTGCTGCTTAAGCTGCTGCCGGCGGCGGTAAGGTCAGCGAGCCAGCAGCAGGCGGAACGGCAGCGGGCAAAAGGAAAAATCCTGATCGGCCGGTTCGGCGTCCTCTGCGTTTTGCTTCTCTGGGGTGGGATTACTGTTTATGTTGTTGAGCATTATCTGTCGTAAGGAAAAGCGATGCACATTACGTTAAGGCAGCTGGCGGTCTTCTGCGAGGTGCTGAAAAGCGGCTCGACCACGCAGGCTTCGCAGGGGCTGGCGCTCTCGCAGTCAGCCGTCAGCGCCGCGCTGGCCGATCTGGAAGGGCAGCTCAGCGTTCAGCTGTTTGATCGGGTAGGGAAGAGGCTGGTGGTCAACGAGCATGGCCGGCTGCTCTATCCCCGGGCGGTCGCGCTGCTTGAGCAGGCCACGGAGATCGAAATGCTCTTTCGCGAGGACAACGGCGCGCTGCGCGTCTACGCCAGCAGCACTATTGGTAACTACCTGCTGCCGGGGATGATTGCGGGGTGGCGGCGGGACTATCCCGACCTGCCGCTGGAGCTGAGCGTCGGTAACAGTCAGGACGTGATTAACGCGGTGGCGGATTTTCGCGTGGATATTGGCCTGATTGAAGGCCCTTGTCATATGACTAACCTGATCAGCGAGCCCTGGCTGGAGGATGAGCTGGTGGTGTTCGCCGCGCCCGGATCTGCGCTGTTTGACCAGCCGGTTACGCTGAAAACGCTGGCCGGCGCGCCCTGGATCCTGCGCGAACACGGTTCCGGCACGCGTGAGATCGTCGACTATCTGCTGATGTCGCATCTGCCGCAATTTAAGCTGGCGCTGGAGCTGGGCAATTCAGAAGCGATCAAGCACGCCGTGCGTCATGATATGGGGATTAGCTGCCTCTCACGCCGGGTGGTGGAGGAGCAGCTCAGTCTGGGCTCGCTGAAAGAGGTGCCGGTCCCCTTGCCGAAGCTCACCCGCACGCTTTACCGCATTCATCATTGTCAGAAGCACCTTTCGCGCTCGCTGACGCGCTTTCTCAGCTACTGCACGGAATAAGCTGTTTCAGGCGCACTTCCGTCACCGCTTGTCATGGGGAAACGGGCTGAAGCTTATAATAGTGCGGCGATCATGAAGCTATCTTATAACAGGGCTGAATCGCTATCCCACCGGGAAGAGTTTGCTACAATCGCGCATTATTTTTCCCAGGACGCAGCATTTCAAGATGGTTCAGGACACAAAAACAACACAACAACCTGCGCTACGGCGTGAATTAAAGGCGCGTCATCTGACGATGATCGCCATTGGCGGTTCGATTGGCACCGGCTTATTCGTTGCCTCAGGGGCGACTATCTCTCAGGCAGGTCCCGGCGGCGCGCTGCTCTCCTACGTGCTGATTGGGCTGATGGTCTATTTCCTGATGACCAGCCTTGGCGAGCTGGCGGCGTTTATGCCGGTCTCCGGCTCGTTCTCCACCTACGGCGCCAATTACGTTGAGGAAGGCTTCGGCTTCGCGCTGGGCTGGAACTACTGGTACAACTGGGCGGTGACCATCGCCGTTGATCTCGTCGCCTCGCAGCTGGTAATGACCTGGTGGTTCCCCGACACGCCGGGCTGGATCTGGAGCGCGCTGTTCCTCGGCCTGATTTTCCTGCTTAACTATATTTC
Organism: Erwinia psychrophila; assembly: GCF_039023475.1. NCBI lineage: Bacteria > Pseudomonadati > Pseudomonadota > Gammaproteobacteria > Enterobacterales > Erwiniaceae > Erwinia > Erwinia psychrophila. The sequence goes on from NZ_JBCHVB010000003.1 coordinate 208,652, forward strand.
GGTAAAAGGCTTCGGCGAAGCGGAATACTGGTTCTCGCTGATCAAAGTGGTCACCGTCATTATCTTTATCGCCGTGGGCGTACTGATGATCGCCGGGATCCTGCGCGGCGGCGAAGCGGCGGGCTGGCAGAACTGGCAGATCGGCGACGCGCCATTCTCCGGCGGCTTCTCGGCGATGATTGGCGTGGCGATGATCGTGGGCTTCTCCTTCCAGGGCACCGAACTGATCGGCATTGCCGCCGGAGAGTCTGAAGATCCGGCTAAAAATATCCCCCGCGCGGTGCGTCAGGTGTTCTGGCGTATCCTGCTGTTCTACGTGTTTGCGATTCTGGTGATCAGCCTGATTATCCCTTACACCGATCCAAGCCTGCTGCGTAATGAGGTTCAGGATATCAGCGTCAGTCCGTTTACGTTGGTTTTCCAGCATGCGGGCCTGCTTTCTGCGGCTGCGGTAATGAATGCGGTTATACTGACGGCGGTGCTGTCAGCCGGTAACTCCGGCATGTATGCCTCGACGCGGATGCTGTTTACCCTGGCGCGTGAAGGTAAAGCACCGCGCATTTTCGGCAAATTATCAAAAGGCGGCGTGCCGCGTAATGCGCTTTATGCCACGACGGTAGTGGCGGGCCTCTGCTTTCTGACCTCCATGTTTGGCAATCAGACCGTCTATCTCTGGCTGCTGAATACCTCCGGCATGACCGGTTTTATCGCCTGGCTTGGCATCGCTATCAGCCACTACCGCTTCCGTCGCGGCTACGTTGCGCAGGGCCACGATCTGGGCGACCTGCCGTACCGCTCAGGTTTCTTCCCGCTTGGCCCTATTTTCGCCTTTGTGCTCTGCCTGATTATCACGCTCGGCCAGAACTATCAGGCTTTCCTGGCGGATCGCATTGACTGGTACGCCGTGGCGGCCACCTATATTGGCATCCCCCTGTTTCTGCTTATCTGGTTCGGCTACCGGCTGACGAAGAAATCCCGCTTCGTAAAATACAGCGAAATGACCTTTCCAAAGTTCGAAAAGTAAGCCGGACAAAACACCCTAAGGCGCGGATTCCGCGCCTTTTTTTTATCTTAAGCGTCAGAGGCTGACCGGCGACCAGAGAAGGGCATGGAGGGTAATAAATTTGATTGATAATGATTATCGTTTGCTTTATTGTTACCGCCGTCACTTTTCCACCGCCGCCGCCTTAGCCCAGGGGCGACTGCTGGCGTACATCAGCTAAACAGGTATTAACATGAGCGTAAGCCACGACACGACCCATAGCGCAGTTCAGCCGCGTGCTGAGGGCACTATGGGCCGCTACCATCAGCTGCTGCGTTATCGTCTTATGATGATGAGCATACTGCTGCTGGCGATCTTCGCCTCGCTGGTGCTGGACTTCACGCTGGGTCCGGCCGGACTGTCGCTTGAGGTGCTGTGGCAGGCGCTGCTGTCACCGGCGAACGTCGATATGGGCACGCAGGTTATCGTCTGGGATATCCGGCTGCCCTATGCGCTGATGGCGATAGTGGTGGGGCTGGCGCTCGGCCTTGCCGGTGCGGAAATGCAAACCATCCTGAATAACCCGCTGGCCAGCCCCTTTACGCTGGGGGTCTCTTCGGCGGCGGCGTTCGGCGCCGCGCTGGCTATCGTGCTGGGCATCGGTATTCCGGGTATCCCCGGCCAGTGGTTTATTTCCGCCAACGCCTTTGTTTTTGCGCTTTTCGCCGCGCTGATGCTGGACGGCGTTACCCGCTGGACTCAGGTGGCCACTTCGGGCGTGGTGCTGTTCGGTATTGCGCTGGTCTTTACCTTCAACGCGCTGGTCTCCATGATGCAGTTTATCGCCAGCGAAGATACCCTTCAGGGGCTGGTCTTCTGGACCATGGGCAGCCTGGCCCGCGCTTCCTGGGAAAAGCTGGGCGTGCTGACGCTGGCGCTGGTGATCCTGGTGCCTTTCTCCATGCTGAACTGCTGGAAGCTGACGGCGCTGCGTCTGGGTGAGGATCGCGCGGTCAGCTTCGGCATTGACGTACGGCGTCTGCGCCTGGGCACGCTGCTGCGTATCAGTATTCTCTCCGCGCTGGCGGTGGCGTTCGTCGGCCCGATTGGCTTTATCGGTCTGGTGGCCCCGCACATCGCCCGCATGATCTTCGGTGAGGATCACCGCTTCTATCTTCCTGCCAGTGCCCTGACGGGAGCACTTATCCTGTCGATGGCCTCGGTGGTGTCGAAAAATCTGATCCCGGGCGTCATTATTCCGGTCGGCATCGTCACCTCGCTGGTGGGCGTGCCGTTCTTCCTGAGCATTATTCTGCGTCACCGGGGGACTGTCTGATGGAGGGAATGACGATCGGCGGTTTTCACGCCGGGTATCCGAAGCGAAAAATTATCAGCAATCTCAACGTGCCGCTGCTGCCGAGGGGAAAAATCACCGTTCTGCTCGGCCCTAACGGCTGCGGAAAATCAACGCTGATGCGTGCGCTGGCGGGGCTTAACCGTGCCGAAGGCGAGCTCTGGCTGAACGGCGAAGAGCTGATGGCGCTGCCGTTCGCCCGCCGCGCCGAGCGTGTGGTTTATCTGCCGCAGTCGCTGCCGGCGGGCGTGCACCTGCACGTGCTGGAGTCGATCATCGTGGCCCAGCGTGCTTCCGGCGGGCGCAGCAACGCGGCCAGCGAAGCGGAGGTGATGGCACTGTTGGAACAGCTGGGCATCGCCCACCTCGCGCTGAGCTATCTTGACCAGCTTTCCGGCGGACAAAAACAGCTGGTCGGCCTGGCGCAGTCGCTTATCCGACGGCCGGATCTGCTATTACTGGATGAACCGCTGAGCGCCCTTGATTTAAATTATCAGTTTCACGTTATGGATTTAGTTCGCCGGGAAACCAGGCTGCGTAATATGGTCACCGTCGTTGTCGTCCACGATATTAATATTGCGCTTCGCCACGCTGAACACGTGCTGATGCTGCAAAAAGGCGAATTAATTGCCGATGGCCTGCCGGAAGAGGTGATCACCCCCGAAAGTCTGGCGCAGGTCTACGGCGTGAGAGGGCGCATCGAGCGCTGCTCTCAGGGAACGCCGCAGGTACTGATAGATGGTCTGGTAACAGAACCTGCTATCTGAAGCAGTTGATTAATGGATGGCGTAATACCGTCCAGTAATAAAGAAATTAACCGGAAACAATACCGGAAATAATGAGCGGAGATCACTCCGCCGTTTTCATGTGAGCAAATTAAATTATCCATGTATTAAGAGCGCTTTTATACCTCAAGGAGAATTATATGTTCAGGTTGAATCCCATTGTACGTTGTGGACTTTGCGCGTCCGCGCTCGCCTTTACTTTTTCGGCGGCGGCGAATGAGTCCGGGACGAATGAAGATACGCTGGTGGTGACGGCTTCTGCCGTCGAAGTGAATCTGAAAGATGCCCCTGCCAGCATCAGCGTCATCACCGCCGAAGATATTCAGCGCAAGCCGGTGCAGAATCTGCGGGATGTCCTGCGCGATGTGCCCGGCGTTCAGCTCACTAACGAGGGCGACAACCGCAAAGGCGTGAGCCTGCGCGGTCTGGACAGCAGCTATACGCTCATTCTGATCGACGGCAAACGCGTCAACTCGCGCAACGCGGTTTTCCGCCATAACGATTTCGACCTGAACTGGATCCCCGCCGATGCCATTGAGCGCATCGAAGTTGTACGCGGCCCGATGTCTTCCCTGTATGGTTCAGACGCGCTGGGCGGCGTGGTGAATATCATCACGCGTAAGGTAGGCAAAGCCTGGCACGGTACTTTGAGCGCGGATACCACGGTGCAGGAGCACCGCGATCGCGGCGACAGCTATAACGGCAACTTTTTTACCAGCGGGCCGATTATTGACGGTCTGCTCGGCGTGAAGGTTTACGGCAGCCTGGGCAAGCGTGAAAAAGACGAACAGCAAACGTCTTCCACCTCTGACAGCGGCCTGTCGCCGCGTATTGAAGGCTATACCGCCCGTGACGGCAACGTCGAGTTTGCCCTGACGCCTACCGACAATCAGGATATGACGTTCGGCTACGGCTTCGATCGCCAGGATCGTGATTCAGACTCGCTGAATAAAAATCGCGTTGAGCGGCAGAATTACGCTATTGGTCATGATGGACGCTGGGACTGGGGCAATACCGAGCTGCGCTTTTACGGCGATCGCGTGGATAACTACACTGGCGGTGACAATATCGTCGCCAAAAATAACTCGCTGGACGGAAAACTGATTCTGCCGCTGGGCGACTATAACCAGCTGCTGACCTTTGGCGGTGAAGCACGCCACGATAAGCTGGAAGATCCGCTCAACCTGCAAGGCAGCGGCAGCACTTCAGCCAGCCAGTATGCGCTGTTTGTGGAAGACGAATGGCGGATTTTCGACTCGCTGGCGCTGACGACCGGCGTGCGCATGGACGATCATCAGACCTATGGCGACCACTGGAGCCCGCGCGCCTATCTGGTTTACAGCGCCACCGATACGGTGACGGTGAAAGGGGGCTGGGCAAACGCCTTTAAGGCGCCGTCGCTTCTGCAACTCAGCCCCGACTGGCAGTCTAACTCCTGCCGCGGCGCCTGTTCCGTTGTCGGCAGTAAAGATCTGAAGCCGGAGACCAGCGAAAGCTTCGAGCTGGGCATCTATTACGCCGGTGATGAAGGATTACTGGATGGCGTAACCGGCAGCGTCACCGCGTTCCAGAACAATATGGACGATATGATCAATATCGCGCGTACGCCGAATGCGGCGCTCGCGCCGACCTACCCTAACTTCGTTGGCTTTAACGAGAGCGGCAATCCTGTATTCCGCTATTACAACGTGAATAAAGCGCGCATTACGGGTGTGGAAACCGAGCTGAAAATCCCGTTCTCAGAAGCCTGGAAGCTGACGCTCAATTACACCTATTCCGACGGGCGTGATTTAAGCGATGGCGGCAACAAGCCGCTGCAAGAGCTGCCGCTGCATACCGCAAACGGTACGGTCGACTGGACGCCGCTTCAGGACTGGTCGTTCTACCTGCAGGCCAACTACACCGGCCAGCGTCGTACGCTGAATGATGATGGCGTCACGCCGGGCGGCTATATGCTCTGGAACACGGGCGCAAGCTGGAAGGTGAACAAAGCCGTGAAAATCAGGGCAGGCGTGCTGAATCTGGCGGATAAAGATCTGAACAGGGACAGCTACAGCTATAACGAAGATGGCCGCCGCTACTTTGCGGCCGTGGACTACACCTTCTGATAAAAAGGCTGGGATTCCAGCCTTCAGACGGCTGATGAAGCTGAAGCACGGGGGAGAGGGGCAGAAAAGTAAAGCGTGCCACGCCATGGACGGCGTGGCCCGAACTGTCAGGGATGACGCTTTTTGTGTCTTTACGATCTGCCCCTCTCCCCTGTGCCGGCACCTTCAGGCGGGGATCGGAGGGGCCTTTGGCTCCGTTACGCCAGATAGCGGGCGTGAAAGCGCAAATGGTCATCCACAAAGCTGGAGATAAAGAAGTAGCTGTGATCGTAACCGGGCTGAATGCGAACGCTTAGCGGAAACGCCTTCTCCCGGGCGATCGCTTCCAGCCTCTCCGGATGCAGCTGATCGGCCAGGAACTGATCGCTGTCGCCCTGATCGATCAGCAGCGGCAGCGGGTGCGTTGCCTGACGCATCAGCCAGCAGCTGTCATACTCGCACCACGCCTGTTGATCGTCGCCAAGATAGGCGCTGAAGGCTTTCTGTCCCCAGGGAACTTCCGCCGGATTGACGATGGGGGCGAAAGCGGAGGCCGAGGTGAATTTTTCCGGATTGCGCAGCGCCAGCATAAGAGCGCCATGTCCGCCCATTGAGTGGCCCATGATCGCCTGACGATCGCTGACGTTAAAGTTATCAGCAATCAGCGCGGGCAGCTCATCGCTGATGTAATCGTACATGCGGAAATGACTTTTCCACGGCGCCTCGGTAGCGTTCAGATAAAATCCGGCACCCTGACCCAGATCGTAGCTTTCATCATCCGCCACCGCGTCGCCACGCGGACTGGTATCCGGCATCACCAGAATCAGCCCCAGCTCCGCCGCGGTACGCTGCGCGCCGGACTTGGTCGCGAAATTTTCGTCGCTACAGGTCAGCCCGGCGAGGCACCAGACCACCGGCGGCGGCGTTTCCTGCCGGGGCGGCGGCAGGAAAATGCTGAAGGTCATCTCGCAGTTCAGCACGACCGAGCGGTGACGATAGCGCTGCTGCCAGCCGCCAAACTGGCGATGTTCCTCTAAAAGCTCCAGTGTCGATGCCATTCATCCTCCTGATTATTTGCTGAAATGCACAACGGAACGGATCGATTTGCCTTCATGCATCAGGTCAAAGGCGTCGTTGATCTCTTCCAGCGGCATGGTGTGCGTAATAAAGTCATTAAGCTGGAATTCACCATCCATATAGCGCTGAACGATGCCCGGCAGTTCAGAACGTCCCTTGACGCCGCCAAACGCGGAGCCGCGCCAGACGCGACCGGTCACCAGCTGGAAAGGCCGCGTGGAAATCTCTTCGCCCGCGCCCGCCACGCCGATAATGACTGATTCACCCCAGCCTTTATGGCAGCACTCCAGCGCGGAACGCATCACGTCCACGTTACCGATACATTCGAAGGAGAAGTCCACGCCGCCGTCGGTCATATCGACAATCACTTCCTGAATCGGCTTATCAAAATCTTTCGGGTTGATCAGATCGGTCGCGCCCAGCTTGGTGGCGAGATCGTATTTACTGGTATTGATATCAATGCCGATGATGCGGCCTGCTTTGGCCATTTTTGCCCCGATAATGGCCGAAAGACCGATGCCGCCCAGGCCGAAGATCGCCACGGTATCGCCTTCTTTCACTTTTGCGGTATTCATTACCGCACCCATACCGGTGGTGACGCCGCAGCCGAGCAGGCAGACTTCTTCCAGCGGGGCCTCTTTACCAATCACCGCCAGAGAAATTTCCGGGATAACCGTGTATTCGGAGAAGGTTGAGGTGCCCATGTAGTGGAAAATAGGCTTGCCGTCTTTATAGAAGCGGGTAGTGCCATCAGGCATCAATCCTTTGCCCTGAGTGGTGCGGATCGCCTGGCAAAGGTTGGTCTTGCCGGACAGGCAGAATTTACATTTTCCGCACTCCGGGGTGTAGAGCGGGATCACGTGATCGCCCACCGCCACGCTGGTAACGCCTTCGCCAACGGCTTCAACGATACCGCCGCCCTCATGGCCGAGGATCGCCGGGAAAACGCCCTCGGGATCTTTGCCCGACAGGGTATAAGCATCGGTGTGGCAAATGCCGGTCGCCACGATGCGCACCAGCACTTCGCCCTTCTGCGGCGGCATCAAATCCACTTCTTCAATCTTTAACGGCTCGCCGGCGGCCCAGGCGACAGCGGCGCGAGTTTTGATCATCTGCATAACGACTCTCTTTTATTGTAAAGTGGCCCGGCAACGTTATTTAAGTAACGTCCGGCTAGGGTGAAACGTGCTGCTTGGTAGTGAATGTGGGACGCAGATCGTCATGCTCTGACGCCGCATCGGTCTGTTCAATAATAAGATATTTCAGCGCTTCTACATTGGGCGTAAAGGCATCGCGACGCCAGACCAGCCAGGTCGCCGCGTCGCTGACCGCTTCCGGCAGCGCGTGACGCAGTATGCTGCTGCTGGCCGGCAGCTGGTCGAGCACCGATTCCGGCATCAGCGCCAGCCCCGATCCGCTGGCCACGCAGGCCAGCATGGCGTGATAGGACTGAATCTCCATAAAGCTGCCGGGCTGCGCACCGCCGCTGCGAAACCAGGTTTCCAGACGAAGGCGCCAGGCGCAGCCGGAGCGGAAGGTGAACAGCGTTTCGCCCGCAGCATCCGCGGGGTGAAGAACAGGGGCGTGGTCGCGGCTGGAGATCAGCACCAGCTTCTCGCGAAAGGCCACGCAGCTGTTCAGCTCATCAGCGGCTGCCGGCCCGTCGGCCAGCGCGGCGGCAAGCTTCCCTTCGCGGACCTGCTTTATGATTTCGGCGGAAGTGCCGGTCACCAGCGATAGCGCAACGTCCGGATAACGCTGATGGTAGGCGGCAAGCAGCAGGGGAAGGTGCGTCGCGGCACTGCTTTCCATCGAGCCGAGCGCAAAATGCCCGCCGGGCTCGCCGCTCTGCGCCATGCGCAGCGCTTCATCACTCAGCGCCAGAATACGCTGGGCATAACAGAGAAAATTATGGCCCATCGGCGACAGGCGCAGGCGCTGCTTTTCGCGGATAAAGAGATCGGTGCCCAGCTCCTGCTCAAGCTGCCGCAGCCGCGTCGTCAGGTTAGACGGCACGCGATGCAGCACCTCTGCGGCGCGCGCCAGCGAACCGGTTTCGGCCACCAGGCAGAACATTTTCAGCTGGGTTAAATCCATCTGTTCTCTTTTTGTCAGCAAGTTGGTGAGGATTATTCACTTTTCGAAAGTGTAACCATCCCGCATGATAGTCGCAACCGTTTATCACAATGAATCTCCGGTCAGGAAGAAAGAGGTGAGCAAAGTATGGCTTTTCGCGTCGCGCTGAGTGCATTTTTAACGCTGGTGGTGGCCATGGGGATCGGGCGCTTCGCCTTCACGCCTCAGGTGCCGCTGATGATTGCTGAACATCAGCTTACGCTGACCAGCGCAGGCGTGGTGGCCGCCTTTAACTACCTCGGCTATCTTTGCGGCTCTTATAACGCCATGCGCGCCACCCGGCACGTTGAATGGCGGCTTCAGGCGGGTCTCTGGGGAGCGGTAGGGCTGACGCTGCTCTCCGCCTGCCTTACCGGCCCCTGGCTGCATGGCGTTCTGCGTTTCTTTATTGGCTGGGCCAGCGGCTGGGCGATGGTGCTGGTCGCCGCCTGGAGCAACGATCGGCTGCACCGGCTGGGACGGGCAGGGCTGAGCGCCGCGGTATTCGCCGGTCCCGGCACCGGGATTTTCATCAGCGGCATGCTGGCCGTGCTGCTGCACAGCCAGAACGTTACCGCGGGCTGGGCGTGGCTCGCCTATGGCCTGCTGGCGCTTCTTCTGGTCCTGCCGGTTGTCCGCTATCTGCCGCGTCGGGGAGAACTGCACCGGCCCGAAACGGCGCCGGAGCCGCTGGTGCTGACGCCCGGTTTAAAAAAGTTGGTATGGAGCTACAGCCTGGCCGGGTTTGGCTATATTCTTCCGGCAACCTTCCTCTCGCAGATGGCGGCGGCCCGCTTCCCTGACAGTCCCTTCGCCCAGTTCGTCTGGCCCGTCTTTGGCGGCGCGGCGGTTATCGGCATCGGTCTGGGCATTCTCTCCCGCCGCACAGGCAGCTCCAATGTGCGTCTTGCCATAACGCTCTGGGCGCAGGCCGCCGGCGTCTTTTGCGCGGATATCGTTCCCGGCCTGACAGGACTGGTGCTGGGCGCCATTCTGGTGGGCGGCGGCTTTCTCAGCGTGGTGCAGCTATCCCTCCAGTATGGTCGCGAACTTGCGCCGCGCCATACCCGCTATCTGGCCGGTCTGCTGACCACCGGCTATGCGGTAGGCCAGCTGGTGGGGCCGATGCTTTCCGCGCTCTCCACCTCCCTGACGCACCGCCTTGAACCGGCGCTCTACGTGGCGGGCGTTGGCCTGCTGATCGCCGGCGCGCTGGTATGGCGACGCGACCCGGCGGCTGAATGAGATCGTTTCACCTGGGTTTAAATTGATTCACTGGATTAACGCGGCGTTGTGTACCAGAATAGCGCCTCAGAATTAGTGCCGGTCCCGCTGGGATCGGTAAGTCACCTGTTGGAGAAAAGATCGCCATGGCTACGTTAAGTCAGGAAGCCGCACTTGTTCACGAAGCGCTGGTCGCTCGTGGGTTAGAAACCCCGTTACGCTCGCCTGCGCGTGAAATGGATGACGAAACGCGTAAGCGCCTGATTGCGGAGCATATGACCGAAATCATGCAGCTGCTGAACCTCGACCTGGCCGATGACAGCCTGGTGGAAACGCCGCATCGCATTGCCAAAATGTACGTTGACGAGGTGTTTTCGGGTCTCGATTACGCCAACTTCCCCAAGATCACCGTCATCGAAAATAAGATGAAGGTGGACGAAATGGTAACGGTTCGCGAGATCACGCTGACCAGCACCTGCGAACACCACTTTGTGATTATCGACGGTAAGGCGACCGTCGCCTATATCCCGAAAGACACAGTGATTGGCCTGTCGAAGATTAACCGCATCGTGCAGTTTTTCTCTTCGCGTCCGCAGGTGCAGGAGCGTCTGACCCAGCAGATTCTGGTGGCGCTGCAAACGCTGCTCGGCACCAATAATGTGGCCGTCTCTATCGATGCAGTGCACTACTGCGTGAAGGCGCGTGGCATCCGTGATGCGACCAGCGCTACCACAACCACCTCGCTGGGCGGCCTGTTTAAGTCAAGCCAGAATACCCGTCAGGAATTCCTGCGCTCGGTACGCCATAACTGATTATCCGGCCGGTTCGCCATGCGCGCAGCCGGCGTGAAGCAGCAACGAGCGCCGCGACAGCGGAAAGATTGACTGGATACGGGAAAGCGTCATGCCGCGCATTCATACGCTGGATTTTATTCGTGGATTAGCCGTTCTGGGGATCCTGCTGCTCAATATTGTGGCTTTTGCGCTGCCCAGTGCCGCTTACCTCAATCCCGCCTGGCAGGGGAGGGCGACCTCAGAGGATGCCTGGACGTGGGCCGTGCTCGATCTCTTCGCCCAGGTCAAATTTCTTACGCTCTTTTCGCTGCTGTTTGGCGCAGGCTTACAGATGCTGCTGCCCAGGGGCAAGCGCTGGCTTCAGGCGCGCCTGACCTGGCTGGTGCTGCTGGGCTTCTGCCACAGCGTCTTTTTCTGGACCGGCGATATCCTGTTTGATTACGGGCTGATCGGTCTGGTTGCCTGGCGCATGATCCGCGATGTTCCTTCCAGCCGGCAGCTCTTCAATACCGGCATATTGCTCTATGTCGTCGGCAGCGGCGTACTGATCGTGCTGGGTATGGCTTCCGGCAGCCAGCCCAACAGCGCCTGGCTGCCGGGGCCCGCTCAGGTGCAGTATGAAACCTTGTGGAAAACCGGCGGCGGCTGGCTCGCCGTTCAGAACCGGCTGAATATGTTTTCATCGGGGCTGCTGACGCTGGCCGCACAGTACGGCTGGCAGCTTGCCGGGCTGATGATGGTCGGTGCCGCCCTGATGCGCAGCGGCTGGCTCAAGGGTAACTACAGCGTGCAGCACTACCGCCGCAGCGCCCTGGTGCTGATCTCCGTTGCCTGGCTTATCCAGATCCCAGGCATTTATCTGCAATGGGCTTCTGGCTGGGATTTCCGCTGGGCGGGCTTCTTTCTTCAGGTACCGCGCGAAATCGGCGCGCCGCTGCAGGCCGTGGGCTATGCGGCGCTCTGTTTTGGTTACTGGCCGGCGCTTTCACGGCTGAAAGTGACACGGGCCATCAGCTGTACGGGCCGGATGGCGCTGAGTAACTATCTGCTGCAAACCCTGATCTGCACCACGCTGTTCCATCAGTTTGGCTGGTTCAATAAACTGGATCGTCTACAGCTGCTGGCGCTCGTTCCTCTTATCTGGCTCATCAATCTGCTCTTCTCGCTAATATGGCTACGCTATTTTCCACAGGGCCCGGTGGAATGGCTGTGGCGAAAGCTGACGCTGCTTGGCGGTGGTCAGCCACTCGATAGCACCGACAGTAAGAATGATATGCGTCACAAAGGTTAAATAATTGTATGTAACCGTTTTCATGACTGTGACGTGATTCACGTAGTCCCGCCTTTACCCCTGCCAGAATAGCCGCCAGGCACACTGCGTCTGGAAGAGTTATGCACATTTTATTAAGAGCGAGCGATCATGATTACCATCCGTGATGTGGCGCGGGAGGCGGGCGTCTCCGTTGCCACCGTCTCACGCGTGCTGAATCAGAGCGCTGCGGTGACGCCGGAAACGCGCGATATGGTGTTACATATTGTTGATACGCTGGGCTACCGGCCCAACGCCAATGCGCAGGCGCTGGTCACCCAGGTCAGTGACACGGTTGGCGTGGTGGTAATGGACGTTTCCGATCCCTTCTTTGGCGCGCTGGTGAAAGCCGTGGATACGGTGGCGCAGCGCATGCACAAACATGTTCTTATCAACAACTCCTACCATCAGGCGGATAAAGAGCGCCATGCTATCGAAGTGCTGATTCGTCAGCGGTGTAACGCGCTGATTGTCCATGCGAAAGCCTTAGGGGATGCCGAACTTGCCTCGCTGATGGAGCAGGTGCCCGGGATGGTGTTAATTAACCGTACCCTGCCAGGCTATGCGCATCGCTGCGTCTGCCTGGACAACGTGAGCGGCGCGTTGATGGCGACGCGGATGCTCCAGCAGCAGGGACATCAGCGCATCGGCTATCTCGCCTCAAGCCATCCTATTGAAGATGTGGATCAGCGGCGTCAGGGCTGGGCCCAGGCGCTGGCTGAGCAACATCTTGTGGTACCGGAGAGCTGGATTGCCGCAGCGGAGCCCGATCTTCAGGGTGGCGAAGCGGCGATGGTGGAGCTGCTGGGGCGCAACCTGCAGCTGACGGCGATATTTGCCTATAACGACAGCATGGCCGCCGGCGCGCTGGCCGCGCTGAAGGATAACGGCATCGCTATCCCACAGCACGTTTCGGTGGTCGGTTTTGATGATATCCCCATCTCTCGCTATACCGATCCTCAGCTCACAACGGTACGTTATCCTATTGTTTCCATGGCGAAACTGGCGACCGAACTCGCGCTGAAAGGCGCGGCTGGCCTGCTTGATGAGAACGCCACCCACTGTTTTATGCCGACGCTGGTACGTCGTCATTCCGTGGCTGTCCGGCAAAATGTGGCACCCGTCACTAACTCAACCGATACCGCCATGTAACCGTTTTCAAATTGTGAGTAAATTCACAGTTAATTAACATCGCCTTCTCTATGATGGCAGCGACTTAACGGATGTGAAACATTATGTAACGCGGTTCAGTCCCCCTGGACCGCCGGTTTCCTGCCCGATGAAACAGTTTTTAACACAGCTTTCTGGAAGCGTTGCCGTACAGGGATAGTCGGGTTTGGTTTTAACAAATAATCGGCTCTGCGACACGTTACACCAACATTTCGCCCCGCCGTCAATATAGCGCCGCCATGCTCCTGCCCGGAGCAGGGCGCTGAGAACGACCCTACAAAAAAACCGGAGATACCATGAATAAGAAGGCTTTCACGCTCACAGCCCTGGTTGCCAGCATGATGTTTGGCGCAACGGCTCACGCTGCCGACACCCGTATCGGCGTGACTATCTACAAATACGATGACAACTTCATGTCCGTCGTGCGCAAAGATATTGAGAAAGAAGCGGAAAAAACCGACGGCATTCAGCTGCTGATGAACGACTCCCAGAACAGCCAGTCAACCCAGAACGATCAGGTTGACGTACTGGTAGCCAAGGGCGTGAAGGCGCTGGCGATTAACCTGGTTGACCCGGCAGCGGCGGCGGTCATTATCAGCAAAGCAAAATCGAACGATATTCCGATTGTGTTCTTCAACAAAGAGCCGACCGCGAAAGCGCTGGCCAGCTATGACAAAGCCTACTACGTGGGTACCGATTCCAAAGAGTCCGGCGTTAAGCAGGGTGAACTGATCGCGAAACACTGGAAAGCGACGCCAGCCTGGGACCTGAATAAGGATGGCGTGATTCAGTTCGTGCTGCTGAAAGGGGAGCCTGGCCACCCGGACGCAGAAGCACGTACTAAATATGTTATTGATACGCTGAATAAAGATGGCGTGAAAACGAAGCAGCTGCATCTGGATACCGCGATGTGGGATACCGCCCAGGCGAAAGATAAAGTGGACGCCTGGCTGTCCGGCCCTAACGGCAACAACATTGAAGTGGTTATCGCCAATAACGATGCGATGGCGATGGGCGCGGTAGAAGCGCTGAAGGCACACAATAAATCATCTGTCCCGGTCTTCGGCGTGGATGCGCTGCCGGAAGCGCTGGCAATGGTAAAATCGGGCGCGCTGGCGGGCACCGTGCTGAACGATGCTGAAAACCAGGCAAGAGCCACCTTTTTGATGGCGAAAAATCTCTCTGAAGGTAAAGCCGCGACCGAAGGCACGGACTACAAGCTGGACGGAAAAGTCGTGCGCGTCGCCTACGTGCCGGTCGATAAAGAGAATCTGTCTCAGTTCACCAAATAAATCGTTAACAAACCGGGTGCGGTTCGCCGCGCCCACTCCCGGGCGTGCCGTCGGGTCGGCCCGATGGTACGCCACATTCAGCCAGGTAGAATTATGGGCAGTGATAAAGATCAGCCACAGCGCGAATATCTGCTGGAGATGACTGACGTCAGCAAGTCATTTCCCGGCGTTAAGGCGCTGGATAATGTGAATTTAAAAGTTCGCCCGCACTCTATTCACGCCCTGATGGGTGAAAATGGCGCAGGGAAATCCACGTTATTAAAATGCCTCTTTGGCATTTACAGTAAAGATTCAGGAAGCATCCTGTTTCAGGGGAAAGAGATCGATTTTAACAGCGCAAAAGAAGCGCTGGAAAATGGCGTTTCGATGGTGCATCAGGAGCTGAATCTGGTTTTACAGCGCACGGTCATGGATAACATGTGGCTCGGGCGTTATCCCAAAAAAGGGATTTTTGTCGACCAGGATAAAATGTACCGCGATACCAAAGCGATCTTTGAAGAGCTGGATATTGATATCGATCCGCGCGATAAAGTGGTGACGCTCTCCGTTTCACAAATGCAGATGGTAGAAATTGCCAAGGCGTTCTCTTATAACGCGAAAATTGTGATTATGGATGAGCCAACCTCATCGCTTACGGAAAAAGAAGTTAATCACCTCTTTACTATTATCCGTAAACTGAAAGAGCGTGGCTGCGGTATTGTTTATATCTCGCATAAAATGGAAGAGATATTCCAGCTGTGTGATGAAATAACCATCCTGCGCGACGGCCAGTGGATTGCCACCCAGCCGCTTGAAGGGCTGGATATGGACAAGATCATCTCAATGATGGTGGGACGATCGCTGAACCAGCGCTTTCCTGACAAATCCAACGTGCCCGGCGAAACCATCCTTGAGGTACGTAATCTGACCTCGCTGCGCCAGCCCTCTATTCGGGATATCTCGTTCGATCTTCGCAAAGGGGAGATCCTGGGTATCGCTGGTCTGGTCGGCGCAAAACGCACCGACATTGTGGAAACCCTCTTTGGTATCCGCGAAAAATCTGGCGGGACGATTAAGCTGCACGGCAAAAAAATTAATAACCACAGCGCGAATGAAGCGATCAACCACGGCTTTGCGCTGGTGACCGAAGAGCGGCGCGCCACGGGCATTTACGCTTTTCTGGATATCGGCTTTAACTCGCTGATCTCCAATATCCGTAAATATAAAAACAGTTTCGGCCTGCTGGACAACAGCCGGATGAAAAGCGATACGCAGTGGGTCATTGACTCCATGCGGGTGAAAACGCCGGGGCACCGGACAGCTATCGGCTCGCTCTCTGGCGGAAATCAGCAGAAGGTCATCATCGGCCGCTGGCTGTTAACCTCGCCGGAAATCCTGATGCTGGATGAACCGACGCGCGGTATCGACGTTGGCGCTAAATTTGAAATTTATCAGCTGATCTCCGAGCTGGCGAAGAAAGATAAAGGCATCATTATTATCTCTTCTGAAATGCCGGAGCTTTTAGGGATTACCGACAGGATTCTGGTAATGAGTAACGGCATGGTCGCGGGTATCGTTGAAACAAAATCGACAACGCAAAACGAAATATTACGTTTAGCATCGTTGCACCTTTAATAGGGTAAGGGCTGTTACCATGAAAGCAGTAAATAAGAAAAGTGCGCTCACCTGGCTGAAAGAGGGTGGGATATATGTTGTATTGCTGGTGCTTCTGGCGATCATTATTTTCCAGGACCCGACATTTTTAAGTCTGATGAACTTAAGTAATATTCTGACTCAGTCATCCGTGCGTATTATTATTGCGCTCGGCGTGGCGGGACTGATTGTGACGCAGGGTACCGATCTTTCGGCAGGTCGCCAGGTCGGTCTGGCCGCCGTGGTCGCGGCAACGCTGCTGCAGGCGATGGATAACGTCAACAAGGTGTTTCCACAGCTGGACACTTTACCGATCGCGGTGGTTATCGTCATCGTCTGCGCTATCGGCGGCCTGATTGGTCTGGTTAACGGCCTGATTATCGCCTACCTGAAGGTGACGCCGTTTATCACCACGCTGGGCACCATGATTATCGTGTATGGCATTAACTCGCTCTATTACGATTACGTGGGCGCTTCGCCTATCGCGGGCTTTGACGAAGGATTTTCGACCTTCGCGCAGGGTTTTATCCGCTTTGGCGATTTTAAACTCTCTTATATTACGTTCTATGCCGCTATCGCGATCTTCTTCGTCTGGATCCTGTGGAATAAAACGCGATTTGGCAAAAACATCTTTGCTATCGGCGGCAACCCGGAAGCGGCACGCGTTTCCGGCGTGAACGTGAACTACAACCTGATTCTGATTTATGCGCTCTCCGGTGTGTTCTACGCCTTTGCCGGGATGCTGGAAGCGGGCCGTATCGGTTCGGCAACCAATAACCTGGGCTTTATGTACGAGCTGGATGCGATCGCTGCCTGTGTGGTGGGTGGCGTTTCCTTCGCGGGCGGCGTGGGTACGGTAGCGGGCGTGGTGACCGGGGTGCTGATCTTCACCGTCATCAACTACGGTCTGACCTATATCGGCGTCAACCCTTACTGGCAGTATATTATCAAGGGCGGCATCATCATTTTCGCGGTGGCGCTGGACTCCCTGAAGTACGCCCGGAAAAAATAATTTTCCTTCCATGCCTTAAGGCCAGACGGCTTCGCCGTCTGGCCTTTTTGCTTTCAGGATCAGAAGGAGCCTGGTAATTAATGAATAACGCTAAATTCAGGCTTCATCTATCCAGACCCGCATTTCCCCTTCCCCCCGGTTGGCCCAGCTGAAGTAGGGCACAAAAGTCAGCGTCTGTGGCGTAAAGGATGCCGGGCCCGCATTGAAGCTGTACAGCGGCTGACTGGCTGCAAGGCCAGACTCGCGGCGTTGACCTTCAGTCTGCAATAGCGTTTTGCCGCTTAATAATCCGGTTCCCGCCAGCGTACGGAATGTCGCTTCAGCGGGTAACTGCAGGTTATGCAGTTCAGTACCGTTATCCGCCTGTTCCAGACAATAAACCAGCGGACCACGTTGGATGGCAACCTTGCCCGCGACATGACGCAACAGTGGGTTACCTTTCACTCTGGTAACCGGCATCGGGAGGAGCAGATCCAGGCTATCGCCGCTCTGCCAGCAGCGGTTCAGTCGCAGATAGCCGTTTTGTTGTAATCCTGCGATATCCAGCTTTTCCCCGTTCAGGCTTACCTCTGGTTCGGCGCACCAGTCGGGCAGCCGCAGCCGCAGCGTAGCGCTGAGCGACTCCTCACAATCTACTTCCAGCGTTATCTTCTCATGCCACGGATAGTTGCCGCTCTGTTTCAGTCGCAGGCGTTTACCGCCAATCTCCGTTTCCACCTCGCTGCCAATATACAAATTAATATCAATGCCTTCTGACCGGTGGGTATAAATATAATGGCCGAGCGAAGCCAGCAGACGTGAAATATTGGGCGGGCAGCAGGCGCAACCGAACCAGCGCTGGCGAACAGGTTTAACATGATCATAAATATGATTGAACGGGATGCTTTTCGGATGCACTTCCAGTGGATTAACGTAGAAGAAGTGTTTTCCATCCAGTGCCATTCCAGCCAGTACGGTGTTATACAGCGCACGCTCCATAACGTCAGCGTAGCGGCTGTCCGCCTCCATCTGGAGCATCCGGTTGGCAAACATCATCAGGCCAATCGAAGCGCAGGTCTCGGTATAGGCGGTATCGTTCGGCAAATCGTAATCACAGCTGAACGCTTCGCCGCTGCTTTGAGAGCCAATGGCACCGGTAACATACATCTGCTTCTGCGTCATGTTATCCCACAGCCGCTGGCAGACTTTGCGCTTCTCCTGATCCTGACTGAGCCTTGCGAGATGGGCAACGCCTGCATAGAGATAGACAAAGCGCACGGCGTGGCCGATGGCCGTTTCCTGTAGCGCGACGGGCAGATGCGCCTGGCTATAAGCTTTATCTTTTACCATCCACGCCGGGCCGTAAGTATTCCAGTAGGATGTTTCGCCACGCTTTTGATATTCGATATCGTAGAAGTGCGGTTCCGCACCACGCTGATCAACGAAGTAAGCGGTCAGCGCGAGATAGCGGCGGTTACCGGTCGCTTCATACAGGCGCATTAGCGCCAGTTCTATCTCTGGATGACCGGGATACCCCTTTAACTGATTTTCACCCGGCCCAAATACAGTCGCGATATGATCGGCCAGCTTGCAAACGATGGCCAGCAGCCGTGTTTTCCCCGTCGTCTGCGCATAAGCGACACCCGCCTCAATCAGATGCCCGGCACAATAAAGCTCATGGCATTCCGCCAGATTAGACCAGCGATCCTGGGGGGCTTTAACGGTGAAATAGGTATTAAGATAGCCGTCCGGTTGCTGCACCTTGCCAATCAGTTCAATGACTTCATCGGCGGTTTTCTCCAGTTGAGCATCCGCTGTTTTTGCCAGCAGATAAGCGACCGCTTCGAGCCATTTAGCTACGTCGCTGTCCTGGAAAACCATGCCGTAAAACTCGCCCTCCTGCTGGCCGGCCGCAATACGGAAGTTGGCGATCGCGTGGCTGGGTTCGGCTCCGGCAACGTCGTCATTAAGTGCACGCCACTGATAAGGGATCACCACGTCCTTAACCAGACGCTGGTACGTCAGCCAGAAAGTATCGGTAACGGCGATCTGCTGAAGGGGGATCTCAAGTTGATCCACAGGGGAATATTGCATGGAAGCTCCTTTGTCACTCAGACTTTACTTGCCAGATCGCGGGAGATCCGCACCAGCATGGGTTTATTCAGCTTGCAGAAGTACAGGCATGCGGCCAGCATCATATGAAGTGCAGCAGGTAACAGCGTTTCAAATAAGGTGATGCCATTCAGCGAGGCGGGAGTCTGGTGCTGCTGTCCGGCCTGGTAGGCCACCAGAATGAATATTATGCTAATAATCCCGGCGCTGGAGGCCCAGGCAAGCTTGATAAAAAACAGGTTAAAAGCGAAATTCATACCAGAAGAACGGATGCCGTTTTTCCAGTGGCCGTAATCGTCAGCGAAGGCCATCAGTGAGAAGTGCAGCGGTAGCGTGAAGCCAAGGATCACGCAGTGGATAAAAATCAGCCCAAGCCACAAGTTCTGGTAAGCCTCTCCGGTCGGTACAAACCACAGGAGAGTGGAAAAGGCTGCCAGCACCAGGTTAGTTACCATATACAGCCGTACGCTATCGATCTTTTTGTTCAGCTGGTTAACAATCACCGCGCCAAGGATTGAGGCCAGCGTCACCATGCCGAAGAACATCGAGGCATAGCCCGCACTGCCTTTCAGCACATAAGTGATGAAATACATATAGCCGCCGCCACGCAGGTTAAACACATTGATCAACAGAAAGGACATTAGCAACATCAACAGAAGCTGATCGTTTTTGAGCATGCCACGAAGATGTTCGCGGACGCTGAACTTGCCGAGCATCGTCAGGGGGACGCGCTCACGCACGGTAAAAAAGCACCACAGGAACATGACTACGGCCACGACGCACATCAATCCGACGCCGCGCTGGTAGCCGACGACGGGATCGCCTCTGCCCGCCAGACCGACACACCAGGGCAGCCCCACGGAGACCACAAAACCCGCCACGCCGCAGAGCACAAAGCGCCACGCCTGGCATGACATCACCTCACGATGATCGGTGGTCATGGTGTTGATCAGCGCGCAATAAGGCACGTTGATAGCCGTATAACCGATCGATAGCATAAAATAGGTGACAAATGCCCAGAGGATTTTTGCCTCCATGCCCAGATCCGGCACGGTAAACGTCAGTACGCCGGCGATGCCGATCGGTAACGCGACCCATAATTGCCAGGGACGGAAGCGCCCCCAGCGGCTTTGTGTCCGATCGGCGACGATCCCCATCAGCGGATCGGTGATGGCATCAATGACCCGCAGAGTAATAAATAATGTGCCGACCAGCGCGGGCGTCAGCCCGAAAATATCGGTGTAAAAAAAGGTCAGAAAGTTAGCGATCAGGCAGGTAATAATAGTGCCGCCCGCATCGCCAAGACCATAACCTATTTTTTCGCTTACGGTGATGGGCCTGGTCAGTTCGCTTTCCTGCACAGCTACGCCCTGAATAGATTCCATTTGCATCATTTATTCCCTCTCTTAGTCTGTCTGTAAACAAGCATTAAGGAATGGACGTACTGCGCCATTATTAATATGTCATATACATCGCGTAAACGAGATTCACGACACGGATAAATAGATTTCGTGAGTTAATCTGGCATCTCGTTCATCAGGTAACAAGAGGCGGATTAAGCAGTAATGCGGGACAATTCCGACCTGCTGGGTAATTTGTGAAGTAGATCAAAACGCGGCGCCTGAGCGCCATAATTTATGGGAAATATGCTAAGTTTCAGGCTGTAACCTCTGAAAGGGAAGGGTAAATGCTTTCGTTATCGGTCAGTTTTCCTCTGAAAGTACAGAATGGCGGACTTTTTATTTCACGAGGTCTGGGTACACATCCGACCCGCACGCTAGCCTCTTATGAATTGATCTATGTGGTCAATGGTACACTCGCATTGCAGGAAGAAGATCGACTCTTTCATCTGAATAAAGGGGAAGTTTTACTTTTATTTCCTGGGCGAAAACATCAGGGGATAACTGTATTTGATAAGAAGCTGAAATTTTACTGGCTGCACTTCGATATTTCTCATGTTCAGCAGGAAAGTCCATCATTACAATTAAATATTCCACAGCATTGTAAGGTGCATGATGAAGAAAATTTATTAACCCTGTTTCGTTTATTTTTAAATGAACAAGCACGTAACCAGCAAAGCCCTTCGCTGGAATTACTGCTCATTCTGTTATTACAGGAAATCACTCGCAGCAGTGCCGAAACATCAGCAGCGACCGGCCCGGGCGCGGCGCTGGCCTGGAAGGCGAAACAGCTAATCGCCACGCAGTATCATCTGCCGCTGGGCGCGATGGAGCTGGCGCAGCGGCTGCATTGTAACGTGGATTATCTTGGCCGGGTTTATCGCCAGACGTTCAGCAATACGCTGACGGCAGCATTACATCAGCAGCGCATCATAGCGGCAGAGAAAATGTTGCTGACTGATGCAGCCAGCCTTGCGGAGATCGCATCGCTGTGCGGCTTCAGCGATGTGGCTTACTTCAGGCGAATATTCCGTAAACTTCGTGGCATCACGCCAGCGGCCTGGCGCAAGCGTTACTGTCGCGAGCACATTAATTCAGATTAATGCGCCGGATTAGCCTGGGTGACTCTTCCGCTGTTGCTCAATCTCCAGCAGCTGCTCCGGCGTGACGGCCGGATAGCTCTGGGCATCTTCCGGGATCTCGTAGCGGGCCGGGATTGGCACTAACGGACCCAGGAAGCGCGGTTCACGCTTCATCAGAAACAGGTCGGCCAGCGCACCCAGGCGGGCACCCACTTCACGTACGCGAATGTTCAGCATGTTTTTCGGCGAAGGCACCGCATAGCACTGGGCCTGGATGCCCATATGCAGCGCGATAAACAGCGCACGCTCGCAGTGAAAGCGCTGGGTAATAATGATGAAATCGTTAGTATCAAATACCTTGCGGGTACGGACGATGGAGTCGAGGGTGCGAAAGCCCGCGTAGTCCAGCACGATATCCGAAGCGGGCACCCCGGCGGCAATCAGGTCGCGGCGCATGGTCATCGGTTCATTGTAGCTTTGCAGCGCGTTATCCCCGCTGAGCAGCAGATAATTCACCTTGCCGCTGTTATAGGCGTTAAGCGCGCCCTGTATGCGGTAAAGGTAATACTGGTTAATCCCGCCGGCCCGGTAATATTTCGCGGTGCCCAGCACCACGCCAACCTGCCGGTGAGGCAGCGTCTTGAGATCGTCGTAAACGTAGGGGGCCGTTTTGACGCTTATCCAGCGATCGAGACCGAGCGCGGTCACTACTATCAGCGTCACAATGATAATAAGACCAAATATCAAGCGTTTTATCATGCCGGACGGTGCTCAGACTTGCGGAAAAAGGGTGGCTCAAGGCTACTTTACCTGCGCAGGTGAAGCAAGCCGGGGGGCGTCGTATGATGGGTTTTCGCACAATTTTCAGGGGCGACAGTCCCGCAGGGTAAATGAAAGCGGCGTTAAGACACCGACACGCCGAGCGGGCCTGGCATCCGGGCGCAGTCAGAAGCGACGCTGAGACGGCTTATTGTCGGAGGCAAGCTCAGGAGGCCCTCTGCCGGATGCTGTTTTGGATCTCACTTATGCTGAAAAAGAGACATTCATCGAAACCGCAACGCAGAGATTGTTTTACGATCCCTCCCGGTACGACACGCATTAAGTATTGCGTTTACTCTTTTTCACCGCAATTTTAGATGGAGCTGAAATGAAACTTCTACAATCTTCTGTCCTGTTACTTAGCGTGGCGCTCACGGCTTGTATCTCCACGGATTACGATGCGCGTCAGGATAAACCTGCGATACAGCCGGGTGCCAGACCGATATATTCTGTTGATGACCATGGAAAGCTGAGAAGAGACCGG
Organism: Erwinia psychrophila; assembly: GCF_039023475.1. NCBI lineage: Bacteria > Pseudomonadati > Pseudomonadota > Gammaproteobacteria > Enterobacterales > Erwiniaceae > Erwinia > Erwinia psychrophila. Next base: position 231,361 of record NZ_JBCHVB010000003.1, read on the forward strand.
CGGATGGAGCATGTCCGGGATCGGGGATGCGTGGATAACAGTACGGATTGCGGGCGACCTGCCGGCTGGTAGCCGTCCGAGGTTGGCCCGTCACGGTGCGGGATATCAGACGGGATGGAAGCAGGCCGGGTACGGATGTACCCGGCGGCTCTCCTCAGATAGAGGTACGACGATAGTTACGGTACTGCGGCAGCCAGAAGTTGGCGGCAATGGCGCGTGAAAGCACATCTTCCGAGGTGACCACGGCGACGCCCGCCAGCTGTGCCGCCTTGCCAACCGCCATCGCGATCAGCTTTGACACGCCCTGAATATCTTTCACTTCCGGCAGCACCGGGCCAACACCGTCATTGACCAGCGGCGAGCAGTCAGCCAGCGCCCGGCTGGCGGCCATCAGCATGCTGTCAGTGACGCGGGTGGCGCCGGAGGCGATCACGCCAAGCCCGATGCCGGGGAAGATGTAGGAGTTATTGCACTGGGCAATCGGGAAAACCTTCTCTTTCCACATGGCCGGGGCGAACGGGCTGCCGGTGGCAACCAGCGCCGCGCCTTCGGTCCAGGCAATAATATCCTGCGGCGTGGCCTCAACGCGTGAGGTCGGGTTGGAGAGCGGCATCACAATAGGGCGTGGGCAGTGCTTATGCATCTCGCGGATGATCTCTTCGCTGAACAGGCCCGGCTGGCCGGAAACGCCAATCAGGATATCCGGATGCGCGTTACGCACCACATCCAGCAGCGAGAGGGAGTCAGAGGTGACGTCCCAGCCTGCCAGCGCGTCGCTTTTCTGGACCAGCTTGCTCTGGAAGTTCAGCAGGTTCGGCAGCTTATCGGTCAGCAGGCCGAAGCGGTCCACCATGAAGACCCGGGCGCGAGCCTCTTCGTCGCTCAGCCCTTCCGATTTCATCTGCGCGATAATCTGTTCGGCAATGCCGCAGCCCGCGGAGCCGGCGCCGAGGAACACCACTGTCTGCTCGCTCATTTTACTGCCCGCCGCGCGACTCGCGGCAATCAGCGTACCGAGGGTAACGGCGGCGGTGCCCTGAATGTCATCGTTGAAGCAGCACACTTCATCGCGGTAGCGCTCCAGCAGCGGCATCGCATTCTTCTGCGCAAAGTCTTCAAACTGCAGCAGCACGTTTGGCCAGCGGCTTTTTACCGCCTGAATAAATTCATTGACGAAGTTGTCATACTCTTCGCCAGTAATACGCGGATGACGCCAGCCCATATAGAGCGGATCGTTCAGCAACTGCGGGTTATTGGTGCCCACATCCAGTACCACCGGCAGGGTGTAGGCCGGGCTGATGCCGCCACAGGCGGTATAAAGCGACAGTTTGCCGATGGGAATACCCATACCGCCGATGCCCTGATCGCCCAGGCCAAGAATGCGTTCGCCGTCGGTGACAACGATCACTTTAACGTTCTGCTTGGTGGCGTTCTGCAACATATCTTCAATGTTGCCGCGGTTAGGGTAAGAGATAAACACGCCACGGGCGCGACGATAGATCTCTGAGAAGTGTTCGCAGGCGGCGCCTACCGTCGGGGTATAAATGATTGGCATCATCTCTTCCAGATGATTATCCAGCAGGCGGTAGAATAGCGTCTCGTTGGTATCCTGGATATTACGCAGGTAAACGTGCTTATCGTTATCGTTTTTAAAATCCTGAAACTGGCGCCAGGCGCGCTTGGCCTGCTCTTCAATGGTTTCCACCGTCTCTGGCAGCAGGCCGCGCAGGTTGAATTCGTTGCGCTCCTCAACCGAGAAAGCGCTGCCTTTATTCAGCAGGGGGAATTCCAGCAAAATAGGACCAGCATAAGGGATATAAAGCGGACGTTTACTTTCGTACTCAAGTTCCATGCAATCTACTCATCAAATCGGGATGTGGGCCCAATCCTAAAATAATTCATCTGAAAGTACAGCTTTTGTTACCTGCTGATAACAAAAGCTGTGAGCTGGGTGCGACGACGCCGCAGGCGGGGTTACTGCAGCGGGACGGTGGTGACATTGGCGCAGCCAAGCGCCTGTAGCGTGGCCAGGGTCGCCTGGCGCTGAATGACCTTCGCATCAGGCGCTTCCGCCAGCACCGCCCGCTGGATTTTCAGCACGTCGTGCCCGGAAAGACTGAGCAGGTTCAGTGCGCCCTGAAGCGGGGGGAGGCTGGGGTTAAACGCCGCATTTTCCGCATAGCTTCCGGCGAAAATCGCCCCATCTTCACTCTGCAATGCCACACCGCTCCAGGCCTCCGTGTAAGGCGCATGGCTGCGGTTAGCGGCCTGAAGCGCCGCCTGGCTGAGCGGGTCGCCCTTCAGCGGAAAACCGTGATCGACCTCATCCAGCAGCAGCGTCTTGATATCCAGATCGCGCGGGCCGAAGGCATCCGGCAGGTAGTCGCCCAGCGTGGACGGTTCCCGGCCCGGCAGATGGATGTTCAGGGCGGTGCCGCTGTTAAGCTCGTTCATAAACTGTCGGCAGTGACCACAGGGCGTATAGTTTACGGTGATAGCCTCCAGCGACGACTCGCCCCGCAGCCAGGCGTGCGTAATGGCGCTCTGCTCGGCGTGTACCGTCTGCTGCATGGTGCTGCCGGCAAACTCCATATTGGCGCCAAAATAGAGATGTCCGCTGCGCCCGCGTGCCAGCGCGCCCACGTTAAAGTTGGACAGCGGCGTTACGGCGCAGGCCGCCGCCAGCGGCAGCAGGGCAAAAGCCAGCTCGCTGTCGTTCAGGCCGGTATGGTTTTTGACCTCATCACACTGTTCCGGCGTCAGAAAAGCGGCAAAGTCATCGGCAGCAAGAATGGGTTGCAGGGCGCTTTGCAGCAGGGTGGGCAGCGTGGCAAAAGCGGTCTGGAAACGTGGGTGCATATCGGGCCTCTCAGGGTGGTCGGCCGCTTATTCTGGCGGGCCGTCACCGCGTTGTATGTGATTTTTATCACATTTACAATGTAATTTATGAAATTCATTTTTTAAATGCGGGACTTATCGCAAGTTTTATCCCCAGAGCGCCATCAGCAGCGGGAAAACAAAAGGGGCCAGCAGCGAGGTAATGATGCCGCAGATCACCAGCGCCAGCGAACTCCATGCGCCTTCCTGATAGTCCAGCTCAACGCAGCGCGCGGTCCCCAGCGCGTGAGAGGCATTGCCTATCGCCAGTCCGCGTGAAGGTTTGCCCTTTATGTTAAAGAGATTAAGCAGCATATGACCGAATACCGCGCCCAGCACGCCGGCGATCAGTACGCATATAGCGCTGATAGCGGGAATGCCACCAAGCGTGCCGGAGATAGCCATGGCAATCGGTGTGGTCACCGACTTGGGCAGAATGGTGGCGGCAATCTGCGGCGTTGCCCCCATCCACAGCGCGATGGCCGTGCCGGAGATCATCGCGGTCAGGCTGCCAATAAAGCAGATGCCGAAAATCGATTTCCATCGCGCGCGGATCTGATGCATCTGCTCATAGAGCGGCAGCGCCAGCGCCACGACGGCAGGCTGAAGAAGGTGGTTCAGCACGGCGCTGCCCTGAAAGTAGCGCGCGTAAGGCATCTGCAACAGCAGCAGCAGGGGAATAATCACCGCCATGGAGATCAGTAGCGGATTCAGCAGCGAGATTTTCACCTTCGCCGCCAGCTTGCGGGCGGCGAAGAAGACCAGGACGGTCAGCGGTAGCGACCACCAGATATCACTCATCGCCCACCCCTTTCTTTGTCGGCACCCTGCCGTGCACCCGGTGCGAGGTCAGTCCGACGGTCAGCAGAACGATAAAGGTGCTGGCGACGCAGGAGACCACAATCGGGCCGAACTGGGCGGTCAGCACATCCATATAGCTCATCACGCCCACGCTTATCGGCACAAACAGCAGCGCCATATAGCGGATCAGCAGAAGGCTGCCGGGCTTAACCCAGCTTACGGGCAGCAGACGGAAAGCGAGCAGGAAAAAGAGGATCAGCATGCCTAAGATACTGCCCGGAATGGTGACGGGAAGCAGGGCGGCCAGGCCGATGCCGGCATAAAGGCAGAGGTAGATAATGATAAAGGCGCGTAAATAACGCCAGATAACGGACAGCGCGCTGCGCATGATAAGCTCCCGGTATTCAGAACGTTAATCATACGTCGAAATAATAAAGCGTGCTATGGCTCACGCTCTGAGGATAAAAAAAGGGGCGAATCAGCTCGCCCCTTTCTGGTTTTACCGGTCAGGCGGTTACTTCACCTGCATACCGGGCTGCGCACCGCTGTCAGGTGCCAGCAGGAAAATATCTTCACCGCCAGGGCCTGCGGCCATCACCATCCCTTCGGAAAGACCGAAGCGCATTTTACGCGGCGCCAGGTTCGCGACCATCACCGTCAGACGCCCCACCAGCACGGCGGGATCGGGGTAGGCCGCACGGATGCCGGAGAAGACCTGGCGGGTTTCGCCGCCCAGATCCAGCGTCAGGCGCAGCAGCTTGTCCGACTTCTCCACGAGTTCGGCGTTCTCAATGCGCGCAATACGCATATCGACCTTAGCGAAATCATCAAAGCTGATGGTTTCCTGAATCGGATCGTCGGCCAGCGGACCGGTCAGCGCGGGCTTGCTGGCGGCCGCGGCATCTTCCTTCGACGCCTCAATCAGCGCGTTAACCTTGTCCATCTCCACGCGGCTGTAGAGCGCCTTAAAGCCGGCGACCTTATGGTCCAGCAGCGGCTGTTCAATGCCCTCCCAGCTCAGCTCCTGATTCAGGAAGGCTTCAGCGCGCTCGCTCAGCGACGGCAGCACCGGCTTGAGCCAGGTCATCAGGACGCGGAACATATTAATGCCCATTGAGCAGATGGCCTGCAAATCGGCGTCGCGGCCTTCCTGCTTCGCCACCACCCACGGAGCCTGCTCATCCACATAGCGGTTGGCCACATCAGCCAGCGCCATAATTTCACGCACGGCGCGGCCAAACTCGCGGCTGCTCCAGGCTTCGCCAATGCTGGCTGACGCATCGGTAAAGGTTTTATAAAGCGCCGGATCGGCCAGTTCAGCCGAGAGCTTGCCGTCAAAGCGTTTATTGATAAAGCCCGCGTTACGCGACGCGAGGTTAACCACTTTGTTCACGATATCGGCGTTAACGCGCTGCACAAAATCTTCCAGATTCAGGTCAATATCGTCAATGCGTGACGAAAGTTTCGCCGCGTAGTAGTAACGCAGGCTGTCAGCATCGAGATGCTGCAACCAGGTGCTGGCTTTAATAAAGGTGCCGCGCGATTTGGACATCTTCGCGCCGTTCACCGTCACGTAGCCGTGAACAAACAGGTTGGTCGGCTTGCGGAAATTACTGCCTTCCAGCATCGCAGGCCAGAACAGGCTGTGGAAGTAGACGATATCTTTACCGATAAAATGATAAAGATCGGCATCGGAGTCTTTCTGCCAGAAGGCGTCAAAATCGATATTGCCGCGCTTGTCGCACAGGTTTTTGAACGAGCCCATATAGCCGATAGGCGCATCCAGCCAGACGTAAAAATATTTGCCCGGCGCCCCTGGGATTTCAAAACCGAAGTAGGGGGCATCGCGGGAGATATCCCACTGATGCAGGCCTGACTCGAACCACTCCTGCATTTTGTTCGCAACCTGCTCCTGCAGCGCGCCAGAGCGCGTCCAGGCCTGTAACATGGCGCTGAATTCCGGCAGATCGAAGAAGAAGTGTTCAGAGTCACGCAGCACCGGCGTGGCGCCGGAGACCACGGACTTCGGATCGATAAGCTCGGTCGGGCTGTAGGTGGCGCTACAGACTTCGCAGTTATCGCCATACTGATCGGGCGATTTGCATTTCGGGCAGGTTCCCTTCACAAAACGATCGGGCAGGAACATGCCTTTTTCCGGATCGTAGAGCTGCGAAATAGTGCGGTTCTTGATAAAACCATTCTCTTTCAGACGGGTATAGATCAGCGCGGAAAGCTCGCGGTTCTCATCACTGTGCGTGGAGTGATAGTTATCGTAGCTGATGTTAAAGCCGGCAAAATCGGTCTGATGTTCCTGACTCATTTCGGCAATCATCTGTTCAGGTTCGATACCCAGCTGCTGCGCCTTCAGCATGATCGGGGTACCGTGCGCGTCGTCCGCACAGATGAAGTAAACCTGGTTGCCGCGCATTCGCTGGTAACGAACCCAAATATCTGCCTGGATATGCTCGAGCATGTGGCCGAGATGAATGGAACCGTTAGCGTACGGCAGTGCGCACGTTACCAATATTTTTTTCGCGACTTGAGTCATAGTGAGACTTGCTATACCTGTTTAAATAGGGGGCTTAGATGGTAACTGAGTGTCGTCCCTGCGTAAACATTCCCGCGATCCCCGCGCCGTTTTTGATTTCCCGGCGTCTCATATCCAGTCACTTCTGATATGCTTAAAACACGAAAACCAACAATGAAAACAAGGAGCCCGGATGAAGTCACAATCCCAGGGGCAACACTCACCGGAGGCGCTGCGCGCGATGGTGATGGGCGTGTTAACGGCGTTCGAGCACACCACGCTGACGCATAACCTGACCACGCTGAAAGCGCTGCACCACTGCACGCTGCTGGACAATACGCTGCATATCGATCTGGTGATGCCGTTTGTCTGGAACAGCGGGTTTGAGGCGCTACAGGAGCAAACCAGCGCGGAACTGCTGCGGCTCACCGGCGCTGAAGCGATCAGCTGGCGGCTGAAGCATGAGGTCGCCACCATGAAACGGGTGAAAAACCAGGCGGGCGTGAAGGGGGTGAAGAACCTTATCGCCGTCAGCTCCGGAAAGGGCGGCGTCGGCAAGTCCAGCACGGCGGTCAATCTGGCGCTGGCGCTGGCTGCCGAAGGGGCGAAAGTGGGCCTGCTCGATGCGGATATTTACGGTCCGTCAATCCCCGACATGCTGGGAACGCGCGACGAGCGGCCAACCTCGCCGGACGGCACCCATATGGCGCCGATTATGGCGCATGGCCTGGCGACCAACTCCATCGGCTACCTGGTCACCGATGACAACGCGATGGTATGGCGCGGCCCGATGGCCAGCAAGGCGCTGATGCAGCTGCTTAACGAAACGCTGTGGCCCGATCTGGATTATCTGGTGCTGGATATGCCGCCGGGAACGGGCGATATCCAGCTGACGCTGGCGCAAAACGTTCCGGTTACCGGCGCGCTGGTGGTGACCACGCCACAGGATATTGCGCTGGTTGACGCCCGCAAAGGCATTGTAATGTTTGAAAAAGTGAATGTGCCGGTGCTGGGCATCGTGGAAAACATGAGCATGCATATTTGCAGCCAGTGCGGCCATCACGAAGCGATTTTCGGCAGCGGCGGCGCGCTGAAACTGGCGGAGCAGTATCATACGCGCCTGCTGAGCCAGCTGCCGCTGCATATCACGCTCAGGGAAGATCTGGATGACGGACAGCCAACCGTGGTTCGCCGGCCGGAAAGTGAGTTTACCCGCATTTACCGTGAGCTGGCGGGCGCGGTCGCTGCACAGCTTTACTGGCAGGGCGACGTTATCCCTGACGACATCGCATTCCGCGTGATCTGATTGCGCCTCTCTCCCGGTTCCCCAGCCGGGAGTAGAAGGCCACGGCGGCGCTGAGCGCGCTGCTCACAGGACGTAGTGCATCAGCCAGTATTCACCGTGCTCACTTTCCCCATCGGTTATCACCTTCCAGCCATGCTTCTGATAGAACTTTACCGCCGCCGCATTGGCTTTCATGCATTTAAGCGCACCTGTAGAGGTAAAGCTTTGCTGCACGGCGTCCAGCAGGGTCGTGCCAACGCCGCGCCCCTGCCAGGCGGGATCGACAAAAAGGCTGTGCAGGAAATTGTCGTTGGGCAGCACGGCCGCGAAGCCGGTGCGGTGTCCATCCTCTTCGGCAACCAGAATACGTTCTCCCAGCGTCACCCGGTCAAAGTCTTCCAGCTGCCAGTCGCTGTCATCCAGCCAGTGCCAGTTTGCCCGACGCGAGGCCAGAAACAGCGTGCGTAAAAAGGGGCGATCGGCTTCGGTAAAGGGACGCACGTGCATGATATAAACCTTTTTCCTGGCGGTGAACGTCTATGGATTAACGGGGCATCAGCCAGGCTGTTTTTTAACCGGACCGGTTTAGCGTACCAGCTTGACGTGCCGCTCGCCGTCAAGGCCGCTACCGCGATAATCATAGTCGACCTTTCCGGCATCAAACAGCTGATCGAGCAGGCTGAAGTTATCCGCAGGCGTCACGTTGCAGCGATGATTCAGCACGGTATCCTGGATAGAGAACGCCGGATCGCCGCGGGAAATCCGCTGGAGGTAATTGAGCATTCCGAGCGCGGCCACGCTGATACCGTACTGTTCGTTAAGAGGTCTGGTCATGTTGTCTTCCGTCGTCTGCCGCTCTCTGACCGGGCGGTTATCAAAAAAATTGCTGGCCGGACTTTAGCAAAAAGCGGCAACGGTGGGGAGAGGGATTCGCCGTATACAGCACATCATGGACACACTTGTGGCACGTTGTTGGTCATAAGAAAAGCGGATAAGGAATCATCAGGCGGTATTTGCATAGGTTCCCACTTTCTACAGTCTGTTATGTGATTGATGGTCTGGCTTGAGAATAAATTAGAAATTTTTGCGAAAGAAACCTTTCCCAGTCCGATTGCACAGGTGTACGATTAACGACCAACTCCTGTGGGGATTAAAGGGTTACTAATGGATGCAGCTTTTATTGGGCGCTCCATTCCGTGGTTGGGTTATGCTGAAGTTGTGATTCCTCTACAACTAGTTGCCGCTGATACGAGAAGGCAATATAACTTAATAGCGCGGTCTGAAGACCGTATTGCATTGACATCTTTCTAATGAATGAAACCAGCGTTGAAGAGCAGGTATTATCATTTTTTAGGGATGAGTTATCGATCGTCCTGTCTGACGACTGGAAGGAAATTCCATTAGAGTTAGATACTCTTTTACAGGATTATGCGGAAGGCGATGAATTCCTGTATGCGGTTGAGAATTATGGTAAACGCTTTGATGTTGATGTGTCAGATATACACTGGCGCCATTACTTCCCGTGGGAGAATTTACCCTTGCTGACTCGATGGTTTAAGGCAAAGAGAAAAGAAGTGGAAAAGACAAGAAAGCCCCTGACTGCCCGGATGTTTGCTGAGTCTGCTAAAGCTGGCCGATGGTTAAGGGATTTGCATGAGCTTGTACACAAATTTATGTAATTGCCTGTTTTTGAAATGTTCACTCCAACAACGAAGACAGGAAAATTATGGACGAAAAGAAACTCAGGGCACTTGCTGCCGAACTCGCCCGATAGCCGCAAAGCCATCTACATCACGAATGCCATCGAATCGCTGAACAGCGTGATCCGTCAGTCGATAAAGAAACGCAAGGTGTTCCCGACGGACGACCCAGTGCGGAAGGTTATTTATCTGGCGATCAAGGATGCATCAAAAAATGGAGCATGTCGATCCAGAACTGGCGGCTTGCGATGAGCCGTTTTATTATCGAGTTCGGTGATCGCCTTAGCGATCGCCTATAACGAGTGGGCAATTACACAGAATTACTGACAGGTTTCGCCCCTTCGCAATATTCATTATTTATTGCATTTATGCAATTTGATTACGCCGTTTTCTGCATAAAATTGTACAAAATCAGGGTCATTCACCCAATAATATTTTGATTTTTTATTATCGTAAAATCCTTTTCATCGTAATTCTCCATATTGATTAACGATAGTTAGCTCCGCCAGTGGGGTAGTTGAACTTACATTTTTCCAATCAAAATTCATTCCACCTCGACCAAGATCGGCTTCGCTATCATAGAAAATATCAACTTTATCTTTGGATATTTCCTTAGCATGAACATTAACAACGATCTGGTTGTCATTAACAACAAGTGGACTGGGTTTGTTGTCGATAAGAATAGAGAAACTGTCATCATCACAACTAGTACTTCACATGCCGAAATTCGAGTCTGCATGTGTTGCTACTGATATCAATAATAAAGTAAAAGGCCATATTTTCATTATTTTTACTCCGATATTTTTCTAATATATCCAATGTCAAGATGAAGATCTGTTTTTCCTTTAAGTTCTTCATCAAAATATAGATTATAATATGAAAGTGCTTCTTGTTTGGTTTTAGCTGGCTGCCCATATCGACCTGGAGGGAGACTTGCCCATTCATAACTTAATATGTCTAACGCGCCTTCAATATCACCAGAAATAATTTTATCTAAAGAGTGTTTTCTTTTATATTTGAATATTATAACGCAAAACTCATCTTGATATTTTGGTATGAAGTCTACAATACCTGCTTGCGTACAATGTGAGATCATTTTGGGATCATTCCAAGTATACCCCATTACCTGATATGCACCTGCTGCTGATGAGGTTGAATTGCCCCTTGTGATCGAAAAAAACCATCAGATTTTGTAAGCAAGTAATGGATGTTGGGTAGGGGCGACTTTTGAGCTTAACGCTAAGGATTTTTAAGAAAAGTTAATACTCGCGGAGGGAATAATACCTCCGCGTATGCTTAAATGTTTAGGGAAGAGGGAGTTTTTTATCTGACTGACAGCGCTCAAGTGGGAGTACTTTGGAACTGTATATTTGAGTGATTTTTTTCTCTTTGGTGTTCACATCGACCCTGATGCAGGAGCATCCATATCCGTAATTTCCATTGGTTCTAACATATTGATCATCCGGGAAATCTTTTAGCTTTTCTATTCCTGATGAAGAATAGCCACCTTGCAAGGAAATATCCCATGTACCGTCTCGATCTGTGAGCCACTGATTGGCTGGACTGGGGTTTTGTAACCAGCCGCATCTCAGTTCACTGGCAAATGTGTATCCGCTTAAAATGATTAACACCAATGGTATGTATTTCCTCATTGCCATTCTCCCGCATCCAATTTGCTTAAAAAATAATCAGCAAAGCCTTTGATTTGTTCTGCATGATAAAGACCATTGATACAGCGTCTTGCGTGATAAAAATCAGTGCTAGTGGTACTGACATAATCGGTTAATTTTTTACCAGTGAACACTCCATTCTTGAAACCATCGATAAGAATAAACAGCGCAATATGTGGATCTAAGGTTTTGTCTGGATCAGCAACCAGATCAACCCCTAATTTCTCGGAATAAGCTCGGTAGTTATAATCCCATGTGATTTGGACAAATCCACGGCATAATACGGATAATACCTGTAGTGGGTTCGTCTGTAATCATCCGTTGAGGTGTGGCCTGCCCAATCCCCTTCTCTGACTGGTCTGAAAGTATCTCCTGTCTCGCGCTTGACCGTGGCTAAAATATAAGCAACTTGGGTGTTGAGAGAAAAACCTAGTTTCTTACTTTCTGCAACGATGGCTCTGATCGTGCTTTCTCTTGTTGAGAAATCATATTCATCAGCTTTTATTGCATCAAGGAACACCACCGGATGCATATGCCACAGCGCTTCGCTGCTGCGGATCTCCGGCACATCCTTCATCCACACCAGTTTATTAATGAAATCGCGTTTATACAGCGCCATGTCCGGGTATTTCTTCGCCTGTTCATCCAGCGCGGCCTGCCACAGTGCTGACATGCCATCCTTCAGCCATTCGCTGTGATGTTTCACCACAAAGCGCTGCACCTGATACTGAATATGCGGCTGCGTGTTATGCAGTTCTCCAAGTTTTTTTTCATTTACAAACCAAGAGATTATTTGCAGAAAAGAAAGGATCTCAAGAAGATCCTTTTAAAACTGCCAACTATCGCTATATGTCATTAGAAAATGCATCTAACCACAACCAAGAGCTGAGTCCTTATCACAGGCCAATTTTTCCGACAAATCATTAAGGAGGTCGATGCCAACGGACTTACAATTGTAAATAGATTCCTTTTTTCTATTCAGATTCGTAACACTAACCCCACGGTTTTCACTCTCATATTCATAATTACTAAATATAGTGTATTTATACCCTGCATTCATAAATGACACATTGAAGTAGTCTGTTTGAAATCGCGAGTAATGATTGTATTTAAACCCTGAAAAACCATCCCCTTTTGACTCATATTTAAACTCAACTTTTTGATCTTTCGTTAAGGTGTAACGTAGTACACCTTTGTTTTCGTCCAGTTTAATTATTCCTTTTGCAGTATTGCACAAAAAATATTCATCACTCGCAAACGATGAACCGCACAAAAATATTACAATTAACAACAAGAGATTATAATGACGCATTGTAATTTTTCTCCATTTTTAAATCATACCCCTTCTGCTTTGGACCGTTATATCTTTTTGCGAATGAGAGCCAGTCTTTAGCACGAATGGAACGCAATAAAACACTATCAGCCTCAATAAAATTGACGAATGCTTTTAACTGATTTTTCTCTGACTTACTTAATGCAAAAGCGAAATTCTCAGGGCTGGAGTAGCCTGCTGCGATATAGTTTGATGCTAAAATCTGGAACTTACCCCAAGAAGTTGATTTTAAAGCGGCTGTTTTGTCTAAGGCATACGCTTTGACGAGTTTTGCATACTGCACTGATATTGTACCATATCCACCTGCACCAGGGTTTGATATATCTTCGAATTGATCATACCTTCCATTCGTATATTTATGAAAGTGGTGCCTTTCAAATAAAATTGCAGGAACGTAATCATCATTATCTTTAAATTTAAAATAAGAGCCATAAGACCCTGTTTCTGTTTTTGCCACAGCTTTAATTGCTGCAACTTCGCATGCTAATTCTTTTGCAGCCTCTTCATAATCAGTATCATCAATTTTCTCTCCATTATAGAAATTGATAAACTCCAAAGGAGTTAATTCTCCATTAACAGGAGTTTTGGGGAACTCTTGAGACCTAATAGCATCAAGAAACACAATAGGATGCATATGCCACAGCGCTTCGCTGCTGCGGATCTCCGGCACATCCTTCATCCACACCAGTTTATTAATGAAATCGCGGTTATACAGCGCCATGTCCGGGTATTTCTTCGCCTGTTCATCCAGCGCGGCCTGCCACAGTGCTGACATGCCATCCTTCAGCCATTCGCTGTGATGTTTCACCACAAAGCGCTGTACCTGATACTGGATATGCGGCTGCGTGTTATGCAGAAATCGCCACAGCTCGCCGGCATCAATCACACCATCCTGGTTCAGATCCATCTGTTTCAGTAGCTTCTGGTATTGCCCGGTGTAACTCGAGGAATACATATCCCGCGTTTCACTCCGGGCCAGCGCTTCCAGCTGCCCGTACACCTGGCGCAGCCAGCCCTCTTTCGGCGTCTGGAAAATGCTTTGCGGCGCGTCCTCCTGCTCCAGTGGCATAAACCCCCGTTTTTCGAGGTCGAACTGGTTCGCTCTCTCCACATCCGCCGCCGCCATCCATGCCAGCTCGCCGGGAATGTAATACCAGCTCTTCCCGTCAGCGTCCAGCCGGCGACACTCGCTCTCCGGGGTGCATCGCTCTGCAGTTGTGGGGGAAGGATCTCCCCCCACGCCGGCCACCACAAACGAATTATCCTGCTCCCGGTGCATCCAGCGGGTTTTATCCGCCAGCGTGTGCAGCTCTGCCGCGCCGGTCGTTACCCCGGTCTTGTTCGCCAGAAAATCCTTCATCCGGGTATCCTGGCTGAATACTTCCAGATGGCAGAAGTGCTGTGGCCCGCCGGACGGACGTTCGTTCAGACTCAGGTGACCGATAATCTCCCCGGCCTTCACCGCCGGCGCATTCTCGCCGGAAACCGTCACCACCTGATTAAACACCCCGTGCTGACGGGCTGCCTGCATCCACGCCGGCAGCGCATCGCCCTGCCGCTTCACAAACTTATCCAGCCCGGAGATCCAGCCGGACTCACCGGCGGATAATCCGCTTTTCGTGCCTTCCGGTACCGACACCACGGACATGAAGATAAACGGGGCCGGCCTGCCGTTCAGCAGAAATGAAGCCTCCTGCTTAATCTCCACCACAGTACCGCGCGGCAGTGTGGTCTGCGTATCCTGCGGCACCTCATAGTGACGCAGCGCATCACGGGGGACGTTGACCCCTTCCCTCAGCCCACTGCGTATCCAGCCGGGAGAGGTGTTGTCCTGGCGAATTTTCAGCGCACTGGCGGTCACTGTCGCGATTCGTGTGTCTGTAATGCCATATTCAGAAAGCGGAGCTATCTGCATCCACAGTGTATAGAAGTCCAGTGAGTTATCGGGTTTGTCTTTATCCGGGGTACAGATTGATTTGATGAGAACAAAAGTGGAGCTGAATTTTAGCATCTTCTTTTTGAACGGGGCGGTCTGGTAATCATCATTTAATCGCCAGGCGACCACCTGACCATCAGTCATGCATTTCAGACCGTGGCTGTCGGGTTTAAATACAGCATTACCCGCAAAACTATCATAAAGATGGATGCCACCATGCCAATGCTCCGCCTTTTTCATCAACCAGTGAGTATCTCCCTCACTGCCCTGTATTGCTTCCATGAACTCCGTTGCCGAACGGTAGCCATCAACTGGCAGTACCATTTTCATCTTGTTCTCCCTGAACTTATGGTGGTTATTTGTTCATCATACACTGCTTAAGACATAACCCAAACTTCCATAAGTGGATAAATTTGCTACTGAATAAAGCAGTAGTAAATGGAAATATACTAAATAGCTGTTCCTAATACCGCTACACTTATTGGCTGCCCGTATTTCCCTCCAGGGAATGAGCTTACCGTTTTCATAAAGTGATGAACCTTCTGTAGCAGCAGCCACATTGAGCGACACTGATGGTTTCGGGTTATTGTGTTATGCAGCGCCTGCCACAACCGTTCAACATGGTTGACACATGGTGAGTAAACCGATTGATAAATTACCCGGAAATTCGGATCCTGCTTCAGCCAGTGCAGCGTCTGCTGACTTTTATGGATGATGTAGTTATCCACCATCAGCGTGACAGTTTTTGCCCGACGATATGTGGCTTTAAGGTGTTTCAGCAGGCTGATGAACAGGACTGAACCTCTGCTGCTCCCGCCTGTATAACTGACCCGACCGGTACCGCTGTGCAGAGAATCTGCAAGATAATATTTTTCATGCTGCCCCGGTGTGACAACGCTTTTTTGCTAGCCGCGTAATTGCCAGTCTGCACCGGTTTTTGGGTTGAGATGGATATCCACCTCATCCTCGTAAAATACGGGATGTTCAGCGCTACATCCGGCGAGCACTTTTGCAATAGCGGCCATTTTTCTTCTTTATGTGGGTCGCGAATACGCAACGTAGGGGCAGCCCTTCGCCAGACCAGCAGCGGGAAGCCAGCGACTTACCGTTGAAGCATGTAAGCGACAGCCAGTTATCTCTTTGATTTTAAGGCTAACAGTTTAGTACTCCAGCGAGAGCGCTGATAACCAAAATCGCCGGAAGAATACTTTATAAGTTCACGTACAGTACGCAGATATGCCCGAAGGGCCACGACGGGAATGTCCGGTGGGCAATGATTTCAGACCTTCGACACCCGTAAGCGTAAACCAGTTAATCCAGCGCCCAATGGATGAACGGGCGCAGCAGAGCGTTCTGGCGACATCGCTGACACGGTCACCTCGGTGCAGCATCAGCATGGCGGTCAGCCTGCGGGTATGGTTCTTGTCACGTGTTTGATGGATCGCTTTCTGCATCAGACGTCGTTCGTCGCGGTGAATTGGTGCTATGATCGGCATCGCTCAGTCCGGTTGGTGGTTTGGGATGTTTGGCGATTGATCCACAGTAACACCGGAAGATTAATCGATTATGTAGACTTCCAGATTAAAGCCTCACAAGCCAGCTTCCTGCAATCGCTCACGCTTTCTATGAGAAGTGGTCAAAGCATTACGGGCGGGCGGTATAACAAAGGGGCACTAAGCCTTTTTTTCGTGTGTGGGATGAGGTTTAAAAAGGGGTCATGCGCATTTTCAAGGTGAAGAAGCGATCCCTTGGGAGGGCAGGCTTGCACCAGCAAGCCACTTCCCCTAAGCTGGAAAAAAGTAAGCTAATTTGTACTAAATGACTCGGGGTGCCCTTCTTTGTGAAGGCTGAGAAATACCCGTTGAACCTGAACTGGATAATGCCAGCGGAGGGAAGTCAGATGCCTGACCGCATCGCCTTCTTGATCGCCGGTTGGGAGCTTTACCATGATCCAACCTCACTGCTTTACCACTGACAATGCCGCCGCCTCACTGGCCCTTTTTCATCAAAATCCTTCGCTCGTACACTGCCTGACCAATGACGTTGTGCAAACTTTTACCGCCAATGTGCTGCTGGCGCTCGGCGCCTCGCCTGCCATGGTTATCGAGCCTCAGGAAGCAGAACAGTTTGCCGCGCTGGCCGATGCGGTACTGATTAACGTCGGTACGCTGACGCAGTCACGCAGCGAAGCGATGCTGGCGGCGGTGCTGGCTGCCGTCAAGGCGGACAAACCCTGGACGCTCGACCCCGTCGCGGTAGGCGCGCTGAGCTTTCGCAGCGAGTTTTGCCAGCGGCTGCTGGCGCACCGGCCTGCGGCTATCCGCGGCAACGCCTCTGAAATTCTGGCGCTGGCGCGTCAGGCCGTCTCCGGACGCGGCGTGGACAGCCTGCACGCATCCAGCGCTGCCCTGGAAGCCGCTCACCAGCTGGCGCTCGACTGTGGTGCCATCGTCGCCGTGACCGGCGAGGAGGATTTTATCGCCGATGGTCAGCGCTGCCTGCGGGTGCCGGGCGGATCGCCGCTGATGACGCGCGTTGTCGGCACGGGCTGCGCGCTGTCGGCGGTGGTGGCCGCGTTCACCGCGCTGCCGGGCGATCGGCTCAGTCACGTCGCCAGCGCCTGCCGGGTGATGAGCCTGGCGGGAGAGCGGGCTGCCACGGCGGGCGGACCGGGCAGCTTTGTTGCCGCCTTTCTGGATACGCTCTACAGCCTGAAGGGGGAGACGCTGCAATGAAACGCATTAACGCACTGACCATTGCCGGTACCGATCCCAGCGGCGGCGCGGGCATCCAGGCCGATCTGAAAACCTTCTCCGCCCTTGGTGCTTACGGCACCAGCGTGATTACCGCGCTGGTCGCGCAAAACACCTGCGGCGTACAGTCGCTGTATCGCATTGAGCCTGAGTTCGTCGCGGCGCAGCTGGCCTCGGTGCTGAGCGATGTACGCATCGACAGTGTCAAAATCGGCATGCTGGCGGAGAGCGATATTATCGAGGCGGTGGCGGAAGGACTACAGGCCGCACCGGTGCCCTGGATCGTGCTGGATACGGTGATGCTGGCGAAAAGTGGCGATGCCCTGCTCACGCCCGGCGCGGTGGCGACGCTGCGCCAGCGGCTGCTGCCAAAAGTGTCGCTGATCACCCCGAACCTGCCCGAAGCCGCAGCGTTGCTGGAATGCCCGGTCGCCACCAGTGAGCAGGAGATGCGGCAGCAGGGCAGAGCGCTGCTGGCGTCAGGCTGCCAGGCGGTCCTGATGAAAGGCGGCCATCTCAGCGATACGGAAAGCCCCGACTGGCTGATTACCCGCGACGGTGAACGGCGTTTCTCCGCGCCGCGCGTGCTAACCCGGCACACTCACGGCACCGGCTGTACGCTCTCCGCGGCGCTGGCCGCGCTCCGGCCCCGGCATGAAAGCTGGGAGAACACGCTGCATGAAGCTAAAGGCTGGTTACAGGGCGCGCTTGAACATGCCGGTACGCTGGAGGTGGGTAAGGGCAACGGTCCGGTGCATCATTTCTGGCGCTGGTGGTAGCGGGCGGGCTTTTAGTGGTTTCTCAGTAAAAAGTCGCGTCAGTTGAAGTGAGTAAGGGTGCGCTGAGCGTCAGAGCTGCTGGGGGCCGGGAGCGATCTCATTGCCCGGTAATTTTACCAGTTTGTCATGCGGGAAGCGTATTCCGGGCGCCTTGCAGCACAAACCCGCAGGCCCTGTGCCTGCGGGTTCGCGCTTATCGACACATCAGGTTTGCTCAAACCATTCGCTGTTCTGTTCGGCAATCGGCGTGATCGAAAAGATCATCTCCTGAAGATGGTGACGCAGTGCGCGTTCAGCGCCGGCGACATCCTTCGCCACCAGCGCTTCATAAATCTCATAATGCTGCTCGATAAGAATATCCGGCGGGGAAACTTTACTCAGGGTCAGAAAACGCACCCGATCCATCGCGGCTTTGATGTTTTCAATGGTTTGCCAGGCAAGTTCGCACTGAATGCTCTGGGCGATGATCAGATGGAATTCATCATCCAGCAGCAGAAAGGCGTGACTGTCATGGCGTGCCGCGGCCATTTTCTGTAGCTGGAGATTATGTTCCAGTCGCGCCAGGGAAGCCGCAGAGGCTTCCGTGGCCGCCCGGCGTACCACCGCCACCTCTACCGCCTCGCGGATAAAACGACCGTCGGCGACGCGCTGCGCGGAAATTTTTCGCACAAAGGTGCCGCGCTGGGGAAGCACCTGCACCAGACCCGCCTCGGCCAGCTTGATAAAGGCCTCACGCACCGGCTGGCGCGAAACGTTGAAGCGGGCTGAGACCTCTTTTTCGGAGAGCAGGGAGCCCGGCGGAATGGCGCAGGTCACAATATCCTGGCGTAAAAAGCGATAGATCTGCTGATTAACGGGTTCACTGGCGGTAATGGTGTAAGCAATAGACATTCGGCACGATTCGTTATGGGTAAGGCGTCAGTGAAGCTGGCGCAGGAACATCCAGTCTAATCAGCCTGATGCACCAGCGCCAGCCCTTTCGCCGTGAAACAATCAGTCAGCCGTAACGACCTGCCTGACCGCTTCTTTTGCTCCCAGCTTAAGCAGGAGCTGATAGGCGTGGATCACCTTTTCGCGGAACAGCGTACTGTCCGGCAGATCGTCACCGAATACCGACTTCAGCGAAAGAAGCGCGGTGACGCGCGCTTCGCCTTCCTGGCTTGACGCTACAAGGCGCGCAAGCTCTTCATGCATAGGATCGTTAATCTCAATCGGCTGGCCCTTTTCGTCAACGCCGCCAACATAGCGGATCCAGCCCGCCACGCCCAGCGCCAGCAGATCGAAACGGCTGCCGTTATTCAGGTGCCAGCGAATGCTGTCCAGCCAGCGCTGCGGCAGCTTCTGCGTACCGTCGGTGGCGATCTGATAAGTGCGGTGACGGATAGCCCGGTTCTGGTAGCGGGCGATCAGCGAATCCGCATAGGCGACCAGATCCACATTTTCGGTGCGTAACGTCGGCGCCTGCTCGTCTAACATCAGCTTTCTTGCCGCCTGTAAAAAGGCCGCATCTTCCATGCAGTCACTGATGTGCTCATAGCCGGCCAGGTAGCCGAGATAGGCCAGCAGCGAGTGGCTGCCGTTAAGCATACGCAGCTTCATCTCTTCAAAAGGCAGCACGTCAGCAACCAGCTCGGCGCCCGCTTTCTCCCACTCGGGACGACCGCTGACGAAGTTATCTTCAATCACCCACTGGAAGAACGGCTCGCACTCAACGCCGACCGGATCGGCACAGCCCAGCGTCTCCTTCAGGGCGTTGAACGCCTCTGCGGTCATGGCGGGAACGATGCGGTCTACCATCGTTGAAGGGAAGGTAATGTTGGCGCGGATATAGTCTGCCAGTGCCGGATCGAGACGCTCAGCGAGCTGGGTCACCACGTTGCGGGTGACGTGGCCGTTTTCCGGCATATTGTCGCAGGACATCACGCTGAAAGCCGCTAAACCGGCATCACGGCGGCGGCGGATGGCGGCCAGAATGACGCCCGGCACCGATTGCGGATCCTCAGGGTGCGCCAGATCGTGAACAATAGCGGGATGGTCGGAGATAAGCTGCCCGGTAGCGGGCTGATAGCAGTACCCTTTTTCGGTCACGGTAATGGAAACAATGGCCACATCCGGCTGGCACATGGTGGCGATAATGGTATCGATGCCGTCACCGTTGCGGTAGAGCGCCTGCTTCACCACGCCAACGACGCGGGTGCTCAGGCCGCTGTCGGCCATTTCGGTCACGCTGTAAAGCATATCCTGCTGGCGCAGCGCGTTGATCAACTCACCCTGATTAAAGGTGTTGGTTTCACATTCACAATACCCCCAGTCGCTGTGATGTTCAGCCGCCAGGATATCCGCACAGACGGCCTGGTGGGAGCGGTGAAAAGCCCCGAAGCCAATGTGTACGATGCGCGTATGCAGCCCGGAACGATCGTAACGGGGGATCAGGGTGCCTTCTGGCAAGTGGTCAAGTGTTAACATGGTCAATCCTTAGTGAAGTCGCGGGCGCGCCTCTGCGCGCCCAGATAAACTCAGACAGAAACAGGTTTAGCGGCAGATCCTTTCGGACTCTTAATCACGAACAGCACCAGCAGCGCGCCCAGCGCGGCCACTCCGCCCGCCAGCACAAAGGCGCTGTCGAATTTGCCGGTCTGCTGAACAATCACCCCGGTCACGTAGGGACCAATAATGCCGGAGAGGCTGCCGATCAGATGGATAAAGCCGCTGATGCCGCCTACACGACTTTTATGCACCACATCCTGCACGATCGCCCAGTAAATCGCCCCGGTGATGTAGAGGAAGAAGATGGAGACTGACATCAGGATTACCGCCGGGTAGACGCCCTGCACGGAGCCGGCCAGGGCAACACAGATCGCCGCCGCCAGCAGGGAAACCACCAGCACGATTTTGCGCGAAAGCAGTAAGCGCCCGGTAATATTGAAAATTTTATCTGAGATCCAGCCGCCCAGGGCCAGCCCCACGAAACCGACGATCCAGGGGATCATGGTGGTGAAACTCATCGATTTAATATCAAGGTTATGCGCCTGCACCAGATAGGCAGGGAACCAGCTGAGAAAGAAAAACAGAATGTAGTTGTAGCAGAAGAAGGCGAAAGCGGTAACCAGGATAATCGGCTGACGCAGATAGTGGCCCAGGCCGTAGGAAGACTGAGTTTCTTCTGACTCTTCCATCGCCGCCTGCTCCTCTTTCATCTGCAGGATCAGCGCACGTTCAGCCTCGCTGACGCGGCTGCTTTTCAGCGGGTTATCCGCAGAAAGGAAGAACCAGAACACCATCCAGACGAGGCCGATGGAGCAGATGATCATAAAGGCCGGGCGCCAGCCGAAGGCGAGGGCGAGATAGCCAATAATCGGACCGGCCACCGCGCCGCCAAGCGGCGATCCGGCGCTGAGAAAGCCCATCGCGGTAGCGGCCTGCTTCTTGGGAAACCAGCCGTTAATCGCTTTATTGGCGGAGGCGCAGATTGGGCCTTCGGCCATGCCAAAGAGTACGCGCAGGATCAGCATCGACCAGAAGCCGGTCGCCAGGGCGGTAAAGCCGCAGAACAGCGACCAGAGACCGACCGCCACGCCAAGCACTATCGTGGGGCCAAATTTATCGGTAGCCAGGCCACCAACGAAGTTGAAGATGGCGTAGCCAAAGAAAAAGCTACTGAAAATCAGACCGAATTCTTCAGCATTGAGCATCAGATCTTTTTCAATCAGCGGCAGCGTCAGTGAGAGCGCGACCCGATCGAGGTAGTTGATCATATAGACCATGAACAGCAGGAGTACGATAATCCAGCGGAGGTTCTTAAACATAATAAATCCTTGATTATATTTATCTTTATAATTTGAGGGATTTCTCCCGCCGGTCATTGAGCCTGGTCCGGGTACGCTCCCTGTCACCGCAAACCGAATACGCCGCTGACCGGCGGGCCGGGTGTTATCCGACGGTCAGTATGACCTTGCAACAGCGTCGTGGATCTTTTTCAAACAACGTCATGGCCTGTTCGATTTCCGCCAGCGGGAAATAGTGCGTCACCAGTTTTTCCGGCTGGATCAGACCCTGCTTCATCCAGTCGATCACCTCAGGGAAGCGATGACTGTTAAGGCGTGAGGTGAAGAGGGAAAGCTCTTTACTGGTCAGGCTCTGCTGGGTGAGCGTACAGGGCTCACCGGAGAAGCCGAGCAGGCCAATACGGGCCGCCGGTGAAGCGAGCGCGACAGCTTCCGACAGAATCGTCGGGTGGCAGGCAGCGTCGATAATCAACGTCGGCATTTCTCCCTGCAGCAGGTCAGAGAGCGGCTGCTCGCTGTTATTCAGCACCACGTCCGCACCGCTGTCGCGCGCCATCGCCAGACGTTCCGGCAGGCGATCGGCCACAATAACTTTCCGTACCTTATAAACGCCTTTCAGCACCTGGATCGCCGTCAGGCCCATCGGGCCGGAACCGTAAATCAGCGCCACGTCATCCGGCTGCGGTTTCAGGAAGGCGGTGATATTGGCCGCGATGGTGAAAGGTTCAACCAGGCTTGCCAGTTTATCCGGAATGCTTTCCGGCAGGGTATAAGCGTTTGACGCCGGCGCGACGGCATACTCGCTGAAGCCGCCGTCCCGGTGGACGCCAATGACCTTCAGTTCGCTGCAGACGTTAGGACGGCCCACAGAGCAGGGATAGCAGTGGCCGCAGCTGACGACCGGGTCCACGGCGACGCGCTCACCAATACGGCTTTCGTCAACGCCTTCGCCAACGGCGTCAATCAGGCCAAAAAACTCATGGCCGATAACGCGCGGATAGCGGGCGAAGGGATTGTGACCGTGCCAGATATGGACATCAGAACCGCAGATGCTGGCATACTTCACGCTAACGCGGACTTCACCTTTTGCCGGTTCCGGAAGGGGGCGATCCTGTAAAACCAGCTCGCCCGGACGTTCGATTACCACACTTTTCATCATCATCTCCTTACCAGTTCCAGAGGGTGCCGTCTTCAAGACGGGCGACCGGCAGATAGGCAGGCTCATAGGGATACTTCGCCGCCAGCTTCTCATCGAATTCGATGCCCAGGCCCGGCTTATCGCCCGGATGCATATAGCCGTTATCGAACGTCCAGTTATGCTGGAAGACTTCCATCATCTGTTCGGAGTAGCCCATATATTCCTGCACGCCGAAGTTCGGCACCCAGAGATCGAAGTGCAGCGCGGCGGCCATACAAACAGGCGAGAGATCGGACGGGCCGTGGGAGCCGGTACGAACCTGATAGAGTGAGGCAAAGTCCGCGATGCGGCGCATGCCGGTAATGCCGCCAGCGTGGGTAATGGTGGTACGGATGTAGTCGATCAGCTGTTCTTCGATCAGCTGTTTACAGTCCCAGATGCTGTTAAACACTTCGCCAACCGCAATCGGCGTCACGGTGTGCTGACGGATCAGGCGGAAGCTCTCCTGGTTTTCCGCAGGCGTCGGGTCTTCCATCCAGAACAGACGGTAATCCTCAACGCTTTTGCCGAAGCGGGCGGCTTCAATCGGCGTCAGGCGGTGGTGCATGTCATGCAGCAGGTGTTCGTCAAAGCCAAACTTGTCGCGGATGGCGGCAAACAGCTTCGGCGTGAAGTCGAGATACTTTTCGGTTGACCAGAGCTGCTCTTCCGGCCAGTCACCTTTGGTGGCCGGCTCATAGGCAAGCCCTTTGCCTTTTGCCATACCATAGGTGGTTTTCATGCCGGGAACGCCGCACTGGGCGCGAATCGCCTTAAAGCCCATCTCTTTATGGCGGGCGTAATCATCCATCACTTCATCAATGCTGTGGCCGGTCGTGTGGCAGTAAACCATTACTCCGGTGCGCGATGCGCCGCCCAGCAGCTGGTATACCGGCATATTAGCCGCTTTCCCTTTGATGTCCCACAGCGCCTGATCCACGGCGGAAATCGCGGACATCGTCACCGGGCCACGACGCCAGTAGGCCCCTTTGTAGAAATATTGCCAGATATCTTCGATCTGGTGCGCATTGCGGCCAATCAGCTGTGGGCAGATGTGATCTTTTAAGTAAGAGGCGACGGGCAGCTCACGCCCGTTCAGCGTGGCGTCGCCAATGCCGGTAAGTCCTTCATCCGTGGTGATTTTAACAGTGACAAAATTCCTGCCGGGGCAGGTAACAAATACTTCAGCCTTCACGATCTTCATATCTTCTGCCTTTGATAATGACCTTCAATGCCTGAAAGTTAATCACTATCGTACTACCATACAAGTTGGTCGGGTCAAATCAGCGATCGCGATCACAGAGTTTTTTTACCCGCTTGGCGCTGATGTAAGACTTGTTAATCTGCGTGACGAAGGAAAAAAGCGTGGTTCTCAGAAGAGTCTTAAGGTGGTGCTAAGGGTGAAAAGTCATCGTATTTGTGGCGGTGTGGATAGCGGATGCGGTGGCTATGTGACAGAGCGATGGATGGCTGTTTGCGTATTGGCAATGACGGAAGCCCGCGCCTGGTTCATTATCACGCCTTAACAGGGCGGTTGGTTTTGCCTGCCAGCCTGCAAGCACTGTTAAGGAAGATTGTGGCAGGGAACACGGTGATGAATAGCGTCAAGGCTGAAATTTTCATTCAGCCAGAAAAGAGCGGAGGTCAGGCCAGGAGTTCACACTGTGGCGGAAGCCGGCAAAGTAGCGCACCCGGCATAACCTGAATATAAAATTCGGTGCCGCTGAGTGGTTCGCCATCAAGATTAAACGTCATCTCATTCGGCGACGTGATGCTAAGCCATGGCAGCGTGGCTGAAACGATATTCGGATTATGTTCATTACTGGTCAGTGAATGCAGTACGGTAGAGAGCAGCTCCTGTGAGGTAACGATGCTCAAGTCCAGCAGGCCATCATTAATTAACGCCGTCGGACAGAGGCGCTGACCGCCACCCGCCTGACGCCCGTTGCCAATCCCGATCACCAGCGCATCGCCCTGCCAGTGAAAGCCCGGTCCGCTCAGTTCGCAGCTATCCGCTTTCAGCTCATCCATCCGCATCAGCCCGTGAATAAAGTAGGAAACCCCACCCAGCGCCGATTTCAGTTTGGCCGGCGTCTCGGTGGTAATACGGGTGCCAAAGCCGCCGGTCGCCATATTGATGAAGTAACGCTCCCGGTTTACGCACGCCAGGTCGACAGGGGTGGCTTTACCAATAATCGCCAGCCGCAGCGCGTTTTCCATCTCTTCGGGAATGCCCGCGCTGGTGGCAAAATCATTGGCCGTGCCGAGGGGGAGGATCCCTAATACCGGGCGTTGTGCGGCCTCCACGCCTGCCAGGGCGGTGGCGATCTCATTCACCGTGCCGTCGCCGCCGCCGGCCACGACCGTCGCCGCCTGGTGAGCAATGGCTTCCTTAACGTAACGTCCGCCGTCGCCATATTCCCAGGTAACGCGAACCTCAATCGGCAGACCTTCTTCACGCAGGGCGAAGATCGCCTCGCGCAGCGGCTCATTATCTGCGCCTTTGCCATTGAGGATCACGAAAGTCAGCGAATGTTTGTCCATAATTGAAATCTCCTCAGAACGGGCCATCAGGCCGGAAGAGCTTTTGTTATAGCATATTCAGGAAGAGCCGGAACGGGGTTCCGTCTGAAATCGGGGCAAAGAAAAGCCCGCCCGGGGGAGCCGGACGGGCGAATGAGGTGGTACCTGGTAAAGCCTGCCGTTTCGTCTTGCTCATTTTTAGCAGGGCTTATTCTAGCCAGATCCTGCATAGGGTTATGTGATCAAATTCTAATAAAGGTAACTTCAGGTAACTTTAACGTGATTACTGTCAACTGCCGCCACACCAGAGGCGCCTGTCGCGAGGTTACGCATCAGTAACGCCCAGGCGAGATCGATCTCTCCGGGCACCGGGATCCAGACGAAATGTCCATTGCCGGGCGCGACCTCAACCGGCTGCGCTTGACGGTTCTCCATCCGGGCCAGAGTAAAGGTGAGGTTACCCGCGGGGGTCATCATTTCCAGGCTGTCGCCTACGCTGAATTTATTTTTCACGTCAACCAACGCCAGCCCGTCACGGCGCTCCCCGGTGAACTCGCCGACAAACTGCTGACTGTCCGAGGCGGAGTAGCTGCGATCGTAGGTCTGGTAGCTGTCATGAGTATGACGACGCAGGAAACCTTCGGTATAGCCCCGGTGCGCCAGGCACTCCAGCGTCTCCAGCAGCGTGGGATCGAAGGGCTTACCCGCAGCGGCATCGTCAATCGCGCGGCGGTAAACCTGCGCGGTACGGGCGCAGTAATAGAAGGATTTGGTCCGGCCTTCAATTTTCAGCGAGTGAATGCCCATCTGCGTCAGCCGCTCAACGTGTGCTACCGCGCGCAGATCCTTAGAGTTCATAATATAAGTGCCGTGTTCATCCTCAAAGGCGGTCATATACTCCCCGGGACGCAGCGCTTCCTCAATCATAAACACTTTATCGGTTGGCTGGCCTTCGCCCAGCACCGGCTCTACATTGCGGACCGGGATCGGCTCATGCTGATGAACAATATTGCCGATCTCATCCTGTTTGCCTTCCTGAACTTTATATTCCCAGCGGCAGGCGTTGGTACAGGTGCCCTGGTTAGGATCGCGCTTATTGATATAGCCGGAAAGCAGACAGCGACCCGAGTAGGCCATACAGAGCGCGCCATGGACGAAAATCTCCAGCTCCATATCGGGCACCTGCTGGCGAATTTCTGCAATCTCTTCCAGCGACAGCTCGCGTGAAAGAATCACTCTTGAGAGTCCCATCTGCTTCCAGAATTTTACCGTCGCCCAGTTCACCGCGTTGGCCTGCACCGAGAGGTGGATGTCCATCTGCGGAAAGGCGTCCCGGACCAGCATGATCAGGCCGGGATCGGACATAATCAGCGCGTCCGGCCCCATCTCCACCACCGGGGTGAGATCGCGGATAAAGGTTTTCAGCTTGGCGTTATGCGGGGCGATATTCACCACAACGTAAAACTTCTTTCCCGCAGCATGGGCTTCATTAATGCCAATAGCCAGGTTTTCATGGTTGAATTCGTTATTACGCACCCGAAGGCTGTAACGCGGCTGCCCCGCGTACACGGCGTCAGCGCCATACGCAAAGGCGTAGCGCATATTTTTCAGCGTACCGGCTGGGGAGAGCAGTTCCGGTTTGAACATAGGGATCTCCTGATATCAGGTCAGCATTACCCGTCGTTTTTCGCGCTCAAGCTTTGCTGGCAGCATCTGCCTGCTCCCGGTCATTTATCCAGAAAAGCGGGCAGGGGGCTACCATGCCGTCATTCGAAATTCAAAAGATAATTTCGTCTGCCGCTGTTTCCGGGCCCTGCTGGCGTGAGCGGGAACAGAACGGACAAGGGTAAAAGCGGGTAAGGCTGCTTTACGGGCAGCCTTACTGAAAGTGCGGGGATTGTAGAAGCTGGCAAAACAAATGTAAATTGCGCTAGATCAAACGGCAGACATCGGCCTCCCAGCGATACCCCATACCGTAGACCGCGCGGATAAACGGCTGGTCGGCATCAAGGCCCTCCAGCTTGCGCCGCAGGTTTTTAATATGGCTGTCGATAGTGCGGTCAGTGACCACGCGATAGTCGTCATAGAGATGATTAAGCAGCTGTTCGCGTGAGAAGACTTTCCCCGGTTCCTGTGCCAGCGTCTTTAACAGGCGAAATTCTGCGGGCGTCAGATCAAGATTCGCGCCATCCCAGCTCGCCTGGAAGCGATCTTCGTTGACCTGCAGCCGCGACGCTTTTTCCGCCTCTTCCGGCGTACGGGAGCAGCGCCGTAAAATCGTTTTGACCCTGGCGACGACTTCACGCGGGCTGAAGGGCTTGCAGATGTAGTCATCTGCGCCGATTTCCAGCCCGAGCAGGCGATCGATCTCTTCGCTTTTGGCCGTCACCATCATCACCGGCACGTCTGAGAAACGGCGGATTTCACGACAGAGCGTCAGACCATCCACGCCGGGCAGCATCAGGTCCAGCAGAATCATGTCCGGTGAGGCGTGTTTTACCCACTCAATAACCTCACCACCCTGTAATATATGGTGCGTGCGGTAGTTGGCTGCCTGCAAATAGTCCGTCAGTAACTGACCCAGTTTGGGTTCGTCTTCTACCACCAAAATCAGTGGGGCAAGCGTTTCTTGATTCATGGCATACCCGCTTAACGCGTTCAGATCGCTCAGTGATTTTTAGGCGGTAAGTGTACCGTAATTCGCAGCCCGCCGGCATCAGAGTGATCCGCTTTAATCGTACCATCGTGCGCTTCAACGATGTTCTGACAGATCGCCAGGCCCAGCCCCGAGCCGCCGCTGGCGCGGTTACGCGAGCTTTCAGCCCGGTAAAAACGCTCAAAGATCTGCTGGCACTGTTCGTCACTGATACCCGGTGCCGAGTCGTCAAAGAAGAGCCAGTGTCCGTCGGGGCGGCTTTCGAGCGAGATCGTCAGCCCGCCGCCGGCGTCGGTGTAGCGCAGGCTGTTCTCCATCAGATTGGTAAACAGCTGCATCAGACGGTCAGGATCGCCGAAGAGCGGCGCCTGTTCCGGCAGCTTCAGCGTCAGTGCGAGTCCCTGGCTGCTGAAGCGGTTGGTAAAGTTGCCCGCCACCATTTCCAGCAGCGGCACCAGATCGGTGTGGCTTTTACGGTAGGCGAGCGCTCCCTCGTCCGATAATGAAAGCTGATGCACATCCTCCACCAGCTTGGTCAGCGTACTTACTTCGCCCTGGAGCGAGACGATGGATTCCGGCGTCAGCTTGCGTACGCCATCCTGAATCGCCTCCAGCTCGCCGCGCAGGATCGCCAGCGGGGTGCGCAGTTCATGCGAGATATCGGCCATAAAGGCGCGACGCATCCGCTCATTTTTCTCCAGCGTGCCGGCCAGCCGGTTAAAATCCTGGGCTAACCGGCCCAGCTCGTCGCGGCTGCTGGCCTGCACGCGGCTGGTGAAATCGCCTGCCGCCAGATGATGGGTGCCCTCGACAAGGCGCTTCACCGGCGCCAGCAGCCCGCGCGACATCAGCCAGGTGACCAGCGCCGCCAGCAGCATGGTCAGCGCCACGATAATCCAGCTGGTGCGCCGCTGCTGCTGATCGAAGTTAATATCCGCGCTGCGCGTCAGCCGCTCCGGCGGCGAGCCGATAACCCAGCCGACGATACGGCCATCGCTGGTGGTGATGTTGCGCCGCGTTCCTTCGGGCGGGACCGGTCCGCGTGGACCAATCATCACGTGAAAATGCTGATCGATAACCCAGAACGGCGCTCGCCAGCCGTGGGGCGGCAGCGTGTGCGTGGCGTCCGGATTCTGCTCAAGCGAGCGAAGGATCTGGAAAATCAGCCGGTTATTCTGCCGCAGAAAATCCCAGTTCCCATGCTGTTCATACTGGTCGGAAAGGGCATCGCTCAGCATGATCAGCCGCTGCTCATTGCCTTTTTTGATGTAGTCGATAAACCCATGCTCAAAGCTGAGCCGTACGCCCCAGTGCATGGTAATCAGCACCAGCATGCAGGTGGAAAAGATGGCGGCGAACAGCTTGGCGGTAATGCCGATGCGTATTTTCGCAAACATTAGCGGTTTCTCCTGCGGCTGAGCAGTACGTTTTTACTGGCGTCCAGCGGCACCCGCCAGAAAATCAGCGCGGGCAGCGCAATCACCACCGCCACGCACAGCCAGCTATAAATAAAGGCCTGATGAAGCATCGGGCTGCCCGCCAGCGCCTGCTGACCAAAGGTGCCGAGCAGCAGACCGGCGACGGTGACGCCGATACTCATCGACAGCTGCATCACCATGGAGAGAAGGCTGTTGCCGCTGCTGGTCAAATCGTCCGGCAGCGCCTTCAGCGTCAGCGTGTTCATCGCCGAGAAGCGGATACCGTTCACCATGCCCTGAAAAAAGAGCACAACGGGCAGCAGATAATTCCATTCAAGCAGCGCAACGGCGGCGAAAAGCAGCACAACGCCCGCCAGGGCCAGCGTCGATCCCACCAGCACATGACGGTAGCCGAAGCGGTTAACGATCTGCACCACGATGCGCTTAATGCCCATATTGCCCAGCACCATCGGGATCATCATCAGGCCGGCGTGAAACGGGGTAAAGCCCATGCCGACCTGGAGAAAGAGCGGCGTCATAAACGGCAGCATGCCGCTGCCGATACGGCCAGTCAGGCTGCCCAGCAGGCCCAGCGAATAGAGACGGTTATCGAACAGCTTCAGGCTGAAGAGCGCGCCGTCGTTACCTCGCGCATGCAGCAGATAGCACAGCAGTGAGAAGAGGCCCAGCAGGATCACTGCGCCGGTCAGCAGCGGAGCGCTCCCCAGGCTACGTTGCCCATCCAGCGCCAGGGTCAGCGTCGCCATACCGGTGGCGATCAGCAGAAATCCCGTGAAGTCAAAGCGCCGGGGCGGCATGCGCAGATTGGCCATCAGCATCATCGTGGCCGTGGCGCCAACCAGCCCGACGGGCAGATTGATCAGGAATATCCAGTGCCAGCTGGCGTACTCAACCAGTACGCCTCCCAGCGCAGGGCCAAGCAGCGGGCCGATCTGGCCGGGCAGGGTGACAAAGGTCATCGCGGCCATATACTGCTCACGCGGTACCAGTTTCATCACCGTCAGCCGCCCAACGGGCACCATCATCGCGCCGCCGATCCCCTGCACCACGCGCGCGGCGATAAGCTGATCGAGCGAGGAGGAGAGGGCGCAAAAGAGCGAACCAAGGCTGAACAGCACGATGGCGCTGAAAAAAATATTGCGCACTCCACAGCGATCGGCCAGCCAGCCGCTGACCGGCAGCATAATGGCGACCGTCAGGACGTAGGCGACGATCACCGAATGCATATGCAGCGGATCTTCATTCAGGCTGGCCGCCATTGAGGGCAGGGCGGTATTGACGATGGTGGTGTCCAGCGTCTGCATGAAAAACCCGAAGGCAACGATCCAGAGCTGCCAGCGCACATTTTGGGGAAGCGTATTCATCGCCTGCCGGGTTCCTCGTTCATGCTGCGCCGGTTACGAAATAGCACCGAGGCGCTCTGTGGTTTTCTTACGCCGCAGCTTATCCATATAGATATAGACCACCGGCGTGGTGTAAAGCGTCAGCAGCTGGCTCATTACCAGGCCGCCGACAATGGTGATCCCCAGCGGCTGACGCAGCTCGGCGCCGTCACCGGAGGTCAGCACCAGCGGCAGCGCGCCGAAGAGCGCCGCCAGGGTGGTCATCATGATGGGCCGGAAGCGCAGCAGGCTTGCCTGGAAGATCGCCTCACGGGCGGTCAGATTGCCGCTGCGCTGCGCATCAAGCGCAAAGTCCACCATCATAATGGCGTTCTTCTTCACAATACCGATAAGCAGCAGAATACCGATAAGCGCGATCAGGCTGAAGGGCGCGCCGAACAGCTCCAGCGCCAGCAGTGCGCCCACGCCCGCAGAAGGAAGCGTGGAGAGAATGGTCAGCGGATGCACGTAGCTCTCATAGAGCATTCCCAGCACGATATAGACCGTGGCGATGGCCGCCAGGATCAGCCAGAGCTGGCTGTTTTGCGTATCCTCAAAGACCTGAGCCGTGCCGGCAAAGCTGCCGCGCACGCTGGAGGGCACGCCAAGCGAAGTCATACTCCGTTCGATCGCCTCAGACGCCTGCGACAGGGAAACGCCCTCCGGCAGATTGAATGAGATAGTGGAGGCGGCGGAGAGGCCCTCATGGTTGACCGACAGCGGCGAATTCGCCGGCTGCCACTTCGCGAACCAGGAGAGGGGGATCGCCTTGCCGTCACCGTTAATCACATACATCTGATCCAGCGCGCTGATATCCTGGGTATAGCGCGGATCGACCTGCATCACCACTTTATACTGGTTAAGGGGCTGGTAGATGGTGGAGATCTGCCGCTGGCCAAAGGCGTTATTCAGCAAATTATTGGCATCTGAAACGTCAATGCCCAGCCTCGCCATGCTTTCGCGATCGTAGATCAGCGCCATTTCCGAACCTTTATCCTGCTGATCGGAGTTGACGTCCGCCAGCTCCGGCAGGGTGGCAAAGGCCCGGCGGATTTTAGGTTCCCATTCCCGCAGATCGTCCAGGCTGTCCGACAGCAGCGAATACTGATAGCTGGCGCTGGACTCACGTCCGCCGACGCGGAGATCCTGCACCGCCATCAGAAAGAGGCTGGCGCCCGGCTCTTTCGCCAGCTTAACGCGCAGCCGGGCGATAACCGCCTGGGCGCTCTCACTACGCTGGTCGAGCGGCTTGAGCGAGATAAACATCGAGCCGCTGTTGGTCCTGGAGCCGCCGGTAAAGCCCACCACGTTTTCCACTGCCGGATCGTCGCGGACAATCTTCATAAAATTCTCCAGCTTGCTGCGCATAGACTGGAAGGAGATGCTCTGGTCAGCCTGAATAAAGCCCATCACCCGGCCGGTATCCTGCTCCGGCATAAAGGTTTTGGGAATAACTACATAGAGATACATCGTCAGTCCG
The DNA here is from genome assembly GCF_039023475.1 of Erwinia psychrophila. Classification (NCBI taxonomy): domain Bacteria; kingdom Pseudomonadati; phylum Pseudomonadota; class Gammaproteobacteria; order Enterobacterales; family Erwiniaceae; genus Erwinia; species Erwinia psychrophila. The sequence continues at coordinate 263,464 of NZ_JBCHVB010000003.1, forward strand.
ATGGTGCCGAGAAAGACCAGCAGCATCCAGCGGGAGTGATTGAGCACCCAGCCCAGCGAGCGGCCATAGCCCTGCTGCAGGCGCAGAAACAGCTTGCCCGCGCCGCGGGTTCGCGGCTGCTCATGCTTGCGGTGAGGGCGCAGCAGCCGGGCGCACATCATCGGCGTCAGCGTAACTGAGATCAGCAGCGAAATCGCGATCGACACCGAAAGGGTGACGGCAAACTCCGTGAAGAAGCGGCCAATCAGCCCGCCCAGCATCAGCAGCGGCAGGAAAACCGCAATCAGCGAAAGGCTCATCGACAGCACGGTAAAGCCCACTTCCTGTACGCCCTGCAGGGCGGCCTGGACCGGCTTCATGCCAGCCTCAACGTGGCGGGAAATATTTTCCAGCACCACGATAGCGTCATCGACCACAAACCCGGTCGCCACCGTCAGCGCCATCAGCGACAGATTGTTCAGGCTGAAGCCGCAAAGGTACATGGCGGCGAAGGTGCCAATCAGCGACACCGGTACGGCGACGGCGGGAATAAGGGTGGCGCGCCCGGATCGCAGAAAAACAAAGACCACCAGGATAACCAGCCCAACCGAGATGACCAGCGAATGCTCCACTTCGGCCAGCGAGGCGCGGATGGTAGGGGAACGATCCTGCGCGATCTCGAGATGTATTGAAGCCGGAATGATATTACGCAGCTCGGGCGCCTCCGCACGGATACGATCGACGGTATCGATAATATTGGCTTCGGGGAGTTTGCGCACCAGCACCAGGATGGCCGGTTTGGCGTTGGCCATCCCGGCGTTGCGGACATCCTCTACCGAATCGGTCACATTTGCCACATCCGCCAGGCGGACGGCGGCCCCGTTGCTGTAATGCACCACCAGCGAGCGGTATTCGGCGGCGGTTTGCAGTTCGTCGTTCGTTTTCAGCTGCCAGCGGTGGAGATCTTCCTCAATGGCGCCCTGGGGTCTGCGCTGGTTGGCGCTGGCGATCGCCTCCCGTACCGCATCCAGCGACACGCCCTGGTTAAACAGCGCCTGCGGATTAAGATCGACGCGCACGGCGGGCAGCGAACTGCCGCCGATGCTCACGTCGCCGACCCCTTCGATCTGCGCCAGCTTCTGCGCCAGCTGGGTCGAGGCGAAGTCATAAAGCTGACCGGGTGAATAAGTGTCTGACGTCAGCGACAGGATCATAATCGGTGCGTCGGAGGGGTTAATTTTACGGTAGGTCGGGCGGCTCGGCATGCCGGTTGGCAGCAGGCTTTGCGCGGCGTTGATCGCGCCCTGAACGTCGCGGGCGGCGCCGTTAATATCGCGATCGTAATCAAAGACCAGAATGACCCGCGTACTGCCCAGCGAGCTGGTGGAGGTCATCTCACTGACGCCGGCAATACGGCCCAGCGCCCGCTCCAGCGGCGTGGCGACTGAGGAGGCCATCGTCTCCGGCGACGCGCCCGGCAGCGAGGCAGAAACCAGAATCACCGGGAAGTCCACCTGCGGCAGCGGGGCGACGGGAAGCAGGCGGAAACCCATAATCCCCGCGAGGGTGATGGCGATGGTCAGCAGAATGGTGGCGACCGGCCGGTGAATAAACAGCGCAAAAAACCTCACTCTGCCTCCTCACGGCTCAGGCGACGACGGGTGGCGTGTGCCAGGCGGTCAAACAGCAGATAGATAACCGGCGTGGTAAACAGGGTCAGTACCTGGCTGAGGATCAGCCCGCCCACCATCGCCACGCCAAGCGGACGCCGCAGCTCCGCGCCGACGCCCTGACTCAGCATCAGCGGCAGCGCGCCAAGCAGCGCGGCCAGCGTGGTCATCAGTATCGGGCGGAAGCGCAGCAGACAGGCCTGATAAATGGCGTCATAAGGCGCCATGCCCTGCTCACGCTCGGCGGCCAGCGCAAAGTCGATCATCATGATGGCGTTCTTCTTCACGATCCCGATCAGCAGAATAATCCCGATAATGGCGATGACGTCCAGCTCGTTGCCGCTCAGCATCAGCGCCAGTAAGGCACCCACGCCCGCCGTAGGGAGGGTGGAGAGGATGGTGACAGGATGAATAAAACTCTCATACAGCACGCCCAGCACGATATACATTGCTACGATAGCGGCAACGATCAGCCAGACGGTGCTGGAAAGCGCGGCCTGGAAAGCCAGGGTGCTGCCCTGGAACTGGGTCATGATCTCCGCCGGCATCGCCAGATCCCGCTCAGCCTGGCTGATGGCATTCACCGCCTGCTCCAGCGAGTAACCGTCGCTGACGTTAAACGAGAAGGTGGTGGAGGGAAACTGATCTAAATGGTTGATACTCAGCGCGCCGTGACGCTGTTCAACTTTGGCGATAGCGCTGAGCGGCACCGTGCCGCCGTCGCTGCCGGTCAGGCGGATCGCATCCAGGGCTGCGAGGCCCGGCGTGTTTGAGGTGTCGTGTTCAAGCACCACGCGATACTGGCTGGCCTGCGTATAGATGGTGGAGATCAGGCGCTGGCCGAAGGCGTTATAGAGCGCATTATCAACGTCCGCCATGCTGATGCCCAGCCGGCTGGCGCTGTCGCGGTCAACCCGGATATAGGCTTCCAGCCCCTGATCCTGCCAGTCGCTGCTGACATCTTTCAGCTGCGGCAGCGTCCCCAGTTCTTTTAGCAGCTGCGGCACCCACAGGCTGAGCGAGTCGAGCGAGCCGGTCTGGAGCGTAAACTGATACTGGGTGCGGCTCACCTGAGTATCAATGGTCAGATCCTGCACCGGTTGCAGATAGAGCTTAATGCCCGGCAGCCGGTCTGCTTCGGCCTGGAGGCGTTCAATAATGGCCGGGATGCGATCGTCACGCTCGTCCAGCGGCTTAAGGTTGATCTGCAAGCGTCCGCTGTTAAGCGCCGGATTGGTGCCGTCCACTCCCACAAAGGAGGTCAGGCTTTCTACGGCCGGGTCTTTCATCACGATCGCGGCGACCTGCTGCTGCCGTTCGGTCATATTGGCATAGGAAACCGACTGCGGCGCCTGCAACGTTCCCTGGATAATGCCGTTGTCCTGTAGGGGAAAGAAGCCTTTCGGGATCGCAATCCAGAGCAGCACGGTGATCGCCAGGGTGCCCAGCGCCACGCTCAGGGTGAGCCAGGGGTGGCTGAGCACGCGCCGCAGCAGCTGGCCGTAGCCGGCGATGATGCGCTCAAAGAGCGCTTCGCTGGCGCGGGAAAAGCGGTTCTGCTTACGCAGTGATTCGGCGCTGAGCATCCGGGCGCACATCATCGGCGTCAGCGTCAGCGAAACCACGGCTGAAATCAGGATAGAAACGGCCAGCGTGACCGCAAACTCACGGAAGAGCCTGCCGACAATATCCCCCATAAAGAGCAGCGGGATCAGAACGGCAATCAGCGAGAAGGTCAGGGAAATAATCGTAAAGACGATTTCGCCGGTGCCTTTCAGCGCTGCGGCCATCGGCTTTTCGCCTTTTTCGATATAGCGCGAGATGTTTTCGATCACCACGATGGCGTCATCGACCACAAAGCCGGTGGCGATCGTCAGCGCCATCAGCGTCAGGTTATTAACCGAGAAGCCGAGGAAATAGATAACGGCAAAGGTGCCGACCAGCGACAGCGGTACGGCCACGGCGGGGATAATGGTCGCCGGGACGTTACGCAGAAACAGGTAGATAATCATCACCACCAGCGCCAGCGCCAGCATCAGCTCAAACTGCACATCATGAACGGAGGCGCGGATGTTGGTGGTGCGGTCGCTCAGGACCTTAACCTCGACCGATTTCGGCAGGGAGGCGGTCAGGCCCGGCAGCATCCGGCGGATGCTGTCAGCGGTGGTAATAATATTCGCACCGGGCTGGCGCTGCACGTTGAGCACAATGGCGGGCTGGCGGTTCGCCCAGGCCCCGAGCAGGCGGTTTTCCGCGCCCGTTTCAACTTTTGCCACATCCCGCAGGCGAACCGGCGAACCGTTCTGATAAGCCACGATCAGCTGACGATAGTCCTCGGCGGACTTCATCTGATCGTTGGCAGAGAGCGTAATGGAGCGCTCCGGGCCATCGAGGCTGCCCTTCGCTGAGTTGACGTTGGCGTTGCTGATAGCCGTGCGTACCGTTTCGCTGTCGAGCCCCAGCGCGGCCAGCGCCTGGGCGTTCAGCCTCACGCGCACGGCGGGACGCTGCCCGCCGGAGATCGTCACCAGCCCCACGCCGGAAACCTGAGAGATCTTCTGCGCGATGCGCGTTTCCACCATGTCCTCGACCTGGGTCATTGGCATACTGGTCGTGGTCACGGCGAGCGTCATAATGGGCGGATCGGCCGGGTTAACCTTGCTGTAAACCGGCGGGTTAGGCAGGTCAGAAGGCAGCAGGTTCGTCGCCGCGTTTATGGCGGCCTGTACCTCCTGCTCGGCCACGTCCAGCGGCAGCGTCAGCTGAAACTGGAGCGTGACCACCGATGCGCCGCCGGAACTTTGCGAAGACATCTGCTTGAGGCCGGACATCTGACCAAACTGTCGTTCGAGCGGGGCGGTTATCGAGGAGGTCACCACGTCCGGACTGGCGCCGGGATAGAGGGTAACCACCTGAATCGTGGGATAGTCCACCTCCGGCAGCGCGGAGACGGGCAGGGCGCGATAGCCCAGTATCCCGGCCAGCAGAATCGCCACCATCAGCAGCGTGGTGGCGACCGGCCGGAGAATAAAGTGACGGGAAGGCCCGCCGCTGGCGCCTTGAGAGGTGACCTGCATCAGTCGCTGGCTCCCTTCGCTGGCTGAACGCTTTTACCGGAGGTCAGCGGCGCGGCCTGCGGCGCAACCACTTCCACGGTGGCGCCTTCGGTCAGGCGGTCGATACCGTCGGTGACCACGCGGTCGCCAACGTCCAGACCGGCGTTGATCACCACTCTGGTGCTCTCCTGAAGTCCGACCGTCACGCTTTTTTTGCTCACTTTATTGTCGCTGTTGACCACCCAGACGAAGTTGCCCTCATTGCCCATTTGCAGTGCGGCTGCGGGAATAACAATGGCATTTTGCAGCGTATTAACTTTTAGCCGCGCATTCACAAACTGGTTGGGGAAAAGTTCGTCGTCAGCGTTGGTAAAGCGGGCTTTCAGCTTCACCGTCCCGGTGGTGGTATCGATCTGATTATCCATACTCAGCAGGGTGCCGGTCGTCAGCAGTTTGCTGTTACTTCTGTCCCAGGCCTCGACCAGAATCGGCTCGCCGCCTTTCTGTGCAGTGACTACCGTACTGATGTCGTTTTCCGGAAGGCTGAATATCACATCGATGGGGTGCGTCTGGGTGATGACCACGATACCGTTGGTGTCACCGCTGGTAATGTAGTTGCCAATATCCACCTGCTTCAGCCCGACGCGTCCGGCAACCGGCGCGGTAATGCGGCTGTAGGTCAGGTTAAGCTGTGCGCTGGCCACGCTGCCCTCGTCGGCTTTCAGGGTGCCGAGCGTCTCGCTGACCAGCGCGCGCTGGGTATCGAGTTCCTGCTGGGAAACGAGGTTGGTCTTCACGAGCTTTTCATAGCGCGCCAGATCGCGACGGGCGTTTGCCAGCGTCGCCTGGTCTTTTGCCAGCTGGCCCTGCGCCTGCATCAGCGCGACCTGATAGGGACGCGGATCGATTTCCGCCAGCAGCTGTCCGGCTTCGACTTCCTCACCCTCCTTAAAATGGAGCGCAATCAGGTTGCCCTCCACGCGGCTACGCAGGGTGACGGTATTCGCGGCCGTCACCGTGCCCAATCCGGAAAGGTAAAGCGGAACGCTCTGGCGCGACGCGGCGGAGGCCTGCACCGGCGAAAGGGGGCCGCGACCTTTACCGCCCGGTCCCCGGGGCTTCCCGGCGCTGGAGGAGGACTCTGCGGCTGGGGTGTTGTGACTCTGCCACCAGAAATAGCCGCCTGCCGCAACGGCCAGGGCGATCAGGAGTAAGACGAGCGAAGGGAAGCGGCGTTTGACGTTCATGCTGTGGTGAGCTCTCCGATAGCAAATAACAAAGTCAGGGGCAAAATACGCCCCATAAGGCGCTAGTTTAACGAGTTTGCAGGACAAAAAATTGAAGGAATTAAGGATAACTTGCGCAGGAGGTGTAAGTAATCATGTCCTTACCTACTTTTACCTTATCTTTACGAGGGAAAGCGACCGCGGTTTCAACGCGATAGATGATGCCGGAAGGCAGAGCCGCTGGCGTGTAAAGCGCGGTGGCCAGGCAGGAGGGCGCTTGCCCAACAGAATAAGCGGAAGGCTGCCGCCCTATATGCGGCAGCTCTGTCCGTGAAGTGACAGAAATCCGTTTCTGGCGGGTTTAGCGGAACATGACCTGCGCCCAGCGCGCCAGACCGGCGGTGACGGAACCAAAATCGTCGCCGCTGGCCAGCGGGATCCCTGGCAGCATCTGACTAATCGCCTGTCGCAGCACCGGCGACCGGGCGCTGCCGCCGGTCAGGAACACCACGTCCGGACGAACGCTGCTGCCGTCCAGCGCCAGCTTCACCTGTTCTTTGATGCGCTCAAGCGGCTGGGCGATCGCCGTCTCCAGCGTGTCGGCAGCAACGGTCGTTTCCAGTGCCTGCTCAATAAAGTGCAGGGTGCTGATGACCTCCTGACGGTCGGAAAGGGCGATTTTACTCTCTTCCGCCGCGCGTACCAGGCGGTAGCTGAGGCGCTGCTGCCAGACTTTCAGCAGTCGCTTCACCTTATCAGGCTCAGCGGCATCGCGTATCAGTTCCTGTAGCTGCTTGCGGCTGGCCGTGGCGTAAAAATCGCTCTGCGCGGGAACATCATTAATGGCGACCGCGTTCCACCATGGCAGCGCGGGTAGGGCAATTCCTTTCTCCGTTGCGCCGCCCAGCCCCAGCAGCGGCATCAGCTCTTTAAACGCCAGCATGATATCAAGATCGTTACCGCCGACCCGGCAACCGCTGTGGCCCAGCAGGCTGCCGCTGCGTTCCGCTTTGCCGTGCCACTCCGGCCCCATCAGCAGCATTGAGCAGTCGGTGGTACCGCCGCCAATATCCACCACCAGCACGCGGGTTTCTTTATCCAGCGTGGCTTCAAAATCGAGCCCCGCCGCCACGGGTTCAAACTGGAACTCAACGTCCCTGAAGCCGGCGCGACCGGCGGCGCGCGCCAGAATGCCCTGCGCCTGGCGGTTTGCCTCGTCGCCGCCCAGCCCCTGGAAATTCACCGGGCGACCGATAACCGCCTGCGTGATGCTCTCATTGAGCTGCTGTTCGGCGGTCTGGCGAATGTGCAGCATGGTGGCGCAAACCAGATCCTCAAAGAAGGCGACCTGCTGCGGCTTAAGGCCGTTAGCGCCCAGGAATGACTTGGGTGACTTCACAAACCAGACATCTTCCGGATCGGCCATATAGTGAGCTAACGAGGCAAGGCCGAACTGGACGCTGCCGGGCAGCACTTCAATATCCTCTTCGCGATTCAGCGTCAGCGCCCGGCGCAGGATCGCCTGGTTTTCCGCCTCGGGGGTGGGAACCTGGTGATGGCGGAACAGCCATTCGCTGACCGCGTCGCGCGTGGGGGCGCAAAGCATAGAAGGCAGTAGCGTGGAGCCCTGCTCAAGAGGCAGCAGCTGCGGGCTGCCCCCGTTCATAATACCGACCGAGCAGTTTGCCGTGCCGTAATCAAAGCCGATGAACATTCGTCCCCTCCGCTGACGGTGAAAAAAGGGGGCGACTTTAGCCCAGGGCTGACGGCAGAGCAAGAAGCGGGGCGCATTTTGTCGCAAAACCGGCGGCGTTGATGACGTTTACCGGGCATGGAGAGGGGCTGAGAGGGCGAAGCTGGCGGGATCAGTTTTTCGCACGTCTTACCGGCGTGGCCGTTTGCGGGTAATCATCATAAACGGCAAGCTGGCCGCGACCGCTGTGTTTGGCGCGATAACAGGCCAGATCCGCCCGGGCCATCACTTCGCTGGCGCTGAGGTTATCCGTACCGATGGCGGCGATCCCGGCACTGGCACCGATGCGGTGTACGCCGTTTTCCCAGACGAAATGGTACTGGATGACCGTCCTGATAATCTGATCCACCCGCTCACAGCCGTTCTCCAGCGGGCAATCCTGGAGCAGGATACCAAACTCATCGCCGCCAAGCCGGGCAAGCACGTCGTTATGGCGGAGGTGACTTTTCATCACCACGGCAATTTCACGTAAAAGCGCATCGCCCGCCGCGTGTCCCGCCGTATCGTTGACCGTTTTAAAGCGGTCAAGATCGAGGAAGACCAGCACGTGTTGCCGCCCCTGTTCGCTGGCAGAGTGCAGCATCGTCATCAGCTGATGTTCAAAGCTGACCCGATTTGGCAGGCGGGTCAGCATATCATGAGAGGCGCTGTAGCTCAGATGGCGTAGCATTTCGCGGGATTCACTGACATCCTGAATCACCATCACGCTGCCGATATCTTCCCCCTCCTGCGTCTTTAGCGGGGTAATGCTGTAGTGAATATCAAACCGTTCTCCGGCGCTGTTGTGCAGCACAAGGCCCCGATCGAGGTCGGGGACGGATTTTTTGGTCGGAAGTTTACAGAGCAACAGGTTCTCGACTTCGGGGCCGTCGTTGCCCTCGGTAATACGCAGGATCTCGCTGATGGGCCTGGCGACGGCATCTTCCTGACGCCAGCCGCTCATCTCTTCCGCCACCGGGTTCATAAAAATAACCCGCATTTCCTCATCCGTGCTGATCACCGCTTCGCCGATCGCGTCCAGGGTAATATGCATTCGCTCTTTCTCCTGATAGAGCGCATCGGTCAGCTGGTGCATGGCGGTGACATCCTGATTGATGCCCAGCATCTTCTCCACCTCGCCGTTTTCATCCATCATCATCCTGGCCTGGCTGCGGATATAGCGGATCCCCTGATCGGTTTCAATGCGAAACTGAATATCGATGGGCGAGGCGCTCTTAATGCTTTCATCGAAGGCGTCGATCGCGTTCTGCCTGTCGGCAGGGAGCATGCTGTTAACCCAGGTCAGATAAGTAGCCTCGCCTTCAGGCTTCAGGCCATAAATCTGAAACATCCGTTTATCCCACTGCATGACGCCGGTTTTCAGATTCCAGTCCCAGACGGCAATGCCGCCGGCCTCATTCGCCAGCGTGATGCGCTGCATCAGCCGCTTATTGACCTCTTCCGTGCGCCTGAGGTCGGTAATATCTTCAATCTGAGAGATAAAATAGAGCGGCAGCTGTTCGCTGTCTCTGACCAGCGAAACCGTCAGCGAGGCCCGGACAAGCTCGCCATCCTTGCGGAAATAGCGTTTTTCCATGCTGTAGGTTTCGATATCGCCCAGCAGCAGCGCATAGAGCTGGCTGACGTCAGCTTCCAGATCGTCAGGATGGGTGAGCTGCTGAAAGGTCATCGTGCTTAGCTCTTTTTCGCTATAGCCAAGCAGGCGACAGAGCGATTTATTCACCTGGAGCCACTGACCCTGCGGGGAGACCAGCGCCATGCCGATCGCCGAATATTCCATCGCGTGGCGGAAGCGGGTTTCGCTTTCGGTGATATGTCTTTTCTCTTTGCGAAAGGAGTGCATCACCAGCGCCATCATATGGCTGGGGATAATTGCCATCAGGAAAGGCAGCCAGGGTACGCTGCTGAAGATGCCCGCATCCACGCTGATATTCAGCCTGTTCATCGCCAGCATCAGCGTCATCATCGTCAGCGTTGCCAGAAAGACCATAAAGGCTTCAAAACGCGGCAGCCGCACGGCGCTGTAAAACAGCACCACAATCACAAAGGTAAAGGGCCAGGGAAGAAAACGCAGGGAAAACCAGGTGAGCGCCAGGGTGATTGCCAGCGTCAGCAGCGTTTCAGACAGCACGGCTGGATTGAAATTGTGGCGGAAGTAATCCCCACGCCAGAGCAGACAAACCGGGCCAAGCGAGAGCATCCCGATCATCTCAGAAACCACCCATGTCGAGAAGAGCAGCGGGCTGGCACGATCGACAAGCGTCAGCAGCCAGCTGGCCATTAATGCGCCTGCCAGGGGGGTACAAAGGCCCGTCGCAATGACCATTTTGCTCCAGCTGAGCAGCGACCCAAGGGGCGACTTCTGATCCAGCAGCCGCCGCAGCAGCGCGCCGCCCATCACCGCCTGAACGAGGTTAATCAGCGGAAAAAACAGATGAGGAAATTCAGGGCCTAAAATCCAGGCACTGGCGCAGGCATTACCGAGTGTGCACGCAGATAAAATTAACGGCAGCGCTCTTAAAGGCTGGCGAAAAGTCAGCACCGTCATCAACGCCGTACTGAACCAGAGCGGCGAAACCGGATCGCTGATTTCAATCAGCTTCAGGCAAAAGAGGGTTAACGCAAACGTGATTGCGCCAAACGCCAGGGCGCTTCGCCACGGCAGAAAAGCGCGGTTTACGTTAAAAAAGGTCTCAGTCTTCATCTCAAATCCAGCAGAGTGCCAGACGGTCCTGTCAGCGCATTCATCGGTACTTTGATCATGCTAACATAACGTTTTCTTCCTGCCTGCCGCTAATTCAAAACACCCCTCTGTTCGGACGATTGACCCGCTATGCCTCTGTAACGGGCGTGAATCATTACTGCTGGAGCTTTAACAGATCGCTGCGCGTCCAGGGGTGATCGATACCGGCTATTTCGACCGAAAGCCGCTGCAGGAACTGCTGCGTGGTGGCGATACGGCCATGGCTCAGCAGAAGCAGCGGCAATAAAAGCGCCACGCAGAGCTGGCTGATGGAGAAGGTCTTCAGCTGCGAGCCGCGCTGGCTGACCAGAAAAGCGGTACTGAGCGTAAAGCCGAGCAGCAGGCCGGTAATTACTTCGCTGTGTGAGTGATAATGCAGTATCAGCCTTGAGGCACCGACCAGCAGCGGAATGAGGTAGCCGGTGCCGACGGCAACGCCGCGCCAGAAACCCGTCAGGCGCGCGCTGAGCAGCCAGAGCATGACCGGCCAGAGGGTGGCGGACATCGCACTGTGACCGCTAAAGCCGGTAAAATTGTAGCGCGCGCTGCCAATGCCAAAGCCCAGAAAAGCGATTTTTGAGAGACTGACGATGGCGCCGGCGGCACAAAAGGCGACGATCCAGTACCAAACGGCCCGGGGGTTGCTGTTTTTCCAGGCGATCAGGATAGCCATAATAGCGGCGGTTGGGATCAGTAACATGCTGTCGCCAAAGTAGGTCAGAGTATGAATAATTTGCCAGTACACCATGTTTCCTTTTTGCTGTGTTAAGGAGCCAGACGCGCGGCAAGTCAGGCTAATGCTGAGATTAACCTGCGCAGCGTGGAGGACGGGTCCTGGGCTCAAAATGTGAAGCTGGTCTCAATAATGCCAGTTTACCGGTGAACCTAAACCGCGCCTAACGGGAAAGTCTGAAAAGCATTCCGGCGCTTTTCACTGGCATCAACCCTGCGAAATCCCTATAATTACGCGCGAAATCTCCTCTCCATTGTCTCTGACAACCAGTAATCAGGTCTTTAATTTATGACTGACAAGTCGCATCAGTGCGTCATCGTAGGTATTGCCGGCGCATCTGCCTCGGGAAAAAGTCTTATCGCCAGTACCCTGTATCGCGAAGTGCGCGAGCGGGTGGGTGATGAAAATATAGGTGTGATCCCTGAGGACGCGTATTACAAAGACCAAAGCCATCTGACGATGGATGAGCGGGTTAAAACCAACTACGACCACCCCAGCGCGATGGATCACAGCCTGCTGCTCCAGCATTTACAGATGCTGAAGACGGGCAAGGCCATCGATCTGCCGGTGTACAGCTATGTTGAGCATACCCGTACCGAACAGACCCTCCAGCTTAAGCCGAAAAAAGTGATTATCCTTGAGGGTATCCTGCTGCTGACCGACGCGCGTCTGCGTCAGGAGATGAACTTCTCTATTTTCGTTGATACGCCGCTGGACATCTGCCTGATGCGCCGCATGAAGCGCGACGTCAACGAGCGCGGCCGCTCAATGGATTCCGTGATGGCGCAGTATCAGAAAACCGTCCGGCCAATGTTTTTGCAGTTTATTGAACCTTCCAAGCAGTATGCCGACATTATCGTGCCGCGCGGCGGTAAAAACCGCATCGCGATCGATATTCTGAAGGCGAAAATAAACCAATTCTTCGAATAGTCGTGACGGCAGCCTGTCCGGCTTATCTGCCAGGCAGGCTATCCCGACATGCAGGAAGCGCACGGCTTCCTGAGACAGTTCAGGCACTTTTGACCCATGTGGAGTTCCCGCCATGAGATTATGCGATCGCGATATTGAAGCCTGGCTGGACAGCGGCCAGCTCGACATTTCTCCCCGTCCGCCGGTAGAGCGGATTAACGGGGCGACGGTTGATGTCCGTCTGGGTAACCAGTTTCGTACCTTCCGTGGCCATACGGCCGCCTTTATCGATCTGAGCGGCCCCAAAGCGGAAGTCAGCGAGGCGCTTGACCGCGTCATGAGCGATGAGATCGTGCTCCCGGAAGGGGAAGCCTTCTTTTTACATCCTGGTGAACTGGCGCTGGCGGTAACCTTTGAGTCCGTGACCCTGCCGGATAACCTGGTCGGCTGGCTGGATGGACGTTCATCGCTGGCGCGTCTGGGACTGATGGTTCACGTCACCGCACACCGCATTGACCCCGGCTGGCAGGGCCGTATCGTGCTTGAGTTCTACAATTCAGGTAAGCTGCCTCTGGCGCTGCGCCCGGGTATGCTGATTGGCGCGCTGAGTTTCGAACCGCTTTCCGGCCCGGCGGCGCGCCCTTATAACCGCCGCCAGGATGCGAAATATAAGGGGCAGCAGGGCGCCGATGCCAGCCGGATAGATAAAGATTAACAAAAGCGCTGCCGGATTGATGTTGCAGGCCTGCGCCTGTTTTGCCTGGTTACGGGACGAATTATGGGAAACAGGTCAGCTCATGCAGCAAGCCGACAGCAGTAAGGGGAAGGAATGAGAAGATTCATTACCACGCTGGCTATTTTGCTGGTGGTGATCGTGGCGGGAATGTCCGCGCTGGTTCTGCTGGTCAATCCCAACGATTTTCGCGACTACATGGCGCAACAGGTTGAGCAGCGCAGCGGATACCGTCTGGCACTGACCGGCGATCTGCGCTGGCACGTCTGGCCTCAGCTCAGCATCTTGTCCGGTAAAATGACCCTGACCGCGCCCGGCGCGGCGCAGCCGGTCGTCAGCGCCGACAATATGCGGCTCGATGTGAATCTTCTTCCCTTACTCTCCCATCAGCTGGCGGTGAAGCAGGTAATGCTCAAAGGAGCAGTGATCCGTCTGACGCCCGACAGCGAAGCTCAGCGTCCGGCTGACGCGCCGGTCGGACCACGGGACGCCGCACCGCCGGTCAGCACGCAGGGCTGGAAGTTCGATATTGCAGATCTGCGGGTGGCGGACAGCCTGCTGATCTGGCAGCAGGCAAGCGGTGAGCAGCTGAACGTCCGCGATCTGAACCTGCAAATGTCACAGAACCGGCACCGCCAGGCGCACGTCGAGCTGAGCAGCCGCATTAACCGCGATCAGCGCGAACTGCAGGTCAAGCTGAACGCCGATATGGACGTCAGCCATTATCCACAGCACCTTTCCGCCACCATCCAGCAGCTTGATTATCAGTTAACCGGCGCAAGTCTGCCGACGCAGGGGGTGGCAGGCCAGGCGAAAATGCAGGCAGCCTGGGCCGGGAGCAATCAAGCCTTTACCCTGAAAGATCTCGCGATGAGCGTCAATGACAGCCAGCTTTCGGGCAGCGTCAGTGGAAAAATAGCGGAACGCCCTCAGCTAAGGATCGATCTTCATTCCCCGGTGCTGGATATGGATTCACTGCTCGGGCTGGTTTCCGGCGGCGAGGAGAATGCTGAGCGTATAGCGCCTCAGCGCTCGGCGCCCGGACCGGTAATCTCCCGTACGCATGAAGAAGAGGGCGTGAATGAAATAGTGAATGCCATTGATGGCGAGATGGCGCTTGCGGCGGACAAGCTGCGCTGGCGGGGGATGGATTTCCAGCAGGTCGCGCTGAAAGCGGCCAGCGAACAGGGAGTACTGACGCTGAACACGCTGGAAGGCAAAGCCGGTAAAGGGGCGTTTTCACTGCCCGGCAGCATTGATGCGCGTCATAGCAGCACCGCTGTCAGCCTGCGGCCCGCGTTCACTAATATTGCGGTGGCACCGCTGCTGAAAGCCTTCGATATGCCCGCATCGCTCAGTGGCGATCTGTCACTGGCGGGGAGCTTTACCGGCACGGGCCTTTCGGTAGCGGCCTTCAAGCGCAACTGGCAGGGCAGGGCGAAAGTCAGCCTCAGCGATGCCGAAATGGCCGGGCTTAACTTCCAGCAGATGATCCAGCGGGCGGTAGAACGCAGCAGCGATCGCGTGCATGGTCCGGATGACGCGACGGTAAACAGCGCGCTTCAGAAGATCGAAGGCAGCGCCACGCTGGATAACGGCACGCTGGCATTTACCGCGCTCAGGGGCCACACCAGCATGATTGACTACCAGGGGAAGGGCAGTGTTGATCTGGTTAACCGCCAGGCGGATTTCAACTTTGGCGTTACCGTGACCAAAGGATGGCAGGGCGAAGGGGAACTGGTCAGGCGGCTACAGCAGACGCCGGTCCCCCTGAGGATTTACGGGCCCTGGGCGGGACTGCATTATTCACTACAGGTCGATCAGGTGCTGCGTCAGCAGCTCCGGGATGAAGCGGAAAAGAGGCTTAAAAACTGGGCTGAACGTACGCAAAACAGCGAGACGAAAAGCCCGGCGCAAAAGCTGCTTAACAAGCTATAGCCGCAGATAACGCCGCTTACGGGCGGCGTTATCTCCGCTATACCTCATAATCCTGTTCACGTTTTTCCAGCGGCATAATCTGGACTTTCTGCACCCGATGGCTTTCAATCTGCAAAATACGGAACAGATAGTCGCCTACCTGGATCTCTTCGCCTTCCTTCGGCACGCGCTGCATATGCTCCATCAGTAGCCCTGCCAGCGTATGGTATTCACGCTTTTCACTCAGCGGCAGCTCCACATACATCACCAGATCCTCCAGCGGCATATGACCGTTAGCGATCCAGATTCCCTCGGGAAGTTGCTGAATATCATAACGGGGATCGAGGCGCTCGCCTTCGTGGGGCAGGTTACCCGCGATGGTTTCCATCACGTCGCTCAGCGTCACCACGCCTTCCACCGAACCAAACTCATCCACCACAAAAGCAAAGTGCGTTCTGGCCGTCCGGAATTGCTCAAGCGCGGTCAGCAAGGTCAGCTGTTCCGGGAACACCAGCGGCTGGCGGACAAGCGCGCGGATATCCAGATTGTCGCTGTGCAGGGACTGATGGAGAAGATCAATGACGTGTACCACGCCCAGCGGATCCTCGCCGCTGTCGGTGACGACCATCCTCGTATGGTGATTGCTGTCCAGCATAGTCATAATTTTGTCCGGTGATTCACTGAGGTCCAGATGCTTCACGTCATGCCGCGAGGTCATGATGCTGCTGACCGTTCGCTGCCCCAGGCCGAGCACCCGGGCGATCATCATACGCTCCTGCTTGTTGAATACCGGCTGACTCTCAATGCTGTCTGCCACCATCAGGGAGGTATCCGCATCCAGCGCGACCGGTTCGTGACTGCCGCGCATTAAGCGTAAAACCGCTTCTGCCGTCCGCTGACGCAGCGGCGTATTGGCTGACAGGAAACGGCGGCGGTTAAACTGGGCGAGCTGGTTAAGTCCTTCAATGACGATAGAGAAACCAATCGCGGCATAAAGATAGCCTTTTGGTACCGGATACCCAAACCCGTCAGCCACCAGACTAAAGCCAATCATCAGCAGGAAGCTCAGGCAGAGGATAACGATCGTCGGATGGTCGTTAACAAAGCGGGTCAGCGGTTTACTGGCGAGCATCATCAGGCTGATAGCGATGATGACCGCCGCCATCATCACGGCGAGATGATCGACCATTCCCACTGCCGTGATAACCGAGTCGAGTGAAAAGACCGCATCCAGGACCACTATTTGCGCGACAACCGGCCAGAATTTAGCGCCGCGCTTTTGTTGATTATCCGCCTCATCTTTCCCTTCAAGCCGTTCGTTCAGTTCCACAGTGGCTTTGAACAGCAGAAAAATACCGCCGACCAGCATGATCAGGTCGCGCGCGCTGAACGGATGTCCGCCAAGGGTGATGAAAGGATCGGTTAATGAAGAGAGCCAGGAGATGGAGGCAAGCAGCAGCAAACGCATGACCAGCGCAAGGAGCAGCCCGGTAATCCGCGCTCTGTCACGCTGAGCGGGAGGCAGCTTCTCCGCCAGAATGGCAATAAAAACCAGATTATCGATGCCCAGCACCAGCTCTAACACGACCAGGGTGACCAGACCTGCCCAGATTGATGGGTCGGCAATCCACTCAAACATTGCATTCTCACCAGAACATGTTTCAGAAGCATTCATGATGAAGGTGGCGCAGAAGCAATTCAACTAATAATCCCGCTGTCGCAGGAATGAACAGATTATCACCAAAATTGCCATGCTGTTCCGGGGCTAATAACCCTAAAAATTCCGGAAATATCTGGAGATTTTTTCAAGAATATTCGCATAGGTAGATTAACGGAACTGGGGGATACTTATCTGGCAATGAAAAGGCGTTAAGGATTATTCTTATTTTAAGATCGAATTATTCTGAATTTTAACGGATGGGGGGAAGATGAAATGCCAGGTTCTGGCTGGAACGGAAGGTAGTCTTAATCCTAAAAGGGAGTAGGGACGGGGACGAACTCTTGTAAACAGGCCATTTATAACTAGTATAGCAACGTGTTAGTAAATGTCTGAGTTAATCTAAAAATTAACGCGGTAACGGCGTCTGATTGGCATTTTATGCGTACAGCAACGCGTAAGGTGGCAAACGCGCAAGCCTGCCGGTCAGAGAGGACAGGATAAAACCAACAAAGCGTCGACCGGTACAGTGCATTGGTAGCTACAAGCCAGGGGCGGTAGCGTGTCTGACGGAGCGAAAGCCCGACGGAAATGCCCGGGAAAAGCCGGCGTTGTTGTTGATTTTACATGTCAATTCTCTTACCAGCAGCGCCTGTTACGATGACCTTATATACACAACTCCCAAATACGTTTCCTGTGTAATAAATGACGTGAGTAGAAAGCACGCAATTATTTCCAGCAGTGGAAATTAATAAATCACAGGCTTCCGAAGAAGAAATTAAGAGTTAATTATGCGCGATATTGAATACACATTTAAAGGGCTATTAATAAAGCTGTCATTGGCACTCTCCGATCTGATTTGTTTCAATGCCTCTTTATTTATTGCCATTCTGTTCATTAGTGCCCTCCCAGGGGAACTGCTTAATGATATTTCCTCCTCGACGTTACAATTAAAAATTGTTACGCATATCATCCTGTCTGTTATCTGCGTAGGGTGGTTCTGGGTTCGCCTGCGACACTATACCTACCGCAAACCTTTCTGGTTTGAGTTAAAAGAAGTATTCAGAAGCGTGCTGATTTTCTCGGTTATTGATCTGTCGATTACCGCGCTCTCTAAATGGGAAATGTCCCGCTGGGTCTGGGTATTTACCTGGCTGCTGGCGCTGGCGTTAATTCCGCTGGGACGGGCGATGGTTAAACGCGTGCTGAATCATTATGGCCTGTGGAAAAAGCAGTCGATTATCATCGGCAGCGGCAAAAATGCGGAAGAAGCCTGGCTGGCGTTGCAGAGCGAGGAAGTC
The DNA here is from genome assembly GCF_039023475.1 of Erwinia psychrophila. Lineage (NCBI taxonomy): Bacteria > Pseudomonadati > Pseudomonadota > Gammaproteobacteria > Enterobacterales > Erwiniaceae > Erwinia > Erwinia psychrophila. The sequence continues at coordinate 281,141 of NZ_JBCHVB010000003.1, forward strand.
ATGGGCTTTGACGTCGTGGCCTTCTATGACGTTGATGGCACCACGCCGGCACCTGCGCTTTTTGGTGTTCCGGTGCTCCGCGAAGAGGGTGAGTTGTGGCAGCTGGTTAACAGCGAAACGCAGTTTATCGTGGCGGTTGAGTATGAGCAGAGTCAGTACCGCGATCTCTGGCTGAAAAATCTGGCGAAGCATAACTGCCGCTCCGTCTCGGTCATCCCTTCGCTGCGCGGCGTCCCGCTTTACGGCACCGATATGGCGTATATATTCAGCCATGAAGTGATGATTCTGCGGGTTAGCAACAACCTGGCGAAGCGCACCTCACGCATTCTGAAACGCGCTTTCGATATCGTGGGAGCGCTGGGCATTATCACCATGCTGATGCCCGCCCTGGCGGTACTGATCTTTATGGTGGCCCGCGACGGTGGCAACCCTATCTACGGTCACGAACGTGTGGGTATGAATGGCCGTAAATTCAAATGCCTCAAGTTCCGCTCAATGGTGATCAATTCCAAAGAGGTGCTGGAAGAAGTCCTGCGCACCGATCCTGTTGCCCGTGCGGAATGGGATAAAGACTTCAAGCTGAAAAACGATCCGCGTATCACCCGCATTGGCCACTTCATCCGTAAAACCAGCCTTGATGAGCTTCCGCAGCTCTGGAACGTGGTGCGCGGAGAGATGAGCCTGGTGGGCCCGCGTCCGGTTATCGAAGATGAGCTGGAGCGTTATGCCGGGGATGTTGATTACTATTTCATGGCGAAACCGGGCATGACCGGTTTGTGGCAGGTAAGCGGTCGTAACGATGTGGATTATGAAACCCGGGTTTATTTCGATTCATGGTACGTAAAGAACTGGTCGCTCTGGAACGATATTGCCATTTTGTTTAAAACCATTGGCGTTGTATTGAAACGCGACGGGGCTTATTAACGGCCTGTTTTAACGGTAATAAGCGGGTTAATTATCTGCACAGCCTGAACCCGCTTCGGTAACTGTTCGTCATTAGTTTGCAAGCTAAACATTTTCTTTGAACTTACTGTTAAGCGCCGGATTAACAGCGCCGGCAAGCCATATAAGGATAGGGAGTTAAATTAAATGACCGACAGTAACCGGGCCTGAACAACAGATTCACCTGAATACTTTTGCATGACGCTACACAGCGGCGATCTCGCCACTATCATTCAAATTACTGATAGCGATGATATAGATGATTAAAATCAAAACCAAATTGATACCTCTGTTGGTATCGGCAGCCATTCTGTCCGGATGTACCGTTACGCCGGGCTCAAAACTCTCCACCAGCGGAAAAGATGTAATTAAGCAGCAAGACAGCAATTTTGATATCGATCAGTACGTCAACGTCTTCCCGATGACGCCAGGCCTGGTTGAACAGATGCGTCCGGAACCCATCGTGGCGCGCCAGAATCCAGAGCTGCAAAATGAGCTGCGGAACTACGACTATCGCATCGGTGTAGGCGATGTCCTGACCGTTATCGTCTGGGATCACCCTGAACTGACCACGCCTGCCGGTCAGTACCGCAGCGCGAGTGACACAGGTAACTGGGTTCACTCCGACGGCACCATTTTCTATCCCTATATCGGTAAAGTGCGTGTTGCTGGCCGTTCCGTACAGGAAGTGCGCGGCGAGATTGCACGGCGTCTGGCGCAGTACATCGAGAGCCCGCAGGTTGACGTGAGCGTTGCCTCCTTTAAATCTCAGAAAGCCTATGTGACAGGTGAAGTGACCAATTCAGGTCAGCAGCCTATTACTAACGTTCCGCTGACTATCCTTGACGCCGTCAACGCCGCCGGCGGCCTTACTCAGGACGCCGACTGGCGTAATGTGGTACTGACTCATAACGGCAGGGACCAGCGTATCTCTCTGCAGGCGCTGATGCAAAATGGCGATCTGCAGCAAAACCACCTGCTTTACCCCGGTGACATCCTCTATATTCCGCGCAATGACAATCTGAAAGTCTTTGTGATGGGCGAAGTCAGACAGCAGACGACCCTGAAAATGGACCGCAGCGGTATGACGCTGGCCGAAGCGCTGGGCAGCTCACAGGGGATGGAGCAGAATACTGCGGACGCGACCGGGGTGTTTGTGATTCGCCAGATCCCAGGCAAGAATCGCAAAAAGATCGCCAATATCTATCAGTTGAACACCAAAGATGCTTCGGCGATGGTTATGGGCTCTGAGTTCCAGTTACAGCCTTATGACATCGTTTATGTGACCTCCACGCCTCTGACCCGTTGGAACCGTGTGATTTCGCAGCTGGTGCCAACCATCAGCGGCCTTTACGATGCAACGCGCAACGTTCAGACGCTTCATAACTGGTAATCACCGGAAGATATGATGATTAACTCAATCTTAGTGGTTTGCGTCGGCAACATCTGTCGCTCTCCGACGGCGGAACGGCTGCTTAGCGCGTCACTGCCGGATAAAAAGATTGCCTCTGCGGGACTGAGCGCGATGACTGGCCACGCGGCGGATGAGACTGCCGCAAGCGTCGCCAGTGCGCATGGGGTATCGCTGGAGGGGCACGTGGCCCAACAGCTGACCTCAGACATGTGCCGGGACCATGACCTGATTCTGGTGATGGAGAAAAGACATGTCGAACTGGTCAATCGCATCAACCCCTCCGTACGCGGCAAGACCATGTTATTTGGTCACTGGCTCAACCAGCAGGAGATAGCGGATCCTTACAAGAAAAGCCGCGAAGCCTTTGAAGCCGTGTACGGATTACTCGAAAACGCTGCCCAGAAATGGGTCAACGCATTAAGCCGATAGTTGGGATTATCCATGAATATAAAAAGTAAGGTACCGTCATCGCCGAAAGAGGGCGCCAATGGTTGGGATTTGGCGCATCTTGTGGGACAACTTGTCGATCACCGCTGGGTAATTGTCGCCGTCACCGCCTTTTTCCTGCTGATAGGAACGTTATACAGCCTGCTGGCTACACCGATCTACAGCGCCGATGCGCTGGTACAGGTTGAGCAGAAAAGCCCGAACACCGTGCTGAATCAGCTGGGTGAGTTGCCGCCAGCACCTGCTTCGGCGACAGAAATCCAAATCCTGCAGTCACGTCTGGTCATTGGTAAAACGGTTGAGGATCTGGGTCTGGATATTCTGGTGGAGCAGAATTTTCTGCCGGTCATCGGAGAGGGTCTGTCCCGCCTGATGGGCAATAAGCCAGCCGAGATTGCGGTTTCCCGACTGACGATGCCGGATGCCTGGGGTGAGAATACGCTGGAAGTGGAGATCGATGGCCCGGACAGCTATACCGTCTCTAAAGAGGGTGATGAGCTGTTTAAAGGCAAAATCAACCAGCTTGAAAACCATAACGGCGTAACCATGCTGATCAGCGGCATTGATGCCGAGCCGGGTACCAGCTTCACCATCACCAAGATGTCCGAACTGGCTGCCATCAAAATGGTCGTTGGTAACCTGGCCATCGCAGACAAAGGTGCCGACACCGGTGTTCTGGGGCTGACTTACACGGGGAAAAATCCTGAACAGATCAGCAAAATTCTGAATCAGGTGATTAATAACTATCTGGCGCAGAACGTTCAGCGTAAATCTGCCGAAGCGCAGAATAGCCTGGAGTTCCTGGAACACCAGATGCCGGTGGTGCGCGGGAAGCTTGACGAAGCTGAAGACAAACTCAACACCTATCGCCGTAACAACGAGTCAGTTGATATGTCGCTGGAAGCCAAGTCTGCGCTGGATTCGTCCGTGAGCGTCCAGACCCAGCTGAACGAGCTGACGTTCCGCGAAGCGGAAGTGTCGCAGCTGTTCAAAAAGGATCACCCGACCTACCGTGCGCTGTTAGAGAAACGTAAAACGCTGGAAGACGAGCAGAAAAAACTGAACCAGAAGATTGGTCAGATGCCGCAGACCCAGCAGGAAATTCTGCGTCTGACGCGTGATGTTCAGGCAGGGCAGGAAATCTATATGCAGCTGCTTAACCGTCAGCAGGAACTGCGTATCAGCAAAGCCAGTACGGTTGGTGATGTCCGCATCATCGATCACGCCGCCACGGGCTCTAAACCTGTCGCACCGAAGAAAGCGATGATCATGCTGGTCAGCCTGATCCTCGGCCTGCTTCTTTCCGTCGGACTCGTGCTGCTGAAAGCGCTGTTCCATCACGGCATTTCCAGCCCTGACCAGCTTGAAGAGCACGGCATGAATGTCTATGCCAGCGTGCCGCTTTCCGAGTGGCAGCGTAAGAAGGATGCGGAAGCATTGCTGAAACGTGGCGTCAACAATAAGCAGGACCCACACAATACGCTGCTCGCGTTAGGCAATCCGACCGACCTTTCTATCGAAGCCATTCGCAGCCTGCGAACCAGCCTGCATTTCGCCATGATGGAAGCGAAAAACAATGTCCTGATGATCACCGGCGCCAGCCCGGGCATTGGTAAAACCTTTATCTGCGCCAACCTGGCGACGCTGGTAGCGAAAGCCGGTCAGAAAGTCCTGTTTATCGATGGCGATATGCGTCGTGGTTATACCCACGAGTTATTAGGTGCCAACAGCAAAGTCGGCCTGTCGGATATTCTGTCCGGTAAAAAAGCCTTCACCACTGAAATGATTCAGAGCGGTGAGTATGGCTTCGACTTTATTGCTCGCGGTCAGGTTCCGCCTAACCCTTCCGAACTGCTGATGCATAACCGTATGGCTGAGCTGCTGGAATGGGCGAACAAGAACTACGATCTGGTTCTGATTGATACGCCACCTGTGCTGGCCGTCACCGATGCGACCATTATCGGTAAACTTGCCGGCACCTCGCTGATGGTGGCGCGTTTCGAAACCAATACGCTGAAAGAAGTGGACTTTAGCTACAAGCGCTTCGCACAAAATGGCATCGATATTAAAGGCGTTATTCTCAATGCCGTCGTGCGTCGTGCCGCTAATGCTTATGGCTACGGCTACGATTATTACGAATACAGCTACAAGGGTGATGCCAAAAGCAAAGCGTAAGGAGAGGGGCCTTTCAGCCGCTGGCTGAACGGCCCTCTTTACCGTAAATCATCTCTATTTAAGTTGTTTCTTCGTAACGTTAAAAGGTGCCTGGCAATGAAGGATATTTTCTTTTCCATCGTCATTCCTGCATATAATGCATCAGAATCAATTATCACCACGCTCGACTGCGTTAAGGCGCAAAGTTATCAGAACTTTGAAGTGATTATCGTTGACGATAAATCAGCTGATGCAGCCAGGCTGGCTGAGGTAGTTAACGGCGAGCGCTACAGCGAACTGAAGATAACGCTGGTTCTGTCTGAGGTGAAACTCAATGGCGCAGGGGCCAGAAACAGAGGCATCGATCTGGCGACCGGCGACTATGTATGCTTCCTGGATGCTGACGATGAGTGGCATCAGGATAAGCTGCTCGAAACGGCCAAAAGAATTACAGAACTGACCGCGCAGGGCAAAGATCGGTTCGTGATCTTCAGCCAGGTCAACATCATGCAGGATGGGGCCTTTCTGAAGGTTATGCCGCTGAACCTGCCCGCCAGCAACGAGAGCATTGCTGAATATCTTTTCGGCTGTTATGGCTTTATTCAGACCAGCACCATTGTGCTGAAGCGTGAGCACGCCGCAGAGATTAAATTTGACGAGCGCTTTATCCGCCATCAGGACTACGACTTTTGCATTCGTGCGGATAAAAGTGGTTTTGAATTCAATATGATTGCCAAACCGCTGGCGAATTATCATATGGTCACGTCATTTAACTCAAAACATAAGGGCGAGTCGGTGAAGTACTCCAGCTTCTGGCTGGAAAGTATGGGGCCCTATCTGAGCAAGCGGGATGTCTACACCTATAAGGCATATAAACTTCCGCTGCGCTATAAAATGGACGGAAAAGTCCTTCACGCCGGCCTCAGCTTTGCTCAATATTTCTTCCTGACAAATAAAGGTAACCGCAATTATTTTATCGGTCGTATAAAACAGAAATTTTCTGAGCGCTTGTCGAAAAAATAGCACCGGTTAGAATAATACGGCGGAAAAAAAAGAATGGCAATATATTGGATTATCAGTTACAGCATTATGGCATGCTGTATTTTTGAGTTGGCAGCAATAAACCAACTGCAAGACACCAGGATAAAGCAATTTGTCAGCTATCTGACGTTGATATGCACGCTGACGCTGATCGTTTTTGGCGGCGTCCGTGGTGCGCATTCCGGAATGGACGATCATCAGTATCTGGATTTCTTTCATAATTTTTATTATCAGTTACAGATAACTGATTATGCGGCCATCACCGATACCTATCGTTATGAAAAGTTGTTCATGCTGCTGGCCTGGTTTTTCTCTTTGATTACCCGGGAGAGTTACTATTTTCTGTTCTTTATTTGCGCAATTGCAGTCACGACTAACGCCTATTGCTATAAAAAATATGCACCCCTGATGCTCTGCTCGCTTTGCTTATATTCAGCTCACCTGTTTATAAACAAGGATATGAACCAGATTCGCTTTGGGCTGTCCAGCGCCTTTGCTGTCGCTTTCGTCTGTTCTTTAGCTACGCGCAAATATTTCCTGGCTGCCTGCTTCTTTGTGCTGAGCACGCAGTCTCATGCAACAGGCTACACGATCATACTGGTGCTGCCTTTTATCTTTATCCGGGAAAGGAAATATTTGCCGCTTATCCTGATTTTCTGCGCCATCCCCTTAGGCATTATTGGCGGTAGAAAACTGTTCCTGGATTCGCTTGGGATCGTACCGGGACTGGGGGAAAGGGCAGTCAGCTATACCGGCACGAGCTTTGATGCATCAGCGCCGGTCTTTGGGCTGGCAAACCTGAAAAATATCGCCTTTGTCTTTATGTTCACCCTCTATTACTTCCGTAATGGGATCGTGAAGGAAGACCGCTTTGTCTATCTTTTGCTGATTACCTACAGTTTAGGTGCCGCAATTCGTATTACCTTCTCCGACTTTACAATATTTGGCGGTAGGGTGGGGAATCTCTTCCTGCATACTGAGCCTCTGCTGTTCGCGTTCCTTATGCTGCGGATAAGAAATATATTTTTAAACTTTGGGCTGTTGTTTGCGATTACTTCCTATTATCTGGCCTACAACACCATACTTTCCGCGCAGTCTATTCAGGGCTATAGCGTGGCACCACTGTTCAGAATGTTTGGGTGATCCCTTAAGCGTCCGGACTTAGTGGCACGCCTGAGTGGAAATATGTACGACACAAAAGTTACTGGCGACAGTAACTTTTGTTTTTTAAAAATGAAGCATTCTCTGGTTAAACTAACCAGTTGTTTTATCTGGTGAGAGATTACCTTGATATTTTGATTTTATTAATGGGATGATTTGAATGTACAAATTGCTGATTCTTATCGACAGGATTTCAAACAGCGGTGGTACAGACCGTGTTGCCAGCACCCTCTCCAGCTTACTGTGCAAAGATAATTATGACGTCACGCTGTTCTCTCTTGAAGAAGGCGAACCTTTTTATCCAATCGCGCCTGAGGTCAAAATCCGCTATGCCACCTCATCCGTCCGCCAGCTAAAAATGTTGGAGTTTGTCCGCTTTGCGCGTAAAGAGCACCCGGATGGCATAATGATCATTTCAATGGGTAAACTTTCCGTTCAGTCGATTCTGGCGCTGAAGCTGTTTCGCATCAAAGCCAAAATCATCTGCTGCGACCATGTCTCCATTGAAACATTCAAACCCGCCATCCGCAGGCTGAAAGTTTTCTGCTATTCCCTTGCCGATAAAATCGCCGTATTGACCAACCACGATAAGCGTTACCTTGAAACTCAGTACAAGGTTAAAAACGTTCACGTGATGAGGAATATTTCGCCTTTCGCCGGAGAGCGGGAATCGGTCAGCTTCGATACGCTATTCGCGCAGAAGCAAAATAAAGTGCTGGCGGTCGGACGCCTGACCTATCAGAAAAACTTCGGCCGCATGCTGGATGTCTGGAAAAAAGTCGATAAGCGGGGATGGCAGTTACAGATTGTCGGCAAAGGTGAAGAACAGGACGAGCTGCTGCAAAAAATTAAATCCACCGGCCTGGAAGAGAGCACGGAGATTGTCACGCCGAATAAGCAAATCAATGAATTTTACCGCTCTGCGGGCTTAATTATCATGACGTCCCGCTATGAAGGGCTGCCGATGGTATTGATTGAAGCGAAGGATTTTGCGCTGCCGGCGATTGCGTTTGACTGTAAAACCGGTCCGGCTGAGATCATTAAGGATGATGGCTACGTCGTCGGTTATGAAGATGACGACCTTTTTGTCCGTCATCTTAATGAGCTGATTGCTGACGGCGAAAAGCGAAAAGCCTTAGCGCAGGCGGCCTGGCGTAATTCTGAAAATTACGGCCCGACGCTGATCTTAAAGAAATGGAACGACATCCTGAATTAATAAGAAGGTAATATGTTTTCAGTACTTATTTCACTTTATAACCGGGAAAAGCCCGAGAATCTTGAACAGTGCCTTCAAAGTTTACAGCAGCAGACGCTGCAAGCTGATGAGATTGTATTGGTCTATGACGGCCCGGTAGGCGATGCGCTGAAAGCCGTGGTGGAAAAGTGGATGGGTTTGCTACCGATAATCATCTTACCGCTCGAAAAGAATGTCGGTCTTGGAAAAGCGCTGAATGCCGGCCTTGACCGCTGCACGCACAATATTGTTGCGCGCATGGACACCGATGACATCTGCCTGCCGGAGCGCTTTGCCAGACAGATCCCCTATATGGAAGCGCATCCGGATGTGGCGCTGCTGGGCGCGGCGGTCATTGAATTTGATGAGCATGGCAAAGAGCGCCTGAAACGCCTGCCGCTCAGCAATGAGGAGATCCGGCAGTTCGCGCGGATGAAAAACCCGTTCAACCATATGTGCGTGGTGTTCCGTAAGGATAAAGTCATCGCGGCAGGTAGCTATCAGCATCACCTGTTTATGGAAGATTACAACCTGTGGCTGCGCATGATGGCGCAGGGATATCAGGTTGCCAATCAGCATGATGTGTTGATGAAAGTCCGGGCCGGCAGCGAGATGGTCAGTAAACGTCGCGGAATGACCTACATCAAAAGTGAAATGCAGCTCTATTCACTCAAGATGAAGCTGAAGCAGACCAACCTGATCAACGGTACGCTCTATTTTCTGATCCGCACTTCCACGCGCGTGATGCCGGCAAGCGTTATGCAGTTTCTCTATGAGAAAGACCGCAAAGGCTGAGCCAGCGACGCTCCTTGGGTGCGTCTTCAGTAACCGGTAGAGCGGAAGGCATGCAGGCACGGATTCATCCTGGCCAGCTGCGTGAGTTTTATGCGGCACTCGCTTCTGTTACGTAAAAGATAAGAAAAACAGCCCGGCTGGAAAGCACTCTGGATGAATAACCGCAATTCATTACTTAACCACGGAATTTTTTATGAAACGCAGAGATTTAATCCGGACAGCATTCTCTTCTGTTGTAGCAACGGCGGCCCTGGGCGCGTTGCCCTTACCTGCACGTAGCGAGGAGTGGGGGCAAATAAAACTAAAAAAAGTGCCCAAAGAAGCCATTCCCAAAAGCGATGTGCCTATTTTTTCTCCTGATGATGTATTTACCATGCCGGAGCAGTTCTGGCAGGACTTTAAAGGCAAGCTCTATATCGGCAAAGCGGGGATGGATCCCACCCAGCCGCAGAACATCGCCGACGTGTTTTTTAAAAACGCGCAGGGTGAAGTTGCGCTGCTTCAGCAGCCCATTATGCTGACCAGCGAAACGCTGAAGAAGTTTATAGCTGAAAAGGGCGCGCTCTGGTCGGACAGCGAATACTCCATGGCGCTCTATAACGATCGCGATGAGCAACTCTTCTACGTTCCCGATGTGAAAAACAGCGGCGTCTCTGAATTCAGCCGCCGTCTTGCTCAGCCTTCAGGCTATCAGCTTATCGGTGAGATTGCCTCCTGGGAGGCTCTGCAGCAGACCCGACCGCTCTATTCCGGTGCGAAGGTACGTTTGCAGGGCTGGCATGCGGGATCGAATGTGGGTGGCGGCGCGTTTGTTGGCGAACTGTCGCCCGCAGAGGATGACGGTGGCTACATCGCTTCGGCGGGTAAAGAGTATCACTGGCGTCGGGTGGCGGACGATCTTAACCGCCTGACGCTATTTGACTTCGGCGCGATTGCGGATGGTGAAACGGATTGCCAGCCTGCCGTGATGGCGATGTACCGCTGGGCACAAAAAAACAATCAGAGACTGTCCATTCAGTTCCCCGCAGGCCGCTTCTTCATCTCTTCGTTTGATATTTCAGAAAAATATCTCCCCTTTTTCAGGCTGTCGGGCGCGCCGGTTAATTTCGGCTATTTCCCGTCCACCACGCTGGTCTCAGACGGCAAATCCGGTTTCATGTTCAGGGTGAATGCCCGCTGGGTCGAAATCAGCAATATCAGCTTCGACGGCCAGATCGATAAAAGGCCCAACACGCAGGGGATTTTCCATAACAGCTGTCCAGCCGGTCAGTATTTCCGGGGCTCCTGCCTGCACTTTGTTAACGTTGGCGGCGTCTCCCTCAGCCTGATCGACACGCTCGATTGTAAAGTTGATCAGTGGTATGCCAAAAAATGTACCGGCGATGTGATCAAAGCGGCCTGGTCAATGACCAAAAAAGGCAACTGGGATCACAGCACTGCCATCGAGCTGTCAAACTTCAACGTGCAATATTGCCGTAAAGGGAAGGTGCTTAACCTGCCTCGCTGTACGCAGTCGCTGATTCATAACGGCTGGATTGAACATAGCGAATTTCCCGGCGATATCTCTAACGGCCAGTGGATTGTCGATGCGCTAAGCCTTGAGGATTGTAAGAACCCGCTGAATGCTCACTATTCCCGGCTGAATATGCGCCAGACTAATTTGCAATCGGGCAGCTGGATTGACAACTCCCAGAGCGGAGACGAATGGTTAAGCGCCTTCGAACGTGGCTCAACCCGCGTGGAGTCCTGGGGGATCGCGATCGACGGCAGTATGAAGTACAACTATCTGACTTCCCGCTTTCGCCTTGAGAATCACAGTAATCAGGAAAAATGGTTTCTGCTCGGTAATATTCACACGCCTGACGTGGGTGACAGCTGGGAAATTGAAATTCTTGGCCAGTCGCAGTTCAGCAATGGTACCGATAATAATCCACTGAAAAATGTGGTAAATGACCGTAACACGGGCGGTAAAGCGCTGATCAGTTTGCACAGAAAGGTGAAAGGCTTTGAAGGTAGCTGGCACGCTGAAGGCAGCAGCCCGATTCTTGATGTAGCCTATACTACGCCGCAGGATGCAAACACTGAGGTTTATGTAAAACTGGCGGGCTGGTTAGGCTCGGCGGGTGTGATGATGAAAACGACGGCAAAAGATCGTTTCACCACCGGCCAGTGCGCCCGCTTCGACAGCAGGATGGAAGCTAAAAATCCGCCTAAAGGCGACAGGGCACATCGTGCTGTACGGCGTTTTTCGCTGCATAACGGCAAAGCGGGCATTGGCGCCAACGAGCAGGGCGATTTGTTGATGCAGTCGCGGCGTCTGAGCGAGGATGAGGTCGACACGTCACAGGCGGGTGGCTACATCTCTGTGGTGGTCAACGGCCAGCAGGTGGCCGTGCCCTGGTTTGCCTTAAAAAAGTAATACCATTGCCGGGTGTCATGCCCGGCGCATCACCATAATGTCACCTTATGTCACGTTGCGTCATCTCGGCCTGCACCACATCAGGAAGAGTACTCTCTTGATTTTTAGGATAATTACTCTAAATAATTTAGCCGGCGTGGTTAATAATATGTTGTAAAATTACAAAAAAAATTGTGGGACCCCAGGCGATTTTACGGGTTGGCAATCAAATTTGTGGAAATCAGGGGGAGGACGCCGTTTTAAGTAGGATTCTTGATCCGCTTAACCCCGAAAGAAAAGATCTGGGAAAAAGAGATGCCCGGCTGCTCTTTCACCTGTTCTGAAATCTTTCCCCTGCGGGAGAACATGCCGGAAGCCTGCTATCTGAGCACGAAAACAAGAGCCGGTTGATGGATAAAGTTAAGTACTGTCTGATGCCAGAAACAGAGAGGGCATCTTTTAGCGGTCGCGGGCTATTTAAGGCTTTTGCTGTACCAAATTATTTGCAGGATTTTACCAACAAGCTTCAGCAGTATGGCGCTGTTATCCAGAACGGAGGATGGTTCGTTCCGGATAACGACGAGGCGATGAAGCGCAGGTCGGTCTTGCGGTTGAAAAGGAACGAGTCCTGGGTAACAAAATTACCGAAGACGTTGTCAGAGTTTTAGGGTGAATCGATGAAACTAACTTTCTTCACAATGCGATTTCCGGTCTCGTCAGAGACCTTCGTACTCAATCAGGTCACCCATTTTATTGACAGCGGTTATGACGTGGACATTATTTCGGTCTTTCCAGGCGATCTGGTCAACCGGCATGGTGCCTTTGATCGTTATAACCTGGCCGATAAGATCCGCTATCTTCTGCCGGAAGATAAAGATACCAGTACGGAAAAGCTGAAGCAGCGGTTGCAGATTGTCCTGCCAAAAATTTTCAAGCCGGCTACGTTTAAATCACTTAACGTAGGCCGCTATGGCGCACAATCGATCAAACTGCTGCTGCCGGCGATTGTTGCTCATGCGAAAGAAACCATTACGGCGGATGTCTTCCTTGTGCACTTTGGATATGCGGGCGCGCTGGCGAACAAGCTCCGTGAGCTTAACGTGCTACGCGGGAAGCAGGTCACCGTATTCCATGGTGCCGATATTTCACGCCGGCATATCCTGGAAGAGCACAAGCAGGACTATCAGAATCTCTTTCGTCAGAGCGAGCTGCTGCTGCCCATCAGCAATTTATGGAAAAATAAGTTGATTACGATGGGCTGTCCGCCTGAAAAAATTCAGGTTACCCGGATGGGGATTGAACCTGAAAAATTCAATTTCAAAGCGCGTGAGTCCCTTCACTCGCCGCTGCGTATCCTGACCGTAGCGCGCCTTACCGAGAAAAAAGGCCTTAACATCGCCGTTGAGGCCTGCAAATATCTCAGGGATCAGGGCGCAAATTTTGAGTACACCATTATCGGGGATGGCGATCTTGAAGGGAAACTCAAGGAAGATATCCGTACCTGGAAGCTGGAAGAGAACGTGAAAATGGTGGGCTTTAAGCCGCAGGAAGAGATAAAACGCTATCTCGATGAAGCGGACATTTTCCTGTTACCTTCTTTAACCGCCGCCGATGGCGATATGGAGGGGATCCCCGTTGCGCTGATGGAAGCGATGGCGGTGGGGCTGCCCGTCGTGTCGAGCGATCACAGCGGTATCCCTGAGCTGATTGAAAACAACGTCTCAGGCTGGCTGGCACCGGAAGGGGATGCGAAAGCACTGGGTGAGATCCTGCGTAAGCTTGCCAATAGCGAAGTGGATGTTGCACCCATAGTGCACGCCGCCAGAGAAAAAGTAGAGACGGAATTCAATCAGCATATCGCCTATCGTGAGCTGGCGAGAATTCTGGAACAGCTGGCGTAAAGGGCTCAAAAAGCAGGCCGCATGGCTGCTTGATGCTGAAGCGCGGCCGTTATACCCGGTGCGCTTTATTAACGTCAGGCGCAGGGTTCTGCTGGTGGAAATGAGACTGGTCATCATGCTGTTGGCCTTTCTTTCATTTAGCGTATGCTGATTTCAATCTCTTCCGCATCCATACTTCATAACGTGCTGCCTGGCATTGGCTTTATGCGTTATGTAAGGCAGTCAGTTGCGAGCGGTAGAGTATTATACGGGTTGTCAGTCAGGATAATCTTTATATTATGCCCGAGTGGTTCATCCGCTGGCTTAGAGCCTAAAAACTCAAGGCGAAACAAAAGGTAACCACGCAGGTGGTTGCCTTTTTTATTTTGGCCTGTTTAATGCCTGAGGAATAAAAGCGGATAAATTCAGGCGGCAATGCGTCGACGTTTATTAACAAATATTAATCCCGGCGTGCCGTTTTAAGACTATATGACAGGTGCCATAGCGCGGAATTAAGGGCCATCAACGGCGGATTTTCAGATTAAGATTATACTTGCTAATCATTTCTTTAATGCATAATCGTTGAACGCTTTTTACTTCATTTAGATGGAAAAAATATGACCAAGCTTAAAGCAGTTATCCCCGTTGCGGGTCTGGGTATGCACATGCTCCCTGCTACAAAAGCCATTCCTAAAGAGATGCTGCCTGTCGTGGATAAGCCGATGATTCAGTACATCATCGACGAGTGCGTGGCGGCAGGTATCAAGGAAATCGTCCTGGTCACCCATGCTTCCAAAAACGCCGTTGAAAACCACTTCGATACCTCGTATGAACTGGAAGCGCTGCTGGAAGCACGCGTTAAACGCTCACTGCTAAGTGAAGTTCAGTCAATTTGTCCGCCGGGCGTGACCATTATGAACGTTCGCCAGCCGCAGCCGCTGGGCCTGGCTGACTCGATTCTCTGTGCACGCCCGATGCTGCACGATGAAGCCTTTGTCGTCCTGTTGCCGGATGTGCTGCTGGATGATTCAACCGCCGATCCTCTGCGCTATAACCTTGCCGCTATGGTGGCCCGCTTCGAAGAAACCAGCCGCAGCCAGGTACTTGTTCACCATATGCCAGAGGCCGATCTGAGTGAATACTCGGTGATCAAAACCCGTGAAGTGATGGATAATCCAGGGCAGATCAGTGAGATCGTCGACTTCGTGGAAAAACCTGAAAATCCACAGACGCTTGATTCTGACCTCGCTGCCGTGGGACGCTATGTGCTCTCTGCGGATATCTGGACAGAGCTGGAAAATCTGGAGCCGGGCGCATGGGGCCGCTATCAGTTGACCGATGCAATCGCGAGCCTGGCGAAGAAACAGCCGGTCGATGCGCATCAGCTCTCCGGCACCAGCTTTGACTGTGGTCGCAAGCTGGGATATATGAAAGCGTTTGTTTCCTGGGGACTGCGTAACAATGCCCAGGGCCGGGAATTCCGCGACGCGATCAAAACTATCCTGGCAAAATAATCTGTCATTCGATCATGGCCGCGCCACTGTGCGCGGTTGCAAGGAGTCAACATGGCTATTTTAGTTACGGGCGGAGCGGGCTACATCGGTTCTCACACGGTGCTGACGCTGCTTGAGCGCGGCGACGACGTAGTGGTACTGGATAACCTGAGTAACGCTTCGCGGGAATCCCTCAGCCGGGTAGAGAAACTGACAGGCAAAACGGCTACCTTCTGTGAAGGCGACATCCTGGATCGTGCCTGCCTGCGCGATCTTTTCACCCAGCATGATATTTCAGCGGTCATTCACTTCGCCGGCCTGAAAGCGGTAGGGGAGTCGACCCGTATACCACTGGCTTACTATCAGAATAACGTTACCGGTACGCTGGTGCTGCTGGAAGAAATGCGTGCCGCTGGCGTCAATCAGTTTATCTTTAGTTCATCCGCGACGGTGTATGGTGCTGATGCGCCAGTACCTTATGTGGAAACCACGCCCATCGGCGGAACGACCAGCCCTTACGGCACCTCGAAACTGATGGTTGAATTTATTCTGCGTGATTACGCGAAAGCGAACCCGGAGTTTAAGGCTATCGCGCTGCGCTACTTTAACCCCGTTGGCGCGCATGAATCAGGTGATATTGGTGAAGATCCTAACGGTATCCCTAATAACCTGCTGCCTTACATTGCGCAGGTTGCGATTGGCCGTCTGGAGAAGCTCGGCATCTTTGGCGGTGATTATCCAACCAAAGATGGCACGGGCGAGCGTGACTATATCCACGTCATGGATCTGGCTGAAGGACATCTCAAAGCGCTGGATCACATTGACGCCATCACCGGCTATAAAGCCTATAACCTGGGGGCGGGCGTAGGCTATTCCGTGCTGGAGATGGTGAAGGCGTTTGAGAGGGCAGCGGGTAAAGAAATTCCTTACCAGATCTCTCCGCGCCGCGACGGCGACCTCGCTGCGTTCTGGGCCGATGCGTCACTGGCCGATAAAGAACTGGACTGGCGCGTCTCTCGCGGCATTGATGAGATGATGCGGGATACCTGGAACTGGCAGAGTAAGAACCCGAACGGGTATCGTTAACGCTCCTGTTTTACTATCAAACTCCCTCATGGGAGTTTTTTAGTTTTGGGGGGTGTATGAAAGATAAGCGGCATTTAGTACTGGATAAAATAATTGCATTTAAAGTGTTGTTTTGACGGTAGGGAAGCATGAGAAACGGTACGAACTTTGCTATCATTTCCTGGCGTTAAAAGCATACCTTAAGGTATACAGCATCACTAAAAAAGCAGGAGATGTTATCCCCGTGACTGGTAACGATAGCCAGGGGCGGTAGCGTGGGCATTAACCAATGCAGATGCAATAAAATCATTACTATTCAAGTGATTATAATCGAGATTATTAACCTGTAACCTGCCTGTTCATCGTAGATTAACAACAGTCTCATGTAGGTGTTGAGTCCTGAACAGCTAATGCCAGACTTTTCACGCTGAGGCGCAATGCCTGATATCAGGCGCTAAACTGCTCAGAAAAAAAGGTCTGATTGTATAGTCGATCAGTCCATTATCAGATTTGTTAAGGTGATCATTATTATGGATATGTTATCTTTGATTGGCCGTTCAGAGGAACTCTTTACGTCTGATATTGCTCAACATGAAGAACAACTAAAAGCAATCGTTGAGCGCTCCCGGTTTCTGGTTTTAGGCGGTGCAGGTTCTATCGGACAGGCAGTCACAAAAGAAATATTTAAACGTAATCCTGAAAAACTTCATGTTGTTGATATCAGCGAAAATAACATGGTAGAACTTGTGCGTGATATACGAAGTTCATTAGGTTATATCAGTGGTGAATTCAAGACATTTGCACTAGATATTGGTAGTGTGGAATACGATGCCTTTATTAACTCTGATGGTAAATATGATTACGTACTGAACTTGTCTGCTCTTAAGCATGTTCGTAGTGAAAAAGATCCATTTACATTGATGCGTATGATTGATGTGAATATATTTAACACTGATAAAACCATTGAACAGTCTGTTGCTAATGGCGTTAAAAAATATTTCTGTGTCTCGACTGATAAAGCTGCTAATCCTGTTAACATGATGGGAGCATCCAAGCGCATTATGGAAATGTTTTTAATGCGTAGAAGTTCATCTATAGATATCTCAACCGCCAGGTTCGCAAACGTCGCTTTCTCAGATGGTTCCCTGTTACACGGTTTCAATCAACGCATTGCAAAAATGCAGCCTATTGTAGCTCCCAATGATATCAAGCGTTATTTTGTCGTGCCTAAAGAGTCAGGCGAACTCTGCCTTATGTCATGCCTGCTGGGAGATAACCGCGATATTTTCTTCCCAAAACTTAGTGAGAGTTTGCATTTAATCACTTTCGCAGAAGTAGCTGAAAAATTTTTGCTACAAAAAGGATTTGAGCCCTATCTTTGCCAGTCAGAAGAAGAAGCGCGTGAGTTAATTAAAACATTGCCTGCTGAGAAAAAATGGCCTTGTCTCTTCACGGGTAGCGACACGACAGGGGAAAAGGATTTTGAAGAGTTTTTTACAAGTGAAGAAACGCTGGACCTTGAGCGATTTGAAAACCTCGGCATCATCAAGAATGAGCTTATCTATGACAAAGAGCTGGTTGAGCATTTTGAATCCAGAATAAGTGAGCTCAAAAATCAAAAAAGCTGGGTGAAAAAAGATATCGTAGAACTTTTCTTTAAAATGCTGCCTGGCTTTGCTCATAAAGAAACTGGTAAGTATCTTGATGGTAAAATGTGAGCCTATAATGAATACACAACTTGTGAAATTTGTCAGAGAAATATATTCAACAAATGAATTTATTCCTCTCCATGCGCCAACATTTAATGGTCACGAAAAAGAATATGTCCTTGAAACAATAGAAAGCACATTTGTTTCAAGTGTTGGTAAGTTTGTAGACAGATTCGAAGATGAGATCAAATCTTATACAGGTACGGTAAAGGCAGTGGCCACCGTTAATGGAACTGCAGCACTCCATACTGCACTTTATATGGCAGGTGTAAGAGCGGGTGATATCGTTATTACCCAGGCATTGACCTTTGTTGCAACTTGTAATGCCCTTTTCCATATCGGAGCGGAGCCCGTATTTGTTGATGTATCCAAAGTCAGTTTAGGGCTTTGTCCACAAGCGCTGGCGTTATGGCTTGAGAATAATGCTATGGTCGATGACCATGGCGTTTGCCGTGAGCGTAGCAATGGCAAAATCATCCGTGCTGTTGTGCCCATGCATACTTTTGGTCATCCGGTAGAGTTAGATGAAATCAATGCGGTATGTAATAAATGGCATATCACGCTTGTTGAAGATGCAGCAGAGAGCCTGGGGTCCTGGTATAAAGGAAAACATACAGGCACACTTAGCCGTTTTGCTGCATTAAGTTTCAATGGTAATAAAGTTATTACTACTGGCGGTGGCGGTATGGTTCTCTGCGCTACTGAAGAGGATGGCAAGCGTACGAAGCATGTTACCACGACGGCAAAAGTGCCCCATCCTTTTGAATTCTTCCATGATGAACCGGGCTTCAATTTTCGAATGCCAAATCTCAATGCTGCGCTGGGATGCGCGCAGATGGAAAGTCTGCCTGCATTTTTGAGGCAAAAACGGGCCATCGCCAGCCTTTATTGCGATTTCTTTAGCGGATCGGATTTCCAGTTTGTCACTGAACCCGCTTATGCGCACTCAAATTATTGGCTCAATGCTATCATCTGTCCCGATGTACAGACTCGAGATAATTTACTGAAAGAAACAAATGAGCAGGGTGTTATGACACGCCCAATCTGGAAATTGATGCATCGGTTGCCGATGTTTGCGCAAGCTCGTCGGGGGGATTTGAGTAACTCTGAATGGATTGAAGCACACCTGATCAATCTTCCCAGTACGCCTGTTATGCCAGGTCAGGCATAATGAAAACGATTGCAATTTTTACAGGTACCCGAGCAGAATATGGTCTTCTTCAGCCATTAATTTCAGCAATCAAGCGGGACGAGACGCTAGTGCTGAAACTTATCGTAACAGGTATGCATCTGTCTCCTGAGTTTGGACAAACATGGCATCAAATTGAAGAGGATGGTTTTGAGATTGATGAAAAGATCGAGATCCTCCTTTCTTCCGATACCGCCGTTGGCACAGCAAAAAGTATGGGACTCGGCATACTGGGTTTTGCTGATGCATTAGTCAGAATTAAAGCAGACTGTATAGTCATACTGGGTGACCGATTCGAGGCGCTGGCGATGGCGCAGACTGCAATGATAATGCGCTTACCCGTTGTCCATATACACGGCGGAGAGATTACGGAAGGCGCATATGATGATGCGATCCGGCATGCAATAACGAAGCTTAGCCACCTCCACTTTGCATCTACCGAAGAACACCGTAAAAGAATTATTCAGATGGGTGAGCAGCCTGATACTGTATTTAACGTCGGCGCTATTGGCCTTGATCATATAAAAACCACTCAATTGATGAGCCGTGAAGACTTATCTGAGTCACTAGAATTCAAGTTGGATGACCCGTTTTTTGTTGTTACGTATCACCCTGTAACCCTTGCTGAAGAAGATGCGGTAGAAACGTTTAAGGCAATGACAGAAGCAATAGACTTGCATAGAAACTACAAAGTTATTGTCACCTGGCCCAATGCTGATGATGGTGGACGTAAAATTATTCCACTGATTGAACAGTGGGCTGCCAGGGATCCTGAAAGGATCAAAGCAGTGCCTTCACTGGGATATAAACGCTATTTGAGTGCCATTAAATATTCGTCAGCTGTAATTGGTAATTCATCAAGTGGGATAATCGAGGTTCCCTCGCTGAATGTAGCTACGGTTAATATTGGTAGCAGACAAAAAGGAAGAGCTGCCGCAGCGTCAGTTATACATTGTGAACCAAACCGACTACAAATTTCTTCTGCAATCAGCGATGCGCTTATAGTTACGGAGAATTTTGAAAATAGCGGCATTATAAATCCTTACGGTGATGGTGCAACAACGGGGAGGATTATGAAGAAGTTAAAAACGTTTAACCCCGGTACAACTAAAAAATTCAATGACATCACCTGAGTTAAAGGAAGGTAGAATGAAAAAAACTTATATCATCGCTGAAGCCGGCGTAAATCATAATGGAAATGAGGATTTGGCATTTCGATTAGTGGATGCGGCAGTTGCAGCAGGCGCTGACGTAGTGAAGTTCCAAACGTTTAAAGCGAAGAATTTAGTTACTGCTTCGGCCAGACAGGCGAATTATCAAATACAGAATACGCAAAAAATTGAATCGCAGTTAGAAATGCTAACACGTTTAGAACTGAGTTATGAGGTGCATCATAAGCTGATTGCATATTGTGAACAAAAAGGGATTGAATTCCTGTCAACTGCCTTTGACCATGAAAGTCTTCACTTTCTTGTAGATGATCTTGGCTTAAAAAAACTCAAAATACCTTCGGGTGAAATAACGAATGCTCCTTTAGTTCTGGCTCATGCCCGAACAGGTGCTGACTTGATAGTCTCGACTGGCATGGCGAATCTGGCAGAGATAGAAGCGGCATTAAGCGTTATTGCCTTTGGTTATACTGCTCCTGCCGATCAGGAACCCTCTACCGCTGCGTTTGAAAAGGCTTACTTTTCGGTTTCGGGAAGAGAAGCGATCAAAAATAAAGTGACATTACTGCATTGCACAACCGAATACCCTGCGCCTTTTGATGAAATAAATCTCAAGGTTATGGATACACTCGCATCAGCTTTTGAATTGCCGGTAGGTTACTCCGATCATACTGAAGGGCTTTCAGTTTCGATAGCTGCAGTAGCGAGGGGAGCGGTGCTGATTGAAAAGCATTTTACGCTGGATAAGGAAATGGAAGGCCCCGATCATAAGGCTTCATTAAATCCAGATGAACTATCAGCTATGGTCAAAGCAATACGTGAAGTTGAAAGTGCGATCGGCTCTGGACGTAAAGGACCATCACATTCTGAAATCGAAAATAAAAATGTTGCAAGAAAAAGTCTGGTTGCCGCAATTTCAATCAAGAAAGGAGAGATTTTTGATGACAATAATCTTGAGGTAAAGCGGCCCGGCACTGGAATATCACCTGCTATGTACTGGTCTCTCAAAGGTAAGATAGCGACTAAAGATTACGGTATCGGAGAGTTGATAGTTGAATAAAAAAATAGTTATCATCGGTGGTGGTGGACATGCTTCGGTATTAGCTGAAATACTTTCCCGGTCAGGAATGAAAGTTTTTGCTGTCGTTTCTCCAGAGCCACCGGAGAAAACTATTTTATTTAATGGCGCAGAATATTGGCATAGCGATGATATTATTTACACTCTCTCTCCGGATAAATATATTCTGGTCAATGGCATAGGTTCGATGCCAGGGAATACGCTCCGTACCAGGATAGCGGAAAATGCCCGTCAAAATGGACTGCAATTCATGACTATCGTTTCTCCCGACGCCTATGTTTCGCCAGCATCTAAGCTTGCTGAAGGCGTACAAGTTATGCCACGTGCGGTGATACAACCTGGATGCACAATTGATAGAGACGTAATCGTTAATACTGGATCGATTGTTGAACATGATTGTCAGATTGGAGCTTCAGTACATTTAGCTCCTGGCTCAGTGTTAAGCGGAGGAGTCAGGATTGGCTCTGAAGTGCATATTGGAACCAATGCTACAGTGATACAAGGCATAACAATTGGTCAAAATTCCATAATAGGTGCTGGTGTAGTCGTAAATAAGATGGTTGATGCCTGTTCTATTCTATACCCCGCAAGGCCTCACATACGGAGCTTAAATGATGTCAAGTAATTGGGAAAAAATCCTTTTAGGTCCACAAGAAACTATCCGCCAGGCACTTAAAATCATCGACGAGCAGGCGTCACGGATAGTTTTGATTGTTGACGATGCTAGTCGGCTTTTAGGCACCGTGACCGACGGGGATATCAGAAGGGGCTTATTAAATAATATATCTATGGATGCCAGCGTAGATAGTATTATGAATAAAAATCCAATTACTTCTGAACCTGGTATATCTGTTAAAATACATAAAAAAATAATGACAGATCATAGAATATTATCACTCCCCTTAGTTGAGGCAGGGATTGTCAAAGGCCTTAGGGATCTCTACGATAGTCGTGATGTTATTTCTCATGATAATCCTGTTTTTCTTATGGCCGGAGGCTTTGGCACCCGACTCCGACCACTGACTGATAATTGCCCTAAACCTCTGCTTAAGGTCGGTAATAAACCTATCTTAGAAATAACCCTTACTGAGTTTGTCAGTTATGGTTTTAAAAATTTTTATATTTCAACTCATTATATGCCTGAAAAAATCATGGAGCATTTTGGCGATGGATCGAAGTGGGGTATAAATATTCATTATGTTTATGAAGAAAGCCCACTCGGAACTGGAGGGGCCTTGGGATTATTGCCCGATGATATCAATAGATTGCCTTTAATCATGATGAATGGCGATGTATTGACTAATATTGATTTTGATAAGTTGTTGGATTTTCATAATAATTCAAATGCTGATGCTACTATGTGTGTGCGCGAATATGAATATCAAATTCCTTATGGCGTAATTTATGGCGAAAAAAGCAAAATTATTCGTATGGAAGAAAAACCTGTACAGAGATTTCACGTAAACGCAGGTATTTACGTATTAAATAGCAGTATTGTTACAAGTGTTAAGAAAAATAGTAGAATAGATATGCCCACGCTTTTAGAAAACAAGATAGCAGAAGAGGGCAGCGTCATGATGTTTCCCATCCATGAATACTGGCTTGATATTGGCAGAATGGATGATTATAACAGAGCACAAAATGACATATGCAATCTGGAACTGAACTTTCATGAATAAATTAGTTCTTATCGGTTTGGGCAGCATCGGTAAAAAACATATATATAATATAAAAAAGATTTACCCTGAATGTACCATAGCCGTGCTGAGCCCCTCCGGAAAAATATATGAAAAATCTGATGATTATATCTCACTAGATAGCCTGCAATCAGCTCTTGAGTTCAGGCCAGAGGCAGCTATCGTAGCATCCCCAGCGCCATTTCATGCTGAACATATAGCCTTCTTTCAAAGAAATAACGTCCCTGTGCTGTCAGAAAAGCCCCTGGCGGCAAGCGCGATTGAATTAATTCGCCATCAGGTTAATTCAGATAAAATTGCAGTCGCCTACTGCCTTCGTTATTTACCAGCTACAAAAATCGTCAAAGAGATTTTGGATGAAATGCTTTTAGGCGACATCTATAATGTTGTTGCAAGTGTAGGCCAGTATTTACCCGACTGGAGAAAAGATAAGGATTATAAAAGCTCTGTATCAGCTAGCAGTAAACTTGGTGGCGGGGCGGTTCTTGAGTTAAGTCATGAAATTGATTTGATAAATTATTTGTTTGGCGATTTGGAGGTTATGTCTGCTTTCCTGAGGAAGGATGTTGAGTTAGGATTAGACGTTGAAGAGATTGCCGATATTGTGTTACTCAGCAATAAAAAGATTTATTGTACAATTCACTTAGACTTCATCCAAAAAGTACCATCCAGATTTATTAGTATAATTGGCAGGCAAGGAAGGGTTGACTGGGATATCATTAAAAATAGTGTGCTATTATATAACGCATCTGGTAAGACGGTGCTATATAAAGACACAGATTTTGATAAAAACATTATGTACATTGATATGCTACAGGATTTTATAAAACTTATAAAATGTGAAAGTAATAGTTGTGTATCCTTTCAGCAGGGAATGCAGGTGATGTCTGTTATTGATGCTATCAAAAGTAAAGCTATCTGGGGATAATATGCAGCAGTATGCCTTTATATTCGCACGCGGTGGTTCTAAAGGATTGCCGGGGAAAAACGTCAAATATTTGAGTGGTAAACCTCTTATCGCCTGGTCCATCATAATTGCTCAAAACGTTTCGTCGGTGGATGAGGTTTTTGTATCCACCGATGACAATGAGATTGCCCGAGTAGCGAATGAATATGGAGCTACCGTCATTAATCGTCCTGCTGAGTTAGCTTCGGATACAAGTCCGGAATGGTTATCATGGCGTCATGCTATTGAGTGGGTGCAAAAGGAAAGAGGAGAGTTTGATATCTTTATCAGCTTGCCTGCAACCAGCCCGCTGAGGATTGTTGATGATGTAAACAGGGCATTAAAAACGTTTGTTGAAAGAGATGCCGATCTCTGTATAGGTATCACTCCTGCAAATCGCAGCCCTTACTTCAATATGGTGGTGCAGGATAGCCAAAAGCAATTAAGATTAGCAATAAAACCTGTGGGGCAGGTAACAAGACGTCAGGACGCGCCAGCGGTATACGATATTACAACCGTTGTTTATATTTCTAAGCCAGATTTCATCCTCAAAAGTAACGGTATTTTTGACGGGAAAGTCGTTGGCGTGGAAATACCAAAAGAAAGAGCAGTTGATATTGATGATGAAACTGATTTCCTTTTGGCCGAAGTAATAATGGAAAGAAGGACGCATAGTGAAGAAGAATAAAACATACCTTGTTGCTGGCTGTTCTGGGCTTTTAGGCGCGACAGTTACCAAATCCCTGCTCGAAGAAGGTACTGATGTTATCGCTATGGATATTAATCCAAAAAAACATGCGGATCAATTTCAAGCCCTTGCGAAACTCAATTCCTGTAACATTAAGTTAATTGATGCTGATATCACCAATGAAAAAAATGTTATAATGCTGTTTGATAGTCTTGGTCATATTGATGGCGCAGTCAATTGTACTTATCCAAGAAATAAGGAATACGGGAAACATTTTTTTGATGTTACGCTAAACAGTTTTAATGAAAACTTGTCATTGCATCTCGGTTCTTCCTTTCTTTTTACCCAACAGGCTGCAAAGTATTTTAAACGTCATGGTACACCGTTTTCATTAGTAAATATTTCTTCAGTTTATGGCGTTATTCCACCCAAATTTGATATTTATAATGATACTATAATGACAATGCCAGTTGAATATGCTGCTATAAAGTCAGCGCTTTTGCATTTGAATAAGTATGTTGTCAAATATGTTAAGGATAGTAAATTCAGAATAAACAGTGTTAGCCCAGGCGGCATATTTGACCACCAACCGGATGCCTTTCTCGGTGCTTACAAAAGCAATACTAATGGAACCGGCATGTTGGACGTTAAGGACATGCTTGGAGCGGTGAAGTTTTTGCTCTCAGATGAAGCAAAATATATTACAGGCCAAAATATAATTGTTGATGATGGTTTCAGCTTATAAAAAAATACGAAAATAAAGTTAGCAGTGGTCTTTTAGCGTGAAACCATCGATACGATCGCATTATCCTGCGTAGAGCGAGCAGGAGAGGGGGGCCAATTATGATTGCTATGATATGTGGTAAAAATATATAGTAGTTTAGCGATTCCGGAAAAACTGTGATTTTGCATTATTATGCATTAACTTATATATGGCTTAAGATATGATGAGTAGCAAGTTAGAGAAATATAACATGGTATTGGTTATGCTATTTTTTTGCCATGGGTTTCTGTATTTTTATTCTGGTGATATATACAATCCAGACAATCCTGTAAAGTTATTAAAATATTTCTTAATTATTGCTATTTTTATTTTTTCTTTTAAGTTTATAGAACTGAAGCCTGATAATATTTTTATCTTATCAACCTTTTTATTATATTTAATTTTTACTGCCTTATATTATATACTTAATAATACGCAAATTTTTTCAGTCATAACTTTTTTAATTCCTGTTCTTTTTTTCTTATTGCCGGGTGCATTTAAGTATGAAAATCTCTTGAGGTTGATGAGGTTTATTATATATTTGGCTACTTTATTTTCAGTGTTAGAAATTTTATTCTTTGATGAAATAAGTGAGCGATTTAATAGTACAGGTTTCAGAAGTATATCAATATTTGTCAACCCAAATAATTTTGCTGTTGTCATCTGCCTTGCACTTTCATTGCTAACAGGTTCTAAAAATAGCATTTATACTAAGTCCAGATTGTGGGTTTGGATTTGTAGTTCAGTTTCAGTCATTTTAAGTGGTTCGATGACGGGCGTAGTCATTATTTTATTTCTTTTTGCCTTAAATATAATTGATCTGGTTAGTCTAAAGGTTAAAGCTACTAAATATTATCGTTTCATTGCGCTTTCTATTATAGGGTTAGTTTCTATAATAACTATGGTTTACCTTGTAGATATGGATAAGTATCTTAGAAGTGCTGATTCAGTGGGAATGGATAATGTGACTGCTAGATTCGATTATCTTACTCGCTTCATCACTAACGTTGCAGACAATATATTCTATCCTCTAATTGCACATCCTGACCTTTATGCAGATAATGCCTTCGTATATACGTGGATAAATCTTGGTTTTTTTGGGTTTGTTTTATATATTTCTTTTTCTTTATTATTGATATATCTGAGTATTTTCAATAATAGTAAAAAGGCTTTCACCCAGTTTATGCTGTGTATATTTCTTGCTTCTGTAACTACAAATATCTTAAATATTTGGCCTGTAGCTTATCTCTATTGGCTGGTTGCTGGCTTTATCTGTAACAAAAAAAGTAATGAAAGATCTTCTGATAAGGTTCAGTTAGAATCATGAATAATGAAATGAAAAATTTTGATATCGTGCGAAAAGCGATTGAAAACGAAATTGCTATTGATGAATTCCTTGTCTCCAAGTTTAAGTACAAGAAAAAAGGTGCTGCTGTTTTCAAGGTTGCTCGATTCAAAAACAAGATTCCAAACTACTTTAATTATCTTTGTCTGCCCTTACTTATGTTTTATTTTATATATGTAATTTTCATTTCTATACGTGCACGGGATCAATGTTGTTTTGTTAATTCAAGAAAAATATTTCTTTCATTTACATCGCACCCTAAAATAAAATCTTTATGGAGAAAATATGAGGGTGAAGTTTCTTATACGTTATGTGTAGAGAATCGGATACTTAACTTTTTAAACCATCTTTCTTATAAAGATGTAATGAAGGGGTATATTAAATCTATATGGTTTTCCTTGAAATTAGCAATTCATTTGAAACCTATTTATTATCTTCATCTCACCTCTGTCCTGGAGCTGGTTCTCTTCAGTAATTATCTAAAAAAAATAAATTCTGCAGGTGTCAATAAATTAATACTCACCAATCATTATGATAGATGGATTACCATATGTTCACTGTCAGATTTATTTGATATAGAATTAATTCAGCATGGGCTTTTAGACCCCAGCTATTGCGTAAAAAATAAAATAACTAATGTTAAGAAACTGACTTGCTTTAATAATCAGCAACAAAATATTTTTGATAATAATATTTTTTTAAGTAAAGTTGAAATCGTTAAACATGCCACTTTAGATATAATTGTCATAGAGAATGATAAATGCGATGTGCTAATTATTAGTAATCCTTTTTATGTGAAGGAGGAGTTGGTGTTTTATCATACACTAATAGAATCAGGACTGAAGACATTGTTTAGACCTCATCCACTTTATCTTAACGATAAGCTATTATCGCAAGTGAGATTGACCGATTTATGTTTAGATGAGCGTTTTCCTGATGCCAACTTGTGCCTTTGTCGTGATTCAACGCTGGGACTCGAATATGAAAGCGCGGGATATCAAGTATTTTGGTGGGATGACTCAACCAATACAGATAAAATAATAAAAATGGTTTAATAATGCGTAATTTCCTGCTTTATGGACTTGCTACTGGATTTAACCGTTTAAGTGCCTTTGTGATAATCCCGTTATTATCCCCATTATTAAGCGTTGATGATTTTGGTGATTTTACCCTTTACGTGATAATCGTTCAGTTTCTTATTCCATTATTAAGTTTAAATATATCATCAATCATTGCACGTGAAACTACAGATAACTGGCGGGCAACCCTAAGTTTTGTCTCTGTCTTTAATAAAGTAACGTTAGTATTCATCATGCTTTTAGCGATATTTATCCTGATTGAAAGGAATATCACATTAGAAGTGATTTTGTATGCGATACTTGAAGCCGTATTTCTGGTAAATACAACGCTTATAAGGTTCAAAAGTAAAGTTGAATATTTTTTCTATACTTCGCTTGCAAAAGTTTGCCTTTTGGCGGCATTTATTGGTATAACCTGGTATGTCGAGAAATCTTTTCTGGGTAACTTACATTACTTGTTAATTATTTTCGCATTAGCGAATTTAGTTGTCGCCATTCCTTTTTTTAAGATTATTTTCCACACTTTTTTGCCATTAATTAAATGCATAAATTATTTATCTTCAAAAAAAACACTGCTTATTTTTTCTATAAGTTTAATGCCCCATATCGTGGCGCAGTGGATCACTTCAGGCTCTGATAGATTTATTGTAAAAGCGTTTACAGGAAACGTAGAGCTAGGAATATATTCCTTTGCATATTCGGTTGCTGCTGTATTTATGCTGGTAAACAGCTCATTAGCCTTGGGTATGCCGCAATTATGCGTCAATAAGCATGATTTATATTCGAGTAAAAGATTTTACAAAAAATATTTTACTGCGGTCTCACTTCTTTGGTTAGTGTTTGTTTCTTTCGTTGCTATAGCTTCCCCTTATTTTCCTGAGAGGTATTTATTTAAAGAATCAATGCCTGTTTTTCTACTGATCGCTGTTGGGATGTATTTCCTGTCATTTTATTATTATTATGCGGCCTTTATATTTTATGAAAGAAAAGCAAAGGAATTATCCGTAATTACTATTAAGATTGCAATTATCAACGTTGCGATTACTGTAGTATTAACGTTTTGGCTAGGTATTGCAGGAGCAGCCGCAAGTACGGCCCTATCATATTTGCTTTATGCATACTTGTCTTACAGAGAAGCAAGGAAAAGTAAAGCTGTTAAAAATTTAATTTTACCCCTTATATTTTCTATTTCAACTACGATAGCAGTAATTTTCTACGCAAATTTTAGCTATTTGCACCTCCTGAACTGATGATATTTATTATTGGGATTAATATATTATGTTTGAAAGTAAAACTTTACTTATTACTGGCGGTACGGGATCTTTTGGAAATGCTGTGCTCAACCGTTTTCTTAAAACTGATATTAAAGAAATTCGTATATTTTCACGTGATGAAAAAAAACAAGATGATATGCGAAAGAAATATAATGATCCTAAGTTAAAGTTTTATATAGGCGATGTTCGTGATTATGCAAGTATTCTGAATGCTTCTCGTGGGGTAGATTATATTTACCATGCTGCTGCATTAAAGCAGGTGCCATCTTGTGAATTTCATCCTATGGAAGCAGTCAAAACGAATGTTATCGGTACGGAAAATGTTCTCGAAGCTGCAATTGCTAATCAAGTTAAAAGGGTTGTTTGTCTTAGTACTGATAAAGCCGTGTATCCTATTAATGCAATGGGTATATCTAAGGCGATGATGGAAAAAGTCATGGTGGCCAAATCCCGCAATATTGATAGTTCTAAAACCGTAATTTGCGGGACTCGCTATGGAAATGTTATGGCTTCGCGTGGCTCGGTCATACCTCTATTTGTTGACTTAATTCGTTCCGGTCAACCTATTACTATCACCGATCCAAATATGACTCGCTTTATGATGACACTCGAAGATGCAGTAGATCTTGTTCTATATGCATTTGAGCATGGAAATAACGGTGATATTTTTGTTCAAAAAGCCCCAGCTGCTACTATTGAGACACTGACAGTTGCTTTAAAAGAGTTGTTAGAGGCACAACAACATCCTGTTAATATCATCGGTACGCGTCATGGTGAAAAGCTTTATGAAGCGTTATTAAGTCGTGAAGAGATGATTGCTGCTATAGATATGGGGGATTACTATCGGATTCCGCCTGATTTACGTGATCTTAATTATGGAAAATATGTTGAGCAGGGTGATAAACGAATCTCTGAAGTTACCGACTATAATTCTCATAATACTCACCGATTGGATGTTGAAGGAATGAAAGCTTTGTTGCTAAAGCTACCTTTTATCCATGCTTTACAGGCCGGAGAAGATTACGAATTGGATGCATAATATGAATATTTTAGTTACAGGTGCGGATGGTTTCCTTGGTAAAAATCTTTGTTTAAGACTTGTTGAAGCCGGTTTTAATAAAATCATCAAAATTACGCGGGCTACATCCGAGGAGCAACTTATTGATGGACTGGTTCAGGCAGATTTTGTTTTTCATCTGGCTGGAATTAATCGTCCAGAAAACGATAGTGAATTCGAAACAGGCAATAGTGAATTTACTAAAAAAATCGTTAATGTTTTAGCTACTACGGATAAAAAACCCCCTGTTATGCTAAGTTCTTCAACGCAGGCAGTATGCGAAAACACTTACGGTCATAGCAAAGCGCTGGCGGAGAAGTGGATTACTGATTATGGTAAAATCAGTAAAGCCCGCTATTATATCTATCGGTTACCTAATGTTTTTGGGAAATGGTGTAAACCTGGATATAACTCTTTCGTTGCTACATTTTGTCATAATCTTGCTAATGATAAAGAGATCTCCATCCATAATCCTGATGCCGAAGTCACGATGATTTATATCGATGATTTTTGCAGTGAGATGATAACTCTTGTGCGCGATGAAAGAGAAAGCGGCTTCCGTCAGATATCTCCTATATATGCTGTAACCGTTGGTTATGTAGCCAATATGCTTAATTCTTTTAAGAAAAGCAGAGATACATTAATAACGGAGGAGGTAGGTCAAGGTTTCGTTCGTGCGCTTTACTCTACCTGGCTAAGTTACTTAAATCCGGAAAGTTTTAGTTATAAAGTGCCAGCTTATAGTGATGAAAGGGGCGTTTTTTGTGAAATGCTTAAAACACCAAGCGCGGGCCAATTTTCTTTTTTCTCGGCGCATCCCGGCATTACGCGTGGTGGCCATTACCACCATACAAAAAATGAAAAATTTCTTGTTATCAAAGGCCAAGCCCGTTTCAAATTCGAGCATGTTATCACCGGCGAGAAGTATGAACTTGTCACTTCCTCTGATAGTTTTGAGATAGTTGAAACGGCTCCCGGCTGGTCTCACGATATCACTAATATCGGTGATGATGAGTTGCTAGTAATGCTGTGGGCTAATGAAATATTCGATCGTGAAGTGCCTGATACTATAGCGAGAGCTTTATCATGAAAAAACTAAAAGTAGTCTCTGTCGTTGGTACCCGTCCTGAAATCATTCGTCTCTCTCGTGTTTTGGCAAAGCTTGATCTTTACTGCGACCATATCATTGTCCATACAGGGCAAAACTACGACTATGAGTTGAATGAAGTGTTTTTTAACGATCTTGGGGTTAGAAAACCGGATTATTTCCTCAACGCTGCTGGTAAAAGCGCTGCGGAAACTATTGGACAGGTAATCATCAAAGTCGATGAAGTATTAGCTTTAATAAAACCTGAAGCGATGCTTGTACTTGGTGATACTAACTCTTGTATTTCAGCATTGCCGGCTAAGCGACGTAAAATCCCGATTTTCCATATGGAGGCAGGAAATCGTTGCTTTGATCAGCGCGTTCCTGAGGAAACCAATCGACGTATTGTTGATCACACTGCGGATGTGAATCTTACCTATAGCGATATAGCACGTGATTATCTTCTTACTGAGGGATTACCAGCTGACCGTATTATCAAAACTGGTAGCCCTATGTACGAAGTGTTAACGCATTATATGCCCCAAATCGATGCTTCTGACGTACTGGCAAGATTAAATCTGACTGCAGAAAAGTTTTTCGTAGTAAGTGCTCATCGGGAGGAAAATGTTGATTCGCCTAAAAATTTAGCAAAACTTGCTGACATCCTCAACACTATCGCTGAACGCTACAATTTACCTGTCATAGTTTCAACGCATCCGCGTACACGGCATCGTATTGAAGAAAATGGCATTACCTTCCATACCAATATTCACCTGTTAAAACCCCTTGGCTTCCACGACTATAACCATTTGCAAAAAAATGCCATGGCAGTGCTGTCAGACAGCGGCACAATTACCGAAGAATCATCTATTATGAATTTCCCGGCACTGAATATTCGTGAAGCTCATGAGCGCCCTGAAGGTTTCGAGGAAGCTTCGGTAATGATGGTAGGATTAGAAACCAATAGGGTTTTGCAAGCGCTGGAGATCCTCGCTTCGCAGCCTCGTGGAGAGGAGCGTCTCTTACGTCAGGTATACGATTACAGTATGCCGAATGTATCTGACAAGGTGGTCAGAATCATTCATTCTTATACTGATTATATTAAACGGGTTGTCTGGAAAGAGTACTAATGAATCTGGTTTTAATCATTGATGATTATTTACCCCATAGTACGCGCGTTGGGGCTAAAATGTTTCACGAACTTGCTGTTGAACTTAGTCACAGGGGGCATCGTATTACTGTCATTACGCCTGATTTTAATCAGAAAACTGCACTGACAGTTGATGAAGTTGATGGCATCACGGTCTGGCGCTTCAAAAGTGGTCCGATTAAAGATGTTGGAAAGATCCGTCGCGCTGGCAATGAAACTTTTTTATCCTTCAAAGCCTGGGGTGCAACAAAACATCTGATTAAACCGGATACTTTTGACAGTGCTATATATTATTCTCCATCAATTTTTTGGGGGGGGCTTGTTCAACGTATAAAAAAACGCTGTCGCTGTCCGGCATATTTAGTACTACGCGATCTTTTTCCTCAATGGGTAATTGATGCAGGTATGCTGAAAGCAGGCTCTTTGGTGGAGAAGTATTTCCGTCATTTCGAACATTATTCATATCGCCAGGCGGATTTTATTGGTCTGATGTCTGAAAAAAACCTGCAGATTTTTTCAGAGGTAAATAATAATTACTCATGTGAAGTATTGCGTAATTGGGCAGATTTACAGCCTGTCAAGGAAGCACATTCTGATTACATTCCCGTCCGGCAACGTTTAGGTTTGCAAAGTAAAGTCATATTTTTTTATGGCGGAAACATTGGCCATGCGCAGGATATGGCTAACCTGATGCGTCTGGTTCGGGGAATGCGGGATGAGAAAAACGCACATTTTCTTTTTGTCGGGCAAGGTGATGAAGTTGAACTAATTAATAATTTAGCCACAGAATGGCACCTTGAAAACTTCAGCTATTTGTCATCTGTCAATCAGAAGGAATTTAAGCATCTCCTTGCTGAGATTGATATTGGTCTTTTTTCCCTTTCATCTCAGCATACTGCGCATAACTTTCCTGGTAAATTGCTGGGATATATGGTCGAGTCACTACCTGTACTCGGCAGCGTTAACCGCGGAAATGATTTACAAGATATCATCACTGACAATAATGCCGGATTTATCCATATCAACGGTGAAGATGAAAAACTCCTTACTTCCGCAAAGAAACTTTACCATAGTACTGAATTACGTAACGAAATGGGGGGCTGCGCTTATAATTTGCTTTGTAAGGAGTTTTCCGTCACCGCAGCTGCACAGCTAATCGAAATGAAAATCAAGGGTAATAATGCATCTGTTTGATGAAACAATAATAAATGATTTATACCACGAAGCTGAGTCTTCTGAACGCAAGCGCTCACACCTTCTGTTGCATAAATCTCATCAGGAAAAAGTACAGCGTTTGATTATTGCTTTTGTCAAAGGGAGTTTTGTTGACCCACATTATCATGAGCTGCCAGGCCAGTGGGAAATGTTTATCGTTGTCCAGGGGGTTTTAAGAATAAAACTCTATGATGATAAAGGCAATATCATTAAGTCTTTTGAAGTCGGTCAATCATTACCTGTTTCTATCGTTGAATTCCAACCCGGTGATATACATAGTGTTGAATGCGTTTCCGAACGGGCATTAATGATGGAAGTTAAAGAGGGGCCATTTGACCCTCATTATGCCAAGGCTTTTCCACACTGGTTGTCCGTTTGATATGTTCAAGCAATCAGAACGATTGCTTTAAATTTTCTTCTGTTTAGCATTTGAACAGTTATACATTAATCAGCATCAAACGCTATTATCGGGCGCTAGTATTGAGTTAATATCAATCATACTTTGCGCTGCTGTTAAGTCGCAGTGAACACACCTCACAGGAGAATGTAATGTCCAAGCAACAGATCGGCGTTGTAGGTATGGCTGTAATGGGCCGTAATCTGGCGCTCAATATTGAGAGCCGCGGCTATTCAGTATCTATCTTTAACCGCTCGCGTGAGAAAACGGATGAAGTCGTTGCAGAGAATCCGGGTAAAAAACTGGTTCCTCATTACAGCATCGAAGAGTTTGTGGATTCGCTTGAGAAACCTCGTCGCATCCTGCTGATGGTGCAGGCTGGTGAAGCGACAGACAAAACTATTGCTTCGTTGACTCCACACCTTGATAAAGGCGATATCCTGATTGATGGTGGTAACACCTTCTATAAAGATACTATCCGTCGTAACCGAGAGCTGTCAGAACAGGGCTTCAACTTTATCGGCACTGGTGTATCCGGTGGCGAAGAGGGTGCACTGAAAGGCCCTTCAATCATGCCTGGTGGCCAGAAAGAAGCTTACGAGCTGGTTGCGCCGATCCTTAATGAGATCGCCGCCCGTGCAGAAGGTGAAGCTTGCGTAGCTTATATGGGACCAGATGGTGCAGGTCACTACGTTAAGATGGTGCACAATGGTATTGAGTACGGCGACATGCAGCTAATTGCTGAAGCCTACTCTTTGCTGAAAAATGCCCTCAACCTGAGTAACGAAGAGCTGGCTAAGACCTTTAGCGAATGGAACGAAGGTGAGCTGAGCAGCTATCTGATCGACATCACCAAAGACATCTTCACGAAAAAAGATGAAGACGGTAACTATCTGGTCGATGTGATCCTGGATGAAGCGGCCAATAAAGGCACGGGTAAGTGGACCAGCCAGAGCTCCCTGGATCTCGGTGAGCCGCTGTCACTGATCACTGAATCTGTGTTTGCCCGTTATCTTTCCTCATTAAAAACTCAGCGTGTTGCTGCATCCAAGGTACTGAGCGGCCCGCAGGTTAAAACCATCAGCGGTGAGAAAGACGAATTTGTTGAGAAAGTGCGTCGCGCGCTTTACCTCGGTAAAATCGTTTCTTATGCTCAGGGCTTCTCTCAGCTGAAAGCGGCATCTACTGAGAACAACTGGGATCTGCACTACGGTGAGATTGCTAAAATCTTCCGTGCTGGCTGCATCATTCGCGCTCAGTTCCTGCAGAAGATCACTGATGCCTATGCTGATGATGCAAACATCGCTAACCTGCTGCTGGCACCTTACTTTAAAAACATTGCTGATGAATATCAGCAGGCGCTGCGTGACGTTGTGGCTTATGCAGTACAAAATGGTATCCCAACGCCAACTTTTTCTGCAGCTATCGCATACTACGACAGCTACCGTTCAGCAGTACTGCCAGCGAACTTGATTCAGGCTCAGCGCGACTACTTCGGTGCGCATACCTATAAGCGTACGGATAAAGAAGGTGTTTTCCACACGGAATGGCTGGATTAATCCTGGTTTGCTTAAAAAACCTCCCTTTGGGAGGTTTTTTATTGGATTGAGATAACGCAATATGCATCTTTTTGTTATTGTTTTCCCAGTCGTTTATCATTCCACTTTTTAATTATTAAGTTGGGTATACCAGAAACATGACTCAAGAAAATAAGACAAACACGGACCAGTCTTTACTTCGTCAGACTTTTTTTAACAATGATGATGAGCTTGACCTGCTTGATGTGGTGGCTCAATTGTGGAAAGGCAAAAAAACGGTTGTAGCGACGATCATTATTTTCGTTTTACTGGCAGTAGCTTACCTGTTCATCGCTAAAGAAAAATGGACGTCACAAACGATTGTCACACAGCCCAGCGCAGGGCAGGTAGCCAACTATAACGCCGCGCTTAACGTGCTTTATTCACAGTATCCGCAGGATAAACCTGGTCTGGCTGAACTACAGGACCAGCTTTTTGGGCGTTTTAGCTCATCCCTTTATGCGCTTTCAGACTCACTACAGAATCTGCAGGATCCGCTGGATTTGAAAGTCACCCCCGTTACTGTTGGACAGACGGAACCGCTACGCGTGACGTTTAGTGCGCAAACCGCTAAAGAAGCGCAGGCGCAGGTAACGCACTTTATCGAGAAAATGAATGATGAGGTGGTTGACGATTATGGGGCGGACATTAAACGCAGCATGGAGGTTAAATCCAGGGAGCTTAGCGACTCGCTAAACTCACAGATGAAGGTTGCGCAGGATAAAAAAGAGCAGCGTATTGAGGCTCTGAAGCAGGCGCTTAAGGTTGCGGAAGCTTCTGGCATTGCCAATTCACAACTGACCCAGGCAGAGCACTTATCAGATGATACGCTTTACCTGTTGGGCGCCAAATCGTTGAATGCCGCAATAACCAATGAAGCGACTCGCCCCTTACCGCTGGACGAAAATTACTATGCAACGCAGCGAGCGTTACGCTCAATACAGGACCTGAGGATCCAGGTAGATAACCTACAATCCTTCCGCTATATCATGCAGCCGGATTTACCTTTACGTCGCGATAGCCCGAAACGCGGTCTGACGGTTATCTTTGCAGTATTACTTGGCGGGATTATTGGCTCAGCGATTGTATTGGGGCGTAATATAGCACGCAGATACCGTGAAAATCATTAAGCAACAAGCATTCAGAAACCCGGCAACAGCCGGGTTTTTTTGTGTTTGTTATTACTCATTCTGGCATGCTGTTTAGCTGTTCTTACCCGTTACCGACCGCTGCTTTTTAACTGTACGTGAATTCTATGCGAGAGGGCTTCTGGGCTGACGTCATAAATGCGCACGGTATAGCTATCTGGATTGCAAAAGAATGGTGGGGCAATCGTATTCATGAACATCTGGAGGAGTAT
Organism: Erwinia psychrophila; assembly: GCF_039023475.1. NCBI lineage: Bacteria > Pseudomonadati > Pseudomonadota > Gammaproteobacteria > Enterobacterales > Erwiniaceae > Erwinia > Erwinia psychrophila. The sequence continues at coordinate 317,945 of NZ_JBCHVB010000003.1, forward strand.
GGGACCCTGCCAGCTTGCAGGATGAGTTATGCTCAGCAACAGTGATTTTTAAAGACAAAGGATAGTACGTTGTGTGCCTTTAAACTCAGCCATTATCACACTCCCCAGATTGAAGTTGTAAACATGCCTGAAATACCACAGGCCAAGCCTGAAAAAAAGCCTGCATCAGCAGGCTTTTTTATTTACAACGTCACGCCCATCACTCGGGTCGTAAGGGTGCGGTAGCAGGCTTCGCAGTAGCAGGTTTCAGACCAAATACCGTGGAGAGCACCTTACTACGCTTCACCACAAAGTAGAGCAGCAGGCTGCAGCTTAACCCAATCAGCGTTATCGTCGCTACGTAGCTGAGAGAATACGCTTTCCCCAGCCAGGCATCCGCGAACCAGGAGAAAAAGATCACCACGGGATAGTGCATGATATAGACCACCAGCGCGGAATCCACGACGAGCTTTACAGTTTTACTCTCTTTGATCGACATCTTCTCAAAGAAAAACACCAGCCAGAAAGAGAACAGCACGGAGAAGACGCTGGCAATCAGGGTCGGGATATATTTCATCATCCCTTCAATCTGGCGATCCAGGATCACATAGAAGGAGAGGTAGGTAAGCAGGCCGAAAGGAAGCAGTAGCCAGGATTTGAGTATAAAACTGGTTTTAATCCGCGGGATTTGATCTCTGTTGACGTACAGCGCATAACCCGCGACATAGTAGATAAAGAAGCGCGCCGTTACTGGCAGCAGAGCTACCAGTTCACCCATATCTTTCACCACGTACTTCACCGCAAAGAAGAAGTTACAGGCGATAATGATCGCCGCGACGATGACCGGAAGGGGTAACTTGCGAAATAGTACTGAGATCTTTTCACACCAGCTCACCGGCACGATTAGCGACATGATCGACAGCGACACCAGGAACCACAAATGGTGCAGATAACCCCAGGAGTGCAGCAATCCGGTGTTGGTAATCTGCTCACCGTCGATAAAGGAAGTGATGAGGTACATGACTGGTGGAATAAAGGCGAATGCACCCACCAACGGTAGCAGCACGCGCTTCTTCCTGTTGTCGATAAAGAAATCCTTTCCCTTACGCAGGATAACCATGGCTGAGAACATACCGGAGAGGAAGAAAAACGCCTCCATCCGGAAAGTATGGACAAATTCAATCAGCGATGAAAAAGCGATCGATTCATTTTTGTTGGCGATATAGTACCAGCTATTATTATTACCCGGCAGGCTTCTTGCGGCATGATAAAGCACCCCCTCAAGGATTAGTATGGCTCGTAGAAAGTCGAGACCTATATTTCTTCTGGCTAAAAAAGGTGAGGTTTCCATAGTATTGCCTTAAATAATGAAAGAGCAGTTTTTTGTTAATACTTGTGTCTGGTAACACATCATCGCTTTGCACAAAGCGCATCTGATACGCGAAACGCGCAAAGTATATTTTTTCTGCTAAGTGCCGGGGATCATACCACCCTTGTCAGCAAGGATTTACAATTAGGAATAAGATTCAGACAATACCCCAAGTTGTTACTTAACGATTATTTTTGTTATAAAAGGCGCTGTCGCATTCTGGCTTTTTGGTATAGGTCTTATTCTGAAATTACAAAAGTTATCTTTTGAATAACATAAATAGGGTGGATTTTTTTTCAGTTAGGTGTAAATAGTTAATAAAAACACTCTATTACAGCGATCTATAAAATTTAATTAGGGTGTAATAAGCGGCTTAAGTTATCGTTTGCAGAGCGCTGAGACCGGTAAGGCGCTCTAATGTTGCTATTATGTAACTTATATGTTTATTTTTTTAACGGAAAACTTTTCAGCGCATTCCTATCATTTTGGTTGCTAGCACAGCCTGCTTTACCCAGCGTTCTGATGTGGCAGGCACATCATCAGTTCCCTGAAAGTGTGCACTCCATAAATGAATCCAGGAATTTGATTATTTTACCCGGTAGAGCCATGTGTTACTGTTTTATTTTGGAATAGACAATGCTTTGTACTGGCGCTATTTCTAAAAAACGGCTTTAACTTCTATTATTATCAAAGGTCTTTTATGCGCGCATATATCATTTTTTTCTTAATCGCTCTCATGCCATTCGTGGCACAGTCGAAAAATAGTGATGATAAAGTGATTATCGAAGCTTATGGCGGTTCCAGCACTGCAGGCGTGGTAGCGGTCAGGAAGCCGGATGGCAGGCTGACCAATGTGATCGCCGGGCATAATGAAATGCATTTCCTCAGCGATTTTTTGCAGAAAAAATATGGTAAAGAGATAGAAGTCGTTAATAAAGGCAAGCCCTCCGCACAGGCAATCGAATTACTCTACGGGACCTACAGATATAAAAATAACGAAAGATGGGCCGATGAGATGAAAAAATCCACGGCAAAAATTATCATCCTGAATTTTGCTACCAATGATGCCCGCCATTTTCATTTTAAGGATGTTAAACCCAGCTACGTATTGAGTCCGGAGCAGTATGAGGATGTGATGAGCCGGCTGGTGACCATCGCGCGTAAAAACGGCAAAGAAGTGATACTGCAGGAGCCTCACCCGCTGTGTGGTAAAGCCGAAAGCTGGAACGTCTCACCTTTTAATGCCCGTCTGGACTCCCTGGCGAAAACGCTGTCAGTGCCGCTGGTTAAGCAATATCAGCGCATCCAGGCTATGCCTGACTGGCAGAAAAAGATGTCACCTGACTGTATCCATCCTTCCAGCGAGCTTTATAAGATTAAAGCGGAAGAGTCATATAAAGTGATTGACGAAAATTTTACTGCGCTGTTAGCGAAAAACTGAGCTTCAGCCAGGGACAGTGCTTAACATCCAGAGGGTAGGGAAAGGGCTGGTTTGCCGCGCAGGACAGCCTATGCGTCAGCCGCACCACGTTTTTTCCCAATAAAAAAGGCCGGTTTCCCGGCCTTAGAGACGTAACAGGTTACTTGTGACGCTGACGAAGATTATTGATCACGTGGCTGAGATCAAGCTCCTGATCCTGAAGCAGAACCAGCAGGTGATAGATCAGATCGGAAGCTTCGTTGGTCAGCTCTTCACGGTCGTTTACCGTGGCAGCCAGCGCAGTCTCCACGCCTTCCTCACCCACTTTCTGGGCGATGCGTTTCGTTCCGCTGGCATAGAGGCTGGCGGTATAGGAACTGTTCGGATCGGCATGTTTCCGCTCCGCCAGCAGCTGTTCCAACTGATACAGAAACGTCCATTCCGGTACCGCCGGTGAAAAGCAGCTTGATGTACCCAGATGACAGGTCGGCCCGATGGGGTTGGCCAGGATCAACAGCGTATCGTTGTCGCAGTCCGGGGTGATACTGACTACGTTAAGGTAGTTTTCCGAGGTTTCACCTTTCGTCCAGAGCCGCTGTTTGGTACGTGACCAGAAGGTCACTTTACCTATCTCCAGCGTTTTTGCCAGCGCCTGCTGGTTCATATAGCCATGCATCAGCACTTCACCGGAGACGGCGTGCTGTACGATGGCCGGCATCATGCCGTCGGTTTTTTCCCAGTCAAGCCGGGCCAGCTGTTGTTCTGTTAACACGCGCGGATCTCCACACCTTTTTCAATCAGGAACCTTTTCAGCTCACCGATATTGATAATCTGCTTATGAAAGACGGAGGCGGCCAGCGCACCATCGACGTCCGCATCGCGGAAAGCCTGATGGAAGTGCTCCATCGTGCCAGCGCCGCCGGAAGCGATCAGCGGTACGTTGCACACTTCACGGACTTTTTGCAGCTGGATCAGGTCGTAGCCATTACGTACGCCATCCTGATTCATCATATTCAGGACGATTTCGCCCGCGCCGCGCAGCTGCACCTCTCTGACCCACTCAAGCGTTTCCCACCCGGTGACTTTGGTACGGCTTTCATCACCGGTGTACTGGTTAACGTGATACTTGCCGCTCTGGCTGTCATGCCAGGTATCAATTCCCACCACGATGCACTGCACGCCAAAACGATCGGCCAGTCGGTTAATCAGCGTTGGGTCGGCCAGCGCCGGAGAATTGATGGAAATTTTGTCCGCGCCGAAGGAGAGGATATGCGCTGCATCTTCGGCTGACTTAATGCCGCCCGCGACGCAGAAAGGGATATCGATCACTTCGGCAACGCGTGACACCCAGCTTTTATCCACGACTCTGCCGTCGGAAGAGGCGGTAATATCATAAAAAACCAGCTCATCGGCCCCTTCCTGCGCATAACGCTGCGCCAGCGGCACGATATCGCCGATGATTTCGTGATTGCGGAACTGTACGCCCTTAACCACCTGGCCGTCACGCACGTCCAGGCAGGGGATTATCCGTTTTGCCAGCATGAGATTGCCTCCGTGACGGTGAATTTGCCTTCGAGCAGCGCACGGCCCACGATCACGCCCTGAGCGCCGCTGCCGCGAAGGGCCGCAATATCGTCCAGCGAACCGATGCCGCCCGAGGACTGAAACGCAATAGCGGGATAGCGTGCAGCCACCTCGCGATAGAGCGCGACGTTGGAACCGCTGAGCGTCCCGTCGCGCGAAATATCGGTACAGAGAACGTGCTTCAGGCCGAAGGGACTGTACTGTTCAATTACCTCTTCCAGCGTGACGCCAGCCGCTTCCTGCCAGCCGCTGATCGCCACTTCCTTACGGTCGCCCTCAATGCGGACATCCAGCGCCAGCACAATCGCCTCAGCGCCATACTGCCGGAACCAGTTCTGGACTTCTTCCGGCTGCTTTACGGCGGTGGAGCCGACCACAACCCGGCTCGCTCCCGCTTCCAGCAGGGCTTCCACATCTTCACGACTGCGGATGCCGCCACCAACCTGTACCGGGACGCTGACGCCTGCCAGCAGCTTTTTCAGCAAAGGGATCTGGCGAGCCGACGGCGTTTTCGCGCCGGTCAGATCGACCAGGTGCAGGATGCTAGCGCCCTGAGCTTCGTAATCCTGCAGGCGGGGCAGCGGATCGCTGCCGTAGTCGCGCTGCTGGCCGTAGTCACCCTGATGGAGGCGCACTACGTTGCCATCAATCAAATCTAGTGCGGGAATGATCACCGTTACATCTCCAGAAAGTTTTTCAGCAGCTGTGCGCCAGCGGCGCCGGAACGCTCGGGGTGGAACTGCACGCCGAAGAAGTTATCTTTCTCCACGGCGGCGGTGAAGGCTTCACCATAGCTGCACTGCGCGATGGTGTACTCATTCACCGGCATGGCATAGCCATGAACGAAATAGAAGTACGAACCGTCGGGAATGCCGCGAAACAGATGGTTACCCGCCTGAGAAGTAATCTGGTTCCAGCCCATGTGGGGCAGCGGCAGGCCGTGGTCGATCATGCGCTTCACCGGCCGGTCGATAATGCCGAGCGTTTTGATGCCGCCACTTTCATCGCTTTCCGCACCCAGCAGCTGCATTCCGAGACAGATGCCGAGAACGGGCTGGGTACAGGCTCTGATCAGCTCGATCAGCTCGCGCTCCGCCAGCTGGTCCATCGCGGCCCGGGCGGTACCGACGCCGGGCAGGAAAAGTTTATCCGCCTGCAGCACGATTTCAGACTCGCGGCTGACAACGGGATCGTAGCCCAGGCGCTGCACCGCCCATTTTACCGAAGAGAGGTTGGCGCAGCCGGTATCCAGAATGACCACATCCATCACAGCACTCCTTTTGAGCTGGGCAGGGTGTTGCCCTCCACGCGAATGGCCTGGCGCAGCGTGCGGCCAAAGACTTTAAACAGACTCTCGACGCGGTGGTGATCGTTTTTGCCTTTGGTTTTCAGGTGCAGGGTGCTGGCCATCGTGTAGGAGAGCGAGCGGAAGAAGTGCTCGACCATCTCAGTGCTCAAATCCCCCACACGCTGATAGTTGAACTCCGCTTTATATTCCAGATGTGGACGGCCGGAGATATCAAGCGCGCAGCGCGCCAGGCACTCATCCATCGGCAGCACGAAGCCGAAGCGGCCGATGCCGCGCTTATCCCCAAGCGCCTTGAGCAGCGCTTCGCCCAGCGCCAGACCGGTATCTTCTACCGTGTGATGATCGTCGATATAGAGATCGCCTTTTACCTCAACATTCATGCGGAAGCCGCCATGGGTGGCAATCTGATCCAGCATATGATCGAAAAAGCCCACGCCGGTGTTGAAACGGCTCTCACCTTCGCGATCCAGCCAGACTTCAACCTTAACCTGCGTTTCTTTCGTATTACGGTTCACCAGCGCATGGCGATCGCGCTGCGTCAGCTGCTGCTGAATCATCTGCCAGGTCAGGCCGTTCTGCGAGTAGTGCAGCGCGCCGATTCCCATATTGTTCGCCAGCTGTACGTCCGTGAGGCGATCGCCAATCACATAGCTGTTGATGGTATCCAGTACGCCCTCTGCCAGCCAGGTTTCCACCATTTTGGTGCCAGGCTTACGGCAGAGGCAGTTATCCTCGGGCAGATGCGGGCAAATCAGGACATCGTCAAATTTTACGCCCTGTGAACTCAGTATCTGCATCATCAGGTTATGCGGGCCATCAAAGTCCGCCTGAGGGAAGCTGCTGCTGCCCAGTCCGTCCTGATTGGTGATCATCACCAGGCGGTAACCTGCGGTCTGCAGCGCCAGCAGGGCAGGGATCACATCCGGCTCAAAGGCCAGCTTGCTCAGGCTGTCCACCTGAAAATCTTCCGGTGGCTCGGCGATAATCGTGCCGTCACGATCGATAAAAAGAACTTTCTGGCTCATGCTTGCTCCATGGAAACGGACGTGCCGGGTAAGGTTTTCAGCGCGCTGATTAGGCGTTCGCTCTCTTCACGGGTGCCAATTGAGATGCGCAGACAGCCGGAAAGCCCCTGCTGCTTATTCTGGTCCCGCAGAATAATGCCCCGATCCCACAGCGATTTAAAGACCTCACTGGCAGCGGTGAAGCGGACAAGAAGGTAGTTAGTCTGGCTCGCGAATACGGTCTCCACGCAGGCACACTGACGAAGTTCCTCCGTCAGCCATTCACGGGTGGCGATAGTTTCGCTGACGTGCTGTTTCATCAGCGTCAGGCCCTGCTCGCTCAGCGCCTGGGTCGCGATGTCGGCAACCGGCGTCGAGAGCGGATAGGGCGCGATGACCTTCATTAACAGCGCAATGACGTCGGCATTAGCCAGCGTAAAGCCGCAGCGCAGGCCCGCCAGCGCGAAAGCTTTGGACAGCGTGCGCAGCACCACGAGGTGCGGATATTCCGCCAGCCAGCCGGTGAGCGTCGCTTCCGGGCAGAACTCAATGTATGCCTCATCCGCCACCACCAGCGCTTTGTCGCGGGTCATCTCCAGAAGCTGGCGGAGATCGTCGGGATTCACCAGATTGCCGGTCGGATTATTGGGGCTACAGACGTAAATCACCTTAACGCCGTCAAGCTTGTCTGCAATCGCAGGTAGGTTGAGCTGCCAGTTGTCACGCGCTGCAACCGTGCGATATTCCACGCCAAAGGTTTCAGCGCTGACGCTGTACATCCCGTAGGTGGGCGGGCAGAACAGCACCGCATCTTTGCCCGGTTCGCAAAAGGCCCGGATCAACAGCTCAATGCCCTCATCGGCGCCACGGCTCACCAGCACCTGCTCCGTCGCCAGACCGGCATAGGCGGCATAGCGGGCGATAAGCTCTTTAGGCTGACACTCCGGATAGCGGTTCAGCGTCTGCTGGCTGAGATCGAACGGCACCGCCAGCGGATATTCATTAGCGTTCAGCCAGACGTCGCCGTTGCCGCCCAGCCGGCGGGCGGACTGGTAGGGCGTTAACGCACGAACATTGGCGCGGGCCAGCGCTTCAATTTTGCTGCTCATCAATCCTCCCGGAGCGCGTCAACGCGCAGCGTGACGGCATTTTTATGCGCGGTCAGCTGCTCTGCCGCCGCCAGTATTTCAATGGTAGATGCCAGTCCCATAAAGCCCTGCTTTGTCAGCTCCTGCACGGTCATACGCTTCTGAAAATCGGCCAGCCCCAGGCTTGAGCAGGTTGACGTGTAGCCATAAGTGGGCAGCACGTGGTTGGTGCCGGAAGCGTAATCCCCGGCCGATTCCGGAGACCAGTCACCGAGGAAGACCGAACCGGCGTTGGTAATGCTGTCAATCAGTTCCCGGGCGTTGCGGGTCTGAATAATCAGATGCTCAGGCCCGTAGCGGTTGCTGATCTCCACGCACTGCGCGATATCCCGGGTGACGATCAGGCGGCTGCTCGCCAGCGCCTGACGGGCGGTTGCTGCCCGGGGTAGCGCCGCAAGCTGATTCTCCACCGCCGCAGCAACGGCCGTAGCCATCTCTGCCGAAGGCGTCAGCAGGATAACCTGCGAATCCGGCCCGTGTTCCGCCTGGGATAGCAGATCGGAGGCGACAAAATCGGGCGTCGCGCCGGCATCGGCAATCACCAGCACTTCTGAAGGACCCGCTGGCATATCGATGGCGGCGCCGTCCAGACGCTGGCTGACCTGGCGCTTGGCCTCGGTCACGTAAGCGTTGCCCGGACCGAAAATTTTATCGACTTTCGGTACGGACGCCGTCCCCAGCGCGAGCGCGGCGATGGCCTGCGCGCCGCCCACCTGGAACACTTCCTTCACCCCACACAGCTTCGCCGCATAGAGGATTTCGTCAGCAACCGGCGGCGGCGAGCAGAGCACCACGCGCCGGCAGCCTGCGATTCGCGCCGGCGTGGCGAGCATCAGCACCGTTGAAAATAGTGGCGCAGAACCGCCCGGAATATAGAGGCCGACCGCGTCAACCGGCCGGGTAATCTGCTGGCAGCGTACGCCGGGCTGCGTTTCGATATCGACGGGCGGCAGCGTTTGTGCGACGTGGAAGGTCTCAATATTGCTGACGGCGACGGCCATCGCCTGCTTAAGTTCATCGCTCAGGCGGGCAGATGCGGCTTCTATCTGTGCATCAGTAACTTTAAGCGCATCCACCTGCGTTTTATCAAAGGTGGCGCTGTAGTAACGCAGCGCGTCATCACCTTCCGCCTTCACCCGATCCAGAATGGCGCGTACGGTGAGGGTTATGTTTTCTGAGGCAGAGATAGCCGGGCGGGTCAGCAGCCTTTGCTGTTCCTCTGCGCCGCAGGTCTGCCAGTCGATGGGGGTCGCGAAGTTTGCCATTGATTGTTACTCCATCATCTTCTCAATAGGCAGCACGAGAATGGAGCTGGCGCCCAGCGCCTTCAGCTTCTCCATGGTTTCCCAGAAGAGAGTTTCGCTGCTGACCATGTGCATAGCCACGCGGCTCTTGTCACCCGCCAGCGGCAGGACGGTCGGACGTTCAGCGCCGGGTAGAAGGGAGATAATGTCTTCCAGCTTCTCGCTTGGCGCGTGCAGCATGATGTATTTGGATTCGCGTGCCTGGATGACGCCCTGAATGCGGGTCATCAGCTTATCAATCAGCTCCTGCTTGGTGCCCGGCATCTCGCCGTCGCGCTGAATAAGGCAGGCTTTGGAGCGGTAAATCACATCGACTTCACGCAGGCCATTGGCCTCCAGGGTGGCACCGGTTGAAACCAGATCGCAGATGGCATCGGCCAGACCAGCGCGTGGCGCTACTTCGACGGAGCCGTTTAGCAGGCAGGATTTAAACGCAATACCCTGTTTGTCGAGATACTGCTTTAGCAGGTGAGGATAAGAAGTGGCGATGCGGGCGTTTTGCAGACACTGCGGACCGGTATATTCATCATCGACCGGCATTGCCAGCGAGAGGCGGCAGCCGCCGAAATCGAGACGACGCAGGGTGAGATAGCGGGGATCTTCACCCTGGGCGCGGCGGTTAAGCAGCTCCTCTTCCAGCACGTTCTCACCGATAATGCCCAGATCCACCACGCCGTCCATCACCAGACCGGGGATATCGTCGTCGCGCACGCGCAGAATATCGATGGGCATATTTTCTGCGAAGGCAATCAGACGCTGCTGTTGCAGGTTAATTTTAATGCCGCAGCGGGCCAGCAATTCGCGTGATTCATCGCTTAAACGGCCGGATTTCTGCATAGCTATGCGTAAACGTGTGTTATCTAACATCGGTACTTATCCTCTTTGCCTGTCTGCTTCGACGTCTGTTTATCCGCATTCAACCTAATCTGGGCCGGACTCGCGTCCAAAAAAAAAGCCCCCGGAAGACGATCTTCCGGGGGCTCTCTTGCGTTCTGCACCACTGGAAGATCCTGAATGTCTTCCAGCACACATCGCCTGAAAGACTAGTCAGGGTGATGGTGATGATGATGGTTGAACTGAACGCGTGTCATAAAATTCTCTTGGATGAATGTATATTCATTTCGTAAGCAATAACCTAACCGGGATAGCGGACGTGCGCAACCCTTTTTTTCGGTGAGGAAAGATAAACGGCGCTGACGGATTGTCACTGGCGCTGGCCTGACGTAGCTTAGAGGGATTGACGTTGGATAAGCAAAGGATGGACGGCATGAAAAAAGTGGCGATTGTAGGGTTAGGCTGGCTTGGAATGCCGCTGGGGCTTTCCCTGAAGGCGCGCGGATGGCAGGTCGTGGGCAGCAAAACCACGCAGGATGGCGTGGATGCCGCCCGCATGTGCGGCATCGAAGGCTACCTGTTGACGCTGACTCCCGAGCTGGAATGCGACGCTGACGATCTTGAAGCGTTAATGAAGGTAGATGCCCTGATCGTAACGCTCCCCGCCAGCCGGACGGCGGAAGGAGGCGATAATTACCTTCTTGCCGTGCAGCAGATTGTGGACAGTGCGCTCTCGTACGCTGTGCCGAGGATTATATTCACCAGCTCTACCTCGGTCTATGGCAGCGGCTCGGGCGTGATGAAGGAAGAGAGTCCGCTTGAGCCAGTGACCGTTGCCGGCAAAACGTTGAAGGAGCTGGAAGAGTGGCTACACCAGCTTCCCGGTACCTCCGTTGATATCCTGAGGCTCTCCGGGCTGGTGGGGCCGGAACGTCATCCTGGCCGTTTTCTGGCCGGGAAACGCGATCTGGCTAACGGCTCGCACGGCGTGAATCTGGTGCATCTTGAGGATGTTATCGGAGCGATTACGCTGCTGCTGGAGACGCCTGAAGGGGGGCATATTTATAACCTGAGCGCACCAGAGCATCCTGCACGCAGCGAATACTATCCTGCGGTAGCGCGCCAGCTTGAGCTGACGCCGCCCACATTCCAGCCGGAAGAGGGCGAGGATAAAGGGAAGATTGTCGACGGCAGTCAGATTTGCAAAGACCTGGGATTTGAATACCGCTATGCCGATCCTGCCCGGATGCCGCTGCTTTAGCGACGCCCGCGTTCGCCGGTGAGGAAGGCTGGCGTTATACCCCCAGCCTGTCCCGCAGTGAATACCATGCCGCGCCAATCGCCGTTAACGGCACGCTGAGACGGCGACCGCCGGGAAAGGGCTGATGCGGCAGTTTTGCAAAGGCATCAAAGCGTTCAGGGCGGCCGCCCATCGCTTCCGACACCAGCTTCCCGGCCAGATGCGTAAAGGTGACGCCATGGCCGCTGTCGCCCTGAACATAATAAACGCCGTTCTCCAGCCGGCCGATTTGCGGCATGCGGGAGAGCGTCAGCAGAAAATTGCCGCTCCAGGCGTAATCGAAGGCGATGCCCGCCAGCTGTGGGAATGTTTTCAGCAGTTTTGGCCGGATCAGCGCGGCGATATCATCCGGCTCCTTCGCCCCGTAGATGACGCCGCCGCCGTAGAGAAGACGGTTATCGGCGGTCAGGCGGAAGTAATCCAGCAGATAGTTACAATCCTCCACGCAGTAGTTATTAGGCAGCAGCGCCAGCGCTTTATCGGCTGACAGCGGCTCACTGGTCACGATCTGTGAGCCGCAGGGAATGCTCAGTCGGGTCAGCCTGGGTTCAAGATGCGGCGCAAGATAGGCATTACCGGCGAAAATAACATATTTTGCAGCAACGTTGCCCTGCGCCGTCTGGATCTGGTGCGGCGCACCATAGCTGACCGAGGTTACCGGCGACCTTTCGTAGATGCGTCCTCCGTGGCGGCGGATCGCTTCTGCTTCACCCAGCGCCAGGTTCAGCGGATGAAGATGACCGCCGCGATGATCCAGCAGGCCGCCAACGTAGCGATCGCTGCCAACTTCGCGCCGGATACCCGCCTCGCCCAGTAGCTCCGTCTCATGATTTCCGTACGCCTGCCAGCGCGCATGCTGCGCTTTAAGATGCTGAAACTGGCGCTTGTTCAGCGCCGCAAAGATGCCGCCCGCACGGTAGTCGCAGGCGATGGCGTAGCGATCGATGCGGTCGCGGATAACGCCCGCGCCTTCGAACATCATGCTGCCCAGCAGCTGGGCAATTTCTTTGCCGTAGCGCTGCTCAATCACATCGACGTCGCGGCTGTAGGAGTTAACGACCTGGCCGCCGTTACGGCCGCTGGCACCATAGCCGATGCGGGCAGCCTCCAGCAGCACCACATCATAGCCCGCCTCAGTCAGATAGAGTGCAGAGGAGAGGCCGGTAAACCCGCCGCCAATCACGCAAACGTCGCACTGAATGCTGTCGTTAAGCTGCGGCCAGGGAGCATGAGGATTCGCCGTGGCGGTGTAGTAATTTTTCACATAATCCATCACTTCCTCCTGAATGGAATCCTCTCCCCGGACGCTGAACGCCTGTCAGCAGAGAAGGTGGCTAGGGGCTAATCAGAACGTTGCCGGTGTATGCGCACTGACAATGCGGCACGGCTGCGTTGAGGCGTTAGTAAAGCTGTGAGGATGGCCGGTATTTATAACGTAACTCTGCCCGGCGTGGAGATGGTAACTCTCGCCATTAATAGTCAGCGTGATTTGTCCTTCAAGAAGCGTACCGGTCTCCTCTCCCGGATGCCGGATTTTTTCCCCGGTTGTCGCACCGGGTTCGTAGGTTTCCAGCAGCATCGCCAGCGTCCGCTCTGGATTACCGTTATGAATCAGCCGCAGCGAGACGCCCTGACCGCCGATATCAATCAGATCTTCCGCCTCAACGACCACTTCAGGCGTTTTGACCCTTGTCGGTTCTGAGAAAAACTCAGAAAGCGACAGCCCGTACACCTTCAGCAGTTTTTGCAGCGTGCTCACCGCAGGGCTGACCTTATCCTGCTCAATGGTGCTGATGGCGCTGTGCGTCAGACCGGCAAGCTCCGCAACACGCCGCTGCGATAATCCCATCTGCTGGCGGATAGTGGACAACCGCCGACCCGGAGCCAGTGTGGTATCAGTCATAACCCTGTTTCCTTTCGTTGCCTTTGGCAGGCCTGGATAAATCCTCCGAAGAGCTGACGCGAAAGCGGAGCGCTCTCGCTCTGCCATTCGGGATGCCACTGCACCGCCAGCGCAAAAGGGTGGTCCCGCAGGCTGACGGCTTCCGGCAGGCCATCACCGGCCAGCGCTTCGATGCGAAGCCGGGCGCCCAGCGAGCGGATCCCCTGCTGATGCAGCGAATTAACGCTGAACCCCTGCCGGCCTTCTGCCAGCTCTGCCAGCAGCCCACCGGGTTGAATATGAATATCATGAACGGGGGCATAGCGTTCACTAAGGGGCTGGCTGGCATTTTCACGATGCTCCTGAAAGCCGGGTACATGGTGGAGTCGCGGGTGAAGGCTGCCGCCCGTGGCAACCACAAGCTCCTGAAGACCACGACAAATGCCCAACAGCGGTAACTGCCGGTGAAGAGCGGCTTCGGTCAGGGCAAAGGCCAGCCGGTCGCGCCCCGGGTCGGCATCGTCTCCCGCCGCGGTGTCGCCGTAATGATGCGGTTCAATATTACTTGAGCTGCCGGTCAGCAACACACCTTGCAGTGAGTCAAGCATCTGCTCCGGCAGGGAAGGCAAAGAAGATAAGTTATGCGGCAGCGCCAGAGGTATCCCGCCCGCCAGCATCACCGCATCCAGATATTTGTTATGCACCATCTGCGCCGGATGACCGTCATGAGTAATCTGGCACATCACCACGCCAATCAACGGCTTGTTCAATATATTGCCCATTTTCATCCTGCCAGCGTGTCAACTATATCTACCGCAGAAAGCGCAAACGGCGCTGTTTTGTCCAATATATTTACAACTTAGCAATCACCTGCTCAATTTTCAAACGGATTTAGCGGTCAGATAAAGTTCAATGTTGCATTTGATTAAGCCAAATGTTGGCGCTATGTTAGAAATGTGGCTGTTATTTTGAGCAACGCTCAGTGACTGAACGAAGGCGGGTGGTATGATGACCAATCTTGTCGAAGTGGAAGACTTCACGCGGCACAGTGAAGAGAAACGAACCAGCGCGTTCCAGCAAGAAGTCAGCGCTTATCTGGAACGCCATCCTCAAACGCAATTTGTCGATATTCTGCTTAACGATCTCAACGGCGTCTTTCGGGGAAAACGCATCCCCATTACCAACCTGAAGAAACTGGAAAAAGGCTGCTATTTTCCCGCCTCTGTCTTTGCCATGGACATCCTCGGTAATACGGTTGAAGAAGCTGGCCTCGGCCAGGCGCTGGGTGAACCCGATAACATTTGTGTCCCGGTAGAAGGCTCGCTCATTCCCTCCGCAGCCGATCCGGATAACCTGGCGCAGATTCTTCTGACCATGCGTAATCAAGATGGTACTCCCTTTGACGTTGAACCCCGTAATGTCCTTAACCATCTCTGGCAGCAGCTGCGTAACAGAGGGTTATTTCCGGTGGTAGCGGTAGAGCTGGAGTTCTATCTGGTGGATAAAAAGCGCGATGCCGACGGCTTTATTCAGCCGCCCTGCGCACCGGGTAGCGATGAGCGAAACCGGCAAAGTCAGGTTTACTCGGTTGATAATCTCGACCATTTTGCGGAAGTGCTAAGCGATATCGACGAACTCGCCAGGCGACAGGGCATTCCTGCCGATGGCGCCCTGGCGGAAGCCTCACCGGGACAGTTTGAAATCAACCTGCACCATACCCGTAACGTGCTGAACGCCTGCGACCATGCGGTGCAGCTTAAGCGGCTGGTACGACAGGTGGCAGAGAATCATGGGATGAACGCCACCTTTATGGCCAAACCCTATGAAGAGTATGCAGGAAGCGGCATGCATATTCATATCAGCATGCTGGACGCCGCCGACCACAACGCATTCGCCGGTGATGACGGCAGCGACTCCCCTTTGCTTAAGCGCTCGCTGGCCGGGATGATCGACCTGATGCCCGCCTCAATGGCGCTGCTGGCGCCAAACGTAAACGCCTACCGCCGATTCCTTCCCGATGCTTTTGTGCCGCTACAGGCTTCCTGGGGGCACAATAACCGTACCGTTGCGCTACGCATTCCCTGTGGCGAGCGTGAAAATCACCGCATCGAATATCGCGTTGCGGGCGCCGACGCTAATCCTTATCTGGTCGTGGCGGCCGTCCTGGCCGGGATACTGCACGGTCTGGATAATCCGTTACCTCTGCCGTCTGCGGTACAGGGCAACGGCCATGAAGCGGTAGGGAATCCCCTGCCGGTTCGTCAGAGTGATGCGCTATGCGAATTTGAACAAAGCGCGGCGCTGCAACAGCTGCTGGGTGGCCGTTTCGCCTACGTCTGGCACAGCTGTAAACATTATGAGCTGATGCACTTTGAACGTCTGATTACCGCAACGGAAATCGACTGGATGCTGAAAAACGCCTGAGGGGGCGCAAGATGAGTCAGACTAATCAGCAGTGGCAGCAGCGGCGTGAAACGGCGGTCACGGCGGGCGTTGGGAACTCACTTCAGGTTTACGTAGCAAAAGCGCTTAATGCGGAAATCTGGGACGTGGAGGGGAAACACTATATCGATTTCGCTTCCGGCATTGCGGTCGTCAACACCGGACATAACCATCCTGAAGTCATCCGGGCGGTAGCAGCGCAACTGGAATGCTTTACCCATCCCTGTTTTCAGGTCACGCCCTACGGTAGCTACATAGAACTGGCCGAACGGCTGAATGAACGGGTGCCGATCGGCGAACCCACCCAGACGCTGCTGATGACCACCGGCGCGGAAGCGGTGGAAAATGCCATTAAGATCGCGAGGATCGCCACGGGGCGCAGCGGCGTCATCGCCTTTCGCGGCGGCTTTCACGGCCGGACCCTGCTGGGCATGGCGCTGACCGGAAAAGTCCAGCCCTATAAAAAAGGCTACGGTCCTTTTCCCGGTGGGATATTTCATGCGCCTTATCCCTGTAGCTATCTCGGCATCAGTGAATCTCAGTCGCTGGCTGCGCTACAGGGAATATTTGCCGCTGACGTCTCCCCTGACGATGTGGCGGCCATCATTATTGAGCCGGTCCAGGGAGAAGGGGGCTTTTATGCCGCGCCTGCCAGCTTTCTACAGCAGCTGCGCGCTGTTTGCAGCGAGCACGGGATTGTCCTGATCGCCGATGAAATACAGAGCGGCTTCTGCCGGACCGGGAAAACTTTTGCCATAGAGCACAGCGGTGTGGAACCGGACATCGTGACGATGGCGAAAAGCCTTGCGG
This sequence comes from Erwinia psychrophila, assembly GCF_039023475.1. Classification (NCBI taxonomy): domain Bacteria; kingdom Pseudomonadati; phylum Pseudomonadota; class Gammaproteobacteria; order Enterobacterales; family Erwiniaceae; genus Erwinia; species Erwinia psychrophila. Next base: position 334,330 of record NZ_JBCHVB010000003.1, read on the forward strand.
GAGGCTTTCCTCTCTCTGCGGTCGTGGGGCGAAAATCGCTGATGGCGCGCGCGCAGGCCGGGGGATTAGGCGGCACCTATGCCGGATCGCCTGTCAGTATTGCCGCCGCGCTGGCAGTTGTGCAGCTGATTGACGATGAGCAGTTAAACCAGCGGGCAGTGCAGCAGGGGGAATGGCTGATGACGGCGCTGCGACAGATGGCGGAAGAGTTTGACGCTATTGGCGAGGTGCGCGGGGTCGGGGCGATGGTGGCGATAGAGCTGGTCGAGGCGGGCGACGGCAGCAGGCCCGATAAGGCAATCACCCAGGCGCTGGTGCAGGAGGCTGGCCGGCAGGGGCTGATTTTGCTCTCCTGCGGCGTGCGTGGAAATGTGATTCGTTTTCTTATTCCGCTTACGGCCAGCAAAGAAATTGTGATGGAAGGCCTGAAACGCTTGTCTTCTTCCCTGCGGGTAGTGCAAAATACGCGCCCTGCAAAATGACGCTATTAACCGACGCTATCCGCGCCGGTTATTTTTTTGCAGAAACCTTATCGCATTCAAGAGGCCGGTCTAAAACCGGATAGATACACACACTTTAAACACGCACGAACGTGTCATGTTGAGGAATAAGAACAATGGGGCAGCACTTATTTACTCCGGCTCGCGCCGGCACCCGCCAGCGCGATGACTACGGCGCCATGTCAGGCTTTGCATTCACTCCCGCCTGTCAGTCCGTTCCCCCCCTCATGAAAAACTATCGCATGACGCGAAGTTTCCCTGTGGTTCAGCCCAGAAAGGTTGACGCTATGGGGAGGCTGAATCATGTCGCTTAATCACCAGACTCCTGCGGGCCAGCCGCGCGCGCATCTGAAAAAATCACTCACCCTTCTGCCCGTGGTGATGATGGGTCTTGCCTATATGCAGCCTATGACCCTGTTCGATACCTTTGGTATTGTTTCCGGGCTGACCAACGGTCACGTTGCCACGGCATACGCCTTTGCGCTGGTGGCGATATTATTTACCGCCCTGAGCTACGGTAAGCTGGTTCGCCGCTTCCCGTCAGCCGGTTCCGCCTATACCTATGCCCAGAAGGCGATCAGTCCGCACGTCGGTTTCATGGTCGGCTGGTCATCGCTGCTGGACTATCTGTTCATGCCGATGATTAACATCCTGCTGGCTAAAATCTATTTTGAAGCCCTGGTGCCGGGGATCCCATCGTGGATCTTTGTCTTCATGCTGGTCGGCTTTATGACCCTTTCTAATCTGAAGGGCATTAAAACGGTGGCCAATTTTAACAGCGTGATCGTGGTGCTTCAGGTCGCCGTGATGGTCGTCATTATGGGTATGGTCATCTATGGCGTGGCGCATGGTGAAGGTGCCGGTACTCTGGTGAGCAGCCAGCCTTTCTGGTCTGAAGATGCGCATGTTGTGCCGATGATTACCGGGGCGACTATTCTCTGCTTCTCGTTCCTCGGCTTTGACGGTATCAGCTCGCTGTCGGAAGAGACGAAAGATGCGGAACGCGTGATCCCGAAAGCGATCTTCCTGACCGCCCTGTTTGGCGGCGTGATCTTCGTCGTGGTCTCTTACTTCCTGCAGCTTTACTTTCCGGACATTTCCCGCTTTAAGGATCCGGACGCTTCTCAGCCAGAAATCATGCTTTACGTGGCAGGCAAAGCCTTCCAGTTCGGCATTCTGATTTTCTCCTGCGTGACCGTGCTGGCTTCCGGCATGGCGGCGCACGCTGGCGTGTCCCGCCTGATGTATGTGATGGGCCGTGATGGCGTATTCCCGGAGCGTTTCTTCGGCTACATTCATCCGAAGTGGCGGACCCCGGCGCTGAACGTGCTGCTGGTCGGCGTAATAGCCCTCTCATCCGTCACCTTCGATCTGGTGACCGCGACGGCGCTGATTAACTTTGGTGCGCTGGTGGCCTTCACCTTCGTGAACCTGTCGGTGATTTCGCAGTTCTGGGTGCGTGAAAAGCGCAACAAGACGCTGAAAGATAACATCAACTTTCTGCTGTTACCGCTGTGCGGTGCGCTGACGGTGGGCGCTTTGTGGATTAACCTGGAAGAGAGTTCGATGATTCTGGGTCTGGTCTGGGGCACGATTGGCCTGATTTATCTGGCGTTCGTCACCCGCAGCTTCCGTAATCCGGTGCCGCAGTGTAACGAAAAGCTGATCTGAACAGAACGGTGAAGAAAAAAGGGCGCTACGGCGCCCTTTTTGCTGGCTGTCTCTCTGTGCAAGGCCGGAGCGGACACAGAGCTATCTTCTTAAGAAACCAGTTCACGCGCATAATCAAACAGCGCCTTGAGCTGGTTCATCTTAGCCTGGTCCCCTTCATACTGAGCAAACAGGCTTTCCAGTTCCTGAACATATCCCTGCACGCGTTCAGGGTTCAGCGCTTCACGGCGATGCTGTAACCAGCGGTTCTGCTCGGCTTCATCCAGCGTGCCGGGGAAGTTGCGCGCCCGGTAGCGGAACAGCAGCTTTTCGATGCGCGCGTCATTAAACGTCAGATCCAGCGCGGGGAGATGCGCCGGCGCCGTTTGCAGAATAATCTTCATCGCTGCACGGTCGGCGTCGCTGAAGAAGCCGTCATAGAGCTGCGCATCGACATCCTCTGAAGGGCTGAAAGGTTCTGCCTCGGCGAACAGGGCGACGACCTTTTCGCGGATCTCGGGATGCTGGCGCAGCAGGGCAAGATTATCCAGGCAGTGCTGACGATCGATGCTCAGTCTCGCCGCATCTTCTGGCCGCAGCGTGCTGGCGGGCGCTACAACAGGACATTTATTAATGTGGACCAGCTTCACCGGCACGGCGGATTCCCCGCCTAAATCTTCACGACGGGTATAAAGCCGCTCGCGCAGCCGATCGGCATCAAGCGCCAGCAGCGGGGCAATATCACCCGCAAGGTCGCAGGCAATAAGCGCATTTTTATTTACCGGGTGCCAGGCCAGCGGCGCAATCCAGCTGGTATTACCGCGAAATGCGCCAAACATGCCGGAAATATGCACCAGCGGTTTCATTTGCGGGATATCAATCAGCGCGGCGATCTTTTGCTTATTGCGGTGGCTGAAAAGAAAATCATACAGCCGCGGCTGCTTTTCCTTGACCAGCTTCGCCATCGCGATGGTGGCATAGACGTCAGACATTGCATCGTGCGCATTTTCATGAGCCACGCCGTTGGCTTTGGTCAGATGCTCCAGGCGGAAGCTGGGAAAGCCCTCGTCATTTTCCGGCCATTCAATGCCTTCCGGTCGCAGCGCGTAACAGGCGCGCATCACATCCAGCAGATCCCAGCGGCTGTTGCCGTTCTGCCAGCTCCAGCCATAAGGATCGTAAAAGTTGCGGTAAAGGAGATTCCGCGTCACCTCATCGTCGAAGCGCACGTTGTTATAGCCGACAATGCAGGTGTTGGGTTCGCTGAAAAGCTGATGAATGCGCTGGGTGAACGCCGCCTCGCTGAGGCCTTTCGCCTGGGCCAGCTGCGGCGTAATGCCGGTGATCATCACCGCTTCCGGCTGCGGCAGGTAGTCATCCGCAGGGCGGCAGTAGAAAACTTCCGGCTCACCGATAATGTTGAAGTCCATATCCGTACGGATCCCGGCGAACTGCGCAGGCCTGTCCAGCGACGGGCTTTTGCCAAAGGTCTCATAGTCATGGAAAAGGAACGTAGGTTGTACTGATTTGTCTTTCACTGTTTTTCTCTGTTCACTTCTGTTCGTTAACTTCCTGAAAACGCAGTGCTCAATTTAATGCTTACGGCCTTCTACGTTCACTAGTGTTTGAGTTTGTAGGTGTTCACTTTAGTCTATGCAGTATTGCGTACAACGCGGATACAGAATCTCTGAAACCACGCGTACAGAAGAGGATTATGGCCGTCTACACGACTCAACTCCGTACCTTACATGGTAAACCATATTCAGGAAGTCCAGAAGTGGCAGATACCAACGGACCTGGCGTGCGAATTTCACCGAAAGGGGTTATCACCTTTCAATACCGCTACAGATAGCACAGGACAGCTCAGTTCAGCGGCCTGGCCCTGGCCGGTATCCGGCTGTAAGCCTGACGGATGCCAGGTCTGTTATTGCCGATCTGCGGATATGAAGGACAATGGAAAAGACCCGCATTTTAATACTGTATTATGCAGGAAACAGTATGGGGATAATGGATCGCTATGAAGAGTCCAGTACATGGATACCAACAGAGGGGTCAGGAGCATCTCCGGCAATCATAAAAACAGACATTCCTGGGTAATATGGTGTTTATTTCAAGGAGTATTGCTTTACCAACACGATCAATGCTGCTGATGCAAAGATCTCTGGCCTCCTTTTGTTGGCACCTCATACCTCACCAATTCATCCGTAGCGCTTACTTTTGCAGTAAAACCGTATCAAACCTTGCTATCGCCGCTCTGATCCTTGGGAATCACATAATGAGGTTGTTCAATAGAACTGGTGCATGCATGAAAAACGCTGACATAACTGACACGATGCTGAAGATGTCTTGATGGTATTTTCCCTGATGAAACACTCATGTTGACATTGTTGATTTTAGGTAAAAAAAGTGTAAAGATTAAAAGCATCATGTAAATATACTTCTGGAAAGTAAAATGGAAAAATCGAGTGGTCCCAGAATTGAATGGATTGATAATCTTAAATTTATCGGGATGTTCTATATCTACCTGGGGCATCTTGGGGCAGTAGGCGATAAGCTTTATCCTTTTGTTTTTTCTTTCCATGTTCCGCTTTTCTTTTTTATGTCAGGTCTTTTTTATAACAGAAGCTCTGACCTGGCTGCAGGTTTACAGAAAATAATAAAATCATTTATAAAAATAATCATACCTTACGCCGTCTTTTCTGTTATAGGAATAGCTGTATATGCGTTAAAATGGAACCTGCCGCCAGAAAGACTTCATGACATGTTGATAAAAGCTGCTATGGGAATACGTAATCAAGTTCCAATAACATCTTTGTGGTTCCTGCCCTGCCTGTTCATGGTTATCGTATATTATACGGTGGCAAATGTACTGATTAAAAATGCATTTTATATTTTTATTATATCACTTGTTGCTTATTGTCTTACACCTGTGTGGGCCACGAAAATGCCATCAATGATTTTCAATGTTGATAGTGCCCTCCATTACTTAAGCTACTTTTCCTTTGGTGTTTTAGTTTCTAATAAAGTTAAAAAAGAATGGTCTGTAGCTTACGAAGGAAAGATGCGAGGGTTAATAACCTTTATTGTGATGCTTTCATTTGCATACTTCGCTTATTCTTATCAATATGGTACGTTCTCTAAATTCAAAGGCGTGCAATCCCCCGAGTTAAGATATTTAATTTACTTCTTCGTGACTTGCTTTATGTTTTTGCCGAGCATTGCATTAGCATACTTTATTAATATAAAGGCAATAAGAGATCTTGGCAGAAATAGTCTCGTTCTTTGTGGGACGGAGCAGATACTGAAGGTTATGGTTCCCACAATCCTCCTGGCATTTGGCGTTAAGTTACAGCTTAAAGATCCGCTTCAGGCCGTACTTTACACATCCATTCTGATGACTATCTCCTATTTTACTATCATAAAGATTTACAGCTCATTCTCTATCCGAAAGCACACTGTGTCAGGCGATTCTGATTTCTTAGTCAAAGATAAGAATCAATCTTAAGAATATAGGATTGCTAAACACGAAAATCCGCTATAGCAGTAGTATTCAGGGCAAGCATCAGGATAAGTGAGCGAGGCCGCCACAAGTTTAGTCCGGCTGATTTTGTGCATAACCTGCCCCTGTACGGGAATACATAGGGTGTGGTGGGGGAGAGCGAAGCTACCAGCTCGTTAATCCGAATAACGAAGGATACTGATATAGGATCCCCGTCACCTGCAACAGCTAACGGTGATCCCCTCTTGCGCCTGAAGCATTCTTTGTCCATTACCCTTCCGCGTCGAGGCTGATTGAATATGATGGCCCGCCATTCCAATGGAGGCGGCCATATCATATCCTTCACCCATCAGCCTTACCCTATGATTCCCCTGCTTACATTCTCAGTCTGTAACAGTCCCCTGCCCACCATCACCCCGTTTTTTCTACTAACCTATACAGCAAGCGTAGAGGTTACTAACAGGCTCCTTTCATTACAGGCCGGGCTTACCCAGTCAGCGTTAACGCCTCTTTTGCAGGCGGTCGCGCGCAATAGAATCATTACCGTTTGAAGTTCGAACCTGTCGCCCTGTACCTCTATTTTTCACCCTTATCCTCATTCAGGAGTATGCAGATGAATATCGAATTAGTGCAGCGAGAAGCCAGCCACGTCGCCGGTTTCCATCTCGTTGGTCCATTTGAAGAGACCGCGCCACAGGGTTATGACAAACTCGCCGCATGGACGGACAAGCACCAGCTTGTCGGGCCATGGATGAGCGTTTATCACGGCAATCCCCGTCAGGTGCCCGCAGAACAGCTCGAAATTGATACGGCGATTGGCGTACCGTCAGATTTCGAACTGCCGGAGGAGAGTGAGGGGGTGTCCATAACCGAGTTGCCGGCCGGGACCTACGCCATGGTGCGAGTCCATGTTACTGATGACGATTTCACGAAGCCCTGGTATCAGTTCTTTGATGACTGGCTGCCTGCCAGTGGCTATGTCATGGCAGAAGGGCCCTGTTTTGATCACTATCTGAATGACGGGACGGAGAGCGGTGAATGGGATATTGAACTCTTTATACCGGTCAATAAACCAGAGTAAGGTGGGCACTCTCCCCCTCCAGCGGAGAGGGAGAGATCGTACAGTAAACTTACTTACGCAGTTCCTCTTTCAGATCTTTAACGTCGCTGGCGCTGACCGGCGACGCTGCATTCCCCCAGCTGTTGCGAATATAAGTGATGGCGTCTGCCATCTCTTCATCGCTAAGCGTCCCCTCGAAAGAGGGCATGGCCGGTGCGGTCGGGCGGGCATCGGTATCCACGCCGCGGCTGCCAGCGGTCACAACATGGATTAGCGAGGTGGCCTGCGGAGCATTAACCAGCGGGTTGCCCGCCAGGCGCGGGAAGATATGCTCAACGCCCTGACCTTGTGGTGCATGGCAGGCTGAGCATTTGGTTTCATAAATAAGCGCGCCGGTTTGCATCCGTTGATCGCTGGCGGAGAGTGGGGCGGGCTTATCGTCCTCTCGTGCTGGCATTGCTTTGAGATAAGTCGCCACCGCATTGAGATCCTCGTCTCGCCAGTACTGCGTGGAGTGTTTCACCGCGTCTGCCATCGGGCCGGAAGCGATGTCATAGCGGTTCATGCCGGTGCGCAGATAGGTGACAATATCCTTCTGCGTCCACTTGCCCAGCCCGGTATGCGCGTTGCTGGTCAGATCGGGCGCCCACCATCCCTCGACCACCGCACCGGAAACAAACTGGCTGTTCTTATCGCCGCCCAGCAGGTTTTTCGGCGTATGGCAGGTGCCGCAGTGGCCCAGCGCCTCCACCAGGTAAGCCCCCCGGTTCCACTCTGCTGACTTGCTCATATCCGGCTTAAACTCGCCCTTGTCAAAGTTGATCCAGTTCCAGACGATAAGGCTGGTGCGGACATTGAAAGGGAAGGGCAGCTGGTTCGTTTCGACTTTCTGATGAACGGGCTGGAGGGTCTGCAGCCAGGCCCATAAATCTTCGTTATCTTTACGGGTCACTTTGGTGTAGGCGGTAAAGGGCATGGCGCCGTAAAGCCGCTTGCCGTTATGACCCACGCCTTCCGACATGGCGCGCTGGAAATCGTCAAAGGTCCAGCTGCCGATGCCGGTCTCGCGATCCGGCGTGATATTCGCCCCAACCAGCGTACCAAACGGCGTATTCAGGCGAATACCGCCCGCGAAAGGTTTCTCAGGATCGGCGGTATGACAGGCTGTGCAGTCGCCGAGCGTGGCGATGTAGCGGCCGCGTGCCACCTGATCGTACTCCGGCTGGGCAAAAGCCTGAGAAACGGTGACGGCAGAGAGAGAAATCGCAGCAAGTGCGAGTAATGTGCGCTTTTTCATGCGGTAATCATCTCCCCGGGACGTTTGAGGTAATAGTTACGGATGTCATAAGCCGCCTTAAAGGCCAGCGCGCCGACGGTGCCCGTGGGGTTATAGCCCGGGTTCTGCGGGAAGGCGGAGGCGCCGACCACAAACAGGTTTGGCACATCCCAGACCTGAAGGTGTTTATTCACCGAACTGGTGCTGGGATCGGCACCCATCACAAAGCCGCCGCAAACGTGGGAAGACTGGTAGGGGACACTATCCCAGTGGCCGGTAGTGGGCTTCGCTACCAGCTCACGTGGATTCATAGATTTGGCAATTTCCGCCACCTTGCCGGTGCAGTACTGCGCCATACGCAGATCGTTCTCCGGAAAATCAAAGGTAATGCGCAGCAGCGGACGGCCACGCGGATCCTTATAATTAGGATCGAGCGACAGATAGTTAGTAGGCGTGGTGTAGCTACTGGCCTCGCAGCCAATGCTCATGGTGCTCAGATAGTTTTTGACCACCGCCTGCTTCCATTGTGTTCCCCATTTCGGCGTACCGGGAGGCACAGGACGGCTGTTGATCGGCGCGGCGCCAACCGGCGTGACGCGGATGCTGCCGCCGCCAAAAAAGCCCAGCCCGCTGTGGTCAAAGTTATCGTTATTGAACTCATCGATACCCATGCCGACCGCACCGGCACCGATAAACGGATTGAAGTTTTTGTCGTCGAAATAGAGCGTCACGCCGTTAGCCGTCTGATAAGCGTAGTTACGCCCGGTCGTGCCGCTATTGGTGACGGGATCGTAAGGCTTGCCGATATTCGACAGCAGCATCAGCCGGACATTTTCGAAGGTATAAGCCGCGACGATGACCAGATCCGCAGGCTGCTCCCACTCGTCGCCGCTGGAGTCAACGAAAATCACGCCGGTGGCTTTTTTGCCGCTCGGGTCGGTTAACACTTCTAACACTTCACAATGGGTGTGAGCGGTGAAGTTGGGCTTGCGCATCAGGGCAGGCAAAATAGTGGTGATGGCGCTGGCTTTGGAATAGTTGGCGCAGCCAAAATTGGTACAGTAGCCGCAGAAGGTGCAGGGGCCCATCGTGACGCCAAGCGGATTGGTATAGGCTTCGGAAACCAGCGAAGAGGGAACGGCAAACGGCTTATAGCCCATGTTGCGTGCCGCCTCGGCAAACAGGGTCGGTCCGTAGGGCTGTTTAAGCGGAGGCGTCGGATACTCACCGGAGCGGGAGCCTTCAAACGGATTGCCGCCTTCCTGCTTCACGCCGTTGAGGACGCCCGCTTTGCCGGAGGTGCCGGCGACGCGCTCAAACTGCATATAGTGCTTTTCGATCTCACCCCACTCCATGCCCCAGTCCTGAAGCGACAGATCGGATGAAATGGCGTTAGCGCCGTAGCGTTCCGTCAGATGGCTGCGCAGGCGAAACTCTTCCGGCTGAAAGCGAAAGGTAATACCCGCCCAGTGGTTACCCGCGCCGCCCGTGCCGTTACCGGGATGAAACGAGCCCCAGCTGCGCATCGGCAGCGCCGTCTGTGAGGGATTATTACGCATGGTGCAGGTGTTCTGTCGGGTACGAAGCATCAGTTCCTGACGCTGAACGTAGCGAAGCTCATCGGTGACGGTCGCCACGTTAAAATCGCGGGCGGTATCCCGCCACGGGCCGCGCTCAAGCCCCATCACGCTCAGCCCTTCATCCGCCAGCTCATTGGCGATAATGGATCCGGCCCAGCCCAGTCCAATCACGACCGCATCAGTCCGTGGAAGTTTCTTTGCCATATCAGGCTCCTTTTTTCGTGTTTGACAGGTCGGCGATGCTGACGGGTTGCAGGTTTAGGTCTTCGTTATGCCGCTCGATCAAATCGCGATAGTCGTATCGCGCGCCGGGAAAACCAATCATTTTCCAGGAGACCATGTCTTTGTTCCCGCCGTAAATGGGATCGGCAAAAAATCCTTCCATAGTATTAATCAGGATCTGCGCAAAAAAGGCCTCGCCGTCATACCCCTCCAGCTTAATTTCGCCTTTTTCCAGGCCATGCAGGATCTCATCCTGCTGTTCAGGGGTTAGATCCCTGAACGCTTCTTGCTGCGTCGCCTGGGTATGTTTATTGAGTGCCGCAAGACCTTTACGGTAGCGCTCGCGGGGAACCAGCGGCGACTGATCGCCCTGTTGAGCGGTGCCTTCAGTGAAGGGACCTTCCATATAAAGGCGCTCAAAAGTGCCGTAAAAACCCTGTAGCTGGCGATCGATAAATACCGCGCAGCCTGCCTCTTTGCCGCCCATACTCAGCTCATCCGCCGGAATGAGCCGATCGACGATGGCTTCTACCGTTGTGGCCTCCTCATCGGTAAAAAAGAGCCAGCCGGCATTGGAAAAGGTTTCAGGGGGATTATCAGAGAACGGCGTCCAGCCGGGCGCACCGGTCAGGGTGACCGCTTTGGCCACGCCGGACGCGGTCGCCGCAAGCGCGCCTGTTGACCATGTCAAAACCTGTCGTCGGGTGACACCGGGTGAGGTGGGGGACGGTTTACGCATTGCGCTTCCTTAAGGGTGAAAATGTAAAGTTATACCCGGTAATTGTAAAAACAGTACGGGTCGCTCAATACTATGTATAACACTTGTTTCTGTATTGTTAATTTGTGTTATTCCCTTTTTTCCGCAAGGTATTTGATAAGTAAAATGGCAGCGCAGGCGCTTACGCTGGCAGATCGATCGGGTATGATGCCCGACGAATATCTGACGTCAGGAGAACAGTGTGCGCCCGGATAAGCCCATTGCGGCAATCGAATACACCCTTTACCGGAATTACCGGACCGTACACGGCATCCGAATTGCGCTGGCCTTTGTCCTGACTTTTCTGCTGGTGCGGCTGCTGGATATCCCCGAAGGAAGCTGGCCGCTGATCACGCTGGTGGTGGTGATGGGGCCTGTCTCATCATGGGGGAACGTTTTTCCCCGTGCGATCCAGCGTATCGGCGGCACCATTTTTGGCTCCGTCTCCGGGCTGATTGCGCTGAAGCTGGAGCTGATGTCGCTGCCGGTGATGCTGGTCTGGTGCACGATTGTGATGTTTATTTGCGGCTTTTTGACCCTCGGCAAACACCCCTATATGGCGCTGCTGATAGGGATTACGCTCGCCGTCATTTGCGGGGCGCCGCCGGGCAATATGACCATGGCGCTCTGGCGGGGCGGGGACGTTATCCTGGGATCGCTGCTGGCCCTGCTGTTTACCAGCATCTGGCCGCAAAAAGCGTACATTCACTGGCGCATCCAGCTGTCCGACTCCCTGATGGAAACCGCAAAAATTTATCATGCCGGCTTCTCACCGAATCTGGTTGAAAAGCCGCGCCTGACGCGGCCCCTTCAGCGCCTGCTGACCGGCGTGGTGAAGATGCGGTCACTGATAGAGCCTGCCAGCAAAGAGACCCGCATTCCCCGCTCGGTTTTTGAAGGGATCCAGACGCTGAACCGCAATATGGTCTGCACGCTGGAACTTCAGCTGAACGCCTGGTGGACCTCCCGCGAAAGTCATCTGATCATGCTTAATGCGCCCGCGCTGCGCCGCACCCAGCAGATGACGGAGCAGACGCTGCGGGCGCTGTCGACGGCGATTGTCGAAGGCAATACGCAAAAGATCGCCGCTAACAGCGCTGGCCTGGCGGACATTGCCCGGGAGCTGCGGCAGTTAATTAACGAGTCGGACAGCGCCGAGCGGGTGGAGACGCCGATCCACGGCTACGTCTGGCTCTGCCTGGAGATGGCCGCCCAGCTGGAAAGGATGTCCGATCTGATGCGGCTGGTGCTGCGTAAATAGGCGATTTGCAACAACTTACTGCGGGCATCCTCGCTTCGCGGTAAGATAAGCCCAGTCCGATTCGATAATTTGAGAATTGCTTTCGGCCAGGGCGAGCCGCTAAGCTGAAAGCTACGATAATGACGCCTGCTTAAGCAGGCCTAAATGAAAGGTGTCTTCATGGAAAATGCAAAGCAATCATTTCAGAACGTGCTTGAATTCGTACGGATGTTCCGCCGCAAAAACAAACTGCAGCGCGAAATTCACGATAATGAAAAGAAAATCCGTGATAACCAGAAGCGTGTTCTGCTGCTCGACAACCTGAGCGAATACATCAAACCGGGAATGAGCGTGGAGGCGATTCAGGAAATTATCTCCAGCATGCGCAGCGACTACGAAGATCGCGTGGATGATTACATCATCAAAAACGCCGATCTCTCAAAAGAGCGTCGCGACCTGTCGAAACAACTTAAGGCGATGGGCGAACCTAAACCGCAGTAATTCCCTCTCAGGGCGATCGTCGATCGCCCTTTGTTTCTCCCCGCACTCCGCCTCCCGGCCCGTTATCGTTCCGTTCGCCTTTCTCATTGCTTAACCGGGCCACAACCGCTTCAGCGCGGAAACTTGCCTGCCTGTTACGAAAAAGATGACACGTTTTGCCAACAAAAAAACTTTGCATATTTGTCAGCCTTTTACCATCATCACTCAGGCCCTCTTCCTCTTTTTAAGCTGGTATTCACTTGCAAAACTTCAGAGTCTCACTGCTGGAGGCGATGACGCGTTCGGCGTGGTACAAAAAAAGGCGTTCTGACCGCGTTTTATTCTGGCGGGAGATCACGCCGCTGGCGGTCCCCATTTTTTTTGAGAACCTCTGTGTCCTGCTGATGGGCGTGCTGAGTACTTTTCTGGTCAGCTGGCTGGGCAAAGAGGCGATGGCGGGCGTTGGCCTGGCGGACAGCTTCAATATGGTCGTCATCTCCTTTTTTGCCGCCATCGATCTGGGGACCACCGTGGTGGTCGCCTTCAGCCTGGGCAGGCTTAAGCGGGAGCGGGCAGAGTCGGCGGCGCGTCAGTCGCTGGTGCTGATGACCATTTTTGCCGTGCTGCTGGCGATTCTGATTGAGTTTTTTGGCGAGGCGATTATCGACCTGATCGCCGGCAGTGCGGAGCCGGCCGTCAAAGCGATGGCGCTAAGCTACCTCACCGTTACCGCCTGGAGCTATCCCGCTGCGGCCATCGCCCTGATTGGCTGCGGCGCCCTGCGCGGGGCGGGCAATACCAAAATTCCCATGCTGATTAACGGCGGCATGAACATCCTGAATATTGTATTCAGTACGGTACTGATTTATGGCTGCTTCTCATGGGAAGGGCTGGGCTTTATTGGCGCGGGGCTGGGACTGACGATTTCGCGTTACGTCGGCGCGGCGGCGGTCATCTACGTGCTGATGACGGGCTTTAATCCTCAGCTGAAGATTACGCTAAAGAGCTACTTCACCAGACTCGACCCTGGCATCCTGAAAGAGGTTCTGGGCATTGGCGTGCCTGCGAGTATTGAGTCCGTGCTGTTCAACGGCGGCAAGTTGCTGACGCAGGTATTTGTGGCCGGTATGGGCACAGACGTTATTGCCGGTAACTTTATCGCCTTCTCGATTGTGTCGATGATTAACCTGCCGGGCAACGCCCTGGGAGCGGCCTCCACTATTATCGTCGGAACGCGCCTGGGCAAAGGGCAGCTCAGACAGCCCGAGCGCCAGCTTAAATATATTTTCTGGCTCTCCACCTTCGGCCTCTGCGTGCTGGCGGCGCTGACGGTGCCTTTTGCCGGCATCCTGGCTTCCTTTTATACCCGCGAAGACGACGTTATTGAGGTGGTGAAAATCCTCGTCTGGCTGAACGCCGCCTTTATGCCGTTCTGGGCCGCCTCCTGGGTGCTGCCCGCCGGACTGAAGGGCGCGCGGGATGCCAGGTTCACCATGTGGGTCTCGATGCTCGGCATGTGGGGATGCCGCATTGTGGTGGGCTATACGCTCGGCGTGCTGCTTGGCTTTGGCGTGGTGGGGATCTGGCTCGGTATGTTTCTGGACTGGATTGTGCGGGGGCTGTTTTTCTACCGGAGGCTGGTCACTGGCCGCTGGTTATGGAAATATGCCAGACCGTCAAAGTCGCCCTGAAAGCGACGCGTGCAGGCCCTTGCCCGGCCACTTTGCTCACTTTTATCAGGAACAGTCATGCCTTTCTCCTCCTCAGCGGCGACCGATTCGCTGTTTCAGCATCGCGCCTTCGTCGCCTTCTGGCTGGCGCGCACCTGCTCCAGCTTTGGCTTCCAGATGTTATCCATTGCGGTGGGCTGGCAGATTTATGCCGTGACCGGCAGGGCGCTTGATCTGGGGCTGATCGGGCTGGCGCAATTTCTGCCTGCCGTCGTGCTGGCGCTGCCGGCCGGACATATTGCCGACCAGTTCGATCGCCGCCGCGTGGTGCTGCTGGGGCAGATTACGGAATGGGCCGCTATCATCGTTCTGGCAACCTTAACGCTGATGCATAAAACGGATGAGCTCACTATCCTCGGGCTGATCTTCGTGATCTCCATCGCGAAAACCATTGAGGCGCCTTCGCTGCAATCCATGCTGCCTGCGCTGGTGCCGCCCGCGATACTGGCTCGCGCCACAGCCGCTAATGCGGCATCGATGCAAACTGCCGCGATGCTCGGCCCGGCAATTGGCGGCTTTTTGTACGTCGCGGGACCGGGCGTGGTCTATGCCACTACCGGCGTACTCTATCTGATCTCCATTCTGATGGTCAGCCGCCTGCGTTACGAACATGCGCCGCCACCGCGTACACCAGCCACCTTTGCCAGCGTATTTGCTGGCGTCAAATTTATCCGTAACCGGCCAGACGTACTGGGCGTTATCTCTCTGGATCTCTTCGCGGTATTACTGGGTGGGGCAACGGCGCTGCTGCCGATTTTCGCCAAAGATATTCTGCATACCGGTCCCTGGGGTCTGGGCCTGCTGCGCAGCGCACCGGCGGTCGGCGGTCTGCTGGTCGGTTTCTGGCTGAGCCGCCGCAGTTTAGATCGTAACGTGGGGATGATCATGTTCGCGTCGGTGGCGGGGTTCGGCGTGGCTACGCTGGTTTTTGCGCTCTCCCGTGAACTCTGGCTGTCGCTGCTCGCGCTGTTTATGCTGGGCGGCTTCGATATGGTCAGCATGGTGATTCGCGGATCGCTGGTGCAGCTTGATACCCCGGACGAGATGCGTGGGCGCGTCAGCGCGGTGAACTCCATCTTTATCAATACTTCCAACCAGCTCGGCGAGTTTGAATCCGGCCTGCTGGCGGCCTGGCTGGGTGCCGTACCGGCGGCGGCGGTAGGCGGGATTGGCACGCTGATCGTGGTGGGATTATGGATGGCATGGTTCCCCGGTCTGCGACGACGCCAGCGGCTCCATCACGGTGAGTAATCCTGCCTCAGTAAATATATTGCCAGCAGGCCAGTAGCTGAGAGGCCAGCGCGCGCGTTCGCTGGCTGCGCCTGCCGATTTGTTTTAAGCTTCCGGCACTCAGGGCAGCTGAAATAATCAGGATGAATAGCATGAAAGAACGGTTTCCTCAGGGCTTTATGTGGGGCGGCGCGACGGCCGCCAATCAGGTTGAAGGCGCATGGGACGAAGAGGGCAAAGGCCCCTCGATCGTTGACGCTATTCCCGGCGGTAAAGCGCGCTTAAGCATTGTTGCCTCACCCGGGTTTGATTTCTCGATTGATACTGACCGCTATACCTATCCCAATCATAAAGGCATCGACCACTATCACCGTTTCCGCGAAGATATTGCGCTGTTTGCCGAAATGGGCTTCAAATGCTATCGCTTTTCCATCGCCTGGGCGCGTATCTACCCCAATGGCGTGGAGTCAGAGCCCAACGAAGCGGGACTGAAGCATTACGATGAGGTGATTGATACCTGTATTGCGCACGGCATAGCGCCGGTCATTACGCTTTCCCACTACGAAATGCCGCTTCACCTGGCCACGACGTTTGGCGGGTGGAAAAACCGGGAAATTATCGGTCACTTTGAACGCTATGCCCGCACAGTTCTGACGCGTTATGGTCATAAAGTGAAATACTGGATGACCTTTAACGAGATTAACAGCGCGGCTCACTTCCCGATCATGAGCCAGAGCCTGACGGTAAAAACAGGCGCGCTGGATCCTCAGGCAAAATATCAGGCGTGGCATAATCAGTTTGTCGCCAGCAGCCTGGCGGTAAAGATTGCGCATGAAACCGATCCGCAAATCCAGATGGGCTGCATGATCCTCTTCGCCACCGCTTACGCCTATGACTGCCATCCGGTGAATCAGCTGGCTACGCTGAAAGAGACGCAGGCGTTCAACTTCTACTGCGCCGATGTGCAGGTGGGCGGCAAGTATCCCTACTATGCCCGGCGGTTATGGCAGTCGCTTGGCGTGACGCTCGATATCCAGCCTGGCGATATGGAACTGATTGCGCAGCATACGGTTGATTACATCGGTTTCAGCTATTACATGTCCTCCACGCTGAACAAAACCAATCCGGAAGCGGCCTGCGCGCAGGGCAACCTGTTGGGTGGCGCACGCAACCCCTTTTTAGCGGCGAGCGACTGGGGCTGGGAAATCGATCCGACAGGACTGCGCATTGCGCTTAACCAGCTCTATGACCGCTATCAGAAACCGTTATTCATTGTGGAGAACGGACTTGGCGCGGTCGACAAACCGGACGAGAATTTCACCATCAATGATGATTACCGCATCAACTATCTGCGCCAGCATATTGAAGCCATGGCCGATGCGCTGGAGGATGGCGTAGTGCTGATGGGATACACGCCATGGGGCTGCATCGATCTGGTGAGTATGTCCACCGGTGAAATGAGCAAACGCTACGGCTTTATCTATGTCGATCTGGATGACACGATTTCCGGCACCGGCAACCGCTATAAGAAGAAATCCTTCTCCTGGTATCAGAAAGTCATTGCCAGCAACGGCAGCGATCTCCGTTAACGCCAGGGTGCCCGGCCTGGATGTTGTCCGGGCATCGAGAGAGCCCTGCGCAGATCAGGTTACTGATGGCAAAGTAATTACAACATACTAATGCTTCTGGACAGGGAAAAGGCCGCCTTGCGGACGGCCTTTTCCCGTCTTGTTCAGCTATGCAGGTTATAACGCCAGTCAGGAAAAGCGTTATCCGCAAGCCGTACCGACTGGTGCGTGATGCTTATCATCAGACCTCAGAGAAGCGCTATTCCTTTCCGTCAGGAAGAAAAATCCGCCGTCCATCCTCAAATATTCTTTCAGTATGCCGATAGTGATCGTAATCCTAATCGTTCGCTACTTTGGTAAACCCGATGAAAATCTCAACCCGCCTTGCCGGAGGCTTTGGCCTTATGGTGCTGTTGCTGGCACTCTGCGCCGGCGTGGCCATTAACGCGCTGAATCATGCCCGTGACGGTATGGACGATGTGGTCAATCTTAAGATGAAAAAGTACCAGGTGGCGCTTGATATGCGCTCCAGCGTGAGCAGCATGACCATTGCGGTGCGAAACCTGGCGCTGCTCACCCTGGCCACTGAAATGCAGCCTGAATGGGAACGAGTGCAGACCCAGAAGCAGCTTTTTATCAAAAACCGGGAAGAGCTGGCCAGATTAATCAGTATCGAGTCGGACCCAACTGACCGGGAAGCCTTCCAGCAAATTCTGGCGAAAGAAGGGCCTGCGTTGAGCGATTTTGAAAAGGCGGGGCAGCTTGGGCTGCAGAATCTTCAGCAGGAAACCCTCACCTATTTGCTGAACGTTTCACGTCCGACGCAGCGTGCATTGCAGGATGCGCTGAATAATATGACGCACATACAGATGCAGAATGCGCAGGGCGCCATGGCAAATACCAGCGATGAAAGCCGCCAGGCAGGGGTGTTCCTGGGGCTGCTGGTGGCCGTTTCGGCCCTGCTGGCTGCCGCTATCGGCTTTATCACCGTGCGGGTGCTGATGCGCCAGCTGGGCGGTGAACCGGCGCAGGCACAGGCACTCGCCGCGGCGATTGCGGAAGGTAATCTGACATTGCGGATGACGCTGCGCGAGGGGGACAGCACGAGCCTGCTGGCGTCGCTGACCCGCATGCAGACAGGGCTGGGTGAGATGGTGACGCAGATTAAGGATGCTTCAACCTCCGTCGCGCTCGCCTCTGATGAAATAGCGCGGGGCAACACCGAGCTTTCGGCCCGCACGGAGCAGCAGGCCGCTGCGCTGCAGGAAACTGCGGCAAGCATGGAGCAGCTGACCGCGACGGTGAAAAGCAACACCGCAAGCGCCAGCCATACGGCGGGATCGGCCCGTGAAACCGCTATTCTGGTGCGCGACGGGGAAGAAAATGTCCGTAAAATGACAAAAACCATGGCGGATATCTCGCTCAGTGCGGCAAAAGTTGGGGATATAACCGGGACCATTGAGAGCATCGCGTTTCAGACTAACATTCTTGCGCTGAACGCCGCCGTTGAGGCTGCGCGGGCGGGCGAACAGGGTCGCGGTTTCGCCGTAGTCGCCAGTGAGGTGCGTACTCTGGCGCAGCGCAGCGCCACGGCGGCCAGAGATATCAAAGGACTGATTGAAAGTGCGGCTGCGCTGGTACAGGAAGGTGTGACAGTGGCCGACAGTACTGCCTCAAATATCATGAGCGTGGTCGGACAGGTCAGCGGGCTGGCCGATGCGATGGATGAAATCGCGCTGGCGTCCGGTGAACAGATGCAGGGCATTTCGCAAATCACCATCGCCGTTAGCCAGATGGATGGCGTGACGCAGAGCAACGCCGCGCTTGTTGAGGAGTCATCCTCCGCTTCCCAGTCCCTGGCGGAGCAGGTTCATGGTCTGCGTGGTATGGTGGATACCTTCCGGGTCTGATGCGCGCCCACGGCAGCTTTTCGCTCCGGCCTGCATAATCCCGTCAGGCCAGGAAAAAGACAAGGACAGAGGGTTACGCTCATTGTTGAAGCCATGTCTGCTAGAGCATCGGCTCTCTGATCCCTGTGGCGTGAAGGTCTGCCTTGCGGCACCACTATTCATAAATTATGCTTCAGTATTGAAGTCAGCAGGGCAGGCGGCATTTGAACAGACATTCTGATAAGACTCCCGCTTCGCTGATGCGCACGACCCTTGGCAGAAGCATGGCGGCTTTCCTGCTGCTGACGACGCTGACCGTGGTGGGTATTAACGTCTGGTCCCTCTGGAACTCCTGGCAGCAGAGGCTGGGTGAGCGGGAGGATGACGCCCGCAATCTTTCCGTTTCGCTGGCGAAACAGGCAGAGGATGCCTTCCTGCAGGTGGATATCACCCTGGCTGATGCGGTCAGGCAGATCGCACAGAACGGATTCAATTACGCCGTAACGTCCGCCTTTACGCGCCAGCTGAAGGAGCAACACGCCAGGCTTCCTCAGCTGCATGGGTTATTTATTTACGACGCGCAGGGCAACTGGGTTGCCACATCGGGCAATTATATGCCGGCGAAGGCCAGCAATGCGGACCGGCAGTATTTCACCTGGCACAGAACCCATACCGATACGGGAATAGTTGTCAGCCACGTTATCCGTAGCCGTTCAACCGGCGATCTGATCATTCCTGTATCGATGCGCCTGAACGACAGGGCCGGTAACTTCGCTGGCGTCGCTCTGGCCACGGTCAAGGTTGACTATTTCAGGCATTTTTACAGTTACTATACGCTGGGAGAGCGGGATGTACTGGGGTTGATCCTCGCTGACAGCACCGTACTCTATATCCGGCCTCTGCCCGAGAACGCCATTAACCGCAGCCTTTCCGCCAGCCCGCTGTTTAAAACCGCGCTTAAATCCTCACCCAGCGGCAGCGCAACGTGGCGTTCGGCGCTTGACGGCATTGAGCGCATCTACGGCTACGCCCGGCTTGAACAGTATCCGTTGATTGTGGCGGCTGGCTACGATCGTGAGAAAATCCGTGAGGACTGGTTCGCCGACAATATGATTTACGTCGTACTGAACCTGATTTTGCTGGCCGTAATTACCGGCATGGGGATATTTGTGCTGCGTCAGGTCAGGTTCAATCTGAAAAACCAGCTGCAGTTGACCCAGGCCCGGGACGAACTGACCACCATGAATCAGATGTTGCAGACGATGGCCCTGCTGGATGGTCTGACGGGGCTTGCTAACCGCAGGCAGTTCGATGTCCTGCTGGATCAGGGCATGGAGCGATCCCTGAAGTCCGGTGAGCCGCTGTCGTTGATTATGATCGATATTGATTTTTTCAAGCGCTATAACGACGCCTACGGTCACATCGCCGGAGATCATTGCCTGAAAAAGATCGCCGCAATGCTTAAAGGGCTTATGCAACGTAGCCCCGATGTGGTGGCACGCTACGGTGGCGGGGAGTTTGCAATAATCCTGCCCTTTACCAGCGCACCTGATGCCAAAAAGCTCGCTGAGCGGGCGGTGTTGGCCGTCATGGATGCCGGGATTGCTCATAAAGCCACGGAGCTGTCGGCGGGGATAATGACCATCAGCGCCGGATGCTGCACGATAATTGCCAGCGGACAGCCGGGTGAAGCGGAACGTCTCAGGGCGCGGGCGGATGGGGCGCTGTTTGAAGCGAAGCGCAGCGGGCGAAACCGCGTGCATTACGGATAATGACGGCGCAGGCTTTACGCGCCGGCTAAATGGCCGCCGTTGCGCCTTTTCAGCTCTTCCTGCATGCATTTTACCGTCTGGTACCGGTAACATATTGCGTCAATGTAAGGCGCAGTTATGCAGAAAGCGTTCTGCGACAAGGCCCGTGTTACTGGCGTGACGCTACGCTGAAGGGTAACCGCTGTCGTTTACGTACCGCTTACCGGGTATCCCACGCTGCTTTCTAAAATAGCCTGTCAGCTAAATCGCCTGCATATCCTCCTTCTGAACATTCAATCGCTGCGGCATATACATCCATTTCAGTACTGGTATAAGCTGGAAACCGATAGCGGCAAAAGACGCCAGCTTCAAAATCAGTGATTTGAACAGGAGCATGATAATGCGCAGGAAAAAAGTCGCTTATACCGTGTATCAGGGCCGGGCGGGCGATCATAATAATCTTGCTATGCCGGGTGCAAAATCCCTCGGTGAGGCCTTTACGCTGCGTGGCGGTGAAATCCCGGTCAGCATTGGCACGCCTGAACCCGCACTTAACCTCGGCTGGCGGGAAGAGCTGGATGCAGCCTTGCCCGATCTGAAGGCGGTACAGGCCCGTTTTGAAGAGGTGTTCAGCACCGGCGCGGTTTCCGTCTCCGCCATCAGCCGCTGCGCTGTGTCGCTGGCCACGCTGCCGGTAATGGCAAAACATCATCCGGACGTATGTGTGGTGTGGTTTGATGCGCACGCCGATCTCAATACGCCGGAGAGTTCCACGTCGGGTTTTCTGGGCGGGCTTGCGCTTACTGCGCCGGCAGGCTTATGGAACTCCGGCCTTGGCAGCGGCCTCAGCCTCGATCAGCTGGTGCTGGTGGGCCAGCGCGACCTCGACCCTTTTGAATCTGCGCTGATCGAACAGTACAGTATCCCTTGTATTCCTCCCGGACACAACCTTACAGAACGGTTACGTGAGGCTATTGCGGGTCGTGCGGTTTACGTTCATCTGGACTGTGACGTGCTTGAGCCGGGCATTGTGCCTACGGATTATGCCCATGAAGGCGGCCTCACCCTGGCCGAGTTGACCCTGTGTTGTGAAGTCATTGCGGCGCATAGGTTTGTGGGGATTGAGATAGCGGAGTTTCAGAACGCCTGGACGCCGGACGGCGCGCCGGTTTCCCCCGCACCGCTTATTGATGCGCTGATGCCGCTGCTGAAGTAGCCTTGTTCAGAATTTAACAAAGGCGGTTCCATTCATCCCGGGTGATCTCCCACAGCTCTGAATCCAGCTCACCGGCGATATAGTGCGCTTTGCTGGTATGGACGAGACGCATCCCCGCACTGGCCGATATTTTCTTCGAAGCATAATTTACGTTTGCTTTAGGAGCGCGTAATACTTCCCGGCCAAGCGTGTTAAACCAGAAGTCAGTGACGACTCTGGTAGCCTCGGTCATATAGCCCTTTCGCTGCCATTCAGGGACCAGCCAGAATCCCCTGTTATTGTCAGGTTCATCAGATAAGCAAATCAGTCCCGTCAGGACGTCAGGCGCTTCTTTCCTTCTTAAGGTCCAGTACCAGGCCGTGCCGTTTTCTGAGGCGGGCAGGGCAACCTTGTTAACGAAATGGAAAGCGCCATCGTCCGGAAAGGGCCAGGGAACTCTGGCGGCAAGATAACGGACAATTTCCCAGCGTGGATATACCTGCTGGATCTGTACGGCATCTTCAGTACAAAGCGGTTTCAGATAAAGGCGGGCGGTTTCAAGGGCAGGTGTCATTGATACTCCTTGTAGAGAGCGGAGAATAATTAAAATGCTTTTATCTCCGCAACTGGATGACCAGTAAGATTTCACCGGCAGTGACGGGCTATTGCAGAATAAAAACCGCCACTATAAGCAATCCCGTAGTCAGCGCTATAAATGCAGCTCCCGTTGCGAAAGCATGTACTGTTGTCTTTTCTTCTTTACGAATATCCGCAAAGCGGGCAAGCGCGCGCTGTGTATCCGGTGCGCTTATCTCTTCAAATTGTTTTTTAAAGCCCTGTCCAGCCAGCCGGGAGGCACCCTCTGCGTCCGATCTTTCCAGTATGGCCATATGCTTACCCTTTTTAAAAAAACAGTAATCTGGCATCAGCGGCGCCTTAATGACATTAACAGTCATGCATTAACATATACGATCGGATTTCATTCTGTACATCTGTAACTACGAGCCTGTTTAAAAGAGACTTAGCGGTGCAGGTGGTGGAATTTAGTCCGGCTGTCAGTCTGAATCACGTTATGCGTCCCGATCTAACTTTTTGCAAAAACAGATCGCTTCCTCCCACCCTACGTAGGGGCCATAGTTCGCTATTTCTCTGTAACCCTGTTTCTGATAGAAAGCCACTGCGCCAATATTGATCCGACGGGTTTCCAGCCAGATTTCTGAATAGCCCAAAGCCCTGGCCGAGTTTTCAAGAAAATTGACTAAAGCCGTACCGATACCCGGTAAGGAACGTACTGAAAACATTCTTTTAAGTTCGGCTATCTCCTGCGAGAGCGGTCTGAGACCGCCACACCCAATGGCTGCGCCGTTTTTATCCCGGGCCACTACCCACAGCGCTCTGCCAGACCTCATCTCAGCGCTATCAAAATGGCGCTTTCCGTTATCCCCGGTAATGCCGGCCAGCTCAGCGGAAAGTTGTTCTATCAGTGCTTGAGATTCTGGCAGCAGTGGATTGCTCTTTTCGATGCTAATCATAGTGATAATCCCTCAGGCTAGGCGTTACCCGTAAAAAGAATGCGCCTGCGGAAGCGATCCCCTTGCTGAACAAAGGCATAATTTTTCGTTTCCGACAGATTTAACCCCGGCAGGGCAGTCCCGGCAGCAACATCCTTTTACATCAATAACTAAAATGATTATACTTCTCATTCGCTTTACTGATTTCTTCACAAAAAGCCTGTAAATCAATCAGTTTAAGACGAAAACTCAGGTGAGCTTTTTTGTATGAAAGCCCCTGAATGATGCGAATCCGATCGTCCGGACTTGTGAAAATTATAAATTTTTGAGGGTTAATAATGCCTTTTTCTTTGCCTCATCTCAGGGAAACCCGTACGGCCCAGGGTGCGTCGCTTTACCGTCAGGTACCCTCGGTTTCTCTGCTCGCCGTGGTGATTGCTGCTGCTTTACAGGTACCTTATACCACTGCCGCTGAATCCACGCTGGTCGTTAGCGCCACGCCTGACAGCCCCGCCGATACGCAGAATACCGACTACAACGTGCCGGTGACCCGCGCCGGGACCAAAATGGCGCTGACCGCACGGGATACGCCACAGTCAGTGAGCGTGATTAGCAAGCAGCGAATGGAAGATCAGCAGCTGCAGTCCCTGGATGAAGTACTGAAAAATACCACCGGCGTTTCAGAATCTAACTCCGGAACCAGCCGAAGTAACTATTACTCGCGCGGGTTTATGATTGACAACTATATGGTGGACGGCATTTCCACCTCTTTTGAACCGCAGTGGAACATGGGCGATTCCCTTGCCGATACCGCGGTTTACGAGCGTATTGAAGTGGTGCGCGGCGCTACGGGGCTAATGACCGGCGCCGGTAGCCCGGCAGCCTCGATCAATATGGTGCGCAAACATGCGGACAGTCGGGAGTTTGTTGGTGATGTCACCGCCACCTATGGCAGCTGGGATAAACAGCGCTATGTCGCCGATCTCTCCGCGCCGCTGAGCGAATCTGGTGATGTGCGTGGGCGGATTATTGCGGGCTATCAGGATCAGGATAGCTGGCTGGATCGCAACAGCACCACCAAAAAGTTCCTTTACGGCGTGCTGGACGCGGATCTGACCGATGCCACTACGGTCTCGGTCGGCTATAACTATCAGGAAACGAATACGGATGGCGCGACCTGGAGCGGCCTGCCGGTTTTCTATAGTGACGGCAGCAAAACCAACTATGACCGCAGCACCAGCACCGCGCCGGACTGGGCGTATAATGACAAAACCTCAAAACAGGTCTTTGCCAGCATCCAGCACAACTTCGACAGCGGCTGGAATTTTACCGCTAACGGCACGCACACCGAGCAAGATTTCGATGGCAAGATGCTCTATATCGACGGTTTCTTCGATAAGAATACCGGCATTGGCGTCAGTCCTTATGCGGGCTCGCCGAACGTAGGTGGAACCGGCTGGAACCGCGGCACCCGCAAGCTGGATTCCGTCGATGCCTTTGCCAGCGGTCCTTTTGAGCTACTGGGTCGTCAGCATGAGCTGATGGCGGGCGTCAGCTATAGCCGCCAGCATAACCAGTACTTCAGCACCTGGAAAAACATCTCCTCGCAGGAAGTGGGCAATTTCAATGAGTGGGACGGCAGCTTCCCGGAGAGTAACTGGGATGCCTTCAGCGAAGCGCAAAATGATACCGTACATCAGAAATCGGTCTACGCCGCTACCCGCATTTCGCTCGCCGACCCGCTGCACCTGATTATCGGTGCCCGCTACACTAACTGGAGCACCAGTACCCTGACCCAGAATATGGAGAAAAATAATACCTCTCCTTATGCCGGGCTGATTTATGACATCAATGACACCTACTCAGCCTACGCCAGCTACACCACGATCTTTAAACCTCAGGCTTACCGTGACGCGAGCGGCGCCTATCTGACACCGATTACCGGCAAAAACTACGAGACCGGCTTAAAAGGCGACTGGATGAACAGCCGCCTTACCGCCTCGGTAGCAGTATTCAGGATTGAACAGGATCACGTTGGTCAGACCGATTACACTATTATCCCGGGCACTAATGAATACGCCTACACGGAAACCAACGGCACCGTCTCGAAGGGCATTGAGTTTGAGATTAACGGCGCCGTCACGGATAACCTGCAGATGACCTTTGGTGCGACGCGCTACGTTGCGCAGGATGGCGAGGGGGAAGCGTTTAACCCGAACCTGCCGCGCACCACCGTCAAACTGTTTACCAGCTACCGGCTGCCGATGCTTCAGGAACTTACCCTTGGCGGCGGCGTGAACTGGCAGACCCATACCTGGGATCATGTTGCCGGTCCGAACGGCAGCGGCAGCCTGTACGCTGAGCAGGGCAGCTATGCGCTGGTCGATCTCTTTGGTCGTTATCACGTCACCAAACAGCTGTCGCTACAGGCAAACGTAAATAACCTGTTCGACAAGTCTTACAATGTCGACGCGGGCAAAAGCCTGGTGTACGGCGCGCCACGTAACTTCTCCATCTCGGCGAACTATCGCTTCTGATGGGAATAACAGCATGCCTCCAGGCGGGGCATGCTGCTTTTGCCAGCAAATCCTGCCTCACCTCTGAATCCACAATTTCATCGTCAGAATTATTCTTGCTGCCAGGATTTCCAGTTTGATCTCATTTTTATGGGGTCTCGAAACTGCTTGTATAAGCTGAAGTATAAAACCCTAAAGTGTCTTTATCACCATTCCAAGCGCAGCCAGTATCATAATTAAACCGGCTGTTCGGAAAAGGAGTCGTTGTGCTTTTGCACTGGTGAGAAGGTGGCGTATTCTGAGCGCTGCCAGAATAAAGACCGCTCCAACACTTAGAAGGACGAATACGGTAAGCGGCACCAGCATTCCTCCCCATATCTGTAATGATACATTATCCAGCGAGATAACAAGGGGCAGTATCGCCAGGTAGAAGGCGATGGTTTTAGGGTTTCCAAGAGTTATGGTCAGCCCTGAAAACCAGG
Organism: Erwinia psychrophila; assembly: GCF_039023475.1. NCBI lineage: Bacteria > Pseudomonadati > Pseudomonadota > Gammaproteobacteria > Enterobacterales > Erwiniaceae > Erwinia > Erwinia psychrophila. Next base: position 360,466 of record NZ_JBCHVB010000003.1, read on the forward strand.
CTGATGCCAATTCTCGTTTCGTCGATTTTTGGTCAATGTTTATTGCCTGAGGCTGGTGGCACCAAAACTGCCTTGCCAGCATGCATAAATAGAATGAAGCAGCCCAGTTAATCAGCGTGAAAACAGATGTGTAAGTATGAGCGATTACTGCCAGGCCAAATACGGCAATAGAGAGGTAAATCAAATCTCCGAGAATAAGGCCGGCCAGCATAGTAAAGCCGGTTACCGCACCACCATTTACGCTACGAGCGACTAATGCAGTCATTCCTGGGCCTGGAATTGCGGCAGCTAAACCGAGAGCAGTAATGTAAGAGATGATTTGAGCAGTTCCTAACATAATTATTCCTGTTAAAATGAAATGCGGTGATGATGGTTATTTAAAAACCGTTGTTCATAGATATTTTAGTCTGAGCAACGACTGCCCGGGCAAAGACTAAGTCCTGAACGGCGAGCCCAACGGACTTAAATAGACTTCTCTGCGGATTAAGTGTTATCGGGAGAATATCTGACGTGAGCAATTCACCTATTTCAGTGCCCATATTGTCTTTGGGTAAAAATCCTTGTTGTGTTGCTTGTAGCAAACATGATGAGGAATTCCAGACGGCATCTCTGGAGTCAACGAACAGTTCCACCCCCGCATAAATATCGGCCCCGATTTCCTGAAAACCTAGGGCTGAAGCGCCAACAGCATTAATATGACAACGAGCAGGAAGGTCATTGGAATGGAGAAACGGTTCCTTTGATGCTGTTACTGTACAGATGATGTCAGCATCTGAGATAGCTTGGGCAGGCGTCATCGCGACTGTTATGGGCAGTCCCAAATGTTGCCGACACCATTCTGCAAATGCAGTTGCGCCTGTGTCACTTCTTCCCCAGATTGAAATATGCTGGAATGGGCGAATCTCCATCATCATCTGGGCGTGTTTTTTTGCCTGAATTCCAGTACCCAGGATAGCAAGACGGCTAGCATTTTTAGGAGCCAGAATATCAGTAGCCAGTGCAGATGCCGCTGCTGTACGCAATTCAGTCACTGCGGCAGCGTCAACGAGGGCTATATCGCCCTTATCAGAAGCATCATAAAGTAAAATACAACCCTCATGAGACGTCCGCTTCTTACTGTGGCTTAAATCTACCTTGACTGTTTTTAATCCAAATCCAGCATATGGACCTGCTTCAATGTAGGCGGGCATGGTTCCCATCAGGCTACCTTGTTCGGAAGCAATAACGCTCCGCAACGTCTGTTTAACTCTGCCCTGGCTTAACAGGGCAAAAGCGTCCCGGCTCAACTGTATACATTTTGAAAGAGATAAAGCTTCTTCCACTTGCTTACGATTAATGAATTCCATGGTGATTATCCATCGTTATCGTGTCGGAAAGGACTGGAATTGGGGCTCAATCTGAGTATGTGCGATACTGTTGAGAAGCGTTGACATTGTTTTTTGGGACACCCCCAAAATAACGTCCAGAACATTTTGCTGGCTATATCCTGCGCTCAGTACCTCTTCTAAAGCTTGTTGAGGTATCTGGCCTTGGGCCAAAACAACTTGACGAGTAAAGCGATATAACGCTGCCAGTTTGCCAGGAAGGACTTCGGGTTCGTGGGCAAGCGTATTCAGAATTTCTACCGATACCCCTTTATGCTGCGCGATCCAGTTATGGGCCTGAACCGTGTAGGCACACTGATTTATGGTCCCCGTTGTTATCCACACAACTGCGCGTTCCTCTTCGTTCAGAGAACACTGGCAGAACGCGTCATGGGCGAACTGGTAAGATGACAGCAATGCAGGTGACTCCGCCATATAGGCGCTTTGCCAGGGAATCCAGCCAAAAACATCAATTGAACCTTGAAGTGACGAACGACTGGCAGAGGGTGCACTGTCGAGATTGTGCATTTTCAGTATTGTCATTTTCTGTCCTTTTCAAATATTAGAGGCGAACACAGACCAAAGCATATGTATAGGGCGGGTTCGCGAAATAAAGCTGAGTTTGTGTATTCTGGCCGCAACTTCAGTAGTTAAAGCTACATCCACTTTACGGGAAACTACAGCTTGTGCTGCCGCGCTAGTGGATGGCATCTCAATGACTTGCTTAATATGTAATCCGTCAGGGAGTAACTCTTTAATTAATGGGATAGGTGCAGGATGTGACGCGATATACAATGGTCTGTCAGGTAATTCTCTATTAGCCACCAGACCATAAAGTGGAGTATCATAAAGAAATGTCGCCAGTAATTTCAAGCGAGTATCCATATAAAAATCATTAATTTTTTGATACGCGTTGGCAACAATTAATATTCCCTTTTCATTCTTAATGTTATCCCTTGCCAATTCATAGGTTTCATTAAGAAAGATCTCGTGATGGCTATTAGAATAATTATCTCTCATCCAGAGGTGAAAGAATTGAGATGCATATTCACTACTTGTTCCCGAAGGGCCTAATGTGTTAATAGGACAGTTCACGGCATGACTCAAGCCTATGTCCAAAAAATGGTAGTTCATCGCTTCACCTGAAATTTTATTTAGTAGACAGGGGTTAACCAATGATTAAAAACGTTTAACTCCCCACGAACTGACTGTTCATACAGTCCCTTAATAGTCATTGATATACTGTGAGTATCCATACTGTTAAGTTTGTGGTGATCAATCTGACTAACTGGGGATATCTCGACCCCCGTACCTGTTAAAAAACATTCATCAGCAGTCAAAAGTTCTGACGGTAAGATGTCCCGTGCTTCTACTTTCAGGTCAAGATAGTTTGTCGCAAGCGTAATTACAGTGTCACGCGTGATCCCTTCGAGAATATGTGCTGTAGTGGGGGGTGTTATCAGCTTCCCATTTTTGACCATAAAAACATTCGATGTGGTTGCTTCTGCAACATAACCATGACCATTTAGCATAATGGCATCGTCATATCCGCCACGTTGAGCAGCTTCCATTGCCAGGGCTGAATTAACGTAACTTCCTGTAATTTTAGCTCTTGCAGGAATAGAGTTGTCGGCAACACGACGCCAGCCTGAAATAGTGCAGGCTATACCGCCCTCTTTAATATAAGAGCTCATATTGAGGCTGTTCACTGATAATCCGCTACTGACACCAGAGAGTTTCACGCCAAAGCCACTGCCAGGTAAAAGATGGTGCTTATACGCAATAGGTCTGATGTAACAGTCATTTCTGGTTTTATTTCTCGCCAGGAGTGATACTATCAATTTTTTTAACACCTGATGTTCAGGAAGATCATTAATTAACAGTAGTGATGCTGACTGGCAAAGCCGATTAATATGATCATCTAATCGGAAAATATTTACCTCCCCATCAGAATCATGTGTATAGCCACGAATGCCTTCGAATACAGCGGTTCCGTAATTAAATGCTTGTGTCGTAATAGGTAAAACGGCTAGATCGGATTCAATGAACTCGCCATTGAGGTAACTCCATCGGTGGTGTGCTGGTTTTATTTCACTGATTTCGCTGATTTCACTAATTTTATTGGGGTAAGCAACGTTCATTATTGGAACCCCCGATTGATCAATGCAAGAGCTGCTTCACGATCACTATTGTCGGCTGCGGGCCGCAAATCGTGGATACGTGCCGCCTTCCAACTGACCATAGCCGAAGTTGCAGTTACGCTACTTGTTTCTCCAGTAATAAGATTTACTTTGACGCCTGTAATCGTCTGCTCTATATGCGTCCTAACGTCCTTAAGTACCGGAGAGATATCTAATTCCTTATTAAACATCTCAACCGTGATATTAAGAGCATCGATACCTTCGCTTCTGTCGATTTGAATAGCATAGTCCAGGCAGCCTTTCAGCCGTTCAAGAAGTGCCGCCTCTAAATCCCAGGCGCAGTAAGCTGTACCATTGAGGGTTAGGACATCACGCACGCGGCCGATGGGCACTATTTTTTGACTGCCATCAGGCATGTAAGTCGAGCGCACAATGTCACCGGTACGGTAACGAATAAGCGGCTTCTGCCCCTTATAGAGATGCGTTATGACCAACTCGCCGGTAACCTGCCCCTTTTTTACGTCATAGCCTGTACCGCTGGAAGGATCAATAATCTCGTAATAGTTGTTTAGAGGGATTGTATAAAGGTTACTGTCTTTTGCACAGACGGCAAGAATAGATGATTCCTGAGAGGCATACATACAGCTATAGACATGTGCGCCCCATACCTCACCAATGTTCCTTAATAGCGATGGAGTTGTTAGTTCACCAATCGTGAGGATCAAACTTACACTTGTATCGGACGGATTCTGCCCCGTATTTTTAAGAAATCGAGCAACAGAAATAGCTACTGCTGGCGTGCAGACTAGTGCGGTTATTTTTAGTTCATTGATCAATGCCATGACTCGTTTCATTCCCACTACAGGTGAACGAGGCCACATTTTCACAACGCTGTAACCAAGGCTGCGAAATACATCTTCAAATGTATCACCTGTTGAATGAAGTTCACTTGGTCCCATTACCCCCACAATATGATTTGAACCATGCAGTTTAAATATATCCCGATAATTAATAATAAGAGGGGTATTGTTATGGATTGAATCAGTCTCATTACGGGGGCAAGGTGTCGGCTTCCCAGTCGTACCTGTTGTTTCATAATAAATCCAGCTTTGGTCAAGTGGCGCGGATGCTAATGATGCGCCATATTTTCTCAGATCATCTTTGGTCGTAAATGGAAGCGCGTATAATCCATTTGTCGACAATGATTCAATGTCTTTAGGGGACAAGTTTTTTAAATGTTCGCGATAGAATGGAGAGTTTTTAGAAACATGCCGAACAATTTCCCGGAGATTATTATTTTGATGAGTTTGAAGCTGATCTAAACCAATATCCCCTGCGTTAAAATTACAATGTTGACGATAAACTTTTTTTGCTTGCTTTATCACTTCATCTTTAAAAATAGCATGCATATAGCCTTCCTTATCTAAAAAGGTTTCGAGTTGAATACCCATGTTTACGGAGGAGAAATCAGAAGCATATCCACTATTGACTTAGTGGTTCTTCATGGTGAATTATTTGTAGAGTGGTAGGTTTCCGGTCATTCTTGTCACTTTCTTTTTAGGTCCAATAACGCCAATTGCTATCAGTTCAATATTACCACTGTTTGTTGAAGATATTTTTTCGCCGTACTCTTCATACGTCTTACATGACTGCGCCAGTGCACTAAATGGCATAAAATAAATGTCATCATCATTTTCTGCATTAGTCTGTATTTCATGCAGGTATTCACCTGACGCCAGAAGAATAGGAAGCGGACTGTAAATTACGCCAGGATAATTGACTCCGTCAAGACTTTGCATGTCTGGGCCAACGAGGTTTTCAACTGTACGTCCAAAACTGATTCCAATGACGCTTGCCGCATTCATAGCAAGACCTGCTGGCAGATCTTTATCAACAATGATCTTACAGCGATGTTGGTTGGCATCAAATTTCATCTTCAATCCTTAATTCCATAGGGGTTGTTTCAATGGGTATTGGTGATTTTATTTAATGCAGATAGTAACCCACTCTTCTGTGTGAAATTATTGGTTATTTCAATGTCAATAACCTTCCAATCCGCGATGAATTTCCATTTTATTACCCCTTCCTGGTGGTTCGGGTGGATAATATAAGCATTAAGATCTTCAATATTTTCAAACAGACCAATCACCACAAAATCCGCAGCAATATCTCGCTTTGTGATATTTCTGCCGCAGCTCCATCCTTTTATTTCATCAATATAGTTTGGGTGGGCACGTGTTGCTCTTTCTGCATCAATGGCTTCCAGGGATGACCAGCTCCATGGGCTCCTGAACGTAAACATGACGATATGCATTAACATATGATTTAGTTGTTCCCTCATGATGTTTGTAATAACTCATCGAAAAAGTAAACACATTATGCAGCAGCTAAATGGGAATTTGTTACCTATATCATTTACTTATTTCGGGTTTTTAGGTAAGAATTCCCTATTAGTGCTTTCAAATAGAAAGGAGTTTTCACCTATGGCGCTTAGTCCGACAGATATCAAGATCCTCCAACTTTTACAAGACGATGCTCGTGTAACTAACCAGGTACTGGCGGAGAAGATAGGTATGTCAGCGTCTCCTTGCTGGCGAAAAGTGCGCAAGCTTGAGGAAGATGAAGTGATTCAGGGCTACCGGGCTGTCCTTGACCGTAAAAAAATTGGCCTGGGGGTGATGGTTTTCATTCGGGTAGCCATTGATAGCCACAGTGAAGCGGAGGCTAAAAAATTTGAAGAAGAAGTGACCGCGCTGGAAGAAGTAGTTTCCTGCTATAGCATCGGTGGGGATGCCGACTTTCTGCTACAAGTTGTAGCATCGGATCTGGACTACTATGCTGATTTCGCAATGTCAGTTGTACGCAGGCTGCCGGGAATTAAAGAAATGCAGAGTATGTTTGTCCTTAAAGAAATTAAACCACTTGTCACTTATCCAATAAAAAGGCTGTCCGAATAGGCCACAGTCGCCTGGGTGGTCATGAGCGGAACCATCAACTCTGTCTGAACAAAACTGACCGATTACGGACACCATCCCGGGCATTCACAGCTGATGAACATACTATTCGGATATTCAATTTTGGATATCCAGTGCTCGCTTTGTGAGCGTCCAGCAAGGGACGTATTGACAGGATGATCTGGAGATTACTTGTCGGGCAGGATGATGTGTCAGGGCAGCAGTTCGCCAACGCGATTGACGGGCCAGTCGGTGGTCACCTACAACACATGAAGAAGATAGCGTTCAGGGTCGACGCCGTTCAGACGTTAGCTCCCGATTAACCCGTAGAGCTGCGTGCTACGATAGCCGCCGTGATCGGAGCCGAAGAACAGGGAGTATTTCCGACCCAGACTCAATGTCCGCAGCGCGTTTTCAGCAAAGTTGTGGTCTGCCTTCGCCCAGCCGTCAATGTCATGGTATTTCAGTGCCTCCGACTGATTGAGCGTATACGCGAACGCTTTCGCCAGCTTTGAGTGTCGGGAAATTGGTTTCAATTTCACACGTAGCCGTTATTCCAGCGCGTTCAGCAGCGGCACCGTTTTCATGGCGGATGGTCGGTCGTTCCGCTGCGCTTTTATCCCGGCTTTCGCCTTCGATACCGTACAGCTCCCTGATGCACCTCAGTGCTTCACACTATCATCGAACTAATCTGACCCCAAATTTGGCAACCAATTTTTGCGGATGCAGGGGGTAAAATCAAAATACATCGAGAAGATTTTCACGCTAACTTGTGGAATCAAAATTGTATAAGGATTTGCAAAGCAGCAATGCAAAAAGCCCGCTCAGGTTTCCCTGAGCGGGCTTTTCAAATTTGGCTCCTCTGACTGGACTCGAACCAGTGACATACGGATTAACAGTCCGCCGTTCTACCGACTGAACTACAGAGGAATCGTTGGAACGGGGCGCATAATATCCAGCGGGGTGCCGGATGTCAAAGCCTGTTTGCGGCTTTTTAGCTGACTGCTGAATAAATCAGCATTTCAGCGCTGTTTTGATCAAAAGGGGGTTTTTCTTACCCGCTTCGCTTCTGGAACACTGCCCGCAGGCTGCGCTGCCATAATGCCGCGCGTTGCAGCCAGTTTCGTCATAATGATCACGTTTATTTCATTTTCACGTTGTGGCAGGTGATTATGAAATATACGTTCCTCTAATCCGCAACCTAAACCCGCAGGGAACTCCTATGAACAAGGTCAGAATCGGGCTGATTGGCACCGGCTATATCGGGCGCTGTCACGCTATTGCTTACGCTCAGGCCGCCACCGTATTCTCTCTCAAAGGCGAAATCGTGCGTGAGATGGTGGCGGAGGTGAATCTGGACGTGGCGAAGGCGCAGGCTGCCGCGCTGGGGTTCGCGCGCGCCACGGGCGACTGGCGCGAGCTGGTGGCCGATCCGGATATTGATGTGGTCGACATCTGCGCGCCTAATTTTCTGCATAAGACGATGGCGCTTGAGGCAATTCGCCATGGCAAGCACGTCTATTCGGAGAAACCGCTGGCGCTGGACGTGGCGGATGCGCAGGAGATGACGCGGGCGGCGGAAAAGGCGGGGGTGAAAACGCTGGTCGGCTTCAACTATATGAAAAACCCCACCAGCCAGCTGGCGAAAGAGATCGTTGTCCGTGGCGAAATCGGCGAGGTGGTGCACTTCTACGGCACCCATAATGAAGATTATCTGGCGGACCCGCGGACGCCGCTGGACTGGCACTGCCAGAAAGCGCTGGCGGGCCTGGGGGCGCTGGGCGATTTGGGCGCGCATATTATCAATATGGCGCATTATCTGGTGGGCAATATCAGTGAGGTTTCCGGCGATATGCTGACGGCCATCCGGCAGCGGCCCGACCCGGCGGACCCGCGTAAAATGCGTGAAGTTGAAAATGAAGACCAGGCGAGCGCGCTGCTGCGGTTTGAAAACGGCGCGCATGGCGTGATTGAAACCTCACGTATCGCCTGCGGCAGTAAAATGGGGCTGACCTACGTGGTCACCGGTACCAAAGGCGCTATCCGCTATACCCAGGAGCGGATGGCGGAGCTGGCGCTCTATCAGCATAACGATCCCGCAGGGCGACAGGGCTTTAAAACAATCCTGACCGGACCGGCGCATCCCGACTATGCGGCGTTCTGCGTTTCCGCCGGGCACGGCATCGGCTTTAACGATCAGAAAACCGTGGAGATCCGCGATCTGATTAATGGCGTTGCGGCGGGCGATCCTATGTGGCCCGACTTTGCCGAGGGTCTGCGGGTGTCGCGGGTGCTGGAAGCCATTGCGCTTTCGGCACGGGAGCGCTGCTGGAGAGAGGTGTGAGGTGAAGGGTCTGACCGGAGAGCAGGCGCAAATCGTACGCTTTCTCTCCAGCCAGGAGCCAGCCCGCAGGCGACGGCGCGCCCGGCTTAATGGAATGGCTTAACGGAACGGCGGCTCATTAAAGGTCCGCAGCTTACGCGAGTGCAGGCGGTCGCCTTCCGCACGCAGCAGGTCGATAGCGCAAATTCCGATCTGTAAATGTTCAGATATCGCCCCTTCATAGAAGCGGTTTGCCTGTCCCGGCAGCTTGATTTCGCCGTGCAGCGGTTTATCTGAAACGCACAGCAGGGTGCCATAGGGGACGCGGAAGCGGTAGCCCTGTGCGGCAATGGTGGCGCTTTCCATATCCACGGCCACCGCCCGGCTGAGGTTAAAGCGCAGCGCGGAGGCGGCGTAGCGCAGTTCCCAGTTGCGGTCATCGGTAGTGACGACCGTACCGGTGCGCAGCCGCTGTTTGACCTTCTCTCCCGGCATGCCGCTGACCAGACGGGTGGCGTCATAAAGCGCACGCTGAACTTCGGCGATGCTCGGCACGGGGATGTCCGGCGGCAGTACCGCGTCAAGCACATGGTCGTCGCGCAGATAGGCGTGGGCCAGCACGTAGTCGCCAATCGACTGGCTTTCACGCAGCCCGCCGCAGTGGCCGATCATCAGCCAGGTATGGGGGCGCAGAACGGCCAGGTGATCGCAGATAGTCTTGGCGTTGGAAGGCCCGACGCCGATGTTGATCAGGGTGATCCCCTGGCCATTTTTAGCGATAAGGTGCCAGGCGGGCATCTGATGGTTTTTCCACGCCAGGCCGGAGATCGTCTCCTGCGGATTTTCCGTTTCGGCGGTCACCAGTACGCTGCCCGCACAGGAAAGGGCCTCATAAGGGGAGTCCGGATCGGCAATCTGCTCGCAGCCCCAGCGTACAAATTCATCCACATAGCGCGTGTAGTTGGTGAACAGCACATACGCCTGAAAATGTTCAACGGGCGTGCCGGTATAGTGACGCAGGCGGGCCAGCGAGAAGTCCGTGCGCAGCGCATCAAAGTGCGAAAGCGGGAAGCGCTCGCCGGGCTGATAAAGTCCGTCGGCGTTCTCATCACCGATCCGGGCGAGTTCGGTGGTGGGGAAGTGGGCGGCCAGTCCGGCGCTCATGGTGCGGTCAAGCGCCAGGCTTAAACCATCAATCACGTAAGGAAAGGGGATCTCCTGGCCGGAAGGTCGAACCTCAAGGCTGACCGGATATTCGCTGGCCAGCATCTCAAGCTGCTCGGTCAGATAGTGGCGAAACAGCGCCGGGCGGGTGACGGTGGTGGCATAGCTGCCGGGATGGGTAAAGCGCGCAAACGCCCGGGAAGTGCTTTCGCCAACGCTGTCGCCCAGCCAGCTGACGCGCAGCTCCGGGTAAACAAACAAACCTTTATCGCGCGCATCGGGGTCCGGCAGCGTACCGCTGCTGATATAGTGCGTAATCGCGTCCTGCAGCGCGGTGACCGCCTGTTCGTACAGAGAATCCAGTTTATCCAGCGCCTCTTCTACAGAGAGTCCCTGGGGGGCTGACGGCTGATTCATGCGATCTCCTTTGCTATTTTTATTGATTTCATTACAGCATGTTAGCCGAAATTACCGCCCTGTGCGCGGCGCGAACCCTTTTTATCATTTACCCCGGCAGGCGGACAGGGCCGGAACAGAGGAGCAGCAATGGGCAACATGGGGATTATTGTCGTCGCTGCCGGCCAGGGGCTGCGCTTCACGCAGGCGGGCGGCAGGGGGAATAAGCTAGAGGCCGTTTTTGCGGATGAGCGTGGCAGAATGCGTCCGCTCTTTGTCCACACGCTCTCAGCCGCCCGGGAGAGTCAGCTTCCGCTGTGCGTGGTAACCAGGCCTGCGCAGCTGGCGATCCGCGACTACTGCCGGGAGGCGGGAATTCCGCTGGTGCTGGTGGAAAATAGCCGCCTTGGTGAGTCGATAGCGGCAGGCGTGCGCAGCATGAGCGACTGGCAGGGCTGGATCGTTCATCTGGCCGATATGCCTTTTGTTACCCCGTCCCTGTTTCAGCAGGTGGCAGAAAAGATAGTGGCAGAAGGGATTGTCAGGCCGCTCTGGCGGGGCAAACCGGGTCACCCGGTGGGCTTTGGACGCGATACCTTTCCGGCGCTGAGTACGCTCACTGCGGAGGAGGGCGCGCGGGGGCTAATGAAACAGTTTCCCGTACGGACGTTTGACGTGGAGGATGAGGCGGCGATCCGGGATATTGATCTGCCCTCTCATCTCCCGGGCGGGGGATAAGAGGGCAGCGATTAGGGTCGGTTAAAGGAGCTTATCCTGGGTGATCGGCAGATCGCGAATGCGTTTGCCGGTGGCATGCCAGACCGCGTTGGAGATGGCGGCGGCCACGCCCACAATGCCCAGCTCGCCGACCGCCTTACCGCCCAGCGCGGTCGCCAGGAAGTCGGGTTCGCCCACGTTAATGGTTTCCAGCGCTGGAATATCGGCGTTGACCGGCACCAGGTAGTCAGCCAGATTGGCATTCATGATGCGCCCGTCCCGGGAATCAATCATGCCTTCTTCCAGCAGCGCCTGACCGATGCCCATCACCATACCGCCAATCCACTGGCTTTCAGTCAGTTTGGGATTGTAAACGCGGCCGGAGTCAAATGCGCCGACCATTCTGCGGACCCGCACCGTGCCGAAATCTTCATCGACGGCAACTTCGACAAAAATCGCGCTCCAGCTGTGGGCGGAGACGCCGCCTTCGGTGGGTGGGATCATCATCGACGCCGTGCTGGCAGCGGCATCGCGGTCTTCCTCGCCAGCCTCTTTACCAAAGGTATCCTGATGGGCCACCAGCTCCTCATTGCCGCTGAGTCTGAGCAATTCTGCCAAACTAATCCGCGTATCGCTCTGCGCCTCCAGCCGGAGCGCACCGTCAGCAAGCCTGATTTTCTCCGGCGGCACCTGGAAGAGCGGCGAGCCGGGCGTGCCGACCGCCAGCGTAATCAGGGCATCCCGCAGCGCCAGCGCCGTTTTATGCACGGCGCCAGTCAGCACATTGGCAAGTTGAGAACCGCCGGCCACAGGCGCACGGGCCAGCTGCGTATCGCCCAGCGTTACCCTGATGGTGTCAGAAGGGACGTGAAGGACATCAGCGGCAGTCTGCGCCAGGATGGTATAAGTACCGGTGCCAATATCCACACCGCTGCTCTGTACCTCAATGCTGCCGTCGCCGTGCAGCACAATCTGCGCTTCGCCAGGGGTACGCCGGACCGGATAGGTGCCCGAGGCCATCCCCCAGCCAATCAGCTGCCGTCCTTCGCGTAAACTGCGCGGTTCCGGCGGGCGTTCATGCCAGCCGAACGCCTCAGCGCCAGCCCGATAAGCCTCTTTCAGGCGGCGTGAACTCCAGGGAATATTCGCCTGCGGATCCTGTTCGGCGTAGTTTTTCAGCCGCAGCGCAATCGGGTCCATTTTCAGTTCGCTGGCAAGTTCATCCATCGCCACTTCAATGGCGAACGAGCTGGGGTTCTCGCCTGGCGCACGCATCCATCCTGGATTCACCGTATTGAGATGGATCAGCTTATGATGGGACTGAAAATTGGGCGAGGCGTACATCAGCGGCGTCACCGAGTTGCAGGGTTCAGTATGCACATCCTCCAGCGCCGTTTCGTTCCAGCTTTCGTGCACGATTGACACCAGCTGACCTTCCCGGGTCGCCCCCAGCGCAAGCTGCTGATGGGTGCGCGGCCGGCCGCCAAAAGCGGTAAAGGTTTGCGGGCGGGTGAGGGCGAGCTTCACCGGGCGGCCCAGCTCCCGCGACGCGACGCAGGCCAGCGCGCTGTGGGGCTGAATGCCGCCCTTACAGCCAAATCCACCGCCGACATAAGGCGAAAGAACGCGGACTTTAGCACTGTCGATAGCCATCCACTCCGACACAACCTGACGTGCGCCGCCCACCCACTGGCTCGGCTCCCAGAGCGTCAGCTCACCGTTTTGCCAGTGGGCGATGCAGCCGTGCGGCTCAATCGGGCAGTTGTACTCCCTGGGGGTAGTGTAGACGCCGCCAACCTGAACTTCTGCCGCTGCGAGGCTGGGCACCGCCTCTCCCCAGCTGACCGTCATCGCCTCGGACGATTCCGGCTCAGCCTTAGGATCGTCGGGATGGATCGCGGCTTCCTCGCCGCTGTATTCGGTGGTAATAAGCGCGGCGGCCTCCGTGGCCTGCTCCAGCGTTTCCGCCACCACCACGGCAATATGCTGACCGTTCCACAACACTTTATCGCTCTGTAGCGGCAAAAAGGCCTGTGCCGCCGCACCGCCGCTGGCGAACGTTTTAGCCGGATGAATAGTCAGCCCGCTCTCGTGATTATATACGGCCAGAACACCGGGAGCCTGACGGGCTTTATCGGTATCCATGCTAACGATTTTACCGTGAGGAATGGTGGACTGGACCACAACGGCATAGGCCAGATTTTCCAGCGATTTCTCCACGGCGTAGGGGGCGAGTCCCTGAATTTTCAGCCTGCCGTCAGCACGATCGCGGCGGCTGCCGAGCGCCTGGTAACCTTTGTCAGCCTGCGTCCCTGGGCGGGTTTCGGTTGTACTCATGCCAGACCTCCCACGGTCATCAGCGCCCGGGCGATCACGCGCGGCGCAAGGGTAATTTTATGACCATTATGCTGATGGGCGACGGCACCTTCGATCGCCAGTTCAGCAGCGTCCCGCAATATTTTCTCCTCCAGCGGCTGGCCTTGCAGCGCCTGCTCCACCTGACGGACGCGCCAGGGACGAGTGGCAACGCCGCCAAGGGCGATGCGCACATCCCGGATGGTGCGGCCATCGCTCTCCAGCTCCAGTCCGACCGCGGCGCTGGCTGCCGCAAACTCATAAGAGCTGCGATCGCGCACCTTAAGGTAATGCGAATTCGCCAGTGCCGGACTGAGCGGCAGGGTAATGCGGACAATAATCTCGCCTTCCGCCAGCTGCGTTTCCCTGTCCGGGCGGTCGCCGGGTAACAGAAAGAAATCATCCACCGCAACGCGACGCTGTTGTCCGTCCGCACCCTGAATATGGAGCACCGCATCAAATGCGGTCAGCGCAACGGCAAAATCGCCCGGGTAGAGGGCGATGCAGCTATCGCTGATGCCCAGCACGGCGTGGTTATCATTCAGCCCTTCTTTAGCTGCGCATCCCGATCCCGGCTGGCGCTTATTGCAGTCTGGCCAGGCATGGGGATCGCGAAAGTAGGCGCAGCGGGTACGCTGTAAAATATTGCCACCCAGCGTGGCCATATTTCTGAGCTGCGCCGAGGCGGCGAGCATCAGGCTTTCAGCCACGGCAGGCGCGGAGGAGAGCACATGCTGGCTCTCTGCCGCCTCGCTCATTTTCACCAGCGCGCCAAAATCCAGTGAAGAGGAGGTCAGAGAAATCTCCCGCAGATCGCTGAGATGGGTGATATCGACCAGCCGGGCAGGGCGCAGCACGTCGCACTTCATCAGATCGAGCTGGGTGGTTCCTCCCGCAAGGATATGCGTTTCAGGCTGGGCGCTTTGCTGCGTGGCGGTGGCGAGATCGGTGGCGCGGTAATAGTCAAATTCCCTCATTACATTCCTCCGTTTTCAGCCGGGCAGCAGCATCTTTGACCGCCTTGACAATATGGGTATAGGCACCGCAGCGGCAGAGATTGCCGCTCATATATTCGCGGATCTCCTCATCGCTGCGCGCATGACCTTCCTCAATACAGGCGACCGCAGACATGATTTGCCCCGGCGTGCAGTAGCCGCACTGAAAGGCGTCATGCTCAAGAAAGGCCGCCTGAACGGCGTGGAGGGTGTCGCCCTGGCTCAGGCCTTCAATCGTCTTCACGTCCCGGCCTTCCGCCTGCGCCGCCAGCGTCAGGCAGCTCAGCACGCGTTCGCCATCAATATGCACCGTACAGGCGCCGCATTGCCCCTGATCGCACCCTTTTTTGGAACCGGTAAGTCCGGCATGTTCGCGCAGCGCGTCCAGCAGCGTGGTACGAGGATCGAGATTAAGCTGCCGCGGTGTGCCGTTAATCGTCAGCGTTATGGATTGTGGTTGTGCCATCGTTCTCTCCAGTTCTGGGAGGTTTCAGACAGCGTGAGGGCGCAGGAAGAGAAAAGAGGTGGCGGCCCGGCACACTGCCACAGTGCTTCAGTGGTAAAAGTTTCAGGCGAGCCTGAAAAAACGACGCCGGAGCAATTTACCGGCGTGATGGGCTGTTCTGTTGTCGAAAGTCCCCACAAACAGCATAGACGAAAAATGGCTACCCGATTTGCAGAGTGCGGAACGGGGCAGGAGGCGGGGCAAGGGCGCTGGATTTATTTTTTCTGTATTGAAGCGGCGTTTTACCAATGCCCTTTTTGAATGACGTTATAAAGTAGGTCGCGTCGGCAAAGCCCACATGGACACCTATCTCATGAATGCTCATTTCACTGCGCAGCAGCAGTTCACAGGCTTTCCTCAGTCTGTAGGTGGTGACGTATTCATTTATTTTCTCGCCGGTTTCCGCATGAAAACGGCGGGAAAGGTAGCATCTGGATTTATTCAAGTCTGCCGCCAGCTTCTCCAGACTGATCTTTTTCATATAGTTTTCCTCCACCCACAGCATGACCTGACGGGAAAGCTGGTACTCATCTTCCCGGATAGTTTTTTCCTTGGTCGGGATCATGCTGAAAAGCGAAAGAAGTAACGTCGCCGCACTCTCCTTATCCAGCTCATCCCCTTTAGCAAGCGCGCCGTAATGGGTGAACAAGGTCATCATCCACGGGTGTAAGTCAGTCAGATCGGCGACAAACGCCTCGCTCCCTCGCGCAGAGAGCCGCAGGAACTTCTGCTTATGATGGGGGAATGCATCAAGCGCAGGCAGAACGGCATGCTGATCGACATGGATAATGGTGCGGCGGTAACTATTCGCGGCACACTCTTCCACCATGATTTTATGAAGCGTGAAGGGGGGGAAAACGAACATTCTGCCTGGCCGCATGGTGTAATGCCGGTTGTCGGCAATCACCACACCATAACCCTCCTCGACGTAAAGCACCTCAAGGCACTGATGCCAGTGATGATAGCGAACCGGGTTCGCATTCAGCCGGCTGAATGAAATAACGTTATCCCTGAGCGAAATCAGCTCAAGCCGGTCTGGAAGGCGGGTCGGAAGCATGGGGCAACATTTTTAATTTTTTGGGGGGATTCACCATTAATAAAACGTTTTTTTAAATTTTCAAGACCGCTGTGCCATCCCCCTTTCATCTCTGTGACCTTGCTAACGTTTTGAACCCTACAGCCTCCTTATTCTCTGCGCAGCAATGGGTTATGCCCCTAACTCCGATCCCGGACTCTCCGATCGGAAGGTCCTACGCCAGAGGTAAACAGATGCATCGCGAACAGATAAAATCAAATCCCTTGTCCTCCCGGCAGGATGTTATTCAGTTTCTTTGCACATTTCTGGAACCGCTAAGTAATCAGTTTACCCCGGATAGCGCCGGTATTGCGCTCGGCGATACCGGCGCACATTACGGCGCGGAAATTGCCCGTATGGAGGGGCTATCCCGGGCCTTATGGGGGCTTTTTCCGCTGATGGCCTCCGGCGAAAAAGAGGCTTTCAGCGACCGCTACATTCAGGCCATAAAGGTGGGGACCGATCCGAAGTCAGCGGCCTACTGGGGCGACGCCGGGCCGTACGATCAACGTTTCGTTGAGATGGCTGTTTATGGGCTGGGACTGGCGCTGTTGCAGGAGAGACTGACGGAGAGATTCAGCCAAAAAGAACTTGCCGACCTTTGCCGGTGGCTGGATCAGATCTCCACCGCCGTGATGCCGGACAGCAACTGGAACTATTTTGCCATCATGGTCCAGTTAGGGTTCAAGCGGGCGGGCTTACCCTGGGATGAAAACGTTATCAGCCAGCGTTTTGCGCTGATGGAGGCCTATTACCTCGGCGGAGGCTGGTATTCAGATGGAGAAGGCCGCCCACGCGATTACTATATCTCCATGGCGTTCCACTTTTATGGACTGATTTATGCGACGCTGAATGGGGAGGACGATCCGCAGCGTGCTGAAACGCTACGTCACAGGGCAACGCTTTTTGCGCATGATTTTATTTATATGTCTGATGCGAAGGGCGCTTCAATTCCTTTCGGCAGAAGCCTCACCTACCGCTTTGCCACCGTTGCGTTCTGGTGTGCGGTGGCCTTCTCCGGGCTGAAGGTCTTTACCCCCGGCCTGGTGAAAGGGCTTATTTTGCGAAACCTACGCTGGTGGCAGGATAAACCCTTTCTGGATCGCGACGGCATTATGACGCTTGGGTATTGTTACCCTAATCTCGCCTTCTGTGAAGATTATAACTCTCCCGGTTCGCCCTACTGGGCGCTGAAAATCTTCCTGATCCTTGCCCTTCCTGAAACAGATGAATTCTGGTTATCCGCCGAGCAATCGTTACCTGAGCTGCGGGTAAACCATATTATCCCTCAGGCTTCACAAATTATTGTTCATCCGCAGCAGGGTGGGCAGGTTTATATGCTGACGTCCGGGCAGCTTGAGCTAAATAATTACGTCAATACGGAGGCGAAATATACCAAGTTTGCCTATTCAAGCCTGTTCGGCTTCACCATTGAACGGGGACGCTACGGTATTAAACATGCGGCCTGTGACTCAATGTTGTTGCTGTGCGAGGACGATGATTACTGGCGCGGAAGGCGAGCCTGCGGGCAGGTTATTGTTCACGATGACTGTATCTGGTCGCGCTGGTCCCCCTGGCATGATGTGCATGTTGAAACCTGGCTTATTCCGTGCGGCGAATGGCATCTTCGTGTCCACCGTATCGAGAGCGCGCGCCAACTGAAAACGGCGGAGGGAGGGTTTGCCGTAAAGAATGGGCTTGAAATAAAAGCTTCCGCTAATGACCGTGAAAGCCTGCTCTGTGCCAGCAATGGCACCAGCGTGATCCACGATGCCTCCCCCTGTTTACAGCGAGAGCCAGGGTATGTCGTCACGCCTCCCAACAGCAGCATCATGTTTGCTGAATGTGCGGCCATTCCTGTTCTGTCAGGATCGATTTCCCAGGGAATAAGCTGGCTTGTCGGTGCCGTTGCCGCGACCGGCGAGGTTAATAAGAAATATACCAACCCACCCCTGTTCACAATGAACGATAAAACTTTCTCTGTCAGGTATGACGACATGGAAAAGGCTATCTCTGTCAGTATCTGAACCTACAGAAAATGACTGTATCTTATTGAGGCGTTTATGAAAAATATAACTTCTGAAAATCGCTATGAATATTATAAAATCAGCTCATTTATTTTTATGTATTTTTTTACCTGGTCGGCAAGTATCGGCCTGCTCGCTATCTGGCTGGGGCAAAAGAGTCATCTCAGCGGCACCGTAATTGGTACGGTATTCGCGGTGAACGGGATATTTTCGGTAATACTGAAGCCGGTTTACGGTTATATCCTCGATAAGCTGGGCATGAATAAATACCTGCTCTATTTTGTGGTCGGAATGTCGGCCCTGATGGCCCCTTTCTTTATTTATGTCTATCAGCCGCTGCTGTTATCCAGCACTCTGGTTGGCATTATTGTCGGCGCAATTTACCTGAGTTTCGCCTGGTATGCCGGGGTGGCGGCCTGCGAGTCTTATGCTGACCGCTACAGTCGTCTTAACGGCATGGAGTTCGGGCAGATCCGGATGTGGGGGTCGCTGGGCTGGGCGGTGGCCTCCTCATTTTCCGGGATACTTTTTAACTTATCTCCCGCCTATAACTTTATCCTGGGTAGTCTGACCTCGATCGTGATGCTGTTTGTTCTTTTCAGCCTGAAAGTGAACACGCATACCGCCTATGCCAGTGACGTCCTTTCGAAGGAAAAAATTGTACCGGCGGATGTTTCAGCCCTGCTTAAAAGCAGAAAGTTCTGGGCGTTCTGTCTCTACATCGCGGGCGTGGCCTGGATGATGTTTATCGCTGAGCAGCAGTTCTCCCGCTATTTCGTGACCTTCTTTGATGATGTGAATCAGGGAAATGCGGTATTTGGCTATCTGGGCACTGTCCAGTCCGGGATGGAATTTATCATGTATATGATTATTCCCGCCTTTGTGAATTATATCGGCGCTAAAAAAGGCTTACTGATCGTCGGCCTCGTGGTAGGTGCGCGTCTGATTATCTCAGGCCTCTGTGATTCGCATCTGCTGATTTCCGTTCTTAAGCCGCTTTACGGGCTGGAGATCTGCCTGCTGCTGGTTTCCGTATTTAAATATATTGCTGAACACTTCGACAAACGCGTCAACGCGACCATGTATCTGCTGGGGTATCAGGCGATGTTATATGTCGGGAACGTGGTGGTGTCGTCGCCGGCTGGCCTGCTGTATGACCGAATCGGGTTTGAAAAAACCTACATTATCATGGGCTGCATCGCGCTTATCTTTACGCTGATATCGTCGCTGACGCTCTCTGCCTGCCGGAGTAAAAAAGCGCCTTTACGCCATGCCGGAACGAAAAACGCCCCGGAAGAAATCCATCAATAACGGCGTCCGGGTGAAAAAGACCGGCCGTGAAAGGAGCCAGACTATGCTGAATAATTGTGTTAAAGAGCCGCTGCGTGAGCTGACGGAGAGCGTTCAGGATGCGCGTCATTTTGACGATATGTTAAAGCAGACGCGGGGCGATGTGCTTGAAAAAATCAGCCGTAATGTCGCAGATTTTGGCGAGCGCTTTCCCGCGGAAACCTGTAACGGTGGCTACTATCCGTTAACGGAAAACGTGGAGTGGACAACCAGTTTCTGGACCGGCCAGCTATGGCTCGCCTGGGAGATGAGCGGCGATGAACGGTTCCGCTCAATGGCGGAAAACCATGTCCGGTCGTTCGGGATGCGCATTGCAGGCCGGCATGACACCAATACGCATGACCTGGGATTTCTCTACACGCTCTCCTGCGTGGCGGCCTGGCGTTTAACGGGCAACCGGGAGGCGCGTGGCTTCTCGCTGCTGGCAGCCGAGGCGCTGCTGGAGCGCTTTCATCATAAAGCCCGCATTATTCAGGCATGGGGAGATCTCTCCGACCCGGTACAGGCTGGAAGGATGATCATTGACTGCAACATGAACCTTCCGCTGCTGTACTGGGCCAGCGAACAGACAGGCGATCCGCGTTTTGCCCAGGCCGCCTGTGAACACGTGCGTCAGGCGGCCCGTTATTTGATCAGGGAAGATGCGTCGACCTACCACACTTACTATATGGATACCCTGACCGGCAAACCGCGCTATGGTGACACGCAGCAGGGCTATGCGGATGACTCCTGCTGGTCGCGGGGGCAGGCCTGGGGGATTTACGGATTCACGCTCAGTTTTCTCTACAGCGGAGAGCGTGAGCTGCTCGAACTGGCAAAAAAACTCGCCAACTATTTTCTTAATCGCCTCCCAGAGGATGGTGTCTGCCACTGGGACCTCGCTTTACTGGGGACGGATGCCCTGCGTGACTCCTCTGCCGCAGCCATCGCCGTCTGCGGTCTGCTGGAGTTATGCAAGCACCTGCCGCTCGTGGATCCGGAAAGGGAGGCCTACCTTCGGGCGGCCAGAAGGATAATGTCATCCCTGACGCAGCATTATCTCGCCGGGAAAGAGGAGCCCTGTAATGGAGTGCTTAAACATTCCGTCTATCATCTTGCCAGTAATAAAGGTGTGGATGAATGTGCAAGCTGGGGAGATTATTTCTACGTGGAGGCGCTGGTGCGTATGACGCAAAGCTGGAAGATGTACTGGTAGAAAGTAAAAGCAGACTTCCACGGAGGTCTGCTTTTGTTAATCTGGTTCCTTGCTGTTCCCTTTAGCGCCAGCCGGATATGGAGGCTGCGCCGCATTTTGTTTATCCGATCCGCAATAATCCTTTGAACCGCAAAAACAGTTTTCTATTATCGGCCTTCTTTGTCGCACACCAGGTTTTTGCCGGGGCGTAATGCTTTATGGCATGAAAGAAGCGTCTGGTGTATCAGGACGGTTAGCGGTAATGCTGTCTTTCAAAACTACCGGATCTCTCCTCTGATGATTAAAGCTTTATTACGCTAAGCCGCTAAGGAAATCACAATGGATCTGATGAATAATTGTGCATCGTCCGCCGCAGATGTTATATTAAAATATAATATCTGGAGGTGCTCTATGTATATCACTCGCCTGAAAAAAGTCGGCGGATCCATCATGCTGGCGGTTCCTCCCGCCGTGTTGAAAACGCTGGCGCTGTCGACGGATAGCGAAGTGGGCATGACCATTGATAATGGCTGCCTGATTATTGAACCTCAGAAACGGCCCCGTTATTCGCTTGAAGAACTGCTGGCGCAGTGCGATCCGCACGCCGAAATGAGCGAAGAGGATAGGGAATGGATTGATGCGCCTGCGGTGGGCAAGGAGATCCTGTAAATGGACAGAGGGGAAATCTGGCTCGTTTCACTGGATCCCACCACCGGCCATGAACAAAGCGGAAAACGTCCGGTGCTTATCGTATCAAAGGCATCCTTTAACAAGTTCACCCGGTTGCCCGTTGTTGTCCCGGTGACCAGCGGCGGAAACTTCGCCCGCACGGCAGGTTTTACTGTCTCACTGGATGGGGCGGGAACCAGAACAACGGGCGTGATCCGCTGCGATCAGCCCAGAACCATTGATATGGGAGCCCGCAACGGCAAACGGCTGGAACGTATACCTGACAGCATTCTGGATGAAGTGCTGGCCAGGCTGGAAGCCATTCTTACCTGATGCTTTTTATGTTAACTCAGCGGGCGCGCTGTTATCGCGCGCTCATTTTTTGATGAGGTCGCATTCTGGTAGCAGAACACGCTTTATCGTCCTGAATCCGTTTTCCCTTTTTCACTACTCCGGCTGCAATAATCTTCCTCCCGTACGAAATGCTTCACGACCTGAAAGAAGCGGCTGATGTATCGGGATAGTCACCAATACGCTTCCAGCCGTTCGGGCAACGCTAAGTATCCAGCTAAACCTCTGCACCTTTTGCTTATTTAGTGCCGGGTAACAGGCAAATACCCGGCGTTGCAATGCTTACACGGTAAACTGCTCGCGGAATTGCTGAAGCGCAGCGGTGCTGTCACCGCTGGCCCAGCCTTCCATTGCTACCGTGCCCTGATACTGCATGTCGTGCAGTGCGCGGGCGATGGCGGGATAGTTGATTTCTCCGGTGCCCGGCTGCTGGCGGCCAGGTACGTCAGCTACCTGAATTTCCCCAATGGCGGAACCGCAGCGGCGGATCAGCTCAATTAAATTGCCTTCGCCGATCTGGGCGTGATACAGATCCAGGTTCATCTTCAGCGCCGGACTGTTAACGGCTTCCACAAGCGCCAGCGTATCAGCGGCGAGTGCGAACGGTGTGCCTGGATGATCCACCGGCAGGTTAAGGTTTTCCAGAGTGAAGACTCGCCCGGCGCGTTCACCGAGTTGCGCCACACAGCGCAGCGTATCAGCGGCCTTTAGCCACATCGCGCCGGTAACTTTCTCCACCGGTTTCACCGGGAGTCCTTTGTCGTTCAGCCCGGTGCCGTGCAGGTTAAGCACAGGGCAGTTAAGGTGCTCTGCAACTGCCAGCGAAGCCTCAGCACTGTGTAGCAATTGCTGAATTTCACCGTCGTCGGTCAGGTTGCCGGAGAGATAACCGGTCATGGAGGTAAAGCGCGCGCCTGTTGCGGCCAGCGCAGCGATATCTTTGTTCTCCCAGCTCCAGATTTCAACACCAAAGCCCAGATCGTGAATGCGTTTTACGCGCTCAATAAACGGCAAATCGAGAAACACCATTTCGGCGCAGACAGAAAGTTGATAACCAGCCATCAGCGTGCTCCCAGTTTGACAGGTTGCTGTTGCTGAACGGATTCAATGCAGGCCAGCGCGATTTCCAGCGCGTTTCGCGCATCCTCACCGGTGGCGCGCGGCATTTCACCGCTGCGGATGCAGCGGGCAAACTCCGCCATTTCTGCGACATAGGCGTCGCGCAGCAGATCGGAGTCCATGCGTGATGTTTCAATCGCAATGCCACCCTGATGGTAGCGTACGCAGTTTGTGGCATTGATATGGCCAGCCTGGAGCATGCCCTGAGTACCAAATACTTCACCGCGCACGTCATAGCCATACACGGCCTGAAAGTTGGCTTCTGCGGTGGCAATGGCTCCGTTGTCGAAGCGGATGGTTACCACCGAGGTGTCCAGCAGCCCTTTATCTTTAAAGTCCGGGCGGACCAGCGCATCGGCCAGCGCATAAACTTCAACGGGTTTGGCTCCGGGATTGAAGTGCAGCAGCGTGTCGAAATCGTGAATCAGCGTCTCAAGAAAAATAGTCCACTGTGGAATGCGTGAAGGGTCGTGCAGCGCGGGATCGCGCGTTACCGAACGGCTTAGCTGCGTGATGCCATTCTCTCCCGCTTTCACCGCCGCGATAGCCGCCGCAAAGCCGCTGTCAAAGCGCCGGTTAAAACCAACCTGTAAAACCACTCCCGCACTTTTCGCTGCCGCAATAGCGCGATCGGCTTCTTCCAGCGTCACTGCCATGGGCTTCTCGCAGAAAACATGCTTTCCGGCACCGGCAGCGGCGATAACCCATTCGGCATGCGTACGCGCCGGGGCGGCGATGGCCACTGCGTCAATGTCCGGATCCTGCAGAAGCGCATGCAGATCGCTGTAGGCTTTCTTCACACCCAGTTTTGCAGCCAGCTTCTCTGCGGCACCTGTCTGCGGATCGGCTACCGCTGCCAGCGTGACGCCCGGCACGCGCCATGCAAGGTTTTCCGCATGAAAGCTGCCCATACGGCCTGCGCCAATCAGGCCAACGCGCACATTTTTGTTCGTCATAAAAACTCCTTGTTATTTGGTGTTCGCCCATTCAGGCGAGGCAGGTTGTTCTACAGTTTGCTGCGCTGTGGCAGCGAAACGACGGGATTTGGAGAGCATCAGCGGCTCAATATGTTCCAGTGACACGCCGCGCGTTTCAGGCAGGAAGCGGCGAACGAACCAGAACGCCACCAGACAGCCAAGGGCGCACAGCATCAGAGGAAACGCCCCGTGGAAATGGGTCATCAGCACTTCGCTGCGGTTCATCATTGGGAAGCTCTGGGTGACGATGAAGTTCGCCACGTACATTGAAGAAAAGGCATAGCCCATCGCGACAGCGCGCATGCGATTAGGGAAGATTTCTGAGATCAGCAGCCAGGCCCCTAAACTCCAGGAGAGGCCGAAAATCAGGATAAACGCCACCAGTCCTGTTACCGGCAGCAAACCCTCTGCCTGAGTGATAAAAGCCCAGGAGGTGAAAATCAGGCACAGCGCGCAGCCTAACGCTCCCCAGCGAAGCAGAGGCGTACGGCCAAAGCGATCAATCGTGCTGAGGCATACCGCCACGCCTGCCAGCAACGCCAGACCAAGGAAAATGCTTTGAAACAGGGAGGACTGCGTACTGCTGGTAATGTTTTGCAGCAGCGAGGGGGCGTAATACAGCAGGATGTTGATGCCCGAAATTTGCTGCAGGATAGCGATGGCACAGCCTATTAACAGGATATAGCGGGTACGCGGATCGCGCAGAATGCCGCCTTGACTGGCCTGAGCAGCCTCATCTTTGGAAGAGGCGATGATTTCCTGCAGCAAACGGTCAGCATGCTGCGCGTTGGACAACTGCGTCAGCACCTGACGCGCCCGTTCAGTTTTTCCCTTCAGTGCCAGCCAGCGCGGGGATTCCGGCATGAAAGGCACCAGCAAAAGAAACAGCACGCAGGGGACAATCCCGGAAGCCAGCATCCAGCGCCAGCCGCTACTGACAATCCACTCATGCGGCATCCCACGGGCGATCAGGTAATTCACAACGTATACCGTGACCTGTCCACCTACCATCAGCATTTGCTGTAAACCCAGCATGCGACCGCGCCAGTCTTTCGGTGAAACTTCAGCGATGTAAAGCGGGGTGATGGCTGACGCCATGCCGACAGCAAATCCACCGATAAGCCGGTAAATAACAAAATCGGTCAGCGAGGTGGCCAGCGCGGAACCGATAGCGGAAATAACGAAAAGTACGGCTGTGATTATAAGCGTGGACTTCCGGCCGATCCGGTCAGAGATATAACCCACCCCCCATGCCCCGATGACGCACCCAAGGATGACATTTGAAACAGCCCAGCCACTTTCCCAGGGGGATAGCGCCAGATGTTCTGAAAGGGGTTCAATGACGCCGGAGATGACCGACGCGTCATAGCCGAGGATGACGCCGCTCAGCGACGCGACCGAGCAGATAAACAATATCAACCGTAAATTGTGTTTACGCATAGTGACTTACTTCCTCTTTAACAGCATTTAGCGGAGCTGTAAGGGTATTGCAAAGAGGATGCCAACGGTAAAAGAGGCTTTTTTTGTGAGGCACAGCACAGCGTTACTTCACAAACTGCAAACAAAATTTACATGTCAACTTAACATGTCAATAAAATGGACATTCCATTTAATCCGGGTGGCGATATGCAAATTCAGGAACGTAAGCCGTTTAAAGATGAAAGCGATCCTATCTTCAGCCTGCCAGACGGCTCAGAAGCTGGCGAATGGGACAGGCTGTTGTGGCTGGGGTGGTACGATTTTGAACGTGGAGAACAGCCGGGCTGGATCAGGCCCACTATTTTGCAGTCGTGGCAGCGTTCACAGCAGCGTGCTATCGATCCTGAATCCTTCATTTATGCATTTCCACCGCCAGAAGAGCTGGCAGCGATCCTTGAATTTAACGCAGAGCTGATCGCCGTTGCGCGCAGCATTATGGAGAACCTGCTGGCGTATAACCCGGATGGCCATATCAACCTTACTGATGCGCAGGGCGTGACGCTGCATTACTGCGGTTCGGATCTCACGCCAGTCGGCAGCATTTTGCGCGAGGAAGTGCTGGGGACGAACTGCACTGCACGATGCCTTATCGAACAGCGGCTGGTTTATGTCCTCAGTGGTGAAAACTGGAAAACTGACTTGCGCAGACGTCATCGTCAGTGCGCCGCCGCACCGGTACGCGATGTCAACGGTCAACTGATTGGCGTACTGACACTGACCGCCACGCCGGATAACTTCAACGCACATACGCTTGGTACGGTACAGGCGGCAGCAGAAGCCGTCAGTCAGCAGCTGATGCTGCGCAGTTTACTGGCTGAGCAGCAATCCATTCTTGAAACGCTGAATGAAGGCGTGATTGTCTGCGATCGCCAGGGACGAATTAAAACGCTTAATCGCTATGCGCGTCAGATATTCAGTGGCCTCGATCCTGCCGCAGGTCCGATTGACGTGCTGCTGAAACCGCAAGGTGAATCGCTGCAAACCATGCCGTTTTGCAACGACCGCGAACTGCAGTTCTTGCCGGATGGCGTTAAGCCGATCGCCTGCCTGATCTCTCTGATGCCCGCTCCTGACGGCGGTCGCGTAGTGTCCCTGCGTGAGAATAAACGCATCCGGGCGATCACGCGGCAGGTTATGGGTGCCAGCGCCAGCTATACCTTTGAGATGATTCGCGGCCATGCGCCGCGCCTACAGCAGGCGATCCACAAGGCGCGCGCCAGCAGCCGTACCGACAGTACCGTTTTACTGAGCGGAGAAAGCGGCACCGGCAAAGAGCTTTTTGCGCAGGCAATTCACAATGCCAGCCCCCGCCATCAGGAGCCGTTTATTGCGCTGAACTGCGGCGCACTGCCGCGTGACCTGGTGCAGAGCGAGCTGTTTGGCTATGCCGATGGCGCATTTACCGGCTCGCGTCGCGGTGGTTCAGCCGGGAAGTTTGAGCTGGCCGATGGCGGGACGCTGTTTCTCGACGAGATTGCTGAGATGCCTCTGGAGGCGCAGACCAGCCTGCTTCGCGTTTTGCAGGAAAACGAAGTAGTGCGCATCGGTGCGTCGTATCCGCTTAAAGTGAACGTGCGGATTATCGCCGCGACCCACTGTAATCTGCTGGATGCGGTTGAAAAGGGGTCATTCCGGCGGGATCTTTATTACCGGCTGAATGTGATTTCACTGGAAATCCCGGCGCTGCGTCAGCGTCAGGAAGACATTCCCGATCTGGTGAACACGTTTATTCACGCGTTGTGTGCCCGGCTTAAACGTATTCCACCTCAGGTCTCACCTGGGGCGATGCGCTGCCTGGAGGCGTGGCACTGGCCGGGTAACGTGCGCGAGCTGGAGAATCTGGTTGAGCGCATCGTAAATTTATGCGACGGGCTGATCATCGATCTTCAGGATTTCCCTGAAGAGATGACGCAGGTGATTGACCAGCCGCCGTCGTACGCTGAGGCTCCCTCTTCACTGCTGGAACAAGAGCGCCAGCATATATTGCAGGTGATTAGCGCGCAGAGGGGGAATTTACGCCAGTCTGCACAGCTGCTTGGGATTTCCCGCACCGCTTTATACAACAAACTAAATCAGTGGCAGGTAAACATCGCAAGCATAAGGAATACCCAATGACGGTCATCCTTTATCAGATCGGCCTTAAAAGCTTGTCTGGGGAGGCACGCATTTGAAGCAGGGCGGTATGGAAATGCTTATGCCGCAGCAGTTTTTAACTGGTTACAGCCGAACCGGATGTCATTTAGCGCGTGTTCTTCGTCAAATGTCAGTAACGGTCGGATGCCGTCACGCTGTAAAGGCGCGTTAGCCAGAGAAATGAGCGGAGAGGGGAGTGAGGCAGTGACCTTCGATACGGCATTTAAGAGACAAAAAGCCCGCTTAAGTTTCCTTAAGCGGGCTTTTTAAATTTGGCTCCTCTGACTGGACTCGAACCAGTGACATACGGATTAACAGTCCGCCGTTCTACCGACTGAACTACAGAGGAATTGTTTCAACGGGGCGCATAGTATCGACGGTCCCGGTGAATGTCAAAGGGCGAATGTAAAATTCCGGTTCAAGCGCGTGCAAAAGCAGCAACTGGCAGTTTTCCCTTCCCCGCTGGTCAAAATTCATTCCCATGCGTCAGATCTCACTTCAGCGCGAATCCGCTCCTGATGTTAGAGGTGTGTCAAAATTTTGTGATCTGTTGATTTTAAAACGCACGTTTCGGTGCTTTGATAATTTAAATTTCAAACTTAACAAAATTGAAATAAACAAACCTGTAACCGGCGCCGCCGGAAGGCAGGCGCTGAACTGAAACGCTATTTTAAAAGCAACCCGCTGATTTAAAATAATTAACAAAACGAAGGAGCGAGCGAAAACCGATCGTAAATCAGGAAAATAATCCTCTGGTTTTTTATCCACCCGTTGGTGAAGTTGCGTGAATGTAAAAAATATTTTTCATTCGATGTCCCAGCCAGCCTGCACAACCTTACGACAAAAGGGCTCAGCCATGAACGTGAAAAAAACGATTTTAGCGTCGCTGTTAGTGTGTATGTTACCGATTGCAAGCTTTGCCAAAGATCTCCAGGTGGGCGTTTCAATGGCGCTGTTTGATGACAATTTTCTGACGATTGTCCGTACGGCGATGCAAAAAGAGATGCAGGAAAAAAACGTCAACGGGCAGATTGAAGATGCCAAAGGGGATGTTTCTCAACAGCTACAGCAGGTGCAGAGTTTTATCAGTCAGGGGGTGGATGCCATTATCGTCAACCCGGTGGATACCAACGCCGTGAAGCCGATTATGGATCAGGCTTCGCAGGCCGGTGTGCCGCTGATTTTCGTTAACCGGCGTCCCGCGCTCCCGCTGACCGGGAAAATGGCTTATGTCGGTTCCGACTCCGAGCTGGCAGGACGGCTGCAGATGGAAGCGCTGGCTAAGAAAATGAACTTTAAGGGCAATATCGCCATTTTGCTGGGCGATCTCGCCAATGAATCGACCCGCGAGCGTACCAAAGGCGTGAAGGCGGTAGTGGCGAAATACCCTGGCCTGAAGGTAGTACAGGAGCAGACCGCGAAGTTTACCCGTAACGATGCGGTAGACGTGGTCAGCAACTGGATGACGGCGGGAGAAGATATTCAGGCCATTGCCGCGAATAACGACGAGATGGCGATCGGCGCGCTTCAGGCGCTGGGCAAAAATGCGGGTCAGGTGCTGGTGGCCGGCGTCGATGGCACCCCTGATGCGCTGCAGATGCTGAAGAACGGCAAAATGGTTGCCACCGTATTCCAGGACGCTAAAGGGCAGGGGGAAGGTGCGGTGCAGGCGGCCATCAAGCTGGCGAACGGCGAGGATGTGCAGAAGATTGTCGATATCCCCTACAAGCTGATTACCAAAGAGAACATGGCGCAGTTTACCAGCATGAATCAGAAATAATCCTGCTGTACGGAGGGTGAACCATGTCCGCATATGCGCTTGAAGCTGAAGGTATCAGTAAATTTTTTCCAGGTGTAAAGGCATTAAACAGCGTTTCCCTGCGCGTTAAGCCCGGCACCGTGCACGCGCTGATGGGAGAAAACGGCGCGGGTAAATCCACCTTAATGAAGTGCCTCATCGGGATTTACCGTCCCGATGACGGCATTATCCGTGTGAAAGGAAAACCGGTGCAGTTCCAGGACACGATGGATGCGCTGCGTTCCGGAATCTCAATGATCCACCAGGAGCTGAATCTGGTGCCGCATATGACGGTGGCGGAAAACATCTGGCTGGGCAGGGAGCCGGTCAGATATGGCTTTGTCGATCACGGCAGGCTGAACAGGCTGACAAAAGAGCTGCTCGGCAAGCTGAATATCCGTCTCACGCCGGAGCGGCTGGTGGGCGACTTAAGCATCGCCTCTCAGCAAATGGTTGAAATTGCCAAGGCGGTCTCCTGGAACGCTGATGTGGTCATTATGGATGAACCGACCTCGGCGCTGACCGAGACGGAGGTTTCGCATCTGTTTGCTATCATCCGCGATCTCCGGGAGCAGGGGAAAGCCATCATCTATATCAGCCACAAAATGGATGAGATCTTTGCCATTACCGATGAGGTCAGCGTATTTCGCGACGGCGCCTGGGTGGGCAGTGACAGTACGGCCAGCTACTCCCGGCAGTCACTGATCACGCAGATGGTCGGGCGTGAACTGACCCAGCTCTTTCCCAAGTTCAACAATAATATCGGCGAAGAAGTTCTGACGGTGCGCAACCTGCACCGGCAGGACGTTTTTCATGACGTCAGCTTCAGCGTCCGGCGCGGTGAAATCCTTGGGGTGGCGGGACTGGTGGGTGCAGGACGCAGCGAGGTGATGGAGAGTCTTTTCGGCATGACCCACCCTGACGGCGGTGAAATATTGATCGACGGCGTGCCGGTGAATATCGATTCTCCCGCCACCGCGATTGAGAAAGGGCTGGCGTTTCTGACCGAGGATCGCAAAAAGTCCGGGCTATTTCTGGTGCTGTCGGTGATGGAAAATATGAGCATCGTCAACATGCCGGAATACAGCAGTAAGGGCGGTTTCGTCAGCCATGTCCAGATGGCGAAGGACTGCATGGAGCAGATCAGGCGGCTGAATATTAAAACGCCGACGATGGATCAAATCATCAATAACCTCAGCGGCGGCAACCAGCAAAAGGTGCTTATCGCACGATGGCTGCTGGCACAGCCCAAAGTGCTGATCCTCGATGAGCCTACGCGGGGTATTGATGTGGGCGCCAAGGCGGAAATCTATCGCCTGATTAGCGAGCTGGCAAACCGCGGCGTCGCCATCATTATGGTCTCCTCTGAACTGCCTGAAATTCTGGGCATGAGCGATCGCGTGATGGTGATGCACGGTGGCCGTATTACCGGCATTCTCGATAAAGACGCGGCCGATCAGGAAAGTATCCTGTCGCTGGCCTCCGAATAGGCCTGAGGTGAACAAATGAGCGATCTGAAAATGACGACTTCCCAACCGGCCCCTGCGCCGTCGCTTTATACTAACGTTAAAAACAAGCTGCCGAAGGATACCGGCATCTTTCTCGTGATGGTGGGCATCGCCCTGATCTTTGAGATCTCGGGCTGGTATGTCCGCGATCAATCTTTTTTAATGAATCCGGGCAGGCTGGTGCTGATCATCCTTCAGGTCGCCATTATCGGTATTATCGCCGTGGGCGTCACTCAGGTCATTATCACCACGGGCATCGATCTCTCATCCGGATCGGTGATTGCGCTGGCGGCGGTGGTGGCAGCGAGCCTGGCGCAAACCTCCGACAGCCTTTCACCCATGTTTCCCTCGCTGGTCAATATGCCGATGGCGGTGCCCGTCGTGGCTGGCGTCGGGGTCGGCCTGCTCTGCGGCATCATTAACGGTCTGCTGATCACGAAAACCGGGATCCCACCCTTTATCGCCACGCTGGGAATGATGGTATCAGCGCGTGGTCTGGCGCAGTACTACACGCAGGGTAATCCGATCAGCTTCCTTTCCGACAGCTTTACGGCCATCGGCCAGGGGGCAATGCCGGTGATTATTTTTCTGTTGGTGGCGGCCGTTTTCCATATCGCGCTGAAGCATACCCGCTACGGAAAATACGTTTATGCCATCGGCGGCAATATGACTTCGGCGAAGGTTTCCGGTATTAACGTCAATAAGTACCTGATCCTCGTTTATACCATTGCGGGTGGGCTGGCCGGACTGGCGGGTGTGGTGCTTGCCGCTCGCGTCAGCACCGGACAGTCAAGTATGGGGATGTCCTACGAGCTGGATGCGATTGCGGCGGCGGTGATTGGCGGCAGCAGCCTGATGGGCGGCGTGGGACGCATAACCGGGACGCTGATTGGCGCAGTGATCCTGGGGTTAATTAAAAGCGGCTTCACCTTCGTCGGCGTGGACGCTTATGTGCAGGACATTATTAAAGGGATCATTATCGTCAGTGCGGTCTCGATAGATATGTATCGTAACCGCAATAAGCGCTGAGCAGCGGCTCAGCGCGCAGAAAGGAAGCGGGGATCGAAGAAAAACGGCTCGGCTGTTACCGTCTTCAGCGCGGTGGCTGCGGCGGGATGAGCCGGGTTAAACAGAGCGTTCCACTCACCGGTCAGGGTACTCGGCACCTTAAGAAGCAGCCCGTCGGCAGTACTCTTCAGCCACTCATCACCAATATATTTGGTGGAGAGTGGGGCGGGGTCACTCTGCCAGTCGCCGGGCAGAAGCTGTATATCAAGCTGACGGATCAGTGCCGCCGGAATCCCGACGGAAAGCATCATGTAATGGTTAGCGAGATCGTCGAGCGTGAGATGCACCAAAGCTTCCAGCACGCAGAGCGCCTTACTTGATCCAAGGTAAACGCAGGCCTGGCCTGCGGAGTTCCATCTTCCCCCATAAAGCCTGGCGCCTTCGCCGTCAAACGCGTTGTCGACCCAGGCCTTTTTCACCAGCCGGTAGAAGGTGACCGACGGCATCAGGTGATCACGCCATGCTCAATCTGCCCGATCAGCGTAATCACCGCTTCGGCACCGGCGGGCGTGGAGATCATATCTGCCGGCTTTTTGCCACCAAGGCCTTTGGCCGGGCTGTCGAGCCACTGCGCCACGCGGGCCATATCGCCGTTAAACAGCCTGCTGGCGGCTGAAATCACGCGTACCAGCATATAAACCCGACCGCTCTGCTCGGCCGAAAAAGTCTGGCTGGCGCTGCTTAAACGGCGGCTGTAGGTGTTACGATCGATACCGGCCATGCGGCAGAGCAGCGCTTCTTCGAGACTGGAAAGCGAGGCGATACGCCTGAGCAGAGTGGCACTCAGACCACCGGCGATACGCTCGTGCGCCTCGGTCAGGGTTTCGGGAAGATCCAGGGAAAGCAGCAGCGAACTGCGCGGCGGGCGCTGGTGAGGCGTATAGAGAGAAAAAGTCATCATAACCTCCACAGGTTCATTTGCGCTTAATTTTAGCTCAGATGAACAGCGCAGGCAATACGCGCGGACGCCGCCTCACCGCTGGTGTCCTCAGCGACATGCACAATGCGGCGGCACCTTGCGCACCATTATAGTGCGCTGCGGCAGCCGGCGCGCGCCGTCACATTATCAACAATGCTAATTACCCCTTTAGAGGTAATCAGATTCTCTTATTTTACCGCCGGTTAGCCGTAAAGCGCCGGACGAGGCGTTCCTTAAGAAAATTCTGGCACGTCGCTTGCAATTCTTTCTGAGCACCAGGGGAAACTCTTTTCAGTGCCAGTGATTTTGGCATACAGCGATCCATGACGGAGGCAACATGAACTTAAGACGACTGAAGTATTTTGTGAAAATCGTCGATATCGGCAGTCTGACGCAGGCAGCAGAAGTGCTGCATATTGCACAGCCTGCGCTCAGTCAGCAGGTGGCAACGCTGGAGAACGAACTGGACCAGCAGCTGCTGATCCGCACCAAGCGGGGCGTGACCCCGACCGATGCCGGTAAAATTCTTTACTCTCACGCCCGGACCATTTTACGTCAGTGCGAACAGGCGCAGGCCGCGGTGGTCAATGCCGGCCAGTCGCTTAACGGTCAGGTGACGGTAGGCCTTGCGCCTGGCTCCGCCGCCTCTTCGCTGACCATGCCTTTACTACAAACTGTCCGCGACCAGTTTCCGGATGTGCGGGTTTATCTGCATGAAAACAGCGGCGTCTTACTGAATGAAAAAGTCATGAGCGGACAGCTGGATATGGCGGTGCTTTACGATCGCTCCCCTACGGCGGGCATCACCAGCCAGACGCTGATGAAGGAAGATCTCTATCTGGTTGGCGCAACCACCTGTCCGGGACAGAGCGTTGAGCTGAGCCAGGTGGCGCAGATGAACCTCTTTTTACCGCGCGATTACAGCGCGGTGCGCAAGCGCATTGATGAAGCTTTTTCGCTGCGCCGTCTCAGCGCGCGGATCATTGGCGAAATTGAATCTGTAGCCACGCTGACCGCGGCCATCGCCAGCGAAACGGGCGTCACCGTACTGCCTGAATCCGCCGCGCGTACGCTGGTCAGCTCGACCAATGCCTGGATGGCGCG
Source organism: Erwinia psychrophila (assembly GCF_039023475.1). Classification (NCBI taxonomy): domain Bacteria; kingdom Pseudomonadati; phylum Pseudomonadota; class Gammaproteobacteria; order Enterobacterales; family Erwiniaceae; genus Erwinia; species Erwinia psychrophila. Next base: position 394,131 of record NZ_JBCHVB010000003.1, read on the forward strand.
TATCAACAGCCCGACGCTGAGCCTGCCGCTGTCGCTGAATGTTTCCGCGCGCATGCCGCTCTCCGCCTCCGCCCAGGCGGTGAAGAACATCCTGCTGTCGCTGCTGAATAAGCCTCTCATTGAAGATCGTGAACTAATGCTGGTGAGCTAAAACAGTTCACAATAAGCCTCTCTCAACTCTCATTCTGCGTAGATGCCGGAAGCAGCGTTTTTCTGTCGCTGCTTTCGCTATGGATATCTGACGAATCCGTCGATAAAACAGCGATTAACTGGCATGCTACAGGCAGCAGTCAGATAGCACAGCGTCGTGCGGAACAGGCTGCGGTTATGAGGTAGAGAGCAACATGCCCGCACCAATTCGATATGTACAGGACAGCCGCTACTTTCCCGATTCGGCGGAGGTAGTGGTGATCGGTGCCGGTATTGCCGGGACGGCCGCCGCTTACGAACTGGCTAAGCAGGGCATCAATGTGGTGCTGATTGAGAAAGGACTGGTGGGCGGCGAGCAGTCGAGCCGCAACTGGGGCTGGTGCCGTCAGCAGAATCGCGACGAGCGTGAACTGCCGCTGATCGTCTATGCGCTTCAGCGCTGGGAAGCGCTCGGTAAAGAGACCGGGGAGGAGCTGGGCTTCCGTCGTTCGGGACTGGTCTATGCCACCGGAAATCAGGCGGAGATTGACGCCTGGGAACGCTGGGGAAAAATGGCGAAAGCCTACGGCATCCGCAGCGATATCCTGACCGCCGCGCAGGCGAAAGCGATGACGCCGGGCAGTACCAGTCACTGGCTGGGCGGCGTCTCCTCACCTACCGATGGCCACGCGGAGCCTTCCCTGGCGTCTGCCGGACTGGCTATTGCTGCGCAGCGCCTTGGGGCGGGCGTGTTTCAGCAGTGCGCCGTGCGGGGCCTGGATATTTCAGCCGGAAAGGTCAGCGGAGTGATTACCGAACGGGGGCTGATCAAAACCAGCCGGGTGATTTGCGCCGGCGGCGCCTGGACCTCAATGTTCTGCCGCCGGCACGGCATCGATTTACCCCTTGGGAACGTTATTGGTACGGCATTCCGGACCGCGCCGGTTGCCCAGGCCATCAGCATGCCGCTCTATACGCCCACTTTTGCCTGCCGCCCACAGCTGGACGGCAGCTACACCGTTTCCGTTTCCGGACGTGGCCGCCTGACACCTGGCGCACAGGGGCTGCGCTATGCGCGTCAGTTTTTCCCGACCTACCGTTCCCGTCGCAAAAATCTGAGCCTTGAACTGGGCCTGGAGGCCTTTTTCAGCGGGCCGGAATCCTTTGCCCGCTGGCAGTTCGACCGGATATCCCCTTTCGAAAAGGTGCGTATTCTCGATCCCGCTGCGGACAGGGCGGTCGTACAGGAAGGCCTTGCCGCGATGCGTAAAGAATATCCCGCGCTGGAAAATCTCCGGGTCGAGCAGGCCTGGGGCGGGATGATTGACAGCACGCCGGATGCGGTGCCGGTGATCTCAGCCGTTGCGAAGCTGCCCGGCCTGATTATTTCCGCCGGTTACAGCGCGCACGGATTTGGTATTGGTCCCGGCGCGGGCCGTCTGGCCGCCGATCTGGCCACGGATGCCACGCCCGTTGTCGATCCTGCGCCGTTTCGCTATTCACGGCTGGTGAAGGGTGCCAGCCTTGACGCACCAGGTATGCTGTAAGGGAGAGAAAAATGGCTGTACAGATTACGGCGATGAAGGAATCGCATCTGGCTGCGGCCCGCGAGCTGACCCAGCGGCTGAACTGGCCGCACCGCGAGGCGGACTGGCAGCAGGCGCTGCGGCTGGGCGAGGGCGTGGTAGCGGAGGAAGATGGCAGACTGTTGGGCACAACGCTCTTATGGCGCTGGGGCGGAGATTATGCCTCGCTGGGGCTGGTGATCGTCGCTGACGACGCGCAGGGAAAAGGGATCGGGAAAAGCTTAGTGCAGGCAGCGCTGACCGCATCAGAGGGAAGTAGCATGCGGCTTCATGCCACGGAGGCGGGCAAAGGACTCTATGAAAAACTGGGATTTGTGGTGACGGGCGAGATTGCCCAGCACCAGAGCCGCGAACTGGCTGAGTTTGCCCCCATTTTGCCTGAACCCGGCATCAAGCTGCGTCCGGCGCGTCCGGAAGATGCGGCGGCGCTGACGACGCTGGATACGCAGGCGCACGGACAGTTCCGCCCCAGGCTTATCGCCATGCTGCTGAAAAGCACGGCACGCATGCTGGTGCTGGAGACGCAGGGCAGGCTGAGCGGTTTTGCCTGCCTGCGTCGCTTCGGGCACGGTTATGCGCTCGGGCCGGTGATCTGTCGCGATCTGGCGCAGGCAAAAGTGCTGGTCAGTGAACTGCTGTGCGGGCTTCAGGGACAATTTGTCCGCATCGATACCGACAGTAGCTATGGCCTGAGCCCCTGGCTGACCAGCCTCGGGCTGTACGAAGTGGACAGGCCGACCGCGATGCTCCGTGGCGCGCCCTGGCAGCCCGACGGCATGCTGGCCTTTGGCCTGATGAGCCAGGCGATGGCCTGAGAACGCCGCGCTGTTTATCTTCATCACCGCCCACACTTCCTTATGGCGGTATGGTCTGTACTGAGATAATCAGGACGCCAGCCCGCGCTTTGTGACGCTTCAACTATCATTAACTGCTCATGTATCAATAAGGATGGGGCTGATAATGAGCAGCAAGACCAGTGATTTTTTTGTTGAGCGTCTCAAAGCCTGGGGCGTCACGCGTATTTATGGCTATCCGGGGGACGGAATCAATGGCGTGCTCGGCGCGCTCCAGCGGGCGGAAAAGCGCGGCGAGGGCATCGAGTTTATTCAGGTACGCCACGAAGAGATGGCCGCTTTTATGGCCGTCGGGCACGCCAAGTTTACCGGTGAGATGGGCGTGTGCCTCTCCACGGGCGGACCGGGAGCCACGCATCTGCTGACCGGCCTCTATGATGCCAAAATGGATCATGCGCCGGTGCTGGCTATCGCAGGCCAGGCGGAGACGACCGCGCGTGGTGCCAGCTATCAGCAGGAAATGAACCTTGATCGGGTTTTTGCCGACGTGGCGAACTTTGTGCAGGAAACGGCTACGCCTGCTCAGCTGCGCCATCTTGTCGATCGCGGCGTTCGTCTGGCGAAAGCGCAGAACGGCGTTGCCGTGCTGATTATTCCGAAAGACGTTCAGGATGAGCCCTGGGAAGCCCCGGCACACGCGCACGGCTTTACCCATTCCGCCGTGGGGTATCAGCGACCCAAAGTCGTTCCTTACCCGGAAGATCTACAGCGCGCCGCAGAAGTGCTGAACAGTGGGAAAAAAGTGGCGATTTTAATCGGCTCCGGCGCCCGCGGCGCGGCGGTTGAAGTGGTTCAGGCGGCAAACGTTCTGGGAGCAGGGGTGGCGAAGGCGCTGCTGGGGAAAGATGTCCTGCCCGACGATGCGCCTTTTGTGACCGGCTCCGTGGGCCTGCTTGGCACCAAACCTTCCGCCGATATGATGAAATCCTGCGACACGCTGCTGATGATCGGCTCCGGCTTCCCCTGGACCGAGTTCCTGCCGGAAGAGGGCCAGGCGCGTGGCGTACAGATAGACATTGATCCGGCGATGCTCGGGCTGCGTTACCCCTGCGAAGTGAACCTGCACGGCGATGCGGCCGAAACGCTGCGCGCGCTGCTGCCGCTGCTGAAGCAGAAGGAAGATCGCGCCTGGCAGGAAGAGATTGCGGTCGGCGTCCAGGAGTGGTGGAAGGTTATGGAAGAGCGGGCGATGGCGTCGGCCAGCCCGGTTAACCCGCAGCGCGTGGTCTGGGAAATGTCGCCGCTGCTGCCCGACAACGCCATCGTCACGTCCGATTCCGGCTCCTGCGCTAACTGGTTCGCCCGTGATTACCGGGTTAAGCAGGGGCAGCGCGCCACGCTCTCAGGCGGCCTTGCCTGTATGGGGGCAGCCGTTCCCTACGCGATAGCGGCAAAATTTGCCGAGCCGGAGAAGCCGGTGGTGGCGCTGGTGGGCGATGGCGCGATGCAGATGAACAATATGGCAGAGCTGATCACTATCCAGAAATACTGGCAGCAGTGGGCCACGCCGCAATTGATTGTCTGCGTATTTAACAACCAGGACCTTAACCAGGTCACCTGGGAACAGCGGGTAATGGAAGGCAACCCCCGCTTTGAAGCCACGCAGGCGGTGCCCGACGTACACTACGCGCAGTTTGCGGAATCGCTGGGGCTGAAGGGCATCTTCGTTGACGATCCTGAAAAGCTCAGCGCGGCATGGGCTGAAGCGCTGAGCGCTGACCGTCCGGTCGTGCTGGAGGTGAAAACCGATCCGGAAGTGGCACCGCTGCCGCCGCACATCACCTTAAAACAGGCGAAAGCCTTTATGGCTTCTATGATAAAAGGCGATCGTGGCGCAGGCCAGGTGCTGGCCGATACCGCCAGCCAGCTGCTGAATGAGGTTCTGCCGGGTAAAAAATAGTTTTTACCGGCGCCGGCAACGGGCGGCGTGCTAAACGCAACGACACGTTGGTCGCCCGTAGATCCTGACCGGCACGAATCCGCGCTGTCCGTCCCGCGTTGCTAATGACGCGGGACGTTTTATTTTTGCCGGTTCCTGTTGGCCTGTAGAGAAAGCAGGCGGTCTGCAAAAGGCGGCTGGTTGTGGATTTAAAATCGCCAGATCGGCGGATTCATCTTGCCGACACTTCAAATTCACCCGCCTGTCATCTTTCTCCGTCACCCTTAACGCAAATCACAGCCGGGCTGCCGCCGTGTTTCGGCCAGCTTCCTGTTCTCCATCGTTGCCGGAGATTATATATGCTGAACTTATCCCGATGTCCTACCACCGCCTATCAGGCTATCGCCGCTCAGCTGGAGCAGGAGCTCTGCAATAACTATCGCTGTGGGGAATACCTTCCTTCAGAGAAGCAGCTGGCGGAACGCTATGCGGTCAACCGCCATACGCTGCGCCGCGCAGTCGATGAGCTGGTGGAGAAAGGGCTGGTGCAGCGTCGTCAGGGCGTGGGGATTCTGGTACTGATGCGTCCTTACAGCTACCCGCTCGCCTCGCAGGCCCGCTTCAGTCAGAACCTGATGGAGCAGGGTAGTCATCCCACCAGCGAGCGTTTGCTGGCGGTGCTGCGTCCCTGCAATGCGGAAATCGCCGCCGCGCTGGCCCGCAAGGAGGGGGAAGAGGTGATCCATCTGCGCACGCTGCGCCGGGTCAACGGTGTGCCAATCTGCATCATTAATCACTATTTTGCTGATTTACGCTGGTGGCCTACACTTCAGCAGTTTGACAGCGGCTCGCTGCATGACTTCATGCGGCGGGAGCTGGCGCTGGATCTGGTGCGTAAACAAACCCGGATTACGGCCTGCCGCGCCCAGGCGAAGGAGAGCAGACTGCTGGAAGCGGCGCTGCATTCGCCTCTGCTTTGCGTGCGTACGCTGAACCACTGTGCCGGAAGCGGCCAGCTGGCGGAGTATTCCGTCAGCCTGACCCGCGCGGATATGATTGAACTGACGCTGGAACATTAACTGGCTCCGGCCTGGCTGCCTGCTTCACAGCAAGAAGACAGGCGTGAAGGCCCGAACCGCCCTCGCTCGTTGATCGCCGGTTATTTATTTTTCTCAGGAGAGAATGCATGACTTTACTCGCAAGCTTTACCCACCCGGTCGCCGATGTTCAGCGCGCCTTTCGGCGGATCCTGAAAGCCATGAGCGAGCCTGGCGTACAGGTTTCCCTGCCATCGCTGCCGGGCTGGGGCCGCGCTTCGCCCGCCGCCACGGCGGTGCTGATGGCGCTGGTCGATCGGGAAACGCCGGTCTATATCGATGACGCGCTGAAGGATGAGGCGCTGCTGGCTAATTTGCGTTTTCATACAGGCGCACCGGTTACCGGCGCGGAGGCTGCTTCTTTCGCGCTGCTGCATGCCGGGTCAGCCCAGGATATCGCTTCGTTTATCCCGGAAGATGAAGGCGCCAGCGGTAAAAGCACCACCGTGATTATTGAAGTCGCTGCCCTGAGCGGCGGCCTGACGCTGCGTCTGAGCGGCTCCGGTCTGCTTGAGCGTCGGGCGATTGCGCCACAGCTGCCGGAAAGCGTACTGCGTTATCTGCGCGCACGTCCGCATCGTTACCCTCAGGGGATCGATCTGATTTTTACCTGCGGTGAAAATATGATGGCGCTTCCGCGGACCACCGATGTCGTGGTTTGCTGAAGGCGTTAAGAGGAATGACGGTAGTGCCGCTCTCCGTCGTCTGAGCGGCGATTTTACAAAAGCTACCCGGCGGTTTCCCACCAGAGCTTATTGAGCGTGAAGTAACGGTCACTGGGATCCAGTGGCTTATCCCAGGGCTTGTCGATGATGTAGTGGATATTCTTCACCTCCGACAGATCCCACATCGCCGCATGCTGATGCGGCAAGGTTTTCAGCGCGTTATAAATATAAGGCAGCGGCTGCCAGCGCTGGTGATAATAGTCGTTGAGGAAATCCTGCTCGGCGAACAGGTAGCGGGAGAGATCCTCCAGCGCCGCCAGCTGCTCCAGCATATCATCATAGACCGCTTCATCCGGCCTCAGCACCAGAAAGCCCCCGTTCAGGTAGTTGTCCACTTCTTCCGGCTCCTCGGTATGATCGAGCCCCCGGCAGTAGCTGTAGAAACAGTTTTCGGGCCGCCAGCTTTTCGGATAGCTCGGGATCTTGTTCGGATTACAGCGGCAGGCATGGCAGGCGGCAATCTCATCCTCTTGCAGGGGCAGATCGAACAGTTCATCCATATTGCGGATGACCAGCATGTCAGCGTCCAGAAACACGAGGCGCTCAAATTCGGTCAGCTTCCAGGCGGCCAGCTTGGTCCAGACCTCGGAGAAGCGGGCGTTCGCATAGCTGGCCTTCAGGCTGCTCTCCGGGCCGATGGGCTGCACGTCGCGCAGCAGGCACCCCTGCTGTTCCAGAGACTGCCGCGTGGCGGCATCGATATTGTCGGTGACCATAACGACCAGCGGCCAGGCGCTATGGGTTTTCTGCAATGACTTATGAAGCGCCCTGACGCCCACCGCATAGTCCGGTTGGGTCAGTAGGGTAATCCATGCCTTCATTCCTCTTCTCCTAGTGTTAACTCAACAGTTCTGCGGTGAATGCGTTACTGAATTTGCGCTGCGGATCCAGCGCCTCTCTGACCGTCTTAAAAGCGGGCCATTGGGGATACAGCGCCGCCCAGTCATAGAGAGAAGCGTCAAAATATTTTCCCCAGTGCGGCCTGCCGCCTTCCTCCGCCAGCAGTTTCTCTACCGCTTTCAGAAAGCTCACACCTTCTTCAGAGAGTGAACCATCTTCCGCATAATAGACAACGAAACCGAAAAAGCAGGTCTCTTCCCCGACTGATGGGCTTAACCATGAGGTAGAGGGCCCTGTGCAGCGCAGAATGATAGGGTAGTGCATATGCGGCTGCGTCTCGCTGTGCCAGCGCTTAATTTTTTCGATCACCTTCGCCGTACGCGCCAGCGGGATGCCTATCTCGACATTGATCTGCGGTGTGGCGATGCCGCGGCAGAATACCTGATAGATATCACCCGTAACGTCAGAGAAATCCTTAAAGCGGGTAACGGTGCGAAAAGGTTTGCCGTCCTCATCCACAATCTGGGTATCGCTGCGCATGTGCTCCAGCGTCTGATCGATGGTGTCATTCATGGCGTCGCTGGTGGTGTCAAAGGCGATCAGCTCGTCATCATTATCATGATAGCGTTTTGACTCTTCTTCACTGGCTTCACGGGCTGACCAGACGTGAACCTGGTTTTCGTTGGGAAACCACCAGGCTTTACTCAGCGCGAAATCCCTATTCCAGGCCAGTAAATCCTGTTCCAGCGTGTCAGCGCTGACCGCATTTTTAAAGCAGGTGTAAATCAGGGCCGGCTGAGTGCGTAACGTCACCTGAGTGACCACGCCCAGCGTCCCGAGCCCCAGCTGGACGGCGTTAAACCAGGGGTGATCGCGGTCAAACTCCGTCACGCTGCCATCGGCCAGCACCATACGGATACGCAGCGCCTCATCAGCGAGGGTACTTTGTGCTAAACCCTGACCGTGCGTGCCGGTAGCCAGAGCGCCCGCCAGCGACTGAGCAGCGATGACGCCCGGAGAAGAAGGCAGCATCCGGCCTACGCCAGTCAGGATTTCATACACCTCATGCAGCGGCGTGCCAGCCGCGAAAGTTGCGCTGTCGTCGTCAATGGCAACGAGCCCGTTCAGAAGGCTGAGGTCGAGAAGAATGTCATCAGGTTCCGTCAGTTTCAGCATCCGGCCGGAAGACATTTTGCTGCCCATTACGCGGATTTTTCCCTGGCTGGCGGCGATGACCGCCTGAAGCTCGCTTTCAGAGGCTGGACGAGTGACCGCGTTCCTGTTCCCGATAGTTTCATTTTGCGCCCAGTTCCACAGCCGGGTTTCATCCGCACTCAGCTGGGTTTTTCGGCGGGGATAGCCGGGATCTTCGCGTGTCATCGACAACTCCTTTTTAAGAGACAATAAAATTTTCAGGTGCTGGCGCACAGGCCAGCCCTGGGTTCCACTCTGACTAAGGGTAGCTGAATCACGCTGAAACAGCAGCCCCGCAGCGGGAAATAATTGTACATAATATTTCAAGTTGTACAAATTCAGGCAGGGTCAGATCGCAGGTAACAGAGGGTTGCCTCCACCACGAGCCGGCGGTTGCGGGCGATGTTCTGCTGCTCGCTTTCCCCATTGCCAAACAGCGTATTGAAGGTATAGCGGTTCGCCACATTGTGGGTGCAGATACTGCTGATCAGACGGTGAACGTCTACCGTGTCCACCGACTTATCAAATACGCCAGCGCTCTTTCCCCGTCCCAGAATGGTTTCAAGCACGCTCAGCGCGCTCTGGTTAAGCATTTTAATCCGGGTGGACTGGCTGATATAGCGGCCCCGCATCAGGTTTTCACTGCATACCAGCCGCATAAAATCAGGGTGCGACAGATGGTAGTCGAAGCTGGCTTCCGCCAGGCGCGCCATCGCCATTTCCGGCGGCAAACCGGCAAGATCCAGGCTGGCTTCATGAGCGCGGATCTCCTGATAGACCTGCTCAAGCACCTGCACATAGAGGTTTTCTTTGCTGGTGAAGTGGTAAACCACCATTCTTTTGGTCGTTTCGGCACGTTCAGCAATCTGCTCCATGCGCGCACCCTGCAAGCCAAATTCAGCAAAGGTAGTCAGGGCAGCAGCCAGGATGCGTTTTTTCAGCCCTTCAGGGTCGTTTTTTCGTTTTGCAGAAGCGGGTGCGGGCATAGCGAGTCTGTTAATCCATAGTCTGGCGGAGAAGAGAGGTGTCAGCGGGGTTGAGCATATCATATTACCCCATTAAGAGCGTGGCGATGTTATGCGCCGCCGCGACGGGAAGCGGCGCTTTATCTCACCTGCAGGGCGACGGACGCGAAAAAGCAGAGGTAGCGTTACTGGCAGAAGCCGGTTCAGCGCGCTGCCGTCGATGGCTCATTTCAACGGCTTGCCTGGCGGAGCGGGGCGCTTATTCAGCAACCGCCATGTTTCTGGCTGCGCGAGAGGGTAACGCTTGTCAAAACGTCCCGGTATGGATCAGAAGCTGGGGTGTGTGCCTTCTATCACGCTGTCGTAATGCCCTTTGATCTTCGCATTCATCAGGGTTTTATCCGGCAAGGCATGGCCACGCAGTACCGCTTCGGTGGCAAAGCAAAAAATCAGAATTGCCCGGCTGCAGAGGTTGGCAGCCTCAACGTAACTTTCCAGTGAATGAAACCATTCCTTACTGCAAAGTGTTCTTTCGCTGCTCTCCTGAATCAGCGGGCGCAACATGCGGTAGATCTCCGTTGCCTCACCGAGTATCGGAAGCCTGCCTACAGAGAAAGTAAGAATCTTCTCTACGCGAATAAATATGAGCTTGCGGCTGCGCAGGGCAAACAGTTCTTCCAGCGTTTCAAGCCAGAGGGCGAACGTGGTAGTGAAGAGATCGTTTTGCACCATTTGCGGCGAGGCGTGCTGCCAGGAGAAGTTGGCGTTGAGCTGAAAAAAGGCCGCCTGATAGGCGAGAAAAGCCTGTTCATCCTGAGCATTAATATGCGCCAGCGCATTACTGATCATCTCAAAACGCTCAATCTCATCACGAACCCCGGCATCGTGCCAGTTAATCGACCGGGTCCGGCGCTGCTGCAGCGTTTTTAACGCCTCCAGATTGTGAAAGGTTGCCATGGCAATTTCACTGGCCATTAACGCTTTATTGATAAGCTTGATATCGGCAGGCGATTCAACCACGGAGCGTTCCGCGAGCAGATCGTTACGGCGATTCAGGTAGGCAGCGGCGGGCGTAAGGAAGTTGCTCATTAGCAATCTCATCATTGTCAGGCGGGAACAGAGCACTATCGCCACGTTCAGGAAGGTCTCATTATGGCACATGTGACCGGGAAGAAAATTACGCCCCTTTACTTTTCAGGAGAATGCGCAGCAGGGGTTACGCTGTATTCTACTTTTAACTGGCATAAAAACCTTTTTCGGCCTGAAAAATAAGCGGGTGTCAGGAGGTTCTGCTGGGATGCCGGTAAAGGCCTGATGTGGTGGCGCGGGCTGGCCTCAGGAGTGGGACAGGGGACATGCAAACACCTGCACTCATCATTTTGTTGCGGTGTTGATGCGGCTGGACAACTGGCTGCAACAGCGGGCGTTGAAATACCGGCGCATCCCGCACGTTCGTATGTTGCGATGGACTGAACGTGCGGGCGTATTATTCACTGGCATCCAGCGTTGTGGCAACAAGTGCAGCACCAGGCCGTTTCCGGCGAAATATGCCCGATCCGATTCCTGTTGTGGTATCAGGTCGTCTTGCTGTGGACGCCTCATTACAGGGCCGGGGATTAGGAAGGGCGCTGGCGCGTGATGCAGGTCTGAGGGTGATACAGGCTGCGGAAATTATCGGGGGCCGCGGCATGCTGGTTCATGCCTTATCTGAAGAAGCGAAAACATTTTACCTGCGGCTGGGGTTTAAACCCTCAACGAGTGATACTGATACTGATACTGATACTGATACTGATACTGATGGTGATGGTGATGGTGATACTGGGTGATTTGAAGGCGGCCCGAAAGGAATTGCTGTTTTACATTCCCATCCGGGCTTTAGCAAAGCAAAACCTTATTTTTCCCGCTACGGTGAAGAGAGAGCTAATGCACCCTGAAACGGATAACAAAAAGCCCGCTTAAGTTTCCTTAAGCGGGCTTCTTAAATATGGCTCCTCTGACTGGACTCGAACCAGTGACATACGGATTAACAGTCCGCCGTTCTACCGACTGAACTACAGAGGAATCGGTTTCGATGGAGCGCATAGTAGCGAGGTGCTCCGGGGCTGTCAACAGCAAAAAACACAATGGCTTTCAACTGGCTACGATTAAAACAACCCGATGGCTTAGTGAACAGTTTGCTCCGCCTGCGAGCCTGCCGGTCCCGTATTCAGCCGCTGGCCCGGGTCCTGATGATAAAACCGCGTAAAGCGGCGGTAGAGCGAGGGAAAGCGGCTGCTCAGCAATTCAGGCGCGCTGAAAAAGTATTCCGACAGCACGGCAAAGCATTCTGCCGGATCGCTGGCGGCATAAGGATCAATGCTGGCCGCGTTCTCGCCGACAAGGTCGATTTCATTCTGAATTTCAGCCATCGCCGCGTGCAGATCCTGTTCCCAGCCCGCCACCTCACGCAGCGGAATAGCAGGTACACCGTTAGCGTAGCCGCTGCCGCGCGCATCCAGCTTATGGGCAACTTCGTGAACGATCAAATTATAACCAGAAAGATCGAAGGAGTCCTGGACGTCTAACCAGTTCAGGACAACAGGCCCCTGCTGCCAGCTCTGTCCGGCATGGATCATCCTCTCGTGATGCACCAGGCCAAACTCATCCTGCCACTCATCGTCTACCGTAAAGGGGGAGGGATAAACCAGCACTTCGTGAAAGCCATCCAGCCATTCATAGCCAAGATTAAGTACGGGCAGGCAGAACAACAGCGCCAGCCGGGCACGCATAACGTCGCTCAGCGCCAGATCCTGTAGCGGCACAATTCTCTTTTGCTGAAGAAAGCGCCCGGCAAGCTGGATTAGCGTCCGCCGGGAGGCATCATTAAAGGCACCCAGCACGGGAATTGCCAGTGCCTCATCCCAGAGAAGCGCATCGGTAGCTGTATCGGGCGTTTTCCATGGCCATTTGATCATCGTACAACCCTGTTTTAAGGCGATCGTTACCATGCCGTAGCGCAAACAGAATCCTCCCTGATGCGGATTGGGCAGCAGAGTGGGGGTGTTAACAGAAGGGAATGCACCCGGGCGTATTGCCAGTTATTCAATCAATTATTGACGCATCTGTCTGTGACTGAGCGCATAAAGCGTACTGAAAACCGCCGACTGGATTACCCGACGGCGGGGGGCCGCCGGGCAGGCTGGTCGTTACAGGCGCGTAAAATCAATCACCCAGACCCAGGGGTTCACTTCCCAACTGGTGCCGCCGTACTGTAACGCCCACTGTTTACGGTAAGCATCTTTTGAGGAGACGGCTTCGCTGTGCATAGTGAAAAAATTATTAAGGAAATGAGAGTCAGTCTGCACGCCCTCGGCGATGACGTCATCATCGCTGATATCCTGGATTTTCTCTGCGCGGATGCCGGTGATAAGCAGGTCGATGCGGCTGGCCCAGCGCGGCATATGGATACCGGCCTGCCAGCCGAACTGCCCATCCTCATCCTCTGCCGTGGCGAACTGACTCGTATCGGCGCGATACTGGCAATATCTGGAATGTTTAAAGTCGGCCGGGGAACGTTCGTAGTCAGCCATGTCGTCAGGGGCGATCACCGGACCTCGCCAGGTTTCCCTGACCCAGAGCCTGTCGCCGGGCTGACCAAAGGGACAGTGATAGCTTAAGTTCTCCATGCCCCTTACGCGATTCCCCTGCAGGTTATTGCTCAGTACATCAATACCATAGCAACCCTCATGGTTATCCTGCCCAGGCCCAAAGGGCTGGGATTTCATGATGCGCCGGGTCTGGCTCTGCTGGCCAGAGAGCAGCGCTCGCACCCGTTGATCGCTGAATAAAATCGGGCGTTCTTTCATGGTTTGACCTCTGTTACTTTCGTGTGGAAATGCCGTTCACAGCCACTTGAAAAAGACTCTACGAATGACTCCGGACATAAATTTGCAATAAAACATTATCGTCATTGTTATGGTGAAACATTAGCTGTGCTTTTTAATTTTTTACAAAACTGCGTGGCGGTTGCCTCGTCCCGGACACCTGGTATGACCTCTCCGTTAACTGTGTCAATATAACCCGAAATCGATCAAAGTCACAAATTTGACATATCGCCTTATTACAATCCGTTACAGGAGATGTGGCCTGTTTTCCTCTTTTCAACCCGCCGCCAGAGAAAGGCAGTGATTCTGACCAGTAAGGGACAAGTTTATCCAGGTTTACGGAAAAATACAGGAAGCCGGTCAAGGTAAGTTCATTATTTCCGTTAAACCATTTGGCTGAAAATTAAGCAATAATCTTTGTCTGGTAAAAACTTTAAAAAACGTAAATATGTTGTGAATGTGTTAAGGCTCGGGCTATAAACATGATGAAGATCCCATTTTTGACCTCAGGGTTAACCCGCTGGTGCCAGAAATGGCCGGGTGACTGCTCTGCGAAGCACCCGCAAGTCGCCTATAAGGAGAAGTCTATGTCACTGAGTCAATGGCAATTGCGCTTTGAAAGCTGGCTCCACGAAACCTGGCCTCAGGATGATAAGGCACATGACGTGGCGCATCTGCGTCGGGTATGGCAGACCGCACAGCGTATTATGCAAGAGAGCGGGGCGGATGAACTGGTCGTGCTGACCGGCTGCTATTTTCATGATGTCGTCAACCTGCCTAAGAATCATCCGGAACGTCATCTCGCCTCGGCGAAGGCCGCCGTGGAAACTCGCCGGATTTTGCTCGAGGTCTTTCCCGATTTTCCTAAAGAGAAGCATGACGCCGTCTCTCATGCCGTTCACGCCCACAGTTTCAGTGCGGGGGTCCCTGCCGAAACTCTCGAGGCGAAAATCGTCCAGGATGCCGATCGGCTGGAGTCTCTGGGGGCGATTGGTCTGGCCAGAGTCTTTTATGTCTCCGGCGCGCTGGGCCGCTCACTGTTTGACAGCGTTGATCCTCTCGGACGCGACAGACCCCTGAATGACACCGAATGGGCGCTCGATCATTTCCAGAAAAAGCTCCTGAAACTGCCGGAAACGATGCAAACAGAAAAGGGAAAACGACTGGCAGAGCACAATGCCCATTTTCTCGTGACCTATATGGCCAAGCTCTGCGCGGAACTGAAAGGCGATTTTTGTACGCTGGATGAAGAGGTGCTGCGTGAGTTTACGCCGGCACTGGAGAAATATTAAATTTTTGTGACAGTATAGTTAAATGATATTTTTCAGGCTAGGGTGTCGAGGCCTATACAGAAGGAGACTCAGGTATGACCGATACAGTTAGCTTAACTCTTAAAATTGATCCTGCCTTAAAAGAAACGCTTAAAGCGCTCGCCCTTGAAAACCAGATTTCCCTCAGCCAGGAAGTGTCTCAGCGTCTGCAAAGCAGCCTGACGACGCACGCCCATCCCTCGGTGGATAGCCTGAGTACGACGGAAGAGGTGGATCCCCAGCTCTCTTCCGGCGAGATAAAACAGATTCGCGCCATGCTGAAAAAATCGAAAAAAAAGAAGTAAATCTTATCAGCCCCTGACAAAACGTCAGGGGTCAGCGTTGCGCGTAATCCTGCTCAGAGTACAAACTGCCGAGTGCTTTCCGAAAGACGCTGAGCGTGAGAAACCAGCCGTTCAGCGGCGCTTGCGCTGCGGGCCGTCAGGGCTTCGCTTTCGCTGACCCGATCGTTGAGCCGCGTAATTTCTTCTGCCACCTTCGTTACCCGCCTGCTCTGGGCGCTGGCGTTCTGATGCAGTTCATTCAGCAACGTGACAACACCCGTCACGGCCTGTGTAATCTCAGCATAGAGACTTTCCAGTGCCTGAACTTTGGTAAATCCGCTGTCGATATGGTGGTGAGTGGTAGTGATTAAGCGATCAATGTTGCTCGTGGAAGCGCCGCTTTTTTCAGAAAGCAGGCCGATCTCCCTTGCCACCACCGCGAAGCTCCGGCCATAGGCTCCGGCGTGCGCAGACTCAATGGCGGCGTTAAGCGCCAGCAACTTCGTCTGAACCGACAGACTCTCCAGCAAGCTGACGATACCGGCAATCTCACCTGAGGCGCCGACAATCTGCCGCATCTGCCTGTCCACATCGGTCACCATCGCTCCACAGCGCTGGGAAAGGCTGTCCGCTTCCTTGATCCGCTGAGTGGCGTGGTGGGTGAAGGCCACGCTGTGTTCAACTTCTTCTGCCACCTGGTTCAGTCGCTGGCTGATATGCGCGAAGGCGGCGCTCTGCTGGCTGTTCTGCGCGCTAAATTCTTCGCTTTGCACCGCCATCTGATCGGCGCTGAGCATCACAGCCTGCGACACAGCGTTAATTTCCGACGCGATATGCTGAAGCCCCTCCTGCATCTCAGTGATGCTGTCGGTCAGCTGACGCATTTCCACCATCTGCCAGCCTCTGACATTGAGCTGCTGTGAAATATCGCCGACCGCCACGCGGGAAAGGTGGCCTGAAGCCCGGTTAAGCGGCAGGATGACGCCCCGCAGCAGCACTATTCCGCCAGCGATCAGGAGAGCCAGCAGAAGCGCGGATATCCACAGCGAGGCGGTACGGCTGCCGGTGAGCGCAGACAGCGTTGACTGATTGACGCGGGCCGACTCGGTATTAAATTGCGCAATGGCATGATAGTAATCGGCGTTAAACTGCTGCTGAAAAGCCTGCATCGGCACCCTAAAAAAGGCGTCGATATCTTGCGAACTAAGCCCGTCAAGCTGCTCACTGAGGCCGTCTGCCAGCATCCCGAAACTCGCTTTTAGCGGATCGTCCTCTTTCACAGCGTACTGTGAGAATAGTTTTTTAGCGTTATCAAGTGAATTACGGGCGGTTTCAGCCAGGCTTCTCCAGCTGTCAACCGAGCCGGTTTGCCGATCCTGCATCAGGTAAATTCCCGCGCCCTGACTATTATCGCTGGCAGTCAGAAGCTCCATCCGCGCCTTATCCAGCAGCGACTGTCGCCCGGCCAGCTGGTGGGAAACGGCGACGTTATACTGGGCGTCATTCACCAGCCGCGACAGGAAAATCGCGCTGGCGCACTGAAGCAGACAAAAAACCAGCAAAAAAAGGGTAAAAACACCGCGCAGGCTTTGCAGCCAACCGGGGATTTTCACCTTAAGGCGTGAAAAACGGCTGAAGCGCAGGGGCAAAATAGAAAGCAGTGACATACATGGACTCCAGAAATAAAAGGGAGTATTGACCGCATTTATGTCATTAATGTTGCAGCCTGGAACAGAGTAAATGAAAAAGTTTTAGATCCGCTGATAACGCAAATTCATTCTGCCTGGCTCTGCCTGTTTTTGTTACAGAGAGGTAGAGAACAGCCACGAAGCAGCAAGGCGGGCCGGGGCCGTAGCTTTCATCATGTGATTAATCAGGGATATGGCCTGGCACCGCTGCGGTGAAGTGATAAACTGGCGGGCGTTAATTCCTGGTAATGAGTGACTATGAGCGAGATCGAGAGCGTGACGGTGAAAGCAGCCGGAGAGAGCCCATGCGAGCAGCAGAAACGTCAGCAGGAGCAGCTGCTGGTCCAGCAGGTGCTGGATATCTACGATCGAGAAACCGTCGCGGCAACGCTGCGCAAGGTGGGCGAACATGCCTGGACGCGTGATGCGCTTAAGCGCTGGATCGGCAGCGATGCGCCAGTCCGGGCGCTGAGCGAAACGGAAATCAGCGAGCTGAAGGCGCTACTGCCTGCGCCCCCCGCCAATCATCCCCATTATGCTTTCCGCTTTATTGACCTGTTTGCGGGCATCGGCGGCATCCGCAGCGGTTTTGAGGCGGCGGGCGGGCAGTGCGTCTTTACCAGCGAGTGGAATAAATTCTCGGTGCGGACCTATAAAGCCAACTGGTACTGCGATCCGGTTGAACACCGGTTCAATCAGGATATCCGGGATATCACGCTCAGTGCCAGTCCGGGCGTCACCGAGCAGGAGGCTTATCAGCATATCGATCAGCAAGTGCCTGACCATGACGTGTTGCTGGCTGGTTTTCCTTGTCAGCCCTTTTCGCTGGCGGGCGTGTCAAAGAAAAATGCGCTCGGTCGCGCCCACGGCTTTGAATGTGAAGCCCAGGGAACGCTCTTCTTCGATGTGGCGAGGATTATCACCGCCAAAAAACCGGCCATATTCGTGCTGGAAAACGTCAAGAATCTGAAGAGCCATGATAAGGGCAAGACCTTCCGGATTATCATGGATACGCTTGACGAGCTGGGCTATGACGTAGCGGATGCCGAAGCCAGCGGGGCGGGCGATCCTAAAATCATCGACGGCAAACATTTTTTGCCGCAGCATCGTGAGCGTATCGTGCTGGTGGGCTTTCGCCGCGATCTCAAGCTGCCCGGCTTCAGCCTGAAGGCGCTCTCCAGCTGCTATCCGTCCCGCAGAATACCGCTGCGCGATCTGCTGGAGCCCTCGGTGGAGGCAAAATATATTCTTACCCCAACGCTGTGGAAATACCTCTATCAGTATGCCAAAAAGCATCAGGCGAAAGGCAACGGCTTCGGCTACGGGTTGGTCGATCCGGCGAAAGAGAACGGCGTTGTGCGAACGCTGTCAGCGCGCTACTACAAGGATGGATCGGAAATTCTGATCGATCGCGGCTGGGACCGCGCGCTGGGCGAGGCCGATTTTGCCCATCCGGACAATCAGCAGCGCCGTCCCCGCCGGCTGACGCCACGCGAGTGCGCCCGCCTGATGGGGTTTGAAGCGCCGGGCGGCTACGCGTTTCGTATTCCCGTCTCCGATACGCAGGCTTATCGCCAGTTTGGCAACTCCGTAGTGGTGCCTGCCTTTGCCGCTGTGGCGCAACTGCTGCTGCCCTGGATCGAAAAGGCCGTTAAACAGCGCTAAAAGCCTTAATGGATGGGGGCAAACGGGAAGCTGGCCCCAGTAACACACCAGCGTCTATACTTAGCCAAAGCATAAGGATGATAACGATGGCTGACGTTCACTCCTCTGAAATCCGCAGTAAAAACATGCGTGCGATCCGTACGCGGGATACCTCGATAGAAAACAGGCTGGCCGAGCTGCTGGCCGGTTTAGGCCTGAGCTATCGGGTTCAGGACAAGACCCTGCCGGGACGGCCGGACTTTGTGCTCGGTCAGTATAAAACCATTATCTTTGTTCACGGCTGTTTCTGGCATCGCCACCACTGCCACCTGTTTAAGGTGCCGGCAACCCGGACTGCGTTCTGGCTGGGGAAGATTGACAGCAACGTGGCCCGCGATCGGCGCTATATTGCTGAACTTAGCGCCGCAGGCTGGAAAGTGCTGGTGGTCTGGGAATGTGCGCTGCGGGGCAAAACGAAGCTGGAAGAGACGGCAATCCAGTCACGGCTGGAGGAGTGGATCTGCGCGGGGAGCGGCAATGGCGAGATCGATGCGCAGGGGATCCACCAGATGATATCCTGACGAGGAAGCGGAGAAAGCAGCAGGGCAGCCAACGGCTTAAATGCTGTTGATGCCCGCTTCCTTTACCGCTTATGCAAGCGTTACCCGCATGGCCCCTACTTGCAGCGCTCGATCCGGGGTTTGGGCGGGAAGAGATATTTACCCAGCGTCACCAGAATAACGGCCAGAACGATAACCGCCAGCGCCAGCCACTCGCGAGCGCTCATGGTTTCTCCGCCGAAGCTGATGCCAAGCAGCACCGCGACCACCGGATTAACGTAGGCGTAGCTGGTCGCAATGGCGGGCGTGACGCTACGGATCAGAAACATATAGGCGCTGATGGCGATAATCGAGCCAAACAGGCTGAGGTAGCCCAGCGCCAGAAATCCCTGCAGCGTGGGACGGGCGGTCAGCTGCTCTCCGGCCAGGCTGCTGGCCGCCAGCAGCACCACGCCTGCTGTGAGCATTTCGATGGCACCCGCCATCATCCCCTGTGGCAGCGTGATACGCGATCCCCAGACCGAACCAAAAGCCCAGCTGAGTGATCCGACGAGGATCATAATGGCACCCCAGGGATTTCCGCCCAGATGGCCGCCGCTGTTGAGCAGGATAATGCCAACCAGCCCGGTGGCAATGCCGACCCATTCGATCCAGCGCGTCTGGATACCGAAAAGCCGGCTGAAACACATCGCGAACAGCGGCACGGTGGCAACCATCACGGCGGCAATGCCGGAGGGCACATCCTGATGCTCAGCGACCGTTACGGCGCCGTTACCGATGGCGAGCAGTAAAATGCCCACCAGCGCGGCATTACCGGCCGACCGCCAGGAGGGAAGCCGCTCTCCTTTTAACAGAAGCCAGGCCATCAGCACCGCGCCCGCCATCAAAAAGCGCAGCCCCGCCATCATCATCGGCGGCCAGCTGGCCACGCCCAGACGGATGACGAAATAGGTCGATCCCCAGATAAAATAGAGTGCGAAAAGGGCAGCGATAAGCGGAAGCAGGGCGGGGGGACGGCGAAGCATGATGAGTCTCACTGACAGTTAGAAGAGGGTTAACTTAACGCTATAATTTGGTTTCAACCAGATGAATTAGCGATTTTTTTTACCGTTATGGCGGATTACAGTCACAAGATTTGCATCCCTCGCTCATAATTGCTTAGATCACATTCTTGCAAATCTTTCGTAACGGTAAACCATGGCCAGTATCAAACTCACGGTAAGACGTCTGTATCAAATCAGCGATGAGCGCATGGTGGCAACCCGGGCTCAGGCGCGGATCTATGCGGGCGACCACCTGGTCGCTACGGAAGAGATTACTGGCATGACGGAAAGTCCGGTCAGTAAGTATCTCCACCATCAGGAAGCGGAAGGGCTGCCGTTACGGGTGGAGTGGGAATGTGAAGGGATCGCCGATATGGCGGTAGTAGAAATACAGGTATGCCCCTGTTGTCAGCATGATGAACATGAATAAGGAAAACTATTTTGGCAGGAACTAGCTTACTGACGCTGTTGGATGATATTGCCACGCTGCTGGACGATATTTCCGTAATGGGAAAGCTCGCGGCAAAAAAAACCGCGGGTGTGCTGGGCGACGATTTGTCGCTGAATGCGCAGCAGGTGTCGGGCGTGAAGGCCAACCGCGAGCTGCCGGTTGTCTGGGGCGTGGCCAAAGGCTCGTTTATCAACAAGCTGATCCTGGTGCCGCTGGCGCTGGCAATCAGCGCGCTGGCACCCTGGGCCATTACGCCGCTGCTGATGGTTGGCGGCGCTTATCTCTGCTACGAAGGCGTGGAGAAAGTGGTGCACAGTCTGCATAAGGGCAAGGAAGAAAAGACGCCGGAAGCCCGCGCGGAGCGCTTAAAAAGCCTCGGTGAGGAGAATGCGGCGGAGTTTGAGAAGAAAAAGATTAAAGGCGCAATCCGCACCGATTTTATCCTCTCAGCGGAGATCGTGGCGATTACGCTCGGCATCGTTTCTGAGGCCCCGTTGATGAGCCAGGTGCTGATCCTGTCAGGGATTGCGATCCTGGTGACCGTAGGCGTCTACGGTATCGTTGCCGGCATTGTTAAAGTGGACGATCTCGGCCTGTGGCTGAAAAAGAAAACCTCAGCGGTGGCGCAGGCCATCGGCGGTGCGCTACTGGCTATGGCACCGTGGATGATGAAAATCCTCTCGGTGGTGGGAACGCTGGCGATGTTTCTGGTCGGCGGCGGCATTATCGTTCACGGACTCCCCGCGCTGCATCATCTGATTACGCATGCTGTCGAAGGGTATAGCGGAATTATCGGATCGCTGGCCACTAACCTGGCTAATCTTGTCATTGGTCTGATTGTGGGTTCTGTTGTGCTGTTCACGGTAAATATGATTGCCAGACTACGGGGTAAATCAGTATAAAGGCAGCTTGTTAGCCGGTTACGTTTTATGGAGTCATGATGAAAGACGATATTTTTGAGTTTGATATTGATGCCCAGCTTGAAGAAGCTGAAGCCAATGCGCAGAAAAAGGCCAGTGAAGTCCCGACTGACCTGAATGATGAAGCGGATTGCGAAGGCTGTAAAATCTGACGCCAGACGCCTGTCTTAAAAGCGAGTAAGTTAACTTACTCGCTTTTTTTTCACATTTCCCACTGCTTTTCTGCGCTGAACGAAAATTTTACGCTGCTTTCACGGATGATTATTCGAATGCCTGCTATACCTAAATTTCCGTCCAGATTTACCCTATCCCGCGCAGGAGAGAGAACATGTTGGCGATCGGTCAGGAAGTGCAGCTTCAGCAAGGTGAGCCGGCGATGATTGTGACTGGTTATGCCAGCGGTATGGTTGAGTGCCGCTGGTATGATGGCCATTGCGTCAGGCAGGAGGCCTTCCGGGAGGAAGAGCTGATGGCGGTTGGCGGCGAGCAGCAGCAGGCCTGTTAGTCAGGGATGTGGACAGGACAATACGATTTGTCCTGTCCATTTCCTGCGGCATATCTTTTCGCGGGGCGTGGCCGCCAGCGCGGCTCCCGGCGATTAATGATGTAAAAGCCTGCAGTCTCTGGCTGACAGCAGGCTTTACCTTGGCAAACGGAACGGGCGTAGCCGCGTCCAGGCGGAAGGGTAAGCTATACCTTACCGGCGTTATCCTCTTCGACGGCCTGGTAGATCCGCTGAAGAATATCCGGGAAGGCTGACTGCACGCGACTCCAGCTGGGAATAAAAGGTTTTTCATTGGGGCGCTCAATAAAAGCCTGGCCCGCATCCAGAATCGACTGGGTGAACATCTCCACCGCCGCTTCTTCGGCATGCTGATCGAAATCGAGGCCGTTCATCGCGGCTTCATGATGATAGGTTTCCATCATATCCAGCGCGTTGCGGTAGTAGGTTGCCTTCAACACCCGGAAGGAGTCGCTGGTCAGGTTAACGCCCATGGTCGCCATTTTCCGCATCAGCGACTGCACGATATCGTTACTCATGCGACGCAGGCCGCCGGTGCCATCCTCTTCGGAGAGCGGCTGATGCTTGTGATCGTAATTATCGGCAATCTCCACCTGGCAGCTCTGACGCGTGGTGTAATTGCGATAGATTTCCGACAGCACGCCAATTTCCAGCCCCCAGTCACCGGGGATTTTGATGTTATTCAGCACGTGGGTACGCATTGCGAACTCACCGGAGAGCGGATAGCGGAAGCTGGCCAGGTAGTCCAGATAGTCGGAATGGCCATACACTTTTTGCAGTGAGCGCAGCAGCGGCCCCACCAGCAGACGACCCACCCGCCCATTCAGCTTATTATCCGCCACGCGCGCGTAAAACCCTTTGCAGAACTCATACTGGAACGAAGGATTAGCCAGCGGATAGAGCAGGCGGGCGAGCATTCCCCGCTCATAGGTGACGATATCGCAGTCATGAAGCGCCACGCAGGCGGAGCGGTCGGAAGCCAGCGTAAAACCTGTGCAGTACCAGACGTTGCGGCCTTTACCCGGCTGGGAAGGGGAGAGACCTTCTTTATCCAGCTCCGCATCAATGGCCTTTAAGCGGGGGCCATCGTTCCATAAAATACGATGCCGCTGCGGCAGGCGCGAAAAAAATTCCCGTGCATGCAAAAACTGATCGCGATCGGCTTTATCGAGTCCGATCACGATCTCCTCCAGATAAGGCACTTTGGCCAGCTCATCAACGATATTACTCAGCGCAGGCCCTTCCAGCTCGGAAAAGAGCGAAGGCAGGATCAGGCCCATTTTTCGCCTGTGGGAGAAGCGCACCAGTTCCTTCTCAAGATCCTCAACGGAGCGACCGGTCAGATTGTGGAAATTCGTAATGACGCCATTCTGAAAAAAATCACTCATTGCCTTCCCCTTAAAACGGTATCCGCCGCACAGGACATGCTCGGTTATCCCAGCGACACAAAATGCGCCAGCCCTTCGCTCCAGCCTTCGGGGCCGAAAAGTGACGTTGAATAGATGTTCTGATTATCCTTTCTTGAAAGGCTCACCGGCGTTTTACTGTAGCCTTTAATGATCACCGCATAGTCGACGTTATCGAGCATCACTGCGTCATTAGGCCCATCGCCCAGCCCGACAGTCACCGCCGGCTGGCCGGTGCGGGTAGGGATATGTTTCAGTAACCACCTCAGCGCTTTGCCCTTATCACAGCCCTCGCTGGTGACGGTCCAGAAGCGTCCTCCCTGGATCAATGCCAGCTTCTCGTCACTCAGCGCCTGCTGGAAACGGGCAAAATTCTCCGGTGTATCACGCCAGATTATGCTTTCGGAAGCCTCACGCTGCATCGCCAGTTCGGCATCGGCGGGCGTCAGGCCGGTCCATTCAGCCACCTCTTTTTCCGTTACGTCGTTAAAGCCGGTGAACTTGAATCCGTATTGTTCCCTGAACTGTAAAAGCGTCTGGCAGATGGCAGCATAATCCTTCGCGCCAGGCACTGGCGCAGCGGGTACCTCGCTTAAATCGCCGCCGCTGACCACCGCGCCGTTCTCCCCGATAAAAGGCGCGCCCGCGATCCCGAGCGCCCGTTGCAGAGGCAAAATCTCAGCTGCGGTTTTGCTGGTACAGAACACCAGCGGGATATCAGCCTCGTTGAGGCGATCCAGCCAGACCTGGGCGGGCTGCCAGCTATAGGTATGATGATCGAGTAATGAACCATCCAAATCCGTTACGATCATCAGCGAGTCTTGAAGCGTCAGCATAGCCGTTTCCTCCTCGGTTACGGGCACGGCAAAAAGGTAGAGTAATCATGGAGTATAGTCGCCGCCCCAGCTTGTGAAAGTGACGACAGCCTATAAGCGCCATAAGCGCACGGGGATTAAGAATTGTCTTAAAATAAAGGCGAATAAACCGTGAAATGTTAAATGAGTGGTTACGTTTACAAACCGCGCCACGGCTGGAATGACAAAATTTGGCCTGTACAAAAAAAGAGGTAATGTACAGCTTTGGGTCAATCTTAAGACTTGTCTTAGGTTGAGGCTGAGGTAAGCTGCGCCTGTCAAAGAATTTCCTGTGTGACGAATTTCATTTTTATGAATTTTCATTCCCGGCCTGAGGCCGGGATTTTTTTTAGCGGTTAACTTCGGTCACGGCGAAGTCCCGGATATCCAGTTCAAAAGCGTCAGCCAGTTCCGTATAAGAGTGGTATTCCCGTCCATCAACCCACACCCGATGGTTATCAATAAACTCTTTCACCTCACCGCTTGAACGCGTTTCAATGGCTTCCAGCAGGGCCTCGATGTCAATATCGATCTCATGCTGGACGTTGTCGCTGTACTCTTTTGCTGTCGCCATGATCGTTATCCTCAGCCCGGCTGGAAAACTAAGTATAGATGGCGGAATAAGAAGTGATAGCGGGAAGAGGGCACAAAAAAAGCCCGCGCTTTGCGGGCAAAATCCTTGTTACTTTTTCTTTTACTGCTACTGCGCTTTGGGGGCAGTGAAGTGATTATAGACGTCTGAGCTGGCAGAAGTCCTGCAGCAAGACGTCAGGAAAACGTAAAAACCCTCCGGCGAAAATCATTACGTTCATTTACACAGCCTGTATGCAGGTTGCGTTAAGAACGACTATAATTATCAAGCGATTATAAAATAATTATTGATCTGAGCTATGGAGGCGACATGGATTTACTTCGAATCATTATTGCTATTATTCTTCCCCCCGTTGGCGTGTTTATGCAGGTGGGTTTTGGTGGTGCCTTCTGGCTTAATATCCTGCTGACTCTCTGCGGCTACATTCCCGGTATCGTGCATGCGGTTTGGGTAATTGCCCGCCGTTAATGCTGGCCTTTCTCTCCGGCGAAACCGTCCGTTTTAGGATAGACTTAGCGCTTTGGGCCGGGGAGGAACGTAATGAACGTTAACGATAAGGTGACAGTGAGAACCGACGGTGGACCTCGCCGACCGGGGACAGTGCTTGCGGTTGAGGATTTTAGCGAGGGCACCATGTTTCTGGTGGCGCTGGAAGATTACCCGATGGGTATCTGGTTTTTTAATGAAGTGGGCCACGACGATGGCATTTTCGTCGAGCCACATCCCTGATCCCACTGTGGCTTAGCCTGCCTGTTCCGGTAATCCTTCTTCAGGATGGCTTTTAATAGAGCCGGAATCTTAATAAACCTGCCTGCGTTAAAGAACCAGCAAGTCTCAGGAGACTTGCTGGTTGCTTCTTCCCTTAAAATCTTTCCCAGTTATCTCCTTCTGCCAGCGCTGGACGCACAGGTAACGCCGGCGTCTCTTTCCGTAGCGCTTTCTGGCTCACCCCCGGCAGCGTGCGGCCGCTATGTTCACTCAGGTGAAAAGCGGCTACGGCCTGCGTCAGTTTTGATGCCTGCTCTTCAAGCGAGGAGGCGGCAGCGGATGCCTCTTCAACCAGTGAGGCGTTTTGCTGGGTGACATTGTCCATCTCGGTGACGGCCAGGCTGACTTGCTCAATTCCCCGGCTCTGCTCATCGGACGCCGCTGCAATTTCAGCCATAATGTCGGTCACACGATGGACGGCCCCGACAATCTCCGTCATCGTTTCACCTGCGTGACCTACCTGCGAGGATCCCTGGCCGATCAGGTTCACCGATTCGGCAATCAGGCCCTCAATCTCTTTCGCTGCGCCCGCACTGCGCTGCGCCAGATTGCGCACTTCGCTGGCGACAACGGCAAAACCGCGTCCCTGCTCGCCTGCTCTGGCCGCTTCCACCGCAGCGTTCAGCGCCAGGATATTGGTCTGGAAAGCGATACTGTTAATCACGGTAGTGATCTCAGCAATTTTTTTCGAGCTGGTGGAGATATTATTCATGGTCTTAATAACGCCGGAAACGATATCTCCGCCCTGGCGGGCTTTACCGGAGGCATCGGCCGCCAGCTGGCTGGCATGATGGGCGTTATCGGCGTTCTGCTTCACGGTAGCGGTCAGCTCTTCCATGCTGGCTGCAGTCTGTTCCAGCGCGGCTGCCTGCTGTTCGGTGCGGGAAGAAAGGTCGGTATTACCGGCCGATATTTCACTTGAGCCCTGAAAGATAGCCACAGCCCCTTCACGGACCGTGCCCACGGTTTTCACCAGTGACTGCTGCATGATCTGCAGGTTGCTGCCCAGGGTGCCAATCTCACTGCGACCCCAGCTTTGTAACGGCGCAGTCAGATCGCCGCGTGATATATGCTCAATCCGTTCTACCGCCTGTCGCAGAGGAGCAATCACCACCCGGCGGAGGAAAATGAATGTTGCCAGCGTCAGCAGCAGGGCAGCAATAAAGGCGCAGGCCATCATAATAAAGCCCAGTCGCGTATTTTGCTCCGCCACCACATTCATCATTGCGGCCCGTTCGGTACGGATTTTAATAGCATTAAGCAACACGCTATTATAAGCATCATCCAGCTGGCGGGTTTTATCGGTTTCGTGCGCAATGACGCCTTCAAAGCTGCCATCTTTAGCGCTTTGTATCATCGGCAACAGTCCTTCAGCAACATAAGCCTCAAACCGGGTTTTTAAATCACCGTCGAGAGCAATATCTTCCGCGGTTTTTACCCGACGCTCCTGATAAGCTTTAAAACTGCTTTTGGCTTGTTCAATACGCTTTTCTGCCCGGCCTAGATTTGTTTCAAACTCTTCCATTTCCCCGATTCGTGCGGCGGCACCGGCATGAATAATATTCAGCCTCGCCGTACGAAGGTGGTTGGAGCTATTGGAGATCGCCATACGAACCTGAATTTCCTGGGTAACGTCTTTTAATGACTGATTACTTTGGATCAGGAAATAACTGGCGAGACCAATACAGAGTGCGAATAACAAAAGTATTCCGCTAAGGATAGCGGCGAAAAGGGGAACGAGGCGGAGATGTTGCCAGAAACTAATTTTACTGGGGTCGGCACTCAGGTGTGATGGTTTCATATCCTTTGCTCTCTTTAGGGGTAAGCGAAGCAGCGCTTCGAATCTCAGGAGAACATCGGCAGCAGGCCAGAAAGCGTGAGCGCAGAAATGGGATCAACTTAACAGATTTGAAAATCAGGCAGCAAAAAGCCGGCTTTCGCCGGCTTCGGTGGCAGCATTATCTCACATTGACATAAATACCGCTGGTCACATTATCCGTAAGGCGGACCACATGATAAATAACTTGCTTGTTGTGTGTTTTAATTTTTCTCTTAATATTTCCTTTATGCGAGGAAACGGTTTTGGCCTTAATTTGCATTTTATCCGATATCTGAATCGTATCGTGGCCAGACATCCACATCTTCAACATATTTGACTCTGTTTGACTCAGGGTCAGTGGATGAACATCGTAGCCCGCAGAATAACGGGGTGCGACGTTAAGTTTCTTCTGAAAATAAGGAACTAACAGGTTATCTAATGTAGCTGGTTTTATCGATTTTGATGTAATAATCAGGTTCTTGCGAACGTAGAGGTATTCCTCAAAATGGATATTAGAGATAGCCATAAAGATAAAAAATATCGTGTCAGGATGCTGCATAATAATATCTCTTATGCGCTGACTCGCATCTGCTTCATAAATGAAACAGTCTTCATTAATAAAAACCACGCCGGGCTGACACTGTTCACATTTCGCTTGTAATTGATCAATGTCGTTAACAGAGGTGATGTTTTTCTTTTTCACCCCTTTCACTGACATGTAGTCCATAAGCCCAAGCCGTGTATAGCTGCATGAATCCATAATAATCGTTGGCATACTAGCGACCCTCACCAAATTGTTATCCGTTTAAATCAACGATGAATTACGCGTTTGTGTAGTTACGAAAGTAAAACGTTCTTAAACAGGGCGTTGTTATTTTTTTACCCCGACTCAGGTCTCCGGACGCTGTAGCCGTCCAGGCGACAGACCTTTCCATGCCTGATTTTTTTATAATTGAGTTATGGCGACCTCACACCTTGCCAGTACTTTGCGAGTTGAACTCTCACAGAAAACCGACGGGTGGCGTGACATGTACCAGTACAGTCAGACTTATTTGAACTCCGTCACTATCACGCAGTATGCGGAAAAATCTGATAGGACGATTCCTAAAAAACATTCACTTCGCGAATGTGTGTCCGAAATTGAGCGAAGACAATGCCGCAAAACACGATTTGATACAAGATAAAACGTGAAAAATAAAATTTCCAGTAAAAACATGCGGTTGTATGTTTTGTAATCTTTAACGATCCCGCAACAATTCACACATTTCGGAAAACAAAATACGCTAATTAGAATTTAATAAGAATAATTTTCATTGAGACAGGCAATTTATCAGAATTTCCTTAAGGAAATTCTGGTAAATATGGTTCGAAAATTACGCAGAAACATCTGGGGTGCTAATCAATGATGAATGGCGGGGTAACGAATACTTAAGGATTCTTATTGGATAACTCACTGAGGAATCCGGCAAGCAGATCGAACACTTCACTAAACAAATGCTCACAAAACGGAGCAAGAAGCGGCATCATCAGGCTGATAAACACGATACCCAACGATAAGGTAACCGGGAAGCCAATAGCGAAAACCGACAGCTGAGGTGAAACGCGGTTTAACAAACCCAGGGCCAGGTTAACCGTGAGCAGCAAAGTTATCAGCGGTAACGCTAATCGCATACCGTTAAGGAAAATCAAACCGGCTGAATTTGTGAGCGCCAGAAACGCATTCCCATTCAGCGGTTCTCCACCGATGGGCAGGGTATGAAAACTGTCCGATAACATGGAGATTAACCACAGGTGTCCGTTGAACGTCAGGAACAACAACATCGCCAGAAGATCCAGAAAACGTGCCAGCACTGGCATATTCAGCCGGCTCGACGGATCGAAAAACGTGGCAAAGGAGAGGCCCATCTGCAATCCAATGACTTCGCCAGCCGTTCTCACCGCGGCGAAGGCGAATTGCATCGTAAAACCTATAGCCGCGCCAATGAGAATTTGCTGAATCAGCAGCCAGAAGCCGCCAACTGAGAACAACGTCACGTTAGTTGGCGGTAAAGAAGGGATAAGCGTCCAGGTAATCATCAGCCCAAGGCCAATTTTCACCTTTCTGGAGATCGACTTTTCACTGAGGACCGGCGCGGTCATGATCAGCGCGAGTACGCGGGCCAGAGGCCAGAAAAGCTGTCCTACCCACATCAGCAGCTGACTGCTGTCGATATTAATCATCAGCCGATCATATAAGGAAGATTGGAAAACAGAGTGCGCATATAGTCGAGCACCAGATTGAGCATCCATGGACCGGCGATGACGATGGTTGACACAACCGCCAGAATTTTGGGTATAAAGGAGAGCGTTTGTTCATTGATCTGGGTCGCCGCCTGCAGCAGGCTGATAAACAGACCGGAAGCCAGCGCGGCGAGAAGAAGCGGGGCAGCCAGCGCCAGCGCCACTTTCAACGCTTCGTGGCCAATAACCATTACCGATTCAGGTGTCATAGTGACTCCGTAGAAAACTTTCTGAGCGGGCGGTCATGCCGCCGTTTACGTCGCTGGTCAGGTGTTTCCTGCCAGCAATCGTTATGAGTAAAAGCTTTGCGCCAGCGATCCCACCAGCAGCTGCCAGCCGTCAACCAGCACGAAGAGCATCAGCTTGAAGGGAAGCGAGATAGTCGCCGGTGGCACCATCATCATCCCCAGCGCCATCAGCACGCTGGCGACCACCAGGTCAATAATCAGGAACGGGATAAAGACGGTAAAGCCAATCTGAAATGCGGTTTTCAGCTCGCTGGTCACGTAAGCCGGGAGCAGGATACGCATCGGCACGGCTTCCGGCCCCTGCAGCGGCGGCGTATTTGCCAGGCGTGCAAAGAGGGCAAGGTCAGCCTCACGCGTCTGCCGCAGCATAAACTCACGCAGAGGCTGCGCGCCTTTTTCCATGGCCACTTCCATTGAGATCTTGTCCTGACTGAAGGGCAGGTAGGCATCCTGATAAATTTTATCGAACACCGGCGCCATAATAAAAAAGGTCAGAAACAGAGCGAGGCCCAGCAATACCTGGTTCGGCGGCGCGGAGGGCGTACCCAGCGCGCTGCGCAGCAGGCCGAACACGATGATGATGCGCGTAAAGCTGGTCATCATCAGCAAAACAGCGGGCAGGAATGAAAGCGAGGTGATAAACACCAGCGTCTGGACTGACAGCGTCCAGCTCTGTCCACCGTTTGCCGTAGGCTGGCTCATAATGCCCGGAAGCTGGGCGTGAACGTTAGGTGCCAGCAGCAGAAGCAGTGCCAGCAGGGAGAGTGTACGTTTCATTGTGGCTTTCCGGGACGTTTAATCAGCGTCTGTAAAAGCTGGCGGAAATCTGCCGCCGCAGCCGGAGGTTCCGGTGTTTCCTGCTGTGGCGCGGGCGACAGCGTATGCAGAAGGGTAATCTGCTGCGCGGTCACGCCAAGGACCAGACGGGCGTCCTCCACATCGATAATCACTACGCGCTCGCGCTGGCCAACCTGACGCGTGGCGCTGATGTTCAGGCTGGTCTGGCCGCGCAGTCCGCGCTTCGGCGCGAAGCCTAAGCGCTTTGCCAGCCAGGCACAGGCCAGGAGGAGCAGGATAATCACTGCCAGTACGCTGCTAACCTGGGTCAGCATGGAACCGGTAGAAATGGCCGGCTGCCCTGCTGGCTGAAGTTGTACCTGAGTGGTGTGTGGATTCATTTATCGGCTCAGACGACGCATACGTTCGGACGGAGTAATAATATCGGTGATGCGCACACCATATTTATCCGCAACTACCACCACTTCACCCTGTGCAATCAGATAGCCGTTGATCAGGATGTCCAGCGGTTCACCAGCAAGGCCTTCCAGCGCCACGACCGACCCCTGAGAGAGACGCAGCAGCTCTTTAATGGTCATTTTGGTGCGGCCCAGCTCAACGGTCAGCTTGACCGGAATATCCATGATCAGGTCGATATCCTGGAGGGAACCGGCCACGTCATTGCTTTCCAGCGCTTTAAAAACCCCTTCAGAAGAGGTGCTGTTGGACTGCTCATTCAGCGCGTCAGCCCACAGGTCGTCCGCAGAGATGTCCTCTTCGGACGGCTTATTTGTGTCACTCATCGGGCTGTTCCTCGTTCATCGAATGCAAAATCGGGTTAATCAGATGTTCCACACGCAGCGCGTACTGCCCGTTAAGGGTGCCGTACTGGCTGGTGAGGACCGGCACGCCGTCAACGTTAGCGATGATGCGGTCCGGCTTTTCAATCGGTAATACGTCGCCGGGCTTCAGGGCCAGCAGGCGCGAGATACGCATCGACACCTCGGCAAAGCTGGCAATCAGTTCCAGTTCAGAATGCTGAACCTGCGTCACTAACGTTTCCCGCCAGCTGTGATCTTCCTGACGCGAGTTTTCCAGCGGCGGGTTAACCAGCGTTTCGCGCAGTGGCTCAATCATGCTGAACGGAATACAGATATTAAATTCACCCACCAGGTTGCCAATTTCCACCTGGAACGGCGTGGTGATCACGATATCGTTTGGCGACGTAGTAATGTTGGTGAACTTCACCTGCATTTCCGAGCGCACGTACTCCACGTCCAGCGGATAGATGGGCTTCCACGCTTCGCTGTAACCTTCCAGCGCCAGCTTGAGCATTCTGCGGATAACGCGCTGCTCGGTGGCGGTAAATTCACGCCCTTCCACTTTAGTCGGGAAGCGACCATCGCCGCCGAACAGGTTATCCACGGCAATAAACACCAGGCTTGGTGAAAACACCACCAGCGCCGTGCCACGCAGCGGCTTGAGTTGAATCAAATTCAGGTTAGTGGGCACCGGCAGGTTACGGGCAAATTCATGATAAGGCTGAATTTTAATCGCACCTACTGTGATGTCCGGGCTGCGGCGAAGCAGGTTAAACAGCGCCATACGATAGGAGCGTGCAAAGCGTTCGTTGATAATCTCCAGTGCCTGCAGACGCTCACGGACCATGCGGCGCTGGGTATTGGGATCGTAAGGACGAACGTCGCTTTCACCCGCTTTGCTAACGTTTTCTTCGACTGCACTTTCGCTGTCGCCGTTGAGAAGCGCGTCGATTTCTGCCTGAGAAAGAATGCTGTCGCCCATGCCCTTACCTCAAGATAAAGGCGGTGAACAGAACGTCATTCACGACCTGCTGAGGTTGATCTCGTACCAGCGGCGGTGCCAGCACGGCCTTAATCTCGTTGACCAGTGCCTGCTTGCCCTGCTCATTGCCAAGCGTGTCGGCATTCTGACGGGAGAGCAGCAGCAGCAGACGGCTGCGCACTTCCGGCAGGTAGTCATTCATGCGGCTGCGCGTCGCTTCGTCAGGCAGGCGCAGCGTGAAGCCGACATAGAGGACGCGGTCGGGATCGTTATCCGGGTTAATCAGATTGACCGTAAAAGTGTCCAGAGCGAAAAAGACTGGCGCAGGTGCCGGCTCGGGCTTAGCAGCGTGTTCAGCGTTAGCGGGAGCCTTCATCATGCGCCAGACCGTATAGCCCGCAACGCTACAGGCGACCAGCGTTACCAGGATTAACAACGGTATCAGCAGCTTTTTTTTGCCGCTTTTGGCTTTTTTATCAGTCATATGAACGATAACTTCCTGTGATTATTTACGAGGTGCGGAACAACTTTATCCGCTGACCCTCAGCGATATGGGCAGATTATCCCGCGTCTTGCTACAAACAATTGGTAGAAAAGACGCGGGTTTTGCCGCTAGCTTGTGCGTTTGTTATCGTCAGGCGAAAATATCAACGGCGTTGGAGCCGGCAGCGCGGGCCTGCAGGGAGGCAGGAACGGCGACAGGCGTTACGTCACTGTCATTTTCTGCAGCGAGATTAAAGGTGTTGCCGCGGCTGTTGCGCTGCTGCTCCTGCTGCTGACCGTTAAAGCTCTGGCCCTGCTGGAAGGCATCGCTGCTCACGTTACTCTGCCCCAGACTGATGCCGTTTTCCGCCAGCGCAGCACGCAGATGGGGAAGTGCTGCTTCCGCCGCTGCGCGAACCTGGCTGTGGTTGGAAATCATGCTCAGCTGCGCCTGATCGTTATCGAGCTTCAGGCTGATCTGAATACTGCCCAGATCCTGTGGGTTCAGATGCAGTTCAGCGGTGTGCTGCCCGTTACGGCTGAACATCACAATCTGCTGACTCAGCGCCTGCTGCCACTCCGGACTGCCCAGTTGGGCGTTCAGCATTGGCGTTGCCGGCGCGGTTACCGCAGAGGTGGTGGTCGGCGTAAGCGCAGCGGAAACGGAACTGACAACATGAGGCGTTATCGTCGCGTTAGTGACGGAACTTGAATTTTCTTTATCACCCTCTTTGCCGGCCTGGCTGGCTATCTGCTGAAAAGCGCTGGTTAAACCAGGCACATCCGCGGCGGCTTTTTGTGGGGCGACGCCCGCAGTAATGCCAGGCAGGCCGGATGCGGCTTTTTCATTTCCTGCGCCTTTTTTATCGCTTTCCAGGTCAGCCGTACTGCCGCCAGCCAGCAGCGAGGCGAGAGAAGTCTGCTTCGTGCCTTTTTCACCGGCTCCCGCAGCAGCCGCATCGCTGAGCCGGGCTGTAGCAGCAGCGGGAGCATTGACCGGAGGAGGTAGCATGGCAAACAGGGCCTGAAGCGTCTGCATATCACTGTTGCTCAGTGACGCAGCAGGATCTTTATCATCGGCTGCGGCGAGATCGCTGGTTTTCCCATCCGCTTTACCCGCGTCGGGCTTCAGCAGCGCAGTTAACGCCTCCGGTTTATCCAGCGAGGCCAGGAGCGCACTGATCTTCGTCTGCGACTCAGACTTGAGTTCTGCCACATCGGCCTGACGTGCAGTCGCCTTGCCGGAGGTTTCGCCCTGCTGAGCCAGCGTCATAAGTTTATTGCCTAACAGGGTTAAAAAACCCTGTGTACCGCCGGTTTCTGTCCCTTCAGCAGCTACACCGGTCTCTGACGTCAGCCCGGTATCCGTAGCGGAAGCCGGGCCGGCAGAAGCGGTAGCGCCGGTTTTTACCCCTGAAGTGACAACTGGCAACGTAATCATTCGCCTTTCCTCAATGATGCCCGTTGGGCAAATTCATCCATCCGTTTCTGATCGAGACGGTTTTCAATCGCTAATTCGTTCGCGGCCGCGCGGGCCTGAAGCGTTTCATAAGCGTGTACGCGCTGCTGCTTATCGCGCCAGAAGCGCAGGGCGCCTTCCAGGCGGCTGTTCCAGTGTGACAGCTGTTGCCGGTGCTGCTCGATAGCCTTCTCCAGCGTTTCAATAAACTGGTGATAGTTGTACCAGCGGGTGCTGGTTATTCCCGCAGACATATTGGTATTCAGCGACTTACGATATTCATCCTGGTAGTTCATCAGCATGGAAAGCTGGTCGTCGGCCTGTTTCTGCGCGCGCCTGACGTCGCCAAGCTGAATGGCGGCCTTTTCCAGGTCCTTCTGTGCCAGATCGCACAGGGTATCTATAGGTGATGCCTGTTTTGCCATAACCCCCCCGGTAAAGGCGTGCCGTTAGCCAAAAATTGCCTGTAGATGTAAGCAGGCGTCATCAAAGGTGCTGCGCTCAAACATTCCCTGTTGCAGGAACATCTCCAGTTCGGGATAAAGTTTGATCGCTTTGTCGAGTGTGGGATCGCTGCCGGCGGCGTACGCGCCCACGCTGACCAGATCGCGGTTACGCTGATAGCTGGAAAGCAGCTGCTTAAACTGGCGAACGCGGGCGTAATGCGGTTCATCAATCAGGTGTGCCATCACGCGGCTGATTGAGGCTTCGATATCAATCGCCGGATAGTGGCCGGACTCCGCCATACGACGTGAAAGCACGATGTGGCCGTCAAGGATCGCACGTGCCGAGTCGGCGATGGGGTCTTGCTGATCGTCCCCTTCGGTCAGAACGGTATAAAAAGCCGTGATAGAACCGCCGCCGTCGATGCCGTTACCCGCGCGCTCAACCAGCGCCGGTAATTTGGCGAAGACGGAAGGCGGATAGCCTTTGGTGGCGGGCGGCTCGCCGATAGCCAGCGCGATCTCACGCTGCGCCATGGCGTAGCGGGTCAGTGAGTCCATAATCAGCAGGACATGCTGACCGCGATCGCGGAAATCTTCGGCGATGCGCGTGGCATAGGACGCGCCCTGCATACGCAGCAGAGGAGAGACATCCGCCGGTGCGGCGATAACCACAGCCCGGGCGCGGCCTTCGGTGCCCAGAATATTTTCGATAAAGTCTTTTACTTCACGTCCACGCTCACCAATCAGGCCGACGACAATCACATCCGCTTTGGTATAGCGGGCCATCATGCCCAGCAGCACGCTCTTACCCACGCCCGAACCGGCGAACAGGCCCATACGCTGTCCGCGTCCGACGGTCAGCAGCGCATTAATAGCGCGGACGCCGGTATCAAGGACGTCAGTGATTGGCGTACGCTGAAGCGGGTTGAAGGGCGGCGTGATCAGCGGCGCGCGATAGCCGGTCTCCGGCGCAGGCAGGCCATCCAGCGGGCGGCCGCTGCCGTCCAGCACGCGACCCAGCAGTTCAGGACCGAGCATCAGCTGTTTACCGCTGTGCTGGTTATCGCCGCTCACGCGCGCATAGACGCGGGCGCCGGGCAAAATACCTTCCACTTCTTCCAGCGGCATCAGAAAGAGACGCTGGCCGTTAAAGCCCACCACTTCGCTTTCCACTTCAGAAACCGTCTGACCGTCATTGCGCTCAATCACGCAGGTGGCGCCCAGCGGAAGCTGAAGGCCGGTGGCTTCCAGCACCAGACCCGTGGCGCGGGTGAGGCGACCATAGCGGCGAACGTCTGGCACCTGGGCCAGACGTTGTTCAAAAGAGTCGAGCGCGCCGAGCCAGCGCGAAAGGCGAGTGGTCATTAAAGTTCTCCAGGTGCGGCTAAACGGCACAGTTCATGCCAGCGCGTAGCGATGCTGGCGTCCAGGTCGCCATCTTCCGCGCTGACTTTACAGCCGCCGGGATGAATGGTGCTGTCCGCCATCAGGCGCCAGCCGTGCAGGCTGAGCGTGGCGCCCAGCGTCTGATCAACGCGCTGTAAATCATCCGGATGGACGCGCAGCGTCGGCTTGCCGCTGAACATCGGTTCCTGCTGGATCATGCCCTGAATCTGACGGAGGAGGGCGGTGCCATCCACATGCGGCGCCTGGCCAATGACCTGACGGGCCGCTTCCAGCGCCAGCTGCATCAGACGGGCAGCGATCACGCTGTCCAGCGCCTCCAGCGTATGGTGGAACTCGGAAACCAGCTGCTGCATACGCGCCTGAAGCGGCGCCTGCTGCTGCTGAGCTTCTGCCAGTCCCTGCTGAAAGCCGGCATCAAAACCCGCTTTCTGGCCTTCAGCAAACCCCTGCTGCTGACCTTCCGCATAGCCAAGACCCTGAGCCTCGTTACGCACCTGACTCTGCATCTGCTCAAGTTCAACCTGTTGCTGAGCGAACGGATCTTCCGTCAGCGGCTCAGGCGCCACGAACGCTTCGATCGCTGGCTTGTTAAGCTGCCCAAGGTCGTTGGGCTGCCACCGCTGCCAGGGCAGGGAAGATTGATCAGACATACTGTTCCTCGCCGCCGCCAATTACCATATCGCCACTTTCTGCAAGGCGACGGACAATCAGCAGGATTGCTTTCTGTTCGTTCTCTACTGCAGACATACGCATCGGGCCACGGTTGGCCAGATCGTCGCGCAGAATATCGGCCGCACGCTGCGACATGTTGCGCAGGAACTTCTCGCGCAGCGGCTGCTCGGACCCTTTCAGGGCGATCAGCAGCGACTCGGATTCCACTTCCTGGAGCAGGCGCTGGATGCTGCGGTCGTCCACTTCCACCAGGTTTTCGAACAGGAACATTTCGTCGATGATTTTCTGGGCCAGCTCGCCGTCGAATTCGCGAACGGCTTCGATAACGGCTTCTTCCTGCTGCGTCTTCATCAGGTTGATGATTTCCGCTGCGGTTCTCACGCCGCCCATCTTCGCACGCTTGAGGTTCTGACCATCAAGCAGGCCGTTAAGCACTTCAGTAAGCTCGGCCAGCGCGGCAGGCTGAACGCCGCCAAAGGTGGCGATACGCAGCATCACGTCGTGACGCAGACGCTCGTCGAACTGCGCCACGATATCGGCGGCCTGAGAGCGCTTCAGGTGGACCAGGATGGTAGCGATAATCTGCGGGTGTTCGTCGCGGATCAGATCGGCAGCAGCCTGAGGTTCCATAAAGTTGAGCGTTTCCATACCGCTGGTGGTATCACGGGTTTCGAGGATATCCTCCAGCAGGGTTGAAGCACGCTCTTCACCCATCGCTTTGACCAGTACAGAGCGCAGGTAGTCATTTGAGTTCAGGCTGAGCGCAGCAAACTGCTCCGCATCGATTTCAAACTCACGCAGCACGTCGGTCAGCTGCTTGTGTGAAACCTGACGCATATTGGCAATCGCGGTGCTGAGGTGCTGCACCTCGCGGGAGTCGAGGTGTTTGAACACCTCGGCCGCGCGGTCTTCGCCAATCGTCATCATCAGAATGGCGCTTTTTTCTGTTCCGGTGAGACTCATAGTTCTTCCTTCATCCACTGGCGAACGACCAGAGCTACCACGCGGGGGTCATTCTCGGACATATCGCGAATACGCTGGCTCATGACCTCAGCACTCATGCGGTGCTGAGATTTACGTTCCTGATCGAGCTCGTCTTTAGAGAGCGTGACCGACACGGCATCGTTTTCATTAGGTGACTGGCTGGCCAGTACGGCGGCTTCGGCGGCGACTTTCTCCTGTTCAGCCTTACGACGCAGCTGTGGGCGGACCAGCTTGCGGTAAAGGATGAAGGCGACAATCAGCACCAGTAACCAGCGTCCCGCTTCCATCATCTGATTGATGAAGGAGGCCTGCTGCCAGAATGGCAGTTCACCAACGGTCTCATCGGTCTCGTTAAACTGCGAGTTGACGACGTTCAGGCTGTCACCGCGCTGTTCCGAGTAGCCCATCGCTTCACGCGTCAGGTTTTCAATCTGCTTTAACTGCTCTTCAGAGAGCGCAACTGGCTTACCCTGCGCGTCCGTTTTAAAGTTGACCACGACCGCAACAGAGAGGCGTTTTACGTCGCCCACATTCATCTTGGTGTGCAGAATAGTGCGGTCAACTTCGTAGTTAGTCGTGTCATCATTGCGGGTGTTCGACGGGCCGGCGCTGGCGGTACTGGTCGAAGTCCCCTGGTTGGCCTGCGCATTATTGGCAGCATTAGCGCCGTTATTCTGTCCGTTGGCATTATTCTGCGGCGCCGTCACCGGTGCGGTATTGGCCGGGGCAGGCTGATTGGAAAGCGCGCCCGGAACGCCGCCCGGATACTGACCGCCCAGCTGCTGGCTGTTGCTGCTCTGGCGCGAACGAATAGCCTGATTTGCCGGGTTGCTGTTCGGCTCATAGGTTTCGTCAGTCCGCTCACGGGCGTTAAAGTCGATCTGCGCCGTTACCTGGGCGTGAACGTTACCGTTGCCGAGGATTGGGTTCAGGATGGCTTCAATACGCTGCTGAAAACGGGCTTCAACGTCGGTGGCGTATTTCAGCTGCGCATCGTTAAGGTTACGGCCAGCGCTGTCGGACTGGGTCAGCAAATGACCGGCCTGATCGACGACGGTAACGTTGCCCGGCGGCAGGCCCGCCACGCTGCTGGAAACCATATGCACGATAGCGCTAATCTGTCCCTGATCCAGGGCGCGGCCCGGCTGCAGCGTCAGCGTGACGGATGCGGATGGGGCTTTCTGCTCGCGCACGAAGAGCGACGGTTTCGGCATCGCCAGGTGAACGCGAACGTTCTTGACGGGACCCAGCGTTTCGATGGTGCGTGAGAGTTCGCCTTCCAGCGCGCGCTGGTAGTTAACCTGCTCGCTGAACTGGCTGATGCCGAACTTCTCTTTATCCAGCAGTTCAAAGCCCACGGCGCCACCTTTCGGCAGCCCCTGCTGTGCCAGACGCAGGCGCAGCTCATGCACCTTTTCCGCCGGTACCATCAGCGCACCGCCCGCATCATCAAACCGATAAGGGATGTTCATCTGGGTCAGCTGCGTGACGATGGCACCACCATCCTCGTTGCTCAGGTTGTTATACAGCACACGGTACTCGGGCTGTTTTGCCCAGAGCACCATGGCGATAACGATGGCGATAGCCGCCGCTGCTGCAATGAGAATAGGAATACGAGGATTAGCGCGTAGGCGAGCGAAAAGGTCGCTTAACCCTTTCTTCTCAGTAATATCCTGCGTAGCGGTTGCATTCATGACTCTTTCCTGCCTGACAGTTGACCGGACTGTTTCGTGTTATGCATTAACAAAACTGACTCCCTGATGCTGCTTGCAATAACATTCCCACTTCTAATGGCTGCCATTATTTTCTTAAACGAAATTTTCGATGGGTGGATAAGCTGCATTTTATGGGCTCATTTAGAGGCTTTGTCTCATTGACATTGTGATAAGTTTTGCCACATAAAATTTTTCACCCTATACATGACCGGAGTAAAGAATGGCAATTCAGGGTATTGAGAGCGTGATCCAGCAGCTGCAAACCACCGCAATTCAGGCAGGTGGCAGGCAGAATGACGCGGCGGGTCATGCGGATTTCGCCGGTGAACTGAAGTCAGCGTTAGATAAAATTAGCGGCATTCAGAGCGCAGCACGCACGCAGGCGCAGGATTTTCAGTTAGGCAAGCCCGGCATCAACCTTAACGATGTGATGGTCGATCTGCAGAAGTCCTCTGTTTCCATGCAGATGGGCATCCAGGTGCGTAACAAACTGGTAAGCGCTTACACCGATATTATGAATATGCAGGTGTAGAAGTTTTACATCCTGCCGATAACGAATGTCATAACGATTCATTAACGGTGAGGTAGCAGGTGGATAATTTCCAGAAAGAGGTTGATGAGAGAGCGAATCTCGCATTATCCAACAAGTTTGAGCTTTTACTGTTCCGTCTGGGCTCCGATCTGGCGGGCGGGAAGTCAGAGCTGTACGGCATTAACGTGTTCAAGCTGCGCGAAATTGTCCCGATGCCCACCGTGACCAAAGCTGCCGGCATGAAATCTCCGCTGCTGGGCATGGCCAATATTCGCGGACAGCTGATTCCGGTGATCGATCTGCCCGCCGTGGCGGGCTGTACGCCTGCCACGGGTCTGAACCTGTTGCTGGTAACCGAATATGCCCGCAGCACTCAGGCATTTGCCGTAGAGTCCGTAGACGATATCGTGCGTCTTAACTGGAGCCAGGTTCACACTGCCGAGTCCGGCGTGGCGAACCGCAACATCACCAGCATTGCCCTGCTTGAGGGTGAGCAGCACGCCAATGAGATGGCGCTGGTGCTGGACGTTGAGCAAATTCTGCATGACGTGGTGCCTTCGGTACGCGATGTCAAAGAGGGGGACATCACTCTTAAGAACTTCGCGATGAAGCCCGGCGCGGTCTGCATTGTGGCGGAAGATTCCAAAGTGGCCCGCTCCATGCTTGAGCAGGGGCTGAAAGTGATGGGGATCCCGGCGCTGATGCATACAACCGGGCTGGAAGCCTGGACGAAGATCAAGCAGATGGCACAGGAGGCGCAGGCGGAAGGTTGCCCGATCACCGATAAAATCGGACTGGTGCTGACCGATCTCGAAATGCCTGAGATGGATGGTTTTACCCTGACGCGTAACATCAAAGGCGAACAGCAGCTCAGATCGATTCCGGTGGTGATCCACTCATCGCTCTCGGGGAGCGCCAACGAAGATCACGTTCATAAAGTGGGCGCGAATGGCTATGTGGCGAAGTTTGAGATCAATCAGCTTTCGGCGGTCATTCATAAGGTTCTGGAAGACGCTGCGGGTTAATCGCGCTGTGGCGTAACGCTAAATTGTCCGGAAGGCCCGATAATTCGGACAAACAAGGGAAGGGAGTGGTAGGATGTCTGCTCCCTACAATAAAAAAGAAGGTTTTTATCTCACCTGTAAAATTCAAATGTCCAGCCTGTCAGGGCTGTCAGTTCCGTTTCTCTCTCTTCAGCGTTTCGCCTAAAAATCCCCACGGGGCGAACTGTATATTCTGTAAGTCTTCCATGTCCGTTAGCTATAAATCACAAGTCCGTTAATCACCTGCGGAGATTGTTGCGACAATCTGATGGCTGGCAATCTCCATGAGTCTGCTCATGGAGCCTTTGTGCCTGTATTGCCGCTTCTCATCTTCCGGTTTTTCTTTCTATCCGCGTTAAGCTAAACCGGTTTCTTCCTCAGGAAACCTGTCCTCAGGCCGTTCTCCACGCGGCTTTCAGTTTGTCTATGCAGTGCGCCGGACGTCACCGGCAGTGCAGCGGCAGACGCATCCTCAACAAACACTTTCTGATATGCCGTCCGGCATCGCCTTTATACGCCCTGATTAAATTGGTCTGAATTTCAGCAGGCTCTCAAAACTGCTGCGGAAAATTGTTGATCGTGGCCGTCAAAGAA
Organism: Erwinia psychrophila; assembly: GCF_039023475.1. NCBI lineage: Bacteria > Pseudomonadati > Pseudomonadota > Gammaproteobacteria > Enterobacterales > Erwiniaceae > Erwinia > Erwinia psychrophila. The sequence goes on from NZ_JBCHVB010000003.1 coordinate 435,568, forward strand.
AATACTGTATATCCAACCAGTCTTTTTCAGAGGAGATAGTCATGATCACTCTTTCAACGCTTTCCAGACCCGCGGGCTACAGCCCGAAAGGGTTACCGCAATCTCTTTTTTCAGCCGCTTTTCCTGATTTACACTGGCCAGTTTTTCTTCCCGGCGCGCTTTGTAACGGCTTTTGCTGGTGCCGCCCGGTTTGCTTTTTTTCCAGATAATTAAGGTCATAGGTGCCTCACTCTCAGGGTCAGAGGGGGGGGAATCAGTCAGCTTCAGCAGATCTGTTAACGCCCGGAATGTTTCCTTATCAAAAACAATAGCTATAGTTATTATTAATATCAATGGCTATTGACCAAATAACTTTGGTTATTGATATATCCTGTTGATTTGATTGGTTTTGGTTAATTATTTGGGCTTTTTTTATCGGATATGATGGCGATTTTATTAAAAGCTTTACTAATCTATTCAGTTGAATCAATGCACCAGAGGCCCTCTGTGGCTTATGCGTTCCAGAGGGCGGGTTTTGTGAGGATAAACTGATGATATCTGTGCTGCACAGAGTGTCCGGGGGGCACTATAAGGAGACTATCCTCCAGGGCGAAGAGGTGAGCAGTTACCGCCTCAAATCACGGATTAGGAAGATTGCGACGCCAATTAATGCGGAGTCATCCGACAGCTCCACGGCGGGGAGTCGCGGATCGTCAACGGTCAAAAAACCACTGGAGGGACCTTCAAGATAGCGATACACAGAGACCCTCGAATTCACCTGGGCCATGACTAAATCTCCAGATTCGGGTGGTACTTCTGTGTCGACGATGACTATACTCCCTGCGGTGGCTTCCGCACAGCCGCTGTTGCGGTCAAGAATGTAGGCACGCCAGGTCTTCTTCGCCTTTACGCCGTTAGGGGCGGAGACCAGATCGCCCGTCTTGCCTTCCGGTCCCCACACCGCAACGGTAGTACCGCTTTTCACTTTGTCCGCAGCACTCAGAGCATGGGTTCCTCTCATCTCTCCTTCGCCGCTGGCTAACCACTGGACGTTAACGTCAAGCGCCCGGGCAATATCGACCAGCTTGCGGGATCCTTCGGCCTCTCCTTTCGTCAGACGCCAGATTGTGGGTTGAGAAACGCCCGATGCTTTAGCTAAAGCACCTTGTGTTATTCCCATCATGGACATGACCATGTTCAGCCGGTAGGCAAGTGTATTCGGTTTCATATACCAGAATTTATAGCGATGCGTATTTTTCGTCAAACACGCTTTGCTATTGGCAATTTTAATACTCTATGCTATTAATTAAGTAATGCGATACTTTAGCGGATAGGTCGCCGATATGGCAAGCTATCATTCGCTGCTCTTTGACAATATGGCCGTCCAGCCTAACCGCTGGCACACCTTCAAAGGTGACCTCATCAGGCGAATGCCTGTGAATGCACCTGCACTGTTCAAGGGTTCTCCTGAACCTGCATCGGTTCTTCGACGTGACCGAACTTTATCGGGCAACGGCGACTATTCCATTTGAAGGGGGTTACAATGCGAGACATCAAAAAACTACTTGAGATGTGGGGAGGCTGGGCGGCCACCGAAAAAAGCGGCATCAGCTATCCGCATATTGCGGCGGGATTCCGCGGGCTGATAACGGCCGCGCCTTCCAGCCGGCCGGTATGCAGTGATAATGACGGCATGATCCTTGATAGCTGTATCAGCCGTCTGATGAAGACGCATCCCGACGAACACGCTCTGCTGGTTGCCCATTATCTTTACCGAATTTCTCTTCGCTCTATTGCCCGTCGCCGACGCTGCGCTGACGGCACCATCCGTAAACAACTCCAGACGGCAGAAGGTTTTATTGAAGGCGTGCTTAGCGCGCTGGAAGTGACGCTGGAATGTGATGATGAATTAATTTAAAAAAAAGTGGTTGCGTACGCAATTTCAGCGCTAATGTATTAGAAACGCATTAATCAACCTGCCAGACAGGCTGTTAATATCAATTAACGCCGGCGATGAATTTACAATTATTTTTGAACTCCTTTTATTTTGTCCGAGGCGCAAGTTTCTTGCGTCAGAGGATTTTGTTTGTTAATTCACCAGGGAATTTTTACGTTAATTTCCAACGAGACGTATATTCCATTTGTGAGGTGAGGTATGAGTAAAATAATCCAGATACTGGCTTATGAAGAGGGCTATAAAGATAAGCCTTATATCGATACTGAAGGCTATCCAACCGTGGCGTGTGGCATAGTCATTGGCCCGAAGAATGCATCGCTGAATAATTATCAGTTTACCGTTCCCCGCAGCGTAGGGGATATCTGGATGCAGAAAATCCTCGACGAGAAAATACGGGAAATGATTATGCGTCCCATGCTTGTTGCGGCGCTACGGCAGTGCAATCCGGCCAGAGCCGATGTGTTGTATAGCATGGCTTATCAGATGGGCATTGAAGGATTATCCGCTTTCAAAAACACGCTGGTATTAATTTCCAACGGCAATTTTGATGGCGCAGCTGAGGGCATGATGGCCAGCCGCTGGGCAAAACAGACGCCCGCACGAGCCAAACGTCATGCCGAGATGATGCGGAATGGAAACTACGATGTGTATCAGGGGGTTATATGAAATTCATGGTCTTTATTACGGGCATTTTACTGGTGGTTTTCACCGTCTGGTGGGTGAAAAAACATGGCAAAATCGAATTTGTTTCTCATGCCCGGTTACTGTTTAAAACCTGGTCCGTCTGGCTGGCTACTGGCGGCTCCATCGTCGGCGCCTGGGCGCAATCATTTCCTGATTCCGCCATAAACGCCTGGGACGGCCTGCCTGGCGATGTTAAGTCGTTTATTCCACAGCACTATCTGGGACTGGTTGCCTCATTTATGGTGGCGATGGCGGTCATCTCACAGTTTATCCGGCAAAAAGGGCTGAAAGCGCAAAAAGATCGGGAGGAGAACAAAGTATGAACACTTTGCTGGCACTCTTTTCCGGAAGCTGGCAGCTGCTGGCGGGCATCGGCGTTGTCATTGCGGCAGTCGTTGCAAGCTGGTTTGGCGGTAAAAAAATCGGCAAGGTGCAGGAGAAATCCCGCTCGGATGTTGATGCCGCCAGAAATGAAGCCGCACGCGTTTCCGCTGTTGCAGATAAACGGGACGAGAATATTAAGGAGGCAAAAAATGTTCAGGCCATTAATCATTCTCTCAATGACGATGATGCTCGTAACAAGCTGCGTGGGTCGTCACACCACAACGAGCAGTAGTCCACAAATGCTCACTGATTCATCCTGTACATTATTTTCACCTATCCAGACCCACGGTAATGACTGGCAGGTTATGGATATCCGCACGGTAAAGGAAATAAATGTGCATAACGATTTGTGGGATAAGGTTTGCGTTGTTAAGAAATAATTAAACGCAAAAAATATACTGCCACAGGAAGAGGTGGTGAATAACTAAAAAGGTCTGTTTCACTTCAATGTACTACTTATCTATTATTAATCACTAAGGCGATTCGCTACGGCATTCGCTACCGGAGGCTATTATGATCGAAGTTAACTCTTTTGCTGAACTGAGAACGACTAAACCACCAAAAGCGGGCGAAATTGCCATGCTGCGCCGTTATTATAAAGATGATAATAACTTTAACGGTGGGGGGGACTTTGTTGGGTTTATCTCAACTACCCCTCCTAAAGATGATGGCGGGACGTTCGCCGTAGGGAACGGCTTCTACTGGAAGCGCATCATTAACAATCCGGAGGAGCTCAACGTACTGCATTTCGGTGCCCGAGGTGATGGCTGGTCGAATGATACTGCTGCCTTTAAATCAATGATGGAGTGGACCCAAAGCTATCACAAAAGTATCAAAAGTCTGCCCGTGCGATTCCCGTCGGGCAGGTTCCTGATTGATCCCCTTGACTACACTGCAACGGAAATGCCCATTTTCTACATTTACGGTGATGATAACCCGCATGGCGCATTGCCAAGAACGACCATCATTTCCAACCAATCAACGTCACCGGTATTTAAGGTGAAAGCAAGGCGCACCGCCATTAGGGGGATCGCCTGGGATGGCCGGGCGTCGGCGGATATCAAAACCATTACCGGACCGGTACAGCCTTCACAGTGTAGTAACCAGCAGCCGTTTTTTGAAAATATTATTCCTGCGGGTCAGTCGGTGGTTATTTCGCGTTTCCGCGCGCAGAACAACGGCGGCACGGTGATCAAACTTCAGGACACGCTCGATAGTAAGTTTGATCAAATCTATACCATCACCACCTTTGGCCGTATCTTCGAGGTAGGCTGGTCCGGCACCGCTACCGGCGTCTGGGATCACGCAACGGCAATTGAGCTGACCAATGCCAACTTCCAGACGGGTTATGGCGACGGCACGCTGATGATGCCGCGCGTCACCCAGGGTATTATCAATAACGTCTGGATTGAGCATACCCGTAATCCGGGTGACCTGTCAGAAGGGCAGTGGCTGATTGATGCGTTGAGTATTGAAAACTGTCCTCAGCCTCTGAAGCTGCGCAACAGCCGTGTGCAGTTTCGCCAGCTGAATCTTCAAAGCGGATCTAAGGTTGACCTTGAACGTGACATGTCCAACCGCTGGCTTTCCGAGTATGAGTACGGCTGGCGGCGCGATGAGAACTACGGTACGGAGTTTACCGGTTCTATGAAGGCTGGCTGGTACTCCGGCTACAGGGTCAGCAATACCTCTTCAACCGACAAATGGTTTAAGCTCGGTAGAGTGCATACGCCGATCGATAATCAGCAGTGGGTATTTGAGATAGTCAGTAAAGCCACTAATGATGTGCCCGGTTCGGTGTCGGGTAATCCGGTGACCACTGTCGCATCCGCTGTTACCTGGCTTAATGTGGCTCGTTGTGCCCCAGCCATTTATGCGGATATGCAGCATAAGGGGGGCTCTGCCGTACTCGAGGCGAGAATTGGACGCCTCGGCATTCAAAATGCTGAGGTCTGGGTTAAGCTGAAAGCACGCTGTGGCGATGTGGTATTTAACGTCACCACTACCGGGCCGACCCGCTTCGAAAGGGGGATCACCGCGCTGTTTGTTCCTGATTTGTCCGAAGTCACCGATCTCAGCACCCTCGGGGATATCACGGCGAATGCGCGTATGAGCTTCCATAACGGCCTGGCGGGTATTGGGGCAAATGAGAAAGGCGTGCTGACGGTAGCTACCCCGTTCGCACCAGCACCAAAAGCAACGCAACCCAAGGGATACATTTTGGTGAATCTCAACGGTACGGATCGTGTAATTCCTTACTATTAATCGTTTAACCGCGACTGGCCGCCCTTCGGGGCGGCCTTTTTTTTGCGTACTGGCCACCTTAAATCGAGATAAATGAACTTCTCCGGATCGTCAGAGTCGGAATTTAAGCGTACTTTTCAACCTAAAGAGGATAACGATATGAGTGATAATGCAGAACACAAATCGCCCACCGACCATTTACGGGACGTGACCTCACAGCTGAAAGAGATGCGGCACTATGCGCAAACCAATACGGAAACCCTTTCAACCCACTGGCTGGCGTTCGATCAGGGGGAGTATCAGCATAAAGAATACGCTGAGAGAATTAACGATCTCCTGACCCGGCAGGGCGGCCTGCTCGACGAGCTGGACAGTACCATTCAGGATATCGAAATTGAAATCAACCGCGTTGAAAACGAAGCCTGACGCGATGCCAACCTCAAACAACCTGCGAAAGCGGGTTGTTCTTTTTAGTTCTCAGAGCGTGAATTTGGGGCTGACCCGGTTGCGTCCGCTGCTTTTGGCGAGATAAAGCTGCCGGTCGGCGCTGTTTATCGAATCATCCAGGCTGCCGGCGTCGGAAATATTCAGCGTGCTGATGCCGATACTGACCGTCACGCTGAGATCGTCCTCGTTCAGCACAATCTTATTCTGTTCAACTGCCCGTCTCAGCCTGTCCGCCAGCAAAAATGCCCGCGGCTGCGATATCCCCTCAATCAGCACTAAAAACTCCTCCCCGCCCATACGGCTGATAATCGCGCCTGACTGAAGCGTCTGCCTGAGGCACTCAGCGGTTTTCGCCAGCACATGATCTCCAGCAGCATGCCCGAACGTGTCATTGATATTCTTGAAGCGATCGATATCAATCACAAAAGTGGCACCGTAAAAACCTGCCTGTTTATTCCTGCGAGAAATCAGAGCGTCTACTTTTGATGAGAGGCCGCTGCGCGTCAGCGCGCCGGTCAGAAAGTCATAATCCGCGCGTTGCGTAATGCGGGCAACCAGCTTTCTGTTAGACGTGGTGCTCAGCGCCACGATCAGCGGACTGATCGTCATCGCCGCCACGCCCAGGCGTGAAGAGGCCAGGCTGTCGATGCGGAAGAAATCGTCGGAGCCCTGGATATTCAGTACGTCGTTCGCCACCAGGCTGATTTCGGTGATGCCGGTGATTAACGTCAGCAGGCAGGTAATAAAAATAGGGTAGCTGATGGCGCACCACATCAGCGCGGGCAGGGGAAAAATCAGGCTGCCGCCGCCGCCGACGTAAATACCGGTCACGGTAGAAACGATCAGGGACATTACCGGCAGCAGCGAACTCTCTTTCAGCTCATGAAACAGTTGCTTCAGCTCATCCCGGCGCGGCAGGGTAATAGCCAGCGGAAGCAGGAGAACCGACGTGGATAACTGCTCACAAAACCAGGAGATCCAGCCCTTAAGCAGCAGGTCATGAAAATAGTGCTGGCTGGCGAAGCTGCCGGCCAGAGCGCAGACCGCGGCGGCCACGACGGAAGCCGGAAAAACCCTCAGTAATGCCTGAAGCCGTCTTGGATAGGGGCGGGACAATAAAGGCGACAGCAGAACGATTTTACCGACAATGATAAACAGCATATTCGCTGCATTCATACCGAGTGCGATATTGAATGGCGTACCGTAAAAGAGATCCGCCAGCACCATTGCGCTAAATATAACAGGCAGGCTGACAAGATTATCAAACACGGGAAAGCGGATCATTAAGCCAAGCAGCAGCGCATTGCAGGGCCAGAAAAGGGACAGGGCCTGATAGCTCCGGCAATGGATACCGAACGCGGTTAAGCCCAGCGCGAGCAAAAAAAGAAACAGGCTGTGATCAAGCTTATATTTACTGAGTGACATTCTTCTGGCTCGGAAATCTTACAGGCCTGTGATGAGGCAGGATGAGAGGCGCACACCGGCGTGTCAGGCAGGTTGAGGCTGGCGGCAGGCTTAATGTACGGGTTTGACATAAAACTGGCGCGCACAACATACGTGACCCGCTGCAGGAACGCAACCGATTACGCATACTACTCTTTTTCGCGACTGAATTATATCTTTGTGCCGGGTATTGGAATGATGAAATCGTTGCACACTCAATACGCTATAAGACAATTATCGCCTTTAAATATCAGCTAGTGCGCTGTGCTTGCGAATGTCGTTTGTCTTATGGGGTGATAATCCACTGCAACTGCCGGCTATGCTGAATTGTGCTTTTTTAAGGAGGTGAAACTTAAATAAAGAGTAATTATGGGCAGGAGAGATTGCGCTGAGGGCGACGAACCCTTTTTTACGGCCGGGAGCGTCCGGCCGCAGAGTATTACAGCTCGTTTTTAATGCAGAATGCTTCCCAGCTCATGCCCAGCGCGGCAGCATGATCGCGCAGATAGGCTTCTATCGCCTGAGCGGCGACCTCTTTGTCCGGCTCCGCAAGCTGAATAGCAAACAGCATACCGTCGAGCTTTTTTTCGCGCGTGTAGGCTGCCCAGGCACGATCCGCTTGCAGGGACTGCAGCTGCGGCAGCGTCATGCCCAGCGCGCTGGCATCCTCTTCCGTCAGAGCCGCAATGCCGCTTTTGATTTCCGGCCAGGCTTCCAGAAATAACACTTTGGCCGTGGCGTAATATTCTTCAATGCTCTTCATAATCTGTCCTGCATAAAAATTTGCGCTAGTGTACACGCGGGTCGCCTGCAGCGAAACGCCGGAAAGGGTAAACGCGACGATCCCCGCCATCCCGGTTAAATGGCCGCGCCAGAAAGACGGGGGAAGGAAGAGAGGCTTGCGGTGGTAATAGAGAAATTATAACGTAGCGCTATTCGACGAATCAGGAAATGAAAATGCAAAAGTGGATTGTAATGACCGCAGCGGCCATCGCGCTGTCGGGCTGTGCGCAGATACCCAACTATCAAAGCGCGGTGAAAACGGTGCCGCCGGCTCAGCTGGTCGGTAACTGGCAGACCCAGGGGCCGCAGGATGGCCTGGTCAGCCCGGAGGCCACGGCCAGCCTGATTATCACTGCGGAAGGCGATACGCTGGACTGCCGTCAGTGGCAGCGCGTCATCGCCAAGCCGGGAAAAGTCACCCGGCTCAATGAACGCTGGATTAACGTCAATAACAAGGTGCGGGTAATGCCGCTGGAGATTGAGGGAACAACACTGCATTATGACGATCTGATCTTGCAAAAGGTCAGACAGCCGACGCAGGAGTGCCAGCAGGCGCTACATGCGCAGAATAAGGTCCCGGTGACGGAGGAGAAACCGGCGGAGGAGAGCGACCAAAGCTATCCTGGCCAGGAGAGTGAAAAACCGATGTTCTGAGGTCGGTGAAGTCGCGTTTATTCAAACAGTCTTATGCGCTATCGTGCAGGACTGTGATTTTTTTGCCGCAGTCTATACGGGCAGAAAGGGAAGCGCGGGTCAGAATACAAACAGACGTTGTCTGCTGACCCGCCGGCTGGAGGGAAGGATAGTCATAATAAAAGCAACGGTTTTCAGGCAGATCCGTTCGGAAACAGCACCACGCCAGAGAGATTACCGTAGGCAGAATTGACCGATTTCTGACGGGAATTCTGACCGATAAGCTCTGACAGTTCGCCCATCCGATGCTGAAGCATACGTTTAACTTCCGCTTCATTGTCCAGGATATGACGCAAAACCGGACGCAGCTGCTCCTGGGTCTGAGCAGGAACCGCAATCTCGCGGGTGGTCTGCGCCAGCTTCTCTACGGTGCTGACATAATCCACTTCACGTTCAATCAGTTCATCCCAGTTGCCTTCTGAGGCCAGACGGATCATTGACTGACTGATGTGCAGCAGCTGCTGATAAATGCCGAACATATGCGGGGCGATATTCATTTAGAGAGCGTCCTGAACCAGAGCGGGAGAACCTGAAACTTCTTTCCAGGCATCGGCAATATTACGTAGTAGTGCTTCGACCTCTTCAATGCCTGCTACGTCGTTATCAAGATTAGCGCGCAGCAGACGATGCACCATATAGCGGTACAGACTTAAAAGATTGCGCGTTAACTCATCTTCGCTTTTTTCATCCAGTCCGACTTTCAGACCGTTATCAATAATATTAATGGCTTTAGAAAGGGATTCGCCTTTCCTGACAATGTTGCCATCCTGCAAAAACAGTCGTGCCCGGACCAGTGCGCTCAGCGCACCGTCGAACAGCAGGGTGATCAGCTGGTCTGAGCTGGCGCTCATCACCGCGCTTTCCACGCTGACTTTTGCATAGGCCTGAGTACCGCTTGCGCTATACATTATGACTCCTTATTACTTGGAATTTGAAGAGGTTAAAGCTTCGAACTGCGATGTGAGATAACTGCTGGTACTGTTCAGCTTGCTCACCATTAAATCTAACGCGGTAAATTGTTTTTTATAACGGGCAATGGTGGCGTCGATTCGCTCGCTGGCCGCGTTATAGCTATCCGTCAGGTTGTTCAGGGTTTTACTGACGCCATCGGTGGCAGCCTGCAAAATACCTGAACTTGAGAGCCAACCGGTCATGCTATTACCCATCTTGGTGGTAATGCCGGTGGTTTTGGCGTCGCCAATAATCATCTCTTTCACGCCGTCCGGATCTTTCGCCAGCGCGGCATCGAGTTTGGTCTGATCCAGTTGAAGCTTGCCGTTTGATGGATCGCTGGTCACGCCAATCTGCGCCAGCGTTTTATAGGTCGATGTGCTGCTGCTATTGGCCAGCAGGCTTTTTAACTGGGTTTGAATAGTACGCAGCGTAGTGTCGCCCAGCAAAGCACCGTTGGTGGTGTCCTGCGTCTCCGTACCTGCATCCACCGCTGTGTATTTAGTCAGGCTGCTGAAGCTGTCCTGAAGTTTATTATACGCCTCTACCCAGGCACTGACGGCGCTTGAGGCCTTGGAGGTATCCTGATTAACGGTCAGCGTCTGATTACCGGTAGTCACCTCGGTTAAATTCAGCGTAATCCCTTCCAGCGCATCACTGATATTGTTACTACTGCTCTCAATAGCGACATTATTCACCGTCAGGAGCGCATTCTTAGCCGGAACGCTCTCGGTCAGGTTACCGCCGCTGGTGCCTAAATAGCTTTGCAGCGCGCTGTCGCCGCTGACGCTGACGGTCATCTCATGATCTTCACCGGGTTTGGTTGACGTCATGGAGAGACGGTAGGCGCCTTCGCCAGTTTTAATAATGCTGGCGGTGACGCCCGCGTCGGCTTTATTGATCGCATCGCGAATGCCGGTGAGGGAAGAGTCCCCGGCGGCAAGGGTGATCGTAACCGGCTCGGCATCCGCGCCGGCCTGCTGGAAAGTAATGGTGCTGTCTGCGGTAGCGATCGCCGTTTTATTGTCGCTCTGAACGCCTGCGGTTAGCGTTTGCGCCGACGCCAGCTGCGTCACATTGATAGAATATTTACCGGCGACGGCACCTGCTGAGGTGGTGGCGCTGAAGGCGGTAGAAGCGGTGGTCGCTTTAGAAGCAGAGAAGAGATCGGCTTTACCTAGCGCAGTATTCGCTGCCTGAAAGGTCGTTAATGCACTTTTCAGGGTGCCATAGCCGCTCAGCTTGGCGGTGTAGGCTGACTGCTGCGTAGAGATCGGCTTCAGTGACGCTTTTTCTGCGGAGGACAGACTATCGAGAATACTACTCAGCTCAAGGCCGGAACCGATACCTAGTGAAGAGATACTTGCCATGATGTTTCCTTTATCTGATCAACACGGAGAGTGAATAGCGTGGTTATCGGCCAGTGATAAGGAAAGTTTACGACGAATTGAACATGGGTAATGGAATGAATAGCGGTAATAGAGAAGGGTAATTCGGGGATTTGGGCTGAGAGAAAAAAAATGCGCGACTTGCTAAAAAAATTCTAAAGGTTGGGGTAAGGCAGACGATAACAACTTTGACGGCGATGAAGCCGGGTGGCAAACAAGCCCCACTCCCTTAACAAGATTCGATTTTAATAGGAAACTTTATCATGGCACAAGTAATTAATACCAACAGCCTCTCGCTGATCACTCAGAACAACATCAACAAGAACCAGTCTGCTCTCTCTACCTCTATGGAGCGTCTGTCTTCTGGTCTGCGTATCAACAGCGCGAAAGATGACGCTGCTGGTCAGGCAATCGCCAACCGCTTCACCTCTAACATTAAAGGTCTGACTCAGGCTGCCCGTAACGCTAACGACGGCATCTCTGTTGCGCAGACTACTGAAGGCGCACTGTCAGAAATCAACAACAACTTACAGCGTGTTCGTGAGCTGACCGTGCAGGCATCTACCGGCACCAACTCTGATTCTGACCTGTCTTCCATTCAGGACGAAATCAAATCTCGCCTGTCTGAAATCGACCGTGTATCTGAACAGACTCAGTTCAACGGCGTGAACGTCCTGGCTAAAGACGGCAAAATGTCTATCCAGGTTGGCGCGAACGATGGCGAAACCATCGATATCGACCTGAAAAAAATCGACTCAAAAACTCTGGGTCTGGATAGCTTCAACGTTAACGGTCCTAAAGATAAAGCAGGTACTCTGGGTACTGTCGCAAACACCGACTTTACTTCTTACTACGGCTCTACCACTCAGGTTGAAAAAGCGACTGTCGCAGAAACTGGCGCTACAAACGATTTGTCTACCCGTCTGGGTCTGGCTGCTGGTGGCGCGACCATCAAAGCTGACGAAGTTTATAAAGATGATAACGGCAACCTGTTCGCTAAAGTTACCATCAAGCCTACCGGTGCTGCTGAAGTTAACAACCTGAAAGCAAATGGTTTCGAAAGTGCTGACGGCGTAGGCAAGGATTACTTCATCGCTCTGGATCCACAGGCTGCTGATACTTCAACAACTGCTGATACCGCTGCGTTTAAAGTTGATACTAAGAGCCTCAGCCTTAACAGCCTGACTACCGGTTCTTCTTCGGATCCATTAGCAAAACTGGATTCAGCAATTGCTTCTGTTGATGAGTTCCGTTCTTCTCTGGGTGCGATTCAGAACCGTCTGGGTTCTGCAGTTACTAACCTGAACAACACGACGACTAACCTGTCAGAAGCACAGTCTCGTATTCAGGATGCTGACTACGCGGTTGAAGTCTCTAACATGTCTAAAGCGCAGATCGTTCAGCAGGCAGGTAACTCCGTACTGTCTAAAGCTAACCAGGTTCCACAGCAGGTTATGTCTCTGCTGCAGGGCTAATCACTCTAAGCTTCTTGTTTCACTTAAACCCCGCTTCGGCGGGGTTTTTTTATGCGAATGATAAGCCCACTTTTTGTGCATTGTTCCTGCGATTAACTCCCGGTGGTTGATTTACCATGTTGATAATGAAAATTATTGTTTCAATTACGGGTGTCAGCGGGTAGATCATGAAAAATATTACTATCATTGAACCACTATTTGTTAGTGCCTTTAAGTGCATTGGGAATGAGTGTCGCGATCACTGCTGCAAAGGCTGGGACATCACTCTTGATAAGCCTACAGTGAATCGATATTTAAAATCTTCACAAATTGAAATAAAATTACTTGCTACAGAAAATATCATTACTACCCGTAAGAGTTATGGAAGTTGGGGGAAAATGAAGCTCAATGCGGCTGGAAATTGTGCCTTTATGGATGAAAGTCGACTATGTAAAGTGCATTCCACATTAGGTGCGTCGGCACTAAGTCCTACCTGTGCCTCTTACCCAAGAGTCGCGAATACGTTTAAATATGAACAGCAAAAAAGCTTAACGCTTTCTTGCCCGGAAGCGACACGGCAGTTATTATCTTCGCCCGATTCAATGCTGTTCGAGCAGACAATTAATGTACAGCCTGGCGCCAATAAGGCGAAAGATCTCGACCAAGAGAAAAAACTGCTGAACTTAATGTGCCTCAATATTGTAAAATATAGTGGCGTACATCTTAACGAGGCGTTTTACTCACTAGCCAGTTTTTTACTTTATGTTGAGAAGCTAAGCGAAGTTGACGATCGTATTGCAAAGATGGACAACTATTTTTCTCAGACCATTAATAGTTTAATCGAAGGTGAAACTAGACAGCAACTTGATCAGGTTAAGCCCGATTACAATTTGCAGTGGTCACTCTTGTTGCGGATGCAGACCTATTTTGAGGGGATAGTTAAATTGCGAGGGTGGCCGACATTAAATCATTACATCAATAAGCTTATTTATATACAGGCTGAAGGTGCAAAAAATAATGACATCAACCAGTCAATGATAAGGCTTGAAAATGTCTGGCAAAGTAAAGTGATGCCCTGGTTTGCAGAACGCCCATGGATAATGAACAATTATATTCAATACCGTATCTATGATGGTTTTTTCCCTGGTGATAATAGTCGTAAACCACTATTGAATTTATACCTGTTGACTGCTGACTGGTTTTTATTGAAATCATTGATCGCCGCATGTGTTGAGATGGTAGGCCAGGTTAATGAGGATGATATCATCAATATTATCTACAGTTACCATTCAATTACCAAGCACAACGCGCAATCAACATCTGCCTTTGTGGCGGAAATTAATAAAACCAAAGTCAATGATGATTTGTCGCTTATCTATCTGTTGAAATAAGCATGCAATCTGTAGTTGCTGCCTTTTCGCTGTGCCTGCTTTTCAAATCGCTAATATAATAGTTATGTGGTTAATAACTGACTCGCCTTTCCTAATCGGGGAGGCGAGTGATTTACATACGCAAATAGGACGTCATTACAGGCGGATTTCTGTTGTGTTAAGGGAGAGTTGCAGGATGACTGTATGATTATTTCAGGTTTAATCCACGTGCACACTAAATGGTTAGGCACCGGTTTTTTCAAAAACAGTATGTGAAATGCTTGGGTTATCATCCTCATAAATGCCTATTTAATGGGAATGAATTCTTGTTGAAACCATTATAAAGCGAAAAAATCAGCTTCAGTCAACGAGCCTGTATCTTTTCGTTTACTCCTCGCATTACAGTTCCACTTCGATCTGCCGATAACTCCTTCAGAACAACCATAACTTTCAACTATTTTTCTCTGGAGTGTTGCTATGCGCTTCAACGTTGACCTGCAACCCGGCGATCTGCTGAGCTTTGACGAAATCGCTCAACGCTATGCGCTGAAATTCCCGGACGAGAAAGCGCTGACGGCCCGGGCGCTGCTCAGTCCTTCCACCAGCTACCGCAATCTGGTCATCCGGGCGATCTTCGCCAACAACGAAACCAACAGCCCGCTTGAGGATCTGCTCTTCATCTCTAACGATAACGAACGCAAAAGTTATCTGCGGCGGCTGGAGTACTACCTCAAACAGCAGCTTCCTTTCTACTATTTCCGACGTAACGAACAGGCAAAGCAGGAAAACCGCTGGAAGGTGATGGGGGAGAGCCGCGTTTACGCCATGCTCGATCCTGCATCAGCGGCTGCCCAGCAGCTGGTCACCAGCCGTGGCTATACGCTCTCGCTGATGCGTCAGGAAGGGGAGGAGGCTTACTGGCAGCTTTTTGATGCGGGCGCACATCCCTGTTTCAGCGTCTCCCGCCGCATTCAGTTTATCGCCGTCGTCAGCAGCCCGCTGCTCCCGATACCGCCAGGTGTGATATCAGGCACGCTGGTGGGCAGAAAAGTGAAGGCGCAGGTCTGGCAGCAGGCGAGTCAGGCGGAATTTGCGGCCTCGGTAAAGGCCCGTTACGGTGCCTGCGTGATCACCGGAACGCGGCTGCCGGAGAGCACCAGCCATCCCTGGGTCGAGGCCTGTCATATTCAGACGGATGAGAATGAAGAGGGGTTTCTCAACGATAACAGCGTGGACAACGGCCTGTTTCTGCGCAGCGATCTTCAGCGGCTATTTATCAGCCGTCTTCTAATCATCGATGCGGCGAGCGGTCGCGTACATCTGCGCGGTATCGGTGCCATTAATGAAGATTTACGCCGTGCTTATCAGGAAATAGACGGCCAAATTTGCGCGCTGTGGCCGCATGTTCCCGACGCGACACGCGCAAAACTTCGGCAACCTGGCTGATTTATCCGAAGCGGCAGCCTTTCGCGCCGCTTTTTTACACAAAAATGAAATAACCCGCCTTTAATAGCGCTATTCCACCAATCAATCCGCCCTACAGAAACAGATAATCATGCCGATAACTTAACTAACGTAGGGTAGTCAGGGTGAATGATTTCTATACCGCCGATGGGGTGATGGATAAAAACTCGCTGTGGCAGCGATATGTGCCGCTGGTGAGACATGAGGCGCTGCGTCTGCAGGTCAGGCTGCCAGCAAGCGTGGAGCTGGACGATCTGCTGCAGGCAGGGGGCATAGGGCTGCTGAACGCCGTGGAGCGCTACGACGCGCTACAGGGCACGGCCTTTACCACCTACGCCGTGCAGCGTATCCGGGGCGCCATGCTTGATGAGCTGCGCAGCCGCGACTGGGCACCTCGCAGCGTACGACGTAACGCACGTGAAGTGGCGGGAGCGATGCACCGCGTTGAACAGACGCTGGGTCGTTCCGCGACGGAGCAGGAAGTCGCAACGCAGCTCGATGTCTCTCTGGAGGAGTACCGCCAGATCCTGCTGGATACAAACAATAGTCAGCTGTTCTCTTACGACGAGTTCCGTGAGGAGCATGGTGACAGCGCAGAACTGGTTACGGAAGGCCATGAAGAAGCGAATCCGCTGCATCAACTGATGGAAGGAAACCTGCGCGAACGCGTCATTGAAGCGATCGAGGCCCTGCCCGAACGCGAAAAAATGGTGCTGACGCTTTACTACCAGGAAGAGCTGAATCTTAAAGAGATTGGCGCAGTGTTGGAGGTCGGGGAATCCCGGGTCAGCCAGCTGCACAGTCAGGCGATTAAACGCCTGCGCGCCCGGTTAACGGGAGCGCGCTGACGGAGTCAGTTTCGCACTCTCAACACCAACCGGGGACTCAAAATGGGATCCAACACAAAAATGAGGCCGTTAAGCCGTTATTTAAAAGACTATAAACACAGCCAGAATAACTGTTCGCACTGCAGCAAGGTGCTGGATCGTATGGCGCTAGTGTTTCGTGGTCAGATAATAAATAAAGAGGCTATTGCCCGGATGGATCAGCTGATCGACGATCAAGTCTGGTTAAAACTTCAGAATGAGCTGACGGCGCTTTGTCGCTTCTGTAGCGATATTTTCTGTAACACACATCCGAACTATTTCGACATTATGGCCTTCAAACAGTATCTCTTTGAGCAGACTGAGATGAGCCACAGTACCATTCGCGAATATGTTGTTCGCCTGCGACGCCTTGACGACATGCTGTCCAAGCGCAATTTCCCTGCGGAGAGACTGCGCGGCAACAGCTGGCATGAATGCCTTGAAAACGATCTGCCGGATGCCGGCAATAATAATTACCGCATAGCCTTGCGAAAATACGATCAGTTTCTGGGCTGGCAACGCAATTAGGTTGTCGCTGACAACCTCTTTTTTCGTTACCTTTTGTCTAACTTCTGTAAAACTGTAAGGATAACTTTTCGCGCTCTCTCTGGAGGCCACGTTGTCCTTACATCTCTTAAATGCTTTTCCCCGGCTGGAACTGCTTGGTGCACCCACGCCGCTGGAACACCTGCCCCGTTTTTCCGACTATTTAGGTCGGGACATCTTTATAAAACGTGACGATGTCACGCCCGTTGCGCTGGGCGGCAATAAGCTCAGGAAACTGGAGTTCCTTACCGCTGACGCGCTGCGCCAGGGCGCGGACGTGCTGCTTACCGCAGGCGCCATTCAGTCTAATCACGTACGCCAGACCGCGGCCGTTGCGGCAAAGCTTGGCCTGAAATGCGTGGCGCTGCTGGAAAACCCGATTCATACCGCCGCTGAAAACTATCTGAGCAACGGCAACCGCCTGTTACTTGACCTGATGGATGCGGAAACGATCATGGTAGACGCGCTGCACGATCCCGATGCTCAGCTTGAAGAGCAGGCCACGCGGCTGGAAGCGCAGGGTTTTCGCCCCTACATTGTCCCGGTAGGCGGCTCAAACGCGCTGGGCGCGCTCGGCTACGTTGAGTGTGCGCAGGAAATCGCCCATCAGAGTGAGGGTGTGGTCGATTTTGCCGCCGTGGTGGTCGCTTCCGGCAGCGCCGGGACACATGCTGGCCTGGCGGTCGGGCTGGAGCAGCTGTTACCGGACACCGAACTGATCGGCGTCACCGTTTCCCGCATGGCGGACGAGCAGCGGCCCAAAGTGAGCGCAATCCGTGAGGCGCTGGCGGCTTCTCTTGAACTGACCGTCAGCGCGCCGATCAATTTGTGGGATGAGTACTATGGCCCGCAGTACGGCATGCCAAACGAAGAGGGCATGGAAGCGATCAAATTGCTGGCCCGGCTCGAGGGGATATTTCTCGATCCGGTCTATACTGGCAAGGCAATGGCGGGGCTGATTGACGGCATTACCCAACAGCGCTTCAGCCGCGAAGGGCCTATCGTATTTATCCACACCGGCGGTGCGCCCGCATTATTCGCTTATCATCATTTGTCTGATTAGAGAAGAATATTCCCCTTTCGGCTGGTATAAACGCGCCGGGTCGCATAAATTCTTCGGGTCAGATCGGGCGTCACGGGATCTGACTCATCTGTCGAAGCAGTCATTATAACAGGAGAGAAGTGGGCAATTGTCTCTCCACTAATCTAACGGAGTCCTTATGAATTTTTCTCTGGTGCCTCGCCAACTGATGATGGGCGTAATGTCGCTTGCTCTGGTGGCCGGTTTTTCTGCCAGTACTTCCGCAGCTGAAGAAAATTTGCTTAACAAAGTGAAAGCGCGCGGTACGCTGCTGGTCGGTCTGGAGGGCACCTATCCGCCGTTCAGCTTCCAGGATGAAAACGGCAAGCTGACCGGCTATGAAGTGGAGTTCGCCGACGCGCTGGCTGCGCATATGGGCGTTAAGGCTAACCTTAAGCCGACCAAATGGGACGGTATGCTGGCCTCGCTGGACTCCGGTCGCATTGATGTGGCGATCAACCAGGTCACCATCTCAGCCGATCGCAAAAAGAAATATGACTTCTCCACGCCTTACACCGTTTCCGGAATCCAGGCGCTGACCAAAAAAGAGGATGCCTCCAGTATCAGCAAGCCGGAAGATCTGAGCGGCAAGAAGGTCGGCGTGGGTCTGGGCTCTAACTATGAGCAGTGGCTGCGTGAGAACGTGAAAGATGTGGATATCCGCACCTATGATGATGACCCGACTAAATATCAGGATCTGCGCGTTGGCCGTACTGATGCCATTCTCGTTGATCGTCTGGCGGCGCTGGACCTGGTGAAAAAAACCGGCAATACGCTGGCGGTTTCGGGTCCGGCATTCTCCCGTCAGGAAGCTGGCGTGGCGCTGCGTAAGGGCAACCCTGAAATGCTGAAAGCGATCGATGACGCCATTGCGGAAATGCAGAAAGACGGCACGCTGACCGCACTGTCTGAGAAGTGGTTTGGCGCGGACGTGACGAAATAATGCAGGAAAGTATTCAACTGGTGCTGGATTCAGCACCTTTTTTACTGAAAGGCGCGCTCTTTACCCTCGAACTCAGCATCGGCGGCATGTTTTTTGGCCTGCTGCTGGGGTTCCTGCTGGCGATGATGCGTCTTTCGCATTTCTGGCCGGTTGCCTGGCTCTCTCGCTTTTACGTGTCGGTATTTCGCGGAACGCCGCTGATTGCCCAGCTGTTTATGATCTATTACGGTCTGCCGCAGTTCGGTATTGAGCTCGATCCGATCCCCTCCGCAATGATTGGTCTCTCCCTGAACACGGCTGCCTACACCTCAGAATCCCTGCGAGGCGCGATTTCCGCCATTGAGCGTGGACAGTGGGAAGCGGCGGCCAGCATCGGCATGACCCGCTGGCAGACGCTGCGTCGGGTAGTGCTGCCGCAGGCGGCCAGAACGGCGCTGCCGCCGCTGGGAAACAGTTTTATCAGCCTGGTGAAGGATACCTCGCTGGCCGCCACCATCCAGGTGCCGGAGCTGTTCCGTCAGGCCCAGCTGATTACCTCGCGTACGCTGGAAGTTTTTACCATGTATCTGGCCGCTTCACTGATCTACTGGGTTATGGCGACGCTGCTGTCCATGCTGCAAAGCCGGCTGGAAGATCACGTTAACCGTCAGGATCGGGAGCCAAAATGAGCGCTATTGAAGTCAGTAAGCTGGTCAAACGGTTCAACGGTCAGACGGTACTTCACGGTATCGATCTGGAGGTCAAATCTGGCGAGGTAGTCGCCATCATCGGGCCGAGCGGATCGGGAAAGACCACGCTGTTGCGCAGCATCAACCTGCTTGAAGAGCCGGATGAAGGCACGATAAAGGTCGGTGAGATAGTGATCGATGCCTCAAAGGGCATGAGCCGGCAGAAAGTACAGATACGTCAGCTGCGCCAGCAGGTAGGGTTTGTCTTTCAGAGCTTTAACCTGTTCCCGCATCGCTCGGTGCTGGAGAACATTATCGAAGGTCCAACCATCGTTAAGCGTGAACCTAAAGCGGAAGCCATTGCGCGGGCGCGGCAGCTGCTGGAAAAGGTGGGGCTTCATGGAAAAGAAGAGAGCTATCCGCGCCGGCTTTCCGGCGGCCAGCAGCAGCGCGTGGCGATTGCCCGTGCGCTGGCGATGCGGCCTGAGGTGATTCTTTTCGATGAACCGACCTCGGCGCTCGATCCTGAACTGGTTGGCGAAGTGCTGAACACCATTCGGGCGCTGGCGGAGGAGAAACGGACGCTGGTCATTGTGACCCATGAAATGAGCTTTGCCCGCGATGTCGCGGACCGGGCGATTTTTATGGATCAGGGCCGGATAGTTGAACAGGGTGATGCAAAATCACTTTTCAGCGATCCCCAGCAGCCACGTACGCGGCAGTTTCTTGAAAAATTCCTTAATGCCTGACCGTTAAATATAAGCCTTTCCGAACAGTGGGGAGGCTTATATTATCCTCATCACTATGAGGATAATCTTAATTAACTTGTTTTGCTTTCCGCTATCTATTTAAGAATTATCCCTTATTGTTTATTCTCTCCGATAACGACGCCGCTTAATTTTCCTTTCAGAGTAATGCTCATCGTATTTTGGCTAGTGTAAGTAATAATTTGTAAACTTACTTCAGATTGTCAGGATATTAAGTGGATACTGCCGGTCAGAACGCTTTAAAGAGATTTTTAGCGCAGTCAGACAGTTACCTTCGCTTCAGCTATTTCTGGTCCCCACCGGGCCGGGCGCTAATGCCGCTGGTGGTGGCGCTGGCCTTTGCAGTGCGCTCTTTCTGTAGGTATGGCCGCTACGCATTATGGCGCTGGCTGGGGCTGTTTTCGATTCGCAGCTGATAGCGAAACCGCAAAAAAGTACCAGACGTCGCCAGCAATGGCTGATAGTATTCAACAGGGCTGATAATATTGGCCCTGATTCCTTTATTACCATGGGAAATATGTACCAGAGAATAATAAAACACCAACGCCAGGAACTCTCCCTGCACACGCATATTTATAAAAATCACAGCACACAGCTGGAGTAAAATAATGAATTCTACTCATAAGAAAGAAATCGTCTGGATTAACAGCCTGAAAGGCGCCTGCATTCTGTTAGTTGTTTTGTATCACGTGGTCTTGCCCGGTTATGCTGACATGATCCCTCACCTGACCGCCGGGTTTATTCCGGCGAAATTATGGGTTGCCTTTAATCACTACCTCTCGCCGCTGCGGATGCCCGCCTTTTTCTTCGTTTCCGGTTTGCTGGCCTCCAGTGCCATTCTGAACCGTCCGTGGAAACAGGTGTTCACCAGTCGCGTCACCAATCTGTTCTATCTCTACTTTCTCTGGGGCCTGATCCAGTGGTTGATGATTAACGGCGTTTCTGGCGAAATTATGGGAGACCAGCTTTCCAGTAACGCGAATGCCGCCTGGGCCTCTTCGGCGGGGGAATTCCTCAAGCTGATGCTGCTTGCCATGAGTTCCTCCTGGTACCTCTATGCGCTGGGGCTCTTTTTCCTTTTCGCCAAACTGTTCCGTGTGCAAAAGAGCACGATCATGGTGATGGCGCTGGTGCTTAACTACGCCGCAGTGACGAATGTCATTCCCGGCTGGGGCCCCGAAAGCCTGTCGCAGTATTTTATCTTTTTCCTGTTCGGCACGTTTTTCAGCACGACCATGGTGCGCTGGAGTGAATGGCACCGCAGCAACTTGCTTCCCTGGGGCGTGCTGGCGCTGCTTGCCCTGGTACATACGCTGATGGGGCTTCCTGAAAACCTGTTCCTGTGCGTTATTGCTATCCTGATGTGTATCGCCGCCTGCCGGATGCTGAATAACGTTTTTGATATGCGCTGGCTGAACTGGATGGGAAAAAATACGCTGCAAATTTACGTTCTGCACCGCATTTTTATCGAGTTTTTCGGCATGTCGGCGATCCTCTTCGCGCTGGGGCATAACTTTTTTGCCAGCAAAGCCTTCTCGTTGCTCTGGGCCGTGGGCTTCCCGCCGGTAATGACGGTGCTTTGTGCCGGCTGCTCTGTCGGGATCTGGACGCTGCTGAACCGTGGCGTGGGCAAAAATTTGTTCATCTACCCAAAACTGTTGCGGATGAAGTTTGATACCTGATGGCGTCACAGTATGAAAAAAGGGCTTACGCGCCGTGTCGTAAGCCCTCAGGCTGAAGATAAACGTGATACGAAAGGTAACCGTGCCAGTGCAGCAATCTGCTGAGGCGGGCTACCTTCCTGCGCTGTGCCCAATTTCAGGCACAGCGCAATTTTGCCGCTCAGACTCAGCCGATGGTCATCAGGCTGGCGTTACCCCCTGCGGCAGCGGTGTTGACACTCAGCGAGCGCTCAATCAGCAGGCGTTCCAGCAGAAGGTTCGTTTCACCCCGCGCAAAGCCCTGTACGGAGACAATCGGCCCCTCGCGTTCCGCTACCGTTTCACAGACCATGCGCAGCTGATCGGCATCGCCGTGATATATCACCGCGTCAAAATCCGCGTGCTGATCCAGCGGCTGGGCGGCAAAGTCGATGCGCTTCTGCACTTCCTGCGGCAGCGTTTTAAACAGCGAACGGTGCAGCTCATCTTCCGGCCACAGCGCCCGGCTGCCTACCGCAGTGACGGCGGCCAGCTGGATCAGCGTATCTTCTTCGTTATCCGCCAGGCACAGCACCGTCTCGCGCGGCAGCAGCGCAAAGGTGTTGCGTTCGCCCGTCGGGCCTGGCAGCAGGCGTACCGTACCGCCCTGGCCCAGTTCCGCATAGCGCGCGCAGAGCATCGCCAGCGCCGGTTTTTCTTTTGCCCATGCGGTCAGCGCCTGATGCGGAGCCAGCAGGACCGGACGCAGCGCCGAATCGACCGGACGCTCGCCATCCTGGCGGTCCAGCGTCAGACGCAATGCGCCATCCGGACGGTGTGACAGCAGCCGGTAGAGGTAGAGTGGGCCACCCGCTTTCGGACCGGTGCCGGAAAGGCCCTCACCGCCAAACGGCTGCACGCCGACCACGGCTCCCACCATATTGCGGTTGACGTAGAGGTTACCCACGCGCGCGCTGTTCGTGACCTGAGTGATGGTTTCGTCGATACGGGTATGGACGCCCAGCGTCAGCCCGTAGCCGGAGGCGTTAATCTGCTCAATAAGCTGCGGCAGCGTATTGCGGGTGTAACGCACAACATGCAGCACCGGGCCGAAAACTTCTTTATCCAGATCGGCGACGTTATTCAGCTCGATTAAGGTTGGCTGTATGAACGTGCCGCTTTGCCACTCTTTGCTGTCCTGCTGGTTTTGGACCACGGCCTGATAAACTTTCATGCCTTTGGTACGCATTACCTGGATATGACGCTCAATGTTCTCTTTCGCTTCAGCATCAATCACCGGACCAATGTCCGTGGAGAGCCGTTCCGGATTGCCCATGCGGCATTCAGCCATAGCGCCGCGCAGCATCTGAATAGTGTGGTCGGCCACGTCGGCCTGAACGCACAGCAGACGCAGCGCAGAACAGCGCTGTCCGGCACTGTCAAAGGCGGAAGCGACAATGTCCATCACGACCTGCTCGGTCAGCGCGGAAGAGTCGACGATCATGGCGTTCATTCCGCCCGTTTCGGCAACCAGCGGCGTCGGACGGCCCTGCGGATCGAGGCGACCCGCCAGGTTACGCTGCAGCAGGGTAGCGACCGCCGTGGAGCCGGTAAACATTACGCCGCGCACCCGGGGATCGCCGGTAAGCTGCGCGCCCACGGTTTCGCCCAGGCCGGGAAGCAGCTGCAGCGCCCCGGTCGGCACACCCGCTTCATGTAATAGCGAAACGGCTTCTGCCGCAATCAGCGGCGTCTGCTCGGCGGGCTTGGCCAGCACGCTGTTGCCTGCCGCCAGCGCGGCGGCAATCTGACCGGTGAAAATCGCCAGCGGGAAGTTCCACGGGCTGATGCAGACAACCGGTCCCAGCGGACGGTGAGTTTCGTTATCAAAGTCGTCGCGCACCTGGCCCGCATAGTAATAGAGGAAGTCGACCGCTTCGCGGACTTCAGCAATCGCATTGCTGAACGTTTTCCCCGCCTCACGGACCAGAATGCCGATCAGACGCTGAAGCTGGCCGTCCATCATTACGGCGGCACGTTCAAGAATAGCGGCGCGCTCTTCCGGTGGCGTGGCGAACCAGATTGGGCCGGCATTCTCGGCCGCATCCAGCGCGGTGGAGACGTCATTCTCGCTCGCGTACTGCACATAGCCGACGATGTCCCCCGGCTCGGCAGGGTTAGTCACCGGCAGGCGTTCGCCTTCTTCCACCTGGCCATCTATCAGCGGCAGCGCCTGCCAGGAGTGAGTCGCGCTGTTGAGCAGGGCGCTGGAGAGCGAGGCGAGACGGTGTTCATTGGCAAGATCCAGCCCCGACGAGTTGACGCGTTTGCTGCCGTAGAGGTCGCGCGGCAGCGGGATTTTTGGATGCGGCAGGCCGATGGCACCTTCCTTGCCCGCCAGCTTTTCAACTTCTTCTACCGGATCGGCGATCAGCTCTTCAATCGGCAGCGTGTGATCGGCGATACGGTTAACGAACGACGTATTGGCACCATTTTCCAGCAGGCGACGCACCAGGTAGGCCAGCAGCGTTTCATGCGTGCCGACCGGCGCATAAATCCGGCAGGGGCGGTTCAGCTTGCCGTCAGCCACTTTGCCCACCACCTGCTCATAGAGCGGCTCGCCCATACCGTGCAGGCACTGGAATTCATACTGTCCCGGATAGTAGTTATTGCCCGCCAGCTGATAGATAGCGGCCAGAGAGTGCGCGTTATGGGTGGCAAACTGCGGATAGATAAGGTTTGGCACCGCCAGCAGCTTGCGGGCACAGGCCAGGTAAGAGATATCGGTATAGACCTTACGGGTATAAACCGGATAGCCTTCCAGCCCCTCCATCTGGGCGCGTTTGATTTCACTGTCCCAGTAGGCGCCTTTCACCAGTCGGATCATCAGCCGGCGACGGCTGCGCTGGGCAAGATCGATCAGGCCATCGATCACAAACGGACAGCGTTTCTGATAGGCCTGGATCACAAAGCCGATGCCGTTCCAGCCTTCCAGCTCCGGCTCAAAGCAGAGCCTTTCCAGCAGATCCAGCGACAGCTCCAGGCGGTCAGCTTCTTCGGCATCGATATTGATGCCGATATCATAGGAGCGTGCCAGCAGGGTCAGGGATTTGAGAATAGGGTAAAGCTCGCTCATCACCCGGTCGTACTGCGCCCGGCTGTAGCGGGGGTGCAGAGCGGAAAGCTTGATCGAAATGCCCGGCCCTTCATAGATACCGCGCCCGTTGGACGCTTTGCCGATGGCATGGATCGCCTGCTGATAGGAGACGAGGTAGGCTTTGGCATCTTCCGCCGTCAGCGCCGCTTCCCCCAGCATATCGTAAGAGTAGCGGAAGCCTTTATCTTCCAGCTTGCGGGCATTAGCCAGCGCTTCCGCAATAGTTTCACCAGTGACAAACTGTTCGCCCATCAGGCGCATCGCCATATCCACGCCTTTACGGATCAGCGGCTCACCGCTTTTACCGATAATACGGTTTAGTGAGCGGGAGAGGTTCGCTTCATTGTGGGTCGAGACCAGGCGCCCGGTAAAGAGCAGTCCCCAGGTGGCGGCGTTCACAAAGAGCGACGCGCTGCGGCCCAGGTGCGACTGCCAGTTACCGTTGCTGATTTTATCGCGGATTAAGGCGTCGCGGGTGGGCTTATCGGGAATGCGCAGCAGCGCCTCCGCCAGACACATCAGGGCGACACCTTCCTGTGAGGAGAGCGAAAACTCCTGAAGCAGGCTTTGCACCATTCCGGCGCGTCCGGTTGCCCCTTTCTGATGCCGGAGCTTCTCTGCCAGCTGGTGTGCCAGACGATGAGTTTGCTGAGCAAGCGGGGCAGGCAGGCGCGCCTGCTCAAGGATCATCGGGACGGATTCCGTTTCAGGACGTCGCCAGGCGGAGGTGATCGCAGCCCGGGTCACCGACTGCGGCAGGATCTGCTCGGCAAAATCCAGGAAGGGTTGGCGCGCCTCTTCTTCAGGACGCTCATCGCCTTCCTGAGAAGATGACTGAACGGGGAATTCAGGCAGGGTAGTGCCTTTCTCCAGCTGCTCAAGGTAGTTAAATATCGCCTGCTTGATTAGCCAGTGTGGGGTACGGTCAATCTGACCGGCGGCCAGCTTGATACGCTCACGCGTCGCATCATCCAGCTTCACGCCCATGGTAGTTGTGGCCATGCCTGAAAACTCCTTCATCGAAAAATACGTTGTTAGCGAGCAATATCATACAAGTTGCAACTTTGTGCAACCGTGTTAAATGTGACCGCCCACGCAGAGTTATTAGCCGGCCCGGTGAAAGCGGCACGGTAATTGCTGCAATCGTTCCGGCTGATTCTCTGCAAGCCGGTAGTACAGGGCATATCGCGCGTCAGTCAGGAGGTGCAACTCTGTAACTGTGATCCAGTACTACCTCCTGCTTGCTGACCTGTGACGCAGGGTGAATTTGCTGTAACTGATGTGTTAAAAGATTTGTACGAGTAGTCGCTTTACGGCAGGATACACCGCCTCGGGAGCCAGGAAACCGCGCCGTTACGTTCCAACGGTGCGGCATTAACCCGATGCGATAGCGCATTAACAACAATAAGTGGAGAAACTGGATGACAGTAAGTACACCCATGATGGTGACCTTTTGCGTTTATATCCTCGGCATGGTGCTGATTGGTTTTATTGCATACCGGTCTACAAAAAACTTCGACGACTATATCCTTGGTGGCCGCAGCCTGGGCAGTCTGGTTACCGCGCTTTCTGCCGGAGCGTCCGATATGAGCGGCTGGCTGCTGATGGGTCTGCCCGGTGCGATTTTCCTGTCGGGCATTTCTGAAAGCTGGATTGCCATCGGCCTGACGCTTGGCGCTTACCTCAACTGGAAGATTGTGGCGGGCCGGCTGCGCGTGCAGACTGAGCATCACGATAACGCCCTGACGCTGCCGGACTATTTCTCCAGCCGCTTCGAAGACAAGAGTAAGATGCTGCGCGTGATCTCCGCGCTGGTGATTCTGGTCTTTTTCACCATCTACTGTGCTTCCGGTATCGTCGCAGGCGCGCGACTCTTTGAAAGCACTTTTGGGATGAGCTATGAAACTGCCCTCTGGGCCGGTGCCGCAGCGACGATTCTTTATACCTTTGTAGGCGGATTCCTGGCGGTTAGCTGGACGGATACCATCCAGGCCGCGCTGATGTTTTTTGCCCTGATCCTGACGCCGGTCTTCGTTATTCTGGCCGTCGGTGGCCTCGACGACTCACTGGCAGTGATTGAGGCGAAGAGCTTTGAAAACCTCGATATGCTGAAAAACCTCAACTTCATCGCGGTGATCTCCCTGCTGGGCTGGGGCCTGGGCTACTTCGGTCAGCCGCATATTCTGGCGCGCTTTATGGCAGCGGACTCCCACCGCTCCATCCGCAGTGCACGCCGTATCGGCATGGCGTGGATGATCCTTTGCCTGGCCGGTTCCGTGGCGGTGGGCTTCTTCGGCATCGCTTACTTCCAGAACAACCCTGCCCAGGCCGCTGGTGTTTCTGAAAACGGCGAGCGCATCTTTATTGAACTGGCCCGTCTGCTGTTCAATCCGTGGATTGCCGGCATTCTGCTGTCTGCCATTCTCGCCGCGGTGATGTCGACGTTAAGCTGCCAGCTGCTGGTCTGCTCCAGCGCGCTGACGGAAGATTTATATAAAAACTTCCTGCGTAAAAATGCCTCGCAGCGCGAGCTGGTCTGGGTAGGACGGATGATGGTACTGCTGGTCGCCGTGGTGGCGATTGCGCTGGCGGCCGATCCGAATAACCGCGTGCTGGGGCTGGTCAGCTACGCCTGGGCCGGTTTCGGCGCGGCTTTTGGGCCTGTCGTACTTTTCTCTCTGATCTGGAAGCGTATGACGCGCAACGGCGCGCTGGCGGGAATGATCATTGGCGCGGCAACCGTGCTGGTCTGGAAACAGTACGGCTGGCTTGATCTCTATGAAATCATTCCGGGCTTCCTGTTTGCCAGCATCGCTATTGTGGCGTTCAGCCTGATGGGACGTGAACCTTCAGCAGCGGCCCAGCAGCGCTTTGCCGTGGCGGAAGCGGAATTTAAAGCCAACTAAGCAAACCCAATACCGGGCATCATCGCGATGCCCGGTAGCGTTTTTCGCACAGCTGTGAACTGAAGCCTGAGGCGATAAGCTCGCCTCTTTCTCTTTCTCTTTCTCTTTCTCTTTCTCTTTCTCTTTCTCTTTCTCTGCTCATCTTTTGTTTTCTCCTCTCTACGGCGCACGCCTGACCGCAAGCAAGAAGTAAAAATATTCTTCCCGGCGCTTGTCTTTTTATTGGTAATAATGATAATCACTATCGTTTGTATTTACGTTTCTTTACGGCAATTTACCGTGAATGATTGATCTCCGGGGGCCCGGCATGTTTGTTCCTTTTCTCATTATGTTACGTGAAGGTCTGGAAGCGGCGCTGATTGTCAGCCTGATCGCCAGTTACCTTAAAAGAACCCACCGAAGTGAATGGTTTGGCGCACTGTGGGCAGGCGTACTTATCGCTGCTGCGCTCTGCTTCGGCGCAGGTTACTTCATCAATGAAACTACCGGCGAGTTCCCGCAGAAAGAGCAGGAGCTGTTTGAAGGGATCGTGGCCGCGATCGCCGTTTGCATTCTGACCTATATGGTCTTCTGGATGCGCAATGTCTCACGCAACGTGAAAGCACAGCTTGAGGATGCCGTTGATGCAGCGCTGGAGAAGGGCGGTAACAGCGGCTGGGCGCTGGTAGCAATGGTCTTTCTTGCCGTGGCGCGTGAAGGCCTGGAGTCCGTCTTCTTCCTGCTCGCTGCCTTTCAGCAGGATGTGGGGATATGGCCGCCGATCGGCGCTCTCTCTGGCCTGGCTACCGCCGTGATCCTCGGCATGCTGATTTACTGGGGCGGGGTGCGCCTTAATCTGGCGACGTTTTTTAAGTGGACCAGCCTGTTTATTCTGCTGGTGGCGGCCGGACTGGCTGCCGGGGCCATCCGGGCTTTCCATGAGGCGGGATTGTGGAACGGCTTCCAGTCGATCGCCTTTGACCTGAGCCAGTCGCTCCCGACCAGTACGCTGATCGGTACGCTGCTGGAAGGGATGTTTGGCTACCAGCAAGCGCCAAGCGTCAGCGAAGTTGCGGTCTGGTTTATCTATTTAGTTCCTGCACTGCTGCTGTTCTTTAAGCCAGTGTCTCCGCAGGCGGCTTCAGGCATTGCGCGCTGAGCCTTTATCCGTGCCTGCTTGTGCAGGTGCGAACACTTTTTACAGGGATTTAATTATGACACTTCGTTTTCGCCGGCACGCGCTGAATGCCGCGCTGCTCACGTTACTGACCGGTTCTGCTACGGCCCTGGCGGCTGATATTCCCCAGGTGAAAATCAGCGTCAATGACAAACAGTGTGACCCGATGAACGTCACCGTAGAGGCGGGGAAAACCCGGTTCATTATCAAGAACGACAGTCAGAAAGGGCTTGAGTGGGAGATCCTGAAAGGCGTAATGGTCGTGGAGGAGCGGGAAAATATCGCGCCAGGCTTCACGCAAAAACTTACGGCGAACCTGGAGCCTGGTGAATACGATCTCACTTGTGGCCTGTTGAGCAATCCTAAAGGCAAGCTGGTGGTAAAAGGCACCCACGCCCCCTCTGACGGTCAGCCGGATGTGATGCAGCTGGCAGGCCCAATAACGGAGTACAAAGCCTATGTTACCCGCGAAGTGAACGATCTGGTTGCCGGCACCAAAGCCTTTACCGATGCGGTGAAGGCGGGAGACCTGGAGAAAGCCAAATCCCTCTATGCCCCGACTCGCCGCCACTATGAGCGTATCGAACCGATTGCTGAACTGTTCTCCGATCTTGATGTGAGCATTGACGCCCGCGAAGACGATTATGAGAAAAAAGCGGAAGATCCTAAGTTCACCGGCTTCCATCGCCTTGAGAAAGCGCTGTGGGGTGATAAAAGTACCAAAGGGATGGAGGCTTATGCGGATCTGCTCAACCGTGACGTACTGGATCTGCAAAAGCGCATCAACGAACTGGCCTTTTCGCCCAGTAAGGTTGTGGGCGGGGCGGCAGGCCTTATCGAAGAAGTGGCCGCCAGTAAAATCTCCGGTGAAGAAGACCGCTACAGCCGTACCGATCTCTGGGACTTTCAGGCGAACGTAGATGGCGCGCAGAAAATTGTGAGCCTGCTGCGTCCCATGCTCCAGAAAGCCGATGCGCCTTTGCTGGCAAAAATCGATGGCAACTTCAGGAAGGTCGATGACGTTCTGGCTAAATACCGTACCAAAGATGGCTATGAATCCTACGACAAGCTGACGGATGCCGACCGTAATGCAATGAAAGGCCCGATTACCTCACTGGCGGAAGACCTTTCCAGACTGCGTGGAACCCTGGGACTGGATTAACCTAAGATGGCAAGACAAGCTGGTGATGACGCGGCACAGCCATCGCGTCGTCGCTTACTAAAAAAGATAGGCATCCTCAGCGGTGCCCTGGCTGTAGGCGGTGGCTGTCCGGTTCATGCTGCGTCGGACGATAAGTCTTTCTCACCGGGCGCGTTATCGCCCTCGGCAAGGGAAGAGGTTCAGTCCTTTTATGGGCAGCATCAGGCGGGCGTGACCACGCCGCAGCAGGCTGCAATGATGCTCGTGGCCTTTGACGTGCTGGCGACCGGGAAAGAAGATCTGGAGCGTTTGTTCAGGCTGTTAACCGACAGGATCGTTTTTCTGACCCAGGGCGGTAGCGCGCCGCAGGTAACCAACCCGCGCTTACCGCCGATGGATTCGGGCATTCTGGGCGAGACCATTTACCCTGATAATCTGACCATCACGCTCTCCGTGGGCCACTCGTTGTTTGATGACCGTTACGGGCTGCAACCCCATAAGCCGCTGAAGCTCCAGCGAATGACCCGCTTTCCCAATGATTCGCTGGACGCCCGCTTATGCCATGGCGACCTGCTACTGCAAATCTGTGCCAATACCAACGATACGGTGATTCATGCGCTGCGCGATATTATTAAGCATTCGCCGGATCTGCTAAGCGTACGCTGGTTACGTGAAGGTTTTATTTCTGACCATGCTGCGCGCAGCAGGGGGAAAGAGACCCCGATCAACCTGTTAGGCTTCAAAGACGGTACGGCGAACCCTGATACGGCAGACAGAACGCTGATGGATTCCATTCTCTGGGTCACTGCGGATCAGGGAGAACCGGCGTGGGCCGTGGGCGGCAGTTACCAGGCTGCGAGGATTATTCAGTTTCACGTTGAGTTCTGGGATCGCACACCTTTGCGTGAGCAGGAGACCATCTTTGGTCGCGTTAAGCACAGCGGCGCGCCGTTAGGCAGGGAGAAGGAGCATGACCTTCCGGACTATCTCAACGATCCTGATGGAGATGTGACGCCGCTGGATGCGCATATCCGTCTGGCTAATCCCCGCACGGCGGCCACGCAAAGCAGCCTGATGCTGCGCCGGGGCTACAGCTATTCACAGGGCGTGTCGCATTCGGGGCAGCTGGAAATGGGGTTGCTGTTCGTCTGTTATCAGCATGATTTAGAAAAAGGATTTCTTAGCGTGCAAAACAGGCTGAATGGCGAAGCGCTGGAGGAGTATATCAAGCCAACAGGCGGAGGCTATTTCTTTGTTCTGCCGGGCGTCAGTGATAATAAACATTATCTCGGCCAGTCTTTACTGGAGGCGTGAGCAATTAAATGGCTGACCTTCCGCCGCGCCACGGACGGAAGGTTATTTTTTAATCAAATAAACTTTTCAGAGAACTTTCTGCCATTTTGACGAATTTTTCTTATCAAAATGCGTACGCACTTTATAGTTATCTCTTTGATTTTTTGGGTAATTACTCTACGGCTCGACGATTGTTCCGCATTATAAATTCCCTTCGTTTATTATCAGGTAAAATAGATGTTGCATTTCTGTCGTGATCTGTTGCAATTTAAACACGACGGCAGTCAAACGCATTAACTGAAGCTTCAGGGAGATCGCGAATGGTAAAGTCCTTTAACGGACATCAACGTCAGAAAATTGTTTCAGCGCCTCTGTTCGCGAGGCTACCTCTGCTCCGCCGTCTCTTACATCTCTTATCGATTTCTGCATACACCGTTCCACATTCAGCATTCCGGTGCCTGCAAAAGCGCACGCTTTGCCAGACACTTTTACCCACGGCCCGACAAGGCTTACAAGGAAGCCACCACAAAACCTCTAAAGCGTTCACGTAATCGCATCTGCGTCAGATGCGGGAAATGAAACCAACTGAAAGGTGCCACTATGGGAAGACAGAAAGCAGTGATCAAAGCGCGTCGTGAAGCAAAACGTGTGCTTCGTAGCGATTCACGCAGTCACCGTCAGCGTGAAGAAGAATCGGTCACCTCGCTGGTGCAGATGGGCGGACTTGACTCGATCGGCATGGCGCGTGATTCACGCGACCATTCACCCATCGAAGCCCGGAATGAAGCTCAGGCGCACTATCTTAAAGCCATAGAAAGCAAAAAACTGATCTTCGCGACGGGCGAAGCAGGTTGTGGCAAAACCTGGATTAGCGCTGCGAAAGCAGCCGAGGCCCTGATCCATAAGGATGTTGACAGGATTATCGTTACGCGACCGGTGCTACAGGCGGATGAAGATCTGGGGTTCCTGCCAGGGGACATCTCAGAAAAGTTCGCCCCGTATTTCCGTCCGGTCTATGACGTTCTGGTTAAACGTCTGGGTTCTTCCTTTATGCAATACTGTCTGCGTCCCGAAATTGGCAAAGTGGAGATCGCTCCTTTTGCTTATATGCGCGGACGTACCTTCGAAAATGCGGTGGTAATCCTCGATGAGGCGCAAAACGTTACCGCCGCCCAGATGAAGATGTTCCTGACGCGCCTTGGGGAAAACGTTACGGTGATCGTAAACGGCGATATCACCCAGTGTGATTTACCGGCTCACGTTCAGTCCGGCCTCGGTGACGCGCTGTCCCGCTTTGTGGACGATGATATGGTCAGCGTGGTGCGTTTTGGTAAAGAGGATTGTGTGCGTTCAGAGCTTTGTCAGCGTACGCTGATGGCCTACAGCTAACCGTTGCACAGTCGACAGGGCCCGGACCCGCGTCCGGGCTTTTTT
>NZ_JBCHVB010000004.1:0-446014 GCF_039023475.1 Erwinia psychrophila
TCCGTTCTGAGAGCACAAGCCTTTTTTAGATCTTTATGTCTGGTTGCTGAATTTTCAAACTTTCCGCTGAGATCTCAGACGATCCGCACATAAATGACGCAATTTTATCAGCCATCATTGATTGCTTACCTTCCGCGGCATAGGCTTCAGGGCTCCAGTCTGTATAGAGGTGGTTATGTCAGAGAAGTTAAGAGCATTTAAAAATGTCTTTCCCCGACTGGGGCTCCGCGTTCTGGTGGATCCTTCAAGCGTGGTGGTTGGAGATGTCATGCTGGGTGATGACGTCAGTATCTGGCCACTGGTTGCTATCCGGGGTGACGTTAATAAAGTCGAGATAGGCAAACGGAGCAATATTCAGGATGGAAGCGTCCTGCACGTCACGCATAAGTCCCCCGCTAATCCGGAAGGATATCCGCTTATCGTGGGCGAGGACGTAACCGTTGGCCATAAAGCGATGCTTCACGGCTGTACTATTGGCGATCGGGTGCTGGTAGGGATGGGGTCGATCCTGCTGGATGGTGTCGTGGTAGAGAATGACGTGATGATCGGCGCGGGAAGCTTAGTACCGCCAGGCAAACGCCTGCAAAGCGGTTTTCTTTATTTAGGCAGTCCGGTTAAGCAGATCCGTCCGCTTACCGAAAAAGAGATTGCAGGTTTGCTTTACTCCTCTAATAACTATGTCGGCTGGAAAGATGATTATCTGGCTCAGGAGAGCCAGAGCCAACCCTGAGTATCTTCCCGTTCTTCTTTTATCGCCTGCTCCGCTTCATCTTCAATATCCCAGCGGTTAAGGCGAAAGTGGGTCAGCGGCTCCTGATGCTCACCAAAGCGGCGGACGATCGCTTCGCCGCGTATTGCACAGGTAATCTGGAAGCCGTTTACCAAAGCCGGGAAACAGATAGCGTTAATCTTCTCATCCCACCACTCACGATCGGGAAACTGAATAGCCTGATTCATCGCTGCAATTCAGATTTAAGTATGGCGATAACTGGCGCGCTATCCGGAAGGACGCCATGCCAGAGCTGGAAGGCATGTGCCGCCTGCCCCACCAGCATACCAAGACCATCGGCCAGATGAATGGCACCCTGGTTGCGGCACCAGTTCAGGAAAGGCGTTAAACCAGCCTGATAAAACATGTCATAACAGCGGGTTTCTTTATCTATCAGGGAAACAGGCAGAGCCGGGATGTTCCCGTCCACACCGCTGGATGTGGCATTAATGATCAGATCAAACTGCTGGCCGCAGAGATCATCCATGCCGATCGCGTCGATCTCTCCCGCGTGCTGGAAAATCTCAGCCAGCTTCTCTGCTTTTGCAACTGTCCGGTTAGTGATTGTCAGCGCACAGCCGAAAGAAAGCAGAGGAAGAATAACGCCACGCGCTGCACCACCAGCCCCCACCAGCAGGATGCGATCCGTAGGCGTAATCAGCTGCAATCTTTCCAGGTCGCTCAATAAACCGATACCATCAGTATTATCGCCAAACAGGCGGCCCTCACTCAGAAACTTAAGCGTATTTACCGCGCCCGCCATGGACGCTCTCTCGCTAAGCTCGCTGGCAAGTTCATAAGCCTGTTCTTTAAACGGCAAAGTGACATTAGCGCCCTTGCCGCCCTGCGCAATAAATTCGTCAACCGACTGCCTGAAAGCATCCGCAGGCGCACAGATACGCCCATAGTGATGGGCTATCCCTGTCTGCTCAGCAAAAAGCTGATGGATGCGCGGAGACTTACTGTGGCTGACTGGATTTCCGAAGACGGCGAAATTCTGCATACTATTTCCGTTATCCCTGACGAATAAGTTCGCCGGTTAATACATCGCGTATTTCGGACGGATTCAGCCGCCCTCCCGTCATGCCCGGCATAACGGGAAAGTCGATGCCAAACTGGGCTTTGACCTCCTCCTCCGTACGGCAGGGGGGTAATCCGCTGAGGTTGGCACTGGTTGAAACCAGCGGCTTATTAAAAGCACGACACAGTTGCTGAACGCCGGGATGATCGCTGACCCGTACCGCCAGCGAAGCAAAGCGGCCGGTCAGCCACGCTGGCGTCTCTGATTTTGCCGGCATGACCCAGGTGACAGGGCCGGGCCAGCGCGAAAACATGCGTTCTCTTTGCGCGTCGGACAGGACAGCATCATCTATATAGGGCTGTAGCTGCGCATAGTCGGCCGCAATAAGGATCAGTCCTTTCTCGACAGGCCTTTGCTTGAGCTTTAGAAGCTCTCTGACCGCAGACGCACTGTCAGGATCGCATCCCAGACCAAACACCGCTTCGGTTGGATAGGCGATAACCGCCCCTTGCTGTAGCTGCGCAAGGCAGTTGGCCGCTAAACCGGTTAATACATCATTGCTCACTGCTGTTTCCTGCTGTTACGGGCTTCCCACACGCTTTACTGGCGCAAAAGCGCTTCGCTCCGCGTGCCGTTTTTTTCTCAATCAGAAGGGGGAAATGGCAAAACTGACACTCACCCTCTACCGGCGTGGCGTTTACCGCAAACTGACAGTCCGGATAGCGATCGCAGGCATGAAAGGTTTTTCCATAGCGCGAACGCCGCTGCACCAGCTTACCGCGCTGGCATTGCGGACATGAAAGTGTTGTTTCGTCTGGTTTATCAATCAGTTCGGTATGCTCACATTCAGGATAACCGCTACAGGCAATAAACATACCGTAACGGCCCTGTCGGAGAACCAGTTCAGAGTGGCACTGAGGACATAATTGTCCTTCCAGTACTTTCACGACATGTCCATCCGCCTGACTTTTCAGGGGCCGGACAAAATCACATTCAGGGTAGTGCGAGCATCCGAGAAAGGCGCCATGCTTCCCGGAGCGAATAACCAATTCTGCCCCACACTGGGGGCAGGGTTCATTTTTTCGCACAGCGAAGAGCGCTGTTTTATTCATAGCATCTGTTACACGAAGGGTCTCTTCAGTGCACGACTCCTTCATTGACGTCAAAAAGAAGTTCTTCCATTTGCTGATAGGCGTTTTCACATCCCGGGATGTTAAACAGTACCATCAGCACCACCCATTTGAGATCTTCAAGATCGAACTCGAGCGTATCCAGCGCCATAATTCGCTCAATGACCATTTCCCGGGTTTCCAGATTCAGCACCTGAATTTGCTCCAGGAACAGAATAAAACCACGGCAGTTGGCATCTAAACGCTGGCCTTCTTCTTCGGTGTAAATACGCATAGACAGCGGATCGGTAGCTAACAGAATCGGAGCGACTAATCCGTCCTGATAATCTGCAAGCTTTTCCAACCAGTTCAACGCATTATAAATATCTTCCCGATGAAAACCGGCATCGGTTAAATCATCAGTCAATTTATCCTGGTCAACGCGCACTTCTGCTTCGTTGTGGATATACGTTTCAAATAAGTACATGAGTACGTCGAACATGGCTTGCCCTCCTCAATCGGACATAGCCGCCGGGTACAGCTGCGATCCACCCTGCTAACTCCAACTCAAGCAGCTTAGCTACGATGACTGGCACAGGTTGGCCGGCACGTTCAGCGACGACGTCAACAGGTGTAACCTCATCTCCTACGTTAGCCAACACATCAGCAAATGGCAATGGCGTATTGTCTTCCCCTTGAGAATATATTGATGCCTCTGTCACAGAGGGCAGCCAGGCGAGGTCACTTTGCAGCTGTTCAAGGATGGCATCGGGGTGAGCGGTTAATAATGCACCCTGCTGAATAAGCCAGTGAGGTCCTTCGCTACCGGGATTACCAATCGCGCCTGGGATAGCATAGACGTCCCGGTCTTGCTCCAGCGCCAGACGAGCAGTCACCAGAGAGCCGCTCCTGAACGTGGCTTCCACGACCAGAACGCCCAGGCTCAGACCGCTGATAATACGGTTACGCCGGGGAAAGTTGTGCGCATGCGGCCTGGTAGCCAGCGGAAACTCAGAAACGATCGCCCCACCGCTGGAGACAATCTCTTTTGCCAGCCCGAGATGCCTTCGTGGATAGATATGGTTCAGGCCGCTTCCTAACACGGCGAGCGTTTTACCGCTCGCCTCCAGGGCGGCGCGATGCGCAATACCGTCGATCCCCAGCGCTAATCCGCTGGTGACAGTCAGGCCGTTCTGCGCCAGCGTCTGAGTAAAGTACGTCCCCCAATGACGCCCATAGACAGAGCAATCCCGGCTGCCTACAACGGCAATTTGTGGCGTGGCCAGAATTCCCGGATCGCCCTGCACAAACAGGCAGGAAGGCGAGTTAGCGATCTGCTTAAGCCTCTCAGGGTAATGCATGTGATCGCAGGTAATGAAATGGTGCCCGGGATTTTCCAGCCAGGCGTACGTCTCTGCAATCACAGAGGAGGAGTAATGAAGAAATGCGTAGCGCTGCTCTTCTGTAAGCCCAGCCTGGGCAAGCTCCAGCTTTCCCGTCTGTGGCTGGTGTATCAGGAAGTTTGCGATCGAATTACGCTGTTCTCCCTTCAAACCTCTTACGCCGGAAAGGCGTAACCAAATCTCCATGGGTGCCATCGTCGCTATCCTTCTCCCGGTCCGTTTATTCACAGCGCTAACCTGCCGGGAATGCTGTCAATCAGATGGCGAAATGTCTACAATAAGAAAGATAAACGCCTAATCCCTTGAACACAGATCTGGAAAGTTATGTCAGTTTTGCAGGTATTACATTTTCCTGACGAGCGCCTGCGCATCGTTGCGAAACCCGTTAAAGAAGTTACCGCTGATATTCAGCGCATCGTGGATGATATGTTTGAAACGATGTATGCCGAAGAAGGTATCGGTCTTGCCGCCACGCAGGTCGATATTCATCAGCGAATTATCGTAATCGATGTTTCAGAAAATCGCGATGAGCGTCTGGTGCTGATTAATCCGGAGATGCTGGAAAAAAGCGGCGAAACCGGTATTGAGGAAGGTTGCCTTTCTATTCCTGAACAGCGGGCACTGGTCCCTCGTTCAGAAAGAGTCAAAATCCGTGCGCTGGATCGTGAAGGCAATACCTATGAGCTTGAAGCGGATGGCCTGCTGGCTATTTGTATTCAGCATGAAATGGATCATCTCGTCGGTAAGCTCTTTATTGATTACCTGTCGCCAATGAAACGTCAGCGTATTCGCCAGAAACTGGAAAAACTCTATCGTCAGAATGCCCGTGACTGATGCGCCGTTAAAGAAGGGAAGATTGTGTCCGACTCCTTAAACATTATCTTTGCCGGTACCCCTGACTTTGCAGCGCGTCATCTCGACGCGCTGCTGGCTTCCCGGCATAACGTGGTTGGTGTCTTTACCCAACCCGATCGTCCCGCCGGTCGCGGCAACAAAGTGACGGCAAGCCCGGTGAAACAGCTGGCGGAACAGCATGGTCTGCCAGTGTTCCAGCCTAAATCCTTACGTCCGGAGGAGAATCAGCAACTGGTCTCCGCGCTGAAAGCTGACGTTATGGTCGTGGTGGCCTACGGACTGATTCTTCCGGCGGCGGTACTTGCTATGCCGCGTCTGGGATGCATCAACGTACACGGTTCGCTACTGCCTAAATGGCGCGGCGCCGCGCCTATTCAGCGCTCGCTCTGGGCCGGAGACAGCGAAACCGGCGTGACGATTATGCAGATGGACGAAGGTCTGGATACCGGCGACATGCTGTACAAGCTTTCCTGTCCGATAGAAGCCACGGACACCAGCGCAACTTTATATAATAAACTGGCGGAACTGGGGCCTGAGGGCATGCTTAATACGCTTGAGCAGCTGGCACAGGGCACGGCGATCCCCGAAGTGCAGGATGAAGCATTGGTCAGCTATGCGGACAAGCTCAGTAAAGAAGAGGCGAAACTTAACTGGTCGCTTTCCGCTGCGCAACTGGAGCGCTGCATTCGTGCTTTTAACCCCTGGCCTGTCAGTTATTTTATGATTGACGATCTGCCCGTTAAAGTCTGGTCAGCCTCCGTGTTGCCCCATGTTGAAAAGCAGCCAGGCGAGATCTTGCAGGCGGATAAACAAGGTATTCAGATCGCTACCGCAGACGGCGTGCTGAATATTGAAGTGCTCCAGCCAGCCGGTAAGAAGGCGATGACGGCTAACGATCTGCTTAACTCCCGCCGTGACTGGTTCTCCCTGGGCAAGGTTCTTGCCTGATGCATCGGCCCGGCTAACACCCGGGCCGGTTTTACAATGCGATCCCTATGAAAAAAACTATTAATTTACGCAGCGTTGCTGCCCAGACTCTCGAGAAAGTGGTCGAACAGGGCCAGTCGCTCAGCAATGTGCTGCCTGCGGCGCAAAAAACGCTGGCGGATAAAGACGCCGCGCTCCTGCAGGAGATTTGCTACGGCGTTCTGCGCACGCTGCCACAGCTGGAGTGGATTATTGGCCAGCTCATGGAGCGCCCAATGACCGGTAAGCAGCGCACTGTCCATTTTTTGATTATGGTCGGCCTTTATCAGCTCCTGTTTACCCGGATCCCGGCCCATGCTGCGCTGGCAGAAACCGTTGAAGGCGCTGTAGCCTTACGTCGCCAGCAGTTAAAAGGCCTGATAAACGGCGTGCTTCGCCAGTTTCAGCGCCGCCAGGATGAGCTGGCGCAGGCGATGCAGGAAGGCGATTTAAAATATCTGCATCCGAAATGGCTGCTGGAACGTCTCAGACGCGCCTGGCCTGAACAGTGGCAGCAGATAGTTGAGGCTAATAATCAGCGCCCTCCTATGTGGCTGCGGGTAAATCGTCAGCACCACACGCGGGAGGAATGGCTCAGGCTGTTGCAGGATAGCGGCAAAAATGCGGAGCCGCATCCTGACCATACAGATGCATTGCGCCTGGATACTCCCTGCGGCGTTACTCAGCTTCCCGGCTTCGACCAGGGCTGGGTTACGGTGCAGGATGCCTCGGCTCAGGGGTGCGTTGCCTTACTTAATCCGCAGAACGGTGAAACGATTCTCGACCTGTGCGCCGCGCCGGGTGGGAAGACAACCCATATTCTGGAAGCCGCTCCGCAGGCGAATGTGATGGCCGTGGACGTCGATCCCCAGCGGCTGGCCCGCGTTAGAGAGAATTTGCAGCGGCTGAACATGCAAGCCGTGGTAAAAGTGGGCGACGGACGTACTCCGGAAGCCTGGTGCGACGATATTATCTTCGATCGTATTCTGCTTGATGCGCCCTGCTCAGCAACGGGCGTCATCCGCCGCCATCCCGATATCAAATGGCTGCGCCGTGACCGCGACATTGCTGAACTTGCGGCCCTGCAACAGCAAATTCTGGATGCTGTATGGCCTCGCCTCAAATCAGGCGGTACGATGCTTTATGCCACCTGCTCCATTCTGCCAGAAGAGAATGCCTTGCAGATCGCAGCCTTCCTTAAACGCCATGAAGATGCCAGGCTGGCTGAAACCGGTGACGAGGCGCAGCCCGGCCTACAGGTGTTTCCCGATCCTCAGGGTGGCGACGGCTTCTTTTATGCCAAACTGATTAAGCAATAATTTACGGGCCGTGCGGCAAACGCCATGGCCCTACCCTATTCCAACGAATCAGACTGAAGCACAATGAAAATAATCATTCTTGGCGCTGGTCAGGTGGGCGGTACGCTCGCCGAAAACCTGGTTGGTGAAAACAACGACATCACGGTCGTTGATACTGATGCGATTCGCCTGCGCCACCTGCAGGATAAATTCGACCTTCGCGTCGTTCAGGGGCATGGCTCCCATCCCAGGGTATTGCGCGAGGCTGGCGCAGAAGACGCCGATATGCTGGTTGCGGTCACGAACTCAGATGAAACGAATATGATTGCCTGCCAGGTCGCCTATTCGCTGTTCAATACGCCAAATCGTATCGCCCGTATCCGCGCGCCCGATTATATCCGGGATGCCGGTAAGCTCTTTCATGCCGAAGCCGTCCCTATCGATCACCTGATTGCGCCTGAGCAGCTGGTCATTGATAACATTTACCGGCTGATAGAGTATCCGGGCGCGCTGCAGGTTGTTAATTTTGCCGAGGGCAAGGTCAGCCTGGCCGTTGTTAAGGCATATTACGGCGGCCCGCTGGTCGGTAACGCCCTCGCCATCATGCGCGATCATATGCCCCATATTGATACTCGCGTAGTGGCTATATTTCGTCAGGACCGCCCTATCCGTCCTCAGGGCTCTACAATCGTTGAAGCGGGTGATGAAATATTTTTTGTTGCCGCAACGCAGCATATCCGTGCGGTGATGAGTGAATACCAGCGTCTGGAAAAACCCTATAAGCGCATAATGATTGTCGGCGGTGGGAATATCGGTTCAGGTCTGGCACTGCGCCTGGAAAAACACTACAGCGTAAAACTGATTGAACGGGATCAGCAGCGTGCTGCAGAACTTGCCGAACTGTTGCAAAACACTATTGTGTTTTATGGGGACGCTTCAGATCAGGAGCTGCTGGCAGAAGAACATATCGATCAGATCGATCTCTTTATCGCCATTACCAATGACGATGAAGCCAATATCATGTCGGCAATGCTGGCAAAACGGATGGGCGCCAAAAAAGTCATGGTGCTGATTCAGCGTAAAGCCTATGTTGATCTGGTGCAGGGCAGCGTCATCGATATTGCGATCTCCCCACAGCAAGCCACCATTTCCGCGCTGCTTGGCCACGTGCGTAAAGCGGACATTGTCAGCGTTTCCTCGCTGCGCCGCGGCGTTGCTGAAGCAATTGAAGCCATTGCACACGGTGACGAAACCACTTCCCGGGTGGTGGGCCGCCTGATCGATGAGATCAAACTGCCGCCCGGAACGATCATTGGCGCCGTCGTGCGCGGCGATGACGTTATGATTGCCAATGATAATTTGCGTATTGAACAAGGCGATCACGTCATTATGTTCCTGACTGATAAGAAATTCGTCCCGGACGTGGAGCGGCTCTTCCAGCCAAGCCCATTCTTTCTGTAACTCTCCGGCAGTTTTCAGGCTGCCGCAGGCACTCCTGCCCTGGTGGAAGCGATTTATCATCAGGAAAATGGAAAAAGGCCAATCGTTTGTTAGACTTAACGCTTGGCTAAGGAAAGGAGAGAAAAATGAGTATGTTTAAAGAGTTTCGCGCTTTCGCAATGCGCGGCAACGTAGTGGATCTGGCCGTCGGTGTGATTATCGGGGCGGCGTTCGGTAAAATCGTCTCTTCACTGGTCGCCAATATCATTATGCCACCGCTGGGATTACTGATTGGCGGCATCGATTTTAAGCAGTTTGCATGGGAACTGAAACCGGCAATAGGTGAGACACCCGCGGTCATTATGCAGTACGGTATTTTCATTCAGAACGTGTTCGACTTTATCATCGTTGCCTTTGCTATCTTTCTGGCAATCAAGATGATGAACAAGCTTCATAAGAAGAAAGAAGTGGAAAAACCGGCACCAAAACCCAGCGCGGAAGAAACGTTGCTCACCGAAATCCGTGATTTGCTTAAACAGCAGAATACCCCACCGAAGCTTTAATCAGACCCACGGCTGACGTAATCCGTCGGTAATGTCAGTCACCGTGATAGCAGAAGGCCAGTGGTAAAGCTTTCTTTACCACTGGCCTCCCAGTTACCCTTCTTATCGTGTTTCTCTTTTCGTTTGTAGCTGCCTTTACCTTTCTGGTTTACTTCAATCCGGACTTTAAAAAGTGGGTCATGCAACAGCGCTTCGAGCGCGTTCTCCCGGATTACGCCCTTTTTATGCTGATAACGGGTCATGATCATCTCCTGGTTGGTTTGCTGAGAATATAGAGTTGAATAACTGAAAAATCAATCGGGGAGATCGGCGACGGCACCCTGTTCCAACGCTTCCAGTATTGAACAATAGACGCTGCTGTGCGCGGTGCCACAGCAGGCATCGTTGAGGCGCGTCAGAGAACGCTGCATATTCTGAAGCTCAGCGATCATCGCATCGACCTCTGCCAGACGGTTTTGCACGATATTTTTAGATTCCTGACAGGTATGATGTTCAGGATCAACCCGGATCGACAGCAGTTCACGGATAGCCTCAAGGCTGAAACCCAGCTGCCGCCCGTAGCGGATAAATTTAAGACGCTGTAGATCGTTATCGCTATAGAGCCGAAAGCCGCCTTCGGTGCGGATCTCATGATCCATCATCTGCTGTTTCTCATAATAGCGGATCGTATCAGGGGTGACGCCAGCAAGTTTTGCCAGTTGACCAATTTTGAACATCATTCTGCTCCCCTGAAATGCTTATTCAGCCCGGCAGCATAATCCCCTGCCAGGAAGTCGGTGCTCATTCCAGCCTGTTGTAGTTTCATCTTCATCAGCAATAGTTGCTTACTGCACTGCTCATAGCGCTCTTCTGAAGGATCGAGGCCCGACAGTAGATCGCTGAGCTGGATAGCTTCACGCCTTAGCGCCAGCTCCGGTGGCAGATAGCCTGAATTTTTAAGTAACCGGTAAGCAGAGCGGAGTTCGGCAGGTACGTGACTGTCATCATCCAGCTTGAGGGGTTCGCCGCTACCGGGCAGGTTTTCCAGTTCGCCTTTCTTTTGTGCTGCAAGGATGTGCTGTTCTGCCAGTTGATCTGTAA
Organism: Erwinia psychrophila; assembly: GCF_039023475.1. Classification (NCBI taxonomy): domain Bacteria; kingdom Pseudomonadati; phylum Pseudomonadota; class Gammaproteobacteria; order Enterobacterales; family Erwiniaceae; genus Erwinia; species Erwinia psychrophila. Next base: position 10,505 of record NZ_JBCHVB010000004.1, read on the forward strand.
GCCACATAGCAACCTCCGGATATCATGAACCAGAGATAAGAATAACGCGGAAGGAAGGGGAGGTGAATGACGGGCATAAAAAAACCGGGCAAGCCCGGTTTTTCCACATGACAGCAGATTACTCTGCTGCAGCTTCTGCTTGAGCTTCTGGACGATCAACCAGCTCGATGTAAGCCATCGGAGCGTTGTCACCAGCGCGGAAGCCACACTTCAGAATACGAGTGTAACCACCGGCACGGCTCGCGAAACGCGGGCCCAGCTCGTTAAACAGTTTTGCCACGATCTCGTTATCACGAGTACGGGCGAATGCCAGACGACGATTAGCTACGCTGTCGGTCTTGGCAAGAGTAATCAGCGGCTCAACTACACGACGCAGCTCTTTCGCTTTTGGCAGGGTCGTCTTGATAATCTCGTGACGAACCAAAGAGCCAGCCATGTTGCGGAACATAGCCTGACGATGGCTGCTGTTGCGGTTCAGTTGACGACCACTCTTACGATGGCGCATGACCTTATCCTTCTCAGTGAAACCTTAACCTGTGATCGGTTTATTCATCAGCAATGCTAGCTGGTGGCCAGTTTTCCAGGCGCATGCCCAGAGACAGACCACGTGACGCCAGCACATCTTTAATCTCGGTAAGAGATTTTTTACCAAGGTTAGGCGTTTTAAGCAGCTCAACCTCGGTACGCTGTACCAGATCACCGATGTAGTGGATAGCTTCTGCCTTAAGGCAGTTAGCAGAGCGGACAGTCAATTCCAGATCGTCAACAGGGCGCAGCAGGATCGGATCGAATTCTGGTTTCTCTTCTTTCACTTCCGGCTGACGTACATCACGTAAGTCAACGAAAGCTTCCAGTTGTTCTGCCAGGATGGTAGCCGCACGGCGGATCGCTTCTTCAGGATCGATAGTGCCGTTGGTTTCCATTTCGATGACCAGCTTGTCCAGGTCGGTACGCTGTTCAACACGCGCTGCTTCAACATTGTAGGCAATACGCTCTACAGGGCTGTAGCAGGCGTCGACTAACAGACGACCGATCGGGCGCTCATCTTCTTCCGAATGAATTCGGGCAGACGCCGGCACATAACCACGACCACGCTGAATTTTGATACGCATGCTAATAGCGGCGTTTTCATCAGTCAGGTGGCAGATAACGTGCTGCGGCTTGACGATTTCGACATCACCATCATGGGTGATATCGGCTGCAGTCACAGGGCCAATGCCAGATTTATTCAGAGTAAGAATAACTTCATCTTTCCCCTGAACTCTTACCGCCAGCCCTTTCAGGTTGAGCAGGATTTCCAGGATATCTTCCTGTACGCCCTCTTTGGTGCTGTACTCATGTAGTACACCATCAATTTCAACCTCGGTCACCGCGCAACCCGGCATCGATGAAAGCAGAATACGGCGCAGTGCGTTACCAAGAGTATGGCCAAAGCCACGCTCTAAAGGCTCAAGGGTCACCTTGGCGTGCGTCGAACTCACTTGCTCGATATCTACCAGGCGCGGTTTTAGAAACTCTGTCACAGAACCCTGCATTGTGTCCTCTCTTTGGTACTAAGCTTTACTTGGAGTAAAGCTCGACGATCAGGTGTTCGTTAATGTCCGCAGACAGATCGGTACGTTCAGGAATACGTTTGAACACACCTTCCATCTTAGTCGCATCAACTTCCAGCCAGGTTGGCTTTTCACGCTGTTCAGCCAGCTCCAGAGCGGCTTTCACGCGAGACTGCTTTTTGGCTTTCTCACGGATGCTAACAACGTCATTCGGAGTTACCTGATAAGAAGCGATGCTGACAACGCGGCCGTTTACCATGATAGATTTGTGGCTAACCAGCTGGCGTGCTTCTGCACGAGTGGCGCCAAAGCCCATACGATAAACTACGTTATCCAGACGACCTTCCAGCAGAGCTAACAGGTTTTCACCGGTGTTGCCTTTCAGACGTGCTGCTTCTTTATAATAGTTACGGAACTGACGCTCCAGCACACCGTACATACGACGTACTTTCTGCTTTTCACGTAACTGCACACCGTAATCAGACAGACGCGGTTTACGCGCACCGTGCTGACCAGGAGCTTGTTCAATCTTACACTTGGTATCAATCGCGCGAACGCCAGACTTCAGGAAGAGGTCTGTACCTTCGCGACGGCTCAGCTTGAGCTTAGGACCCAAATATCTTGCCATTTTCTTTCTCCAACATTCCTAAAAAACGGGCGTTATACGCGACGTTTTTTCGGCGGACGACAACCGTTGTGAGGGATCGGAGTCACATCAGTAATATTCGTGATGCGGAAACCAGCAGCGTTCAGAGCACGAATCGTAGATTCGCGGCCTGGACCTGGACCCTTAACCATAACTTCCAGGTTCTTAATACCGTAATCTTTCACGGCCTCTGCGCAACGCTCTGCAGCAACCTGCGCAGCGAACGGCGTAGACTTACGAGAACCACGGAAACCGGAACCACCGGCTGTTGCCCAACCCAACGCGTTACCCTGACGATCGGTAATAGTCACGATGGTGTTGTTAAAAGACGCATGGACATGAGCCACGCCATCAGAGACTTGCTTTCTTACACGCTTACGTGCACGAACTGGTGCCTTTGCCATTATTCAATCACCCCGATTATTTCTTGATCGGTTTACGCGGACCCTTGCGGGTACGTGCGTTGGTCTTGGTACGCTGACCGCGAACCGGTAGACCACGACGATGACGTAAACCACGATAGCAACCAAGGTCCATAAGACGCTTGATGCTCAGGGTAACTTCACGACGCAGATCGCCTTCAACAACAAACTTAGCAACTTCGTCACGCAGAATGTCGATTTGCTCTTCAGACAGCTCACTGATCTTAACATTTTCAGCAATACCGGTTGCAGCACAGATAGCCTGTGAACGGGTCTTGCCGATACCGAAGATCGCGGTTAAGGCGATAACAGTATGTTTATGATCAGGAATGTTAATGCCTGCTATACGGGCCACTATGCACTCCTACTAATTAAATATGCGTCCCATGCCGAAAAGCCCGTTTTCAGGATACTCAAATGGGAAACGCATAGACATACAAAAGATTGGCTGGCTAATCTAGCCAGCTCAACCCGACTTTGCAAGAAAAATATGCGAATAATCAGCCTTGACGCTGTTTATGCTTAGGCTCGGCGCTGCAAATCACACGTACGACACCATCACGACGGACGATTTTGCAGTTACGACATAATTTCTTGACGGAAGCACGAACTTTCATTTTTACTCTCCGTAACTTCTCAAGCGCCTGATTAACGGCCGTAGCCTTTCAGGTTTGCTTTCTTCAATGCAGACTCATACTGACTTGACATCATCAGAGTTTGCACTTGAGCCATAAAGTCCATGATGACAACGACTACAATCAGCAGCGACGTGCCGCCGAAGTAGAATGGAACTTTCATCGCATCACGCATGAACTCCGGGATCAGGCAGATGAAAGTAATGTAGAGCGCACCAACTAAGGTCAGGCGTGTCATTACTTTATCGATGTACTTCGCCGTCTGTTCTCCCGGACGAATTCCTGGTACAAATGCACCAGACTTCTTCAGGTTATCTGCTGTTTCACGCGGATTGAAAACCAGCGCAGTATAAAAGAAACAGAAGAAGATGATTGCAGTCGCATAGAGTAGCACATAAAGCGGTTGTCCGGGCTGCAAATACATTGAAATAGTTGTCAGCCAGTTCCAACCGGTACCGCCCCCGAACCATGACGCGATGGTCGCCGGGAACAGAATGATGCTGGAGGCGAAAATTGCAGGGATTACCCCAGCCATGTTCACTTTCAGCGGTAAATGTGTGCTCTGTGCAGCATAGACACGACGGCCTTGCTGACGTTTCGCATAGTTCACCACAATGCGGCGTTGACCACGCTCAACGAAAACAACGAAGAAGGTCACTGCAAATACGAGAACTGCAACCAACAGCAACAGGAGGAAGTGCAGGTCGCCTTGCCGCGCTTGCTCGATGGTATGGCCAATGGCCGGCGGTAAACCCGCAACGATACCCGCGAAGATTATGATTGAGATACCGTTACCGATACCTCGCTCAGTAATCTGTTCGCCCAGCCACATCAGGAACATTGTCCCGGTGACCAGGCTCACAACAGCGGTAAAGTAGAATGCAAAGCCTGGGTTTAACACCAGTCCCTGCATCCCTGGCATATTCGGTAAACCGGTAGCAATACCGATAGACTGAAATATACCCAGAACCAATGTGCCGTAGCGGGTGTACTGGCTAATCTTACGACGGCCAGCCTCCCCTTCTTTCTTGATTTCTGCTAACGCGGGATGAACCACCGTCAGCAGCTGGATAATAATAGAAGCCGAAATATACGGCATAATACCCAGCGCAAAAATAGAAGCACGACTCAGTGCACCACCAGAGAACATGTTAAACATTTCAATGATGGTGCCACGCTGTTGCTCAAGCAGTTTGGCAAGTACAGTGGCATCGATACCAGGGATTGGAATAAAAGAGCCAATGCGGAAAACAATCAGCGCACCAATCACAAACAGAAGTCTGCGCTTGAGCTCGCCAAAACCACCCTTGGCACTTTGAAAATCTAATCCCGGTTGCTTAGCCATCTGCTACTTATTCCTCAATTTTACCGCCAGCAGCTTCGATTGCAGCACGAGCGCCTTTAGTGACACGCAGACCGCGAACCGTTACCGGTGCAGTGACTTCGCCAGACAGGATAATCTTGGCAAATTCAATCTGAATACCGACAATGTTGGCCGCTTTCAGCGTGTTCAGGTCGACGATGCCGCCTTCAACTTTCGCCAGGTCAGACAGACGAACTTCTGCCGTAACCATTGCTTTGCGAGAGGTGAAGCCGAACTTCGGCAGACGACGGTACAGAGGCATCTGACCGCCTTCAAAACCGCGACGTACGCCACCGCCAGAACGAGAGTTCTGACCTTTGTGACCACGACCACCGGTCTTACCGAGGCCAGAACCAATACCACGACCTAAACGTTTAGGAGCGTGCTTAGACCCTTCGGCCGGAGACAGAGTATTTAAACGCATCTGTTACTCCTCCACTTTAACCATGTAGGAAATCGCGTTAACCATGCCGCGTACAGCTGGCGTGTCTTCACGCTCTACGGTGTGGTTAATACGACGCAGACCCAGGCCAAGCAGCGTTGCCTTGTGTTTTGGCAAACGGCCGATCGAACTGCGGGTTTGAGTAATCTTAATAGTCTTTGCCATGGTCATTACCCCAGAATGTCTTCAACGGATTTGCCACGCTTGGCAGCGACCATTTCTGGGGAACTCATGTTAGCCAGACCATCCAGAGTTGCACGAACCACGTTAATCGGGTTGGTGGAACCGTAGGCTTTAGCCAGAACGTTATGAACCCCAGCGACTTCCAGAACGGCGCGCATTGCACCGCCGGCGATGATACCGGTACCTTCAGAAGCCGGCTGCATGAACACACGAGAACCTGTGTGCACACCTTTAACAGGGTGCTGCAGGGTGCCGTTGTTCAGCGCGACGTTAATCATATTGCGACGAGCTTTTTCCATCGCTTTCTGGATCGCTGCTGGAACTTCACGCGCTTTACCGTAACCAAAACCGATGCGACCGTTACCGTCGCCTACCACTGTCAGTGCAGTGAAGGAGAAAATACGACCACCTTTAACGGTTTTCGATACGCGATTTACCGCGATCAGCTTTTCCTGCAGTTCGCCAGCTTGTTTTTCGATGTGTGCCATCTTACACCTCTACCTTAGAACTGTAGGCCAGCTTCACGGGCAGCATCTGCCAGTGCCTGGACACGACCATGATATTGGAAACCAGAGCGGTCGAAAGAAACACCAGTGATGCCTTTTTCGATTGCGCGCTCAGCGACTGCTTTACCAACAGCTGCGGCGGCGTCTTTGTTTCCGGTGTACTTCAGTTGCTCACTGATTGCTTTTTCTACTGTAGAAGCAGCAACCAGAACTTCAGAACCGTTAGATGCAATTACCTGTGCGTAAATATGACGCGGGGTACGATGTACCACCAGGCGAGTTGCACCCAGCTCTTTGAGCTTGCGGCGTGCGCGGGTCGCACGACGGATACGAGCAGATTTCTTATCCATAGTGTTACCTTACTTCTTCTTAGCCTCTTTGGTACGCACGACTTCGTCGGCGTAACGAACACCCTTGCCTTTATAAGGCTCAGGACGACGGTAGGCGCGGAGATCGGCTGCTACCTGACCAACCAGCTGCTTATCAGCGCTTTTCAGCACGATTTCAGTCTGAGTTGGACATTCAGCAGTCACACCCGCTGGCAGCGCGTGGTCAACAGGGTGAGAAAAGCCCAGGGCTAAATTCACCACATTGCCTTTTACGGCTGCACGATAACCTACACCAACCAGCTGCAGCTTCTTAGTGAAGCCTTCGGTAACACCGATAACCATACCGTTCAGCAATGCGCGTGAAGTACCAGCCTGTGCCCAACCGTTCACAAAACCTTCGCGTGGAGCGAAAGTCAGTGCGTTGTCAGCATGCTTAACTTCTACAGCATCGTTGATGGTACGAGTCAGCTCGCCGTTTTTACCTTTAATCGAAATAACCTGACCGTCGAGTTTTACCTCTACGCCGGCAGGAATCACGACAGGTGCTTTAGCAACACGAGACATAAATTCCTCCTTAAGCTACGTAGCAGATAATTTCGCCACCAAGACCAGCCTGGCGCGCTGCACGATCGGTCATAACACCTTTGGAGGTAGAAACAACAGCGATGCCCAGTCCTGCCATAACTTTTGGCAGTTCGTCTTTGCGCTTATAAATACGCAGACCTGGACGGCTAACACGCTGAATGCTTTCTACCACAGCCTTGCCCTGGAAATACTTAAGAGTCAGTTCCAGTTCTGGCTTGGTATCGCCTTCGACTTTAAATTCTTCAATATATCCTTCTTCCTTCAGCACGTTGGCAATTGCCACTTTCAGCTTGGAGGAAGGCATGGTGACCGCAACTTTGTTCGCGGTTTGACCGTTACGGATACGGGTCAGCATATCCGCGATCGGATCTTGCATGCTCATCTGTCTTTACTCCCGTGATTCAATTGGTAATTACCAGCTAGCCTTTTTCAAGCCTGGCACTTCACCGCGCATGGCGGCTTCACGCAGCTTGATACGGCTCAACCCGAACTTGCCCACATAACCATGTGGACGACCAGTCTGGCGGCAGCGGTTACGCTGACGGGACGGGCTGGAATCACGCGGCAGAGTCTGCAACTTCAGAACAGCATTCCAACGTTCTTCGTCAGATGCGTTCACACTAGAGATGATAGCTTTCAATTCCTCGCGTTTAGCGCGGTATTTATCAGCCAGTTTTACGCGAACTACTTCGCGTGCCTTCATCGATTGCTTAGCCATGAAGTAACCCTACCTTACTTGCGGAACGGGAAGTCAAAGGCAGCCAGCAGTGCACGGCCTTCATCGTCAGATTTCGCAGTAGTGGTAATGGTAATATCCAAACCACGAACGCGATCGACTTTGTCATAGTCGATTTCTGGGAAGATGATCTGCTCACGAACGCCCATGCTGTAGTTACCACGACCGTCGAATGACTTAGCGGACAAGCCACGGAAGTCACGGATACGTGGAACAGCAATAGAAATCAGACGTTCAAAGAACTCCCACATGCGCTCGCCACGCAGAGTCACTTTACAGCCGATCGGATAGCCCTGACGGATTTTGAAGCCTGCAACAGATTTGCGTGCTTTGGTGATAAACGGCTTTTGACCGGAGATTGCTGCTAAGTCTGCTGCTGCATTATCCAGCAGTTTCTTATCAGCGATCGCTTCACCAACACCCATGTTCAGGGTGATCTTCTCGACCCGAGGGACTTGCATGACAGAATTGTAGTTAAACTCAGTCATGAGTTTGTTAACTACTTCGTCTTTGTAGTAATCATGCAGTTTCGCCATCGTACTACTCCAAATTACTTGATAGTTTCGCTGTTAGATTTGAAGAAACGGACTTTTTTGCCGTCTTCGAACCTAAAGCCTACACGGTCAGCCTTGCCGGTGGCAGTGTTGTAAAGCGCAACGTTAGAAACCTGAATAGCAGCTTCTTTTTCAACGATGCCGCCTGGTTGGTTCAGGGCCGGAACCGGCTTCTGATGTTTCTTAACCAGGTTGATACCTTCAACAATGACCTTGCCAGAAGACAGGACATTTTTAACTTTACCGCGCTTACCTTTATCTTTACCGGTCAGCACGATAACTTCGTCATCGCGACGGATTTTAGCTGCCATTTTTCGCTCCTTAGAGTACTTCTGGTGCCAGAGAGATAATTTTCATGAACTTTTCAGTACGAAGTTCACGAGTTACCGGCCCAAAAATACGCGTACCGATTGGCTGCTCACTGTTATTATTTAAAATAACGCATGCATTGCCATCGAAGCGAATGACAGAACCGTCCGGGCGACGAACACCCTTCCTGGTGCGCACCACTACCGCCTTCAGCACATCACCCTTCTTAACCTTACCGCGAGGAATTGCTTCCTTGATGGTAATTTTGATGATATCGCCTACGCCTGCGTAGCGACGGTGCGAGCCACCCAGAACCTTGATACACATTACGCGACGTGCACCGGAGTTGTCGGCGACGTTCAGCATAGTCTGTTCTTGGATCATTTTAGTGCTCCGCTAATGTCAACTACTACTTCGGGACCTGATTCAGGTCGATTAAAAGCCCCATAATTGAGGGCGCAGCATTATAACACCGCTTCTCGCATAAGGGTAGAAAAAATAAACGACTCATATCGAGTCGATATTTGGACCTCTAAGACGAGGAACGCGACATTCTAAGGAATTGTTCTCCCGGTAGCAAACGGTATTCTGCGCACTTCTTCAGCTTCTTACTGACGCCGGGAGATAAACGGAGGTAAAACAGCCTGAACGGGTGGCTTAAAGGGAATGCCACCCGAGGCGACTTTATGTATAAAGCGTGGCGGCGAGTCTGTTATGGCTCTCCATGATGACGGGCAGATCCACTTCGCTCATCTGCCCTTCCCTGACAAGCACGCGTCCATTGATGACGCTGTAGGCAACCTGACCTGGATTACAGAACACCAGCGCGGCGACGGGATCGTGTACCGCGCCTGCCATACCGGGTTTGTTGAGATCGAATATCGCAACGTCGGCCATCATGCCGGGCGCCAGCGAACCGACATCGTCCCGATTAAGGACCTTCGCCCCGCCAAGCGTGGCGATCTCCAGAGCCTGTCGGGCCGTCATTGCATCCGGTCCGAAGCCTACGCGTTGTAACAGCATCGCCTGACGCACTTCGTTAATCACATCGGAGGTGTCATTTGAAGCTGAGCCATCCACCCCCAGCGCAACATGCACCCCGGCATCCAGCATCTTACGGACAGGCGCAATCCCGGACGCCAGACGCATATTGGAACAGGGACAGTGCGCCACCCCCGTTCCCGTCCGGGCAAACAGCTTAATACCATAGTCATCCAGCTTAACGCAGTGGGCATGCCAGACGTCATGCCCTACCCAGCCCAGCTCTTCCACATACTGCGCAGGGGTGCAGTTAAATTTTTCCCGACTGTAGCGAATGTCGCTCTCATTTTCAGCCAGGTGCGTATGCATGGACACTTTGTAATGCCGGGCCAGCGTGGCAGACTCTTTCATTAACGTCTTTGTGACCGAAAACGGAGAACAGGGCGCGACGACAAGACGGAGCATCGAACCACGGCTGTCATCATGGTAACGCTCAATAACGCGCTGTGTATCTCTGAGGATATCGCTCTCTTTCTCCACTACCGAATCGGGAGGCAATCCTCCCTGTGATTTACCTAAGCTCATGCTGCCACGGCTGGGATGAAACCGCATTCCCATAATGGCAGCCGCTTCAATACTGTCATCAAGCCGGCACCCATTTGGATAGATATAGAGATGGTCGCTGGAAGTCGTGCAGCCTGACAGGATAAGTTCCGCCATCGACATCTGTGTCGAAACACGGATCATTTCCGGCGTCAGTTTCTCCCAGACAGGGTACAGACTTGTTATCCATTTAAATAATTCGCCATCCTGAGCAGGCGGGATAACCCGCGTCAGGCTTTGGTACATATGGTGGTGCGTATTGATTAACCCTGGTAGGGCAATATGCCCTTTGAGATTAATGACCTCATCAGCCGACTGGGGAAGCTCATCGGCTTTACCCACGGCGACAATAATATTGTCCTTGATAAGTATGCTCCCGTGAGGGATTTCCCGTCTGTCCGCATCCATCGTGACGACCATATCGGCATTTTTTAGCAACAGGGTACGGCCGGGTTTGAGTTCAGGCCTGGCGCCCGGAGTTTTTAATACGGGAAGGACATTATTACCTGCGGCCAGTATTTGTGAGGACGCTGCCAGCAGAGGCAAGGTCAGTAGCATCCGGCGGGTACGATCGGGGTTATCCTTTGACATAATCACTTTCCATGTTCTTTAGCACAACAGGGTTTAATACGCCCTGTATTCCTGTGTTCAGTTCTTTGAACATCCAAAATTTTAAGCTTCGCCAGGGTTTTAAACGTGACATGCATCACAGTTCACAAGCAGTATAAAAGCGGTTGTGTAAGGAAAAATAAAAAGCGTAAGGCGGGTTTGAAGTAAAGCGGAGACACATTTCAGGAGAGCATAAACGAAAAAAACCCCCGACAAGCGGGGGTTTTACACAGAAAATGTTCTTATTACAGAACGGCTTTCTGAATAACGCGAACCAGGGTCCAGGACTTAGTCTTGGACAGTGGACGGCATTCGCGGATTTCAACCACGTCGCCGATACCACATTCATTGTTCTCGTCATGTACGTGCATTTTAGTCGTACGCTTAATGAACTTACCGTAAATTGGGTGTTTCACGAAACGTTCGATAGCAACAACCATGGATTTCTCCATTTTGTCACTAGTCACACGACCTTGCAGAGTACGGATTTTATCGGTCATTACGCACCCGCCTTCTCAGTCAGTAAAGTCTTAACGCGTGCAACATCACGACGCACATTCTTCAACAGATGAGTCTGTTGCAGTTGGCCGGATGCTGCCTGCATGCGCAGGTTGAACTGCTCACGCAGCAGGTTAAGCAGCTCTGTGTTCAGCTCTTCAACGCTTTTTTCACGCAGCTCTGTTGCTTTCATTACATCACCGTCTTAGTTACAAAGGTGGTTTTGATAGGCAGTTTTGCTGCTGCCAGCTTGAATGCTTCACGGGCCAGCTCTTCCGGAACACCGTCCATTTCATACAGGACTTTACCAGGCTGGATCAAGGCAACCCAATACTCTACGTTACCTTTACCTTTACCCATACGCACTTCCAGCGGCTTCTCGGTAATTGGTTTGTCCGGGAATACACGGATCCAAATTTTACCTTGACGCTTAACTGCACGGGTCATAGCACGACGTGCTGCTTCGATCTGACGAGCAGTCAGACGACCACGGCCAACAGCTTTCAGACCGAAAGTACCGAAGCTAACATCCGTACCCTGCGCCAGACCACGGTTGCGGCCTTTGTGCACTTTACGGAATTTTGTACGCTTTGGTTGTAACATCAGCGACTCTCCTTACTTACGGCCTTTACGCTGCTGCTTTTTAGGTTGAGCAGCCGGTTCCGGTTGTTCAACAGCAGCCATACCACCCAGGATCTCACCTTTGAAGATCCATACCTTAACGCCGATTACACCATAAGTGGTGTGCGCTTCAGAGGTGTTGTAGTCAATGTCAGCACGCAGGGTGTGCAACGGCACGCGGCCTTCACGGTACCATTCGGTACGCGCGATTTCAGCACCGCCCAGACGGCCACTAACTTCAACTTTGATCCCTTTAGCGCCCAGACGCATTGCGTTCTGTACAGCACGCTTCATTGCACGACGGAACATCACACGACGCTCCAGCTGTGAAGTGATGCTGTCAGCAACCAATTTAGCGTCCAGTTCCGGTTTACGGACTTCGGCGATATTGATCTGTGCAGGAACGCCAGCGATATCCGCTACGACCTTGCGCAGTTTTTCTACGTCTTCGCCTTTCTTACCGATCACGATGCCAGGACGAGCGGTGTGAATAGTCACACGGATGCTCTTAGCCGGACGCTCGATAACGATACGAGATACGGACGCTTTAGCCAGTTCTTTAGTCAGGAACTGACGTACTTTAAAGTCGCTGTCCAGGTTGTCAGCGAATTCTTTGGTATTGGCGAACCAGGTAGAGTTCCAGGGTTTAACAATACCCAGGCGAATACCATTAGGATGTACTTTCTGACCCATTGCTAGTCTCCAGAGTCTCAGCGATCGGACACAACCACAGTAATGTGGCTGGTGCGCTTCAGGATGCGATCTGCACGACCTTTTGCACGAGGCATAATGCGCTTCATGCTTGGGCCTTCGTCTACGAAGATCTTCGTGACTTTCAGATCATCAATGTCAGCGCCATCGTTGTGTTCGGCGTTAGCAATGGCAGATTCCAGAACTTTCTTGACCAGTACAGCCGCTTTCTTATTGGTGTAGGTCAAAATGTCCAGAGCCTGCGACACTTTCTTACCGCGTACAAGATCTGCTACCAGGCGAACCTTCTGAGCAGAAGAACGAGCGTGGCGATGTTTAGCGATAGTTTCCATCTCTTCCTCCTGTTAGCGTTTCTTGGCTTTCTTATCAGCAGTGTGGCCGCGATAAGTACGAGTCGGTGCAAATTCACCCAGTTTGTGACCGACCATTTCGTCGGAAACAAAGACAGGAACGTGCTGACGACCATTATGGACAGCGATGGTCAAACCGATCATGTTAGGGAAGATCGTTGAACGACGGGACCAGGTGCGCAAAGGCTTCTTGTCACCGCTTTCCACCGCTTTCTCTACCTTCTTCAGCAAGTGCAGGTCAATAAAAGGACCTTTCTTGAGAGAACGTGGCATGGCTTATCCTCTAAAATTATTTGCTACGGCGACGTACGATAAACTTATCAGTACGCTTGTTGCTACGGGTCTTCTTACCTTTAGTCTGCAGGCCCCAAGGTGAAACAGGGTGCTTACCAAAGTTACGACCTTCACCACCACCGTGTGGGTGATCGACTGGGTTCATCGCAGTACCGCGAACGGTAGGACGAACACCGCGCCAACGAGCTGCACCGGCTTTACCCAGAACGCGAAGCATGTGCTCAGCGTTACCGACTTCGCCCATGGTTGCGCGGCAGTCAGATTCGACTTTACGCATTTCACCTGAACGCAGACGCAGGGTAACGTAGGAACCTTCACGAGCAACGATCTGCACGTAAGCACCGGCTGAGCGAGCAATCTGACCGCCTTTGCCTGGTTTCATTTCTACGTTGTGTACGGTGGAACCCACTGGGATGTTACGCATCGGCAGGGTGTTACCCGCTTTAATCGCAGCATCAACGCCAGACTGAATCTGATCGCCAGCTTTCAGGCCTTTAGGGGCCAGGATGTAACGGCGCTCGCCGTCTTTGTACAGAACCAGCGCGATGTTCGCGGAGCGGTTCGGATCGTACTCAAGACGTTCAACGGTTGCCGGGATACCATCTTTGTTGCGTTTGAAGTCAACAATACGGTAAGCCTGCTTGTGACCACCACCGATATGACGGGTAGTGATGCGACCATTGTTGTTACGGCCACCGGATTTGCTGTTTTTTTCTACCAGCGGGGCAAATGGTTTGCCCTTGTGCAGCTCCGCGTTTACCACTTTAACTACATGGCGACGACCCGGAGATGTCGGTTTACATTTAACAACTGCCATTGTTCTTCTCCTCCGACTTACTCAGCGCCGCCGACGAAGTCCAGATTCTGGCCTTCTTTCAGGGTGACGTAAGCTTTTTTCCAGTCGTTACGACGACCAATACGCTGTCCGTGGCGTTTAACTTTCCCTTTAACAACCAGGGTGTTAACAACCTCAACTTCCACTTCGAAAAGCTTCTGTACAGCGGCTTTGATTTCTGCTTTGGTCGCGTCTTTAGCAACTTTGAGAACGATGGTGTTGGTTTTTTCCATCGCAGCAGACGCTTTTTCAGATACGTGCGGCGAGCGCAGTACTTTCAGCAGACGTTCTTCACGGATCATGCCAGCATCTCCTCAACTTGCTTAACTGCGTCAGCAGTCATAACGACTTTGTCGAAGGCGATCAGGCTAACTGGATCAATGCCCGCTGCATCACGTACGTCAACCTTGTACAGGTTACGAGCGGCCAGGAACAGGTTCTCTTCCAGTTCGCCAGTGATGATCAGCACATCTTCCAGAGCCATGTCTTTCAGTTTCTCTACCAGCAGCTTAGTTTTCGGTGCTTCCAGAGAGAACTGCTCGACAACGATCAGACGATCTTGACGTACCAGTTCGGACAGAATGCTTTTCAGCGCGCCGCGGTACATCTTTTTGTTTACTTTTTGACTGTGGTCCTGAGGCTTCGCAGCAAAGGTCACACCACCGGAACGCCAGATTGGGCTCTTTACAGAACCTGCACGCGCACGGCCGGTACCTTTCTGGCGCCACGGCTTTTTGCCGGAACCAGTAACTTCAGCACGGGTCTTCTGAGCACGGGTACCTTGACGGGCACCTGCTGCATAAGCAACAACAACCTGATGTACCAGCGCTTCGTTGAAATCACGACCGAAGGTAGTTTCGGAAACAGTCAGCGCGCTTTGCGCGTCTTTCAATACTAATTCCATTGCTATCCCCTTACGCCTTCACAGCTGGTTTAACGATCAGGTCGCTACCGGTAGCACCGGGAACTGCACCTTTAACCAGCAGCAGGTTGCGCTCAGCGTCAACACGTACTACGTCCAGGCTCTGAACAGTAACGCGCTCATTGCCCAGCTGGCCTGCCATTTTCTTGCCTTTGAACACTTTGCCCGGAGTCTGGTTCTGACCGATAGAACCCGGAACGCGGTGAGACAAGGAGTTACCGTGGGTAGCATCCTGAGTACGGAAGTTCCAGCGCTTAACAGTACCGGCAAAACCTTTACCTTTAGATGTCCCAGTCACGTCAACTTTTTTCACTTCCGCGAAAATATCAACGTTGATGCTCTGACCTACGGTGAATTCAGTACCTTCAGCGGTACGGAATTCCCACAGACCACGGCCAGCTTCTACGCCAGCTTTAGCAAAATGGCCTGCTTCAGGCTTGGTGACGCGGTTTGCTTTTTTAGCACCGGCAGTTACCTGGATAGCAGTGTAGCCGTCGTTTTCCAGGCTCTTAACCTGAGTCACGCGGTTTGCTTCAATTTCAATCACGGTTACTGGGATAGATACGCCATCTTCAGTGAAGATACGCGTCATGCCCACTTTCTTACCGACTAAACCAATCATTGTTTCAACCTCTCAATCGCTCAATGACCTGATTAACCCAGGCTGATCTGCACGTCAACACCTGCAGCCAGATCCAGACGCATCAGAGCATCAACCGTTTTCTCAGTTGGCTCAACGATGTCAACCAGACGCTTGTGAGTGCGAATTTCATACTGATCGCGCGCGTCTTTGTTAACGTGCGGGGAGATCAGAACGGTAAAGCGCTCTTTGCGGGTCGGCAGCGGGATTGGACCACGCACCTGCGCACCAGTGCGCTTGGCGGTCTCAACGATTTCCGCAGTTGATTGATCGATAAGACGATGATCAAACGCTTTAAGACGGATACGGATTCTTTGGTTCTGCATGAGACCAGAGCTCCAATTATTTATAAACGAAAAAAATTACTACCCACACCCATTACGATTGATGGGGGAGTGTAATCGTCTGCACATAACTCCCCGATTGGGAGTATTGTCAGGTGAGCTTTCGCTCTCCTGCGGCTCAGATTGAGCCGGGCCGTCATTTCTGACAGGCCCGCGCATTATACGTACATCAGCGCGCAACGCAACCTGTTTATGGGATGGATAGCGATGGGAAGCGGTACGAAAGATTCAGCGCGGGCAGAGGCAGAAACAAGAACGCCGCTGAAGTTGTTGTTCAGCGGCGTTATTTTACTTAACGACATCGGTTCTGCTCTGCCCTATTCATTTACTTTTATTTGTGACTGGAGATAGTTCTGGGTACCCACTTTGGCAATCAGCTCAAGTTCAGTTTCCAGGAAATCGATATGATGTTCTTCATCCTCAAGGATAGTAATCATCATGTCCCGGCTGACGTAGTCATGCACCTTGTCCGCATAGGCGATCGCCTCCCGCAGATCCCTTGCGCCTTCAAGCTCAAGCGCCAAATCGGACTTAAGGATCTCCTCAACATCCTCACCAATCCGTAGCCTTCCCAGATCCTGCAGGTTTGGAATTCCCTCAAGGAACAAAATCCGCTCAATGTACTTATCCGCGTGTTTCATTTCATCAATGGATTCATGATATTCAACATCATTGAGACGTATCAGACCCCAGTTCTTGAACATACGCGCATGCAGAAAGTACTGGTTTATTGCAACCAGTTCATTTCCTAACAGTTTATTAAGGTGAGTTATAACTTTGGCATCGCCCTTCATTTTTGATCCTCCGCTTCCAGTTAATTAGAGCGTAGATGCGGAATCGGGGAAGTCAAAAAAGTCTGGTTAAAACCAGGGGTATTATCAGGCGATCTCTTTATACAGCGGCACGTGCTGCAACTCTTCTTCCATGATTTCACGTGAAGCGCGGATACATTTGCCGCACTGCTTGCCTATTGGCACCAGCTGGCGCAGATGCTGAATGGATTTAGGTTGATACCGGCGTACAACTTCACGAAGGGTTTTATCGCTTATCGCATTACACAAACAGACGTACATAGTTACCGCTCCAGTACAAATTCTGATCATATTGTAAATGCGAATCGTTTTTATTTCAATTGTGCTGAGCGGATTAGTTGCAAATTACGGGCATAAAAAAAGAGCACCGAAGTGCTCTTTTTCAGGCTATGACGATGTGAACATCGTCATTACAAGCTATCGACTTATGCGATTACTTTAGCAACAACGCCCGCACCAACGGTACGACCACCTTCACGGATGGCGAAACGCAGGCCGTCATCCATTGCGATTGGGTGGATCAGGGTAACAACCATTTTGATGTTGTCGCCTGGCATTACCATCTCAACGCCTTCTGGCAGTTCGATGGTACCGGTCACGTCAGTTGTACGGAAGTAGAACTGTGGGCGGTAGCCTTTGAAGAACGGAGTATGACGGCCGCCTTCATCCTTGGACAGGATGTAAACTTCAGATTCGAACTGGGTGTGTGGCTTGATTGAGCCCGGCTTAGCCAGTACCTGGCCACGCTGGATCTCTTCACGCTTGATACCACGCAGCAGAACGCCGCAGTTCTCGCCTGCACGACCTTCGTCCAGCAGTTTGCGGAACATTTCAACGCCGGTACAGGTAGATTTCGCAGTATCTTTGATACCAACGATTTCAACTTCTTCACCCACTTTGATGATACCGCGCTCAACACGACCGGTAACAACGGTACCACGACCGGAGATGGAGAACACATCTTCGATTGGCAGCAGGAACGGCTTATCAATCGCACGCTCTGGTTCTGGGATGTAAGAATCCAGGAAGCCAGCCAGTTCGATGATTTTCGCTTCCCACTCTGCGTCGCCTTCCAGCGCTTTCAGAGCAGAACCGTGAACGATTGGGGTGTCGTCGCCCGGGAAGTCGTACTGTGACAGCAGGTCACGCACTTCCATCTCAACCAGTTCCAGCAGCTCTTCATCATCAACCATGTCACACTTGTTCAGGAACACGATGATGTAAGGAACGCCAACCTGGCGGCCCAGCAGGATGTGCTCACGGGTCTGAGGCATAGGGCCGTCAGTCGCAGCAACAACCAGGATAGCGCCGTCCATCTGAGCAGCACCGGTGATCATGTTTTTCACATAGTCGGCGTGGCCTGGGCAGTCAACGTGCGCGTAGTGGCGAGTCGGGGTGTCATATTCAACGTGAGAAGTGTTGATGGTGATACCACGAGCTTTTTCTTCAGGCGCGTTATCGATCTGATCGAATGCACGTGCAGAACCACCGTAGGTTTTAGCCAGAACGGAAGTGATAGCAGCAGTCAGGGTAGTTTTACCGTGGTCAACGTGGCCGATAGTACCAACGTTGACGTGCGGTTTGTTACGTTCAAATTTTTCTTTAGCCACGACGATATTCCTTACTTTCTGTGCTCTCCTCTGTGGGAAGGAGAGCACGGGATCAATTGGTTAAACCCGGCGATTACTTACCGCGGGCTTCAATAACGGCCTGAGCAACGTTGCTCGGCGCATCATCATACTTCAGGAACTCCATGGAGTATGAAGCACGGCCTTTAGTCAGAGAACGCAGCTGAGTTGCATATCCGAACATTTCAGACAGCGGAACTTCAGCGTGAATCTCAACGCCAGTAGCGTTAGATTCCTGTCCTTTGAGCATACCACGACGACGGCTAAGGTCACCGATAACGTCACCAGTGTTCTCTTCAGGCGTTTCAACTTCAACCTTCATGATCGGCTCAAGCAGAACTGGTGATGCTTTCTTGAAGCCGTCTTTGAACGCGATAGAAGCAGCCAGTTTAAACGCCAGCTCCGAGGAGTCAACGTCATGGTAAGAACCGAAGTGCAGGCGAACACCCAGATCAACGACCGGATAACCGGCCAGAGGACCTGATTTCAGCTGCTCCTGGATACCTTTGTCAACCGCAGGGATGTATTCAGTTGGAATCACACCGCCCTTGATGTCGTTGACGAACTCGTAACCTTTAGGGTTAACGCCCGGCTCCAGTGGGTACATATCGATAACAACATGACCGTACTGTCCACGACCACCAGACTGCTTGGCGTGTTTACCTTCGATACCGGTCACTTTCGCGCGAATCGCTTCGCGGTAAGCAACCTGAGGTTTGCCCACGTTCGCTTCAACGTTGAATTCACGCTTCATGCGGTCAACGATGATGTCGAGGTGCAGCTCACCCATACCGGCGATAATAGTCTGGTTAGTTTCTTCGTCAGTCCATACGCGGAATGACGGGTCTTCTTTAGCCAGACGGCCCAGAGCCAGACCCATTTTTTCCTGGTCAGCTTTGGTTTTTGGTTCAACCGCGATGGAGATTACCGGCTCAGGGAATTCCATACGCTCCAGAATGATGACGTTATCCGGGTCACACAGGGTGTCACCAGTAGTTACGTCTTTCAGACCGATAGCCGCGGCGATATCGCCTGCACGAACTTCTTTGATCTCTTCACGTTTGTTGGCGTGCATCTGTACGATACGGCCCAGACGCTCACGCGCAGATTTAACCGGGTTATACACGGTGTCACCGGAGTTAACGATACCGGAGTACACGCGGAAGAACGTCAGGTTACCTACAAACGGGTCGGTAGCGATTTTAAACGCCAGCGCAGCAAACGGCTCGTCATCATCTGAGTGACGAACAGCTGGGGTATCTTTGCCATCATCCAGCATACCGTTGATCGCGGTAACGTCAGTTGGGGACGGCAGATATTCGATAACCGCATCCAACATAGCCTGAACACCTTTGTTCTTAAATGCAGAACCACAGGTAACCAGAATGATTTCGTTGTTCAGTACGCGCTTACGCAGAGAAGATTTGATCTCTTCTTCGGTCAGCTCTTCGCCACCAAAGAACTTCTCCATCAGCTCGTCAGAGCCTTCGGCTGCAGCTTCGATCAGTTTCTGGCGCCATTCTTCGGCCAGCTCCTGCATATCGGCTGGGATCTCTTCGTAATCGAAGGTCACGCCTGCGTCAGCGTCGTTCCAGTTGATCGCTTTCATTTTCACCAGGTCAACAACGCCGGTGAAGTGCTCTTCTGCGCCGATAGCCAGCTGCAGAGGAACCGGAGTTGCACCCAGACGCGCTTCAATCTGACCAACAACTTTCAGGAAGTTAGCACCCATGCGGTCCATTTTATTAACGAACGCGATGCGTGGAACTTTATATTTGTTAGCCTGACGCCATACGGTCTCAGACTGTGGCTGAACACCACCAACCGCACAGTAAACCATTACTGCGCCGTCGAGAACACGCATGGAACGTTCTACTTCGATGGTGAAGTCAACGTGTCCAGGGGTGTCAATGATGTTCACGCGGTGCGGCTCGAACTGCTTAGCCATACCAGACCAGAACGCGGTAGTCGCTGCGGAGGTAATGGTAATACCACGCTCCTGCTCCTGCGCCATCCAGTCCATGGTGGCTGCGCCATCATGAACTTCACCGATTTTATGGTTTACACCGGTGTAGAACAGGATACGTTCGGTAGTAGTGGTCTTACCGGCGTCGATGTGTGCACTGATACCGATGTTACGGTAGCGTGTAATGGGTGTTGTACGAGCCATTTGATTCCTCTGATTCTCGGACGTTCTAAGTTAGTAAAGCCCAGCGGACTTATTGGAACGCCCGCTGGGTTAATAACAACTACTGAGCCGTTACCAGCGGTAGTGAGCGAACGCCTTGTTGGCTTCGGCCATACGGTGAACGTCTTCACGTTTCTTAACTGCTGTACCTTTGTTGTCAGCAGCGTCAGAAAGTTCGTTCGCCAGGCGCAGAGCCATAGATTTATCACCGCGTTTACGAGCAGCTTCAACGATCCAACGCATTGCCAGAGCATTACGACGAACCGGACGGACTTCAACTGGTACCTGATAAGTAGAACCACCAACGCGACGGGATTTAACTTCGACGGTTGGGCGGACATTGTCCAGGGCTACTTCAAATGCTTCCAGTTCGTTTTTACCTGAACGCTGAGCCAGGGTCTCAAGCGCGGTATAGACGATTGATTCAGCTGTAGATTTTTTACCATCTACCATCAGGATGTTTACAAATTTAGCCAGCAGCTCTGATCCGAACTTAGGATCCGGCAGGATTTTACGCTGACCAATAACGCGACGACGTGGCATGGAAATACTCCGTTGTTAATTCAGGATTGTCCAAAACTCTACGAGTTTATTATGACATTTAAGATAAAACGTTTGGCCTTACTTAACGGAGAACCATTAAGCCTTTGGCTTCTTCACGCCGTACTTGGAGCGAGCCTGCTTACGGTCTTTAACACCTGAGCAGTCCAGCGCGCCACGGACGGTGTGGTAACGCACACCTGGCAAGTCTTTAACACGACCGCCACGGATCAGGATCACGGAGTGTTCCTGCAGGTTATGACCTTCACCGCCGATGTAGGAGGTAACTTCAAAACCGTTGGTTAAGCGAACACGGCATACTTTACGCAGTGCTGAGTTCGGTTTTTTAGGGGTAGTAGTATATACACGAGTACATACACCACGTTTCTGCGGGCAGGCTTCCAGCGCAGGTACGTTGCTTTTTGCAACTTTACGTACGCGTGGTTTGCGAACCAGCTGATTAACTGTTGCCATTAAATAGCTCCTGGGATTTGCTTTTGCTTCGTAAACACGTGATAAATCGCCTCGTGGTATAACGAGGACGCGGAATTTTAGGGCTGAGCAGAAAAGGTGTCAAGAAATAACCAGGATATCCTTTCTTACCAGGTCATTTGTTGGGGATGTTTTACTGTCAGCTCGACGAAATCAGTATAGCTTACCGCGGCCGCTCTGGTTGAAATGTGAGCAGAAAGGCCACGCGCGCTGACGTCATCCTGCAGAACATAAAGTGATATGGGGGCTAGCAGCAAAGACTCAAGGGCCTGGCTGGCTTCCAGCGCGGCCAGCACGCCATCCTGGATGAGCAGTACCTCGTCACCCTGCGCCAGCATCCTTAGCAACGCATTGAAATCACTTTTAAAAGGGGATTGGTTCAGGATATGGAGCATAGTCTCCTCAGAACGAAATAATTCGATCGTAGCGTGCCAGCTCCGCCCGTAATGCCTGCGGTTCGAGCACTTCCACCGGCAAGACTCTTTCTGCATCGGGTGACAAACCGCGCTCGGCAAGCGAAGCGGCGCACACATAGCAACGCTCAATATCATACAGAGGTAAGACACCAAAAGTGGCGATGTAATCGCGCGCAAGAATTTTTTCCGGCGTCTGGCCGATATTGAGCTGTAACACCCCGTCGCTGACAAAAAACAGGGCAATCTCCTCACTCAGCGCCGATGTTGCCAGTACGGCATCCAGCCCTTCCCGGCCGGCACTGTTGCCGTGGGGGGCCTGGGTGAACAGAAAGGCGATACGATTCATCAAAACTGCACCAGCCTTTCGCAGCTCAGCGCCGCCTCTGCGAGAGCGCCCAGCCCCGTGAGCTGAAAACCATCTGCGAGATTGGCTGCGGGCAGTCCCTGGTTTTCGGCTTCCTGCTCATCCGTCACGCCGCGACGCAGCGCAGCCGCCACACAGATATTCAGGGCAATGCCCTTCTCCTGGTGCAGCGTCTGCCAGGCAGCGGTGAGATGAAATTCATCGTTTGCCGGGGAAGTCAGCGTGCTGGCGTTCAGTACGCCCTCGCGATAAAAAAATACGCTTTCCAGCTCATGGCCGCCTGCGAGTAACGCCTGGGCAAACTGGTAGGCGCTGCTTGCCTGCTGTGTGCCATAGGCAGGGCCCGTGACCAGAAGGGTAAAGCGCATCAGCGCTCCTGCCCCTGAAAATCGCCGTTTTTAAACTGGCGAATGTAGAGATAGACGGTGTGCTTGGAGATATTCAGTCGTTCAGCGACCTGATTGATCGCATCTTTAATATCGAAGATGCCCTTCTCATAGAGATTCAGCACAATCTGGCGGTTTTTGGCGTTATTGGAAACGTTGCGATCGGCGCTCACCTCTTCAATCGTAAACTCCAGCGTCTGCATAACCAGATCTTCCACCGACGACGCGAAATTGACGGACGAGGCCACTTCCTGAATTTCCGGCGGCATAAAGGTGGACATGATCTGTGAAAAAGGCACATCCAGATTCATATTGATACACAACAGCCCTATGACCCGCTGCTGACCGTTGCGGATAGCGATGGTCACCGACTTCATCAGCACGCCGCTTTTTGCGCGGGTAAAATAGGCTCGGGAGACGTTACTGTCAGCGCCGCTCATGTCATGCAACATACGCAGAGCGAGATCGGTAATGGGAGATCCGATTTTTCGCCCGGTATGCTCCCCATTGGCAATCCTGACCGCCGAGCAGTTCAGATCCTCCAGCGAGTGCAGTACGATTTCACAGTGAGAGCCGATCAGCATCGCTAAACCATCCACGACCGCCTCATAAGATTTGAGAATAGCGAAGTCAGTTTGCTCAAAGGGCCGCTGCTCCAGCAGCGCCAGATCGGCAACATCACCGGTAAAAATTGAACCAGACATTAAGACACCACCCTTTACAAGAGCCTGTCGCTCGGCGCCAGGGCAGACTCATACTGAAAAAATGCGTGGGGAGAGTTTATCAAATATCAGAAACGCCTGTCCTGACCTTTGTCATGAAATGCCGGGGAGCGCAGAAAAAGCAGGGAACACAAGCGGGATCAAAGAAGATGTGCCGCCGCACAAAGGCGGCGGCGGAAGGCATTACTGAGCCTTGGTTGCCTCAGCGGCTGGTGCAGGTTTTTCCGCATTCGCATCCGCTTTAGCGGCTGGTTTGATATCAAGCAGCTCAACATCAAACACCAGCGTGGAGTTCGCCGGAATGCCAGGAACGCCGTTTTTACCGTAGGCCAGCTGCGGTGGGATGACCAGCTTGATCTTACCGCCTTTTTTCACGTGCTTCAGGCCTTCAGTCCAGCCCGGAATGACGCCGTCCAGACGGAAAGAGAGTGGCTCACCGCGCGTGTAAGAATTATCGAATTCGTTACCGTCAATCAGCGTGCCTTTGTAGTTTACAACCACGGTATCGCTGTCTTTCGGTGTCGCACCATTGCCCTCTTTCTCAACCTTGTAAAGCAGGCCAGATTCGGTCTTCTTCACGCCGTCCTCTTGTGCGAACTTGGCAGCAAAAGCGTTACCTTTTTCAGTATTCTCTTTTGCATCTTTCTCCATTTTCGCCTGAGCGGCCCCTTTCACGCGGGCTTCAAACGACTGCAGAGTCTGCTCGATTTCCTGATCGGAAAGCTTACTTTTCCCGGCGAATGCGTCCTGAACGCCAGAGATCAGCTGATCTTTATCCAGCGCGATGCCCAGTTTTTCCTGTTCTTTCAGCGAGTTTTCCATGTAGCGGCCCAGAGATGCACCCAGCGCATAAGCAGACTGCTGGTCATCATTTTTGAACGCGCTATTCTTCGGTGCCTGTTGAGCCGCCGTCGTTTCGGCAGCAGCCGTCGTTTCGGCAGCCATCGTCATCGGCGCATTAAGCGCTACGGCCATGGTGGTGGCTAACAGTGTGACTTTAAACAGTGATTTCATCCATTTCTCCAAAACCGAAGCCTCTCACCTCGGGAATCGTGTACTGACCTGAACCAGTACTATAACTGTGCGCGAGAAAACTACACAATCTCGCAATGAAAACTAAGTTAACTTCCGACCTCATACCTGAAAGAAAGTTTCACAACTGACATGCAGTCGCTGAGTGGCTTTTTCAACAGCACCTACTGAAAATAAGGGCAAAAACCCTGTCTCAGCCACCCTGTTCTCGTTAGAATCAGATAATTCGGCCATTATAACGGCCCGTGAAGTAACAAGGGGAAAGCGTATGCAACAATCATTGTTTGAACAGCGGCTGGAGATGCTGGAAAGCCGGCTGGCTTTTCAGGATCACACCATCGAAGAGCTTAACCAGACGGTGATTCATCATCAGCTTGAAATGGCGCGTCTGCGTGAGCAAATGCGTTTGCTTACTGACAAATTAAAGTCAGCAGCCCCTTCAATGATCGCTTCGCAGTCTGAAGAGGTCCCGCCACCGCATTATTAATACGCCAGTCGACAGAACAAGCATGCAGACAATGTTTAACTGGCAGCCCGGAGGATGTGCCCTGCCCTACACTGCATCAGGCTGGAGCTGCGTTCCCCCATAAATCAGCCGTTTTTTTGCGCCGGGATTTAGTCATTGAGGTATCACCGTGTGGCCTGGCAGTACAAAAGCCAGCGCTGTGGTGAGAAGGGAAAATGGTTGCGGGGAGAGGTATTGTCGGCGTGAAGCCAATAAAAAAGGCGGGTAAAAAACCCGCCCTCTTGTTTAGTTTAGCGCTAAACGCTTAGTGGCTGCAGCCGCAGCCGCCGGTACCGCAACCACCTTTACCGTGGTCATGATCGTGATCGTGGTCATGATGATGGTCGTTCTCACCATGAACGTGACCATGCGCCAGTTCTTCTTCGGTTGCTTCACGGATGGCAACCACTTCGACGTTGAAGTTCAGATCCTGACCCGCCAGCATATGGTTACCGTCAACCACAACGTGCTCATCTTCCACTTCGGTGATTTCAACCGGCACGGGACCCTGATCGGTTTCTGCCAGGAAGCGCATGCCGACCTGCAACTCATCAACGCCCATGAAAACATCTTTCGGGACACGCTGAACCAGATTGTCATCATACTGGCCATAGGCTTCGTTCGCGGCAATATGCACTTCAAACTTATCACCAGCCTCATGGGTTTCCAGCGCTTTTTCCAGACCGGAAATCAGGGAACCATGACCGTGCAGATAGTCCAACGGTGCGCTCACCGGAGACTCGTCAACCAACACACCGTCTTCTGTACGTACCTGGTATGCCAGGCTGACCACCAGGTCTTTTGCTACTTTCATGATTACTCCTAACCGTTTGAGAGCCTTGAGCCCTGTAGTTGTTGGCCTTTAGCCAACCTGTAAGACTCTTAATTGCGCCTATTGTAACGAATTTCAACGCCGTTGCAGGGTACAGCTTAAAAAAAGCTGAGCCATAACGCTACTCGGGATGAAAAATTCCTATCACTTGCTCGTTTGTGCGAACCTGCTCACGAACCTGCTTATCCGCTTCGCGCATCTGATGGCCGCATTTCACACATTCTACCACATCGACATTATTTTCCTGCCAGAGGGCCAGGGTATCTTTCGCCTGACACTTCGGGCAGGTTGCGCCGGCAATAAAACGTTTACGCATATGGACTCCTATTCAAATCCGTCCCAGCCGTCAAACTGGTGTTTTTCGTGCTGCATTTCAGCCTGGAAGATATCCTCAAGCTCGCGACGCGCTTCTTTCACGCGGGAAATCTGCTGGCTGTCCGCATGGTTCGGCATCAGATCGCGCAGCATCCGCATATCCAGACGGCGAAAGTGCTGCTGCGCTCTGAAGGCCTGATGCGGATGCATACCCAGTGAGATTAAGCTCTTGCGACCCAGCTCCAGCGCACTGGAAAAGGTTTCACGCGAGAACTGCGTCACGCCAGCCTGAATCAGCTCATGGGCCTCAACGCGCCCTCTTGCCCGCGCCAGAATTTCCAGATGAGGAAAATGGTGCTGACAGAGCTGAACAATCTCCATTGAGTCTTCCGGGCCATTACAGGTTATAACGATGGACTGCGCCGTTTCCGCACCCGCTGCCCGCAGCAGCTCAAGCTCCTTCGCATCCCCATAGTATACTTTGTAACCGTACTTACGCATCAAACTGACCGCACTGATATCACGCTCCAGTACGGTTATCCTTTTCTCGTTCGCCATCAGTAAGCGCGCCACGACCTGGCCAAAGCGGCCAAATCCAACCACGATAACCTGAGGTTTATCGTCAGCGACGAAGGGCTTTTCCGCGCTGTCATCAACTTCGTTAAACCGCCGCGCAAGGATCTTATCGATGCCCTGCATCAACAGCGGCGTCGTCATCATTGAGAGCGTGACCGTCACCAGCAACAGCGGCATCTGGTCACCGCTGAACAGTCTGGCTGAAGACGCCGCTGAAAACAGCACAAAAGCAAATTCGCCTCCCTGGCTCAGCACGCCGCAAAACTGGAGCCGTTCTGAACTTCGCATTCCGTAAATATGAGAGAGCAGATAGAGTACGCCTGCTTTAACCGCCACCAGCGTCACCACGCCAAGCAGAATGGCCAGAATATGGGTATAAAGCACACCCAGATTCAGCGCCATGCCTACCGAAATAAAGAACAGGCCGAGCAACAGCCCCTTAAAGGGATCGATCGCGATTTCAAGCTCATGGCGATACTCACTCTCCGCCAGCAGAATACCGGCGATAAAGGTTCCGAGTGCCATCGATAACCCCAGCGCATCCATAAAGAGTGCCGAGCCAAGCACCAGCAGCAGCGCTGCCGCCGTAAAGACCTCACGTACGCCGGAAGCGGCAATAAAACGGAACATCGGTCGCAGCAGATAGCGGCCGCCGATCAGCATGCCGGCGAAGGCCAGCACCTTCATACCAAGCTTCATCCAGTCTGTATGGCCGCTGTCGTTTCCTCCCAGCAGAGGCACCAGAGCAAGTGCCGGAATCACCGCCAGATCCTGGAATAAAAGCACGGAAAAGCCCAGCTGGCCTGACTCGTTACGGTTCATCCCTTTATCGCGCATCAGCTGTAGCGCCATCGCGGTTGAGGACATAGCCAGTCCGATCCCGCCAATAACGGCAGCCTGCCAGGAGAAGTCCGTCAGCCAGAGCAGCACGCCCAGAATAGCGGCGCTGAAGAAAACCTGCGCCGCGCCGACGCCGAAGATGGAACGCCGCAGCGCCCAGAGTTTCGAGGGCTTCAGCTCCAGCCCGATAATGAACATCAGGAAGACGACGCCCAGCTCGGAAAAATGGAGGATCTCATCTACATCGCTGATAAAGCCCAGGCCCCAGGGACCAATAGCGATCCCGGCCAGCAGATAGCCCAGCACGGCGCCAATGCCGAGCCGGGCGGCAATGGGAACCGCAATTACGGCGGCAAAAAGATAGACCACGCCCGCGGTCAGGAGGGTTTGCCCTTCCATTCAGATGCCTCCATTGGGCAAAGGCGACGCGAGCCAGTCGCCGTAAGCCTGTGCAAATTTTTTCATTTCGCCCGGCGTCTGGCGTCGCGCCCAGTAGACGATCATTGGCGTCAGCCAGTGCATCCGGCACATCTGCGCGGTCAGTTCAAACGGTCGCATGATGTCCGACATCGGATAGCGGTTCAGCCCTTCCTGGTGATAGGCCGCCTCAGGCTCACCGGTCGTAATGACGCTGCGCCAGTATTTACCTTCCAGCATGTTGCCGCCGGGGCCGCTGGCAAAACCGCGGGACAGCACGCGATCCAGCCACTCTTTCAGCAGCGCGGGGCAGCTGTAGGTATAAAGTGGGTGCTGGAAAATGATGATGTCATGCTCACGAAGCAGTTGCTGTTCGTAGTGGATATCAATAAAAAAATCCGGGTAATGCGCGTAAAGGTCGTGCACCGTTACGTGAGGCAGTTCCCATGCCGGCTGTAGCAAAACGCGATTCGCAATCGAGTCTTGTGATTCCGGGTGAGCGTAAAGCAGCAAAACTTTGGGTGGCTGCAACATCATCCCCTCCAAATCGTCGTCACAGCGGGGAATTTCCGCTACCATGCCCGACGTAACGGAATCCTGGATCCCGAATACAAAATTGAACGTTTAATTTAACATATTCTTATATAACGGCGCTTATGATTGTCTTCTCCTCGTTACAAATTCGACGCGGTGTCCGCGTACTGCTGGATAATGCCACCGCCACCATCAATCCCGGCCAGAAAGTCGGCCTGGTGGGGAAAAACGGCTGCGGCAAATCCACGCTGCTGTCGCTGCTTAAGAACGAGATAAGCGCCGATGCAGGCAGCTTTAGCTATCCCGGCAACTGGTCGCTGGCCTGGGTGAACCAGGAAACGCCAGCGCTTGCCGTGCCGGCCATTGAATACGTTATCGACGGCGACCGTGAGTTTCGTCAGCTTGAGTCGGATCTGGCGCGGGCTAACGAGGCTGACGACGGCAACGCGATCGCCATCCTTCACGGCAAGCTGGATGCGATTCAGGCCTGGACCATGCAGTCCCGCGCGGCGAGCCTGCTTAACGGCCTGGGCTTTTCCCAGGATCAGCTTCAGCGCCCGGTCAGTGACTTTTCGGGCGGCTGGCGGATGCGCCTTAACCTGGCCCAGGCGCTGATTTGCCGCTCTGACCTGCTGTTGCTCGATGAACCGACTAACCACCTGGATCTCGATGCGGTGATCTGGCTGGAGCGCTGGCTGAAAAGCTATCAGGGGACGTTGATCCTGATTTCTCACGATCGGGACTTTCTGGACCCGGTGGTGGATAAGATCTTACATATCGAGCAGCAGACGATTTTTGAGTACACCGGCAACTACAGCTCGTTTGAAATTCAGCGCGCGACTAAACTGTCACAGCAGCAGTCGATGTTTGAAAATCAGCAGCAGAAAGTCGCTCACCTGCAAAGCTTTATCGATCGCTTCAAGGCAAAAGCCAGCAAGGCCAAACAGGCGCAAAGCCGGATTAAGATGCTTGAGCGGATGGAGCTGATTGCGCCCGCCCATGTCGATAATCCCTTCACCTTCAGCTTCCGCGCGCCGGAAAGCCTGCCTAATCCGCTGCTGAATATGGAAAAGGTCAGCGCAGGCTACGGCGAGCGCATCATTCTGGACTCCATCAAGCTGAACCTGGTGCCCGGTTCACGCATCGGCCTGCTGGGGCGCAACGGCGCTGGCAAATCGACGCTGATTAAGCTGCTGGCGGGCGAGCTGGCACCGCTTAAAGGTGACATCGGGCTGGCAAAAGGCATTAAGCTCGGCTATTTCGCCCAGCATCAGCTGGAGTTTTTGCGGGCGGATGAGTCTCCGTTACAGCATCTCGTGCGCCTGGCGCCGAAAGTTCTTGAGCAGCAGCTGCGTGACTATCTGGGCGGTTTTGGTTTTCAGGGCGACAAAGTCACCGAGATTACCGAACGTTTCTCGGGTGGTGAGAAAGCGCGTCTGGTGCTGGCGTTAATCGTCTGGCAGCGCCCTAACCTGCTCCTGCTTGATGAACCGACAAACCATCTGGATCTGGATATGCGCCAGGCGCTGACCGAAGCGCTGATCGATTTCGAGGGTGCCCTGGTGGTTGTCTCGCACGATCGCCATCTTCTGCGATCCACGACCGACGATCTCTATCTGGTGCATGACAGCAAAGTAGAGGCTTTTGATGGCGATCTGGAGGACTATCAGCAGTGGCTCAGCGACGGGCAAAAGCAGGTTACCGACAGCGAGCCGAAGCCGGATAACGGGAACAGCGCCCAGGCGCGTAAAGATCAGAAACGTCGTGAGGCGGAGCTGCGGACGCAGACCCAGCCGCTGCGTAAACAGATCGAAAAGCTCGAAAAACAGATGGAGAAGCTGAACGCGCAGCTGGCAGAGGCGGAAGCGAAACTGGCTGACGCCACCCTCTATGAGCAGAGCCGCAAGGCCGACCTTACCGCAGCGCTGAAACAGCAGGCGGAGGCGAAATCCAGTCTGGAGGAGTGCGAAATGGCGTGGCTCGACGCTCAGGAAACGCTGGAGGCGATGCTGACCTCCTGAGTGGTTCTGGAGAGCCTCCAGCAGGGAGGCTTCTGAGGGCTGTGCCGTTCGCGCTACTTATGTAGCCGGACAGACGCGTTCACCGTCTGCAACGAACAGGGCTTCCCTTTCTTTGCTTAAAAAGAGCGCCTCTGTTTGCCTCTCACCAGCCCTGGCACCTGCTGTCCCGGTCTCCCGCTGAGACGCCACAGCCTGCTCAGATGCTCTTATGCGGACCAGTACGCTGTTTACTGAACATATTTTTGTTTGTTTTAAGGCGGATAAGGCAAACTTATCCGCCCTGCTCTGTTAATGCATTCCCGACGGCCTGACAGCGCCAGTCATCATCAGCCCGTCTGCGGTGTGGACAAATCGCGGTGCTTTTAAATCCTCATTCAGTACGCCGATTAACTCATACAGCAAACCTGTGATCTGCTCTTCCTGCTCTGGCGACTGCTGACGCTGTAATAACAGCAGGGTTAACGCCGCGCAATATTCCCGCAGGGTTTCAGAGTCTGTGGAGAGCGGGCAGTGATAACCCTCTTCTTTCGCTTCATCTGCCGTTAAGTGCTCAATCAGATAAGCGGGTAGCGGAGCCTTCAGCACAACCTTTAATACCTTTAGCGCAGCGTACAACCTGCCGCAAAGCGCCATACGGCTAGGGTTATCACTGGTATCAATAAGCGCATCTACCAGGTTCTGGCAGCAGTCGAGCATCTGGAAGAGATCCATCGTCGTGCCAAGAGGAATTTTCAGAAGCGTGTCGAAAGATGGCTCACATTCTGGCACCGGACAGATGATTTCATGACAGGGGGTTGTGATACTATCGGAAACAGCCATTGCGTTAACTCCTTTAACGTTTTGGTTAAACGCCTCGGTATGTGTTGCACCACTGCCGGGGCGTTGCTCAAGAATAAATATCGTCGAAGTGTACGTACGATACGGATATTATACTGAGGAGTGCGCTGCTGCATGTCAACGCTCAAATATGACAAAAACCCTAAGGGAAACGGGCTTTCTCCAACATTTCAGATCCGGCTCGCACCTGAGCTGAAAGCACAGTTTGAAGTTGCAGCGAAAGCGGCGGGGATGAGTCTTGGAAACTGGCTGAAGACGCTTGGACGGAAAGAGTTAGAGCGGTTGGGGGTTGAAGTTAAGAAGTAGATTGTATGGCTCATGGTTAATTTGATGTGCTCGTTGAATAGCGTAAGACATGAATTGTTCGTCCGCTTTGTGCCAAAAACGGATAATGACTCCAATTTATTGGTAAGGGTTTATCGTCAGATAATGCCCGATGAATTTGTCATGCAGTTCCACCGGTTTTGAGAACGACAGCGACTTCCTGCCCAGCCTTGCCAGATGCTGCCTCAGATTCAGGTTATGCCGCTCAATTCGCCGCGTGTATCGCTTGCTGATGACGTGCAGCTTTCCCTTCAGGCGTGACTCATACAGCGGCCATCCGTCAGTCATGCATACCATCACGTCAAAAGCCGACAACAGACTTAAAAGACGCTCCAGTGTGGCTTTGGTGCGAGCACCAAAAACGTGTGCCACGACCGTCTTGCGTATCCTGTCATACGTATAAAACAGCCAGCGTTGGTTACGCACAATGCCTTCAGTAGCGGAGCAGGAGGGGCAGCAGACGGAGACGGAAGTCACAGGAGCACCTCAAAAACACCATCATATATTAAACCAGTAAGTTGGTAGCATTACCAAAGACCTTGCCCATAACCAGACACTTTCACAGCAAATAGCGGCTGCACGTCAATATATAGGCGTCGATGTCAGCGTCTTTGTGGTGCGCCCAGCACCAGAGTCTGGCGATACCACGCGGGTGCAGTTTGTTGACCCGGAGCTTGGCGAGTCTGAATCCCGCGCTATTTTTGTCTCGCCTTTAACACTTACCATTCAGGGTGATATGACGGTGTACGGCACCAGTGGTGTACTGCCTTTACGCACATGGATTGACCAATTTCACCGCGCATTGCTACTGGGCGATACTGACCGACTTTATAGTGAACTTGCTGCATCCTGGCTTTGGGTTGCTGCGCTCGGCGGTGTGGTGCTGTGGCTGACTTCCAGACCCAAAAGAAAGCGCAAAGTACGGCAAATCCCGCAAAGAAAAGCGCGCCACTGACACATTACGCTGGGGCTACATTGTTACTTGGCCTGCTGTTTTTCTCTGCCACCGGACTCACCTGGTCGCAATGGGCAGGCGGAAATATCGACAAGATGCGAGGCGCTCTGGGCTGGATGACACCACAGGTAAATACTGCATTAGTCGCACAAACCGTGCAGCCGCACCACGACCCACACGCAGAACACCACGCCATGATGCCTGGCATGGTGATGCCGCAAATAGATGACAATATCTGGGATAACGTACTTGCCGCTGCGCGCAGCTGGTATTGAATCAAACAAAATAGAGATTCGCCCTTCTCGCTTGGCAGATAAAGCCTGGACGGTGACTGAAATCGACCGCGCCTGGCCGACACACGTCGATACCGCAGCCGTCGATCCTACGACTTTCCGGGTGATTGACCGCACCCGGTTTGCTGATTTCCCGTTAGTGGCCAAGCTCACTCGTTGGGGAATTGATGCCCACATGGACGTACTTTTCGGGCTGGCAAACCAGTTGTTATTGGCAGCGTTTGGTTTGGGTCTGTGCGCGATGGTGATTTTCGGTTATCGCATGTGGTGGTTAAAACGTCCGGCGGTTTCTGCGAGCAACCCCGCACAAACCCTGTGTGAGGCATGGCTGGCACTGCCTGGTGCGTGGCGTGTAGGTGTGGTGATAATCGCGTTGCTTTTCGGCTACTGCCTGCCGGTAATGGGCGTCAGCCTGTTACTGTTTATCGCCGCTGATATTGGTCCTACCAATACCATCAAAATTGTGACCTCTTTGGGCATAAGGGCAAAAAATGCAGCAGTAGCATTGCCATAAATTAACAAGAGATTAACCTTTACGTATAACTTATCCTATATCGCAATATTGGTCCTACCAATTAAGCGAATAATAATAAACACATCACGTTCTGGAGAGTCCCTGCATGCAAGCCTGGCAACAAGTCTACGACCCCGCAGGTAACATCTGGCTATCGAGCCTCATCGCCGCTATTCCGATTATTTTCTTCTTCTTCGCATTGATTAAACTGCGTATGAAGGGCTACACCGCCGCCACAATTACCGTCGGCCTGGCCTTGTTAGTCGCATTATTTTTCTACCGTATGCCGTTTGACCGCGCGTTATCGTCTGTGGTGTACGGTTTCTTCTACGGGCTGTGGCCAATTGCCTGGATTATTATCGCCGCCGTTTTCGTCTATAAAATCTCGGTAAAAACGGGGCAATTCGACATTATCCGCTCGTCGATTCTTTCCATTACTCCTGACCAACGCCTGCAAATGCTGATTGTTGGCTTCTGCTTCGGTGCATTCCTTGAAGGAGCCGCAGGTTTTGGTGCTCCGGTGGCGATTACCGCCGCATTGCTGGTTGGCCTCGGCTTTAACCCGCTGTATGCCGCAGGTCTTTGCCTGATTGTAAACACCGCTCCGGTGGCGTTTGGGGCAATGGGAATTCCTATTATCGTCGCAGGCCAGGTTACCGGGCTCGACAGCTTTGAAATCGGCCAGATGGTCGGCCGCCAGTTACCGTTCCTGACCATGATTGTGCTGTTCTGGATCATGGCAATTATGGATGGGTGGCGCGGCATTAAAGAGACATGGCCTGCGGTTATCGTCGCGGGCGGTTCGTTTGCTATCGCGCAATATCTTAGCTCAAATTTCCTGGGGCCAGAACTGCCGGATATTATCTCCTCACTGGTTTCACTGGTGTGTTTGACCACGTTTCTGCGCGTCTGGAAGCCAGTTCACATTTTCCGTTTTGGCGATATTGGCGCGTCGGTGACTGACCAGACACTCGTCCGCAAAAACTATACAGCAGGCCAGGTGATTCGCGCCTGGATGCCATTTATCTTTCTGACGGCAACCGTCACCTTGTGGAGTATTCCCCCGTTCAAAGCACTGTTTGCGCCGGGCGGCGCAATGGCTGACTGGGTATTCAATATCTCCGTGCCGTTCCTCGACAAAATGGTCGTCAAAATGCCACCGGTTGTGGCACAAAGCATGGCCTATGCAGCGGTATACAAATTTGACTGGTTCTCCGCAACGGGCACCGCGATTCTGGTTGCGGCACTCATTTCCATGGTTTACCTGCGCATGAAGCCAAAAGCAGCGATTGAGACATTCGGTGAAACACTTAAAGAACTGGCGCTTCCGATTTATTCCATCGGCATGGTGTTAGCCTTTGCGTTTATCTCCAACTACTCAGGCCTTTCGGCAACGCTCGCACTCGCACTGGCGCACACCGGCCATGCCTTTACCTTCTTCTCACCATTCCTTGGCTGGTTAGGTGTGTTCCTGACCGGCTCCGATACGTCATCAAACGCCTTGTTCGCTGCGCTACAGGCCACGACCGCGCAACAAATTGGTGTGTCTGACTTGCTGCTGGTTGCCGCCAACACTACCGGTGGCGTCACTGGCAAAATGATTTCGCCGCAGTCTATCGCTATCGCCTGTGCCGCTGTTGGCCTGGTGGGTAGGGAATCGGACTTGTTCCGTTTTACCGTCAAACACAGCCTGATTTTCACCTGTATGGTCGGTGTCATCACCACACTTCAGGCTTATGTTTTAACCTGGATGATTCCATGATGACCACTCAACCGCGCCTGGCCGACCACCTGGTCGAGCGCGTTAAAGTATTAATTAGTGAGCGTAAACTGGAGGCGGGCATGCGGTTGCCCGCCGAACGCCAACTTGCGGCTGAAATGGGGGTATCGCGGTCATCAATTCGCGAAGCAATTCAAAAGCTGATTAGCGAAGGCATTCTAATTAGTCGCCGCGGTGGCGGTACTTTTGTGCGCCACGAAGTTCAGGCGTGGTCAGAACAACGAATCGTCCAGCCGTTGAAAACCCTGGTGGAAGATGACCCCAATTACCGTTACGACATTTTAGAAGCACGCCACGCGATAGAAGCCAGCACCGCATGGTATGCCGCTCAACGGGCAACACCTGCCGATAAAGAGAAGCTCATCGCCTGTTTTGACGCCACGCTAAAATTCAAAGAAAGCGACGATCCAGATCTCGCGGCCCAGGCTGACGTGCGTTTTCACCTGGCCATTGCCGAAGCCTCACACAACATCGTGCTACTCCAGACGATGCGCGGTTTTTTCGATTTACTGCAATCTTCGGTGATGCACAGCCGCCAGCGTATGTACACCGTGCCGGCTATTTTTGCCGGGCTTACCGAACAGCATAACGAACTGTTGCAGGCCATTCTGGTAGGAGACCCGGAACGCGCTCGTCTGGCGGCGAAAAAGCACCTCGGGTTTGTCCACACCACCATTAAAAACCTGCATGAAGACGAAGCGCGACAGGCGCGAATCAGCCGCCTGCCTGATGAAGACACCGACGTTTTAAGGGACGCAAATCCATGATTATTTCCGCTGCATCTGACTACCGCGCTGCTGCAAAGCGTATTCTGCCGCCATTTTTATTCCACTATATTGACGGTGGTGCCTATGCCGAACACACGCTACGTCGCAACGTTGACGATCTGGCAGAAGTGGCGTTAAAGCAGCGCGTACTTAAAAACATGTCCGCGTTAAGCCTTGAAACCAAACTGTTTAACGAAACGCTGTCGATGCCCGTAGCGCTCGCTCCCGTTGGGTTATGCGGAATGTATGCCCGCCGTGGCGAAGTGCAGGCGGCCAAAGCGGCTGCAGCGAAAGGCATTCCATTTACGCTTTCTACTGTTTCTGTGTGTCCGATTGAAGAAGTGGCACCTGCAATCGACCGCCCGATGTGGTTCCAACTTTATGTCTTAAAAGACCGTGGCTTCATGCGTAATGCGCTGGAGCGTGCGAAAGCTGCCGGGTGTTCAACGCTTGTGTTTACCGTCGATATGCCAACACCAGGAGCGCGTTATCGCGATGCGCATTCTGGTATGAGCGGGCAACATGCTGCATTGCGCCGTTACTGGCAAGCGGTGACGCATCCGCAATGGGCGTGGGACGTGGGCCTGAACGGTCGCCCGCATGATTTAGGGAATATCTCAACATATCTGGGGAAACCCACCGGGCTCGAAGATTACATTGGCTGGCTGGCGAATAATTTCGACCCGTCAATTTCCTGGAGTGACCTGGAGTGGATCCGTGAATTCTGGGATGGCCCAATGATCATTAAAGGCATTCTCGACCCGCAAGATGCGAAAGATGCGGTGCGCTTTGGCGCTAATGGGATAGTGGTATCAAACCACGGTGGCCGCCAACTCGATGGTGTGCTTTCATCCTGCCGCGCCCTGCCCGCCATTGCCGATGCCGTCAAAGGCGATATCGCGATTCTTGCCGATAGTGGTATCCGCAGTGGGCTGGATGTGGTGCGCATGATTGCGCTTGGAGCTGATACCTGTCTGTTAGGCCGCGCTTATTTGTATGCGTTGGCAACCCATGGCCAGGCTGGTGTAACCAACCTGCTGAACTTAATTGAAAAAGAGATGCGTGTGGCGATGACGCTGACCGGCGCTAAAACCATCGCTGAAATCAGCCCGGAATTACTGGTGCGCGAAGGATTCAAAGATATTTTTTCACCACAAGCGATGGTAGTTGGATTTTAATGGCTAAGGTTTGAATAACCAGCAATGCTCGCTGCTGCGCAACGTGGCGAGTATTTCATTCACCCGGTCAACTCAGCAAAATGAATACCCGCCGCATTGATTATTTTTTTAGTGGTGCTGATAGTGGGATTGCCGCGCTCAGAAAGCGTTCTATAGCGCGTTTCGCGTTTCAGTTTGGTTTCGACGGCAATTTTACTAACCCCACCTCGAGCCTCAACCAGGCGGCGTAAAGCTAACAGGAATAGCACTTCACCATTTTCTTCATCCAGCCCCGCAAAAGCGCCTTTGATATACTCAACGGCAAAAGCGGTAATGCTACCAACTTACTGATTTAATATATGATGGTGTTTTTGAGGTGCTCCTTTGGCTTCCGTCTCCGTCTGCTGCCCCTCCTGCTCCGCTACTGAAGGCATTGTGCGTAACCAACGCTGGCTGTTTTATACGTATGACAGGATACGCAAGACGGTCGTGGCACACGTTTTTGGTGCTCGCACCAAAGCCACACTGGAGCGTCTTTTAAGTCTGTTGTCGGCTTTTGACGTGATGGTATGCATGACTGACGGATGGCCGCTGTATGAGTCACGCCTGAAGGGGAAGCTGCACGTCATCAGCAAGCGATACACGCAGCGAATTGAGCGGCATAACCTGAATCTGAGGCAGCATCTGGCAAGGCTGGGCAGGAAGTCGCTGTCGTTCTCAAAACCGGTGGAACTGCATGACAAATTCATCGGGCATTATCTGACGATAAACCATTACCAATAAATTGGAGTCATTACCGCTTTTCCTGCCATTATTGGGGCAATCCCCAGCAGTTAGCAGACACTGTCAGGCGTGAAATTTTTTATTCCGGGAAACAGAGAAAGTGCAGCAGTAGGAATAAAAAAAGCTATCGCCGCTGACGATAGCTTTTACTCTGCATAACGGGGAAATTTTCAGTGCCAGATCAGCAGTACGCAGGCGGCGGTCAGTAATCCCATCGACAGATTAAAGATTTTCCACGCCCGGCGGCTGCGAAGAATACGGCCAATCAGTGAACCAAATCCCAGCCAGATGATGCCGGAAACCAGATTGACCAGCGCCATGCCGATACTGATGGCGATCACCGACTGCCCGTAAGCCTCCCCGGCCAGACTGAAGCTGGCGACCGCGCCCAGCGCCATCAGCCAGGCTTTTGGATTGATCAGCTGGAGCAGCCCCCCCTGCCAGAACGGCATCGGTGCCACGGGCGCCTCTTCCACTTCAAGCTTCTCATAGGCGGCGGTGGCGATTTTCCACGCCAGCCAGAGCAGATACGCGCTACCGGCGATTTTGAGAAAGAGGTGCAGGGAAGGATAAAGCAGAATCAGCCCTCCCACCCCAAATGCCACCATCAGCAGCATAATCTGCATGCCGAGCATGATGCCGAACAGCAGCCAGAGCGATCGCCAGAAACCAAAGTTGGCGCCGGAGGCGGTGAGTAACATATTATTAGGGCCTGGCGTGATCGCGGCGACCCAGAGAAAACCCAGCATAGATAAAAACAAACTCAGTTCCATTTGAACGGATGCTCCTCATCCCATGATCGGTAACAACGTGTCGAAGCTAGCAATGTGACTGGAATCCTACAAGCATTTTGAACATAAATATTCACTCCGCTGATAATACCGGTTTCCGGCCAATGCCGGGCATGAGCAATGCGCATCTGCAAACCCTTCTTCCCCGCCTGGTCCGCCGCCGTCTGCTGCTTCAGCCGCACTGGCAGCGGCTGACGCTGCCGGACAGTGACTTTGTCGATCTCGCGTGGAGCGAAGATCCGCATCAGGCCCGGCATAAGCCAAGAGTGGTGCTGTTTCATGGCCTGGAGGGCAACGTCAGCAGTCCTTACGCTCACGGGCTTTTGCAGGCGTGCAAAGCGCGGGGCTGGCTGGGCGTGGTGATGCATTTTCGCGGCTGTAGCGGCGAGCCAAACCGGCTTGAGCGTATCTACCATTCCGGAGAAACCGGCGACGCGAGCTACTTTTTGCAGTGGCTGCACGATGAGTGGGGCCACGTGCCTACGGCTGCAGTCGGCGTTTCGCTTGGCGGCAATATGCTTGCCTGCCTGATGGGCCAGCAGGGAACCGCCTGCCTGCTGGACGCTGGCGTAGTCGTCTCCGCGCCGCTGATGCTGGAACCGTGCAGCCTGAAGCTGGAGCAGGGCTTCTCCCGTGTCTATCAGCGCTATCTGCTCGGCCTGCTGAAGCAAAATGCCGAACGTAAACTGGTGGCCTGGCCCGGAACCCTGCCGGTCGATCTCACGACGCTGCGGGCGCTTAAGAAACTGCGTGATTTTGATGATGCGATTACTGCCCGTGCGCATGGTTTTCTGGACGCGACGGACTATTATCAGCGCTGTAGCGCGATGCCGCTGCTGCCGGGCGTACGCAAGCCTCTGCTGATCATTCATGCCAAAGACGATCCCTTTATGACAAATGAAGTCATCCCTTCCCCCGGCCTGCTACCCTCTAACGTAGAGTATCAGCTGACTCAGCACGGCGGTCATGTGGGTTTCGTTGGCGGTACTCTGCGCAGACCCCAGATGTGGCTGGAGCAGCGCATCCCCCAATGGCTTTCAACCTGGCTGGAAAATTAACGTGATTATTCCCTGGAAAGAACTCGATGCGGAAACGCTCGATAACCTGATTGAATCCTTTGTGCTGAGGGAAGGCACCGACTATGGCGAACAGGAGCGCTCGCTGGAACAGAAAGTAAAAGACGTCCGCCGCCAGCTAAGCAGCGGTGAAGCGGTTCTGGTCTGGTCGGAACTGCACGAGACGGTAAATATTATGCCTCGCGGCCAGGTAACCGGTTAAAACGAGGAAGAGCGCCATCTTCTGGGCTTATCGTTGCCGCTACGGGCTGCCAGCGAGGCGGCAGCCTGACGGGAACGGCGCAAAACGTCGCGCTGGTTAACCCGGGTTAACGTGCCGTTCCGCATCACTATTTCGCCATCTATAAAGACGTCGGTCACTTCATGACCCAGCGCAGAATAGACCAGCGCGGAAACAGGATGGTGAATCGGTGTCATGGCGGGATGATCCGTGCCAATCACGATAACATCCGCTTTTTTGCCCACTTCAAGCGAGCCCACCAGGTGATCCAGCCCGATCGCCCGGGCGCCATCTATCGTGGCCATCTCGATAGCCTTTTCAGCGGTAATAATTGTGGGATCGCGGTGAACGCCTTTCTGCACCAGCGCTGCCGTTTTCATCGCCTGGAACAGGCTGTGATTGTTGCTGCTGGCTGGGCCATCCGACCCCAGACCCACCGTCAGGCCGGCAGCCAGCATCTCTGGTATAGGTGGAATACCTGAGGCAAGGTAGAGATTACTGCAGGGGTTGTGAGAGATGCGGACGTCATGATGTTTTAATGCGCGGATATCCCGTGAGCTGCACTGAACGCAATGAACGGCCAGCACGTCCGGCCCCAGAAAACCGATATCGCTCAAAAACTCCGTGTCGCTGCTCTGAAAACGCAGCTGCGACTGAGAGATCTCAAAGTCCGTTTCGGCCACATGCGTGGTGATCAGCACCCCGGTTTCATCTGCCAGCGCTCTTGTTCCGCGCAAAACTTTTTCATCCAGCGCCCAGATCATGCTGGGAGCCAGCCCCACTTTTACCCTGCCCTCGGGCCGGTGGTAGCGGTGGATGACCTCGCGCGCATCGGCCAGCGCCGCCTCAGGCGTTTCAATCAGCCCGGCGGGGATGCCATGCTCTGCGCCAGTGGTGAGAAAACCGCGGCAGACATGCCCGCGAATGCCGCTCAGCTCAAAGGCTTCAATGACTTTTGCCGTTAATCCTGGCCGGGGATGCGCATACATAAAGTCAACCAGCGAGGTCACGCCCGACCGGACAGACTCGACGCAACCGTGCAAAGCCGCAGCAAACACATCCTCTTCCGTCAGTGCTACGGCGCTGGGGCCGGTCATGCAGGTAAACCACTTTTTCAGCACCATATCGTCGCCCAACCCTTTCAGCAGGGTCTGGAAAAGATGGGTATGCGTGTTCACCATGCCGGGCATAATAATACTGTCGCGGCAGTCGATAACTTCCGCCTCCGGGTTCGCTGCCTGCAAGGTTGCCCGTGAGCCAATGGCGGCAATGCGGTCACCGCTAATCAGCAGGCTGGCCTGCTCGAAAATGTCGCGGTCCGGATTCATGGTGATTATCCAGCCATCGGCAAGAAGATAGGACAAGAGACCTCCTTAAAGTTGTGGCAAAAGCTCAGCCGAACTCACCACAAAACCAAAGCATTGCTGCACGTTATACAACGTCGCCTCCAGACAAAAAGCGGGAGAAGTGGTGGCGCTACAGTCTTCCAGCAACAGGCAGTCATAACCATGGAAGTTGGCATCCTGCAACGTACAGAGCACGCACTGGTCTGCATTGA
This sequence comes from Erwinia psychrophila, assembly GCF_039023475.1. NCBI lineage: Bacteria > Pseudomonadati > Pseudomonadota > Gammaproteobacteria > Enterobacterales > Erwiniaceae > Erwinia > Erwinia psychrophila. The sequence goes on from NZ_JBCHVB010000004.1 coordinate 51,851, forward strand.
CGCCGGCAAAAAGCAGCGTGGTGATACCCAGATTGCGTAAAACGCTGTCGAGTACGGTCTCCTGAAAGCCCGACATACGATATTTGCTGATGCGAATATCTTCTGCCGCAGGCCGCAGTTCATCCACCACCTCCGCAGCCCAGCTTCCCTCCTGTAGCACCGGCGATCCGGAGAGAGGCAGCGGATCGCCCAGCCCAACGCTGGCTCCATCCGCGTTATAAACGTGCAGCAAAGCGGGGCTGAGATTGAGCTTGTCAGGCCGGTTGCCCCAGTTAAGCCAGATGACCGGGACGCTGGCTTCACGCAGTGGCGGCAGCAAAGATTGCAGCGGTTCAATGGGTGCTCGCGCTGGCGTGATGTCCACCCCGATATGGCCGAGCCACCCTTCGGGATGGCAAAAGTCATTCTGCATATCGATCACCAGCAGCGCAGTTCGCTGTAAATCAAAAGTGACCTCCCTGCCCCGGCTGCGTAAAGTGACCGGCTCCTGGGGCACGGAAGCACGCACCATATTCACCTCACCAGCAGAGACGCGCCACTGATTGCGCGCCGTGCTTCCCAGAGGATTCAGTCCTGATGACATATCAACCCCCGCTTAATACACGCAAATCTTCTTCATCCAGCGCCATCGGCTGACCGCTGCGAATCAGCTCGGCAAAGCCTTCATCAGGCGTCATCACCGTCAGGGTATAGAGCTTGCTGCTGCCGGTGTTGCGGATCAGGTGCTCATTGCCCGGATGCAGCAGCAGAGCATCCCCTTTTGCAATCGACACTTCATCGCCGTTGCAGCTTGCCACCCCTTGCCCCTCCAGCACGTAGAAAAACTCATGCGCATGCGCATGTTCGTTTGGCGGCGTGGCTCCCCCGACGGTGAAAATCTCCACCACAAAAACGTTTTCGATGCCGTCCTGCTGCCGATCGAACAGCACGGCAAAGTAGTTGGTATCTTCAGGACTGATGCGGAAGACCTGAGCCTCCGCTGGATTGGTCAGACGGAAATTTTTCATCCATTACTCCTTGCGATAAGGCTGGGTTAACGCCGCAGGCTGTACTGTGCGCCCCACAACGCCCGACATGGCGAGGATGGTGAGCAGATAAGGCAGCGCCAGCAGGACCTGCGGGGGAAGGCTGCTTTCAAACAGCTGAAGCGAAAGCTGCAGGGCATCGGCAGCGCCAAAGATAAAAGCGGCAATCAGGGCTTTCACCGGACTCCAGCGACCAAAAATAACGATAGCGAGCGCGATAAATCCCTGACCGCTGACAATATTGTCGCGAAACAGGCCAATCTGAGCCGTCACCAGATAGCTGCCTGCCAGCCCGCCGCCCAGGCAGGAGAGCAGCACAGCCCAGGTACGGATGCGCAATACGTTAAGGCCGGCAGCATGGGCCGCCCTGGGATTCTCACCCACCGCTCGCAGCGAGAGGCCGAAGCGGGTGTGAAACAGGCCGTAGTGAGCGATCCCCACCAGCAGCAGGGTGAGATAGAGCGGCAACGGCTGGCTGAACAGAACTGGCCCGATGCCGGGTAGTGATGAGAGGCCGGGCAGATGAATGGGATCGAGCATTTTGATCACCGGTGAAGAGGTGTTCCCCATCACCAGGGAGTAGATCCAGGTCGCCACGCCTCCGGCGAGAATATTAAAAACAATGCCGATAACTATCTGACTGGCATGCGCACGCAGATAGAGTGCCGCCAGCAACAGGCCAACCATCACCCCGGCAAAGCCTCCGGCGATGAAGCCCAGCGCGGTGGATCCGCTGTAAACAGCGGTCATATAGCTGGCCAGCGCGCCCATCAGAATAGTACCTTCAAGCCCGATGTTCAGCACGCCAGCCCGCTCGGCATAGATCTCTCCCAGCGCCGCCAGGAGTACCGGGCCGGCCAGCCGCACAGCCGCCGCCAGCCAGGTCACAATAAAGGCGGTATCAATCGTCATTACCGTACTCATAATTTCTCCTCCGATAATGAAGAGTGAACGGCTCTGGCAGGCCAGCGCAGACGGTAATAACGTAAAATGTCGCCTGCCAGAATCAGGATCACCACCAGGCTTTGCAGGATCAGCACCACGGAGGTAGGTAAGCCCGTCTGGCGCTGCATGGCGCTTCCACCCACTTCAAGACCGCCATAAAGTATGGCTGTGGGGATCACCAGCAAAGGATTGAGCCTTGCCAGCAGCGCAACGACCACCCCAATAAATCCCACGCCGCCAGAGAGCCCCTCCATCAGACGGTGTTGCACCCCTAATACCGCACAAAGCCCCGCCAGCGCCGCCAGGCCACCGCCTAACAGCACCGCGCTCATTTGCCGCCTGCCAACATCGATCCCGCTGTAGCGGGCCGCTTTTGGGTTCAGCCCGCTCACGATAATTTCGAAACCGGCTGGGGTTGAGCGGATCAGCCACCAGACGTAGAGCGTGGCCACCAGCGCAATGCCCAGCCCCCAGTGCGCCCGCATGCCGTCCATGATAAAAGGCAGCCAACTCTCTTTAGGTAAACGTGGCGTCTGCGGCAGATCGCCCACCGCCCGCATCGGGCCGGAAACCAGATACTGAATTAAAAAGAGGGCGACATAATTTGCCATCAGCGAGATAAGAACGTCATTACCGCCAAACCTTACCCGCAAATAGCCTACCCAGCCTGCCCAGAGCGAACCGGCTGCGAAAGCGGCCAGGATAACCGCGGGCCAGTAGCCCCAAACGGGCAACGCCCACGGCATACCCTGTGGCGTGCCAGACAGCGCCACCCAGCTTGCCGCCGCAGCCCCCACTAAAAAACAGCCTTCAAATCCGATATAGCCCAGCCCTGCCCGCCAGATCACAATCGTGCCGAGCGCGATCAGGATCAGCGGCGTGGCCTGTACCAACGTCAATCCTGCCCCGCGGAGCGACCCGAAAGCTTCGCGAAACAGAAAGCCATAGGCGCTGAGGGGATCGCCGCCAAAGGGAATAAACAGCAGGCCGGCAAGCACGAAAGCCACCAGCATCGCGCCCAGAGTAGTAGCGGCAATGGCCGTGGAGGAGTCCGCTGGAGCCAGCCTTTTTTCAAGCAGCCTGATCATTGTCTGCCCCTGAGGAAAGTTTGCCGCCAGCCATCAGCTCGCCCAGCTTTTCTGGCGTCGCTTCTGAAGCATCAAGAATGCCGGCGATTTGTCCGCTGTACATCACGGCTATGCGGTCAGAAAGATTGAGGATCTCTTCCAGTTCAGCGGAGATCATCACAATGGCGCACCCGCTCTCGCGGGCGGCCAGCAGAGCCTGCCATACGGCCTCTACTGCGCCCACATCCAGGCCTCGCGTAGGCTGCTCAACTATCAGCAGCCGCGGTTTGCGTGCCACTTCCCGGCCCAGAATTAATTTTTGCAAATTGCCGCCGGAGAGTTTTCCCGCTTCGAAGTCGATGTCGGGCGTGCGAACCCGGAAGTGATTAATTATCGCTCTGGCATGAAGAGCGATTTTCTTGCGATCCAGCAGCCAGCCGCGGGCATGCGTAAAAGTTTGCTGCGCGCCCAGCATGGCGTTATCAGCTATAGAGAGGGAAGTAACTGACCCCACGCCACGGCGATCGGCGGGTATAAACCCCACGCCTTTAGCGCGCCGTCCCGCTGTTGAAAGTTCAGTAATATCCTCGGCTCCCAGCCAGATGCGGCCAGCTTCTACTTCACGCAGATTCAGTAAGGCATCCGCCAGTTCCGACTGCCCGTTCCCGTCTACGCCCGCAATGCCCAGGATTTCTCCGGCGGCCACTTTCAGCGAGGCGCGCCAGATCTTTTGCTGTCCCGCTTCATCCCGCACGGCAATATTGTCCACATGCAGCACCTCCTGCCCGGGTTGGCAGGGGGATTTTTCCACCCGCAGCACCACGTCACGCCCGACCATGCGTCGTGCCAGATCGGTTTCTGAGGTTTCAGCCACCGCCACGGTATCGATCATCCTGCCGCCACGCATTACGGAAACGCGGTCAGCTACTGCCATGATTTCATAGAGTTTATGCGTCACAATAATGATCGAGCGACCTTCCGCACGCAGGGATTTCAGCGTGGCGAAAAGCCCGGATTTCTCCTGCGGCGTGAGCACGGCGGTTGGCTCATCCAGGATCAGGACGCTGGCATCACGATAGAGCAGCTTGAGGATCTCCACCCGCTGCTGCACGCCAATCGGTAAATGCTGCACCTGCGCCCAGGGATCGATCGCTAACCCATGTCGATCGGACAGATGTTGCAGGCGGGCAGCGGCCGTCCGTAAATTCAGGTGGCCGCTATGACTCTCTTTCAGTCCGAGGATCACGTTCTCCACCACGGTCATGGGCTGTACCAGCATAAATTCCTGATGCACCATGCCGATGCCGCAGGCGATGGCATCGCCGGGATCGCGTAGCGTAACGGGCTTTCCGGCTATGACGATCTCCCCCTCATCGGGTTGATAAAGCCCATAGAGGATCTGCATCAGGGTACTTTTCCCCGCGCCGTTTTCACCGAGCAGAGCATGAATTTCGCCTGATGCAACCTGCATCGACACACGGTCATTGGCCGTGACGCGCGCAAAACGTTTGGTAATGTTATTGAGCGCAACGCGGACTGGAGGAGCTGGTGTCATGACAGAGGATCCTTTGCTTACACTGCAGGAACGATGCTGCCGTTATCCAGCTGCTGCCAGATAGCCGTGAATTTCTGCCAGGCTTCGGGGCTGACCAGCTTGCTGTTGAACTGCTCGCTGCCATGCACCACAGACCAGGCCTTCGCCACCGTGGGCGACCACTCTTTGCCACCCATAAAGGTTTTTGCCCCGACCGAGTGACCGACCTCCTGCACCATCCAGTCAAGATTCTGTTTCAGACTGCAGGCGATATAATCAGGCGAGACATCTTTTTGATCGGCATAGCAGCCTATGGCTTTGACTTTAGCCGCCGCCGCACCCTGCAGAGCGCCTAATCCGGTGACATCCGCGGCGTGCCAGATAACATCTGCGCCGTTGCCAATCATCGTTGTGGCAGCCTCTCGCCCTTTCGCCGCGTTATCATAGTCGCCGGTGACCACACCCAAACCTTTCACGCCCGGACGCGTTTTTTCCGCGCCAGCAATAAAGGCGCGCATCATCGCCTGCTGCGTGGGGTTGTCACCGCCGCCCACAAAGCCTACGGCTCTGCCCTTATCAGAGATCAGCGCAGCCAGAGCGCCAGCCGCATAGGCAGCCTGCAGGTAAGCCAGGTTGACATACTCCACGTTGTCCACCACCTTCTCGTCAGGTTTAAAGGTGGAGGCGAAGAAGTCAGTATCAGGGTAATCAGGCGCGATTTCCGCAAAGGCGGAGCCATACTCAAAACTGTGGCCAATGATCAGGGTGAAACCGTCATCTGCATAGCCTCTGATCACCTGCTCCATTTGAGCCTGCGGCACGCTTTCGCTCCAGGCGACCGTAAACCCCTCTTTCTTCAGAGCCTGTAACCCCTGGTAAGCCAGCATGCTCCAGCCACCATCGGCAACGGAGCCGGGCAACAACAGCGCTATTTTGATAGTTTTATCGGCGGCCAGCGCGTTGCCGGACAGTAACGGTGCCAGCGTGGGCAGCAACACCGCGCCCGCCAGCATTTTTGCAAATCCCCTGCGACTTACACCTGCCATTTTTTATGCCCCCTCAGCTCAAGATGATTCAGTTATGCCGCGATTTTCGTTACCTTAAAAGCACGTATTTTCGTACTCATTGATGCCTTAAAGGCAACGCACGGAGATTTTCATGCTGCAACATCGGCTCTGGACCTATCTGGATGAGGTCGCTCGCAGTGGGTCAATTCGTAAAGCCGCTGGCCGGCTGCATATCTCTGCTTCCGCCATTAATCGCCAGATCCTGGCGCTGGAGGAGGAGTTGGGGACACCCTTATTCCAACGTCTGCCGCGTAAAATGGTGTTAACAGCCGCGGGGGAAGTGCTGATTCATCACGTGCGGCAAACGTTTAAAGAGCTGGAATGGGCACAAATCAAGATTGAGGAGCTAAAGGGGCTGAGACGGGGCGAGGTCACGGTAGCGATGATGAGCGGGCTGGCAGCCAATCTTATTCCACGTATGGCAGCAGAGTTTCGCAGGGCGAATCCACGCGTAAAACTGATCCTCAGGCAAATGACCACGGGGGAAGATATTACCAGCGCAGTCGCTTCAGGAGAGGCGGATTTAGGGCTGGGGTTCGACTTTGATCTGCCGCCTTCTCTGCGCAAACTGGGCAGTGCGGTGGGCAGACTGGGCGCAGTAGTTGCGCCGGGCCATCCCCTGGCGGATAAAACCAGCCTCCGCCTGAGCGACTGTGTTCCTCATTCTCTGGTTATCGCTGATAAATCGATGGTTATCCGTCCCTATCTGAACGAGCTGTTTTCCAGGGCGATGGTAACTGTGCATCCTGTTATCGAAACAAATTCGATTGAGGTGATGCGCCAGGCCGCGATGGTTGATCAGGCCTTAACTTTTTTAACGCCGTTTGATATCGAATTCGATTTGCGTAGCGGGCGTTTAATCTATATCCCGGTGAGAGAGCTCTCACAGCAGGCGCAGACCTTAATGCTGATAGGGCACGATCGCGGAACCAGCGCCATCGGCAGCGTACTGGCGGAGACGATAAAAACCATGATGAACCAGATGGCGTAATCACCTGAGGAAGCTGCCCTGTTCAGCCATCCGGCAAAACCGGGGCAGCAGTAAGGCGCTCTCAGCGCTGGAAAGAGGGGGTAAAGGCCTGCACTTCCTGAATCAGTTTGATTAAGGCTTCCGCCGCGCGGTCGGTCTCAATCTTTCCGCGCTCCGCGTCAGCCGCCGCCGCGTTTCCGGTGGTCCCGGAGGGGTGAAGGTCTTCAGCCATCCAGCCAAATCCCACGCCGCCTTCAGGCGTCAGAATACCGCCCTTTTCAGCCAGCGCTACGGAGGCGGACACGAAATTTTCGGCATGCGCCATTTGCACCAGCTCGGGATGTAAATGGAGCATCACGCTGGTTTCCGATTCGCCACCGTGGATGCCATGCTGCAACTCTTCAGCGCAAAACAGATCGGCAGAATCGATCGTGCGGAACCAGCTCGCCCCCACGGCAAACATCTTCAGCTCAATCCGCAACTGACGGCAGACAATTTCCATCAGCTGGGGCTGGCCGCCGTGTGAGTTCCAGAAAATAAGCTTGCGGATCCCTGCCCGCCAGGCGCTTTTAGCCACTTCAAACCAGACGTTACCCAGCAGATCATAAGGAAGTGTTAAGGTGCCCGGGAAGTTAAGGTGCTCGTCTGACTTACCGATGGGCAGAGCCGGAAGGATCAGGACCGGCAGATTTTCAGGCATCATCTCCACCGCACGGGCGATGATGCCAGCATTGATCGCCGCATCCACCCTGACAGGCAGATGAGGGCCATGCTGCTCTACGGCCCCAATCGGCAATATGGCGATAACCTTGTCCATTTCCAGCTCGCTGAACTCACGGGTAGAGAGATCCCACCACCAGCGAGAAGAAGGCATATTCATAAAGCGTACTCTCCTGCACAGTTTTTTTCAGTCTGCGCGTTTTTACGTCCTGATTGAAGCAGCAAAATTGCGGCGGAGCGTTGCTTTTTAAGCATCAGAAGGCGGCAGAGATGACATCCACGCCTGAAACATGGTAACAATGCGAAGCGACTTTTCTCAGGGAGTTATCTGCCATGTCAGCTAAACATCCGGTGATTGCCGTTACCGGTTCAAGCGGTGCGGGGACCACAACAACCAGTACCGCTTTCAGAAAAATATTTCAGCAGCTTGGACTGCACGCAGCCGAACTGGAAGGGGACAGTTTTCACCGATTTACGCGCCCCGAGATGGATATGGCGATCCGTAAAGCGCGCGATATGGGTCGCCATATCAGCTATTTCGGCCCCGATGCAAATGACTTCGCGCTGCTGGAAAACACCTTTGTGGAATATGGCCTTAACGGCAGCGGCCAGTCACGAAAATATCTGCACACCTATGATGAAGCCGTGCCATGGAATCAGGTGCCGGGAACCTTTACGCCCTGGCAGCCGCTGCCGGAGCCGACGGACGTGCTCTTCTATGAGGGTCTGCATGGTGGCGTGGTTACGCCGCATAACAACGTCTCGCAGCATGTGGATTTGCTGGTGGGCGTGGTCCCCATCGTTAACCTGGAGTGGATCCAGAAGCTGGTCCGGGATACCAGCGAACGGGGGCACTCGCGGGAAGCCGTTATGGACTCGGTTGTGCGATCGATGGAGGACTACATTAACTTCATTACGCCGCAGTTCTCACGTACCCATATTAATTTCCAGCGCGTCCCTACTGTTGATACCTCGAATCCCTTTGCGGCCCGGGCTATCCCTTCGCTGGATGAAAGCTTTGTGGTGATCCATTTCCAGGCGCTGGAAGATATCGACTTCCCCTACCTGCTGTCGATGCTACAGGGCTCGTTTATCTCCCATATCAATACGCTGGTGGTGCCCGGCGGGAAAATGGGCTTAGCGATGGAGCTGATTATGGGACCGCTGGTCAAACGGCTGATAGAAGGGAAAAAGATTGAGTAAGCCCCGCGCACGGGGCCGGGGGCTGACTATACTGCGATAACTTCATAGCTGTGGGTAATCTCCACGCCTTTGCCCAGCATCAGCGCTACAGAGCAGTACTTCTCGGCAGAGAGATCCACCGCGCGGGAGACTGCTTTGTCGCCCAGCGCCTTACCGGTTACGATAAAATGCAGATTGATATGGGTAAAGAGACGCGGGGCCTCTTCGCGGCGTTCAGAGGTGAGCTTAACCTCACAGTCCGTGACCTCATGGCGCCCTTTTTGCAGAATAGAGACCACGTCAATGGCGCTACAGCTACCGGCCGCCATCAGCACCATTTCCATCGGGCTGGGGGCTTTATCGCCCGCATTGCCATCCATCAGCACCTGATGGCCCGATGAGGATTCTCCCAAAAAGGTCAGCCCCTCTACCCATTTAACACGAGCTTCCATAACAAACTCCTCTAATTCATTCAGTTAACGTCAGATTACGCTTTAGCGACAAAAACGGCAACGCCGCAGATTTCCCGCTATGCTGAAGCGAGACAACAGAAGACACTCATTCAAAGCTGTGTTACAAACAAAGCTGTAATATCTTCGCCAGTACTCTACATACGTGGCGAAACGGAACACCATAACGAGCCAGGCCCTGAACCGGGGTCAGGATAAATTCCCTGAAAGGGAACGCTTGACTTTTTCAACGCCTGACAGGGAACTCTGCCCCCTGTGTTTAGGCACGATGACAACAGAGGATAACAGCGAATGGTTCTCGGCAAACCGCAAACAGACCCGACACTTGAATGGTTCCTGTCACATTGCCATATTCATAAGTATCCATCCAAAAGCACGCTGATTCACCAGGGTGAAAAAGCGGAAACCCTCTACTATATCGTCAAGGGCGCGGTAGCGGTGCTGATTAAGGATGAAGAAGGCAAAGAGATGATCCTCTCTTACCTCAACCAGGGTGATTTTATTGGTGAGCTTGGCCTGTTTGAAGAAGGTCAGGAGCGCAGCGCGTGGGTACGCGCTAAATCCGCCTGCGAAGTGGCTGAAATTTCTTATAAAAAGTTTCGTCAGCTGATTCAGGTTAACCCTGACATCCTGATGCGTCTCTCTTCACAGATGGCACGTCGCCTCCAGGTCACCTCCGAGAAAGTGGGCAATTTAGCTTTCCTCGATGTGACAGGTCGCATCGCGCAAACCCTTCTGAATCTGGCCAAGCAGCCGGATGCGATGACCCACCCAGACGGAATGCAAATCAAAATCACCCGTCAGGAGATTGGTCAGATTGTTGGCTGCTCACGCGAAACGGTTGGCCGGATCCTGAAAATGCTGGAAGATCAGAACCTGATCTCCGCACACGGCAAGACCATCGTCGTCTACGGTACCCGTTAACCAGCCCCAATCCATGGCGCAACTTCGCCGTTGCGCCTTTCTCACTGGTACGGAAGGATGTGGCGCCGACTGATCTATCACCCCGAAGTTAACTATGCACTGCGTCAAACGCTGGTGCTTTGTCTCCCGGTCGCTATCGGATGGCTATTGGGTGATTTGCAAAAAGGACTGCTCTTTTCGTTAGTGCCTGCCTGTTGCAATATCGCCGGTCTCGATACGCCCCATAAACGTTTTTTCAAACGCCTGATCGTTGGCGGCACCCTGTTTGCCTTCAGCAGCTTCCTTATCCAGTATCTTGGCAATCACCAGGTTCCCTTACCGGCCACGCTTTTTGTGATGGCCCTGCTGCTAGGGGTTACCGGAGAGATCAGCCCGCTGCACGGCAGGCTGCTGCCGGCGTCACTGATCGCCGCCATTTTTACGCTCAGCCTGGCCGGGCGGATGGCGATCTGGGTGCCACCGATGCTCTATATTCTGGGCACCATCTGGTACGGCGTATTTAACTGGTTCTGGCTCTGGCTGTGGAAAGAGCAGCCAATGCGTGAGACGCTCAGCCTGCTTTATCGCGAACTCGCTGACTACTGCGAAGCAAAATACAGCATGCTGACGCAGCTGACCGATCCTGAAAAAGCGCTCCCGCCCCTGCTGGCACGCCAGCAAAAAGCGGTCGATCTGATCACCACCTGCTACCAGCAGATGCATATGCTGGCCGCCGGCCGGGATAATCATCATCAGCGCCTGACCCGCGCATTTCAGGTCGCTCTCGATTTACAGGAGCACATTGCGGTCAGCCTGCACCAGCCTGAAGAAGTGCAGAAGCTGGTTGAACAGAGCCACGCTGAGGCGGTGATCCGCTGGAACGCCCGGACGATTGCGGCCCGGCTACGCGAACTTGCCGATGACATCCTCTATCATAAGCTGCCCGGGCGCTTTTCAATGGACAAGCAGCTGCACGCGCTGGAAAAGATCGCCAGACAGCATCCTGATAATCCCGTTGGCCATTTCTGCTCCTATCATTTCAGCCGGATAAGCCGCCTGCTGCGCCACCAGCGCCCCCTTTATAAACGGGACCTGATGGCCGACCGCCAGCGCCGCCTGCCGCTGCTGCCCGCCATTAAAAGCTACCTCTCGCTGCGCTCGGCGGCGCTTCGTACCGCCGGGCGTTTTGCCGTCATGCTCACGTTCGCCAGCTCGCTGGCCCTCTTTTTTCATCTGCCAAAACCTTACTGGATACTGATGACGATCATGTTTGTCAGTCAGAACGGTTACAGCGCGACACGCGTCCGCATCCAGCACCGTGCGCTGGGCACGCTTGCGGGACTGATCGTCGCCGCACTGACGCTACGTCTTCAGGTGCCGGAGCCGATAGTGCTGCTGGTGATGCTGATTATTACCCTGGTGAGCTACCTGTTTATCCGTAAGTACTATGGTCTGGCGACGATCGGTTTTACGGTTACGGCCGTTTACTCGCTCCAGCTGCTTTCGCTTAACGGCGCAGACTTCCTGCTGCCGCGCCTGCTGGATACGCTGATGGGCTGCCTGATCGCCTTCGCCGGGATGATCTGGCTCTGGCCGCAGTGGCAGAGCGGTCTGCTGCGGCAAAATGCGCATGACGCGCTGGAAGTCTGGCAGGAAGCGTTGCAGCTGCTGCTGGGCAGCAAGCAGAACCCCGAAAAGCTGGCTTACCAGCGGATGCGGGCCAACCAGGCGCATAACGCGCTGTTTAACTCGCTGAACCAGGCGATGCAGGAGCCAGGTTTCGATCCCAGCTATCTTGCCGATATGAAGCTGTGGGTAACGCACGGTCAGTTTATTGTTGAACACATCAACGCAATGACGATCCTGGCCCGCGAGCATACGATGCTGACGCCGTCGCTGGCGGAGCGCTATCTTCAGTCGTGTGAAATTGCCTTACAGCGCTGCCAGCAGCGGCTGGAATATGACGGCCCGGGCTCGGAAAGTAACGTGCTGGAATCGCAGGGGGAGTTCAGTCAGGGCCCCGTAACGATCATGGAGCGGCATATCAAGCGGATACTGGATCACCTCAGCGCGATGCACACCATCTCTTCCCTGGCATGGATCACCCGGCCACACCATGGGAACTGGCTGTCGAGAAAGTTAAGAAAAGCATCCGGAGCGTGATGGCAAAGAGGAGATGCGAATTTTCTGGAGCAGAACGGGGGAAGGAAATATCCCTCCCCCTCTGGTTCAGGCGAAAATTTTACCGACAGCCGCCGCGAAACGGGCCATGCCCTCTTCAATATCTGTCGGTTCAATCACCAGCGAAGGCGCAAAGCGGATAACGTCGGTGCCGGCAGTGAGGATCATTACCCCTTCGTCCGCAGCCGCATTCAGTATGTCCCGGGCTTTTCCGGCGTGTTGCGGTTTGAGCGCAGCACCAATCAGTAAGCCCTTGCCCCGGATTTCGCTGAACAGATCCCACTTCGCATCTATCGCCTTCAGCGCCGAGACAAACTGTTCACGCCGGGTTTCCACGCCGCTGAGGACCTCATCGGTATTGATAATATCCAGCGCCGCCTCGGCCACGGCACAGGCCAGCGGGTTGCCGCCGTAGGTGGTGCCGTGGACGCCTGGCGCCATAGCGGAGGCGATCTCATGGGTGGTCAGCATGGCGCTTACCGGGAAGCCGCCGCCCATCGCCTTCGCCGTGGTCAGGATATCGGGCGTCACGCCGTAGTGCTCACAGGCAAACAGCTTGCCGCTGCGGCCCATGCCGCTCTGGACTTCATCCAGGACCAGCAGCGCCTGATGTTCGTCGCACAGCTGACGCAGCCCCTGCATAAACGCCTGCGTGGCAGGCATCACGCCGCCTTCACCCTGAATAGGTTCAACCACAATCGCGCAGGTGTGATCGTCAATAACCGCTTTAACTGCCGCCAGATCGTTAAAAGGCACGTGGACGATATCGGCAGGTTTCGGCCCGAAGCCATCGGAATATTTCGGCTGACCGCCTACGGATACGGTAAACAACGTGCGTCCATGAAAAGCGTTATGGAAGGCGATAATCTTGCTTTTATAGGGGGAGTGACGCTGCGAGGCGTAATAACGCGCCAGCTTGAAGGCGGCTTCGTTCGCTTCCGCGCCGGAGTTGGCAAAAAAGACGCGATCGGCGAAGGTGGCGGCGGTCAGCTTACTGGCAAGGCGCAGCGCCGGCTCGTTAGTGAAAACGTTACTGGTGTGCCACAACGTCTCGCCCTGCGTTTTCAGCGCTTCTACCAGCGCCGGATGGCAATGTCCCAGCGCAGTCACCGCGATGCCGCCGGAGAAATCGATATATTCTTTACCCTGCTGGTCCCATACGCGGCTGCCTTTCCCTTTCACCGGTACAAAGCTCGCGGGAGCAAAAACAGGCAAAATCACCTCATCAAATGTCGCCCGCGTCACCGCTAATTTTTCCGCTGCCATTCTCCACCCCATCCTGTTTTATGTCACGTAATGTGAAATTATAATCATAAAATATGCATAAAAAATCACTCAAAGGCAAACGAATTACCGCGCGAGGAAGTTTTTCAGCAGCTGGTGTCCCTGTTCACTGAGGATACTTTCGGGATGAAACTGTACGCCTTCAAGCGGCAGATGGCGGTGGCGAAGGCCCATGATCTCATCAGGCTGACCGTCACGCAGCGTCCAGGCGGTGACGTCAAAACCGGCGGGCAGCGAGCCGGATTCTACGATCAGAGAATGATAGCGGGTGACGGTCAGCGGATGACTGAGCCCGGCGAAAACGCCGCCATCATTGTGCTCAATGGCGGAAGTTTTGCCGTGCATCACTTCCCGGGCGCGTATGATTTTCCCGCCAAACGCCTGGGCAATCGCCTGATGCCCCAGGCAGACGCCCAGAACCGGCAGCTTGCCCGCAAAATGACGTATGGCAGCCAGTGAAATCCCCGCGTCGTCTGGCGTACAGGGGCCGGGGGAGATGACCAGCTGGTCTGGCTGAAGGGCGGCTATCCGATCGAGGGTAATCTCATCGTTACGCTGCACGCAAACCTCGGCACCCAGTTCGCAAAAGTACTGATAGAGGTTCCAGGTAAAAGAGTCGTAATTATCAATAAGCAGCAGCATCGGCGTTCCGGGAAGAGTGTAAACGCCGCTATTCTACGCATTTTCACTGCGTTCGCTTATCACTTTGCTGAACTCAGCGGTCAGGAGCGCAAGATCGCCCTCCCAGCTCGCCTGATTCGCGGTCTGCCAGCTTTCACTGTCGGTACGCCGCCACTGGATATCGTAGCCCGCATGCAGGACCAGCTGCTCAAAGAAGAGCCGCAGCGTACGCCCGTTGCCCCGGAGAAAAGGATGAAGCACGGTCAGTTCGCAGTAATACCAGGCGAGTCGGGCAGCAAGTTTGTCGGCAGGCAGATCGGCCAGGCCGTTCTCCTCCTCCAGCGAGCGCATCAGCGCATTGCCCTCTTTTTCGATATATTCGAAATGACAGCAGGGAGTTTCATTAAGCAAAACATCGACCTGACGCAGTTCACCTGCGTCCTCAAGCAGCCCATGGAAAAGTTCGCGATGAAGATGTTTGAGCCAGGGAAAACCCGGCTGGGCCGCGCCCAGTTCAAGCTGGATGCCGCTCAGTTCAAAACTGGCGAGAAAGTTGGCCTCGCGGCGCTGCTGCCAGAGCGTGGTTTTCTGCTTTTCGGTGGGCTTTTTAGCCATGCGGCCTCCGTTAACGGGTGATTGCTGCCCTAATTATAAGCAGCAATCACCCGCAGGGAGGTTATGGCAGCACTTTTGCGGATAGGATCACAACAGGCTTTACGGGAACGTTCTGATATGGCCCCACATTGTGGGACTGAGCCTGAGAAATTTTATCAACCACGTCCTGGCCTTTAACCACTTTGCCAAAGACGGCATAGCCGAAATCACGCTGGCCGTGATCGAGAAAAGCGTTATCGGCAACGTTAATGAAAAACTGGCTGGTTGCGCTGTCTTTATTCGCCGTGCGGGCCATTGAAATCGTACCGCGCTTATTCAGCAGACCGTTGTCCGCTTCGTTTTTGATCGGTGCGTTGGTCGGCTTCTGCTGCATATCCTGCGTAAACCCACCGCCCTGCACCATAAAGCCGGGAATGACGCGGTGGAACGTGGTGTTGTTATAGAAGCCGCTGTTCACGTAGTCGATAAAGTTTTTCGTCGAAACCGGCGCTTTTTCATTATTCAGTTCAAGTTCGACAGTCCCGGCTGAGGTGGTCAACTGGACGTGGGGATCGCCTTTTGCAGCAAAAGTGGTCATGGAAACCGAAGAGAGCGCCAATACGGTGGCGACGGCGGCCAGAGTGCGTTTTAACATGTCTGTTCCTTTCTAAGTTCTGGGCCAAAAAACAACGTTGATTGTAAAGAGGCCCCTATATATGCGCCAGCCTTTTACTTTTATTTACGTGCGCATTTTGCACACGCAAACGCTTACGTACCCCAGAAAACGGTGATACGCATCACGATTTGAATGCATACACTATTTTTTATTTCATTATTCGTTTAAGCCGATCACGAATATCGCTACACTCCTCCCGCTTACCGTGGGCGTCCTGCTTCACGTTCCCTTTGACTCACAGGTTTTTCATTATGACGAATCGCGATCGAATCGGTCTTACCTGGCTCAGTTTCTTTTCCTATGCGCTTACCGGCGCGGTAGTGATTGTGACCGGTATGGTGCTGGAAAATATTGCTGAGTATTTTCAGCTGCCCGTCGCGCAGATGAGCAATACTTTTACCTTTCTGAATGCCGGAATTCTGGTAGCTGTTTTCCTTAATGCCTGGCTGATGGAAATCATCCCGCTTAAGCGTCAGCTTATGTTCGGCTTCGTACTGATGATCCTGTCGGTGCTTGGCCTGATGACCAGCCACAATCTCAGCGTCTTCTCGCTCTGTATGTTTGTTCTGGGCGTGGTCAGCGGCATCACTATGTCGATCGGTACCTTCCTGATCACGCACCTCTATGAGGGGCGTCAGCGCGGTTCAAGACTGCTGTTTACCGACTCCTTCTTCAGCATGGCCGGCACCATCTTCCCGATTATCGCCGCCGCCATTCTGGCGCGTTCCCTGCCCTGGTACTGGGTCTATGCCTGTATCGGCGTGATTTACGTGGCCATTTTCGTGCTGGCGCTCTGCTTTGAGTTTCCGGTACTGGGCAAGAAAGCGCCGAACCAGCAGCAGAAAGTGCAAAAAGAGAAGTGGGGCATTGGCGTCCTGTTTCTTTCCATTGCCGCGCTTTGCTACATCCTCGGCCAGCTTGGCTTTATCGGCTGGGTGCCGCTTTATGCGACCAAAACCATGGGCATGGATATTACTCAGGCAGGCGGGCTGGTCGGCAACTTCTGGACCTCATACATGATCGGCATGTGGGCGTTCAGCGCCATTCTTCGCTTCTTCGATCCTCAGCGCATCCTGACCGTACTGGCGCTGATGGCGACCCTGCTGATGTACTGGTTTGTCAGCAGTGACGATGCCTCCATGCTGAAGTGGATAATGATAAGCCTGGGCTTCTTCTCCAGCGCGATTTACACCACCATTATTACGCTGGGCTCGTTGCAGACGAAGGTTTCTTCACCCAAGCTGGTGAACTTCATTCTGACCTGCGGCACCGTCGGCACCATGCTGACCTTCGTTGTGACCGGTCCTATCGTGGATAAAGGCGGCGCGCATGCGGCCCTGTTGACCGCGAACGGTCTCTATGCGGTGGTCTTCGTCATGTGCCTGCTGCTCGGCTTCGTCAGTAAGCATAAGCTGCATGGGCATATGTCCTCCCACTAAGCGAAAAAGGCCGGTGAATCCGGCCTTTTCTTTTAGCGCCGGAAGTCGATTCGCTCAGGATCGTTCAGGTGAATATTCGACTCGCTGAGCTTCGTTTCGGCAATGACCCGCCCTTCGCGAATGGAATAGCGCACCGGCACCTGACGACGCAGCGCGTCAAAACCGCTGTCAGCAGGCAGAATAATCAGATTGGCGCTGTTGCCGGTCTGAATTCCGTAGTCCTTCAGCTGGAGCGTTCTGGCGCTGTTGTGGGTAATCAGATTGATCCCCGCATCAATCTGCTCATAGCCCATCAGCTGGCAGACATGCAGCCCCATATGCAGCACCTGTAACATACTGGCCGTTCCCAGCGGATACCACGGATCGAAGACGTCATCGTGCCCGAAGCAGACGTTGATATCCGCCTCCAGCATCTCCTTCACGCGCGTAATGCCCCGGCGTTTAGGATAGGTATCGAAGCGTCCCTGTAAATGAATATTCACTAAGGGATTGGCGACAAAGTTGATGCCGGAGAGCTTCAGCAGGCGGAACAGCCTTGAGGTATAGGCGCCGTTATAGGCGTGCATCGCGGTCGTATGGCTGGCCGTCACCCGCTCCCCCATCTTCTCCTTCAGCGCCAGCGCGGCGACCGTTTCAACAAAGCGGGACTGCTCATCATCAATTTCATCGCAGTGCACATCCACCATTCGCTGATACTTCTGCGCGAGGGCGAACGTCTTGTGCAGGGATTCCACGCCGTACTCACGGGTGAACTCAAAATGGGGGATTGCGCCAACCACATCCGCTCCCAGCCTCAGCGCCTCCTCAAGCAGCGCTTCGCCATCCGGATAGGAGAGAATGCCCTCCTGGGGAAAAGCCACAATCTGGATTGTTATCCAGGGCGCCATCTCCTGCTTAATTTCCAGCATGGCCTTCAGCGCCGTCAGCGTCGGGTCAGAAACATCAACGTGGGTTCGTACATACTGAATGCCGTTGGCAATCTGCCACTTCAGCGTCTGCCTGGCACGCGCCTTTACATCCTCATGGCTGAGCAACGCCTTACGTTCCGCCCAGCGCTCGATCCCCTCGAACAGCGTACCGGACTGGTTCCATGCCGGCTCGCCAGCGGTCTGCGTAGTATCAAGATGGATATGAGGTTCGATAAAAGGGGGGAAAACCAGTCCGCCTTCGGCATCCAGCGCGTCAGGCTGAGGCGCACACTGGGTCTGGGGCGAAAGCCGCACAAACTTGCCGTCCTGAATCTCGATCTGCCAGCGTCCTTCGCGCCACGGCAGGCGCGCATGATTTATCCACCGTAAATGTCCAGCCTGC
Source organism: Erwinia psychrophila (assembly GCF_039023475.1). Lineage (NCBI taxonomy): Bacteria > Pseudomonadati > Pseudomonadota > Gammaproteobacteria > Enterobacterales > Erwiniaceae > Erwinia > Erwinia psychrophila. The sequence goes on from NZ_JBCHVB010000004.1 coordinate 69,840, forward strand.
ATCCGATCGCTCCCGAAGATTAATGAACTCTCTTAACCCTACCACTCATTTCATTCACTGCAACATAAGGGCCAAAATGCTGGCTGATACGTTTCAGCCAAAAGCTGAGCCTTTTCCAAGACTTATAAAAAACCATGCCAAATCAGGCATCTACCCACTAAGGAGTATTTAAAATGCGAATTGATATACATCAATAACTGCCCCTTTAGGCGCGCTATTGTAGCCCCAATACTTTGCATTGTGAGGCAAAAATGAGCACCCGACTCGTCATTATTGGCAACGGCATGGTTGGCCACCGTTTAATTGAAGAGCTGGTCGAAAAATCAGCGCCAGGCCAGTTTGCCATCACCGTTTTTTGTGAAGAACCCCGCGTGGCCTATGACCGCGTACACCTTTCTGCTTACTTCTCTCACCATACTGCTGAAGAACTCTCTCTGGTTCGCGACGGTTTCTACCAGAAGCACAACGTTGACGTGCTGATTGGCGAGCGGGCGCTGAGCATTAACCGTCAGGAAAAAGTGGTTTACTCCAGCAGCGGCCGCGCCGTGCAGTATGACAAGCTGGTCATGGCCACCGGCTCCTATCCCTGGATCCCACCGATTAAAGGCGCCAGCGGCCATGACTGCTTTGTGTATCGCACTATTGAAGACCTGAACGCGATCGAAGCCTGCGCGCGCCGCAGTAAACGTGGCGTGGTGGTCGGCGGCGGTCTGCTGGGTCTGGAAGCCGCCGGCGCCCTGAAAAATCTGGGCGTGGAAACGCACGTCATTGAGTTTGCGCCCGTGCTGATGGCGGAACAGCTCGATCCCATGGGCGGTCAGCAACTGCGGCAAAAAATCGAACGTATGGGCGTGCGCGTTCACACCAGCAAGAATACGCAGCAGATTATCGACCGGCCCGAGGGAGGGAAAACGCTCCAGTTTGCCGACGGCAGCGAGCTGGAGGTCGATTTTATCGTCTTCTCTACCGGTATCCGGCCTCAGGATAAGCTGGCTAAACAGTGCGATCTTCCGCTCGGCCCGCGCGGCGGCGTATTGATCAACGACCGCTGTCAGACCGCTGATGCTGATATTTATGCCATCGGCGAATGCGCCGCCTGGCAAAACCGCATCTACGGACTGGTCGCGCCCGGCTACAAAATGGCTCAGGTGACCTGCGATCGTCTGCTGGGGAACGAGAACGCCTTCACCGGTGCAGACATGAGCGCCAAGCTGAAGCTGCTCGGCGTTGACGTCGGCGGCATCGGCGATGCGCATGGCCGTACGGAAGGGGCGCGCAGCTACGTCTATCTGGACGAGAATAAAGAGATCTACAAACGGCTGGTGGTCAGCGCTGATAATAAAACGCTGCTGGGCGCCGTGCTGGTGGGCGATACCAGCGATTATGGCAATCTGCTGCAGCTGATGCTGAACGCTATTGAGCTGCCTGAACATCCTGACGCGCTGATCCTGCCCGGTCATGCGGGTAGCAAACCGGCTATCGGCGTCGAATCGCTGCCGGAAACCGCCCAGATTTGCTCCTGCTTTGACGTCACCAAAGGGGACCTTGTCAGCGCCATTCAGAACGGTTGCCACACCGTGGCGGCGCTGAAGGCTGAAACCAAAGCGGGTACCGGCTGCGGCGGCTGCGTGCCGCTGATGACCCAGGTGCTGAACGCCGAGCTGAGCCGTCAGGGCATTGAGGTGAATAATCACCTTTGCGAGCACTTCAGCTATTCCCGCCAGGAGCTTTACCATCTGATCCGCGTTGAAGAGATTAAAACCTTCGATCAGCTGCTGGCAAAACATGGCAGCGGCTACGGCTGTGAAGTCTGTAAACCGACCGTAGGATCGCTGCTGGCTTCATGCTGGAATGAATATGTACTGAAACCGCAGCATACTGCCCTGCAGGACAGCAACGATAATTTCCTCGGCAATATCCAGAAGGATGGCACCTACTCGGTGATTCCCCGTTCGGCTGGCGGTGAAATCACCCCGGAAGGGCTGGTCGCCATCGGCGAAATAGGACGCCGCTATAACCTCTATACCAAGATCACCGGCTCGCAGCGCATCGCGCTTTTCGGCGCGCAGAAAGATGACCTGCCGGCTATCTGGTCACAGCTGATTGCCGCCGGTTTTGAAACCGGTCACGCTTACGCCAAAGCGCTGCGTATGGCGAAAACCTGTGTAGGCAGCAGCTGGTGCCGCTTTGGCGTCGGCGACAGTGCCGGCCTCGGCGTTGAGCTGGAAAACCGCTACAAGGGTATCCGCACGCCGCATAAAATGAAGTTTGGCGTTTCCGGCTGTACCCGTGAATGCGCGGAAGCTCAGGGCAAGGATGTCGGTATTATCGCAACGGAAAAGGGATGGAATCTTTACCTCTGCGGCAACGGCGGCATGAAGCCCCGCCATGCGGACCTGCTGGCGGCCGATCTGGATAAAGAGACGCTGATCCGCTATCTCGACCGCTTTATGATGTTCTACATCCGCACCGCCGATAAACTCCAGCGTACCTCACTCTGGCTGGGAAGCCTGGAAGGCGGTATTGATTACCTGCGGCAGGTGATTGTTGATGACAAGCTCGGCCTGAATGCACAGCTGGAAACAGATATTGCCCGGCTGCGCGAGAACGTTGTATGTGAATGGAAAGAAACCCTTGCGGACGCAAGCCAGCTCGCCCGTTTCTCTCACTTCATTAACGATACCCAGCGCGATCCGCTGGTGCAGGTGGTCCCGGAACGCGAGCAGCATCGCCCCGCCCGTCCTGAGGAACGCATTCCCGTCACGCTGTTGGAGGAAAACGCATGAGCCAGTGGCACCAGATTTGCGCCGTTAACGCCATCCTTCCCGCGACTGGCGTGTGCGCGAAGGTAGGCCAGCATCAGATCGCGATCTTTCGTCCCCGTGAGAATGAAGAGATCTTCGCTATCAGCAATATTGACCCTTTTGCCCAGGCCAGCGTGCTCTCGCGCGGCATTATCGCCGAGCATCAGCAGGCGCTGTGGGTCGCCAGCCCGCTGAAAAAGCAGCGCTTTCGGCTGAGTGACGGCGTCTGTATGGAGGATGAAAGCCGCTCGGTCGCCACCTTCCCGGCCCGCGTCAGGGATGGTATGGTCGAAGTCGCTGTCTGAAAACGGTTTGCCCGTCACTTCTCCCCCCGTGGCCGCCTGACAGCGGCCCTTTTTTCTTCTCTGGAGAGCGCATCAAATGGACTACCTCCCCCTTTTTTGCCAGCTGCGAGGAAGAGCCTGTCTGCTGGTTGGCGGCGGCGAAGTCGCGGAGCGCAAAGCGCGGCTGCTGCTGAAAGCCGGTGCCGATCTGCGCGTCTGCGCGCCTCATTTTTCTTCGCCGTTTTACGGATGGCAGCAGGCAGGTCAGCTGACGCTGCTGGAAAGCATTTTCAGCCCGGACATGCTGGATGAGTGCTGGCTGGCCATCGCCGCCACCGATAGCCACGAGGTCAATCAGCAGGTACAGGCCAGTGCGGAAGAGAGACGTATATTCTGTAACGTGGTGGATGCGCCGGAAGCGGCCAGCGTCATCATGCCCGCCATCATCAACCGCTCCCCGCTGATGGTGGCCGTTTCCAGCGGCGGCTGCGCCCCGGTGATGGCCCGGCTGCTGCGGGAAAAAATCGAGGCGCTGCTGCCTCAGCATCTGGGTAAGGTCGCCGCTTTCGCCGGTTCGCTCCGCCAGCGGGTAAAGCAGGAGTTCGGCGAGATCTCCCAGCGCCGGCGCTTCTGGGAAAAGCTCTTCAGCCACGATCGCCTGGCGCAGTCGCTGGCCTGCAACGATACGCCGCAGGTGGAAAAACTGACCGGCGCGCTGCTCCGGGAGCCGCTGAGTGACCGGGGCGAAGTGGTACTGGTAGGCGCGGGACCTGGCGACGCCGGGCTGCTGACGCTGAAAGGCTTGCAGCAGCTTCAGCAGGCGGACATCGTCGTTTACGACCGGCTGGTCTCTGACGAGGTACTGGAACTCATCAGGCGCGACGCTGAACGGTTATTTGTCGGCAAACGGGCGGGCTATCACTGCGTCCCTCAGGAAGAGATCAATCAAATCCTGCTGCACCACGCGCGGTTGGGGAAACGCGTGGTACGCCTTAAGGGCGGCGATCCCTTTATTTTTGGCCGGGGCGGTGAAGAGCTGGAAACGCTTGCTGAGCATCAGATCCCTTTTTCCGTGGTGCCCGGCATTACCGCCGCGTCGGGATGCTCCGCTTATGCCGGTATTCCCCTGACCCATCGCGATCATGCGCAGAGCGTACGGCTGGTTACCGGTCATCTGAAGCATGAAAACCAGCTCGACTGGTCAAAGCTGGCGGCAGAGCAGCAGACGCTGGTCTTCTATATGGGCCTGTCGCAGGCCCCGGAGATCCAGCGCCAGCTGCTGACCCAGGGCATGGCCGCGGATATGCCGGTGGCGCTGGTGGAGAACGGAACAAGCGTCCGGCAGCGCGTGGTGGATGGCACGCTGGCCGATCTGGCCGCGCTGGCACAGCAGGTGAAAAGCCCGAGCCTGATCATTGTCGGTCGGGTTGTCGCTCTGCGACACAAGCTTATTTCACCTCAAATCGCCTGAATCTCTGACGGGCTGTCTGACAGCCCGTCACTTCCCGGGACGGTGTTAACCCTTCCGGCCTGGCGAATCAACGCATAAAAAAAGAGAGCCGGAGCTCTCTTATCATTTGCAAACCCTTCTGTCCCAACCCCTCAGGGCAGAAACGTCGCCTCAGGGCTGCGCGACGAAGCCGACGGCGTCATAGACTTTCTTCAGCGTTTCCTGAGCCTGCGCCCGCGCTTTAGCCGCGCCTTCACGCATCACCTGCTCAAGGAAGGCTTCATCGTTGCGGTAGCGATGATAACGTTCCTGAAGCTCGTTCAGCATGCCGGAAACGGCTTCCGCCACGGCGCCTTTCAGGTGGCCATACATCTGGCCTTCAAACTGCAGCTCCAGCTCCGGGATAGTTTTGCCGGTCACGCCGCTGAGAATATCCAGCAGGTTAGAAACGCCCGCTTTGTTTTTCACGTCGTAGCGTACAACAGGCGGCTCATCACCGTCGGTCATGGCGCGTTTAATCTTTTTCACCACCGCTTTCGGATCTTCCAGCAGGCCGATAACGTTGTTGCGGTTATCGTCAGACTTGGACATCTTTTTGGTTGGCTCCAGCAGCGACATCACGCGCGCGCCCGATTTCGGAATAAAAGGTTCCGGCACTTTGAACACGTCGCCATACAGCGCATTGAAGCGCGCTGCGACGTCGCGGCTGAGTTCCAGATGCTGCTTCTGGTCTTCACCTACCGGCACCTGCGTGGTCTGATACAGCAGAATATCCGCCGCCATCAGCACCGGGTAGTCAAACAGTCCGGCGTTGATGTTCTCTTCGTAGCGCGCCGATTTGTCCTTAAACTGCGTCATGCGGCTCAGCTCACCAAAATAGGTGTAGCAGTTCAGGATCCAGCTCAGCTGCGTGTGCTCCGGCACATGGGACTGAACGAAAATGGTGCTCTTCTTCGGGTCAATACCGCAGGCGAGGTAGAGCGCCAGCGTATCCAGCGTAGCCTTACGCAGCGCGGAGGGATCCTGGCGCACGGTAATGGCATGCAGATCCACGATGCAGTAGATGCAGTTGAAATCATCCTGCATGTTGACCCACTGACGCAGCGCACCCATATAGTTACCGATGGTCAGTTCGCCGGAAGGCTGTGCGCCGCTAAATACGATGGGTTTACTCATGTTTTTCGTCCTGATAATTACAGCCCTAAAGCGGGCAACAAATCGTTAAAGTTGTCGAGCACGACGGTCGGATTGCTGGAGGCAATCGGCTCTCCGTAGTTGTAGCCGAACGACATGCCCACACAGGGACAGCCCGCCGCCTGAGCCGCCAGAATATCATTGCGGGAATCGCCCACAAAAACCAGCTCTGAAGGCAGTACGCCAAACTTACCCATCACCAGAAACAGCGGCGCCGGATGCGGCTTCTTCGCAATTACGTCGTCACCGCCGATAATCAGCGAGAAAAACCCTGCGATACCCATCGACTCCAGTAAAGGCGCCACGAAGGGCGTTGGCTTATTGGTGACGATCGCCATTGGCAGGCCGGTGGCGGCCAGCGCGGCCAGCCCTTCTTTCACCTGCGGGAATAGCTTACTGCCGCTTTTTATCGTGGTCGCGTAGTGGGTATCCAGCAGAACGCGGGCATCGGCAAGCATGGCGCTGTCAGGCTGCTGGCCTGACGCCCAGATGAGCGCACGCTCAATAAGGATATCCGCGCCGTTACCGATCCAGGTGGAGACTCTCTCCACGCCGGCAGTGGGCAAGCCCAGCGCTGTGAGTGTTGCATCAACCGCGCTGGTCAGGCCGGGCGCGCTGTCAATCAGCGTGCCGTCGAGATCAAACGCCAGCGCGCGGACGTTAGTGAAATGCGCCATGTCGTGATTTCTCCAGTTCATTACGCATCGCGTCGATGACTTTTTTATAATCAGGCTGGCCAAAAATCGCCGAGCCGGCAACGAACATATCCGCGCCGGCGTCGGCGATTTCGCCAATATTTTCGGCCTTGACGCCGCCATCCACTTCCAGCCGGATGTCATAACCGCTTTGATCGATCATCTTGCGCGCCTGGCGCAGCTTATCCAGCGTGCCCGGAATAAAGGACTGTCCGCCAAAGCCAGGGTTAACTGACATCAGCAGAATAACGTCCACTTTGTCCATCACGTAATCAAGGTAGCTGAGCGAGGTCGCCGGGTTAAAGACCAGCCCGGCCTTACAGCCGTGCTCTTTAATCAGCTGCAGCGAACGGTCGACATGCTCCGATGCTTCGGGATGGAAGGTAATGTAGCTGGCACCGGCTTTAGCGAAGTCGGGGATCAGGCGATCGACCGGCTTCACCATCAGATGCACGTCAATCGGCGCGGTGATGCCGTAATCGCGCAGCGCTTTCAGGACCATTGGCCCCATGGTCAGATTGGGGACATAGTGATTGTCCATTACGTCGAAGTGCACAACATCACCGCCGGCGGCCAGCGCTTTGGCCGTATCCTCGCCCAGGCGGGCAAAATCGGCTGACAGAATTGATGGGGCAAGTAAGAACTGTTTCATCCATTTCTCCCAATTCGCGCGCCTGACGTGAGGCACGTAACGCAGTTAAGGATTAGCGGCTGGCAAACAGCGCCAGCAGCTCATTGACCTGATTCCGGCCGGTTCCGTTGCGGCTGATGGACCGGCGGGCTTTAATCTGGTGCAGCTCTGCCGCCTGATACCAGAGCCTGGTCAGCGGCGTATCGTGGTTAGAGATCAGCACCGGAATGCGGCTCTCCTGCGACAGCTTAACGGCCAGCTCTGCCAGGTGCTGCTGCTGCAACAGGCTGAAGCTGTTAGTGTGGTACGCGGTGAAGTTAGAGGTTGCCGACAGCGGCGCATAAGGCGGATCGCAGTAGACTACCGCATCCTGCGGCGCCCGGTTCAGCGTAACATCGTACGATTCACAGACAAAGGTCGCATTCTGCGACCGCTCAGAAAACCAGTGCAGTTCGTCTTCCGGGAAATAGGGCTTGCGGTAACGTCCGAACGGCACGTTGAATTCACCGCTCAGATTATAACGACACAGGCCGTTATAGCAGTGGCGGTTCAGGTATAAAAACAGTACGCCACGGCGATAGGGATCTGCACAACGATTAAATTCCAGACGGCGGGCGTAATAGAACTCCGCCTCATTGCTCTCGCTGGTAAAGAGTTCGCGGGCGTCGGCCGTAAACTCTCCGACCCGGGTTTTCACGACGTTGTAGAGATTGATCAGGTCGCTGTTGATATCGGCCAGGATATAGCGCGAATAGTGGGTATTTAAGAATACGGAACCCGCGCCAACAAATGGCTCGACCAGGCAGTCCCCGTCGGGGAGATGACGTTGAATATCATCAAGAAGCGGGAATTTTCCTCCCGCCCATTTCAAAAAAGCGCGATTTTTTTTCATGCCGTCGTTTTATTACATTTACTCTTCTGGCTGCGGTCACACCGACAGCATATCTGCGCTTTGAAATGCCAGCCCTGCTACCGCGCTGGCATACTGCAATGTCAGGCCGGCTTGCACCGGCCTGGATTAATTGGCTGACTCTTTTTTCACCTGGCTGACCGGCTTCACCCAGGGTTTCTGCGCGCGCACTTCCGCGGGCAGTGAGGCGACCGCACGCTTCGCCTCTGCTGGCGTGGCGTAAGAGCCGCTGACTAACACATACCAGGGTGCACCGTTGCGGGTGGTTTTATAAACGTGATAGCCGTTCAGGTTCTGTTTTTTCGCCCAGGCGTTCAGCGTGTCGGAGCGCGAAGCGCTACTCAGCTGGAGCGTATAGTTGCCGCCGGGAGCGGCTCCGCTTTTCGCCGCTGACGCAGCGTTTTTACCTGCTGACGCACTCGCATGAGTCCGGGATTCTTTCGGTGCTGGTTTACTTTCCGCACGTTTCTGAGACTCGGCGGGTTTCTTCGCCGGTGACTGATTCGGCTGGGCCGCTGCTGTCGGGTTACCCGTAGCATGAGATGACTGCGCGCCGGGCGCGACGGTCGCCGGGGCCGTTGGCAGCGAGGTACCGTTGCCCTGTGAACCCTGCGCGGCAGAATCTAACTGGCCCTGCTGATTCGTCAGCGCACTGCTGAGATCGCCCGGCAGTTCCACGCGCTGCTGACTGGCAGGCGTCTGTACCGGCTGCGCCTCGGTCGGCGTGGAAGAGACAGGCGGCACGCTGATCTCCTGCGGGTTACCGTTATCCGCGCTGGCATCCGGTGTCTGTTCACCTGACGAGGTACTCATGGATGAGGAGCTTGAGAGATCGATCGCTTTGTCGCTGCCGGAGGTTGCTGGCGCTGAAGAAGGCTGCTGCCCCGCCTGCTTATTGCCGTCGCCCGGCGAGGAGTTGAGCGCCGAGCCAATCCCAATCGCCAGCAGCAGTAAAACCAGAATGCCGATCCCCATCATCATATGCTGACGGGACACCGGCGTTTTAGGTGCGGAAGATCCTTTGCGCGACCGCTGCGGGCGGCGGTCACTGGTGTCAGGTTTTAACTCGTCTTCCGGTTTAAACTCGTCCATTCAACCTCCTCCAGTAGTGCAGCGCCGCCGCTCAAGAGGTTATGAACAGCGGTTACATCAAAAGTTTGACGGGCATATGCCCGATGATTTCGTCAGGCTGCGGGAGCCTGGCAGTCGTTAATGGCTGCCAGAACGTGGGTATGCGACACGCCGCTGCGCACTTCGGCCTTACCTAAAGCCAGCGGAAGCACGAGGCGCAGTTCACCCGCCAGCACTTTTTTATCACGCAGCATATGCGGAAGATAGTCTTCTGCCTGCATGCTTTCCGGCCCATCAACCGGCAGGCCGGCACGCTGAAGCAGCGCGATGATTCTGTCTGTCTCTTCAGAAGAGAACTGCCCGAGGCGCTCCGCCGTCCGGGCGGCCATCACCATCCCGGCAGCCACGGCTTCGCCATGGAGCCAGTTGCCGTAGCCCATATGGGCTTCAATAGCGTGACCGTAGGTGTGCCCCAGGTTCAGCAGCGCACGCTGCCCCATTTCACGCTCATCGGCAGCCACCACTTCCGCTTTCAGTTCGCAGCAGCGACGGATGCAGTAGGCCATAGCTTCGCCATCCAGCGCCATCAGCGCCTCCAGGTTTGCTTCCAGCCAGCTAAAAAACGCACCGTCGAGGATAATGCCGTATTTGATCACCTCTGCCATACCCGACGCCAGCTCGCGCGGCGGCAGCGTATTGAGACAGTTGAGATCGATGACCACCGAGGCCGGCTGATAAAATGCGCCGATCATGTTCTTGCCCAGCGGATGATTAACGGCTGTCTTACCGCCAACGGAGGAATCTACCTGGGAGAGTAGCGTCGTGGGAACCTGAATAAAACGTACGCCACGCTGGTAGCTTGCCGCGGCAAAGCCGGTCAGATCGCCAATTACCCCGCCGCCAAGGGCAATCAGGGTAGTGTCACGACCATGGGGCTTTTCCAGCAGGGCTGTGAAGACCTGATCCATAACCGACAGCGTTTTGAACTGTTCGCCATCCGGCAGGATAACCTGATCAGTCAGTACGCCAGCGCTTTCAAGCCGCTGGCGTACTGAAGAAAGATAGAGCGGGGCCAGCGTCTGGTTAGTCACCAGCATGGCCCGATCGCCCGCCTTAAGCGGCCAAAAGGAGTCCGGATCGTTGAACAATCCGGCAGCGATGGTGATGGGGTAACTGCGTTCCCCCAAAGTGACGGTAATCTTCTCCATGACGCTGTTTCACCTTTTTACTGAAGCCTACAGGCGGTCAGAGCCAGGATCAGCTCTTTTCCAACATGTTGATAATCTGATTCGCGACCACTTTAGCACTCTGGTCGTCGGTACGAATCGTCACGTCGGCAATCTCTTCGTAAAGTGGATTACGCTCATCGGCCAGCGCTTCAAGCACCTCACGCGGGGGTGAGTCTACCTGGAGCAAAGGGCGTTTTTTGTCACGCTGCGTGCGCGCCAGCTGTTTTTCGATGGTGGTTTCCAGATACACCACTACGCCGCGAGCCGAAAGACGATTACGCGTTTCACGTGATTTAACTGAGCCGCCACCGGTCGCCAGCACGATGCCCTGCTTCTCGGTGAGTTCGTTGATAATTTTTTCTTCGCGATCGCGGAAGCCTTCTTCGCCTTCGACGTCGAACACCCAACCCACATCCGCTCCGGTACGTCGCTCAATTTCTTGATCGGAATCGTAAAATTCCATATTGAGTTGCTGAGCTAACTGACGCCCAATAGTGCTTTTGCCGGCACCCATAGGCCCAACCAGAAAGATATTGCGTTTCTCTGCCATTTTTTCGGTATTACTAAGACAATTCGTTAATGATACCCCGTCCAACCGGACAGGACATGAACTGAAACCTCATGAGCGATAGTGCGAGAGTCAGAGGAAAATTATCTCAACACTGAAGGTGTTTTGGCAACCGATTAAATTGACCTTGCCCATTGCGCGCAAAAAGGCCGCGTTTCAGTCCGCTTCATTTATCAGCCCGATGTCACTGCATCGGCTACGCCGGTTGCGCACGATAAAAAACGGGTTATATGCATCTTCTAAAGCCAAACCGAGGCCCATAAATCAAAATCGCTAAACCTTGTAAGCTAATTCCGCTCTTGCGTCAAACGCATATGATAGCAATCAGGGAAAAAAGCGCCCGGTTCCTCAGTTTGGACGAAAAAAAACATTACTCGTCACGAATCAGCCTTGGTGTGATGAAGATCACTAATTCCCGGCGTTTTTGCTCCCGAATGTCATAGCGGAAAAGCGCGCCGAGCAGCGGGATATCGCCGATGACGGGCACCTTTTTTTGCCCACTGGCGCTGTGCTGCTGGAAAATGCCGCCCAGCGCCAGCGTTTCACCATCTCTGAGCGTGACCTGAGTCTGAATTTCCTGTTTATCTATCGCCAGGTACTCCCCTTCTCCGCTGCGCATGGTCCTGCCAGGCACATTCTGGCTGATGTGTAATTTCAGCAAAATCCGATCGTTGGCCTGGACCACTGGCGTAACGTCCATGCCCAGCACCGCCTCCTTAAATTCAACCGACGTGCTGCCGCTGGTGCCGGATGAGACTTCGTACGGGATTTCCGTTCCCTGCTTGATGCTCGCAGCCTGCCGGTGCGAGGTAAAGAGGTGCGGGCTGGCTATGATCTCCAGCTTGTTCTCCTGTTCCAGCGCGCTCAGTTCCAGATCCAGCAGCTTGCCGTTCAGCCTGCCGAGGGTAAACCCTGCGGCGATCGCCGGATCGGTGACGCCCAGATCAACCCGCAGCTGGCTGGCTCTTAACGCGCGCGTGACCTGTTCCTCTCCCTGCATTCCCCAGCGCACGCCCAGCTCCCGCAGACTTTCCTCACTTATCGTGACGATATGGGCGGACAGCTCAACCTGCTCAAGCGGCACGTCAAGCGCGCTGACCCAGCGCTGCGTCTCAGCAAGGGCCGCTGGCGTATCCCTCAGCAGCAGGCTGTTGGTGCGTTCGTCCACGGTGACGCTGCCGCGTGGCGTCATCAGCCTGCTCCGTTCGGCCTGAAGGCTGGCGTTCACCGCTTTCGCATCGGCAAACCGCAGCGTCAGCGCAAGCGTTTCCAGCGGCTGTGCGTTTTTCGCCTCCTCTTTTTGCGCCGCCCGCTGGCGTTTTTGCTCCTGCTGCCAGCTTTGCGGATAGACCATCAGAATATTGCCTTCCGTTTCCACCGTGAGCCGGTTCATTTTCGCCACCAGCTTTAGCGCCTGGCGCCAGGGGACCTTTTCCAGCCTGAGCGATACGGTGCCTTCCACGCCGGGTGCCAGCATAAGGTTCAGCTTCTGATAGGCGGCTAACGCCTGCAAAACCTGGCCGACAGGGGCTTCATCGAACGTCAGCGACAGCGGCGCCGTGGTGGCGTAAAGCGGTCTGAGACCGAGCAGCATCAGCAGACAGATCGTCCTGATCATAACGATTTCCTTGTAATGTGATTTTCCTGAGGAGCCCGCACCCTTGCAGCGCTTCAACGGTAATACTCCGGGCTTCAACCTTAAGCAGTCGCCAGTGAGCATCCAGCAATGCCGCCGGTCGGCGCGGCTGCCACTTACCGTTGGCATCCACCAGCCAGGCGAGGTAATCGGCGTCCCGTCCGATAATTCCCCGTAGCCGCCATGTTTGTGGCGGCTCTTCGCCCGGCGTGCATATTGGTGATGACGGTGGCCTGAACGGATCCCGTCCGGTAGCGGGGCCGCTGGCTGCCGCGGTGCTGGCGATGCTGATGCTGATGATCACGGTGACGATCGTCGTCAGTGCTGTCCGGTGAAATTCAGATCTCATCAGCCACTTCCAGCGTCATTTGCAGACGAAGCTGCTCCCCCTCTCGCCGGAGGCTGAAGTGCCGGAGCGCAATACCGGCATGCCGCTCGCTTAAATAAAGAAGAACGTTTTTGGCCTGCGTCCAGCTGAGCAGCAGCGTGAGGCTGCCGCCATGGCCATCCGGCTGCCAGAGCAGGAGCTCTCCGCCAGCTTGTTCAAGCAGCCCCAGCAGAGAGAAGGCGTGCCTCTGCGCTTCGCGCGCTGCCGCCTCCAGCCCGGCAATGTCCGCCGCAATAACGCTAAGAGCACCATACTGGCGCGTCTGCGGCAAAATGCTGCGGTAGTGACGCATCGCCTCGCTCTTTTTGCTGGCGATAACAGCAGCTTCTGCGCTGGCGGGACGCGCCCAAAGCAGCCACACGATAAAAGTCATCAGGCCCCCACACAGAAGGCAGTACGCGAATCTCTGCCAGCGCGCCAGGGCAAGCCAGCCGCTCAGGAACCGGTTATTCATCCGCGCCTTCCCCGGTTCGTACTGCGCCAGCCAGACTGAAGCGGATCCCATGCTGTTTGTCCAGGCTGACTTTTTCCGTTCTCACCTCCCGGAAAAGATGAGCTGACTGCAGGCGCTGACGAAAGTCATGCATCTCGCGTATTCCCCTGCTGAAGCCCTTCAGGCTGAGGCCCGCCGCGTTTTGGCTTATCTCGCTTAACCAGAGTGTTTCAGGCATCTGCTCCGCCAGATCGCGGGCAAACAGATACCACTCCAGCATTTTCTGCTGCTGCGCCTGTCGGGTGGCCATTGACTGCTGAAGCTGTTGTTTTTGCTGAGTGAGCGCTACTGCGCGCGCTTTCAGGGTGCTGAGCTGCTGAGTGGCTCCCTGCCAGCCTGCCACGATATGCTGATTTTGCGCATTTACGGCTCGCTGTCCTGACGCCTGGAGAAAGACGCTGGCGGGCAGCAGGGCTAAAAGAGCCGGCAGGAGTAAGGCCCGCGTGCGCTGCGCCAGCCGCTGGCGACGTCGCCAGGGAAGAAAATTGACCCAGACCATCAGGCATCTTCCGGTCTGAGGGCCAGCCCGGCGGCCAGCGTAAAGGCACCGGCGTACAGGGGAAGCGGCGGCTGCTTCTGTGCCAGTGCCTCCAGCGGATTGAGCGCCAGCGTGCCCGGAGGAAGGTTATCTTCTCCGATGGCGCTATAGTAAATCGTGGTGATTTCCGGCAGATGCTGCGCCCGGAGCGTGGCGAAATCGGGCACCTCCTGCCGCGAACGCCATCCCCATTTTTGCCCCACCAGATCCCCTGCGTACCACAGCCAGTGATCTTCCAGCCGGTGAACCAGCGCCGTTGCAGGCTGGGGACGCAGCGCTTGTGATATCGCGCAAAGCCCGGCAGGCGTCAGCTCCATGACCTGAGGCGTTAACCGCGCCCCGGCGAGGCAGTCAAGCCAGCTTTGCAGGGCGTCGCGCCGGGTGGCCGTCACGCAAAGCTGCCCGCGATTTTCCTGCGGCTGACGGTAATCCATCACCAGCCGCTCCAGCTCAATTGGGAAAAATCGCCTCGCCGCGGCGGCGATATAGCTGCTACGCTCTGGCTCGCCTAATTGCCTGCCCGGCAGGTCAAGATGCCGCTGTAATACCAGCTGCGGCGGAAACCCCACGCGAAGCGAGATCCGGTAAGGCAGGCGTTTTCGCCACTGCCGGAGTACGGTAATGACCGCGTCGGGGCGTTGCAGCAGCCCGTTTGTTAACGTATCTTGCGGCAGCACTTGTTGCCACCAGTGGCGAAGTTGCCAGCCGTTTCGACGGCGCTGGATGCCGAGGGCGCAAAGTTGCCCGTTCTGAATATCCAGCCCGACTTGCCATGTCCGAAATGCCATTTAGCGCGGTCTCCCTGTCGTCAGCGGTTAAAAGGACGTATCCAAGCTCATGGCTAGCCTTTATACTACCGCGCGATTGTTTATAAACTGCCCAATCGACTCAAAATGGAAAATATCAGGTGAAGTTCGTAAAGTATTTTTTGATCCTTGCAGTGTGTTGCATTTTGCTTGGAGCAGGCTCGATTTATGGTCTCTACAAATATATAGAGCCGCAGCTGCCCGACGTCGCCACGCTGAAAGATGTTCGTCTTCAGACGCCGATGCAGGTTTACAGCGCCGACAATGAGCTGATCGCTCAGTACGGTGAGAAACGCCGCATCCCGCTACAGCTGCAGGAAATTCCTCCTGTGATGATTAAAGCGTTTATTGCGACTGAAGACAGCCGCTTCTATGAACACCACGGCGTCGACCCTATTGGTATTTTCCGCGCGGCAAGCGTCGCGTTGCTCTCCGGCCATGCGTCTCAGGGCGCCAGTACCATTACCCAGCAGCTGGCCCGTAACTTCTTCCTCAGTCCGGAACGGACGCTGATGCGTAAAATCAAGGAAGCCTTCCTTGCTATCCGTATTGAGCAGATGATGAGCAAGGATGAGATCCTTGAACTCTATCTGAATAAAATCTATCTCGGCTACCGCGCCTACGGCGTGGGGGCAGCGGCACAGGTTTACTTTGGTAAGGATGTCGATCGGCTCTCGCTGAGTGAAATGGCGATGATCGCGGGCCTGCCTAAAGCCCCCTCGACCTTTAATCCGCTCTACTCAAACGAGCGTGCGACGCAGCGTCGTAACGTCGTTCTGGCCCGAATGCTTGATCAGCATTACATCAGCCAGTTCCAGTATGAAGAGGCCCGTAACACGCCGATTGAGGCCAATTATCACGCGCCACAAATCGCCTTTTCCGCGCCTTATCTGACCGAGCTGGTGCGTCAGGAAATGATCAAACGCTATGGGGAAAATGCCTATAACGACGGATTTAAGGTGACGACCACCATTACCCGTAAGCTTCAGCTGGCCGCACAGAAATCGGTGCAGGATAACGTGATGGCCTATGATATGCGTCACGGCTATCGTGGCCCCTCTAAAGTGATGTGGAAAGTGGGGGAAGCCGCCTGGGACCGTACGGCGATATTGAAAGCCCTTAAGGCGCTGCCCGTCTACGGGCCGCTGATCCCGGCGGTCGTTACCGGTGCCGACCGCGATGAAGCTACAGCGCTGTTACGCGACGGTACTACCGTTACCCTGGGCCTGCCCGGCGTACGCTGGGCGCGTCCTTATAAATCTGACACCTTGCAGGGCCGCACGCCCCGTTCAGTGACGGAAGTGGTTCAGTCTGGTCAGCAGATCTGGGTGCGGAAAGTGGATAATGACTGGTGGCTGGGTCAGGTTCCGGACGTTAACTCTTCGCTGGTTTCACTCGATCCGCAAAATGGTGCCGTCAGGGCGCTGGTGGGCGGTTTCGATTTTAATTTGAGTAAATTCAACCGCGCCACCCAGGCACTGCGTCAGGTGGGTTCAAATATCAAACCCTTCCTCTACACCGCGGCGATGGATCGGGGTCTGACGCTGGCCTCAATCCTGAACGACGTGCCGATTTCCCGCTGGGATGCTGGCGCCGGGTCGGACTGGCGTCCCAAGAACTCACCGGCGACCTATGATGGCCCGATCCGTTTACGTCAGGGACTGGGTCAGTCTAAAAACGTGGTGATGGTGCGCGCGATGCGCGCGATGGGCGTCGATTATGCCGCTGAATACCTTCAGCGCTTCGGCTTCCCGGCGCAGAATATCGTCCATACCGAGTCGCTGGCGCTGGGTTCCGCTTCGTTTACGCCGTTGCAAATGGCGCGGGGTTACGCCGTGATGGCAAACGGCGGCTTCCTGGTAAATCCTTACTTCATCAGCAAAATTGAAGATGAGCAGGGCAAGACGCTATTCGAAGAGAAACCGAAAATTGCCTGTCCCGAGTGTAATCTTCCGGTGGTCTACGGCGAGACCAAAAAGGCCGTTGCGCTGAGCGAAGACAGCGTTGAAAACGTTGCCGTTTCTCAGGAAGGTCGCAACGCAGCCGTGCCGCAGCCTAAGCTTGAGCAGGTCCCTCAGCCCGGCCAGCAGTCTGGCGAACAGCAGTATGCGCCGCACGTTATCAATACGCCGCTCTCGTTCCTGATTAAAAGCGCGCTGAATTCCAATATCTTTGGTGAGCCGGGCTGGATGGGCACCGGCTGGCGGGCGGCCCGCGATCTGAAGCGTAACGATATCGGCGGTAAAACCGGCACAACCAACAGTTCGAAAGACGCCTGGTTCTCCGGCTATGGTCCGGGCGTGGTCACCACTGTCTGGATTGGCTTTGACGATCACCGGCGCAACCTGGGGCGCAGCACCGCCTCCGGCGCGATCAAAGATCAAATCTCAGGCTACGAGGGTGGTGCAAAAAGCGCCCAGCCCGCCTGGAATGACTATATGAAGGCCGCGCTTGACGGCGTTCCGGTTCAGCCGCTGACGCCGCCAGAGGGCGTGGTGACGGTCAATATCGACCGCCGCACTGGCAAACTGGCTAACGGCGGCAACAGCCGTCAGGAATACTTTATCGAGGGTACCCAGCCGACCGAATATTCCGTTAACGACGTGGGAACGACGCTGATGGATAACGGCCAGAGCCACGAACTCTTCTGATCGACAGCAGCAAAAAGGACGCGCCGGCCAGACCGGGCGTCCCTGAAGAGAAACAGCAGGAGCGGGCTACGAAGCCCGCTCTTTTTTTAATAGCTCACTCTGCCCTGCTTCACCAGCCATTCGCGGACCAGAAACAAAGCACTCACGTTGCGGGCTTCGCGGAAATCGGGTTCCTGAAGCAGCCCCAGCAAATTGTCCAGCGGCCAGCGTATCTGCGGCAGCGGTTCTGGCTCATCCCCTTCCAGCTTTTCTTCGTAAAGGTTTTCAGCCACCACAATATTCATTTTGCTGGAAAAATAGGAAGGTGCCATCGTCAGCTTACCAAGCGTTTCCAGATTGCCGGCGCCGAATCCCGCCTCTTCTTTCAGTTCGCGATTAGCGGCTTCAAAAGGGGTTTCGCCGGGATCGATCAACCCTTTCGGAAACCCCAGCTCATAGCACTCCAGACCGACGGCATACTCCTGAATCAGGATAAGATGATTGTCGATAATGGGCACAATCATCACCGCTTCGCGGTCAGAGGGGCGCATCCGCTCATAAACGCGGCGGGCACCATTGCTGAATGCCAGGTCCACCGCCTCGACGGTAAAGAGCCGCGAGCGGGCCACGGTTTCCACGTTCAGGATTTCGGGTTTCTGTAACTTTCTGGTCATAGCGGCCCCAGGGAAAAGCCAAAAGTTGAGCATCTTAGCCCGTAAGTGACGGTACAAACACCGTGATGCTTTCCATTGTGCGGCAGCGAAGAAAGGTTGCCAATCCTCTCGCGTATAATTTTATGCGCTGATAATCCCCCACCCGTTCAAGCTGGGAAGATATCTAAATAAAGTCAACCAGACCATTTAAAAATAGGATAATGCCGATACTGAGACGCCGGTTCACTTGGTAAGCTTTGAACAGGGATTTATAATTTATTATTCTAATTTTATGATTTTGCGCGCTATTTTTGTATACACAGCTAATTGCCAGCGCCGTCTAAACCCGCCACAATGTCCGTAATCTTATGAAGTTGGCAGGTAATCACCAAAATAACGACGGGAGTATCGTGGCAGGAATGAGGGAAGCATGAGCACAATAGTCATCATATTGGCTGTAATGCTGGCCTGCTCGATCGGGGCGGGTTGTTTCTTTTGGTACGCTATGCGGCATCGGCCGCCGTTGGCGAAACCACTGCCATTCATCAGTCCTCCGTTTCGTAAGCTGAGCAATGAAGAGCGCAAGGCTGCCGAGCGCTATGTCGCCTCGCTGGACAAATACCGTAAAAACGTCCTGCAGGACGAGACGGGCGCTGCCGCCGATCGGCTGACGCTTATCTCCCAGAGCAGCAATGTCTATCCGGTGACCCGCTCTATTACCCGCTACGGCCTCTCCACGGATGAACCGCATAAATGGCGCTACTACCTTGACGCCGTTGAGGTGCATCTGCCTCCGCTGTGGGAGCAGTACATTGCCGATGAAAATTTTGTCGAGCTGATAAAAACCCAGACGATCCCGCTGGTTATCTCGCTGAACGGTCATTCGCTCGTCAACTATGTGTATGAAGAGCCCGCTCTTGCGCCCGTCGTCAGGCCAATGGCGCAAAATGCCTCCATCCGCAAAGAAGAGAGCGAAAACGTTGAACTGCTGAGCGTCAGGAAAGAGACGCCGGAAGAGTTCTCGCTCAGCCGCCCGGACGGCACGCGCGAAGCAACGGCAATTGGCGTAGCGCTGCTGCTGCTGTTTATCAGCCTGCTGGCACCGCTGCTATTGATGCCCTGGCTAATTCTGGCTGCGGTCACCATCATTGGCGTCAGCGGCTGGTTTCTCTATCGCCGCCCAGGTGAAAAAGATCTGCGGGAAGTTCACTGCCTCAGAGGCGCGCCCAAGCGCTGGGGGCTGTTTGGCGAATCCAACCAGGGACAGGTCAGCAACATTTCGCTGGGCATTATCGATCTGATTTATCCGCCCCACTGGCAGCCCTACGTCGCCCATGACCTGGGACAGCCGACCGAAGTCGATATCTATCTTAACCGTCAGGTTGTTCGTCAGGGCCGCTACCTGTCGTTGCAGGATGAAGTGCGTAATTTTCCCGTTCAGCACTGGCGTAAAAATGTCGTGCTGGCCGCCTGCTCGCTGCTGGTGCTGGTGCTGCTGCTCGTCTGGATCCCGCTTGGCATGCCGCTTAAGCTCAGTATGGCCTGGCTACAGGGTACCGAAAGTGTTCAGGTAACCTCGGTGAAAGACTTAGAGCAGATCTCGCTGCATGTGGGCGACAGTTTGCGGGTGAGCGGGACGGGCATGTGCTCGATTCCTGCCAATTATCAGGGCAACCGCACCTACGCTTTTATGCCGTTTGACTGTTCTGCCGTTTACTGGAATAACGCGGCGCCGCTGCCAATCCCCCAGTCGGATATTATCGACAGGGCGATGGCCCTGTTAACCACCACCCGCCAGCAGCTGCATCCTCAGAACAGTACCGATCCCAAGCTTAATCCGCAGCTGGCCACGGCGATACAGAAGTCCGGCATGATCCTGCTGGACGATTTTTCCGATATCGTCCTCAGGACGCAGGAGCTCTGTAACCAGGAGCAGGATTGTGTCCGGCTGAAAAACGCGCTGGTTAACCTGGGCAACGCCAAAGACTGGGAAACGCTGATTCGACGTGCGGATTCAGGCGCGCTTAACGGCATGAATGTCCTGCTGCGTCCCGTCAGTGCTGAAGCGCTGGAGAATCTGGTTAATACCGCCACCTCAACATTTTTCTACCGTGAAACGCGCCGTGCGGCGGAATCGCTGAACAGCCCGCCGCCGGGCGGTTTCCTGATCCTCAGCGATGAAGGTCGTCAGTTAGTTAACCATGTCGCGCCGGGCGTCTCGCTGTTTGACTATAATGCGCCGGACCAGTGGCCGGAACTGCAGCGCCTTGCCGGAATGCTTCTGCATACGTCTTTTACGGCCAGCGGGATCGTCACGAATATCACGACTGACGCCAACGGCACCCGCCACATCGCCCTGCACAGTGAGCCAAATGTTGTTATGCTCTGGCGCTACCTTGCGACCAGCCTGCTGCTGGTCATTGTCGCTCTGGGCTTCGTGGTGAACAGCGTTCTGGCGCTGCGCCGCATCCACCGCAACCGTCAGCGTACCGCCGCCATTCTCAGTTACTATGACAAGTGTTTCAGCCCTACGCTGAACAACAGTCAGAGCATCCGCCCTCTGTTCTGAGCCCGTCGCTTTTATGCTATTTTTAAGGCTGACCGGGCTTAAAAGCCGCCTCCCACAGCGCCTCGCGTTTTGCTGCCCTCCCCCGGCACAAAAGCGCCCTTGATTTCTGGCGTGCAACCCATACATAAGGGGATTCCCGGAAAGGAGCAGCGATGAAAGAGAAACCTGCAGACGCGGTCCGGCTGGATAAGTGGCTCTGGGCCGCTCGCTTCTATAAAACCCGTGCGGCAGCGCGTGAAATGATCGAAGGCGGCAAGGTTCACTACAACGGCCAGCGCAGCAAACCCAGCAAAATCGTCGAAGTGGATGCTGAACTGACGTTACGTCAGGGTAACGACGAGCGTACGGTGGTTGTTCAGGCGATCAGCGGCCAGCGCCGGCCCGCCGTGGAGGCGCAGCAGCTCTATGCCGAAACGGCTCAAAGCATTGAGAAACGGGAAAAAATAGCGGCAGCGCGAAAAATAAACGCGCTCAGTATGCCGCATCCCGATCGTCGCCCTGATAAAAAAGAGCGACGAGACCTAATGAAATTTAAAAATTCCGGCGACGCGTAAAGCGTCCCTACGAGAGAGAATTATGGCTCATCAAGACCAAATGCACCGTTACCTGTTCGAAAACTATGCCGTACGTGGCGAACTGGTTTCCGTCTCTGCCACCTGGCGCGACATCCTCGACGGCCATGATTATCCTGCGCCGGTCCGGAAGGTGCTGGGTGAGCTGCTGGTTGCCACCAGCCTGCTGACCGCCACGCTGAAATTCGACGGTGATATTACCGTTCAGCTTCAGGGTGATGGCCCGCTGAATCTGGCGGTCATCAACGGCAACAACCGTCAGGAAATGCGCGGCGTGGCGCGAACGCAGGGCGACATCGCCGACGACAGCAGCCTGAAAGAGATGGTGGGCAACGGCTACCTGGTGATCACCATTTCACCGACTGAAGGTGAACGTTATCAGGGCGTGGTCGGGCTGGAAGGCGAGACGCTGGCCGAATGCCTGGAGGACTATTTCATGCGTTCAGAGCAGCTGCCAACGCGCCTGTTTATCCGTACCGGCGAAGTCAGCGGTCAGCAAGGTGCCGGCGGTATTCTGCTTCAGGTACTGCCTGCCCAGGATGCGAATCCGGATGATTTTGAGCATCTGGCGACCCTGACGGAAACGATAAAAACCGAAGAGCTGCTGGAACTGCCGGCCAATGAGGTGCTCTGGCGTCTCTATAACCAGGAAGAGGTGACCCTGTTTGATCCGCAGGATGTCTGCTTCAAGTGCACCTGCTCTCACGAGCGCTGCGGTGAAGTTTTACGCACGCTGCCTGCCGAAGAAGTCGATCAGATCCTCGCTGAAGATGGCAAAATCGATATGCACTGCGACTACTGCGGTAGCCACTATATCTATGATGCCGTGGATATTGCGGCGATCCGTAAGGCATCCACCGCCAGCGGTAGCGACCAGCTTCACTGATTTTCACGCGTCATCCGTCCCTGATGGGCGGATGGCGCGCCACCTCTCATTTCTGCCCGCTTCTCCTTCCCCTCTCGTTAACCCAATGTAAACTGCCTTCGATCGTTTCGGTTACAGGATAATCCGCGTTCCGTCACGGTTAAAGGAAACAGATCCCCTACAATCTGGTGCATTACAGAGTCGATTAAGGAGCAGTATCATGCGTGACCTGACACCGCTGGACCTCGTCGCTTATGGCATTATGGATACGGTCGAAATTGTCCATAATCCCGATTACGATACCCTTTTCAGAGAAGAAACCCTGCCAGGCCTGAGCGGCTATGAACGCGGTATTGTTACCGCTTCAGGCGCCGTCGCCGTCGATACGGGTATCTTTACCGGGCGATCGCCGAAGGATAAATATATCGTCCGCGACGAAACCACGCGGGATACGCTTTGGTGGAACGATCAGGGTAAGGGGAAGAATGATAATCAGCCCCTTTCTCAGGAAATCTGGCAGGACCTCAAATCGCTGGTCACCCGGCAGCTCTCCGCCAAACGCCTGTTCGTGGTTGACGCATGGTGCGGTGCAAATCCGGATACGCGTCTGGCGGTGCGCTTTATAACGGAAGTGGCCTGGCAGGCGCACTTCGTCAAAAATATGTTTATCCAGCCTGATGAGGCCGCGCTGGGCGACTTTGTGCCTGATTTTGTGGTGATGAACGCCGCCAAATGCACCAACCCTGACTGGCAGCAGCAGGGGTTACACTCCGAAAATTTCATTGCGTTTAATCTGACCGAACGCATGCAGCTGATTGGCGGAACCTGGTACGGCGGCGAAATGAAAAAAGGGCTGTTTGCGGTCATGAACTACCTGCTGCCGCTGAAGGGCATCGCCGCCATGCACTGCTCGGCAAACGTCGGCGAGCAGGGCGATGTGGCCATCTTCTTTGGCCTTTCCGGCACCGGCAAAACCACGCTCTCCACCGATCCCCGCCGTAAGCTCATCGGGGATGATGAGCACGGCTGGGACGATGACGGCGTATTTAACTTTGAAGGCGGCTGCTACGCCAAAACCATCAAGCTTTCCCCCCAGGCGGAACCGGAAATCTTTCAGGCCATACGCCGCAACGCGCTGCTTGAGAACGTCGTGGTACGCGCCGATGGCCCCGTCGATTATGACGACGGCAGCAAAACGGAAAATACCCGCGTCTCCTATCCGATCGATCATATTGAAAATATCGTCCGGCCAGTATCGAAAGCCGGACACGCCAAAAAAGTCATTTTTCTGACCGCAGACGCTTTTGGGGTGCTGCCGCCGGTATCGCGCCTGACGCCTGAGCAGACTCAGTATCACTTTCTCTCCGGCTTTACCGCCAAGCTGGCCGGAACGGAGCGCGGCGTGACCGAGCCCACGCCGACCTTCTCCGCCTGCTTTGGCGCCGCCTTCCTGACGCTGCATCCTACTCAGTATGCGGATGTGCTGGTGAAGCGCATGGCCGCAGCAGGCGCAGAGGCTTATCTGGTGAATACCGGCTGGAACGGCAGCGGCAAACGTATCTCCATCAAGGATACGCGCGCCATCATCAATGCGATCCTGAACGGCGATATCACTCAGGCGGAAACGGCCACCCTGCCCATTTTCAACCTGGCAATGCCGCTCTCGCTGCCGGGCGTGGATGCTCACATCCTCGATCCGCGTAACACCTACACGGAGGAAGCGGAATGGGAGAGCAAAGCACGGGATCTGGCGCAGCGATTTATTAATAACTTCGATAAATATACGGATACGCCAGCGGGCGCAGCCCTGGTGCAGGCCGGACCCGCGCTATAAAACAAGGGCCGTTTGCAAAAACGGCCCTTTTCCTCAGCTTGTCACTGCCGGCAGCGCAATCCCCGGCGGCAGCGGCAGCCAGGCGCGAATACGCAACCCTCCCCGCTCGCTTTCGCCAATTTCCAGCGTTCCCTGATGCGCGTCGATAATACGCTGCACGATAGCAAGTCCCAGACCTGTTCCGCTGGTACTGCGGGCGCTGTCGCCGCGCACAAAGGGCTGGAAAAGATGCTGAAGCTGGTCGGGCTTGATGCCCGGTCCGTCATCTTCCACCTGGAACCAGGCGCGCTGTAGCTCGCTGCCGCTGCTGACTTTTATCCAGCCGTTGCCATAGCGGGCGGCGTTAACCACAAGATTGGCCGCCGCGCGTTTGATCGAGAGCGGATTGATCTCCACCATCAGCTCTTCCTGCATGACATCGCTTTCAATTTGACGCTCGTAGCCGCTTTCAGCCGCCACGACTTCACCCAGTACGCCGTTAAGATCGGCGCGCTCCGTCTGCATCTCCTGGCCGGTGCGCAGATAGTCGATAAACTGCTCGATAATCGCGTTGCACTCTTCAATGTCTTTATTGATCGATTCCGCCAGATAACCATCTTCCTGCGCCATCATTTCGGTCGCAAGACGGATGCGGGTCAGCGGCGTACGCAGATCGTGGCTGACGCCCGCCATCAACAGCGTGCGGTCATCGGCCAGCTGCTTCACCCCGGACGCCATCTGATTAAAGGCCCGCGTCACTGAGCGCACCTCGGAGGCACCATATTCACGCAGCGGCGGCGGGATAATGCCTTTACCCACCTGGAGCGCCGCGTGTTCCAGCTCCACCAGCGGCCGGTTCTGCATGCGGATAAACAGCCAGGCTCCCCCGATCGCCAGCAGCATAATCGCCAGCGTATAGCGGAACAGCGGGGAAAAATCGCCCTGGTGGATCTCGGTCAGCGGCACCCTTACCCAGATATCGGGCGACAGCCAGGTCTTCAGCCAGACAACCGGCGAGTTTTTATTCACCTCAACGCGTACGTCCGTCGGGCCGCCGAGCTGCTGCGCCATCTGCTGGCTGAGGAATTCATAATGTTGCGCCCAGCGCAGTCCGCTCTCTTCCGCCGCCGCGTTGGTATACAGCGAAATGCCCAGCTCACGATAGATTTCACGGCGGAAGGCGGGCGGCACTTCAAGCTGGGTGCCATCCTCCAGCAGCAGCCGGTCCGTCATCAGCATACGCACTTCATAGGCCAGCACTTTATTGAACTGTTGCAGGCTGGGCAGAATCGCGAAATTCAGCACCACCAGATAGGTCGTCACCAGGCTGACAAACAGCAGGGTAACGATCAGCAGCAGCGTGCGGGCAAAGGAGCTGCGGGGAGAGAAGCGGAATCGCTTCATGCCTTACTGCCGTCCGGCACGAACACGTAGCCCAGGCCCCAGACGGTCTGGATATAGCGAGGGTGGGCGGGATCTTCTTCCACCATGCGGCGCAGGCGGGAGATCTGTACGTCGATGGAGCGTTCCATGGCGCTGTATTCGCGTCCGCGCGCCAGATTCATCAGCTTATCGCGTGACAGCGGCTCGCGCGGATGGCTGACCAGCGCCTTAAGCACCGCGAACTCTCCGCTGGTGAGCGGCATAGGTTCATCTTCGCGGAACATTTCGCGGGTGCCCAGGTTCAGTTTGAATTTACCGAAAGCGATAACCGCTTCTTCCTGAGACGGCGCACCCGGCAGTTCATTCGCCTGACGACGCAGCACGGCGCGGATACGGGCCAGCAGCTCACGCGGGTTAAACGGTTTTGGAATATAGTCATCCGCACCGATTTCCAGCCCGACGATGCGGTCCACTTCTTCGCCTTTCGCCGTCACCATAATAATCGGCATCGGATTGCTCTGGCTGCGCAGGCGGCGGCAGATTGAGAGGCCATCCTCGCCGGGCAGCATTAAATCCAGCACCATCAGGTGGAAAGATTCGCGCGTCAGCAGGCGATCCATCTGTTCGGCGTTGGCCACGCTGCGAACCTGAAAGCCCTGTTCGGTCAGATAGCGCTCAAGCAGCGCACGTAAGCGCATGTCATCATCGACGACCAGGATTTTGTAATTTTCTTGCATTTCGATACTCCCAAAGGCGCCATTGCCTGCACCATTATTCTTAAAAAAGATGCCTGAATGTAACAGTCAATAATGGTTTATATTGTAGCCGAAATTGTTACAAAGCATATTAAACAGCAGCTTATCCTTATATTTCATTCTGTTTAGGCGACTGCTTTGGGATCTTTTAGCACGATTGCGGATGCCTGAAGGCGCTGAACGGCGCGTAAAAAAGCCTCAATTGCCGTCGGCGGGCTTTCCGCGCCGGAAAAAGGCGACGTTTCCCGGCGACAGGCAGTTAACGGCTAGCGTTCATAGATATCATTTTCATCCCTGGTAACAGCCGGGCTACTCACCTTCACATCGTTAAACTGCAAACGATCAACGCCCGCAATTTTCCCGAACTCTCTGGCCTGAAGAGACAGGCCATCAAACACCATGTTTCTGACTGGATTCTCTTCGCAGCCCTCAATGAAAAAGGCGCGGGAAAAAACCTCTTCCGTCAGCGTGGCGGTAATATGGTGGAGGAAAATATCCGTGACGTCAGTGAGTCCCGCTTCACCTTCCACCCCTTGCATAATCGCCTGCCAGTGCGGCGGGATATCCTCAGGATTAGTGTTCGTGGCATAGCTGTATTGCGGAAACCAGTTGAGCTGCATCAGGAAAGGAAAGCGCACATTTGTCATCGTCAGATGGCGGACCACAATATTTTTTATCCAGCCTCCCCGGTTGCGGGCAGATTTAATGCGAAAGCCCACGCCCGTGCCGGAAAACCGGTTGTGTTCAATGGTCACGTTCTCAATGCCGCCGGAGGTTTCACTTCCCAGCGTGATCCCGGAGCCTTTATGCAGCTCACAGTGGCGGATAACAATATCCCTGGCCGTTTTTGCCTGCTGCTGAGCCTGCAAACCCCGCCCGGACTTCACGCAGATATTGTCGTCGTTACAGGATACAGAGCAATGCGCGACCGTGACCTGCTGGCAGGAGTCGATATCAATACCGTCCGTACTTGGTCCGGCAGAGTTACTGACCACAACGCCCGTCAGCTGAATTCCAGAGGAATAACAGAGATGAATATTCCAGAACCCGGACTCCCGGCTGGTGAAATCGCGCAAGGTAATATGTTCGCTCTGATAAACCACCAGATTGCGCGGACGCTGGCAATCATAATCGACCACCCAGCGCAGGCCGCGCGCGCTGTAATCCGCCAGCATCCCCCCCTGTTCATCTTCTCCCCAGAAGCGCTGCCACCAGCCGCTGCCCTGCCCGTCAATGATGCCAGGACCCGCAACAATTACCCGCTGACAGCCGTTGATATTAATGATGCCGGCGGGCCATGTCATCTCAATGCCCGCCACGCGGGTCCAGACGGGCTTATAGTCAGCAAGCTGCTGGCTGCCCAGTAAAACCGCGCCTTCAGCCAGCCAGAGCGTGATATCGCTTTTCAGAAACAGTGAGCCGGTCAGGAACCGTCCCTCAGGGATCATCACCGTGTCGCCAGGCAATGCGCGATCGATAGCCTGCTGTAGCGCAGCGGTAGACAGCGTTGCGGCTGTGGGATCGGCTCCCAGTTCCAGTACGTTCAGATGCGTCATCTTCAGAATCTCCCTCTCTGCCGGACGGCAATGTCTGTGACAGCCACTCTACGCCATGGCCGCGTATTCCCCTTTCCGTCAGCGCCAGACACGGAAAAAACGTGGCAATAGTTTGAAGATTTTCCTGACCTGCCCCTCATTGTGAAAAAGAGATGGCGGGCCGCAGGCAGGGGAGCGCCCACTGATGATGAATAACAAAGCCAGAGTGATTACAATAACGGCCATTGTCTGACTGGAGATGGCTGTTGCCGGATGAAAACCAAACTGATTACCCGCGAAGGGTACGACAAACTGAAAGCCGAGCTGGACTTTCTCTGGCGCACAGAACGTCCGGAAGTGACCAAAAAAGTGACCTGGGCGGCCAGCCTCGGCGACCGGAGTGAAAACGCCGACTATCAGTACAATAAGAAACGCCTGCGGGAGATCGACCGCCGCGTACGCTACCTGACCAAATGCCTCGAACAGCTGCGCATCGTCGATTACTCCCCGCAGCAGGATGGCAAAGTCTTTTTTGGCGCCTGGGTGGAAGTGGAAAATGATGACGGCGAGCTGAAGCGCTTTCGCATCGTCGGCTATGACGAAATTTTTGGCCGCAAAGACTACATCTCGATTGATTCGCCGATGGCGCGAGCCCTGTTAAAAAAGGAAGCTGGCGACGTTGCCACCGTACTGACGCCCGCAGGCGAAGCCACCTGGTATGTCGTTAATATTGACTATATTAACCCATCCTGAACGCGCGGTTATTGCGCATCTGACCGGCCTGCCGCTGGCAATTCAGACCTGCAAACCGTATAACTGACCGCTGTCTTATAGCCATAAAGTAACCCATGATGAAAGATTCGCTGAGCCACATAATTGCAAGTGAGCTTCACGCCAGGGCAGAACAGGTTGATGCCGCTGTTCGCCTGCTGGATGAAGGGAATACCGTGCCATTTATCGCACGCTATCGTAAGGAAGTGACTGGCGGGCTGGATGATACCCAGCTGCGCCAGCTGGAAACCCGCCTCGTCTATCTGCGTGAGCTGGCCGATCGCCGCCAGGCTATTCTGAAATCGATCGACGACCAGGGCAAGCTGACCGACGAGCTGGCCAGCGCCATCAGCACCACCCAGAGTAAAACCGAGCTGGAAGATCTCTACCTTCCTTATAAGCTGAAGCGCCGCACGCGTGGCATGATCGCTATTGAGGCCGGGCTTGAACCGCTGGCGGATACGCTGTGGCAGGATCCGTCGCAGGAGCCTGAGCAGCTGGCCGCCCGCTTCGTCGATGCCGGTAAAGGCGTCGCGGATACCAAAGCCGCGCTTGATGGCGCCCGCTATATTCTGATGGAGCGCTTCGCTGAAGACGCCTCCCTGCTGGCGAAAGTGCGTAATTATCTCTGGAAGAACGCCCACCTGACGTCACGCGTTGTGGAAGGGAAAGAAGAAGAAGGCGCCAAGTTCCGCGACTATTTCGATCATCATGAGCCGCTGGCCACCGTTCCCTCACACCGTGCGCTCGCAATGTTCCGCGGCCGTAACGAAGGCGTATTGCAGCTGGCGCTTAACGCCGACCCGCAGTTCGACGAGCCGCCCCGTGAGAGCCAGGGCGAGCAGATCATTACGGAACACCTTAACCTGCGCCTGAACAACGCACCAGCCGATAGCTGGCGCAAAGCGGTCGTTAGCTGGACGTGGCGTATCAAGGTTCTGCTGCATCTGGAAACCGAACTGATGGGCACGGTGCGCGAGCGCGCTGAAGATGAAGCGATCAACGTGTTTGCCCGCAACCTGCACGATTTGCTGATGGCGGCTCCGGCAGGTATGCGCGCCACTATGGGACTCGATCCGGGATTGCGTACCGGCGTGAAGGTCGCGGTCGTGGATGCTACCGGCAAGGTAGTGGCTACCGACACGATTTATCCGCATACCGGCCAGGCGGCGAAAGCGGCGGCGGCCGTAGCGGCACTCTGTACCCGCCATAATGTGGAGCTGGTTGCCATTGGTAACGGCACGGCCTCCCGCGAGACCGAACGCTTTTTCCTCGACGTGCAGAAGCAGTTCCCACAGGTCAACGCGCAAAAAGTGATCGTCAGCGAAGCTGGCGCTTCCGTCTACTCCGCCTCCGAGCTGGCCGCGCTGGAGTTCCCAGACCTGGATGTCTCCATTCGCGGGGCCGTTTCTATCGCCCGCCGCCTGCAGGATCCGCTCTCCGAGCTGGTCAAAATCGACCCGAAATCGATCGGCGTTGGTCAGTACCAGCACGACGTCAGCCAGAGCCAGCTGGCGAAGAAGCTGGATGCGGTGGTGGAAGACTGCGTGAACGGCGTGGGGGTGGATCTGAATACGGCCTCCGTCCCGCTGCTGACCCGCGTGGCGGGCCTGACCAAAATGATGGCGCAGAATATCGTCAGCTGGCGCGATGAGAATGGCCGCTTTCAGAATCGTCAGCAGCTGCTGAAGGTGAGCCGCCTGGGGCCAAAAGCCTTTGAGCAGTGCGCAGGCTTCCTGCGTATTAACCAGGGCGATAATCCGCTGGACGCCTCTACGGTACACCCGGAGGCCTATCCGCTTGTTCAGCGTATTCTGGCCGCCACCGGCGAAGCGCTGAACGCGCTGATGGGGAATCCTGCCGGACTGCGTGCGCTGAGGGCGGTTGACTTTACCGATGAGCGTTTCGGGCTGCCAACCGTCACCGATATCATTAAAGAGCTGGAAAAACCTGGCCGCGATCCTCGCCCTGAATTCAAAACCGCCCAGTTTGCAGAGGGCATCGATACCCTGAGCGATCTGCTACCGGGAATGGTACTGGAAGGTTCGGTAACTAACGTCACTAACTTCGGCGCTTTCGTGGATATTGGCGTACATCAGGATGGCCTTGTGCACATCTCTTCGCTTGCCGATAAGTTCGTTGACGACCCTCATAAGGTGGTGAAAGCGGGCGACATCGTCAAAGTGAAAGTGATGGAAGTTGACCTGCAACGCAAGCGCATTGCGCTGACCATGCGTCTTGATGAGCAGCCGGGCGAAACCCAGTCACGCCGCAGCGGCGGCAAAAATGAGCGGGAAAGCGGACGTCCGGCTCAGGGCAAGACGCGCGCCCGTCCGGCGGCCCAGTCTGCCGTCAGCAATAACAGCGCGATGGGCGATGCCCTTGCGGCGGCCTTCGGTAAAAAGCGTTAATTCTCTGTGGGGCGCGCCATCCGGTGCGCCCCGTTTTGCCCGGATTAAAGATTGTCCTGCATCAATGTTCACGAGAATCATTCTCATTATAATTTCCACCGTTAATTATCACGGTGCGGTCATCGCCGCCGGGGTGGATTTATGCAGCTCATTCCTAAGCAACATTACAAAATCGTACGTTTTGCGCCAGACGTCAGCGCCGCCTTTCGCCAGAAACTTCTCTCCCTCGGCCTGCTCCCGGGTGCCATTTTCGAGGTCAAACGCGTGGCGCCGTTCGGCGATCCCGTGCAGATCGATACCCGCCTCGTCAGCCTGATGCTACGCAAAAAAGATCTGGCCTTCCTTCAGCTTGAGCGGGCATAACCATGAAATCCTGCACGATTGGCTTAATTGGCAACCCTAATGCCGGTAAAACCACGCTCTTTAATCAGCTCACTGGCGCGCGGCAGCGCGTAGGCAACTGGGCTGGCGTCACCGTCGAGCGTAAGGAAGGCACCTTTACCACCGGTCAGTATAAAGTCCGGCTGGTCGATCTCCCTGGCACTTACTCCCTGACGACCATTTCCGATCAAACCTCCCTGGATGAGCAAATCGCCTGCCATTACATGCTGAGCGGCGAGGCAGACCTGGTGGTAAACGTCGTGGATGCCAGCAATCTTGAGCGCAATCTCTACCTGACGCTTCAGCTCCAGGAACTGGGCATACCCTGCATTGTTGCGCTGAATATGCTGGATATCGCCGAGAATCAGCAGATAACGATAGATATTGCCGATCTGGAAAAACGCCTCGGCTGTCCGGTCGTGCCGCTGGTCTCCAACCGCGGGCGCGGCATCGATAAGCTGAAAGCGGCTATCGACAGCTATTCCCCACGGCCGGGAAAACTGATGGTGCGCTACCCTGACGACGTGCTGAGTAACGTCGCGGTGCTGTGCGAGGCGATGCCGGCCCATTATACGGCGCAGCAGAAGCGCTGGCTGGCGCTGCAAACGCTGGAAGGCGATATCTATAGCCGTGAACAGGTGGGAAACGCGGCAGCGCTGCTCGCTTCACTGCCGGGTCAGCAGGATGACCCGCTTCGTATCGTTACCGCCCGCTACGCGGCGATTGAAGCCATCTGCCAGCACGTTATCCTGCCCGATCGGGCAACGCCGCACCGGCTCTCCGCCAGGCTGGACAGGCTGGTAATGAATCGCTGGCTTGGTCTTCCCGTGTTTCTGATCGTGATGTACCTGATGTTTTTTATGGCGATCAACCTTGGCGGTGCGCTGCAACCTCTGTTCGATCTCAGCTCCGCCGCGCTCTTTATTCACGGCATGCAGTGGGCTGGCGCCATGCTGCATTTTCCGCTGCCGCTAACGCTGTTTCTGGCGCAGGGCATCGGCGGCGGGATCAATACCGTGATGCCGCTGGTGCCGCAAATTGGCCTGATGTATCTGTTTCTGTCGCTGATGGAGGATTCGGGCTACATGGCACGGGCGGCCTTCGTCATGGATCGCCTGATGCAGGCGCTGGGGCTGCCGGGCAAATCTTTCGTGCCGCTGATTGTCGGCTTTGGCTGCAACGTACCCTCGGTAATGGGCGCCCGCACGCTGGATGCGCCGCGCGAACGCCTGATGACCGTCCTGATGGCTCCCTTTATGTCCTGTGGCGCACGGCTGGCTATCTTTGCCGTCTTTGCCGCCGCGTTTTTTGGCCAGCGCGGATCGCTGGTGGTATTCAGCCTCTATCTGCTTGGCATTGCCGCTGCGATCCTGACCGGGCTGGTGCTGAAACACACGCTGATGCGCGGTGAAGCTTCGCCGTTTGTGATGGAGCTACCGACCTGGCACGTCCCGCACCTGAAAAGCCTGCTGCTGCAAACCTGGCAGCGGCTGAAAAGCTTCGTGTTCAGGGCTGGTAAGGTGATCGTGGTGGTCAGCATGCTGATCGGCGGCCTGAACAGCTTCTCCTTCAGCGGCCAGCCGGTATCCCGCATCGATGAATCGGCGCTGGCAACGGTGAGCCGTCAGATAACGCCGCTGCTGGCACCGATGGGCGTGCATGATGATAACTGGCAGGCGACGGTGGGCCTGATCACGGGCGCAATGGCGAAGGAAGTGGTTGTCGGTACGCTGAACACGCTCTATACCGCCGAAGCGCTGCATGAGGAGCCCTTCGATGTGAACAGTTTCAGCCTGGCCGGTGAGCTGAGCGAAGCGCTAAAGGAAACCTGGGCGGGCGTGCGGGAAACGTTCAGTCTCAGCGTCCTCTCTAACCCTGTTGAAGCCAGCAAAGGCGATGGCGAGATGGCCAGCGGCGCGATGGGCATGATGCACAGCAAATTCGTCAACGATGCCGCCGCCTACAGCTACCTGATTTTTGTGCTGCTTTACGTGCCCTGCGTGTCGGTAATGGGGGCTATTGCCCGCGAAAGCAGCCGCCGCTGGATGCTGTTCTCTATTCTCTGGGGCCTGAACCTGGCGTACTCGCTGGCCACCCTTTTCTATCAGTGTGCCACCTTCAGCGCGCACCCGCAAAACAGCGCCATTACGCTGCTGGCAGTCGCCATCTTTAATCTGCTGGTCTGGTTAGTGCTGAAAAACATCCATCTGCCCCCTGAGCGCCTGGCGGTCAAAACGGTAGTGACGGAAAACCGCTGTCAGGGGTGCGCGAAAAGCGGCAGCTGTCACTGATACGCCCGCTTTTACGCTGACATCGCAGGCCGTTGAAGTTGCGATATTGCTTCAACGGTCTACAGTGAAAGCTAACGTGGCTGTGAATAATTGCGGTGGCTCACTCAATAAAAATGGAAATTATCAATTCTTTACTCGATAAGATCTATGACAGCACTTTTCCCGAAACCTGTCGGGCGAGGCTGTCTGACGCCATCCGGGAAACGCGTGACGCCTTAACCCACCCACGCAAGGCGCACTGGGATGAAAAAGACGTGGTGCTGATAACCTATGCCGATCAGTTCCGCGAAAGCGAAGCCCCCACGCTGCGTACCTTTTCCCGTTTCTATCAACAGCACCTCCAGTCCAGCTTCAGCCTCGTCCATCTGCTGCCCTTTTTCCCTTATTCGTCGGATGACGGCTTCTCGGTGATTGACTATCATCACGTCAGCGCCATCTGCGGCGACTGGTCAGATGTGGCCGAACTGCACCAGCATACGCGCCTGATGTTCGATTTTGTCTGCAACCATATCTCCTCTCATAGCGCCTGGTTTAAGCACTATCTGGCGATGGATCCCGGCTGGGATGACTTTTTTATCAGTATGCCTCCCGCCACCGATCTGAGCGGCGTTACCCGCCCGCGCACGTCACCTTTACTGACGCCCTTTGAGATGGCCGACGGCGACACCCGGTTTATCTGGACGACCTTCAGCGCAGACCAGATAGACCTCAACTTCGCCAATCCTTTTGTGCTGCTGAGCATGGTTGACGTTCTGCTGGATTACCTGGCAAAAGGCGCCGACTATATCCGGCTGGACGCGGTCGGCTATATGTGGAAAACCCCCGGCACCAGCTGCATTCACCTTGAAAAAACGCACCAGCTGGTGAAGCTTTTTCGCGCCATTGCTGATGAAGTGGCGCCCGGTACGGTGATCATCACCGAAACCAACGTCCCGCATAAAGACAATATCAGCTACCTGGGTAACGGGCGTGACGAAGCGCAAATGGTCTATAACTTTTCGCTGCCGCCGCTGGTACTGCACGCTATCCATTATGGTTCCGCCCGTGCCCTGAAGCAGTGGGCCGCCTCGCTGGGCGTGGGCAGCGGTACAACCACCTTCTTTAATTTTCTCGCCTCGCACGATGGCATTGGCCTGAATCCGCTACGGGGGATCCTGCCGGAAACCGAAATCGTGTCTCTGGTGCGCGATCTGGCAGCCGAAGGCGCGTTGATTTCGTGGAAAAATAACCCTGACGGCACCGCCAGCCCTTACGAAATCAACGTCACCTATATGGACGCGCTGAATAAAAAAGAGGACGACGATGATACGCGGCTTCAGCGCTTTATGCTGGCTCACGCTCTGCTGCTCGCCTTCCCCGGCGTTCCGGCGGTTTATGTACAGAGTATTCTGGGTTCACGGAATGATATGGAAGGGGTAAAAGTCGCGGGGCATAACCGGGCGATTAACCGGGAAAAATATGCCATCAGTGAGATTGAAGCCGCCCTGAGCGATCGGAAATCGCTGCGTCATCGCGTTTACCATGCCCTCAGCGCCCTGATCCAGCTGCGCATCCGGCAGCCCGCTTTTCACCCCGATAATCCTATGGAAGTGCTGGAGAGCGACAATGCGCTGCTGGTCTTAAGCCGTCCGGTCAAAAAGCATGATGCGCTGCTCTGTATTTATAACCTCAGCGGGCGGGAAATGACCTATTCGCTGCCGGAAAACCAGCGCTACAGGAATATCAACAATGATGAGCGGGTGGAGGGTGACGTGCCGGTGCGGCTGGCGCCGTGGGGCTGGCTGTGGCTGAAGCGGTAAAAGCAGGCAGCAAAAGCGCTGCCTGCTTCTGAGATTTACTTATAGACGTCCGCTGTGGCGCTGAATTTGCCATGCTCACGGCCGGCAATCACCAGGAAATATTTCCCGCCTTTTTCATCAGCCATTTTAGAAAGTTCCTTTTTAGCATCCATTGGCGAAGTGGTTTCCGCCGTTGTATTCACCGTACCGATTTTTTCAAGATTCATGGTTTGTACTTCTTCTTTCGTCACTTCTTGTGCGGCAAATGCCCCGAAAGAAACCGCACTAACCAGTAATCCGGCCACAGCTGTTTTAAACATATTCATCAGACACACTCCTGCATAGTTGTTAGAAATAAGCCGTCGCTTGATGGGATTACAGGGAGGGTACTGCCAGATTCCCTGACCATCGCAGAGGTAAAAGGTAAGCGTTCCTGCTTACCCTCTTCATTATCGCCCCTAACCGATAAATAGCCAGCCGGAGAGTAAAATTTAGCCGGTTGTTTTCAAACCGAAATCAATCAGTTGCTGACAAAATATTTCCGGGTGAGAGATAAAAGGCGCATGGGCGGCTTTATCAATGATGACGGCCTGACTGCCGGGCCAGGCCTGGTCCAGCAGCGGCACAATACGGCGCGGCACCAGCCCGTCCAGCGCCCCGTAAATTCTTAATAGCGGCACGGTTAACGCCAGCATCTCTTCGCGAAGATCGGCCGTACGCAGAATTTCCAGCCCACCATTCAGCACCTCAACGTCCGGCGCCTGCTGGCTAAGCACCACGCTTTTCAGCATCCTCGCGTCCTGACGCGCTGTTTCGGTGCCCAGCGTTTGCAGGGCGAGAAAACGCTCAACGGTGCGCTGAAAGTCCTCGCTCAGCTGCTGCTGGAAGTTACTGAGCGTTTCCGGCTTAATGCCCGGCCACTCCTCACCCGCCGTAAAGCAGGGAGAGGTGGCCACACCGATCGCGCCACTGACCCGTTCCGGATGGTGTAAAGCCATTTTACTGGCAACCAGTCCGCCCAGCGACCAGCCCAGCCAGAGCGCCTTCGGCGGCGCGTAAGGCAGCAGCGTCGCAACCATCTCATCCAGCGTCATGGCGGGAAATGAACCGCTGCGCCCATACCCCGGCAGATCAACCAGGTGCAGGCGAAAATGCGGACTGAGCCGGTCAATCGTGCCGCGCCATACTTCCGCATTCAGCCCCCACCCGTGCAGCATCACAAGATCGCGATCGCCTGCTCCTGTTGTCTGCCAGTAAAGCTGAGTCATGGGTTATTGTCCTGTTTTTGTCTGAGGCCGCTATGCTATCAATCCCCGCCGCCTGTTGGCTATGTCAGATGCCGCTGATCCTTGCGCACCACGGCTGCTGTAGCTTCTGCCTGCGTCACTTACCCCGTCTTCCCACCTGCTGTCCCCGCTGCGGGCTACCTGCGGCCACATCGCAGCAGGAATGCGGCCGCTGCCTGCTGCATCCGCCCGCCTGGCAGCATATGGTCGCCGTCAGTGACTGGCAGCCACCGATACGCGATCTGGTTAAACGGCTGAAGTTTTTTCGGGCTACCGCACTCTCCTCCCTGCTGGCAAGACTGATGTTACTGAGCTGGCTTAGCGCGCGCCGTGAGCACAGGCTGCGCAGACCCGATCTGCTACTTACTGTACCCTTACAGAAAAAGCGTGCCTGGAAGCGCGGCTACCACCAGATGGAAAGCATTACCCGCTCTCTCGCCCACTGGCTCGGCTGTCGCTATGTGCCCGCCGGCCTCAGGCCGGTCCGGCAGACAGCGGTGCAGCATAATCTGACCGCCCGGGCGCGCCGCAGGAATCTACGCGGCGCCTTCAGGGTTGATATCGACGTCAGAGGGCAGCATATCGCCCTGATAGATGATGTGGTGACGACCGGCAGCACTGCCGGAGAGATGAGCCGCATTTTGCTGGCGGCCGGGGCGGCCAGCGTGCAGGTATGGTGCCTGTGCCGAACCTTGTAGAGCGTCGGCGATGGGCGTATTATAACCAACTGATTTAGTCAACTATTGAGCAATCGCCATGATCCGAATTACTGATTCTGCGCAAGAGCACTTCGCAAAACTGCTGTCGAAACAGGAAGATGGCACCCAAATTCGCGTATTCGTCATTAATCCGGGTACGCCAACTGCCGAGTGCGGTGTGTCCTACTGTCCGCCTGATGCGGTAGAAACGACCGATACCGAACTGAAATTTGAAAAGCTTACGGCCTATGTGGATGAGCTGAGCGCACCCTATCTCGACGATGCGGAAATCGACTTCGTTACCGATAACCTCGGCTCCCAGCTGACGCTGAAGGCGCCAAACGCCAAAATGCGTAAGGTGAACGACGACGCGCCGCTGATTGAACGCGTTGAATATCAGCTACAGGCTCAGATTAACCCTCAGCTGGCCAGCCACGGCGGCCGCGTATCGCTGATGGAAATCACCGAAGACGGCTACGCCATTCTGCAATTTGGCGGCGGCTGTAACGGCTGTTCCATGGTTGATGTGACCCTGAAAGAAGGCATTGAGAAAGAGCTGCTGGTGGCATTCCCTGAACTTAAGGGCGTCCGCGATCTGACCGAGCATCAGCGCGGCGAGCACTCGTTCTACTAAGTAGTCGCGTTACGCGGGCGGCATCCGTGCTGCCCGCATCATCTTCTTCTTTACAGCACCGCGTAATTTTACCCACTCCTGCGCCCTATTTCCCTTTATCCACTTTGTTACCCGCCTTGCGCCTGCGGTTAAGATCCTTAAGCAGCTTATTGATCCGATCGTCGGAGAACATCGCCTCCAGCGTCATACTCAACTTACGCCGCCAGTTAGGATATTGATCGGTGGTGCCGGGGACGTTGACCGGCTTCTCCATATCCAGCCAGTCTTCAGGCTGTAACCCCAGCAGCGCACTGTTGCTGTCGGCAATAAACCGCTGCATGGCGCGGTTAAGCTGCGGATTCATGCTCATCTGGTCGGCATTTTTTCCGCTCCGCTTTGGCAGACAGCCATACTGATGCAGCGCCTTCAGCAGCGCCTGCTTCTGCCTCGCGCGATCCTGATACAGCCCCTGTAATACCGCTTTATCGGGATAAACGCCCAGTTTTTCGCCGAGGGTAAGATCGTCCGCCGTCCAGAATCCACGAAGCGTCGGCAGATCGTGCGTGGTTGCGCTGGCCATCGACTGACGTGGCCAGGACGCTGGCGATCGGTAGCGCTCCGGGCTTTCCTGTTCAAAATAGAGGACTTTCCAGGAGTAGATGCCGCTGCGGCGAAGCATGGCAACGATCTCTTTTGGCACCGTACCCAGATCCTCGCCGATCACCATACACTGGCTGCGCTGGCTCTCCAGCGCAAGGATGGCCAGCAAATCTTCGACCGGATAATAGACATAGGCGCCGTTATCCGCGGTTTCTCCATAGGGTATCCACCAGAGCCGCAGCATTGACATCACGTGGTCAATGCGAAGCGCCCCGCAGCTGGTCATATTCGCCCGTACCAGATCGATAAAAGGCTGATAGCCTCTTGCCGTCATAACGTGAGGGTCCATCGGCGGCAGTCCCCAGTTTTGCCCCTGCGGCCCAAGGATATCCGGCGGCGCGCCTACCGAGGCGCCCAGGCAATAGAGTTCCCGATCGCACCATGTCTCCGAACCGCCTTCCGCCACACCCACGGCCAGATCGCGATAGAGGCCCACCGGCATACCGCGCTGCTGGCTGAGCTGCCAGCACGCTTCAAACTGGCTGTGCGCCAGCCACTGCAACCAGAGCCAGAAGCGGATTTCGTCCTGATTACTGTCGCAAAAATGCCGTACGGCCTCGCTGTCAGTTTGCTGAAGCGCTTCCGGCCAGGCAGGCCAGCCCCATCGCTGCGGATCCTCCTTCAGCATTTCGCCATGCAGCGCATCATAGGCGGCCTGCCAGAACAGGCTGTCGCCGCCGCTTTCTACAAATTTCTGAAAGCGCTCCCGCTCGGGATCGTCAGCATGCCGCTGGCTGAAATGTTGCCAGGCGTAGCGCAATCCCTGCATTTTCAGCCCGACCACCCGTGAATAATCGACCCAGTCGCTTTCTCTGGCTTTCGCCAGCTGCGCGCGGGTGTTTTTTTGCTGCCACCAGCGCGCAGCCGCTTTGCTCTGCTGGAAATCGGGCACGGCCGCCACGTCAATGTAGATCACATTCAGCCAGCGTCGCGACGAGGGGCTGTAGGGACTGGCGTTTTCCGGGCTGGCCGGATAGAGGGAATGGATGGGGTTCAGGCCAATAAAAGCGCCGCCCCGATCGGCAACCTCAGACAGCATGTTTTTGAGATCGCCAAAATCGCCTGCTCCCCAGTTTTTCTCCGAACGCAGCGTATAAAGCTGGATAGAGGCCCCCCACAGCCGTTTACCTGCCCGGAGCGGCTCGGGTTCGTAGCAACGTTCAGGCGCGACGATGATCCGGCACGACCAGCGCTTTTTACCCTGCGTGAGATGAAGCTGGTGATAACCAAACGGCAGGATGGCGGGCAGTTTAAGCGTGCTGCTGGCGTCAGTTTCCCCCTGAAACGTTTTCCCATTCTCCGCGTCCAGCTGCCACTGATAGCGTCCGGCACCCGCGATCGCAAGCTGCATCGTCCGCCGGCGGATAAATACTTTGCAGGCCGGGACAGGGTCGTTTTTTTTCTGCCTGGCCGGTGCCATCGCGGCCAGTAATCGCTGGCGAACCTCCGGGCTCACCTCCTCAGGCTCCCCTTTGGCATTCACATAGTTTGCGGCGATCCCTGCCGCAGCAGCCAGCTGTTCGAGTTTTTTCCTGTTCATAGCGCCGCCCCTCAGCCTTTGTTCAGCCAGACCGGCTGCTTTTTCTGGCATGTAAGCGTCGCGCCGGAGCACGCCGGATGAAATATCTGTTGCGACATACCGCTTCCTTCTCAAATGATGGTCGAAAGACGAAAAGTAAAAACAGGACTGACGCTTACAGTTAAGACCGGAACAGAAAAAAATGCTCACCCGACAGGTGAGAAAATGTGAGGGCGTTAAGGAAGAGATTTGGCAGCGTCCCTGCTGCCGTCAGGCTGACGCCAGCGCTCAGCACAGTTCCAGATGAACTTCGTGCTGCTCAATCATTTGCAGTACGCTGGCGGGAGGATTCTCATCGGTAAACAGATAATCGATCAGGCTCATGCTGCCCAGGTTTACCATCGCGTTACGGCCAAATTTCGAGTGGTCCGCCACCAGCATAACGCAGCGGGAATTTTCAATAATCGCCCGCTTGGTACGCACTTCATGATAGTCAAAGTCGAGCAGTGAGCCATCCATATCAATGCCGCTGATGCCCAAAATGCCGTAATCAAGGCGAAACTGTGAGATATAATCCAGCGTCGCTTCGCCCATGATGCCGCCATCGCGGGTACGGACTTCACCGCCCGCCACAATCAGACTGAAGTCCGGTTTTGACATCATCAGCATGGCCACATTGAGGTTGTTGGTGACCACGCGCAGATTGCTGTGGTTCATCAGCGCGTGCGCGACCGCCTCGGGCGTGGTGCCGATATCAATAAATAAGGAGGCTCCGTCAGGGATCTGGCTGGCGACGCGCTGCGCAATGCGCGCCTTTTCCGCCGACCACATCATCTTACGATCCTGCCAGGCGGTGTTTTCCGAGCTGGAGGGCAGCGCCGCGCCGCCGTGATGACGCTGGATTTTGTTCTGCTCCGCCAGATCGTTCAGATCGCGCCGGATGGTTTGCGGACTGACGGTAAAATGTTCCACCAGCTCTTCCGTACTGACGTAGCCCTGGCGACGCACCAACTCGATAATGGCGTCATGACGTTGGGTCTGCTTCACAAAACTCTCCTGTTGACCGCATCCCTGCGACTGAATATTAGGATCTTTTCACCTGGTGACTATCGGCAAAGGCCATTACCAGGCCGACCAGCAAACCGGTAATGTGCGCGGCGTTAGCAATCGACGGACCAAACCAGTCCATGTACTCCATCACCAGCCAGACCACGGCAAAAGCCATCAAACCACGCCCGAGGAAGATCCCGCTTTCAGGGTCCCGCTCACCTCTTAGCCACACATAGCCCATCAGAGCATAAACCGCCCCCGACAGGCCGCCAAACATCACGCCGCTATATTTTGACTGCATCCAGCCGCTGAGCAGTGCGGAAATCAGCATAATGACAAACAGCTTACCGGAACCCAGCCGCTTTTCTACCGCGCCGCCGAGATACCACCACCAGAGCAGATTGAAAACGATATGCAGAAGGGAAAAATGCAAAAACGCATGCGTAAACCAGCGCCAGAGCTGATAGTGCTGATCTTCAGCCGGCCAGGCCAGCCAGCTCATAACTACGCCATCGCCCAGGATCTGCATCAGAATAAATATCGCAATACAGACAGCCATCACCGACAGCGTTAGCGGGCCTGCCCGCTGGCGAATGTTCGCCATCAGCGATGAACGCTGATAGCGAATACCGCTTTCAGTGTTGCCGGCCTGCCAGCTCGCTGCCAGATAGCGGGGATGGTTAGGATCGCGGATAAACTGGTTAAGTTCGTTTTCGACCAGATTAACTTTCGAATCATCATCCAGCCAGAGAATATAGCCCTCATCATGCTCGATTCTGAGCAGGATGCCGTGCGTGGCCATATAGTCTACAAAAGCCTGTGCCATGCGGGGATTGGAGAAATCAGTAATGCGCATCATCGCCGTCGGAACTCCCTGTTTACGCTATCAGAAGGGCTGCCTGTCTCACTGCCGGAATGAGGCTGCTGGCTACGCCAGTGATTCTACCTGCTGCGGGAAGGCCGACCGCCAGGCTTCAAACCCGCCGTCCACGCTACAGACCCGATCAAAACCCTGCGTCAGCAGGTACTGAGCCGCACTTTTACTGCTGATGCCGTGATAGCACATCACCAGAACCGGGGTATCCGGAGTGGATCGCCCGATAAAGTCTTTCAGTGAATCATTCGTCAGATGAAATGCGCCACTGGCATGGGCGGCCGCATAGCTCTGCGGATCGCGTATATCGACCAGCAGTGCGCCGTTTTGCGCCAGTTCGTCCTGGGCCTGCTGCACGCTGATGCACTCAAATTGTTCCATAACCGCTCTCCGGGTAAATAAAATCTATTGTAACGCGTTAGCGGGCCACAATAACCAGAGAATCAGCAGGGTTAACCCGCTTTTATCCCCATAATAATGTTACCTATATCACGCATAAATGTTTTTATTCCGTTAACGCTGGCATCAATGTTGGTTTACGATTATTATTATGCTCGAAAACGAACATTAAAGAACTATTCCGAACATCGGAGGAGAAAACGTGGAAACCAAAGACTTGATCGTGATCGGCGGCGGCATTAACGGCGCCGGGATTGCGGCAGATGCCGCGGGACGCGGGCTGTCTGTGCTGATGCTGGAAGCGCAAGATTTGGCCTGCGCGACCTCTTCTGCCAGTTCAAAACTGATTCATGGTGGCCTGCGCTACCTTGAGCATTACGAATTCCGCCTGGTGAGTGAAGCCCTGGCGGAGCGGGAAGTGCTGCTGAAAATGGCGCCCCATATCGCTTTCCCGATGCGCTTTCGCCTGCCGCATCGTCCCCACCTGCGTCCGGCATGGATGATTCGTATCGGTCTGTTTATGTACGATCACCTGGGCAAACGTACCAGCCTGCCGGGCAGTAAAGGGGTTAATTTTGGCGCGGATTCGGTGCTGAAGCCTGAAATTACGCGCGGTTTCGAATACTCCGACTGCTGGGTGGATGATGCCCGCCTGGTGGTGCTCAATGCCCAGGAAGTGGAAAAACGCGGCGGCGAAGTGCGTACCCGCACCCGCGTGACCCGCGCCTGGCGTGAAGATAACTTGTGGACGGTAGAAGCAGAAGACGTCGATACCGGGAAAACCTATACCTGGCGTGCGAAAGGTCTGGTCAACGCTGCCGGTCCATGGGTTAAACAGCTGTTTGATGAAGGCCTTGAGCTGAAATCGCCGTACGGCATCCGTTTGATCAAAGGCAGCCATATCGTGGTGCCTCGCGTTCATACGGAGAAGCAGGCTTATATCCTGCAAAACGAAGATAACCGCATCGTTTTCGTCATTCCGTGGATGGATGAGTTCTCTATTATCGGCACCACCGACGTGGAGTACAAAGGCGATCCTAAAAACGTCCAGATTGATGACAATGAGACGGAATACCTACTGAAAGTCTTCAACGCGCACTTCAGGAAAACGTTGAGTAAGGAAGATATCGTCTGGACTTACTCTGGCGTACGTCCGCTGTGTGACGACGAGTCAGATTCCCCGCAGGCGATTACCCGCGACTATACGCTGGATGTGCGGGATGATAATGGACAGGCTCCTCTGCTGTCGGTATTTGGCGGCAAGCTCACCACCTACCGCAAGCTGGCGGAACACGCGATGGAAAAAATGTCGACGTATTACAACAATATCGGCCCGGCATGGACCAAATCCTGTGTGCTGCCGGGCGGTGATATTGCCGGTACGCGTGAAGATTACGCTGCCAGCCTGCGTCGCCGCTATCCGTTTATTACCGAAGCGATGGCGCGTCACTATGCCCGCACCTACGGCAGCAACACGGAGCTGTTGCTGAACGAGGCTAACAGCCTTGACGATTTGGGCGAGCTGTTCGGCCACCATTTCTATGAGGCGGAGCTGCGCTATCTGGTCGCTCATGAGTGGGTGCGTCAGCAGGATGATGCGCTGTGGCGCCGGACGAAAATGGGCATGTTCCTGAACGACGAGCAGCGCGCGCGCGTTGGAGAGTGGCTGGCTCAGCATGCGAAAAAACCGGCGCTGTCGCTGGCCTCCTGAGCCGTTCACCGGACAGTAGAAAGGGCGGAATAATATCTGCCCTTTCAGAATGCTGATAGACGTAAAGCGAGGGGAACAGGGACTGGGAGTAAAGCGTCCCGCGCCATGGACGGCGCGGGCCGAGCTATCAGGGACGATGCTTTTTGCGTCTTTACGAGCAGGCCCTGTTCCCGGAGCCAGCACTTAGTCATCAGCCTGAAGGGCGGAATATTTTCCGCCCTTTTTTATGGCCGGACCACGATTACAGCCGGACGGGTTTGATTCCCCAGATCTCATCCGCGTACTCCTGAATGGTACGATCGGAGGAGAAATAGCCCATATTGGCAATATTCAACAGCGCCTTGCGCGTCCACTCCTCAGGACGGCGATAAAGCTCATCGACCCTATCCTGCGTATCCACATAGCTGCGATAGTCAGCCAGCAGCTGATAGTGATCGCCCAGATGCACCAGCGAATCGAAGATATTACGGTAGCGGCCCGGCTCCTCCGGACTGAACGTGCCGGTGGCGATCTGGGTCAGCGCCTGATGGAGATCGGTATCCTGCTGGTAAATAGTATGAGGACTGTAGCCACTGGTGCGCAACGCCTCAACTTCCGGAGTGGTATTGCCGAAGATAAAGATATTCTCCTTACCCACATGCTCCAGCATTTCCACATTGGCGCCGTCAAGCGTACCGA
Organism: Erwinia psychrophila; assembly: GCF_039023475.1. Classification (NCBI taxonomy): domain Bacteria; kingdom Pseudomonadati; phylum Pseudomonadota; class Gammaproteobacteria; order Enterobacterales; family Erwiniaceae; genus Erwinia; species Erwinia psychrophila. The sequence continues at coordinate 114,432 of NZ_JBCHVB010000004.1, forward strand.
TGGTCAGCGCGCCGTTAAGCGCAAATTTCATATTGCTGGTGCCCGACGCTTCCGTACCCGCCAGCGAAATCTGCTCGGACAGATCGGCTGCTGGAATGATGATCTGCGCCAGGCTGACGCCGTAGTTGGGGATAAACACCACTTTCAGCTTATTTTTCACCTGCGGATCGTTATTAATGATCTTCGCTACATCGTTGATAAGGTGAATAATATGCTTCGCCATGTAGTAGGCCGAGGCCGCCTTACCGGCAAAAATATTCACCCTTGGCACCCAGTCTGCGTCAGGATCGGCCTTGATGCGGTTATAACGGGTAATGATGTGCAGCACGTTCAGCAGCTGGCGTTTGTACTCATGAATACGTTTGATCTGCACGTCGAATAACGCGTTGGGATCGATAACAAGATCCATATTTTTTGCAATATAGTCGGCCAGACGCTTTTTATTATGCAGCTTGGCATCGCTGATTTTCGCCAGAAAGCTGGGGTAATCAATATGCTGCTTCAGCTCATCAAGCTGGCTCAGTTCAGTACGCCAGTTGCGGCCAATCGCCTCATCCAGCACGCCGGAGAGAGAAGGATTAGCCAGCGCCAGCCAGCGTCGCGGCGTGACGCCGTTGGTTTTATTACAGAAACGCCCAGGGAATAAGGCGGCGAAATCGGCAAACAGCGACTGCACCATCAGATTGGAGTGCAGTTCAGAAACGCCATTCACTTTGTGGCTCACCACCACGGCCAGCCAGGCCATACGGATCCGGCGGCCGTTAGCTTCATCAATAATCGAAATGCGCGACTGAAGATCCCAGTCATCCGGGTAGTAATCCTGGATGGTTTTCAGGAAGTAATCATTGATATCAAAAATGATCTGTAGATGACGGGGCAGGATTTTACCGATCATATCCACAGGCCAGGTTTCCAGCGCTTCCTGCATCAGCGTATGGTTGGTGTAGGAAAAGACCTGGCAGGTCACTTCAAAAGCGTCGTCCCAGGTGAACTTATGCTCGTCGATCAACAGACGCATCAGTTCCGGGATAGCCAGCACCGGGTGGGTATCGTTCAGGTGGATGGCAATTTTATCCGCCAGGTTGTCGTAGGTCTGGTGCATGGCCCAGTGACGATGAAGAATATCCTGCACGGTTGCCGAGACGAGGAAATACTCCTGACGCAGTCTCAGCTCACGTCCCGAGTGCGTGGAGTCATCGGGATAAAGCACGCGGGAGACGTTTTCAGAGTGGTTTTTATCTTCAACAGCCGCGAAATAGTCGCCCTGGTTAAATTTCCCCAGGTTAATCTCGTTACTGGCCTGTGCGCCCCACAGCCGCAGGGTATTGGTCGCATCCGTGTCATATCCCGGAATGATCTGGTCATAGGCCATCGCCAGGATTTCTTCCGTTTCCACCCAGCGGGCGTAGCTGCCCTCAAGCTGGATGCGGCCGCCGAAGCGGACTTTATAGCGCGTATTGTGGCGCTGAAATTCCCACGGGTTGCCGTACTCAAGCCAGTAATCGGGGGATTCCGCCTGGCGGCCATCCACGATGTTCTGCTTGAACATGCCGTAATCGTAGCGGATGCCGTACCCGCGCCCCGGCAGGCCCAGCGTCGCCAGCGAATCCAGGAAGCAGGCGGCCAGACGCCCCAGGCCGCCGTTCCCCAGCCCCGGATCGTTCTCTTCTCCAATCAGATCTTCCAGATCGAAACCCATCTCTTCCAGCGCCGCTTGCGCATCGTCGTAAATGCCCATTGCCAGCAGCGCGTTTGAGAGTGTACGCCCCACCAGAAACTCCATGGAGAGGTAGTAAACCTGACGGACGTCCTGGGAAAGCTGGGCGCGGCTGGAACGTAGCCAGCGTTCGACCATGCGATCGCGCACCGCCAGCAGCGTTGCGTTCAGCCACTCATGCTTATTGGCAATGGAGGGATCCTTACCAATCGTAAACATCAGCTTGTAGGCAATGGAATGCTTTAACGCCTCGACGCTCAGCTTCGGGGCGGTATAAGTAAAAGGCGCTTTCATAATGAGTTTCCCATTTCCTGATTACAACAGACGTTGATAGAGATCGCGGTAGGCGACAGCGGCCACCTTCCAGCTAAAATCCATCCCCATCGCCTGACGCTGTACGTAGCGCCACAGTGAAGGCCGGGACCAGAGCACAAATGTCCGCCGTATCGCACGAAGCAGCGACCAGGCGTTACTGTCTTCAAAAACAAAACCGCTGGCGATGCCGTCGGCGAGATTTTCCAGCGAGCTGTCGTTAACCGTATCAGCCAGCCCGCCCGTTCGCCGCACCAGCGGCAGGGTTCCATATTTCAGGCCGTAAAGCTGCGTCAGGCCGCAAGGCTCAAAGCGGCTTGGCACCATAATCACATCGGCGCCGCCCATGATGCGGTGGGAAAACGCTTCGTGATAACCGATCTGTACGCCCACCTGCCCTGGATATTCCGCCGCGGCGGCCAGAAAGCCCTGCTGCAACACGGCATCGCCCGCACCGAGCAGCACCAGCTGTCCTCCCTGCTCCAGCAGGCCCGGCAGCGCTTCCAGCACCAGATCCAGCCCTTTCTGCTTCGTCAGACGGCTGACAACGGCAAATACCGGGACCTTGTCATCAATTTTCAGCCCCATGGCAATCTGTAGCTGCCGCTTGTTTTCTAACTTGGCATCCAGCACGTCACGGTTGTAGCGCGCCGTCAGCAGCAGATCGTGGGCCGGGTCCCAGATAGCGGGATCGACCCCGTTGAGGATGCCGGTCAGCCGTCCCTCTAACTGGCGCTGCTTGAGCAAATCCTCCATGCCGTTGCCATATTCCGGCTGGGTGATCTCCCGTGCATACGTTGGGCTGACCGCCGTAATGTGGTCGGCAAAGAACAGCCCCGCCTTGAGATAGGAGATCTGGTTGTAAAACTCCAGACCGTGCATATCGAAGAACGACCAGGGAAGCTCAATCTCATCAAGATGATGCGCATAGAACAGCCCCTGATAGGCCAGATTGTGCACGGTGAAGACCGATTTTGCCGGTCGGCCCCGCGCGGCCAGGTAGGCGCAGGCCAGTCCGGCATGCCAGTCGTGCGCATGCACGATTTCCGCCCGCCACAGGGGATCGGCCCCGCAGGCCATTTCACATCCCATCCACCCAAGCAGCGCAAACCGCAGATAGTTATCCGTGTAAGCGTACTGCGATTCATCGTGATAAGGACTTCCCGGCCTGTCATAAAGCTCCGGTGCATCAATCAGATAAATCCCCACCCCGTCATACTCACCGTAGAGCAGCTCAACTGGACCAGCGAACGTTTGCAGCTTAGCCACAACCCGGGTATGGGGAATGCCTTTTTTCAGGTCAGGGAAACCCGGGAGCAGGACACGGGTATCAATGCCTTCTGCAATCTGCGCGGCCGGTAATGCTCCAACTACATCAGCAAGCCCACCCGTTTTTAGCAGTGGGAAAATTTCTGAACAGACATGTAAAACCTGCATTATCGGCTCCTTTTACTGTGTTCTGACGCGTTCCTCCGCATCAAATACCTTTGCCTTTTCTTGCCAGAATTTTTAAATAGATCGTGTTTAGCTACGCCAGCCCAGCTTTGCCAGCATGGATCGCGTCACCAGCACAATGCCTTCCTCAGAACGATGAAACCGGCGTGCGTCATCATCCGGATTCTCTCCGATGACCGTCCCCTCCGGCAGCTCGCAGGCTCGGTCAATCACGCAGCGGCGCAGGCGACAGGAGCGCCCCACCACCACATCCGGCGAGAGGACGGAGGATTCGATATTGCAGAAAGAGTTAATCCGCACGCGTGAAAAGAGCACTGAATTAACCACGACAGAACCGGAAATAATGCAGCCGCCCGACACCAGCGAGTTCATGGTCATACCGTGGCTGCCCGAACGGTCCTGGACAAACTTCGCGGGGGGAAGCGGCTCCATATGGGTGCGTATCGGCCATTCACGATCGTACATGTCCAGCTCAGGCGTCACTGAGGCGAGATCCAGGTTCGCTTTCCAGTAGGCTTCCAGCGTGCCGACATCGCGCCAGTAGGGCGGTGCCGTTTCATCACTCTGCACGCAGGAGTCGCTGAATGAGTGCGCGAGCGCTTCACGGGAGGCGACAATCTGGGGCAGAATATCTTTGCCGAAATCGTGGTTTGACTCGGGATTTTTCAAATCATCTTCCAGCAGCTGGTAGAGATACTCCGCATCGAAAGCGTAGATGCCCATGCTCGCCAGCGCCAGGGATTCATCGCCCGGCATATGAGGCGGTTCCGCCGGTTTTTCCAGAAAATCGACCACTTTATTTTCGTCGTTCACCGCCATTACGCCAAAGGCAGTGGCTTCGCCGACCGGAACAGGCAGACAGGCGATGGTACATTTCGCCCCGTTTTCCACATGGTCCAGCAGCATCCGGGAGTAATCCATTTTGTAGATATGATCCCCGGCGAGGATGACGACATACTTCGCCTGATACCGGCGGATGATATCGAGGTTCTGCGTCACGGCATCAGCGGTCCCCCGATACCAGTGCTCCGTGGAGAGCCGCTGCTGAGCGGGCAGAAGATCGACAAATTCGTTCATCTCCTCATTCAGGAAGGACCAGCCTCGCTGAATATGCTGCACCAGCGTGTGGGACTGATACTGCGTGATCACCGCGATCCGGCGGATCCCGGAATTGAGACAGTTCGACAGGGCAAAATCGATAATGCGAAATTTTCCGCCGAAGTGAACCGCAGGCTTGGCGCGTTTGGCCGTCAGATCTTTTAACCGCGTACCGCGCCCCCCTGCCAGGATCAGGGCTACCGTTTGTGAAGGCAATTGTCTTGCCAGCATCAGGGGGTCGTTCTTATCTAATTTGACCATGACTGACTCCTGTTATGATTGTTCCTGGAACACGCACACACCGTGGGCGGGTCCATGCCAGACAGCTAACAGAATCGGGTTGTTATCCCCGGCGAAGGGCGGGATGGCATGCCATTCCCCCTGAGGCAACACAAAATCGCGCACTTCTTCGGTGGCGTTAAGGGTAAGGAGCCAGTGGCGGGACAACCGGATTTGCAGACAGTGCGCACCCTGTCGCCACGCTTCCTCATCCAGCGGCTCGCCGTTCTGACCGAGCCACTCTACGTTCCCATCGCCCTCCTGCCACCAGCGGTCCGACTGTAGCGCCGGGATACACTTTCGCAGGTGGATAAGCGCGGATGTAAAAGCGAAAAGCCCGCTGTCGCCGTGCGCCCAGTCAAGCCAGGTCAGCGCATTATCCTGACAGTAAGCGTTATTATTGCCGTGCTGGCTGTGCCCGTGCTCATCGCCAGCCAGCAGCATCGGCGTGCCCTGCGCCAGTAGCAGCGTGGTCAGCAGGGCATGCATGCTGCGACGGCGCAGTTCCGTGACCAACAGCGGCGCGTTCAGCCCCTCCACGCCGTGGTTATGGCTGAAGTTGCTGTTGCTGCCGTCCCGGTTATCTTCGCCGTTCGCTTCGTTATGCTTATGGCTGAAGCTGACCACGTCGCGCAGGGTGAAACCATCATGGGCAGTGATCAGATTGATGGTGCTGGAAGGCAGCCGGCCCGAGGCCTGGAACAGATCGCTGGAGGCGGCGAAGCGACGGGCGAACTCCCCGTTGGAGAGATCACCGTAGAGCCAGTAGCGTCGGGAAATATCGCGGAAATGATCGTTCCATTCCGCGAACGGCGCCGGAAAATTGCCGACCTGATAGCCGCCGGGACCGATATCCCAGGGTTCTGCGATCATTTTGCACTGCGACAAAACGGGATCGGCGCTAATGGCCTGAAACAGCGCGGCGTCACGCCGGTAGTCAGGTGTGCGGCCCAGCACCGTTGCCAGATCGAAGCGAAAACCGTCAACGTGGCATACCTCAACCCAGTAGCGCAGACACTCCAGCGTCCAGTTCATTACCCAGGGATCGCTGATGTTCAGCGTGTTACCGCAGCCGGTCCAGTTGTGATAATCGCCCTGCTCCGTCAGCCAGTAATAGCTTTTGTTATCCACGCCCCGCTGACAAAAAACAGGCCCGCTCTCTTCCAGTTCCGCCGTATGGTTAAACACCACATCCAGAATCACTTCAATGCCCGCGGCATGCAGCGCTTTGACCGCCTGTTGAAATTCATCGCGAGGACGGCTGCCGTCAGCGCCAGACGCATAGCGGGCATTAAGCGCGTAAGGTGCCAGCGGGTTATAGCCCCAGTAGTTCACCAGGCCCAACCGTTGCAGGCGGGGTTCGTGAGCAGAATAAGCCACCGGCAGCAGCTCAAGGCTGGTAATGCCGAGTTGTTTAAAATAGGCGATCATCACCGGATGACCCAGCGCGGCGTAAGTGCCTCTTATCGCCTCAGGGATCTCCGGATGGCACAAAGTCAGCCCTCGTACGTGCGCCTCATAAATCACCGTCGATGCCCAGGGCACGCGCGGCGGCTCATCCTCTTCCCAGTCGAAATCATCAGCCAGCACAACGCTTTTAGGGGCTACGGGCGCGCTGTCTTCGGTATTCATTTCCGTTTCACCGCACTGGAAGCGGGGATCGTCGGCTACCTCGCCTTCAACAGCCTGCGCGCAGGGATCGAGCAGCAGCTTATGGGGATTAAAGCGATGCCCCTTTTCCGGCTGCCATGGGCCGTGTACACGGTAGCCATAGCGCTGTCCGGGCTTCGCTGCCCGCAGGTAGCCGTGCCAGACGTCACCGCTGCGCGCCGGAAGATCGACCCGGGTTTCGTACCCGTGCCGATCGAACAGGCAGAGCTCTACCCGTTCCGCATGTCGGGAAAACAGAGAAAAATTGATGCCTTTTCCGTCATAGGACGCACCGAAGGGTGTCGGTTTTCCCGGCTGTATGGGACTCATGATGCTTCCCTGAGCAACCAGACCGTCGCAAGCGGCGGCAGAGTCATACTGAGTGAGTGTTCGCGGTTATGGCTGGGTATGGCTTCGCTGTAAAGCACGCCCTGATTGCCGGCATTGCTGCCGTGGTAATGACAGGAATCCGTGTTAAGTACCTCGCGCCAGCGCCCGCCTTGCGGCACGCCGAAGCGATAACTTTGATGCGTCACCGGCGTAAAGTTGCTGGCGACGATCAGCTCATTCCCTTCCCGATCCCGGCGCACGAAGACGAAGATGGAGTTATCGAAATCGTCCACTACCAGCCACTCAAAGCCCATAGGATCAAAGTCGAGCTGGTAGAGAGGCGGCGTTGCCTGATAGGTGTGGTTAAGATCTTTCACCAGACGCTGCACGCCGTTGTGCCAGTTGTCTTCGCCTTCCAGCAGGTGCCAGTCCAGGCTGGAGTCGTGATCCCACTCCCTGCCCTGGGCAAACTCATTGCCCATAAACAGCAGTTTTTTGCCGGGGAAACCAAACATCCAGCCGTAGTAGGCGCGCAGATTGGCAAATTTTTGCCAGGCGTCACCGGGCATTCTGTCGAGGATCGATCGTTTGCCGTGTACCACCTCATCATGCGACAGCGGCAGGACAAAATTCTCGGTGTTGTTGTAGATCATCCCGAAAGTCATATTGCTGTGATGATGCTTACGGTAGATCGGGTCCTGCTTCATATAATCCAGCGTGTCGTGCATCCAGCCCAGGTTCCATTTGTACCAGAACCCTAACCCTCCCATTTCCGGTGGCCGGGATACGCCAGGGAAATCGGTCGATTCTTCTGCAATGGTGACGGAGCCCGGCGCGGCGACGCCGAGCGTGCGGTTGGTATAGCGCAGGAAAGCGATCGCCTCGAGGTTTTCACGGCCGCCAAGGTGGTTTGGCACCCATTCGCCCTCTGCCCGGCTGTAGTCACGGTAGATCATCGACGCCACTGCATCCACGCGCAGGCCGTCAATACCGAAGCGCTCCAGCCAGTAGAGCGCGTTGCCCGCCAGAAAATTACTGACTTCGCGACGGCCAAAGTTATAAATCAGCGTGTTCCAGTCCTGATGGTAGCCTTCCCGGGGATCGCCATGCTCATAAAGCTCGGTGCCGTCAAAATTTGCCAGCGCAAAGTCATCGGAAGGGAAATGGCCGGGTACCCAGTCGAGCAGCACGTTAAGCCCGGCTTCGTGCGCCACCGCGACAAAATTGCGGAATTCGTCGCGCGTACCGAAACGCCGGGTTGGCGCATACATGCCGGTGGGCTGGTAGCCCCAGCTGCCATCGAAAGGATGCTCATGAATTGGCATCAGCTCAAGGTGGGTGAATCCCATCTCTTTCGCATAGGGCACCAGCTGTTCCGCCAGCTCTTTGTAGCTGAGCCAGTAATTATTGTCCGTATGCCGCCGCCAGGAGCCAAGATGCACCTCATAAATGGAGATAGGCGCATCGAAATCGTTAGCGCGCTGGCGCGCTTCGGTCATCTGCGTTTTGGGAGGAATGCCGCAGATCACAGAGGCGTTGGCTGGTCGCATTTGCCCTTCATAAGCGTAAGGGTCCGCTTTCAGCCGCAGCTGACCGTGCGCATCGATAATTTCAAACTTATAAAGGTGCCCCTGGACCGCGCCGGGGATAAACAGCTCCCATACGCCAATTTCCTGACGGAAACGCATCGGGTGGCGCCTGCCGTCCCAGAAGTTGAAATCACCGACGACCGAAACGCGACGGGCGTTTGGTGCCCAGACCGAGAAGCGGGTGCCGATCACCCCATCGATCACATCCGCATGCGCGCCCATCGTCTCGTAAGGGCGCAGATGGGTTCCTTCAGCGAGCAGCCAGCTATCCATCTCCGCCAGCAAAGGGCCGAACCGGTAAGCATCGTCAATCAGGTTCTGTTCCCCGTGCCAGGTAACGGCCAGCTGGTAACGAAAAAGGTTTTTACGACGCGGGATAACGCCATTGAAAAAGCCGCGTGAATCAAGGCATTCCAGCCGGGCAACTTTTCGTCCGGTGTTAGTTTCAATGACCCATACTTCAGTGGCATCCGGCAGGAGCGCACTGACTTCCAGACCTTTTGCCGTCTGGTGCATACCGAGTAGCGAAAAAGGGTCAGCATAGTGACCTGAAAGTAAATCGTTAATAAGCCGACGATCCGTAAGCTCGGACATGACTGTCTTCCCGTGATGTATGGCAGACGATCCCCGGTCAGGATGGAGGATGTACTGCTCTTCATTGAGCCAAAAGCACGCTGATAGGGAGAAAGCCTTCCGTTGCAAAAAACCGCCGCAGCGTGCGACAACTTCAGTTGGAGACAAAACGCTTCTGGCCAGGGCAGCGGGTGATCCCGCCCGTGCTGGACTCAGCGATATTGGTAAGCATAGCTAAGCCACCACTAAAGCCAGCACCAAACGCGAAAAAATTTGGCTTTCAGATCAAACTTTCAGAGATTAATGAAGTAAAAGAGGGAGAGGAGAAAATAGCGTCAGCATGAAATCGCCTTTATGGCGAAGTAACAGGCAGATCGGTTCGGGGGCAATAGTATTCTTTTGCCCCCGACAGTTTATTGATGGCTTATTACCAGCCACCCGCAGGCTAAACGCAGCGGCTTAGCCTGTGGTCAGATCGCCCGCCGCCCCTGTTCAGCGCGGCAGGCGGAATGGAGGTTAACCGACCAGCAGACGCAGCATACGCCGCAGCGGCTCAGCGGCGCCCCAGAGCAGCTGATCGCCTACGGTAAAGGCGGAGAGGTACTCTGGTCCCATATTCAGCTTACGCAGTCGCCCAACCGGCGTTTTCAGCGTTCCGGTAACCGCCGCCGGCGTCAGCTCACGCATCGTCAGCTCACGATCGTTCGGCACCACGTTTACCCAGTCGTTGTGGGAAGCCAGCAGCTGCTCCACTTCACTCAGCGGCACGTCTTTTTTCAGCTTCAGCGTAAAGGCCTGGCTGTGGCAGCGCAGCGCGCCAACCCGCACGCAAAGTCCGTCGACGGGGATGAGGCTGTCCGGTTGCAGAATCTTGTTGGTTTCCGCCTGTCCTTTCCACTCCTCCCGGCTCTGTCCGTTTTCCAGCTGCTTATCGATCCAGGGGATCAGGCTGCCCGCCAGCGGGACGCCAAAATTATCCGTTGGCAGGGTGCCGCTGCGGCTCATCTCCGTCACTTTACGCTCGATATCAAGAATGGCGGAGGCCGGGTTATGCAACTCTTTCGCCACATGGTCATGCAGCATCCCCATCTGGGTCAGCAATTCGCGCATATGCCTTGCACCACCGCCTGACGCCGCCTGATAGGTGGCCACAGAGGCCCACTCCACCAGATTATTCGCGAACAGCCCGCCCAGCGACATCAGCATCAGGCTGACGGTACAGTTACCGCCGGCAAAGGTTTTAATGCCTTTATCCAGCCCCTGACGGATAACGTTGTGGTTAACGGGATCGAGAATAATCAGCGCGTCGTCTTTCATGCGCAGCGTGGAGGCCGCATCGATCCAGTAGCCCTGCCAGCCGGCGGCCCGCAGCTTTGGATAGATTTCCGTCGTATAATCGCCGCCCTGGCAGGTGATAATAATATCCAGCGCCTTTAGCGCTTCGATGTCAAAAGCGTCCTGCAACACGCCGCTGGACTGACCGCCCACCTCAGGGGCTGGCTGCCCGTATTGTGACGTGGAGAAAAACACCGGACGAATGACGTCAAAGTCACGCTCTTCGCGCATACGCTGCATCAGCACGGAGCCCACCATGCCGCGCCAACCTACCAAACCAACTGTTTTCATGTTGCACCTGCTGAGGCGACCCGATCTGCTCATTTGTTTTCCGGCAGCGTCCGGCCCGACTACGCAGTGAAGCTACGCGGCGGTCCGGCATGCGGGAGAAAAGCAAACTGACTACGAGAGTAACGCCTGACCTGTTAGAGTAAATGAAGAAGAAAACGATCTACCGTTTACCTTACAAAATGTTGAAAAAGTGGCAAGTGAATTAAATCGATTGCAGGCAATTTTTTAGCAGTGCTGCTTATAATCCGCAGCAAAATGCGCTGATAAGAGAACAATAACGATGACAGAGATGATCTCCGCAACAATATTATTGTTGCTCATTATGGATCCGCTGGGCAATTTGCCCATTTTCATGTCGGTTTTGAAGCATCTGGAGCCAAAACGACGCCGGATAGTGCTTATCCGTGAAATGCTGATCGCGCTGGCCATCATGCTGCTGTTTTTATTTGCGGGGGAAAAAATTCTCGCGTTCCTTAACCTGCGGACTGAGACCGTTTCCATTTCCGGCGGCATTATCCTGTTTCTTATCGCCATCAAGATGATTTTCCCTTCACAGGAGAGCAGCGGCAGCGGACTTTCCGCCGGTGAAGAACCTTTTCTGGTGCCGCTGGCGATCCCGCTGGTGGCTGGCCCGTCGCTGCTGGCTACCCTGATGCTGCTTTCACATCAGTATCCCCATCAGATGACGCATCTGGCCGGCGCGCTGCTGATTGCCTGGGGCGCGACGGTGGTGATCCTGCTGCTGTCGGGACTGTTCCTGAAACTGCTCGGGGAGAAAGGCGTTAATGCTTTAGAAAGGCTGATGGGGCTGATTCTGATTATGCTGGCGACGCAGATGTTCCTGGACGGCATCCGGGCCTATCTGAAGATCTGAAAAAGGGTAGCCCCTTTTCCGGTTTGCTGAACAGGCCTGACTGACGCACACCACGGCCTGTCCCGCATTTACGCCGTTATTTTATCGCCGCTTCGATAGTGGCAACCGTGTCTGCAACAACGTTATCCAGCGCCTGGCTGATATCGACAACCAGCACATCGCGCTCATCGCTGTTGGGTTCTTCCAGCGTTTCAAACTGGGTAACGAGCATCTGCGGCTTGAAAAAGTGCGCTTTACGCGCGCGCAGGCGTGCTTCAATGGTGGCAAAGTCACCCCGGAGGTAAATAAACGAAAGGTTATCGTTACCTTCGCGCAGGATTTCCCGGTAACGCTTTTTCAGCGCCGAGCAGACGATCAGCGAGACAGGATTGGTGCGCTGCATGGCGAATGCCGCATCGTTAATGGCTTTAAGCCAGGGCTGGCGATCCTCATCGTTCAGCGGATGGCCCTCGGCCATTTTCTCAATATTTGCACGGGGATGCAGAAAATCCCCATCCAGAAATGCCGTCTTCAGGTGATAGGCAACCGCGTTGGCAACGACGGATTTGCCGCTTCCCGATACGCCCATCAGGACAAATACATGGTTAGACGAGGCAGGTGTGTTCATTTGATTCGCTCCGGCAGAGTAGTCCGGCGCATGGCCGTGACGGTGATAGCCCCAAAAATGTTATCGGTAACATTGTCTGGATGGCAGCGCCCTTAGGCAACAGCTACGACGAAAAAAGCTGGTAAGTGTGAAGCAGCTCAAAGAAATGGCCGCTTCCGCGCCGTGAAGCGTCGAAGATCCTGCCGTTTCAGATGCTGCCGCCTTCCGAGATGGTAAAGCCCACGTCGATCTGTTCCACGCCGGTCTGCTCGCCGCGAATGCGGGCCAGCAGCAGCGCGGCGGACTCACGCCCCATCTGCTCGCGTGGCGTCATCACCGTCGCCAGTACGGGGGTGACCACCTGAGTAATATCATGACCGTGGAAGCCGGCAATCGCCATATCCTGCGGCACCCGCAGCCCCTGACGCTGGCATTCAAACATGGCGCCTACCGCCAGATCGTCATTGGTACAGAACAGGCTGTCGGTGTCGGGATAGCGTTTTTTCGCCTCAATCAGCAGCATGCCGCCCATCGAAAACGACGACGCCTCCTCCATCATCACGCTGCGCGGCGTCAGTCCCGCTTCCCGCATCGCCTGTTCATAGCCCTGCTGCTTCAACAGCGTTCGCTCATCCAGCCGCGCGCCGAGATAAACAGTATGCCGGTAGCCTTTATTCAGGATCGCCTGGGTCATCTCACGGGCTGCCGCCACGTTATCGAACCCCACCGCCATATCCAGACAGGGCGAGACGCAGTCCATCATTTCAAGGACCGGAATGCCTGCCGTTTCGATCATCCTCAGGCTGGCGGGCGTATGGTGGCGCTCGGTGAGAATCAACCCGTCAATGTTCCATCCCAGCAGCGACCGCATCTGAAACTCTTCTTTCTCCGCGCTGTAGCCAAAATGGCCCAGCATGGTCTGATAACCTGCCGCATCGGTTACCGCTTCAATCCCCCGCAGCACGTCGGCAAAAACCTGATTAGTCAGCGATGGCAACAGTACGCCGATCGCGCGGCTGGTGGCGTTGGAAAGAATATCGGGCGCCCGGTTGGGGATATAGCCCAGTTCATCCAGCGCTTCGGCGATACGACTTTGCAGGGCCACGGAAACCCGATCCGGATTGCGCAAATAGCGGCTAACGGTCATTTTAGTGATGCCCACGCGATCGGCAACATCCTGTAGAACCGGTCTTTTTTTCTTCATTGTCGTTAAAGCCAGGAGGGGAGATAGTTCGAGTGTAACAAAAAGGAAGGGAGACGGTGAAGGGTGCGATTTAACGCACCCCGTGCAGAAAGGATCAAACGGCTGGCAGGTCGAACAGCAAGATTTCAGCATCGCCTGACGCGGTAACGGTCAGCGCTGCTTCATCCCAGATGGCGAAGCCATCGCTGGTTGAGGCTGCGGTGCCGTTGACGGCAACCTCGCCCTTCACTACCTGGATCCAGACTTTGCGCCCTGCTGCCACTTCTACCACGCCCTCTTCATCCTGTTTCAGCGCCCAGCGGGAAAGGGTCATATCCTGGAACACTTTCAGCGAGCCGTCACGGGCATCCGGCGACAGTACAAGCTGTGGGCCTTTTACATCATCAAAGCGACGCTGGGCATAGCGCGGCTCGATACCGTTTTTATCCGGGATGATCCAGATCTGGTAGAGGTGCAGCGGCTCATCCTGGCTGGCGTTATATTCAGAATGGCGCACGCCGGTACCCGCGCTCATAATCTGGAAATCCCCTGTCGGGATCTGCTCTTTATTGCCCATGCTGTCTTCATGCTCCACCGTGCCGGAGAGCACATAGGTCAGAATTTCCATATCTTTATGGGGATGCTTACCAAATCCCTGGCCGCCATCGATCACGTCTTCGTTAATCACCCGCAGGGCGGAAAAGCCCATAAAGTTGGCGTCGTAGTAGTTGGCGAAAGAGAAAGTGTGCCAGCTGTCCAGCCAGCCGTGATTAGCATGACCGCGTTCTTGTGCTTTGCGTAAGTAAATCATATTCAATTCTCCTCAATGTTTAGACATAGTCTGGACAAGTTACGTTGAGGAAGAAAGCGGAGAAAACTGTCTTCTCTGTTCAAAATATTCGATGGAGGGAAGCGGGATCGTTCAGCGTGTCAGAGGAAGGGGCAAAAAAAAGCCAGCACCCGGCTGGCTAAGTCATTCTGGAAGCAATGTGAGCAATGTCGTGCTTTCCAGGCCGGTCCGTGAAGCCCTCCCTGAAAACGCATGACAATAATAATCATTATCATTCGCACCTGTAAAGCATTTTTTTACTTGTATTGTTGATTAAAACCCCTGATGTTTAAGGGGAAAACAGCTAATCAGGAGGATGAAATGAGCAGGATCGTTATTCGACATGCGGAAATCAGCGATGCGGCCGCCCTGCACCGCATTTTGAGTCAGCCGGAAACCTACGCCGATATCCTGCAACTTCCTCATCCTTTTCTTCAGCATGTGCAGGATCGCCTGGCGGAGTGCCCGCCGGGAACGCAGCGCCTCGTTGCCTGTCTCGACGACGAGGTGGCTGGCAGCCTGATGCTGGAAGTGAACGGCCGCGCCCGCAGAAGGCATACAGCCTCATTTGGGCTTTCGGTCGATGCCAGCCACCGTGGGAAAGGCGTAGCCAGCATGCTGATGCATGAAATGATCAACCTGTGCGATAACTGGCTGGGCGTGGAACGTATTGAGCTGACCGTATTTGTGGATAACCAGGCCGCTATAGCGCTTTACCAGAAGTACGGGTTTGTCACCGAAGGCGTGGCAAGGCGATTTGCGGTGCGCAATGGGCAGCAGGTTGATGCGCTGCATATGGCGCGGCTCAGGCCATATCCTGACGGGCAAAGGGCGTAACGACAATCAGCAGGCATAATCCCGTATCAGGGGAGTATGCCTGCGTAGCGACCGGTCAGTTTAAAATGTTAATAACCTGCCGTTAAGTCATCCACCGTACGCGGATCGGAAGCGCCATAAAGCGCGCCATCCGGCCCCAGCATAATGCTCTGGGTGCTGCCCATCGCGGGCTGGACCTTAACGTGCTGTCCTTTCGCTGCCAGCAGCTTGAGGGTGTCCGGGCTGAAGCCTTTTTCCACGCGCAGCTCATCGGGCAGCCACTGATGGTGAAAGCGCGGCGCACTGGTGGCTTCTGCCACATTCATCCCGAAATCAATGCTGTTCACCACCATTTGCAGCACGGTGGTGATAATACGGCTTCCGCCCGGGCTGCCCGTCACCAGCCAGGTTTTACCCTCTTTCGCCACGATAGTGGGTGACATAGAAGAGAGGGGGCGCTTGTAAGGTGCCACAGCATTCGCTTCTCCGCCGATCAGACCATAGACGTTGGGCGTGCCGGGTTTAGCGGAGAAGTCATCCATCTCGTTATTCATCAGAATACCGCTGTTGCCCGCTACAATACCGCTGCCGAAATTGGTATTCAGCGTATAGGTTACTGCCACCGCGTTACCCTGCTTATCAACGACCGAATAGTGGGTTGTCTGATTGCTTTCATAGGGCGCAAGCTCACCTGGCTTAATCTCCGTAGAAGGGCGGGCTTTATTGAGGTCGATATTCTGCGCCAGCGTTTTCGCATAGGCTTTGCTGGTCAGCGCCTGCCACGGCACTCTGACAAAATCAGGATCGCCCAGATATTCCGACCGGTCGGCGTAGGCATACTTTTCCGCTTCCGCCATGGTCTGGATGGCATCCGCGCTGCCAAAGCCCATTTTCGCCAGGTCGAAGTTCTCCAGAATATTCAGGATCTGCACAATATGAATGCCGCCTGAAGAAGGAGGCGGCATTGAGAAGACTTCATACCCGCGATAGGTGCCGGAAACAGGTTTGCGCTCTACCGCCTTGTAGTTTGCCAGATCCGCTTTACGGATCAGCCCGCCATGCGCGGCCATCTCTTTATCAATTTCGTCAGCAATTTCCCCTTTATAAAACGCATCCGGCCCCTGGCTTGCGATCAGCGTCAGGCTGTGGGCGAGATTTCGCTGCACCAGCTTTTCACCCTTCTGATAGGGGGTGCCATCCTGCTTAAAGAAAATCGTTTTACTGTTCGGGTGCGTTAACAGCACCTCTTTACCGTAAACATTGAGGTCGTCCGCCAGCGCCTGATTAACCTCTATGCCGTCTGAGGCGAGCTTAATGGCAGGCTCGATCAAACGGCTGAGCGGCAGCGTGCCGTATTGTCTGTTGGCCATTGCCAGCCCCGCAACGGTGCCCGGCACGCCGGTAGCCAGATGTGAAGTAAGCGATTTTTTGCTGTCCGCATTCCCCTGCGCATCGAGGAACATATCGCGGCTGGCTTTCATCGGGGCCATCTCACGAAAGTCGATCGCCGTTGTCCGGCCAGAAGCGGTGCGGATCATCATAAAGCCGCCGCCGCCCAGGTTTCCCGCCTGAGGATGAGTGACCGCCAGCGCATAGCCGACGGCGACCGCCGCATCGACCGCATTGCCGCCCTGTTTGAGAATATCCACGCCCACGCGCGTCGCCAGCGCATCCACTGAGGCGACCATGCCGTGCTGCTCTTTAACCGGATGAAACGTATCCGCCTCGACGCCGTAGGAGACCGGCGGCGCAGCGCTGACCATCCCGACGCCCTGCCAGAGAAACAGCCCAATGAGTAACGAGCCCGCCAACCGCCCTCTTATCTGTCCGCCCATGCTTACCTCTTGTTAGTATTATTTACGTTTATTTACCGCTTCTAAGTGTGTACGAAATAAGAAAAAAGGCGAAGTTTTCTGCATAGTTGTCAGATGCGGCGCACGGCCCTGGCCGCGCTGGCGTACACTTTAAGAAGGTAACGAGGAGACGAATTTATGAAATGGTTACTCATTTGCGCCGCATTGCTGCCGTTCAGCGGCATGGCGAACACGCTGAATAACACCAACCAGCCGGGGCAGCAGGGCTATAATCCCAGCACGCAACGGATGCAGACACAGATGCAGAATCAGCAGTCACGGCAGAAATATAAGCTCCAGCAGGATCAGCAGCGTCAGAGTCAGGATTTGCAGCAAAAAATGCAGGAACAGCGCAACAGCGCTACCCAGCGTTTGCAGCAGTCCCAGCCAGGTACGCAGCCGCAACAGCCGCAGATCCAGCAGAACAATAATTCAACCACCCCCTGACCGTAGACACAGCAGCCAGGCCGATCGCTATTCTTCATTGACGATCGGCCCCGCCCGGACAGCCCAACTCCTTTCACCCTCGCAGCGAACGGGAAGCCTTACGGGAACTCACTGGCAATCAGGCTGACAGCGGGTACGTAGTCAGCCGAATTCTGGCCCCAGAAGGTCAATGCGGTCAGTACAGATTGCATCAACCCCCCAGCTTAGCAGCGTCCGGGCGCGCTCCGGGCGATTCACCGTATAGGCCAGCAGGCGAAAGCCCGCCGCTTTAAGCTGGGCAACCCGCGCTTCGGTCAGGAGTTGATGATTCAGATGGAGGGAGACGCACTCCAGCGCCTCCGCCATCTGCCGCCAGTCATCATGCCACTCATGCAGTAAAAGCCCCCGCGGCAGTTCAGGCACCGCCTGCTTAGCCGCCTCCAGCGCCTCAAAAGAGAAGGAAGAGAGCAGTGGCGCCGTCTGGGTATGCCAGAGATCCCTCGCCGCCAGCGCGACCGCACGGCCGGTTTCTTTTTCCAGGCCGGTGGTCGGTTTTATTTCGATATTCGCCATCATCTGCCAGTGCGCACAGCGCGCCGCCACTTCAGAGAGTAGCGGCAGCCTTTCACCGGCGAAATCTTTGCCGTACCAGCCTCCCGCATCAAGCTGCACCAGCTTTTCCCACGGCAGCTGCCCCGCCACGCCCCAGCCATTGCTTGTCCTGTCCAGCGTGTCATCGTGGAGCAGAAAGATTTCGCCATCCTGCGAGAGCTTGGCATCAAACTCGATCATCTTGTGACCCAGCTTCCCGCCAACGTCAATGGCGGCTAAGGTATTTTCGGGGGCCAGCTTGCCGCCGCCGCGATGGGCGACGATCGCTGGATAGGGCCAGGGTTTCGTTGTCATTCAAGCCGTTGTCCGTTTTGGGTATCAAAGAAATGGAGCGATTCCGGCGGCAGATGCAGCCAGAGCGTGCTGCCGGTGGCCGGGCGCTCAACGTGCAGCAGCCGCACCACCATACCGCATCCCCCCAGCCGTCCGTGCGCCAGGTTATCAGCACCGAGCATTTCCAGCGTTTCAACCACCAGCGGCACGCCGCCCGCCTGCTGTGAGGAGAGCTTAATATGTTCCGGACGAATACCCAAGGTCAGCGCGTGCCCTGCTAATTCCGGTCTGGCGACGGGCAAAGGAAGCGTGAATCCTTCCGCCAGTTTCAGCCTGGCGCCGTCTTCGCTCACTTCGCCATCCAGAAGATTCATGGAAGGCGCGCCGATAAAGCTGGCGACGAAGCGCGTCGCCGGACGTTCGTACACCTCCACGGGCGTGCCTAACTGCTCCAGGATGCCTTTGTTCATCACCATCACCCGCTGCGCCAGCGTCATCGCTTCCACCTGATCGTGGGTGACGTAGAGGCTGGTCGTTTTCAGACGACGGTGAAGCTGCTGAAGCTCAAGCCGCATCTGCACGCGCAGGCGGGCATCCAGGTTGGATAACGGCTCATCGAACAGGAAAACCGAGGGTTCACGTACAATAGCTCTCCCCATCGCCACGCGCTGCCGCTGGCCGCCGGAGAGCTCGCGAGGGCGGCGATGCAGCAGGGCCTCCAGCTCCAGGCTGCGGGCCGCTTCCAGTACGCGCTGGCGTATATGCTCCTTACCCATACCGCGAATTTTCAGGCCGTAGGCCATATTCTGCTCAACGCTCATATGGGGATAGAGCGCGTAGTTCTGAAATACCATCGCAATACCGCGATCTTTCGGCTCCAGCTGCGTCACCCGCCGGCGGTCGATATAGATATCGCCGCTGGTGACCTGCTCCAGTCCGGCCACCATTCTCAGCAGCGTCGATTTCCCACAGCCTGAAGGGCCGACCATCACCATAAACTCGCCGTCGTGAATATCGACATCCATTGGCGCGATAATCTGATTTTTGCCGTCATACGATTTGCTGACGGCCTGAAATTTAACGCCTGCCATATTATTTCTCGCTCTCAACCAGCCCGCGAACGAAAGCGCGCTGCATCACTAAAACGACGGCTACCGGAGGAAGCATGGTCAGCAACATTGCCGCCATCACCAGGTTCCACTGCGTGGAGCCATCCCCGCTGGAAATCATGCTGCGAATCCCCGCCACGGCGGTGCCAAGCTGAACATCAGTGATAATCAGCAGCGGCCACAGGTACTGGTTCCAGCCGTAGATAAAAATAATTACAAACAGCGCCGCCAGATTGGTTTTAGACAGCGGCAGGACGATATCCCAGAAAAAGCGCATCGGGCCGGCACCGTCAATTCTGGCCGCCTCAACCAGCTCGTCGGGAAGGGTCATAAAAAACTGGCGGAACAGGAAGGTGGCCGTCGCCGAGGCCATCAGCGGCAGCGTCAACCCGCTGTAGCTGTCGATCATGTTCAGATGCGATATCACTTCAACCGTCGGGAAGATACGCACTTCCACCGGCAGCATGAGCGTAATGAAGATCATCCAGAAGCAGAGGCCGCGTAGCGGGAAGCGGAACCAGACCAGCGCGAAGGCGGAAATGACCGAGACGGTGATTTTCCCCACGGTAATACTCAGCGCCATGATGGCGCTATTCATCAGCATCACGCCGAAGGGCGCGCTGTTCTGCGCCACGCCGTTGTGCCAAATCTCCGCAATATTATCCAGAAGGTGCGTGCCTGGAATGAGGGTCATTGGCACCTGGAAAACCTCCTCATTGCTCAGCGTGGCGGCAACAAAGGCGACATAGAGCGGAAACAGTACCGTCAGAATGCCCAGGCCCAGCATGATATGGCTGAAAATATCCAGCCCGCGTCGGTTTTCAATCATTGGTAGCGCACCTTCTTCTCGACGTAGCGGAACTGAATTACCGTCAGAATAATCACCAGCACCATCAGCACCACCGACTGGGCGGAAGAAGATGAGAGATCCAGACCCGCGAAGCCTTCGCGGTAGATTTTATAGATCAGCGTGGTGGTGGACTGTACTGGCCCGCCGCCCGTCGCGGCATCGATCACCGGGAAGGTATCGAAGAAGGCGTAGACCAGATTGACCACCATCAGGAAGAAGCCCACCGGGGTAATCAGCGGCAGGGAAAGCTGGAAAAAACGGCGTACCGGGCCTGCGCCGTCAATCGCGGCGGCCTCGGTCAGCGATTTTGGAATGGACTGTAACGCCGCGAAGAAGAACAAAAAGTTATAGCTCATCTGCTGCCAGACGGAAGCCAGCACCACCAGGAACATGGCCTGACCGCTGTGCTGCGCATGATTCCAGCTGTAGCCGATCTGCCCCAGAAAATGGGTAATTAACCCCAGCCCCGGACTGAACAGAAACATCCACAGCACCGCCGCGACGGCGGGCGCTACGGCATAGGGCAGCAGAAAAAGCGTCTGGTAAAAGCGCTTCATGCGCATGACATGATCGACCAGTGCGGCGAAAAACAGGGAAACCGTCAGCCCGATGACCGTCACCAGCCCGCTGAAAATTAGCGTGGTCCAGAAGGAGGCCAGATAGTATCGATCGTCCAGCAGGCGGCTGAAGTTCTCAAGGCCGACAAAAGTGCTGGAAAAGCCGAAAGGATCGACGTTCTGTACTGAATACCAGAGCGCTTCGCCCGCGGGCCAGATAAAGAAGATCACGGTGATCGCCAGCTGCGGCATCAGCAGCACATAGGGCAGCCATCGTGAGCGGAAAACGGGACGGGAAGATGACATACGGTTGCTCTGAAAGAAGGAAATTAGCGGTTAACAGCGAAGTGTGTGACCTGAAAGGAGGAAGACGCCCCTTCCCGGCCGCGTTTGCCGCTTCCGTGCGGCAGGTCTCCTCCCTGACTTTGTCACTGCTATCTTTGCTTAATTTATGCCAGCCAGTGTGGCGATGCTGGCGTAAAAGGGATTACTTGCTGGTTGACTGTTCAAATCGACGCAGAAGCTGATTACCGCGTTTTACTGCGCTATCCAGCGCGGCCTGCGGGGTGGCTGAACCGGTCCAGACGCCTTCCAGCTCTTCGTCAATGATGGTGCGGATTTGCGGCATATTGCCCAGGCGCATCCCTTTGGTGAACGGCAACGGTGGCTTGTTCAGCATCTGGCGCGTGGCGATATCAGCACCGGGGTTCTTCTCATAGAAGCCCTGCTTGCGCGTCAGCTCGTAGGCCGCCGTGGTGATCGGCAGGTAGCCCGTTTTCTGGTGCCACTCGGCGGCGATTTCCGGCTGCGCCAGGAATTTCATAAACTCAGCAACGCCTTTGTAGGTGTCAGCGTCTTTACCCTTCATCACCCACAGGCTCGCGCCGCCGATCATGGCGTTCTGTGGCGCATCCGGTACGGTTTCGTCGTAAGGCATCATGCCAACGCCATAGTTAAATTTGGCATAGTGACGGATATCAGCCAGCGAGCCTGAAGAGGCTGTGGTGATGCCGCAGTCGCCGTTATAGAACTTGGCTGTAGACTCATCCTTGCGGCCAAAGTAGGTGAAGTCACCTTTTTTGTTCATATCCTGAAGCATCTGAATATGGCGCACCTGAACCGGTTTATTGAAAACGAATTCCGCATCGGTGCCATCGAAGCCGTTATTTTTGGTGGCCACCGGCAGGCCGTGCCAGGCGCTGAAATTCTCAATCTGGATCCAGCCCTGCCAGCCGCTGGCGTAGCCGCATTTCATGCCCGCTTTACGCAGTGCGGCGGCGTCCTGCTCCAGCTCCTGCCAGGTTTTCGGCGGCTTCTCCGGGTCAAGACCCGCTTTTTTGAAGGCGTCTTTATTGTAATAGAGGACCGGCGTGGAGCTGTTAAACGGCTGAGAGATCAGATGGCCGGTTTTGGCATCGCTGTAGTAACCCGAAACGGTTGGCACGAACTGCTTTTCGTCAATGCTGACGCCCGCGTCCTGGAAGACCTGATAGACCGGGACGATCGCCTTTGAGGCCATCATCGTGGCCGTTCCCACTTCGTATACCTGGAGGATGGCGGGTGCTTTTCCTGAACGCACGGCGGCGATGCCGGCGGCCAGGTTCTGTTCGTAGTTACCTTTGTAAGTCGGCACGACTTTATAATCGGGATGCGCTTCATTGAAGCGTTTAGCCAGCGAGTCAACTTCGACGCCCAGCTCGCCTTCCATAGAGTGCCAGAACGGGATCTCGGTGGCGGCCAGCGCATGTCCGCTGAAGGTCAGCCCCAGTACGATGCTAAGTGCAGTATGACGAAATGAGAACAATGACATATCAGTTTCCTGTACCCGGTATAATACGCGCGAATTCGCGCCTTTCTCTGTCCGGGAAGTAACATGACATGCCAAAATGACGGTAAGATAACGCTTCTGTGATGTAAAAATGACAGCCTGTTGACGCTAAACCGTCTGAAATATGACAGGTTTTAGGGATGCCGCAGGAAAAGTAACGCGGTAATGAAGCGGGGTAAGCGGCGGCAGGAAAGCGGGCTATTAACACTAAAGGGACGGCTTTTGCCGTCCCTGTAAAGGTGTCTCTAACCGCCAAGATAGGCGCTGCGCACCGCCTCATTCGCCAGCAGCGCTTCGCCCGTATCCTCCAGCACCACGTGGCCATTTTCCAGCACGTAGCCGCGATCGGCGAGCTTCAGCGCCTGATTAGCATTCTGTTCCACCAGGAATATCGTCATCCCCTCCTGGCGCAGCTGCTCGATGGTGTCGAAGATCTGCTGAATGATAATCGGCGCCAGCCCCAGCGAGGGTTCATCCAGCAGCAGCAGGCGCGGCTGGCTCATCAACGCACGGCCAATCGCCAGCATCTGCTGCTCGCCGCCGGACATGGTGCCTGCACGCTGTACGCGGCGCTCATACAGGCGCGGAAACAGCTCGTATACGCGCGCAATCAGCGTCTGATACTGCTGGCGGGCAGCAAAGAAGCCGCCCATCGCCAGGTTCTCCTCAACCGTCATGCGCGAGAAGACGCGGCGGCCCTCCGGCACGATAGCAATGGCTTCCCGCATAATCCGCGCGGTCTGCCATTCGGTGATCGCCTTACCATCGAAGATAATATTTCCCTCAGTGGCGCGCGGCTCACCGCAGAGCGTGCCGAGAATGGTGGTTTTGCCTGCGCCATTCGCCCCAATCAGCGTCACAATTTCGCCCTGATTGATATAAAGGCTGACGTTATGTAACGCCTGGATTTTACCGTAGTGGGCGCTGACGTTTTCCAGAGAAAGCATCGGATTCATATTATGCCTCTCCTAAATAGGCGCGGATTACATCCGGATTATTGCGGATCTCTTCCGGCGTGCCGTTGGCCAGCGGCGTTCCCTGATTGACCACATAGATGCGGTCTGAAATCCCCATGACCAGTTTCATATCATGCTCAATAAGCAGTACCGAGACGTTATGCTCCCTTCTCAGCTCAGCAATCAGCTCATCCAGTTCAATCGTCTCTCTCGGATTCAGGCCGGCCGCCGGTTCATCCAGCATCAGAATATCCGGACGGGTTACCATACAGCGGGCAATCTCCAGACGCCGTTGCTGGCCGTAGGCCAGATTGCCGGCCTGACGGTTTGCCATCTCCAGCAGGCCAACGCGCTCCAGCCAGGTTGCGGCCCGATCCAGCGCCTCGCTCTCCGCCTTGCGAAAGGCCGGCGTTTTCAGCAGACCGGCAAAGACGCCGCTTTTCAGATGCTGATGCTGCGCGACCAGCAGGTTTTCGATCACCGTCATCTCCCGGAACAGGCGAACGTGCTGAAAGGTACGTACCACGCCCATCCGGGCGATTTTCTGGCCCGGAAGGCCGGCAAGTTCACGATCGCGCAGCTGAATACTGCCGCCGGTCGGGCGATAAAATCCGGTCAGGCAGTTGAACACCGTGGTTTTACCGGCTCCGTTAGGGCCGATCAGGGAAACGATCTCCTGAGCGCGCAGCTCAAGACTGACATTATTGACGGCAAGCAGGCCGCCGAAGCGCATCATCAGGCCATTAACCGCTAATACCGGCTTCATGATGACTCTCCTTTTTTCACGTTCAGCTTCAGGTGAGGACGCTTCATCGGCAGCAGTCCCTGAGGACGCCAGATCATCATCAGCACCATCAGGCCGCCAAGCACCAGCATGCTGTACTCATTTAAATCCCGCATCAGCTCACGCGAAACTACCAGCAGTACCGCCGCCAGGATCACCGCAAACTGCGATCCCATGCCGCCCAGCACCACAATGGCCAGCACAAAGGCGGACTCGGCAAAGGTGAAAGATTCAGGACTGACGAAGCCCTGACGGGCGGCAAAGAGGCTGCCCGCAAAGCCCGCAAAAGCGGCGCTGATGGTAAAGGCCGTCAACTTGATACGCCTCGGGCTGAGGCCCAGTGAACGGCAGGCGATCTCATCTTCACGCAGCGCTTCCCAGGCGCGACCTAGCGGCATCCTCAGCAGGCGGTTGATCACAAACAGCGTGATAACGACCAGCAGCAGGGCGACCAGATAGAGGAAAATAACGCGGTCGCTGGGATCGTATTTCAGGCCAAAGAAGTTATGGAAGGTGTCCCAGCCGCCATCACGCACGCTGCGCCCGAACTCCAGTCCAAACAGCGAAGGTTTGGGGATCTGGCTAATCCCGTTCGGCCCGCCGGTGATTTCCGTATTGTTAAGCAGCAGAATACGGACGATCTCCCCAAAGCCGAGCGTCACAATCGCCAGATAGTCTCCGCGCAGGCGCAGGACCGGGAACCCCAGCAGCAGGCCAAACATCGCCGCCATCAGGCCGGCCAGCGGCAGGCTCTGCCAGAATCCCAGGCCGTAGTAGTGATTGAGCAGCGCGAACGTATAGGCACCGATGGCGTAAAAGCCCCCATAACCCAGCACCAGCAGGCCGGAGAGTCCCACTACCACGTTCAGCCCCAGTCCCAGCATCACATAAATCAGCGTCAGCGTGGCGATATCAACGGTGCCGCGCGATACCAGAAAAGGCCAGGTCGCGGCGGCAATAATCAGCAGCAGTAAAAACAGCTTCTGCTTCGGCGTGGAGCCATCAATGCCCGGCAGGACCAGCGACGGTCCCGAAAGCTTTTTCAGGCCTCGCTGCATCAGGGGACGCAGCAGCTGAAAGAAAAACACCACGGCCGCGCCGATAGCAATCCAGTTCCAGCGAACGCTGCCGGCGCTATGAACCACCAGATGCGTCCCATCCAGCCCCAGCCGCATGCCCATAAAGAACGCGGCCAGCACCACCAGCATCAGGCTTGAGGCGATGGCGTTGAGCAAATTAAGGTGCTTCATACTTTCTCAACCTCCGGACGGCCCAGGATACCGGTAGGCATGACCAGCAGCACCACGATCAGCAGCGCGAAGGAAACCACATCTTTATATTCGGTACTCAGATAAGCGGACGTCAGCGCCTCGGCAATGCCCAGGATCAGGCCGCCCAGCATCGCGCCCGGAATACTGCCTATTCCTCCCAGCACCGCGGCGGTAAAGGCTTTCATACCGGCCATAAACCCGATGTAGGGATTGATCACGCCGTAAAACTGCCCCAGCAGCACGCCCGCCACCGCCGCCATCGCGGCACCGATAACAAACGTCAGGGAGATCACCCGGTCAGTGTTGATGCCCAGCAGGCTGGCCATCTTCAGGTCTTCCGCACAGGCGCGACAGGCGCGTCCCATACGGGAATAGCGAATAAAGAGCGTCAGCGCCAGCATCGACAGGAAGGTCACCGACCAGATAAGGATCTGCATGGTTGAGATGGTGGCTTCAAAGCCGTTGCTCTCGCCCAGCGTCCAGCGCCCGGTCACCAGGCTTGGCAGCGCGAGGTCGCGGGAACCCTGCGTCAGGCTGACGTAGTTTTGCAGGAAAATCGACATACCGATGGCGGAGATCAGCGCAATCAGGCGCTTGGATGAGCGCACCGGCCGGTAGGCCACACGCTCGATGCTCCAGCCGTAAGCGCTGGCAATCACGATCGCCACAATAAACCCGGCGCCAATCAGCATCCAGCTAACGTCGATACCGACCATCATCAGCGCGGCAATGACGATAAAGGAGACATAGCTGCCGATCATATAAACCTCGCCATGGGCGAAGTTGATCATGCCGATGATGCCATACACCATGGTGTAGCCGATGGCGATAAGCGCATAGGTGCTGCCCAACGTCACGCCGTTGAACATCTGCTGTAAAAAATAGAGGAACTGCTCGGACATACCTTAAACCCTTACTTCTGACCACCGGGGCGGAGAGGCCGTGCACAGAATCATCACGGGCCGGACGCGTCCGGCCCGTGGAAAACGGCACTGTATAGCTAAATTACGCTACAGGCGGCGCTTATCCGCCACGTAGTCTCTTATTTCACCGGCGTGGAGGAACCATCGGCATGCCATTCGAAGATGCCGAATTCAAACCCTTTCAGGTCGCCCTTCTGATCCCAGCTCAGGTCGCCCATAACCGTCGGCACCGGAGCACCCTCTTTCAGGTTCTTCACAATATCTTCCGGCTCTTCGCTCTCGCTGCGCTCCATGCCTTTAACCAGCGATTGCAGCGCGGCATAGGTCGTCCAGACGAACGGACCGGTAGGATCCTGCTTCTTCGCCTTCAGCGCATCAACGACAGACTGGTTAGCAGGAACCTGATCGTAGCGCTTCGGCAGCGTGACCAGCATCCCTTCCGACGCCTCACCGGCGATATTTGAAAGCGAAGCGTTGCCCACACCTTCAGGTCCCATAAAGGCAGTTTTCAGGCCGGCTGCGCGTGACTGACGCAGCAGCTGTCCCATCTCCGGGTAGTAACCACCAAAATAGACAAAATCGACGTTCTCTTTCTTCAGTCGGGCGACCAGCGTGGAAAAGTTTTTATCCCCGGCGGTGATCCCTTCAAACATCACTACGTTACCGCCGGATTGCTTAAGGCTATCCTGCACCGAACGTGCCAGGCCTTCGCCATATTGCTGCTTGTCGTGGATCACAGCGATACGCTGCGGTTTGACGGCGCTGAGAATATATTTCGCTGCGGTGGGACCCTGATCGGAATCGAGCCCGGTGGTACGCATAATCATTTTGTAGCCGCGCGTGGTCAGATCGGCGTTAGTCGCTGCCGGGGTGATCATCAGCACGCCTTCGTCTTCATAAATATCTGAAGCAGGCTGCGTGGATGAAGAGCAGAGATGGCCAATAACATAGCGAATGCCGTCGTTAATCACTTTGTTCGCCACGGCGACTGCCTGCTTAGGATCGCAGGCATCGTCATATTCCACGCCAACCAGTTTGTCGCCGTTCACGCCACCGCTGGCATTGATGTCAGCAATGGCCTGTTTAGCGCCGGTAAATTCCATATCGCCATACTGGGCAACCGGGCCGGACATCGCGCCAACAATAGCGACCTTAATGTCTTTCGCCATCGCCGCGTGGCTCATTGCCAGGGCCACGCACCCGGCCAGGAAAGCATTTCCTTTACTGATTTTCATCCGATCTACCCCATCTGTTGTGATTGCTGTTTTTTGCCGGCGAAAAGTTGCTAATCTCCTTGAGAAAGAAGAAGTTAAGCGCCTCAACACCGTCTTTTAATAATAAGGCCTTTAATTTCAGGTTATTAAACAGGAATTTTCTTCTTCAAATCAACAGAAGCGTTGAGAAAACTCCGACCTTACCAGCATAAATCACTGGCATTTACAGGAACTATTTCGCGCTATCACCAGTCTTATCTGCTGCCATCAAGAGCACAATTCAGTATTTACCCTGGCATGGCGGCACGCAACAAACAGATTGCTTTGTTTTCGTACAGAAAAAGTTACGCGCAGGGAAGCGTACATTTTCGCTACAATATGCCTTTCGTCCTCCTCCGGAAATGCATATGAAACTGACCATCATCAGGCTGCAACAATTCTCACCTCAGGATCGCAGCGATCTTGCCAAAATCTGGCCCGGGAGCGATCTGGATGCCCTCGAAAAAAAGCTGGATGAGCAGCACCAGCTTTTTGCTGCAAAGTTTAACGACCGTCTGCTGGCGGCAGTCAAGGTGACGCTGAAAGGCACGCACGGCGAGCTGGATGATTTTATGGTGCGGGAAGTTACCCGCCGGCGCGGCGTGGGAAGCTACCTGCTGGAGGAGACGCTGGCGCAGAATAGCGCCATTACCCAGTGGTGGATTGCCGATATGGGCAACGTGGATCGTGAGGCGATCGCAGTATTTATGCAAAAAGCGGGGTTTATCGCGCAGCCCGGAGGATGGGTCTCCCTGCGGCGCTGAAGGCTGGCTGGGTGAGGATCGCAGAAAACAAAAAGGGCGGCACAAGTGCCACCCTTTTTCGTTTACCGCCGTCCGTTATGCTTCGATAGCGACGCGCAGTTTCTTCATGGCGTTCTTCTCAAGCTGACGAACTCGCTCTGCGGAGACACCGTATTTATCGGCCAGCTCCTGCAGCGTGGTTTTGCTGTCATCATCGAGCCAGCGGGCACGGATGATGTCCTGGCTACGCTCGTCGAGCCCCTGCATCGCATCGCTGAGTTTATCAGCGGCATGAGATTCCCAGTTATCTTCCTCAATGCCATCGGCAAAGTCGGAGGACTTATCCTGCAGATAGAGCATCGGCGCCATCGAACGGCCTTCGCTCTCCTCATCCGGCGTAGGATCGAACGTCATATCCTGCGCGGCCATCCGCGATTCCATCTCCAGCACGTCTTTGCTGGTCACGCCGAGTTCGCGCGCCACCATTTCCACTTCGTCCTGGTTGAACCAGCCCAGACGCTGTTTCGCCTTACGCAGGTTAAAGAAGAGCTTCCGCTGGGCTTTGGTGGTGGCCACTTTGACGATGCGCCAGTTACGCAGCACGTACTCATGAATTTCCGCTTTAATCCAGTGCACGGCAAAGGAGACCAGGCGAACGCCCACCTCAGGGTTAAAGCGGCGCACCGCCTTCATCAGCCCGATATTCCCTTCCTGGATCAGGTCAGCCTGAGGCAGCCCATAGCCGGAGTAATTACGGGCGACATGAACGACAAAGCGCAGGTGAGACAGGATCAGCGTCTTGGCCGCATCCAGATCGCCCTGGTAATGCAGCCGTTCAGCCAGCGCTTTTTCCTCTTCTGCCGTTAGCACAGGCCAGGCATTGGCGGCCCGGATATAGGAATCCAGGTTGCCTAAAGGAGCAATAGCTAAAGTTTGCATTTCTTTGGTCATTCATACCCTCTCTGTAGTAAGCAATAATGCTGTGTCGTTCCCTGAGCGATTCACAAGCCTACGTGAATGCCAGCAAGAATTGAAAGCATTCTGTGCTACTTCGACCGCAAAGTTATCCACAAGTTCAGCATCATCGGTGTATAAATTATACCACACATTGCGGGCAGAGGAAGTATAGCCAAAGGCCGTCACAACACAACATCTTCCCCGGCCATCCTGAACCCGACAGCAGAGGAAGATTATATCAAAAAACGTGTAAAGGGGTTACTGAGGCGTAAAACGACGTAAATGTTGCACCGTCGCCAGCCAGGCGGCAATCCAGCCAATCATAGCGGCAACCAGCAGCAGCAGCAGGCTCTCATCCCATGAGAGGCCGTGCAGCACAAACGTGGTGCCGAATACCGAGGCAACCTGAGCGACCACGCTTTCGAGGCGTAATACCAGCACCTCGGAAAGCAGCAGCGACAGCAGCGCGCCCGAAAAGCCGAGCAGCGCCCCGCCATACAGAAACGGCCGCAGGATAAAGCCATCGGTCGCGCCGATCAGTTTCTGCACGTTGATGGTGTCGCGCCGGGCAAAGATACTGAGCCTGACGCTATTACCAATAACCAGGAACACCGCCACGATCATCAGGAGGCCGATCATCGCAGCGACCTGCCCCACCAGCCCGGTCAGGGCCGCCAGGCGGGCGAACCAGCTGTCGTCCATCTTCACATCGTCCACGCCCTGAACCTTCGCGACGCGCTCGCGCAGGTTGCTCATCGTGTCTGAGTTCTGGAAGTTAAGCTGCGGGGTAATAATCGCAACGGCGGGCAGCGGGTTTTGTTCCAGCATGTCCATCGCGCCACCAAACCCAGACCAGTTACGGAACTCGCCCATCGCTTCTTCGCGGGAGAGATAATTGACCTTATCTACACCCTCTTCCTGCTTTAGCTGCGCGACCACGCTTTCCGCCGCATCGTCGTCCAGCGTTTTGCTCAGGTAGACGGTCAGCTGCGGGGCCGGATACCACTGCTCGGCGGCCTGGCTGACGTTTTTCCAGACCATGTAGCACACGCCAGGCAGGGTCAGTGAAATGGCAATCACCATCACCGTCAGTATGGTCGCCAGCGGCTGCCGCCACATATCAGAGAGCGTGCCGCGCAGCGCGTAACGCCACTGCTCCGGCAAACCGCCCTTCAGCGCTTTACTTTTCGAAGGCGGCTTCGGCTTTGCCGCTTTGGGCGCCGCGCGCACGTTACGTTTATTCGCCATCCTGACCTCCGTGCAAACGTCCCTGGTTCAGCGTCATCAGACGGTAGTTACGCCGGGCAATCAGCGCCTTGTCGTGCGTGGCCATCAGCACGGTCACCCCAACGCGGTTAAATTCCTCAAACAGCCGCAAAATATCTTCAGAGAGCGCGTCATCAAGGTTACCGGTCGGCTCATCCGCCAGCAGCACGGCGGGTTTGTTCACCACGGCACGGGCGATGCCCACGCGCTGCTGCTCGCCGCCGGAGAGCTGGATAGGATAGCTTTTCGCTTTGTCCAGCAGGCCGACCTTGTCCAGCGCCGCCGAGACGCGGCGACGAATATCTTCACCGCTCGCGCCAGCAATAATCAGCGGGATAGCCACATTGTCATAGACCGAGCGATCCATCAGCAGGTGGTGATCCTGAAAAATCATGCCAATCTGACGACGCAGAAACGGCACTTCGCGGCTTTTCAGCCGGCTGATATCGTGTCCGCTGAACCAGATATGGCCCGCGCTGGGGCGCTCGATGCCGCAGATAAGCTTCAGCAACGTGCTTTTCCCCGCCCCTGAATGTCCGGTCAGAAACGCCATTTCTCCCGGACGCAGACGAAAATCTACCCCCTGAAGCGCTTGCCGACCGCCGAGATAAGCCTTACTGACTTCCTCAAAGCGAATCATCCTAATTACTCCTCTCGGGCAAAAAGTGCCTCTATAAAGTCGTCTGCTTTAAACGATCGTAAATCTTCAATGCCTTCGCCTACGCCGATATAGCGGATGGGAATGCCAAACTGATCCGCGACCGAGAAGATCACGCCGCCTTTTGCCGTACCATCAAGCTTGGTCAGCGTGATACCGGTCAGGCCCACCGCTTCATGGAACAGCTTAGTCTGACTGATGGCGTTCTGTCCGGTGCTGGCGTCAATCGTCAGCATCACCTCATGCGGAGCCTGCTCATCGAGCTTTTTCATTACGCGGGTGATTTTCTTCAGCTCTTCCATCAGGTGCGCTTTGTTTTGCAGACGTCCTGCCGTATCGGCAATCAGCACGTCCACGCCGCGCGCTTTAGCAGCCTGAATCGCATCAAAAATGACCGAGGCCGAGTCCGCGCCGGTATGCTGCGCCACGACCGGAATATTGTTGCGCTGCCCCCAGACCTGAAGCTGTTCAACGGCCGCTGCGCGGAAGGTATCCCCCGCCGCCAGCATCACTGATTTCCCCTCAGCCTGATACTGGCGAGCCAGTTTGCCGATGGTGGTGGTTTTGCCTACGCCGTTAACACCCACCATCAGGATAACAAATGGCGTTTTGCCGCCAACATCCAGCGGCGCCTCTACCTTCGCCAGAATTTCTGACATCTCCTGCTTCAGCAGGCCATAGAGCGCTTCAGCATCACGCAGCTGTTTGCGGTTCGCCTGAGTCGTCAGGTTGTTAATGATGCGGCGCGTGGTTTCCACGCCAACGTCAGCGATCAGCAGCTGCTCTTCCAACTCCTCAAAGAGATCGTCATCGATCTTTTTGCCCCGGAACAAACCGATAAAACCCGATCCCAGATTCTGACGGGTTTTTACCAGGCTGCGCTTCAGGCGGGCAAAAAAGCCTTCTTTGGTCGGGCGCTCCTGCTCAGCCTGCTCCGCTTTATCGCTTTGCTCAACCTTCGCCAGGGCGGCCGCAACCGACTCCTCTTCATCAATTTCAGAATCGGAGGTAGCCGACGCCAGCACGGTAACTTCCGGCTCGGGCTTAACTTCTGCTATCTCTTCCCGCAGCAGCGCTTCTTCCGGCTCGGGCTTAACTTCTGCTATCTCTTCCGGCAGCAGCGCTTCTTCCGGCTCCGGCTTAACGCCTGCTACATCCTGCAGTTTAGCGACGGCGGGCGCGACATTTTCAGGGTGCGCCGCCTGCTCTTTTGCCACGGTTTCCGTGACGTCCACCAGCTCGTCGGCACGCTGCTCCGTCCCGGGATGAGCAGGTGTGGCAGCATCCGAAACATCCTCAGCCGCGGGCTGCTGCTGTTCAGACGTTTCTTCTGTTTTTTCCTCAGGCGCTTTCTCTTCCCGCCCTAATCCCAGCCAGGAAAAAAAGCCACGTTTTTTATTTTTTGCCATGGTGCAACCACACTCCTCGCGGGGAAAAATCTGTCAGGTCTCTGAAAATCATCTTAATCCCTTAGTCTAACACTTTCCTGCTAACGCAACACAGCACCCTTTTTACGTTTCCTCTGCCCGGATCGCGCGTTAAACTGTGCAACAAATTATGAAGAGTTCAGCAGCATGCAAAAAAAATCCCGCAGCGGCGGCGCCGGACAAATCCGCATTATCGGCGGCTTATGGCGCGGCAGAAAACTTCCGGTGCCCGACAGCGCCGGGCTTCGTCCGACCACAGATCGCGTACGTGAAACCCTGTTCAACTGGCTGGCACCGGATATCCAGGGCGCGCGCTGTCTTGACTGCTTCGCCGGCAGCGGCGCCCTCGGTCTTGAGGCGCTGTCGCGCCACGCCGCGTCCGTCACGCTGATTGAGCTGGAGCGCCCCGTCGCGCAACTGCTGGAAAAGAACCTGGCGACGCTGGGCGCAACAGCGGGACGCGTACTCAATACCAATACGCTCCAGTGGCTGGCTCAGCAAGGCGAGCCTCACGATCTGGTTTTTATCGATCCGCCGTTCCGCAAAGGCCTGCTTGAGCAGACGCTGACGCTGCTGGAAAATAACGGCTGGCTGGCAGCAGATGCGCTGATCTATGTGGAAAGTGAAGTGGAAAATGGTTTACCGACCGTTCCGGTTAGCTGGCATCTGCACCGGGAAAAGATTGCCGGGCAGGTCGCTTCCCGTCTCTATATCCGACACGCCGCCGCAAAGGAGCAAAATCATGCTGATTAATTTAGGAAGGTTGCTGATGGTCTGCGTCTGGGCATTCCTTCTGCTTAACCTGGTGCACCCTTTTCCCAGGCCGCTGAAGTACTTTATTGATGTTGCACTTTTTTTTATGGTGGTGATGCATGGACTTCAGCTGGTTCTGATGCGCACAACGCAGCCAAAAGAGGGGCCGAAGCTCAGCGCGCTGACCCAGATAAAGATCTTTTTCTTCGGCGTATTTGAACTGCTGGCGTGGCAAAAGAAACATCTGCCAAAGCAGTGAGCCCCTTCGTGCCTGTCCCCTGAAGTCGCCCCGCCCGCCGCTTACGGCGCGGCAGGCTTGTCGGGTACAAAAGAGATAAATTGCGTTCCCTTCACCGCCAGCTGACCGCGAGCCCCTTTATCTATTTGATGGTAATCACGGGCTTGCAGCGTCAGTTTAAAATCCCCTGCACCGTTAAGCGGATGAAACCACGCTTCGTAACGCATCTCCTCAACGGGGATCACTTCACGCTGGCGCGAACGGCGGTTCGGGGCGGGAAATTCGCGTTTTGTTTTGACCTCAACCGGCACCGTCCGCACGGGCGAAGCGTCGTTAACCGCCTCTTCCCGACGCTGCTTGATAAACTGACGCGTTGCCAGCAGGGCAATAACGGCCAGGATGATGAAAAATATCAGGGGTAGCTTCATTGCCGTTTGTTCCTCTTCTCAGCCGGTGCGGCCAGATGCCCGGGCAGGCAAGGATACAACCAGAGCCCTCTCATTGTCACATCGTCCCTGGCTGGCCTAAACTGAAACCAAGAATTCTTGGTTTTTGAACCTGTTAAATAAAGGGACACATTATGATTTGGTCGTTTCTGGCGGTTCTGTTCTCCGGCTGGCTGTACGTTGATGCTTCCTATCGTGGCCCCCAGTGGCAGCGCTGGGTTTTTAAACCCGTTACGCTGCTGCTGCTGCTGGCGCTGGCCTGGCAGGCACCCGTACTGGACACCACCGATTACCTGATCCTCTTCGGTCTGCTGGCGACGCTGGTGGGTGATGCCCTGACGCTGCTGCCTCAGCGGCGGATGCTCTATGCAACAGGCGCGTTTTTCCTTTCACATCTGCTTTATACCATCTGTTTTGCCAGCCAGATGACGCTGACCTTCTTCTGGCCAATCCCACTTATTGTGCTGATTATAGGCGCGGCGCTGATCGCCACTATCTGGACGAAACTGGATGAGCTGCGCTGGCCGGTCTGTACCTTTATCGGGATGACGTTGCTGATGGTCTGGCTGACAACGGAGCAGTATTTCTTCCGCCCCAATGACTACAGCTTTTCAATTATGACCGGTGCCTCACTGCTGCTGCTGGCGAACATTCTCTGGCTGGTCAGTCATTATCGCCGCCGTTTTTCTGCCGACAGCGCGCTGATTGCCGCCTGTTACTTCGCCGGTCACTTTATGATTGTGCGTTCACTCTACCTGTAAGCAGGAATACGCCTTGACTCTGGAGTCCACTCCAGAGTGTATGATGTGATTAAGGGCGGGACATCCCCCCCTTTTCGCAACAGGAGGCGTTTATGCACCAGCACTCTTCTGACTGTCGCTGCGGGCACTGTACCGCAGCAAAATCGCTGAAAAAGCCCTTTGCTCTTCGTCAAGCGCCAGGCCAGATAAACACCATCAGTGCCAGCCCGCCTCAGGCAGGCTGCTGTAGCGGCGGGAGCTGTAGCGCCGTTACTCCCCCTGTGCCAGAAGAGACCGCTGAAACGCCCCAGCGCTACAGCTGGTTTATCAGCGGTATGGACTGTCCAGGCTGCGCACGCACGATAGAAACGGCAGTCGGTCAGCTGCCAACCGTCGGTCAGGTCCGGGTACTGTTTGCTACTGAAAAACTGGTGGTGACCGCTCCGGCCGATATCCGGCCTGAGGTAGAAGCCGCGGTGAGCGCAGCGGGATTCAGCCTGAAGCGTAGCGATGCGCCGAAAGAAGCAGCCGCCACGCCGGGATTCTGGCGGGAGAACCGTACCATTATTCTGCTGGCCGTGATGATGCTGGCCAGCTGGCTGCTGATGCAGGTTGATCCACGCGCCGGCCAGATCGCCTTTACCCTGACCACGCTGGCTGGCGTCTGGCCCATCGCCCGCAGCGCCCTTCGCCTGATGCGCGGCGGCACCCCCTTTGCCATTGAAATGCTGATGAGCGTTGCCGCCATCGGCGCGCTGTTTATTGGCGCGACGACCGAGGCCGCCATGGTGCTGTTGCTGTTTCTGCTGGGCGAACGGCTTGAGGCCTTTGCCGCCAGCCGGGCCCGCCGCGGCGTGACGGCGCTGATGGCGCTCCAGCCCGAAGAGGCGGTGCGAATAAGCGGCGAGGCGCGTGAGACCGTGCCGCTCAGCGCCCTGCGTCCCGGTGATCTCATCGAAGTTGCACCGGGTGCCAGGCTGCCCGCCGATGCAAAACTGATGACGGCATCCGCCAGTTTCGATGAAAGCGCGCTGACGGGCGAGTCCATTCCCGTCGATCGCCAGCAGGGTGAAACGCTCGCGGCAGGAAGCCTGAGCGTAGATCGTCAGGTCAGGCTTGAAGTGATATCGGAACCGGGAGAAAGCGCCATAGACCGCATTCTGCATCTTATTGAGGAAGCAGAGTCACGCCGTGCGCCCGTCGAGCGGTTTCTCGATCGCTTCAGCCGGATCTATACCCCAGTGATTATGGCTGTCGCGCTGCTGGTCGCGGTAGTGCCGCCGCTGCTCCTTTCAGCAGCGTGGCAGCCCTGGATCTACAAAGGCCTGACGCTGCTGCTGATTGGCTGTCCCTGTGCGCTGGTCATCTCCACGCCAGCGGCCATTACCTCTGCGCTAGCAGCGGCCACCCGTCGCGGCGCCCTGATTAAAGGCGGCGCCGCGCTTGAAAGCCTCAGCGCCATCAGCACCATCGCCTTTGATAAAACAGGCACGCTGACCGAGGGCAAACCTCAGGTTACCTCGGTTATCCCTCTGGCAAAAGATGACGAAAGGATGCTGCTGGCTAAAGCTGCCGCGACGGAGAGCGGCTCCTCCCATCCTCTCGCCCGTGCCATTGTGGCCCGCGCGGCGGCGTTGCAGATTGAGGTCCCTGCGGCGAGCGACCAGCGCGCCCTTTCCGGCAGCGGCGTGGAAGGGATAGTTGGTGGTCACAAACTGTTAATCTGCGCGCCCGCCAGAGTGGAGAAGCATCGGCTCAGTGAGGATCAGCTGGCTCAGATTTCGCAGCTTGAGTCTGGCGGCAATACCGTGGTGGTCATGCTGGAAGATGAGCAACCCACAGGGCTGATTGCGCTGCGCGATACCCTGCGACCGGATGCGCTGGCGGCGCTGAACGAACTCAAGGCGATGAATATTCAGAGCGTTATGTTAACTGGGGATAATCCGCGTGCCGCTGCGGCTATCGCCGGTGAGCTGAAGATCGATTATCGCGCCGGCCTGCTTCCTGCGGAAAAAGTGGCGGCCGTGGCGGAAATGCGCCAGCGTCACGCGGTGGCGATGGTGGGCGACGGCATCAACGATGCCCCGGCAATGAAGGAGGCTACCGTCGGTATCGCCATGGGGAGCGGCAGCGATGTGGCGCTGGAAACGGCCGACGCCGCCCTGACGCATAATCGCCTTGACGGCGTGGCGTCAATGATCCGCCTGTCGAGGGCAACACATGCCAATATCCGGCAGAACATCACCATCGCGCTGGGGCTGAAGGGGATTTTTCTGGTGACCACGCTGGCAGGCATGACCGGACTCTGGCTGGCAGTACTGGCGGATTCGGGCGCAACGGCGCTGGTGACCGCTAACGCCCTGAGGCTGCTGAGGAAAAAATAAGGCGCATAGTGTCTTCGCTAAACGGCGCCAGCGGGGAAAACGCCCATAAAGAGGCGAAATCATCGCTGACCGCCCTGCGCCTTTTCTGGCGCGGGCATTTCGGCCTCTATCTCCCTGCGCTGACGCTCGCCGCCAAAGGCGTTTAAAGCCCTTTTTTCAGCAGATACCGGTAGGGCAACTCGTCGGTATCCTGAGCAATCAGCGTATGTTCCATAAAGCGGCAAAAACCGGGAATATCACGCGTGGTCGCCGGGTCGTCAGCAATGATCAGCAGGGTTTCGCCCTCCTGCATATGGCGCACGGCCTTGCGCACCATCATGACCGGCTCAGGACAGCGCAGGCCCAGCGCATCCAGGGTTTGATCGGGGTTCGCAAACGGTTCGCTCATAAATGTCTTCCGGGCTGAATAATTAACGGGGCTCATTTTACCCGCAGGTGTGGCATGTGCAAGCGTGCGCGCAGCGAAATCGTTTGCGCTAAAATTAACCATTGCATTGGTATGCTGATTCGGTAAGATGCCGCGCAATCGCCCCGGCGAGATATTTTTTTTGGGTTCCCTCACCCCAATATATAAAAAGGTCATATGATGATTTCTTTCTCTTCGCGTCAGCGTATGCATGCGCTGATCTGGCTTTCCCTGTTCCATGTGCTGGTGATCACCTCCAGTAACTACCTGGTCCAGTTACCCATCTCCATTTTTGGTTTCCACACGACCTGGGGCGCCTTCAGCTTCCCGTTTATCTTTCTGGCAACCGATCTGACCGTGCGCATTTTTGGCGCTCCGCTGGCAAGACGCATTATCCTGGCGGTCATGATCCCGGCACTCTTTATTTCTTACGGCGTTTCCGCTCTCTTTTATCAGGGTGAGTGGCAGAGCTTTGCTGCCCTGCGGGAAGTTAACCTGTTTGTTGCCCGCATCGCCTGCGCCAGTTTTATGGCCTATGCGCTGGGTCAGATTCTGGATGTGCACGTATTTAACCGCCTGCGGAAACTGCCTCAGTGGTGGGTTGCGCCCGCGTCGGCCATGTTCCTTGGCAACATCAGCGATACCCTGGCGTTTTTCTTTATCGCCTTTTATAAAAGCGCGGATCCGTTTATGGCGCAGCACTGGGTGGAGATAGCCCTGGTGGACTACAGCTTTAAAGTGCTTATCTGTATGATTTTCTTCCTGCCTGCTTACGGCCTGTTACTGAACGCCATGCTGAAGCGCTTAGCAGAAAAATCTGTTAGCGCACAGGTCAACTTCGGCTAAGCTGCACTCTGTGACAGAGCGTCGGTTGCGTTTGCCAGCTGATGATAATTGTATGCGTTGCTGAAACAGGCACACGACTAACGTAAAAGGGATCATGATGCGTAACTTACTGAAATATGCCGGTATCGGCTTACTGGTGGTCGGACTGGCCGCCTGCGACGGCAATGATGAGAAAGCCGCAGCCGATGACAATGGCGTCAGCAGCAGCCAGAGCAGCCAGCAGGTCACCCTGATGGACGGAAAAATGCGCTTTACGCTGCCGGCAGGCATGTCCGATCAGAGCGGGAAGCTGGGCACGCAGGCCAATAACATGCACGTTTACGCTGACTCTACCGGCCAGAAAGCGATCATCGTTATTGAAGGTGACAGTACAGACGAAGCGCTGGACGTATTGTCCAAACGTCTTGAGCAGCAGCAGCGCAACCGCGATCCGCAGCTACAGGTGGTGACTAACCGCTCTCTGGAGCTGAAAGGCCAGAAGGTTCAGCAGCTCGACACGGTGATTTCCGCCAAAAACCAGTCCTCCTGGTCTTCCGTGGTGCTGGCGAAGGTGGATGGCAAACTGTTAACCCTGCAAATTACGCTGCCTGCCGAGAATCAACAGCAGTCCCAGACCGAAGCTGAGAACATTATCAATACGCTGGTGCTGCAATAACCTTCAGCCCCTGACGCGTTGTCAGGGGCTGACTTTTACTCCGCATCCCTTGCTGTCCGCGCGATAGCGCTCTCCTGCTCAGTTGCGCCAGCGTTTAGCGATCTCCGGCTTCACAATCCCGCATGTTCGCGAATATATTTCCTCGCTTTTACGGCATATTCGAAAGGATTGGCGATGGCAGGATCCTGCTCAGCTTCCACCACCATCCAGCCCCGATAGCCAGCCTTTTCCAGCATCCTGAAAACCGGGTCAAAATCGATCGCGCCATCGCCAGGCACGGTAAAGGTGCCTTTTTTTACGCCATCAAGAAAAGAAAGCTTCTGGTTACGCACCTGCGCCACCACCTCATCCCGCACGTCTTTCAGGTGAACGTGATTGATGCGGGGGAGATGTTTCTCCAGGATCGCCAGCATTTTTGCCTGGCTGCCTTCAGAGTAGTAAGCGTGTCCTGTGTCGTAGAGAAGAAACACGTTGTCGTCAGTCAGCGCCATAAAACGGTCGATCTCTTCCGCCGTCTGGATCGCCGTGCCCATATGGTGATGGAGACAAACCTGCATGCCTTTTTCCGCCGCCAGCACCGCCAGTTCGTTGTAGCCCTCCGCCGTCAGACGCCACTCTTCCTCGGTAAAGAAAGGTTTTTCCTCCAGCACCGCCAGCGCGGTTCCCTGAATGCTTTTACTCTGTTCCGAGCAGCCAATCACTTTAGCCCCCATCGCAAAGAGGAAATCGCGATGGTTAATGAATTCATCAATGGTTTTTGCTCTGTCGCCGCTGGCAAAAAAGGTGCTGAACCAGGCGTTACAGATTTGCAGGCCGCGGATATCAAGCATCGGCTTGAGCACCGCAGGATCGCGCGGATATTTACTGCCCACTTCACTGCCGCTAAAGCCGGCCAGCGCCATTTCACTCACGGTTTGCTGGAAGGTATTTTCAGCGCCCAGCGCCGGCATATCATCATTGGTCCAGCCAATAGGGGCGATCGCCAGCTTCACGTCATTTTTATTCATCGTCTTGCCTCAGCATACGGAAAGGCGGCTCAGGCCGCCGGATATCAGCGGTTAAGCAGCTCGCGTTCGATAAGCTCACGCGTTTCCACTGCCTGATATTTCATTTTTTCGGGATAGCCAAACAGCGATGAGGCGATGATCGACTCGCCGCCGACCTTCCAGCTGCGGTTGGCAAAATCCATCTCGCGCAGCGTCTGAAACAGCGTGGTGAAATCCACTTCGCCTTCGCCGACGCCGACGTGCTGGTGAATAGTGGCATCCACGCCCGGCGGATTGACGATGTAGCGGCAATGCTTGGTATGGTTCATGGTATCCGCCACCAGCACGTGCGACAGATCGCTGCCCACATATTCCAGCATGCTTTTAACGTCGCCTTTTCCTTTGTCATAGAAAAAGGTATGCGGCACGCTGTAGAGATACTTCACGTTCTCGCTGCGAAACGATTTCACCAGGTCGGCGGTTTCATTGTTTTCTTCGCAGAAATCCCACGGGTGAGACTGGATTTCAATGCGGATACCTTCACGTTCGACAATTGGCAGCAGCTCTTCCATTGAGCGATAGAACATCTCTTCACAGATTTCCGGTTCGTTCGGCGTGCCCGACAGTTCGGTATTAATGACCTGAACGCCCGTTTCAACGGCGATCTCGATCATCCGCTTCCAGTTGCGCACCGCCGCCTGACGACGCGCCTCATCGGGGCCAGACCAGCGGTAAACGACGATATAAGATGAGATTTCCAGCCCGGTTTCCCTCAGGGCGTTCTTGTACTCCGCGATCGTTTCCCGGCTGGCTTTTGGGTGCTTATAGAACGGGTTAATCTGCGGGTGAGGCGACTGCTCGATATATTTGTAGCCCCAGTCCGCCACCTGGTGAACCATTTTGGTGAT
This sequence comes from Erwinia psychrophila, assembly GCF_039023475.1. NCBI lineage: Bacteria > Pseudomonadati > Pseudomonadota > Gammaproteobacteria > Enterobacterales > Erwiniaceae > Erwinia > Erwinia psychrophila. The sequence continues at coordinate 155,457 of NZ_JBCHVB010000004.1, forward strand.
GCCCATATCTCTGATGACATCCACATCAAAAGCAATTTTCATGAAAACTCCCGGAAGAACACATTCAGCGTGTGGCTCCCCGCTGACGCAGGGAGCAGAGGCGATAAATTACCGGCTGTAGAAAGCGGGACGGGAAGGCAGCTCGACGGCTTCAACCTGCCCGCTTTCCTGCGCTTTCAGACAGGCGTCGGCGGCAACGGCGGCCGCGTAGCCGTCCCAGGCTGACGGCCCCTGAAGCTGGCCTGCTGCGGTATCGTTAATAAAGGCCTGAAGCTCCACGTCATAGGCATCAATAAAGCGATCTTTCCAGTCGGTCAGGATGGTGGTGGAGAGCTTAGCCTCTTTGCGCAACTGCACCGACGCGGGTTCCGGCAGCTTCGCAATGCCCGTTTCGCCCACCACTTCACACTGAATGTCGTAGCCATAAGCGCAGTTCACAAAAATCTCCACGTCGATGCGGGTCCCTTTGTGCGTTTCAAACAGCACGATCTGCGGGTCGCGCAGCTTCGCGTGCGTGTTTTTGGTGGCGCGCGGGAAGAGAACCTGCACGGATTTGAAATCATCCTCCGTCAGCCAGCGCAGCACATCCAGCTCATGGATAAGCGTACTGGTGATCGCCATATCCGTGGTGTAGCTTTCCGGAACGGCGGGGTTACGGTGCGCGCAGTGAAGCATCAGCGGCTCGCCGATCTCGCCGCTGTCGATAACCGATTTCAGCGCGCGGTAGCCCGTGTCATAGGGGCGCATAAAGCCCACCTGCACCAGCCGCTTACCCTGGGCGATTTCGGCATCCACAATCCGGCGACAGCCTTCTGCGCTCAGCGCCAGCGGCTTTTCGCAAAAGACCGGCTTACCGGCGGCAATGGCGGCCAGGGTGAACTCTTCGTGCGTCGGGTCCCAGGAAGTGACAATCAGCGCTTCCACCTCGGGGGCGTTGATAACGTCATGCCCGTTAGCATAAACCTCCGCCTCCAGGCCAAGGCGGTCAACGACGCCCTTCGCGCCTTCAATATTGATATCCGACACGGCAACAACTTTCGCCCCTTGCAGCACTTTGCTACAGCGGCGGATATGTTCCTGACCGATGGCGCCGGTTCCGATTACGCCAAGTTTGAGAGTCATACGATCTCCTTAATGTGTAGGGTTCAGAGCGTGGCGGTATAGCGCCCGCGCCGTTCAGGCATTATTTTCAGGTAAGACAGAATCAGTAACGACGCGCCTGGTCGATATGTTCATTAAGCATCCGGGATACGTCGTTCACGCGCGTGGATTGAGAAACCTGCGCGCCGCCCACGCGCCACCAGCTGAGGTATTTGTGCACCATAGTCTTGGGCAGGACTTTGATGTCGATAAGCGTGGAAACGGTCGCGTGCCGGGATTCTTCCAGCGCCTGCTTCAGTTCAGCCAGCGTTGTCACCCGCCAGGTTTTACAGCCATAGGCCGCCGCAATCGCCGCAAAATCTACCGGAATAAACCCGCCATCCAGCTTGCTGCTTTCGGCATTACGAAAGCGAAACTCAGTGGTAAAGCTCTCCATGCCGTGCTCAATTTGCAGATTATTAATGCAGCCATTGGTCATGTTATCGAACAGCAGCACGTTGATTTTGGCCCCTTCCTGAACAGAGGTAACCAGCTCAGAGTGCAGCATCATAAAAGAGCCATCCCCGACCAGGGTGTAGACATCACGGTGCGGCTCGGCCAGCTTAACGCCCAGCGAGGCGCTAACCTCATAGCCCATACAGGAGTAGCCATATTCAACGTGATAGCTGTTGGCATCGCGGGTACGCCAGACGCGCTGAAGATCGCCCGGCAGGCTGCCCGCCGCGGCGACAATCACCGCATCCTGGGGCAGCTGCTCATTTAAGGTTCCCAGTACGCTGCTTTGCGTCAGAAAAGAGTTGGTCAGGCGGGTAAACTCGGCGAATACCGCTTCACGATCCAGGCTATCGTCAATCTCCGGCACAAAATCGTCTTCGCTGTAGGCCGCCTGATAAACGCGCTGGGTCTCTTTCAGGAGCTTGCTCTGGGCTTGGGCGACTTGCTCGCCCCAGCCGCTTTCAAATCCCTGCGCGGCCAGCCTGCCATCAAGGGCCGTCAGCGCTTCTCGGGCATCCGCGACAATCTGTACGCCATCCAGCTTCCACGCGTCGAAGTTGCTGACGTTGATGTTGAGGAAACTGACGTTGGGATCCTGGAAGATCCACTTCGACGCGGTCGTAAAGTCCGTATAGCGGGTGCCGACGCCAATCACCAAATCGGCCTCTTTGGCCAGCAGGTTTGCCGCCAGACAGCCCGTTTCGCCCACGCCACCGACGTTAAGAGGATGATCGGAAAGCAGGGTGCCTTTTCCCGCCTGCGTTTCCGCAAAGGGAATATGGTGACGTTCGGCGAAGTCGCGCAGCGCCTCTCCCGCCCCGGAATACTTCACGCCGCCGCCGCAGACGATCAGCGGCTTACGCTTGCCCGCAATAAGCTTCAGCGCCGCCGCCAGCTGCGCCTGCGTCGGCAGCCGGCGATCGAGAATATGCACCCGCTTCTGGAAAAAATAGTCGGGATAATCCCAGGCTTCTCCCTGTACGTCCTGCGGCAGGGAGAGCGTGACCGCGCCGGTTTCCGCCGGATCGGTCAGCACCCGCATCGCATTGATACAGGCGGTCATAAGCTGCTCGGGACGGCTTATCCGGTCCCAGTATTTGCTGACGGCGCGGAAAGCATCGTTTGTACTGATGCTGAGATCGTGGCTCTGCTCAATCTGTTGCAGCACCGGATCGGGCTGGCGGGTGGCAAATACATCGCCCGGCAGCAGCAATAGCGGGATCCTGTTAGCTGTCGCCGTGGCGGCTGCGGTGATCATATTCGCCGCGCCTGGCCCCACGGAAGAGGTGCAGGCGATGATTTCACGCCGCAGTTTCTGCTTGGCATAGCCCGTCGCCGCGTGCGCCATGCCCTGTTCGTTGCGCCCCTGATAGACCACCAAATCGCCGCTGTTCTCCTCAAGCGCTTGCCCGATGCCCAGCACGTTACCGTGACCAAAGATGGCGAAAATCCCTTTGACGAATTTTGTTTCAACGCCATCTACCGACAGATATTGATTGTCCAGAAACCGGACCAGAGCCTGTGCCGTGGTTAACCTGATCTTACCCATTTGCTCTTCCTTAACGGTACGGAAGCCGGTCGGCCTGCCGTGAGTCGCCTTTATAGTCGCCACGATCTGCACAGTACAGGCAGCGGCCGCAAGTGAAACGTGAGCCGATTATAAACAAATATTTTTTCCATAAAACGGCATTACAGAAGAAACATTTCATTTTGCGAGGGAGATCAAATTCTGTAGCGGATCGGCCTGCCGCAATGCGATCTCGCTGGCAAAGTGGTGGCCGAATAAGCAAATAAGCCTGCCGGTAGTAAATGGATTTGGCTGAACAATATCGTTCCTGCGCGTTGTCAGCCGCCTCCTGGCGGCAAAAAGCGAACTAAAACGGCCCCTGACGATCGGCACGCACGCTTGCATGGGCGGCAGAGAGAATTTTAGCCACCTCACATTTTTGGGCTATTAGTTTCATTTTATATTGAGATTGAAATTTTTATTCTCCATACTCTTTTTTCATGCAGCCCCGGACTTTCCCCTGGAGAGGTTCCCGTCACCCACTGGAGTAACGCAGCCGTATGGACTTATCACATAAGGAAAAAAAAGGTATGAGTAGAGAACAGAAGCAGCTTGATGTGATTTGTATCGGGCGCATTGCCGTTGACCTCTACGGTCAGCAAATCGGCGCTCGCCTGGAGGATATGAGTACTTTTGCAAAATATCTGGGCGGCTCCTCCGGTAATGTCGCCTACGGCACGGCGATTCAGGGGCTGAAGTCCGCCATGCTGGCCCGCGTTGGCGATGAACATATGGGCCGGTTTTTGCGCGAGGAACTCCAGCGGGTGGGCGTGAATACCGAATGTCTTATCACCGATAAAACGCGGCTGACCGGCCTGGTGATACTGGGTATCAAGGATGAAGATACTTTCCCGCTGGTGTTTTATCGTGATAACTGTGCGGACATGGGGCTGAAGCCAGAGGATATTGACGAGGCTTATATTACCTCTTCCCGGGCCGTTGCCGTCACCGGCACCCATCTTTCACATCCTGATACGCGGGCCGCCGTTCTTAAGGCGCTTGAGATTGCCCGCCGTCACGATCTTCGTACCGCCCTGGATATCGATTACCGCCCGGTACTGTGGGGACTGACCTCATTAGGCGACGGCGAAACGCGCTTCGTGGAATCACAGCACGTTACGCAACAGCTACAGGAAGTCCTGCACTACTTCGATCTGGTGGTAGGCACGGAAGAAGAATTTCATATCGCAGGCGGCAGTACGGATACCCTTACCGCCCTTAAAAATGTGCGGCAGGCGACGAAAGCGACGCTGGTGTGCAAACGGGGTCCGCTGGGCTGCGTCGTGCTGGAAGGCGATATTCCGGACAGCTGGCAGCAGACGACGCTGCAAAGCGGCGTACAGGTGGAGGTGCTTAACGTGCTGGGCGCCGGTGATGCGTTTATGTCCGGCCTGCTGCGCGGCTGGCTGAATGATGAAAGCTGGGAACAGGCCTGCCGCTATGCTAACGCCTGCGGCGCGCTGGTTGTCTCACGTCACGGCTGCGCGCCGGCGATGCCAACGAAGGCTGAACTGGATGACTTTCTCAGCCGCGATAAAGACGTGCTACGTCCCGATCTGGATACCCGTCTCAACCATCTCCACCGCGTGACGACGCGCAAGCAGGTGTGGGAGGAACTGTGCGTTTTTGCTTTCGATCACCGCAAGCAGCTGGTTGATATGGCCGTGGAGGCTGGCGTGGATACGTCACGGCTGCCCACCCTGAAAACGCTGCTGCTGCGGGCGGCAGAAGAGGCCTCCGCAGAAGCGGGCCTGACGCACCGCAGCGGCATTCTGGCCGACACCACCTACGGACAGCCCTCCCTGAATGCGATCACGGGTAAAGGCTGGTGGATTGGCCGCCCGGTAGAGATGCCCGGCTCACGGCCGCTTCGCCTTGAACATGGCAATATCGGCTCGCAGCTGGTCGACTGGCCGCAGGAGCACGTGGTCAAATGTCTGGTTTTCTACCATCCTCACGATCCCATTGCGCTGCGAAACGAGCAGGACGAGCTTATTCTGGATGTCTGGAAAGGCTGTAATAAAACCGGTCATGAGCTGCTGCTTGAAGTGATCCTTCCGGAAAACAGCGAGGATAAAAAGGAAGCTTACTATCTTGAGATGCTGACGCATTTTTATTCGCTGGGCATCCAGCCCGACTGGTGGAAGCTGCCGCCTCTGTCGCGGGAGAGCTGGGAAGCGATTGGCGGGCTGATTGAACAGCAGGATCCCTACTGCCGCGGCATTCTGATCCTGGGCCTGGATGCGCCGGAGGAGAAGCTTAAGGCGGGATTCGCCGCTGCGGCGCAGGCGCCATGGGTCAAAGGCTTTGCCGTCGGCAGAACCATTTTTGGGCAGCCCTCCCGCCAGTGGCTGCTCGGTGAGCTGAATGATGAAGCCCTGATTGCCCAGGTCAAAGATAATTACCTGACGCTGGTGAACTACTGGCGAGAGGTTCGGCCGGCGAAATAATCCGATCGGGGACGACAACCGTTGTCCCTTTTTTTTAACAAGCAGCGGCTATTGAGTCGCTATAAATCGCCTGCAAACGTCAGATCGCTTTTTTCATCACGCTTAATTTTCATCGCGAACGTAATTTATTCCGGAAGATAACGGCCCGCCTGCGTATTTGTGACTGATTTCATATCCCGATGAAATAAATTCCCTGCTTCCGGTTAGCAAGTGAAATTTTTTGTTCATCTGGTAGAATATCGTACAGAAAAACATGACTCTTTTTTAAGTGAGCGGAAGTAATGAATACGAATCCCACACAGCTTTCCCTGTTACAGGACGACATCCGCCGTCGCTATGACACATTAAGTAAGCGCCTCAAGCAGGTCGCCCGCTATATTCTCGACAACAGCAACAGCATCGCCTTTGATACCGTGGCCTCCATTGCCCAGCAGGCCGATGTGCCGCCCTCCACGCTGATCCGTTTTTCCAACGCTTTTGGCTTCAGCGGCTTTAACGAAATGAAACAGGTATTCCGTCAGCACCTGATGGAAGAGACCGTGAACTATACTGAGCGGGCCAGGCTGTTCCGGCAGACCGCGACGGACGAGACGGCCACGCCGCCTGAAACCCCGGCTGAAATCCTCAACGTGTTTACGATGGTAAACTCTCAGGCGCTCCAGCAGCTGGCCATGCAGACCAATCCTGAACAGCTCAACAAAGCGGTAGAGATGCTGAACCAGGCGGAAAATATTTACGTGATTGGCCTGCGCCGCTCCTTCAGCGTCGCCTCTTATCTGACCTATGCGCTGCGTCATCTTGAGCGACGTGCCTTTTTGATCGACGGCCTGGGCGGCATGTTTACCGAGCAGCTCAGCATGGTGAATCCGAAAGACGTGGTCATCGCCATCAGCTATTCCCCCTATGCGCGGGAAGCCGTGGAGCTGGTTGAGCTGGGAGCCCGGCGCGGCGCGCAGCTGATTGCCATTACCGACAGCCAGGTCAGCCCGCTGGCCGCCTTCAGCGATGTCTGTTTTGTCGTGCGGGAAGCGCAGGTCGACGGATTCCGCTCACAGGTAGCCTCCCTTTGCCTGGCGCAGACGCTGGCCGTTTCACTGGCGCTGAATAACGCAAAAGCCTGACCCTTCCCAGCGTGGCGTACACCCCGCTCATTTCTTAACACGTCGCCGGGGCGGGTTGATCCGCCCCGCCACAGCCGGCAGGTCGTCAGACGGAAGTCAGCGGCGCCGTCTGTTCAGCCAGACTGTCATTGAATCACTGAATATGCCCCAGGACGTGCTGGCTATGCTGGCACAGTAGCAGGCGCAGCCCAGCGGAGCGTTCTGCGGAACGCATGGGGCCGTTTGGCCTGCGTGCTTGCAGAAAAGCAGTGCAGAAAAAACCGGCTGGACGTACTTGTCCAGCCGGTCAGCGTTACTGATAACAACACCACTGCGATTAATCCTCGCGCGGATAAGCCTCGCTGTTCACCCAGGCATGATCCTCTTCCCAGCTGAACTTCCACAGGCGCACCGGCCCCGCCATTACGTTAAGGTAATAGTTATCGTAACCGGCAATCGTGGCCACAGGATGATAGCCACGCGGCACGGTCACCACGTCCCTGTTGTAGGCCGCCATGCACTCGTCCAGCGATCGATCGTCGGTATAGACGCGCTGCATGGCAAACCCCTGGGGCGGATTAAAACGGTGGTAGTAGGTCTCTTCGAGATAGGTTTCGTTCTCTGAGTTTTCACTGTCATGTTTATGGCTGGGATAGGAGCTGGTATTGCCCTCGTCGGTATAGACCTCCACCACCAGCAGACTGTCGGCCGGTTCATTATCCGGCAGGATATTGTGCACCAGCCGCTGATTATGCCCCTTTCCGCGCTGCTCAACGCCCACATCCTCAGGTGCGATCAGCCTTGCCGGCAGCGAGCCATTGCCAGGCGCGCTGCAAACCGCCAGCTCCAGATCCGATTCGGCGTAAATCTCAACCTCATCGTGATGGGGAACGTAGACGGAGTAAGGGGGAATGCGCTCAAACGGCGACATACGTTTACCGATACCCGAAAATTCGGCATGGCGGGTTTTGACCGACGCCAGCCCGGCGACCAGCACCAGGCAGAGCTCTTTTTCGCCGCTGGTAAGCTTAAGGGTCTGCCCCTGCTTCAGCTGATAAGCCTCAAACCCGACGTAGCGCCAGCCTGCGCTTTCCGGCGTGACCTGCTGAATACGCCCCTGCGCATCCGGTTTCTGTACTCTGGATAGCAATGTCATGCTGCTCCTCCTTGTGATTAACCCAGCGTTGGCATACTGAACTCAGAAACGGTTTTCTGCCCGGAAGGCCAGCGCACGGTGGCGGTTTTCATCCGCGTATAAAAGCGCACGCCGTCGGGACCGTGCACGTTCAGCGCGCCAAATACGGAGCGCTTCCAGCCGCCAAAGCTGTGGAACGCCATAGGCACCGGCACCGGGACATTGACGCCCACCATGCCTGCCTGCACTTCGCGCACAAAATCGCGTCCGGTATGACCGTTGCTGGTAAAGATGGCGCTGCCGTTGCCAAACTCATGGCTGTTGACCAGCTTCAGAGCCGTGGCATAGTCCGGCGCGCGCATAATGCTCAGCACCGGCCCGAAGATCTCTTCGCGCCAGATGACCATCTCTGAGGTCACGTTATCAAACAGCGTGCCGCCAACGTAGTAGCCTTCCGCATAGCCAGGCACCTGAAGATGACGGCCATCCACGACCAGCGTCGCGCCTTCCTCCACCCCTTTATCGATGTAGCCAAGGACTTTTTTCTGGTGCGCGGCAGAGACCACCGGCCCCATCTCATTCTCCTCGCTGCCTTTCTGCATACCGGGGCCAACGCGTAACGCGTTGACCAGCGGCGTCAGGGCCGCGATCAGGTTATCGGCTGTCTCGTCCCCCACCGCCACCACCACCGGCAGCGCCATGCAGCGCTCGCCTGCCGAGCCGAAGGCGCCGCCCATAATGGCGTTTACCGTCGCGTCCAGATCGGCATCCGGCATGACGATGGCGTGGTTCTTCGCCGCGCCAAAAGCCTGAACGCGTTTACCATATGCGCTGGCGGTTTTATAAATGTGTTCGGCCACGCCGGAAGAGCCCACGAAACTGACGGCCTGTACGCGGGGATCTTTGTAGAGCTGCTCAGCATCTTCATTCGAGCAGTGGACGACGTTGAATACCCCATCGGGCAGGCCTGCTTCAGTCAGCAGCTCCGCCATGCGCACCGCAGCAGAGGGATCCAGCGCCGGTGGCTTAAGTACGAAGGTATTGCCACAGGCCAGCGCAATCGGGAACATCCAGAGGGGGACCATCGCCGGGAAGTTAAACGGCGTAATGCCGGCCACGACGCCCAGCGGCTGCATCAGCGAATAGCTGTCCACGCCGGTAGCCACGTCCGCAGAGTTCTCCCCCTTAATCAGATGCGGAATACCGCAGGCAAACTCCACCACCTCCAGGCCGCGGGTGATCTCGCCCTGCGCATCGGACCAGACTTTGCCATGCTCGCTGACGATCAGCGCGGCCAGTTCGTCGCGATGCTGCTCCATCAGGGCTTTGAAATTGAACAGCACGCGGGCGCGGCGCAGTGGCGAGGTGCGGGACCAGTCTTCGAAAGCGTTATGGGCGACCTCGATCGCTTTTTCGACCTCATCCGCCGTACTTTGTGTCAACTCGCGTACCGTTTTACCGGTGGCCGGATCGTACACCGGAATGGTTTCATTGCTGGCGCTCAAAGACGTTTTCCCGCCAATAAAGTTTCCTACGATAGTCATATTCTGGCCTCTTTGATGTGAGTGATCGCTGGAGCCGCTGCTGCAATCGCACCCGCTCTCTGCACGGATCAATGCCGTTTGCGTGAAATGACACTATTATAATGGAATGAATTTTTCAAACAGATAAGTTTAGAAAATTCATTTTTAGCGGACTGGATCGCATTTCACTGAGCGCGCCTGCAACATCCGGCGCTCTCTGAAAAAAATGTCCCGGCGCCTGTCAAAGGCGGCTATATCTCACTGTCTGCGCCTTCATTCTTTCTTTTTATCCTCTTGACTGGTCCCTCAATGGGATAGCTAAGTCGTCATATCACACTCCCCCCTTACCGGAATGACAAAAAATTTTGCGGCAAGGATCTAAAAATTTTAATTCCATTATATAAATATTATGAAATAAATGTTTTCTTATGACTGTCCCGTAAACCGGCCGATCACCCAGCCATTCCGGAAGGCCGTGTGCGCATTCTCTTATTTTAAAGGAGCAACAAGATGGCAATCGATCCGACCCGCTTTTGCATCAATCGTAAAATCGCCCCCAATCTGACCATTGAGGCTTTCTTTAAGATGGTCCACGGCCTGGGCCTGAATAAAGTGGAACTGCGCAATGACATGCGCAGCGGCCAGGTTACGGATGACCTCAGCCATGCGGAGGTGCGCGAACTGGCGCAACGCTATGGGCTGGAAATTGTCACTATCAATGCGGTGTATCCTTTCAATCAGCCAGATGATGCGCTGCTGAAGAAAACAGAAGGGTTACTGAAAGATGCGCAAGGCGTTGGGGCAAAAGCGCTGGTACTCTGCCCGTTAAACGACGGAACGCAGATCGGTGCCGATCGGACGGTCAGCGCGCTGAAAACGCTCGCCCCACTGTTTGAGAAATACGGTATTGAAGGCCTGGTTGAGCCGCTCGGTTTTCCCGTCAGTTCGCTACGTTCCCTGTCTCAGGCCGGCGCCCTGATCCGCGATGCCCGCGTGCCTTTCCGTCTGGTACTGGATACCTTCCATCACCATCTTTATGAAAAAGCGGAGGAGGAGTTTGCGCAGGGTATTGACGTCAAGGCGATCGGCCTGGTTCATCTCTCAGGCGTGGAAGATGACCGTCCCACCCGTGACCTGACGGATGAGGAGCGGATTATGCTGAGCGAAAGTGACCGGCTGAACAGCGCCACCCAGGTGCAGCGGCTGGAAGAAGCAGGCTATAAAGGCATCTACGCGTTTGAACCTTTCTCATCAGTCATGGAAGGCTGGAACGAGGAAGATATCATCCGGGAAATCCGCCAGAGCATTCAGCTGTTGCAGCGCTGAACGACCTTCTGTCAGTAACGACGACAGATCTGAACGCCATTTTGCCGCTTCGCGGGCTCACCGCGAGGGGGCAAAATGAGAGGATCGGCATCATCCTGACGGCTCAGGCGATCGGCATCGTTTTTATCACGCCGTCGTTAAGGCGCGCCGGCCTGTGCCGCTTTTTCGCTAAGTCTTCGCTTCAGCCTCAGCGTCATCACCAGCGCCAGACAGACCAGCAGCCCGCTTAACAGGTAGATAACCGGAACGCCGAAATAGCTCATGATTATGCCCGCCAGCGGCCCGGTGATCCCGAGCGACAGGTCCATAAAGGCGGTATAGGTTGCCAGCGCGCTGCCCTGGTTTTGCGGCGGAACGGCTTTGACGGCCACCACGCCTATCGCAGGAAAAACCAGGGAGAAGCCCGCGCCGGTCAGAAATGCACCCAGCTTCGCCACCCACGGATCGGCGGCGCCCCAGACCAGAAACAGGCCCACGGCCTCGACCAGAAAACAGACCAGCGCCACGGAAAGTCCGCCGTGTCGGTTAATGGCACCCGGAAACAGCAGTCGCGTGCCGACAAAAGCGCCGCTGAACAGCGTTAGCGCCCATGCGGCACCCTCCCAGCCTTTTGCCTGATAGAACAGGGTAATAAAGGTCGCGATAACGCCAAATCCGGCCGACCCCATCGCCAGAATAATGCCAAACCCCCAGATTTTCCCCAGCACCGCGCGAAAAGGCAGCGGCTTCCCTTTACTGCTTTTGACCGTTGGGCGTGGGAGCGCCAGGAGAATGCCCGCCAGCGCGATGGCAATGATGATCCCTGCCAGCAGCAGCAGGCCGCCCCAGTGATAGATAGCCACGCCAAGCGGTGCGCCGACCGCCATCGCGCCATAGGTAAAGACGCCATTCCAGGAGATGACCCGGCCGATATGCAGCGATCCCACGACGCCGACGCCCCACAATGTCGACCCTGTTCCGGCAAAGCTTTGCCCAATCCCTAAAATGATCCTGCCCACGCAAAGCAGTACCAGACTCAGGATCGGTATTCCCGCGCCAGCGACCGCCAGCGCGTAAAAGACGCCGCTCAGGAAACAGCCGCAAAGCCCCAGAATAACCACTTTCTTCGGCCCCCACCGATCGGCAAAGCGCCCCGAATAAGGACGGCTGAGGAGCGTGGCGAAGTACTGAAGGCTGATCACAAACCCGGCCCAGAAGGCGCCGTAGCCCATAACATCATGTACATAGCCCGGTAAAACGGCCAGCGGTAATCCGATGGTCAGATAGCTGGCAAAATTGAACATCACGACGGAGATAATACGCAGGTTTAAGCGTAAACCGCCTGGAACAGACTCCGGTCCAGGTTGCTCAGGCATGGAGATACTACCCTGTGGGAAAATCGAAGTTTTACTATAACCATTTTTGCGCGAAAAGATCGCCTCTGACGGCGATTACCGTTTTATACCGCCATCAATCCGTCATATAGCCTCTCTATACTGCCGCGTTAATGAAATCCCAAAGAGGATAAAATATGCTGGCTCTCCTGTTTTTGCATCAGGAGCGCACGTCCCGTCGGCCAGAACTGGTAGCAGGCCCCTGCCTGCCTGACAGAGAGGCCTGCCGATGACGCGCACTCCAACCCCTGTCACAGTGCACGGTATTGGCTATGCGTTTGGCGCGCAGGCCGTCCTGCATCATCTCGACCTCAAGGTGGAAGGCGGCACGACCACTGCCCTGCTGGGTCCCTCCGGCTGCGGGAAAAGCACGCTTCTTAAGCTGCTGGCGGGGCTGCTACAGCCGCAAAGCGGTGAAATTCACTTTGGCGACCGGAAAGTCGCCAGCGCGGGTTTTTCGCTTGCCCCGGAGCAGCGCGATATCGGTATGGTTTTCCAGGATTATGCCCTCTGGCCCCATATGAGCGTGGCGCAGAATGTCGGCTTCCCTCTGCTGATGCGCCGCGTCCCTAACGCGGAGAGGCTGAGAAGGACCATGATCGCCCTCGACCGGGTTGGCCTCGCCGACTTCGCCCTGCGCCGTCCGTCCGGTTTATCGGGAGGGCAGCAGCAGCGCGTGGCCCTGGCCCGCGCCATTATCGCTGAGCCGGCCATCCTGCTGTTTGATGAGCCGCTCTCCAACCTCGATCGCGATCTGCGTGAGTCCTTGTGCTTTGAGATGGCCGCTCTGCTGAAGCAGCTTGGCACGACGGCCGTTTACGTTACGCACGATCGCAGCGAGGCGGAGGTGCTCGCCGACCACATTGTTCATTTGTCACAAGGGTCGATTACGGCCATCCAGGCCGTGGGGCCGCTATCAGGGGAAACAGCATGAAGTCCATACTGACCAGAAAAACAGGAGCCATCTTCGCGATGTTATTTACCTCCGCCATGCTCATTAACGATGCCAGCGCGCTGACCGTCTACACCGCCGGACCCGGCTCGCTGGCGAAAAAACTGGCGGCTGGCTATGAGAAGCAGACCGGGGTGAAGGTAAATATGTTCCAGGCCACCACCGGGAAAGTGATGGCCAGGCTGGAAGCAGAGCAGGCCAGTCCGCAGGCGGATGTGCTGATTTCCGCCTCCTGGGATACGGCGGAAGAGCTTCAGCAGCGCGGCTGGCTGCTGCCCTATCAGAGCGCCAATGCAGCGGAAGTGCCGGATACGTTAAAAACGGCCAGTTACGTTGCGCAGGGAGTCTCCGCGCTGGGGATTGTCTGGAACACCAAAAGCGGCACGCCAGAACCTGCCGAGTGGCGCGACCTGACGCTTGAACCTTTTAAAGATAAGATCACCACGCCCGATCCTTCGCTTTCCGGCGCATCGCTGGATCTGCTGATTGGTCTGCAAAACGGCATGGGCGACGAGGCCTGGAGGCTGTTTGAGCAGCTGAAGCAGAACGGCATGGTGATCAACGGGCCAAATGCGCAGGCGCTGACGGCCGTTCTGCAAGGCGCAAAGGCGGCGGTCTTTGGCGCAGTGGACTATGTATCCTATGGCCGGATTGAGAATGGCGAAGCGATCAAGGTGATTTTTCCTGCCAGCGGCACCGTCATCGCGCCACGTCCGATGATGATCCTGAAATCAACGCAGCATGCCGCCGATGCAAAAGCCTTTGTCGACTACGTGCTCTCGGTGGAAGGCCAGCAGCGGGTGGCAGAGGCCTGGCTGATGCCCGCCCGTGCTGATATTGAGGCCAAACGGCCACGCCTTGGCGATCTGAAGCTGTTACCAACCACCAGTGATGGCAGCAGCGAGCGTTCTGAGGTGCTGCATCGTTACGGCAAGCTGTTCTCACAGCATTAAACCATCCGGTGGCCAGCCACCCTTTCAGGAACTCTGCCTGTGAAACTGCGATTTATGCCGCTGATAACAATCGCTTTGCTGATTGTGCTGGTGGCGATGCCGCTCGTGTTTATTCTGCTTCAGGCTATTTTCCCCGCCCTGAGCGAAGGATCGCTCCGCGGCGCGTTTACGCCAGTGGCAAAACTTTATCAGGATCCGGCCCTCAGCGCGCTGCTGGCGGGCACGCTGAAAACCGGCCTCGGCGTGGCGCTGTGCAGTTCGCTTATCGGTGTTCCGCTCGGTGCGCTGCGCGGCCTGTTCAACGTGCCGCAGGCGCGGTTCTGGGACCTGATGTTCCTTATTCCCTTTCTGACGCCGCCCTACATTGCTGCGCTGAGCTGGATGCTCGCGCTACAGCAAAATGGCTACCTCCAGCAGCTTACCGGCTGGAACCTGAACGATCTGCTTTTCAGCCAGACCGGCATCATCCTGGTGATGACGCTGAATATTTTCCCGGTGATCTATTTTGCCGTGTCGCGCAGTATGCTCGCCAGCGGCGATTTGCTGCCTACGGTGGCGCGGGTACACGGCGCTTCGCCCTGGCGGGCGTTCTGGCACATTTCCCTGCCGATGGCGCTGCCCGCGCTGGCAGCGGGCGTGCTGCTCGCTTTTACCCTGGCAATTGAGGAGTATGGCGTTCCGGCGGCCCTGGGCTCGCGGGCCGGGGTCGTCATGCTGACGGTGGGCATTGAGGAGCGGCTGGCCGACTGGCCGATCGATCTGCCCGGATCCTCACTGCTGTCGATGATCCTGGTGCTGATCGCGCTCAGCGCGTTTTTCCTACAGCGTAGGATCACGGGTAACAGAGAGGTAACCAGCATTACCGGTAAGCCAGCGCGACGGGCGCTGCTCTCCCCCGGCCGCTGGCGTATCCCCATCGTTCTGCTGTTCAGCCTGACGGCTTTTCTGGTGGTGGCGCTGCCGATGGCCTCACTGTTTCTCACGGCCTTTCTTTCAACGCTTTCAGGTGGTTTGCAGCTGGCGAACCTGTCGTTCGGCCATTTTGCTGCACTTTTTGCGCAGCAGGGCGAGGCGCTGTCTGCGCTTTCTACCAGTGTTGGGCTCGCAGTGGGCACCGCATTGATCACCGGCATACTCGGTTTTCTGTCGGCCTGGCTGGTGGTCGAAGGGAAAATCCGGGGTGCCAGAGCGATCGATGCCCTGACGCTGCTGCCCGTCGCGCTGCCCGGCGTGGTGGTAGGCGTGGGGCTGATCCTGTTGTGGAACCGGCCGTTCTGGCCCGTATCGCCCTATAACAGCTGGATGATCCTGCTGCTTTCCTATTGCTGTCTGCTACTGCCCTGGCCGGTGCGCTACGTAAGCAGCGCCCTGAAGCAGATTGGCGGCAATCTTGAAGCGGCAGCGCGGGTGCATGGCGCGGGCTCGCTACAGGCGCTGCGTCATATCATTTTACCGCTGGTTTCACCAAGCCTGCTGGCGGCCATGCTGATGGTGTTTGCCATCGCCTCGCGGGAGCTGGTGACCTCACTGCTGCTGGCGCCGGCGGGAACGCAAACCGTGGCGGTCTTTATCTGGCGTCAGTTCGAACAGGGCTCGGTCGGTCAGGGGATGGCGATGGCCAGTATCGCGCTGCTGCTCAGCCTGACGCTGATGCTGACTGCGATGGCGTTGCTGCATAAACAGGCAAAAGGGTCCGACCTTTCTTAAATAACGCAATTACCTCTCCAGAAGCGCTAAACTTGCAGGGCAAACAGTCAAACTGGAGATGGAATGAGCGAACCTCAGCAGGAAAAGATTGGTCAAAATATGCTGTTAAAAATGGCCATGCTGGTGGTGATTCTGGCAGGGATTAAGGCGGCATCAGATATTCTGGTGCCGTTTTTACTGGCCATTTTTCTGGCAATTATCCTGAACCCGCTGGTCACTATTTTGATGCGCCGTAAAATTAAGCGCGGCGTGGCGATCACATTGGTCATGCTTGCTGTACTGGTATTGATCGCGCTTCTGGTCGCCATGATCGCGGGCTCGGTCAATGAATTTACCACCCTTTATCCGCAAATACGCGACCAGATGGAGCAAAAGCTGGCGATAGTGCAGCACTTCGCCGCAACGTTTAACCTGAATCTGTCCACGGAAAGCATGGCGGAGCATTTTGATCCTAACGCGATCATGAACATGGCGGGCATCGTGCTCAGCCAGTTTTCCGGCGCCATGGCCAATACTATTCTGCTGCTGATGACGGTCGTGTTTATGCTGTTTGAGGTTCACCATCTGCCCTATAAGATGCGCTTCGCGCTGGTGAACCCCAAAATCCGCATCGCCGGTCTGCATAAGGCGTTAAAAGGCGTGACGCACTACCTGGCGCTGAAAACGCTGATCAGCCTGATCACCGGCGTTTCCGTCTGGCTGGCTCTGCTGCTGCTGGACGTCAAATTTGCGCTGCTGTGGGGCGTGGTCGCCTTTGTGATGAATTTTATTCCCAATATCGGCCCGGTGATCGCGGGTATTCCGCCGCTGATTCAGGCTCTGCTGCTGAACAGCGTCTATGATGCCGCGCTGGTTGGCGGCCTCTTTGCCGCCATCCATATGGTTTTTGGCAATATGCTGGAGCCGAGAGTGATGGGCCGGGGGCTGGGCCTTTCCACGCTGGTGGTGTTCCTTTCGCTGATTTTCTGGGGATGGCTGTTAGGCCCGGTGGGCATGCTGCTGTCGGTGCCGCTGACCAGCGTCTGCAAAATCCTGATGGAAACCACGCCGGGCGGCAGCAAGCTGGCCATCCTGCTCGGCACCGGCAGACCGCGCATCAAGCGGATCGAGAAAGAGGTTATTCGGTAAACAGCCGGTCATAAACATGCTGGATATGGTTTTCCATATGCAGCCGCGCCTGAACAGGATCGCGTCCGATAATCGCCTGAGCGATAGCGGCGTGATCCTGGTTCATTTTCTGCGGAAAATTCTCTTCCGCAAAATGCCGCTCCAGGCGTAAAAAACGCGGATTTTTACGCTTGTTCCACAGATATTCCATCATTTCAGCAAGCACTTCATTGCCGGTCATCTCCGCAATCAGCAGATGGAACCGCTTATCCTCCCGCAGAAACTTCTCGTCATTAACGTGCAGTTTGATCAGGTCATCCGCGATCTCCTGAAGTTCGGCGCGCTGATCGTCCGTGCCGTTACGCGCGGCCAGCTCGGCGGTCATCCCCTCATAGTGCTGCCGGGCGGCGATTAACGCCTTGAGGCTGAACGCATCCTCTGTCGCCGGCTCACCGGATTCGGGCAGCGGATTCATAACGATCACGCCGTTACCGGTACGGATTTCCACCCAGCCGGTAATTTCGAGCGCGATCAGCGCCTCGCGCACGGAGGAGCGGCTGACGCCCAGCTGCTTCGCCAGCTCACGCTCTGGCGGCAGCATCGCGCCCGGCAGAAACTGCTTTTTACGGATGCAGTCGATCAGCAGCGAGGAAATCTGCCGGTAAAGCCGTTCGGGTTTAAGCGTAGGTAAGTCCATCATCGCTGCTCCTGCCATCAGTTCTGCCCGGCAGCTTAGCACAGGGCGGAAGGAATTTTGACGACGCTTCCGCGCCTGTCCTGCGATCCCAGTCACGTTAAGTCACTACCCCGATCGGCTATTCTTGGTCCAGCGGCCTGACCACTGGGCCGGGAATATTTCCCCCATGAAGGAGTTGAAGATGGAACATACGTGGCGCTGGTATGGCCCAAACGATCCCGTTTCGCTGGATGATGCCCGCCAGGCGGGCGCCACTGGTATTGTGACGGCGCTGCACCATATTCCTAACGGCGACGTCTGGCCGGTTGAAGAAATCAAAGCCCGGCAGGCGCTGCTGGCGGAAAAAGGGCTGGTATGGTCAGTGGTGGAAAGCATACCCGTCCATGAGTCGATCAAAACACAGCGCGGCGACTATCGCGCATATATCGCCAGCTATCAGCAGTCAATCCGTAACCTTGGGGCCTGCGGTGTGGATACCGTCTGCTATAACTTTATGCCCGTGCTGGACTGGACGCGCACCGATCTGGCCTGGCCACTGCCGGACGGCGGGAAAGCGCTGCGCTTTGACCATATCGCGTTTGCCGCCTTTGAACTGCACATTCTTAAGCGCCCCGGTGCAGAAGAGGCATATGACGAGAAAGAGCAGCAGGCGGCCGCCCGCTACTTTGCCAGTATGTCTGCGCAGGCCATTGAAACCCTGACGCGCAATATTATCGCCGGTCTGCCGGGTGCAGAAGAAGGCTATACGCTGGAACAGTTTCAGGCACAGCTCTCTCAGTATGAAGGAATTGATAAAGCCCGGCTGCGCGCGCACATGGCTGAGTTCCTGCAGGCCATTGTGCCGGTTGCCGAAGCGTCGGGCGTTATGCTGGCCGTGCATCCGGACGATCCGCCGCGTCCTATTCTTGGCCTGCCGCGTATTGTGTCCACGCTGGAGGATATGCAGTGGCTGAAGGAAACGGTAGAGAGCCGCCACAACGGTTTCACCTTCTGTACCGGTTCTTATGGCGTACGTCCGGAGAACGACCTGGTCAAAATGGCGACCACCTTTGCGGACCGTATTCACTTTGCCCACCTTCGCTCAACGCGTCGGGAAGAAGATCCCAACAGCTTCCACGAAGCGGCGCATCTGGATGGCGATGTCGATATGGTTGACGTGATAAAAACGATACTGGCGGAAGAGCAGCGACGCCGCAGAGCGGGCGGCCACCGGGCTATTCCTATGCGGCCCGATCATGGTCATCAGATCCTGGACGATTTGCATAAAAAGACTAATCCAGGTTATTCCGCTATCGGACGTCTTAAAGGCCTGGCGGAATTGCGCGGCGTTGAGCGGGCGCTGAAGCAAATTTACTTTAACGACTGACGTCACTTTTCTGACTTAATTCACTTTTACCAGGAGATACCGCGCTGAATTACGCTGCGGTATCTTCCTGATTTTCTCTCCCCGCATTTCTCGTTTTGTCCTGCTGAAGGCCCGTAAACATAACACTTCATATCATCAGAACAATTATTGTTAAACCGCCGCTAAGCTCATGCTATTTTAACAAAACACCTCGTTTCAAAGCACAGGTAATCCGGGATCACGCATGGATACTTATTTTAAAAAAGAGCAGAAACGGCAAATTTTACTGCTGGTGCTGGCGGGCCTGCTGCCCTTGCTGCTTTGTCTGGTGTTTACGTTTATCGAGGCCAGAAAAGAGATCAGACGCCAGCAGTCGGCGGCGGTCATCATGCTGCTGAAGCAGGCGGAAACCATCAGCGATCAGGCCTGGCGGATGGCCGATCATTTGCAGCAATATGCCACCCGTCCCTGTGCAGATATCAGCCACGAGCTTCAGGAGTACGCTTCTCTTTTCCCCTACTTTCGTTCTGTCGGCCTGATGCATAACAACAGCGTGACCTGCTCCTCTGCTTACGGCGGTAAAGCCGGCGATCTGGCGACCATGATCCAGCGTCCCGTTCCCCGACACGAGAAACCGTCGTGGGCTATCTCTCTCGCGGCCACTTATGGCGTAAGGGACAGACCGGCGGTGTTATTTGTGCGTAACACGCCTCCGGCGTTCAGCAGTTACGCCATCGTGGATGGCCAGTACCTGCTTGATTTCATGGATGCCCTGAGCGAAAGCCACGGATACAGCATTGGGCTGAAATATGGCAGCGGCTATGAGATCGTACATGGCCCGCTGGTGCAGACTAACCAGACGCTTCCTGACGCCACCGCCACGCAGAAGATTACGTCGGCACGCTACCCTATCAGCATCCGCATAACGACCCCCTCTCGCGAAGCGATGACGGTCTGGCGCCAGGTGCTGTTCACCTTTATCCCTATGGCGCTCATCCTCTCACTGCTGCTGATGGCCCTGACGCACAGCTGGCTGAAGCGAAAACTCTCTGCGGGCGACCGGCTTGTCCGCGCCATCCGTAAGGAAGAGTTCTCCGTGCACTATCAGCCTGTCTATAACCTGGTGACCGGCGTCTGTAGCGGGGTTGAAGCGCTGATGCGCTGGCAGCTGCCGGATGGCACCTGGATAAGACCTGATGTCTTTATTGCCGCCGCAGAGACGGAAGGTAAGATCGTGCCGCTTACCCGCCATCTTCTGCAATTAATCGTTGAAGACACCAAAAGCTGGAAGGTGCCGCCGGGCTTTCATCTGGCGGTGAACCTCGCCGCAGAGCATTTGCAGCATCCTGGCTTCGTTGACGATATGCGCGGCTTTGCCGCCCAGATTACGCTGCCGCAGCCCAGAATTACGCTGGAGCTGACCGAGCGTAGCCTGATCAAAGACGGTGAAGCCGTAAGCCAGAAGCTGAAATTACTGCAAAGTGAAGGGATGTTTGTGGCGATAGATGATTTCGGCACCGGTCACTGCGCCCTTTCCTTACTCCAGACCTTTCCGCTGGATTACCTGAAGATCGATCGTGGATTTGTGAACGCGATTGAATCCTGCGAGCGGGAAGCGCCGGTGCTCGACGCCATTATTCATCTGAGCCACAAGCTCAAGCTTTCTGTTGTGGCGGAGGGGGTCGAAACTCCTGAACAGATGGCCTACCTCCAGGCCCGCGACGTCGTTTTTATCCAGGGCTATCTGTATGCCCGGCCGATGAACAGCGCAGCGCTGCAAATCTGGCTGAAGGAGAACGGCAGAACCCGTCTGAGGTAGGTGTCCTGACGCTGGCGGATACTGTTTAAACACGCCCCGTGATGCCTGCGGACACTTCAGCGTCCTGCTGAGCGCACTTTTTACAGGCGATTTCATCAATAAGCGCAATGACAAAAAAGTAAAGTGGGGTCATTCAAGACTCCATTTCTGACGGGAACGTCCTGATCCGTGGGATCGGTATTTGCCGTGGTGAAAATCCGTGTTTATTTATTGTAAGGGAGGCGAAAAAAACGGGTGTCAGGCTTTATTTTTCAGTGCCACCCCGGAAATAAAGCGTTAAAAAAATCAGACTACTTTTCCATTTTTTCAGGCTAAAAGAAGCAGTATAAACTTTTCAGCCGGAAGCTATTTTTCAGAGTGAGAATTCTCTTCACAAAATAGCCACAGGCGACCCCCAGCTTCACCCGCATTTAAAATTTTCCCTTCTTTTTACAAGGCTTTTTATCGCCTGAAAATGGCTTACGTTATCGGGATGGCTATTGCCCGGAAAACTTATCGTCCGGGTCAAATTACGGTAGAAATTATGTTACATGCGAAAGAAACGATATACTAAGATCCGACAGATGTGGATTGACGGGAGCGAATACCCGCCACAACTCACTGTCAGATAGACGACAGACCATACACAATTTGCCCCAATCGCCGATGCACAGAATTTTGTGCAACCGAGTCCGGGGTAAAATTTTTATTTGGTAAGTATATGATTACAGGGTGTTTATATGAAGCTGCGTAGGAAGCGTGTTAAGCCGATTGGCTTAAAAGACGTAACGATCATTGATGATGCCCGGTTACGCAAAGCCATTACCGCTGCGTCGCTAGGCAACGCCATGGAATGGTTCGACTTCGGCGTCTACGGTTTTGTGGCCTATGCATTGGGTCAGGTGTTTTTCCCCGGCGCCGATCCCGGTTTACAGATGATTGCCGCACTGGGTACCTTCTCGGTTCCATTCCTGATCCGCCCATTAGGGGGCTTATTCTTTGGCCGCCTGGGCGATAAGTATGGCCGTCAGAAAATCCTCTCTATTACGATTGTTATCATGTCGGTCAGTACGTTCTGTATTGGCCTGATTCCGTCCTACGCCTCTATTGGTATCTGGGCACCTGTACTGCTGCTGCTGTGTAAAATGGCACAGGGCTTCTCCGTCGGAGGAGAATATACGGGCGCGTCGATTTTCGTGGCCGAATATTCGCCCGACCGCAAGCGCGGTTTTATGGGCAGCTGGCTCGATTTCGGTTCAATTATTGGTTTTGTGACGGGGGCGGGCCTTGTCGTTCTGATCTCAGCCGTGATTGGCGAAGCGAAATTCCTCGAATGGGGCTGGCGTATTCCGTTCTTCGTCGCGCTGCCGCTGGGCCTGATCGGCATCTATCTGCGTAACGCGCTGGAAGAAACGCCTGCGTTTCAGCAGCACGTCGATAAGCTGGAACAGGGCGACCGGGAGAGTCTGGCAGATGGGCCTAAGGTTTCCTTTAAGGAAATCGCCACTAAACACTGGAGAAGCCTGCTGGCTTGTATCGGCCTGGTGCTGTCGACTAACGTCACCTATTACATGCTGCTGACCTATATGCCGAGCTACCTGTCGCATAACCTGGGCTATGCAGAAGATCACGGCGTGCTGATCATCATCGCCATCATGATCGGGATGCTGTTCGTTCAGCCGATTATGGGCCTGATGAGCGACAAATTTGGTCGGCGTCCGTTTGTGATTATCGGTAGTGTTGCACTGCTGTTGCTGGCAATCCCCTGCTTTATGCTGATCAACAGTGGCGTGACGGGGCTGATTTTTGGCGGCCTGCTGCTGCTGGCGGTCATACTTAACTGCTTCACCGGGGTCATGGCTTCATCCCTGCCGGCAATGTTTCCCACCCATATCCGTTACAGCGCACTCGCCAGCGCCTTTAACATCTCGATTCTGGTTGCGGGTCTGACGCCGACGCTTGCCGCATGGCTGGTTGAAACCACGTCAGACCTCTATATGCCAGCTTACTACCTGATGATTGTTGCAGTAGTCGGTCTGATAACCGGTATCATGATGAAAGAAACGGCAAATATGCCGCTGCGTGGCGCCACGCCAGCCGCTTCGGACATGGCGGAAGCGAAAGAGCTGTTGCAGGAGCATCACGATAATATCGAACACAAAATCGAGGATATTAATGAGCAGATCGCCGAGCTGGAAGAGAAGCGTAAGCATCTGATTAATCAGCATCCGAGCATTAACGAATAGCGACGGCCCGCTGAATAAAGCCCGCGACGTGTCGCGGGCTTTTTTATTATCTCAAAAGGCTGAAACCCTCTGTTCCCCTCTCTGCCATGGCGAAGTTGCCTTCCGCTTTCGCGTCTCTTCAGAAAGCTCTCTTCCTGCCAGCGCCTGCAAACAACGCTAATAATGGCAAAACGCACCCGGCTGTAGAAAAAAGCTGGCTCAGAAGGTGTTGGCGCTTCAGAAGAGAAAAAGTGTTGAAACGTTATAAGCGTTTCGCGCCGTAAATGGGTTTGTTAAAACTTGCGCATGATCCTTCTAATCCTTTGATAATAAATATTTTTTATACTGCTCTGTTTTTAGTGACTCTTCAGAACACCTTTTAACATTGCAAAAACTAAGAAGGTAACGAATAAAAAAAGAAAAAAACCTATAGACGACTGGTCTATTCACTGTTAGTTTAGCCTTATCACGCCGGGAATTGAGCATAAAGCGATAGTCCTGGCTGATAAATAGCGGGCACGCACGGGAGTCCGGCTGGTGTGTAGGTTAGTCGTTACCATCACTGCCAGCGGGGTACACCTACCGATAAAGTTTTGTACTGAAGATTGTATACGACGAGTCTGTTTTTTTACGCACTCTATATACGACCGGTCTAATCATCCGCTTATTTCTACTTCAACAGGAAACAATAAATGAAAATTCTTATGGTTCTCACCTCACATGATCGTCTGGGCAACACCGGACGCAAAACGGGTTTCTGGCTGGAAGAGCTGGCTGCGCCTTACTACGCCTTTCAGGACGCCGGGGTCGACATTACCCTGGCCTCTCCGAAAGGCGGCAATCCACCGCTGGATCCTAAAAGCAATGAACCCGATTTCCAGACCGCGCAGACCCACCGCTTCGAAGCGGACGCCGACGCGCTTGCCCGTCTCGCCACCACCGTCCGTCTGGACAGCGTTTCGCAGGCTGACTATGACGCTGTTTTCTATCCGGGCGGCCACGGCCCGCTGTGGGATTTGGCTGAGGATAAGCACTCCGCGGCGCTGATCGAGGCCTTCCTGGCGGCAAACAAGCCCGTCGCGCTGGTCTGTCACGCTCCTGGCGTGCTGCGCCATGTAAAAACGCCTGAAGGTAAACCACTGGTTGAAGGCAGGAAGGTCACCGGCTTTACCAATACCGAAGAGGAAGCGGTGGGCCTGACCCAGGTTGTGCCTTTTCTGGTTGAAGATGAGCTGATTGCCAAAGGCGGCATCTATTCCAAAGGGGCGGACTGGAGTTCTTACGTCGTCAGCGACGGTCTGCTGATCACCGGACAAAACCCAACCTCCTCAGCGGCGACGGCAGAGCGGCTCCTGAAGCAGCTGGCTGAATAACGGTCAAGGCGGCGGGGTTGCATGACCCCGCCACATCTTTTCGTTTTGAAGCTTATACGTCTGAATGCACTCCTGTCGCGCTACGAGGCAGTATTTTCAGCCCATTATTTTTTTACCTGATTGAGAGAAAAAATTATGTTGAAAAAATCAGTTACCACTCTGGCATTAAGTCTGGCCCTGTCTGTTTCTGCTCAGGCGGTGATGGCTGAGCCGGTGAAAAACATTATTCTGGTGCACGGCGCTTTTGTTGATGGCTCAGGCTGGAACCCGGTGGCCCGGATCCTGGATAAAGCAGGCTACCATGTGTCGATTGTTCAGGAACCTCAGACCTCTCTGGCGGATGATGTGGCCGCAACACGACGCGTTCTGGCGTTACAAAGCGGAAAGTCACTGCTGGTCGGTCACAGCTACGGCGGCATGATTATCAGTGACGCAGGTAACGATCCCTCCGTCGCGGGTCTGGTTTACATCGCTGCGATGCAGCCAGATAAAGGCGACTCGCTGCTGAGCCTGGCGAAAAAATATCCTCCGGCCGCCCAGTCAATCACGGAAACGGCGGACCATTTCCTCTACCTCAGGCCGGAGAACTTCCACGCGGACTTTGCGGCAGATTTGCCTGTAAAAGAGGCAGACTTGTTGGCACGTTCTCAGGTTATGCCATCAGCGGCCGCCTTTTCCGCCCCTGCCGGCACGCCAGCATGGAAAACCAAACCGAGCTGGGCCGTGGTGGCCACAGAGGATCGGGCCATTAACCCACAGCTTGAACGCTTCATGGCTGAACGTGCGCACAGCACCGTCACGGAGCTGAAAGGTAATCATGCCATTTATGCTTCTCAGCCTGAAAAAATTGCGGCGGTAATCAAGAACGCGGCAGAGAGTATCTCTCATTAACTCTCCGTTAATTATGTCCGGCGGTTTGCCTTATCAGCTAAACCGTACTGGCCCGACATTCAGACAAGTTTAAAGGCCTGGGCCGGAATAGCGCTGATTGCCCTTTCCCGGAGCAGGCCTTAATTCAATGAAGGCGCCCATTCTCAGGGTTGTCACTGCTGCTTCTGACGTTAACGGCTTCGCTGTATCTCTGCTTCAGTGACAGAAATCACCAATCCTCCGCTTGCAGAAAATGACCAGACGACCGCCAGCGAAAAAAGGCTGCATTTGTAAGACCCGTCAATATAGACGACTGGTCTAGTCTGTGGTAGTGTGACGTAATGACAACTTCAACCCAACTCCATAGCAACGACGTGCGTGAACACATCCTGTCGACTGGCCAGCGTATTATGGCCGGCAAGGGATTTTCCGCCGTCGGACTGAATGAGATCCTGACCGACGCCGGTGTGCCGAAGGGATCTTTTTATCACTATTTCCCGTCAAAAGAGGCGTTTGGCGTGGCGATGCTGCAGCGCTATTTTGATGATTATCTGGCGGAACTTGACCATACGCTGAGCCAGCCGGGTAACACTATGGCGCAACGGCTGATGAACTACTGGCAGCAGTGGCAGGACTCGCAGTCGTTTTCCGACTGTCAGGGCAAATGCCTGGCGGTGAAGCTGGGTGCGGAAGTGGCCGATCTCTCTGACAGTATGCGTCTGACGCTGAAAGCTGGCACCTCAGGGATTATTTCTCGCCTGGCGCAGGCGTTAGCGGCGGGCGTGGCTGAAGGTTCACTGCGCATTGAGGACCAACCGGGCAAAGTGGCAGAAAGTCTCTACCAGCTCTGGCTTGGCGCCAGCGTCATGGTCAAGATAGTCCGCAATACCGCGCCCTTTGAGTCCGCCATGGCGGTGACCCGGCAGATTATCCGTATCTCCCCTTAACGGGGAGATACGATCTCTTTAAACAGACGCGGACGTGAAAGTGGCAGGATGCAGACTTTTGCTGACCCGCGGCACTGTATTGGCGACATCAGCCCGTCCGGCTATCTGCGGTCGGCACAAAGAACTGGCTTAAGACTTCAGCGACAGCCTGGGGCTGCTCTTCGGGAATGAAATGTCCGCAGTGAGGAATAAGCACGCCGGAGACATCTTCAGCAAAAGGACGCAGAGGGGCAGCCATATCGGCTATCGATCCATATTCAGCACTGACGGCCAGCAACGGCATGTTGAGCTTCCCTTTCGCTTTTAACTCGCTGTTTTGCGCAGCGGAAAGCGCAACCGATCGGTAATAAGCCAGCCCTGCCCGTAATCCACCGCTGGCGCATAACACGCGCAGGTACTCATTAATATCTTCATCTGTGAACACATCCGGGCATGCCGTTTTCCTTTTCAGGAACCATTCAAGATAGAGGCGTTCACGACCGGTAATCAACGCTTCGGGAAGATCGGCAATCATGTGAAAGGCGAAATGCCAGGTTTTCCAGGCCTTATCAGCCGTCACCGGCAGGGCGTCCGGCAGGGTGACGCCAGGAATACCGGCGTCCAGTAAGGCGAGACGTTTGACCTCACTACCGTAGCGCGCGGCGTAGGGCCAGGCGACCCAGGCTCCCACGTCGTGAGCCGCCAGATAATAAGCGTCTACCTTAAGCTGACCCAGCAACCCGTGAACCTTCCCGGCCAGCGAGCAGGTATCATAACCCTCCTGCGGACGGTCAGAATCGCCCTGACCGGGCAGATCAAGCGCAATGATCTGGTAAGACTCGCCCATCTGCTGCATGACTTTACGCCAGGCATACCAGCTTTGCGGAAAGCCAGCCAGCAAAACCAGCGTCTCCCCCTGGGGATTGCCGCCCATAACGTAATGCATTCTGACGCCATCTACCGTTGCGTAGGCATGCTCAAAGCCGCTCAGGCTACTGTCGTTCCAGGCGACAGGTTTTGCATCGGCCCGGCGCAGCGGTGACATTTCATTGGTCTCTGACTCGCGATTTTGCATCGTCATTCCTTCTCATTTTGATTTTCTGCCTGTGCAGACAACGCCGACATTAAGAAAGCAATCATTTCCTAAATGGGTAAATTTTTTAATCGAGCAGCTTCATCGCCAGCCGTATCGTTTCCTCTTTCTCCGTTACGTCTTCAACTTTACCCACAACGCGCATGCCGAATACCAGACAGAGCAGCAGCCCTGCCGCCGATTCAACATTCAGGCTGGCGGATACCGATCCGTCATTCTGACCCAGGCGCAGTAGGGAGATAAGATTTTGCTTGTTGCGCATGACGGCCTGAAACACCAGTTCTGACACTTCCGGGTCCAGGATCCGCAGTTCATTCATACTGCCGACGACCAGGCAGCCGCGCCTTCCTTCCAGCGTAGATGCGGAATCAATGTAAAAACGCAGCAATTCAGCCAGCTGCTCACGGCCCGTCGGAAATGGTTCCAGCCGCTGCTTCAGCTCCGCATGGCGCAAAGCGGTGTACCGCTCGAATACGCGCAGAAACAGGGTTCGCTTATCCTGGAAGGCTTTATAAATACTGCCGGCGGTAAGTCCCATAGCTTCGCCTAAATCGGCGATGGAGGAAGCGTGAAACCCCTTCTGACGGAAAACGATCATCGCCATATCCAGCGCAAGATCCATATCAAATTCCCGTGGTCGCCCGCGTTCCCGGCTTTTATTCTGAGGATAACCTGTCTTGTTCATTGCAGCTCACTTAAGGAAACAATCACTTCCAAAATAGCAGCGCTTTTCACTTCAGGGAAGCGAAAATTACTTTGTTCAGATGCACGGGCTCACTGTTTTTAACAAACTTAATCGCCGCCATAAAAAAAATTAATGCGCTGTGTTTATTTATGCTAAAAATGCGACGAAGGTCACAATTTCCTTGAATGCCGTCGGCGGGGAGCCTTAACATTGCCGGCTGAATTTTCGGGGGGATGATTATGGCAGAACTACAGACAGTATCCAGAAAGGTAGCCTGGCTACGCGTGTTAACCCTCGCAGTGGCAGCGTTCATTTTTAACACGACGGAATATATTCCTGTTGGTCTGCTGACGGACATTGGGCACAGTTTCGGCATGGAAAGCGCTCAGTCAGGCATCATGCTGACCATCTATGCCTGGATTGTGGCTCTCATGTCACTGCCTTTGATGCTGATGACCAGCAAAATTGACCGGCGCGTATTACTGATCGCCCTGTTTGGCCTGTTCGCCTGTAGCCATATTTTATCTTTTGTGGCGTGGAATTTTAATGTCCTGCTGGTCAGCCGGGCAGGAGTGGCGCTGTCGCATGCGCTGTTCTGGTCCATTACCGCCTCGCTGGCTATCCGACTGGCGCCTGCAGGCAAACGCGCTCAGGCGCTTGGCCTTCTGGCTACGGCAACGGCGCTGGCGTCCGTTTTAGGCTTGCCTTTAGGCCGCATTATTGGCCAGAGTTTTGGATGGCGCATCACCTTTCTGGTGATTGGCGTCGCCTCAATGGTCTTGCTGGCTATGATTATTAAAATCATGCCTCAGGTAAACTCTGAGCAGAGCGGTTCGGTCAAAAGTTTACCCGGCTTACTCCGCAACCCGGCGCTGATTAGCGTCTATCTCCTGACGGTACTGGTGGTCACAGCACATTTTTGTGCCTTTACTTATATCGAGCCTTTCGTCCAGCAGATATCGGGTAAGAGCCATAATTTTGCGACGGTTTTACTGCTGATATTTGGCATTGCAGGCATCTCAGGCAGCATCATTTTTAGCAAGTTAGGCGAGAAACACCTGTCTGCTTTGTTAACTGGCGCTATCGCACTTCTGACTGTGTGCCTTGCCCTGATGGTCACCGTGGCACACAGCACCGGCGGACTGGTGGCGTTATGCGCCTTATGGGGCATCGCCTTCATGATTATCGGCATGGGCATGCAGATGAAAGTATTGACGCTGGCCCCCGAAGCCACTGACATCGGCATGGCCATGTTTTCGGGGATCTTCAATATTGGGATTGGCGCCGGCGCGCTGCTGGGGAAAACGGTCAGTCTTGAACTGTCACTCTCCTCGGTCGGTTACATTGGGGCGATTTCCGGCGCATTAGGTCTGATGCTGGCTGTTGTCTCTTTCCGCAAATGGGCCGCACCGTTACGCACCGGGGATCATGATCTCGTCGTGTAAAGTCCAACTAAGGCAGTCTTTACAGGCTGCCTCCGAATATCTTTTTGTTGTAAGAGAGACGTAGCAATCTTTATTTCCCAGGCGCTGTCCGGCTCATGAACGACGCTTATTCTGAGGCGTTGCCTGAGGGAGAACGTGGATCTTAAGGGACAAAGCCTGCCGCCTAGAGTCACAGCGCCTGTGCACAAGCCCAGGCGGAAGACCAGGCCCACTGGAAATTATAGCCGCCGAGCCAGCCGGTCACGTCCACCACTTCCCCGATGAAATAGAGACCGGGCACCGCTTTGGCCTCCATCGTTTTAGAAGAGAGCACGCTGGTATCTACCCCACCCAGCGTGACCTCGGCGGTACGGTAACCTTCCGTGCCGTTCGGCTGCACCCGCCACTGGTGCAGCGACGTCACCACCTCGCTCTGCTGGCGGGCGTTCAGCTGTTTCAGCGTACACTCCGGCACGTTGCCAAGCTGCTGAAGGCATTCCACAAGACGGCGGGGCAGCACTTTCGCCAGGCTGTTTTTCAGACTCTGGTTCGGATGCGCGTCCCGCTCTTCATTAAGGAAAGCTTGTAGATCACGCTCGGGCGAAAGATCGATGGTGACAAACTCGCCGGGCTGCCAGTAGCTGGAGAGCTGAAGCACCGCCGGACCGGAAAGGCCGCGATGGGTAAACAGCAGCGCTTCTTTAAACGTGGTCCCCTCTTCGGCGGTCAATACCGAAGGCACCGCCACGCCGGACAGCGCATTGAGCTGTTCAAGCAGCGGTTTATGCAGGGTGAAGGGCACCAGACCGGCGCGGGTCGGGAAAACCTTCAGGCCAAACTGTTCCGCCAGTTTATAGCCGAAGGGAGAGGCGCCCAGCCCCGGCATCGACAGGCCGCCAGAGGCAATAACCAGCTTTTCCGCCCGCACAGTGCTGCCGTTCAGCGTCAGGGTATAACCGCTTTCGTCGTCGTGCGCCACGCCCAGCACTTCACTGCGCAGCCGCAAATTGACGCTGCCCGCCTCGCACTCTTTCAGCAACATATCGACAATCTGCTGGGCCGAATCGTCGCAAAAAAGCTGCCCTAAGGTCTTCTCATGCCAGGCGATGCCGTGACGGTTGACCAGATCGATAAAATCCCACTGGGTATAGCGCGCCAGTGCGGATTTACAGAAATGCGGGTTATGGGAGAGGTAAGCAGCAGGTTCAGTATAGAGGTTGGTAAAGTTACAGCGCCCGCCGCCGGACATCAGAATTTTACGTCCGGCCTTTTTACCATTATCCAGCAGCAGAACGCGCCTGCCGCGCTGCCCCGCCTGAGCGGCACAGAACAGGCCAGCCGCACCGGCACCGATGATAATAACGTCAAACTGTTCCACTGAGCCTGCCCCGCCGCGAAAAAACGCTGATTGTAGAGAGTTGAGCGGGCTGAAGCCAGCGTAACACAAGCTTCATCGCCGAAACATTTTGTAACTTTATGATATTCATAAAGAATGCTCCCGTAAACACGCTCTTTTGACACATTACTGTCAAAAAAAGTCTATATTTCACTTTCCCCGGGTGCGGTTTGTCGCTGATAATGCGCCGCGTTCATGTCCTCCAAAATGGCGTAACGCTTATGCTACATCTGTTTGCTGGTCTCGATTATCATACCGGCCTGTTACTGGTACTCGCTCTGCTCTTTGTTCTGTTTTACGAAGCCATCAACGGCTTCCACGACACGGCAAACGCGGTGGCAACTGTGATTTATACCCGCGCAATGCGATCGCAACTGGCGGTGGTAATGGCAGGGGTCTTTAACTTCTTTGGGGTACTGTTGGGCGGGCTGAGCGTTGCTTATGCTATCGTTCATTTGCTTCCCACCGATCTGCTGTTGAATGTGGGATCGGCTCACGGGTTAGCCATGGTCTTTTCCATGCTGCTGGCTGCGATTATCTGGAACCTCGGCACCTGGTATTTTGGTCTGCCGGCGTCCAGCTCCCATACCCTCATCGGGGCCATTATCGGCATTGGCCTGACCAACGCCTTTATGACCGGCAATTCTATCGTCGAAGCCCTTAACATCCCGAAAATGATCGGCATATTTATGTCGCTGGTGATCTCTCCGATTGTCGGTCTGGTCATTGCGGGTGGGCTGTGCTTTATCCTTCGTCGCTACTGGAGCGGCACCAAGAAACGTCGCCGGATCCATATGACGCCTGCGGAGCGTGAGAAGATTGACGGCAAGAAAAAGCCGCCGTTCTGGACCCGTATCGCGCTGATCGTTTCTGCCATTGGCGTGAGCTATTCGCACGGCGCTAATGATGGTCAGAAAGGCATCGGTTTGATCATGCTGGTGCTGATTGGCGTGGCGCCTGCAGGGTTCGTGGTCAACATGAACGCTTCAGGCTACGACATTACCCGCACCCGCGATGCAGTACACAATCTGGAGCAGTATTACCAGCAGCACGGTGATGCGCTGACGCGTATCGTGCAGATGGCGCCGCCTGCGGTGCCAACGCCGCAGGAAAATCCGGGTGGCACAACGGAGTTCCACTGTGATGCTTCCCGCGCGCTTCCCGCCATCGCCCGCGTCAAAGGTATGCTGGACAATCTGCAGAGCTACGATGCGCTAAGCGTTGATCAGCGTGCGCAGCTGCGTCGCCTGCTGATGTGCGTCTCCGATACCGCGGAGAAGGCGGCTAAGCTGCCAGATACCAGCGCAGAGGATCAGCGCTTCCTGAGCAAGCTGAAAGACGATCTGTTGAACACCGTCGAGTATGCACCGGTCTGGATTATCGTGGCCGTGGCGCTTGCGCTGTCGCTGGGTACGCTGGTTGGATGGCGCCGCGTTGCCACCACCATCGGTGAAAAAATAGGTAAAAAAGGGATGACCTATGCCCAGGGAATGTCGGCCCAGATGACGGCGGCGGTCTCTATCGGCGTTGCCAGTTATACCGGTATGCCCGTCTCAACGACCCACGTACTCTCCTCTTCCGTCGCCGGTACCATGCTGGTTGATGGCGGCGGCGTGCAGGGGCGCACCATCAAAAACATCCTGCTGGCCTGGGTCTTTACCCTGCCTGTCTCGGTGTTGTTATCCGGTGGCCTCTACTGGATTGCGCTGCACTTTATCATTTAACGTGTGACGTATAAAAAAGGGTGAAGCCTGCAGGCTTCACCCTTTTTTTTGCCCCCGGCGCGGTTCAGTGCCAGATAAGCAATCCCATAAAGCCGATAAGCACCAGGCCGCAAAGCGCGCTGGTCAGTAAAAACTGGCCGCGAACCCGTTCGCAGCGCCGGATAAATTCATCATCGTGATGATCGAGATAACGCTGCGCCCAGATGTAGCGTACCAGCCTGACCTGCTTACTGGGCTGCCCGTGTGAAGTAAAAAATCCTGCGCCATCAACATATTGATACAGCAGAGGGTCGCATCCGCGAAGTACCACCAGCAGCGCGCGGAGTGAAGAAAAATAGCGCGCCATATTGATCAAACAAATGACACAAAGAGCCCAGAAAAGCGCGATGGTGCTAATCATGATCCCCTCCCGACAACACGAACCTGGCAGATACACCGGGCAAAGCCAGCACGGCCCTGGTGATATTTGCCATCCACAAAACTGAACCTGACTGAGAGTTGTTATCACTGCGGTACGACCGCTACCCACAAGAGATGGCGTGTCGTTATTATCATTGTAGGAGATATGCTTAAAAAAATTCCAGCATGGTTAGGCGCATCATTGCAAAAAGCCTTAATTACAGTTTGATCCTGCTCCCAAAGAGGCGCGTTTGGAAAGCGTCTGTTAACAATTCGGCCTATACTTCAAAGCGAGAGAATAATAAGGTGGCGAGGCTGAAGTACGCTTAACGCCCCCCTCGCGAAATCCCGCATCGCAATTTCTATTCGTTAAGGATTTCAGAAACTTACTATTCTTCCCGGCCAGTCTTGTCTGGGAAGGCGCAGCCGCAACACATGGAAGGAGTTCGATATGTCTTATAAACACATTTTGATTGCAGTGGATCTTTCACCGGAAAGTAAACTGCTGGTTGCTAAAGCGGTTTCCATGGCGCGTCCCTATGATGCCAAAATTTCCCTGATCCATGTGGACGTGAACTATTCCGATCTCTATACCGGGCTGATTGACGTTAATCTTGGCGATATGCAGAAACGCATCTCCGAAGAGACGCATACGGCACTCTCCGATCTTTCAAACGGCGCGGGTTATCCTGTGACTGAAACCCTCAGCGGCAGCGGCGATCTGGGCCAGGTGCTGGTTGATGCGATCAAGCGCTATGACGTGGATCTGGTCGTTTGCGGCCATCATCAGGACTTCTGGAGCAAGCTGATGTCTTCAGCCCGTCAGCTGATCAACACCGTCCATATCGATATGCTGATCGTGCCGCTGCGCGACGCAGACGAAGAATAGCCGCCGTTCAAAAAGCCGGCCTGTGCCGGCTTTTTTTCACCTATTCTGTGCAAATTAAGTTCCGGCCAGTTCTGTTTTCTCCCGGCACGCTAATCACCCACTTCAACTTTATAGTTGCTCACCGTTGCCAGCGTAATCGACAGGAGTAATCTTGTTCAGGCAGTTGTATTGACTGGCGATGCCTGTACTGATGGATATAAGTCATAACCCTGAAACTTGACAGCTTATTTTAATTCTGTACAAGAATATTCCATTATTAAAGCACCGCACTTTAACAGTCTGACACCCAATGAATTATTTGTGTCAGAACGGCACTTATAAATATTTTACTATAGGAAAACTTCTTTTTTCTCATTATATTTCATTTGCTTTCTCTGCTGCATCGCAGCGAAAAAGCATTCAAAAAAAGCACAACCACTTAATAAGGATATTATTTATGAGAGAAATCAACCAGACTGAAATTGCGGCCGTTAGCGGCGCTGGACTGACCGAATTCCGGGGCAACGTCAATACCGCATTAGCTCAGGTTTCTGCCAAATTTGATACTACGTTAGATGCGCTTGCTGAGACCAGCGTCATCGGCGAGAAAATCGGTCTGTCTTACAAAGCTTTTGGCCTGAGCATCGTTCAAGGGTATTTGAGTTCCTTTTCAAACTTCCTGACTAAATTAGCTGCCTGATTAACGCTGCCTTACAGCATCAATACTGTAAATCAGATTTCAGTTAATTCCGGAAGCTTAAAAGCGTGCTAAACAAGCACGCTTTTTTAGTATTACCGCTTACTTCGCTTATACAGCACACTCATTCGCTTTTGCGGCGTATATTTTTACTGTCGCCGGCGCGTATTTATTACCGGTTACAGCCTGCCGCCAGACGCACTTTTCACTCAACCTGCGAGGACACAGGCCAAATATGTAGCCTGATAATGCTGACGACAGCGGGACAGGGCCGCTATAACCATTCAGAATAATTTGCGCGCCGGAAGCGGCCCGGTGGACATTTTCTACTGGCCGAGCGGCGGATAGATATCAAAACGATGGCTTTTGGTCAGCACGGCTGATTGCGTCGCGATGCCGGCCAGCGGCGGCGCATAGTCAGGGCGCTTCACCACAATGCGTTTTTTCGCCAGACGACGCGCCGGCTCCAGCAGGCCATCCGCATCCGCATCCGCACCCACCAGCGTCTGAAATACCCGCATCTCTTTTTTAACCAGCGCGCTTTTCTGGCGATGAGGGTACATCGGATCGAGATAGACCACGTCCGGTTTTTCCGCGATGCCGGCAAGCGCATCCAGGCTTGACGCATGGATCAGCGTCAGCCGCTCGCGCAGCCAGCCGCCGATCTCCGTACTCTGATAGCCGCGTTGCAGACCATCCTCCAGCAGAGCCGCCACCACCGGATGACGCTCAAACATCTGCACCCGGCAGCCCAGCGAGGCCAGCACAAACGCATCTCTGCCCAGGCCTGCCGTTGCGTCAACAACCGCAGGCAGGTAGCCGCCTTTAATGCCAACGGCCTTAGCCACGGCTTCGCCGCGCCCGCCGCCGAAGCGGCGGCGGTGCGCCATGGCACCCTCGACGAAATCGACAAAAATCCCGCCAAGCTTTGGCTCATCACGTTTGCGCAGCTCCAGCCTTTCACCGGTCATCACCAGCGCCATTGGCGCTTCGTCGTCGTGCTCAAGCTGCCAGCGTGCCGCCAGATCGGATAAGGCGCCGTCTCCGGCGCCCGTTTCATCTACCAGACAAATCTTCACTGACTATTCCTGGATACCGTAATGTTCCAGCATCGCATCCAGCTGCGGCTCGCGGCCCCGGAAGCGTTTGAACAGCTCCATCGGCTCCTCTGAACCGCCGCGCGACAGGATGTTATCCAGGAAGGACTGCCCCGTTTCGCGGTTAAAAATGCCTTCCTCTTTAAAGCGCGACCAGGCATCCGCCGCCAGCACATCCGCCCACAGGTAGCTGTAGTAACCCGCCGCATAGCCGCCGGCGAAGATGTGGCTGAACGCATGCGGGAAGCGGCCCCATGCGGGTCCGGGCATCACCGCCACCTGCTTTTTGATCTCTTGCAGGGTTGCCAGAATCTGCGCGCCTTTTGCCGGATCGTATTCCGCATGCAGCCGGAAATCGAACAGACCGAACTCCAGCTGACGCAGAATAAAGAGCGCCGCCTGATAGTTTTTCGCGGCCAGCATTTTTTCCAGCAGCGCCTGCGGCAGCGGCTCGCCGGTCTCAAAATGACCGGAAATAAAGGCCAGCGCCTCCGGCTCCCAGCACCAGTTTTCCATAAACTGGCTTGGCAGCTCGACGGCATCCCACGGCACGCCGCTGATCCCGGAAACGCCTGGCGTTTCAATGCGGGTCAGCATATGGTGCAGCCCATGACCGAATTCATGGAACAGCGTGGTCACTTCATCATGGGTAAAGAGAGCCGGTTTGCCGTTCAGCGGACGGTTAAAGTTACAGGTCAGGTAGGCCACCGGTTTTTGCAGCGAGCCATCCGCCAGGCGCATCTGGCCCACGCAGTCATCCATCCATGCACCGCCGCGCTTATGCTCGCGCGCGTAGAGATCCAGGTAGAAACTGCCGCGCAGTTCGCCGTTTTCATCAAACAGATCGAAAAAGCGCACGTCAGGATGATAGACATCCACATCTTTACGCTCTTTGGCGGTGATGCCGTAAATGCGCTTCACCACCTCAAACAGGCCGTTCACCGCGCGATCTTCCGGGAAGTAAGGGCGAAGCTGCTCATCGCTGATGGCGTACAGATGCTGCTTCTGCTTCTCGCCATAATAGGTGAGATCCCACGGGTTCAGCTCATCAACGCCATACTCTTTACGGGCAAAGGCGCGTAGCTGCTCCAGTTCTTTTTCCCCCTGCGGACGGGCGCGTTTCGCCAGATCGCTGAGGAAGTCGATCACCTGGGCCGGATTTTCCGCCATTTTGGTGGCCAGGGATTTATCGGCGTAGGAGGAGAAGCCTAACAGCTGGGCCAGCTCATGGCGCAGCGCCAGCTCTTCAGCCATCACTTCACTGTTATCCCACTTCCCGGCGTGAGGCCCCTGATCGGAGGCGCGGGTAGAATAGGCGCGGTACATCTCTTCACGGAGCGCGGCGTTGTCGCAGTAGGTCATGACCGGCAGATAGCTGGGAATATCCAGCGTCAGCAGCCAGCCTTCCTGCTCTTTCGCTTCCGCCTGGGCTCTGGCCGCGTCAAGCGCGCTTTCCGGCATCCCGGAAAGGTCGTTCACGTCAGTCACCAGCTTGCTCCAGCCCATGGTCGCGTCCAGCACGTTGTTGCTGTAGGTAGAACCCAGCTCCGAAAGGCGCGAGGCGATCTCACCGTAGCGCTTCTGCTTCTCTTTCGACAGGCCAATGCCGGAGAGTTCGAAATCGCGCAGCGCATTGTCCACGGCTTTCTGCTGCGGCGCGCTCAGCGTCTCGTAGCTGTTCGCTTTCAGATCCCGGTAAGCCTGATAGAGGCCTTCATGCTGGCCTACCCAGGTGCTGTACTCGGAGAGCAGCGGCAGCGTCTGCTCATAGGCTTCACGCAGCTCGGGGCTGTTTTTTACCGAATTCAGGTGGCTGACCGGAGAAAACAGGCGGCCCAGGCGATCGTCAACTTCCGCCAGCGGCTGTACCAGGTTGTCCCAGGTGTAGGGCGCGCCCTGCGCCACCACGCTCTCTACCGCCGCGCGACACGCTTCCAGCGCCTGAGTAACGGCGGGCACAACGTGTTCGGGTTTGATGGCGGAAAAAGGAGGAAGCGTAAAAGAGGAAAGTAGCGGATTGGTCATAGCGCAGTCCTTGAAGTCATGATCGTGTATGTGCGTGGTTAAGCACGCGATTCAGTTAACATGAGGCTAACGGGGGCGAAAATCAATGGTCAGGCCGACCGGTAACGCATCCCGTCACGCAATTTGCCTGCCGGTAGCGCAAATTGCATACTTGCTGCGCCGCCCTTAACCTTTAAACTTTGTGGCGGTTAAAAACTTAACAGGGAGTGTCTTTATGTGGTACGTCCTCGCCGCATCGTTGTTTTTCCTTCCTTTTCATCGCGCAGCCTCGCTGACTTTGCTGGCTATCACGCTCGGGATGGCTATCTGGAACCAGACGCTGGCCCTGCCGGGTATCGGGGCGGTCGCCGTCCTGGGCGGGCTGGCGGTTTACCGCGTGGTGAAAGGTGATAACGCGCGCCTGCGGCAGGCCAGTGAGATGGTGCTGGTCGCCGGTTCGCTGGCGCTGATGCTGCATCTGCTGCCCGGCTTTGATAATCAGGCGATCGTGAAGGCGGTCAAAGCCGGCCCGGAAAGCGCGCCTTTCAGCTTCTACTTCAACCTCGACAAAGCGCTGGTCCCTTTCCTGCTGCTGGGCTGCCTGCCCACCCTGCTGAAGCGTCCGGCCTCACCGCCCAAAAATGCGCTATGGTGGCTGGTGCTGGTGCTGGCGATGCCACTGCTGCTGCTGCTGGCGACGCTAGCCGGCGGGCTGACGGTGGAACTGCATCAGCCCGCGTGGCTGGGCGCCTTTATGCTGGCTAATCTGTTCTTTGTGTCGCTGGCGGAAGAAGCGCTGTTTCGCGGTTATTTTCAGCAGCGGCTCACGCAGCGGTTGGGCAATCTCTGGGGCCTGCTGGGTGCCGCCATACTCTTTGGCCTGGCCCATTACCCAGGCGGCCCGCTACTGATCTTCTTTGCCACGCTGGCTGGCGTGATTTACGGACTGGCCTGGCTCTGGAGCGGCCGCGTCTGGGTTTCCACGCTGGTGCACTTCAGCTTTAATATGCTGCACCTGCTGTTTTTCACCTATCCGGTCTGGCAGCACCCGCCAGCCTGACAGCGCCTTTGGCCTGCTGCTGGCTGTCACGCTTTCACCTCGTGCCGCAGGGGCGGCACGTGCGTTTCCCCCTCTGACAGCGCCTTCCGCATGGCGCGTTATGTGCGGGTGAAAAGCGCCGATTTGTTCTCAAGCTTTCAGCCCATCCGCCGGCCATCCCTGATATAATCGCCCCTTCACGAGTTCTCATGCTTTTTCCTGCATCCACTGCTGTGCGCCGTTCTGTAGGTAATTCGTGAGGTAATAATTGTAATAAATTGACTCACCCTCAATTAAAGCCTTATAAATTCAACAGGATAGATAAAAATGCTCAGCTATCGCCACAGTTTTCATGCTGGCAATCACGCCGACGTGCTCAAACATACCGTTCAGAGCCTGATTATCGACGCGCTTATCGAGAAGGATAAACCTCTTCTTTACCTCGATACCCATGCGGGCGCGGGCCGCTATCTGCTGAGCGGCGAGCACGCCGAGCGCACGGGTGAATATATGGAAGGCATCGCCCGTATCTGGCAGCAGGATAACCTGCCGGCCGAGCTGGAAAGCTACATCTCCTGCATCAAAGCGCTGAACCCGAATGACAAACTGCGTTTCTATCCCGGTTCGCCGCTGATCGCCCGTCACCTGCTGCGTCCTTACGATCAGATGAGCCTGACCGAGCTGCATCCCAGCGACT
Organism: Erwinia psychrophila; assembly: GCF_039023475.1. Lineage (NCBI taxonomy): Bacteria > Pseudomonadati > Pseudomonadota > Gammaproteobacteria > Enterobacterales > Erwiniaceae > Erwinia > Erwinia psychrophila. The sequence continues at coordinate 194,603 of NZ_JBCHVB010000004.1, forward strand.
ACCCGATGCTGCGCACCGAGTTTTCAAAAGACGATCGCGCCCGCACCGAGCGCAGCGACGGCTACCAGCAGCTGAAGTCAAAACTGCCGCCGCCGTCGCGCCGTGGGCTGATCCTGATCGATCCGCCTTATGAAATTAAGTCTGACTATCAGGCCGTGGTGAAAGGCATTAAGGAAGGCTACAAGCGGTTTGGCACCGGCGTTTACGCCCTGTGGTATCCGGTGGTGCTGCGCCAGCAGATTAAGCGCATGTTCGCCGAGCTGGAGGCATCCGGTATTCGCCGTATCCTGCAAATTGAGCTGGCGGTCCGCCCGGACAGCGACCGCTTCGGCATGACCGCTTCCGGCATGGTGGTGATCAACCCGCCGTGGAAGCTGGAACAGCAGATGAATAACGTGCTGCCGTGGCTGCACAAGCATCTGGTGCCGTCAGGCAACGGTCACACCAAAGTCAGCTGGATTGTGCCTGAGTAACTTTTCCGCAGGAGGGGATAGTCTCCCCTCCTGAAAGCCGGCGCCGTTCGCTAAAGCCTGAACAGTGAAAAGTCGTGCGCCATCTCCGTTTCAGGAAAAATGGCGCGGCACTCCGCCAGCAGTCGCGCTGAATCCTCCCGCAGATAGCGCGAGCTGAGATGCGTCACAATCAGTTTTTTCGCCCCCGCTTCTCTGGCCGCCATCGCCGCCTGCACCGTTGAGGAATGGCCCCGTCCGTTAGCTTTTTCCTCCATTGCCGCCTCCAGCGTGGCTTCATGCACCATTACGTCCGCATCCGCCGCCAGTTCACGGGAGGCCGGGGTTGGACTGGTGTCGCCAAATATCGCCAGCGTCAGGCCCTTCACCGGCGGGCCGAGATAATCCCGGCCGTTAACGATGCGGCCATCCTCCATCGTCACCGTTTCGCCCCGCTTGAGCTGCTGAAACAACGCCCCCGGTTTAATGCCGTCGGCGAGCAGGCGCTTTGCGTCCAGCGCACCAGGTTTATCGTGTTCCTCAATGCGAAAGCCGTAGCACTCTACGGGATGCGTCAGCGGAAAGGCGGTCACGCGAAAATGCGCGTCGTTGAGGATTTCGCCCGCTTCTATCTCCACGATTGAAAGTGGAAAAGTCAGCCAGGAACCGCTCAGGCTCAGGCTGGTTTCGATAAACGTCCGTATGCCCTTTGGCCCATAGAGGGTGATGCCGTCGGTCACGCCGTTCATTGAGCGGCTGGTCAGCAGCCCCGGCAGGCCGAAAATATGATCGCCGTGCAGGTGAGTGATAAAAATCTTCTCAATTTTCCCCGGTTTGACTTCCGAACGGAGAATCTGATGCTGAGTCCCTTCGCCACAGTCAAACAGCCAGCATCCGCTACGGGTGCCCTGCAGATTCAGCGCAATGCTGGTCACGTTCCGGCGACGGCTCGGCGTACCTGCGCCGGTGCCTAAAAATAGCAGTTCCATTCGTTCCCTCAGTGACGGTGAATAAGCGGAAAACAGAAGCCCCGTGTGGTAAAACGGATTATCACCGAGTTTATCACGCCTGCCCTATCACAATCATAGACGCAAACTTTGCGGCAATTGACCGACTGGCGTTACACTCTACCGCAATTGCATTTACTCACTTACGGAACTCTTCCAATGACCAAACATTATGACTATCTTGCCATTGGCGGCGGCAGCGGCGGTATCGCCTCCATCAACCGTGCAGCCATGTACGGACAGAAATGCGCCCTGATCGAAGCGAAAGAGCTGGGCGGCACCTGCGTTAACGTCGGCTGCGTTCCTAAAAAAGTGATGTGGCACGCCGCGCAGATCGCCGAAGCGATTCATATGTATGGCCCGGACTACGGTTTTGATACCACGGTAAATAATTTTGACTGGTCCACGCTGGTCAAAAACCGCAGCGCCTATATCGATCGTATTCACACCTCCTACGACAACGTGCTGGGTAAAAATAACGTTGATGTGATCAGGGGTTATGCCCGCTTTGTTGATGCACATACCGTCGAAGTGAACGGTGAGAAGATCACCGCCGATCATATCCTGATCGCCACCGGCGGTCGTCCCGGACAGCCGACGATCCCCGGCGCCGAGCACGGCATCAACTCTGACGGCTTCTTCGAGCTGGATGCGCTGCCGAAGCGTACCGCCGTGGTCGGCGCGGGCTACATCGCGGTAGAAATTGCGGGCGTCCTTAACGCGCTGGGTTCAGAAACCCACCTCTTTGTCCGTCAGCATGCGCCGCTGCGCACCTTCGATCCGCTGATCGTGGAGACGCTGATGGAGGTGATCAACGCCGAAGGCCCAACGCTGCATACGCAATCTGTGCCGAAAGCCGTGGTAAAAAATGCCGACGGCACCCTGACGCTGCTGCTGGAGAACGGCAAAGAGCAGATCGTGGATTGCCTGGTCTGGGCGATTGGCCGCCAGCCGGAAACGGACAATCTGAACCTGGGCGTCACCGGCGTGCAGCTGAACGAAAAGGGCTATATCAACGTTGATAAGTTCCAGAACACCAACGTTCCCGGCATCTACGCCGTGGGCGACAACACCGGCGCGATCGAGCTGACCCCGGTTGCGGTTGCCGCAGGCCGCCGTCTGTCAGAACGTCTGTTTAACAACAAGCCGGATGAGCATCTGGACTACAGCAATGTGCCAACCGTGGTCTTCAGCCATCCACCTATTGGCACCGTGGGCCTGAGCGAGCCGGAAGCGCGGGAAAAATATGGCGATGAGGAAGTGAAGGTTTATAAATCCGCCTTTACCGCCATGTATACCGCCGTTACCCAGCACCGTCAGCCCTGCCGCATGAAGCTGGTCTGCGTCGGTAAAGATGAGAAGATCGTCGGCATTCACGGCATCGGTTACGGCATGGATGAAATGCTGCAAGGCTTCGCCGTGGCGCTGAAGATGGGCGCTACCAAGAAGGACTTTGATAACACCGTCGCCATCCACCCGACCGGGGCGGAAGAGTTTGTGACCATGCGTTAACAGCGTCGCCTTTTCAGAAAGGCATAACGCTTGTCAATCACGCGCCCGGGGCTAGCTGCTCCGGGCGCGTTTTCTTTTCTGCCGCAACAAAGTGCTACCGCGCTGGCGTTGAGGCAGAGGGATGTTCAGTCACGTCACCCTCGTATGCCTGGGAAAGCGCCGCCGCGTTCTCCTCCACCCAGCGATCCAGCGCCTGGATATGGGTGCTCAGCGAAACGCCCGTTTCCGTCAGCCGGTAAACCACTTTGGGCGGCACTTCTGGATAAGCCTGCCGGTGTACCAGCCCATACTGCGCCAGGCGCCGCAACGTCTGGATCAGCATCTTTTCTGAAATGCCCTGCACCCGACGGCGTAGCTCCGCCGTTCTTGCCGGTCCCTGCGTGGCCAGAGAGTGCAGCAGCAGCAGCGCCCATTTATCGGCCAGAACGCCCAGTATTTTCCTTGCCGGACAGGTTGCACTGAAGACGTTTGCCGTCGGTAATTCTTTCTGTTGTGGATTCATGCTGTTCCGGAAGCCTAAAACTTACCAAAAGGTAAGTACTTGCGTAAAAGTTCGAAGGGAATATGCTACGCCAGGTGACAATAATAATGAAAGGAGAAAAACCATGAAGCTTTACTACGTACCTGGTGCCTGTTCCCTGACTCAGCACATCATTCTGCACGAAGCGGGCATTGAGCATGAGCTGGTCAAAGTGGATCTGAAAACCCGACAGACGGAGAAGGGTGAGAATTACCTGGAGATCAACAGCAAGGGTTATGTTCCCGCGCTCCGGCTCGACAACGGCAAAGTGATGACCGAAGGCGTGGTACTTTCCCAGTATCTTGCGGACAGCAAACCGGAAGCCGGACTGCTAGCCGCTGAGGGGGAAGCGCGTTACGACACCCTGACATGGATGAGCTTTATCTCTACCGAGCTGCACAAAAATATGGGCGCACTCTTTAATCCGGCGGTGAAAGGAGAGTGGAAAGAGAACGTGCTGGCTACCCTTAACAAACGTCTGGCGTGGCTGGCCGCCTCATTAGGCCAAAAAGAGACGCTGACCGGCACTTTCAGCATCGCCGACGCTTACCTGTTTACCGTTCTGGGATGGGCGCGCATTGTCGGCGTCAGCCTTGACGCCTGGCCCGACATTCAGCGCTATCAGGCCGCTATTGCCAGCCGTCCTTCCGTTCAGGCTGCAATGAAGGCTGAAGGGCTTATCTGATCCTTTTGCCTGCCTGCGCGCCCGTCGTGGTATAGCCACGGGCGCGCTTTTCTGAACAAAGGATCACCTGCCGGCTCCAGTCTTCCAGCATCAGTCCCGCTATCCGCTCAAACTCCCTGACATTATTCGTTATCAGAACGGCACCGGTGGCAACGGCATGTCCGGCAATAGCCGTGCCGTTTGGGCCGATCGGCGTGCCGGCGGCAGCCAGAGCGGCTTTAATCCCGGTGGTGGCGTCTACCGCAGCGCGATCCCAGGGCAGCACGGCGTCGAGGTGAGCGCAGAAGGCATCAGCCAGTTGCCCGTGACACGACGAGGCCTTTTCACCCGCTCATGTATGTTGTGCAACAGCCCTGAAAAGCTTATCCGGAAGGAGAATGCAGAAGGAAAACGAAAAGCACTGTTTTTTTTCTGCTTCATTCGCGTATGATTGCAACAATTGGTAATACGAATGATTTGCATTTAATTACTTCGCGACTACGCATTCACTTTTCAGGAGAGAAAATGAAATTACGTCAGGCGTTCGCCTCCACGCTGGTTACCGCTGCCCTGCTTCTCAGCGGCTGTATGACGGCATTTGCGGCACAGGAACCGGCCACCCTTACTATTGAACACGCGCAGGGCACCACCCAGGTGCCACTGAATCCACAGAAGGTCATTATTCTCAGCCCCGCCACGCTGGATATTGCTGATGCGCTGGGCATCCCGGTGGCTGGCGTGCCGCAAAACAGCACGCACCTTCCCGCGTTTTTAGCAAAGTATAAGGGCAGCGAGTATCTGAATGCGGGTACGCTCTTTGAACCTGACTATGAGGCGCTGGCCACGGCACAACCGGAACTGATTATCGCGGGCGGCCGCGCACGCGACGCCTATGACAAGCTTAGCGACATCGCGCCAACCATTTCTCTGGACCTTGATCCGCAACATTTTGTCGCCAGCCTGACCGAGCGTACCGACCAGCTGGCCGCTATTTTTGGCAAACAGGCTGAGGCAAAAGCGCTGCTGGCTGCCTTCAACGCAAAAATCGCGGCGATTAAGGCGAAGTCTGCCGACGCCGGTTCAGCGATGGTGATCATGATCAACGGTGGAAAAATGTCAGCCTATACGCCGGGCTCGCGTTTTGGCTTCGTCTTTGATGCGCTGGGCTTTGAGCCAGCAACGTCTTTTAAGCAGACGGGCCGTCACGGTAACGTGGTCTCATCAGAATTTATTCTGCAAACCAATCCTGAATGGCTTTTTGTGCTAGATCGCGATAACGCTATTGGCCGCAACGAGGGGCAGTCCGCTCAGCAGGTGCTGGATAACCCGCTCATCCGCAAAACGAACGCCTGGCAGCATAAGCACATTGTCTACCTCGATTCCAGCTCGCTTTATATCGCCGGTGGTCTGCAAAGCTACACCCAGCTGATGGATAAAATCAGCGCGACGCTGGATCAGGCAAAACAGGAACAGTAAGCGCGCGCCATGAAAAGTCTCGGTTTCGTAACGGGCCTGGCAGCGCTGCTCGGCCTGATGACCTGGAGCCTCTTTGTGGGCGCGGGACAGATGACCCTACAGGGCGTCTGGAGCGATGCGGATATGCGCGACATTTTCCTGATCAGCCGCGTTCCGCGCACGCTGGCGCTGCTGCTGGCCGGTAGCGCCATGAGCGTGGCCGGACTGATCATGCAGATGCTGACGCAAAACCGCTTCGTCGAACCTTCTATTGCGGGCACCACGCAGTCGGCCAGCCTTGGCCTGCTGCTGGTGATGATCTTTAATCCTGCCGCCCCGGTCCTGCTCAAAATGGGCGTTGCCACAGTGTTCGCCATGGGCGGCACCGCGCTGTTTATGCTGCTGCTACAGCGTATGCGCATAAAGTCCCCGCTTATGGTGCCGCTCACCGGCATTATGCTGGGGGCGATCATCAGTGCGGTTACCACCTTTCTGGCAATGGAATTTGATCTGCTGCAGTCGCTGGGCGGCTGGGAGTCGGGGGATTTTTCCGGCGTGTTGCAGGGACGCTATGAGCTCTTGTGGATTGTCGGTGCGCTGACGCTGCTGGCGATGCTGATTGCCGATCGCTTCACCGTGGCGGGAATGGGTAAAGATTTCTCCGTTAATATCGGCCTGAACTATCAGTACATCTTGCTGGCGGGAATGGCGATTGTCTCGGTGATCGGCGGCGTGGTGGTCGTGGTGGTTGGCGCCCTGCCTTTCCTGGGCCTGATCGTGCCGAACATTATCAGCCTGGCGATGGGCGATAATCTGCGACGCACCATTCCCTGGGTTGCGCTCTGCGGCGGCGGGCTGGTGGTATTCTGCGATATTATCGGTCGCCTGATCGTCTATCCCTTTGAAATCCCGGCCAGCGTCATTTTAGGCGTCATCGGCGCGGTGGTTTTCCTGTACTTACTGCTGAGGACTTAACGCTATGCAGGCTGACTCTTCCTCACCGGCCCTGCCCGTAACCCCTCTGCAACCGCGCTTCAGCACGCCGGCCAGGCGTCTGATGCTGCTGGCTGCGCTGGCTTTACTCTCCGTCGTGCTGTTTATGACGATCGGCCTGAAGGGCAATGTGCACTATATCCTGGTTCATCGTGGGCTCATTCTCGCCACCATGCTGCTGGTCGCATTTGCCTCGGGCGTGGCCACGCTGCTCTTCCAGACCGTCACCAATAACCGCATTCTGACGCCCTCAATTATGGGGCTGGAAGCGCTTTTTATCCTGATCCAGACCGCCCTGATCTTTTTTGTCGATGCCGACGGCTTCCGGGTGCTGGGTATTGTCGGGAAGTTTCTGTGCGAAGCCCTGCTGCTGCTGCTGTTTTCCGTCGCGCTCTACCGCTGGCTGCTGGGCGGGCTGGGCGTTAATCTGCACCGCGTGCTGCTGACGGGCCTGATTTTCGGTACGCTGTTCCGCAGCCTCTCCACCCTGCTGCAACGTCTGCTTTCACCGGGAGAATTTGCGATTTTACAGGGGCGCATGTTTGCCACCTTTACCCGTGCGGCTCCCGAGATCGTCGCCGTTGCCGTGCTGATTGTGGCCGCCGTGGCGATACTGGTCTGGCGTATGCGGCATGAACTGGATGTGCTGGCGCTGGGGCGGCACGCCGCGATCAATCTGGGCGTGGCTTATCAGCAAAAAGTGATTGCCATTCTGCTGCTGGTTTCGCTGCTGGTCGCCGTCTCAACGGCGCTTGTCGGGCCGCTAACGTTCCTGGGGCTGCTGGTCGCTAACCTTGCCTGGCAGATCCTCGGCTCGCACCGCCATCAGTACCTGCTGCCCGGCGTATTTCTGACGGCGGTCATTACGCTGGTGGGTGGTCAGCTCGTTCTGGAACGTATGCTGGATATGGCAGGAACGCTCTCCGTGGTGATTGAGTTCACCGGGGGCGCGCTGTTTCTCTATCTGTTGATCAAAAAGGCCGCGTTGTGATTGAAATTAATGGAGTGGTAAAGAAGTATCAGGAAACCACCGTTCTGAATCAGGTGAGCGAAATCATCCCGCAGGGCGGCATTACCTCAATTATCGGGGCTAACGGTGCCGGCAAATCCACCCTGCTCTCCATTATGAGCCGGCTTCTTAAGCCGGATGGCGGCAGCGTCAGCGTCAACGGGCTGGATGTGGAAAAGACGCCGGGGAAAACGCTGGCCACGGTGCTTTCTATCCTGCGGCAGGAGAACCATTTCACCAGCCGTCTGACGGTGTACGATTTGGTCAGTTTTGGACGCTATCCCTATAACCAGGGGCGTTTCACCACAGAGGATCGCCACTATATTGAGAGCGCGATGGCCTTTCTCGACCTCCTTCCGCTACGGGAACGCTACCTCGACGAACTTTCAGGCGGCCAGCGCCAGCGCGCCTTTGTGGCAATGGTCCTCTGCCAGGATACGCAGTACGTGCTGCTTGATGAACCGCTGAATAACCTGGATATTAAGCACAGCGTGGCGATGATGAAGCAGCTGCGCAGGGCGGCGGATGAGCTGAATAAAACCATCGTACTGGTTATTCACGACATCAATTTCGCCTCCGCCTATTCCGACCATATCATCGCGATGAAGGGAGGAGAGATCCTCTACCGGGGCGCACCAGCGGAAATCATGACGGCGGAGAAGATCGAGCATATTTTTGACACCCAGGTCGCCATTGAACAAGTGAACGGCTGCTATATCGCCGTTTATTACCGGTAATCAGCGCCCGTTTCACCCTCAGGTGAGCATGTACCGCCGCCTTCTTTGATGGATGCCGCTGCGTTACACCAGTTTCAGACGATGCAAAACCTGGCTGATGCTGTTACCGGCGTGGCAGCTGACGGGAAAGGCGATGGATGCGCCGGATAGCACGGCAACGCCCCGCTTTCTGCAATACTTCCGGGGCGTCACCGAAATTTAAGTCAGAGACTGACTGAAAGCTTCAGCAAACTATCTCTTATTCACTGCGTACCTTCAGGAATGCGGGCAATCACTTTGATCTCAAAATCGAAGCCGGCGAGCCAGTTTACCCCCACCGCCGTCCAGTTTGGATAAGGGGCCTGCGGAAAGAGCTCCTGCTTGACCGCCATAACCGTGGCGAACTGATTTTCCGGGTCGATATGAAACGTGGTGACGTCAATGAGATCGTTTAACCCACATCCCGCCGCCTCCAGGGTAGCCTGCAAGTTGTCAAAAGCGAGCCTGACCTGTGCGGCAAAATCGGGTTCCGGGGAACCGTCTTCCCGGCTGCCAACCTGCCCGGAAACAAACAGCAAATCGCCCGAGCGAATCGCCGCAGAGTAACCATATTGTTTATACAGATCGTGGCGGCCGGCAGGATAAATCGTTTCTCTTTTAAGCATGAGTGACCTCTTCTTTGTGAGATAGCAGCAAGGATGGTAAAGTGCGTCTTTCATCTGATATACAGTTCGTATGTAGAATTAATAGCACATACGTTCCGTATGTCAAAAAATAAATACGTCGCGTATATGAAAGTGGAGTGTTTGCATGGCAGTCAGACGTCGCGCTGAAATGATGGAAGAGAACCGGCTTAAGCTGATCGCTGCGGCACGCAAAACCTTTGCGGAAAAGGGCTTCGCCGCATCATCGATGGATGAGCTGACGGCAAGCGCCGGCCTGACGCGTGGCGCGCTGTATCATAATTTCGGCGATAAACGGGGCCTGCTGGCCGCCGTAGTAGCTCAGCTTGACGGCGAAATGGCGCAGCGGGCAAAAGAGGTAGCCAGTACGGCTACCGAAGGCTGGGAACGGCTGGTAGCCGAAGGATCGGCCTATATCAGAATGGCGCTCGATCCCGAGGTACAACGTATCGTGCTACTGGACGGGCCCGCTTTTCTTGGCGATCCCTCAAGCTGGCCAAGCCAGAACGCCTGTCTTGAAGCCACCCGCCACGCTGTGGCTGAGATGGTCAGTAAGGGCATTCTGAAGCCGGTCGATGTGGAAGCGGCGGCCCGGTTGCTTAACGGTGCGGCGCTGAATGCTGCATTATGGGTAGCGGCCGCTGAAGAACCCGATCTGAGACTGCCAAAAGCGACGGAGGCATTTGTGCTGATGGCTGAGGGGCTGCGTCTTTAAGGCATTCGCTTCTGTCGGTTCAGTCTGCCTGCCCCTCAGCGCATAGTTCAGCAACAGGTGCCGGCAGACCCTGATAAAATGGCCTGGTTTTATCAGAAGTGCCGACCTGACTCTCCCGACAGGAGCATCATCTCCATGCGGAATAACACCTTCTTACTTTTTCGTGGAGCAGCAGACAATCCCGAAGATAATCAGCAGCAGCGTAATGATGTGATAACCCTCAAAGCTATTACCAAGAAAAACGATCCCCATCAGTCCCCCCGATAAGGGGATTAAATGAGTGTAAATTTCACTTCGGGTAGTACCAATCAGCGACACGCCTTTGCTCCAGAAAACATATGAGAGCCATGACGGAAAGATAATCAGATAGAGAATACCAGCGATAACCAACGGCGATAGCCTGTAGATCACGCCGTGAAAATCCGTCGCCAGCGCGGCATGGAATAAAAATATTGGAATCAATATGATTGTACCCAGCAATGAGCTGAAAGCGACAAACGAAGTATTGCTGACCTGTTTGTTTTTTAGCCGCAACAGCGCGCAGTAAAACGCCCAGCTTAATGCGGAAATAATGGTCAGCACATCGCCCCAGCCAAAGGCGTGCATACCGCCAGCACCGCCGGCACTGGAAAAGGCAAGATAAATGACGCCCGCCGTACTGGCGATAACGCCAATAATATTTCTGGCCGAGATGCGCTCATGGAAAATACAGTAATTAATGAATAAAACCAGACAGGGTGTACTGGAAATATAAATAGCTGCGTTGAGGGATGACGTATATTGCAATCCAATATAGAGGCTGAGCGGGAAGCTGACCTGGCCCAGGAAAGCGAACGCCAGGTTAATGCCCAGGTTGTGCCATAAAAGAGGTATATCGCGGCAAAATGCCTGCCAGTAAAGCGCAACCATAAGCAACGTTGTTCCTCCCCAGCGGATAAGGCTTAAGCCATAGGGGTCAATATACTGCACTAATATATGCCCAATAACGTAGTTTCCTCCCCAGAATAGTGCCGCCAGCGCCAGTAATAAATAAGCCATATGCCACCTCCCTGATAAATAACTGCCAGTAATCCTTTCCGACCAGACAGGCTAACAAAATGCATATAATTTTTTCATTAACTGGCTATAGTAACATTCTGCGAATGGCAGAATGAATAAAATGCTTTTCATGTTGCGGATTTTTTACAACTTTATTAAAAAATATCATAAGTTCACTCAGCCCCATATTAAGTATTGATGGTGACATGTTCATTATTATGTTTAGCTTTATGTACGCTTACCGCGCCTAAATGCTCTGCTTGTTAATCGTAAAGCCATATAAAGTTTGAAATTGTGATTAACCTCAAAAAAACAATTCTCTTTTCATGGGATAAAAACAGGCACAGGCGCTTCCTGAGTGCTTAATGCCTTCACCTTTATGATATGCTGCCCTGTCGGGTATCGTTTCAAGGAAAGTTTACCCGCTAAAGTCCCCTGTCCGGGGTTGCGGAGAAGTTCAGTGGTGCAATATAAACGCGCCGGTGGGAAAATCACATCAGGACCGTTATCCCGTTATTTTTTTCAGCCTTAATAGAGTGCTGACGCCATTTTTTGCAATAGCTATCGCTTTATTCCCAGCAGTTCTTCGCTAAAGAGTCTCTGTATGAGCATTGGGGCAGGTGAAGATTGGGTTGTAGTCGGTATTACGTCATCGCTGATAAAGCAGCCCCATAACCTGAGACTATGGGGCTGTAATGATTGTAATTTTATTTTTAAAGTAATACCTGGTGTTGACGTACACCACCTTTTTAGTCTTTTCCGGCTGAAGTTAAAAGGGTATTTTAATGTAAGGTTCACTTTGTGTAGGGTTCAATTAATGTAGGAGTGGTATGATGAAAGGATATTCAGCCCCTGAAAAATTAATTAGTCTGTTTGAAAATGATAACGTCGTTGGCTGGGCCATAAAAGATACCCATTCAAACTTCGTTTATGCGAATAAAGCATTAAAACAGTGGCAAATGCTCTCACCAAAATATAACTATGAAGGAAAAAATATCAAAGATATGCCCGTTCCTGTTGCCGAATTTTCCGATCTGTTCGCAAAACAGGAAAGATATATAGAGCTTACGGGCAATGCGGTCAGGGCGATAACCACCCATATCCAGGGCAAAGAGAAGATAATGCAGCCGGCTTACAGCATCCAGGAACCCTTATTTGATGAAAACCATATTTGCACAGGTACGGTTATCAGCGTAAGGCATGTTAATATCATCACCCCGACCTCGTTATTTAATGGGAAAATAAATCAGCATGCGACGTTCCAGGCACCCTCAGATTTTTTCACCGAGAAAGAGTGGGAAGTGGTTTACCTGCTCCAGTGCAACCTGAGCCTGAAAGAGATCGCTGGCGTGCTCGGCATTTCTGTGGATGCCGTTAATGGCAGGCTGAGAAGCTGCTATAAAAAAGCCGCCGTCAGCGCCGCCTCTTCGCTGATTGAGTATTGCCGAAGCCAAAACTTTGATAATTACATCCCTCTGTTTTTCCTGAAAAAAGGTCATATCATCATTACCGGGTAAACACGAATGGAATTTTACTTCGACAAATCGCTGTTCGGCTGGGCAATCAAAGATACCCGGTCCAGGTATGTTTACGCTAATGATTTAGCCTGCCGCTATTTCAGGGTAAGAAAAAGCGCGTTAACAGGCTGCACGGATGCGGACCTGATCCCGGCCTTACACCATGCCTGTAAATATATTTTGCAGGATGACAGGAAAATTCTCTCCACGCATAAAATGAGTATCGCCCTGAAGGTTTTCGATTACGGCGGCAAAGGAAAAATTAGCGCCTATCGGGTTGAGAAACGTCCCTGGACGTTGCCGGACAAATCGCCTGCCATTATTTGCACCTATATTGAACTGACCAACGTCTATCTTTCAACTTTTCTCCATCAGCATGACAGAAGACCTCTGGTTTTTACCCCGCCCTCGGCGTTATTTACGGACCGGGAGTGGGAAGTGATTCTCTTACTGTTATGCGGGGTGAAACGAAAGGTTATGGCCACCACGCTGGGCATCAGCGGCCTGACGCTAAGGAACAGGATCTCCCGCTGTTGTGAAAAGGCGGGCGTCGTTAATCAATCCGTACTGACAGAGCATTGTTTCGCTAACGGCTGGGATAATTATGTCCCCCCCTTCTTTCTGAAGCAGGGTTACATCAGCCTGAGTTAGCGGGCCGCGCCTGGCTCCGCGGACGCGTATTGCCCGCGAAAGGTCTTTCGCCATTCGGCAGGGCTGACGCCAAGCTTCTGCCGGAACAGCTGGCGAAAGGTGATGGCTGACTGAAAACCCGCTAATCCGGCAATCTGCTCGATGGGTAAGGCCGTCGTTTCAAGCAGCTCCTGGCTACGATGAAGGCGCTCTGCGGTGATCCACTCGCCGATGGACAGGCCTGTCGCCTTCATAAAGTGCCGGGTCAGCGTTCTGCGGCTCATGGAAAGCTTGCTGGCCAGCGAATCGATATCGTGGCTCTGTTGCAGATTACCTCGCAGATAATCCAGCAGCCTGTTAATCCGGCTGTCGGTGGTGCTATGGGGTACCGGATGCTCAATATACTGGGCCTGCCCGCCCTCACGGTGCGGCGGTGTGACCATCCTTCTGGCCACCTGGTTTGCCACCCTGCCGCCAAACCGCTGGCGGATGACATAGAGGCAGCAGTCGAGCGCGGCGGCGGTTCCCGCCGAGGTAATGATGCCGTTATCCTCCACATAGAGCACGTTGACATCCAGCTGAACCTCCGGGAACCGTTGTTGAAAATCCTTTTCAAACTCCCAGTGCGTGGCAGCCCGATGTCCGTCCAGCAGGCCGGCGTAGGCCAGCACAAAGGTGCCGAGGCAGAGTCCGACGAGGCTGGCACCGTTTTCCCTGGCGGTGACCAGCGCATTCAGTAATGAAGAGGCGGGTTTCTCGTGAATTTTGTCCCAGAATGGGACGATCACAATGTCGGCCGTTGCCAGGGCTTCAAAGCCGTAATCCGCCCGTACCGCCGTGCCTTCTTTTGACCAGACTAACCCCGGCTTCTCTGCACAGATCAGCCGCGTGAAAAGAGGTTTGTCAGTGACGGTGTCGCCGAAAAGGATCAGCGGTATTGAGAAGTGAAACGTACTGAACCCTTCGGTAGCGACTATCGCAACGCTGCTTATGGACATACTCTCCTCCCCCACCACACCCGTAAATTCAGAAAGCGATCGTTTCACCATCGGCCGGCGCGCTGACCAGCGCATCGATCTGATTGATCTGCGCATATGCCAGCACCGCTTTTCGGGTAACCAGGCAGTGGTTTACCGCTTCCATATGCGTCGCGACAATCTTAGCTTCTGGCAGAATCATATGGGTTTTCAGAATATCTTCTTTACCGAAAATAATTGGGCCATAACCCAGTTTATGCGCCCAGCCCGTGTTCAGAATCACCACGCCAGGGGTATATTTCCGCATGTTATCCGCGACGGCATTGATCCAGATGGAATCACCGACCAGATAGAGCGTTTTTTCGGAGGGATGGCGGAAGAGCACGCCGCTGGAATCGCCCAGAATGGCAGCCAGCTGCGGGTTAGCGTAGGCTTCATCGGAACCGTGCTGGCACGCCGTTTTGATCAGATCAATATCCCCAAACGTTGTGCTGGCCGTAAGCACCTGAAGATGAGTAAAGCCCTGAGAATGGAGGAGTTCCCTGTCATTCTCATTCTGAACATAGATGGGCTTATCTTTGGAGATCTGTGCGACAGCCGCCTCGTCCCAGTGATCCTGATGGGTATGCGTGACGATAATGGCATCCACATCGAGCAGAGTAGCGACATCCACCGGCAGATCGACCATGGGATTACGGATCAAGGAATTGACCGTGCCTTCAAAGCCGGGCCAGGCGTCTTTATCAGACAGCATAGGATCAATCAGAAATTTTTTACCCGCAAAAGTAATTACCTGGGTCGCGTTACGAACCTGCATAATTTTCATCGCCCTGCTCCTGTTATTCATACGGTGCCGGCATGGCCCGTTCTCATAATTATCCGCTCTTCAGGCGACGAAACCATTGTCCCGCAGGTCAGTTAACGATGGAATTGGGTCAATTTAACCACACCCCGCCTCGCGATGCTGGTTGCGGTAATCTTTCGGGGTAACGTTGAAATGCTTCTTGAAAACCCGCTGAAAACACTGCTGCGATGAGAAGCCCAAATCGGTTGAGATGGTCATGATGGTTTTATGAGAACTGACCAGACATTTGGCTGCTTCATCCAGCCTGCGGCTGCGAATGAAGGTGCCAAGCGTAATACCTTTTTGCTCTTTGAATGCACGTTGCAGGTGCCATTTTGAGTAACCTGACCGGGCCGCCACGTCCTCGATATTTAACCCATCATCAAGATGGGCTTCAATCCAGTCGGTAATAACGTCGACAATTTCACCTTTCACTTACTTCTCTCCTCCGACAGGCATGCTGCATATCACGCCCGCCGTCCCCGCCAGGGAATGCGATTATATATCTAATTAACTGATTTTTAATTATAAAATAAAATAAGGCTGTCGATTATACGGGCAGCCTTATTCTCATGGCGTGGATGGTATAAAGAAGCGTAAAATAGTTCAAATAGATAATATAAATCTCGGTATATAGATTACATCTATAAAGGCGCATTATGTTAGATCTCAATTTAGTCCGCGTATTTACCGCTATCTACGAAACGCGCAGCGTCAGCGGCGCGGCCGATCGTCTGTTTATTACCCAACCCTCGGCCAGTTATGCCTTAGCCCGCCTGCGGGCCGAAACCAACGATGAGTTGTTTAAGCGCAGCCGCAAGGGCATGGAGCCAACGCCAACGGCAGTCCATCTCTATAAGGTGTTTAAAAAGTCCCTGACCGGCATTGAGAAAGCAGTCGCGGAAACGCGCACTTTTTCGCCCGGCACGTCACAGCACAAGTTCCGTCTGGCCCTGTCCGATCTGGGTGAACTGCTGCTGCTGCCAAAGCTGATTATGCATATGCGGCAGGTGGCGCCCGGTATCCGGCTGGAAGTGCTGCCGGTGGATATGACCCGGCTGGACGAATGGCTGCTGACCGGCCGCATCGACGCCGCCATCTGTAGCCGCAATGAGTCCGTCTCCTCCGCCCAGCGCGAACTGATGATTTACGAGCGCTATGTCTGCCTGCTCAACGTTAACCATCCCCGCATCGGCGACACGCTGTCGCTGGATGACTATTTGCAGGAGCAGCACGTTGTCGTCTCCGCCACCAGCGGCCACCACATTGTTGAGGACCGCCTGAAGGAGTTCGGGCTTGAACGGGAAATTGCCGTGGAAGTGCCGCACTTCGCCGCGCTGGGTGAGCTGATCGCCTCCAGCGAGCTGCTGGTCACGCTTCCCTCAAGCGCGGCCAGAATCTATGCCCAACGCGGTAATGGCCGCGTACTGGAGCTGCCTTTTCAGGTGCCAAACCAGGAGGTGTTTCTCTACGGGCATACTGAGATCGGGGATATCACAGCGAAAAGCTGGTTTTATAAGGTGCTGAAAGTGGCAGGCCCGCAGATGTTTGCCCCCTGATCCGCACAGCACGCCGATCCGTCGATAAGCCTTTCCCGGCGCACCCGGCCAGGAAGAGGCGGCGCAGGCTTAACCAGAAGTGCGGCAAACTGAGAAGGCGTTGATCTTCGCTGCAAAAACCTTCAACGTAGCCTTTTGTTATCCATCTGCCACGGCCACCGTCCGCGGCGGGCTTAATATGGAGTTTACCCGTGTCGCTGACCCTTCTGACGCAGCTGGCTGATATCCCCGCCAGTCAGTGGGATGCTCTTCTCCCTGACGGCGGCCCTTTTACCCGGCACGCTTTTCTCAGCACGCTGGAAGAGAGTGGCTGTCTTGGCCAGGGGACGGGCTGGCAGCCTGAGCATCTTCTCTGGTGTGAACAGGACGAAGTGCTGGCCGCCATGCCCGGCTACCGTAAAAGCCATTCGCGGGGTGAGTACGTATTCGATTTTGCCTGGGCAGAAGCCTGCCAGCGCGCGGGCGTGCCCTACTATCCCAAATGGCTGGCGGCCGTTCCCTTCAGCCCGGTCACCGGCGCCCGCCTTCTGGGCAGTGCCGAAGCGGGGCGGAAGCTGGTCGCGGCGCTCCCCGGTTTTCTTCAGCAGCGCGGATTGCTCAGCGCCCATATCAATTTCAGCGATCGCCATGCCCATACGCTGCTTAGCGAAGAGGCGCACTGGCTTGCCCGCCTGGGCTGCCAGTATCACTGGCACAATCCGGGCTACCGGGACTTCCAGGATTTTCTCGACACGCTGATGTCGCGCAAGCGCAAGCAGATCCGCAAAGAGCGAGAGCTGGTCGCCAGCCAGGGCTTTGCATTTGAATGGCTGACCGGAGGGCAGTTAAGCGAAGCCCACTGGGATTTCGTCTATGCCTGCTACGCCAATACCTATGCCGTGCGCGGGCAGCGGCCTTATCTGACCCGGTCATTTTTCAGCCTGCTGGCGGAAAAGATGCCGGAGGCGATCCGGGTGGTTTTGGCCACCCAGAATGGCCTGGCGGCCGCGATGGCGTTCAGTCTGGTTGACGGCACCACGATTTATGGCCGCTACTGGGGCTGCCTGGAGGAGTTCAACCGGCTGCACTTTGAAACCTGTTTTTATCAGGGGATGGATTACGCCATTGCCAACGGCCTGACGCGCTTCGACGCCGGAGCCCAGGGCGAGCACAAGCTGGTGCGCGGCTTTGAGCCGGTGATTACCGAATCCTGGCATTATCTTCGTCATGAGGGGCTACATGAGGCGGTTGCGGGCTTTTTGCAGCAGGAGCGTGAAGGCGTACTTGCCTGGGCGGAAGAAGCCCGCGACTCTCTGCCCTACCGGCGTGACGGCGAAACCGGTTGAGCAGGCGTGGCGTCGCAGCGGTTAGAGGATCACGCCACGCGCTGAAGATGATGCATCCCTCTGCATCAGCAGGCAGATCGACGGATAAAATACCGGGGCGCTTCCGGGCAGCCGCGACGTCAATCTGGCTGAATTGGCGGACAGCCGACCTCAGGTGGTCAGTAGAGTATGCAGCGCCTGGAGATCGCGCTGCACCCATTCGCTATCCTGCTTAAACTTTTCGTCGGACATGAATGGCTGGCGAAACAGGGTGATCAGTACTTCGGCACCCTCCTGATTGCCCACCACGCGCATCGGCACATAAATCTCCTTGCCGGAGCCAGTATCGATGTAGTGATCCATCACGCCGAAAGAGTTGTGGTCGGTGAAGCGAATTTTCACCGTGCCTTCCGGTCCGACAGTCTTCCAGTAGTGACCTTCCTGCACCAGAGGAGAATGGCTGAGCCCCGACGCCCAGTGGGGAAAATAGTCCGGTTTCCAGATCGTTTCATACAGGTCAACCCAGTTACGCGGAATGGTCAGACTGAGTGTCTGCGATGGCAGCATGGAACCTCCTGAACAGTTTAGGTTACTGGATTTAACCATTCAGGCAGCAAGATGGAAAGCGTCGCGGTCTGCAATCGGCTGGGTTTCAGGCCGGTACTTGCCGTTTTCCCCTCATCATTTATCAGCAACAACGGGAAATAACCGCCACCATGGCGGCGAATTACTATACTGAAGCGGCAGCCAAACGCTCAGCAATCCGGAGTTAATGATGAAACTGAACCGCGCCCTTGCCGCATTGAGCCTCATTTTTTCCAGCGTCGCGTTTTCACAAAGCGTGCAGCCGCTGATCTTTCAGCCTAAACCGGACAACGTAGTCCTTACCCCTGCAGCTGACCGCTGCAACATCTCAATCTGCCAGCAGGATTGTTATGTTGCGAACAGCCGCTGTGACCGCAACGATAACAGTGGCTGCGGCGCAAAAATGCAGGCCTGTTTGCAGGCCTGCACATCACAGTGTCGTTAACCTCAGGATTTATTTAAATCCTGAATCAGCGTCTGGTTGAATTTTTCCGGCTCTTCCATCTGCGGGGCGTGCCCCATGCCGTCAAATTCTATCAGCGTGGACTGCGGGATCAGGGCAGCGACCTCTTTACCCAGCACGTTATAGTGGCCGATTTTCGCCTTGATCTCCGGCGACGCAATATCGCTGCCGATAGCGGTCGTATCTGAGGTACCGATAATAAGCGTGGTCGGCATCTTCAGGTCTTTAAATTCATAGTAGACCGGCTGCGTAAAGATCATGTCGTACTGCAAGGCGGAGTTCCAGGCGACGATCTCTTTGCCGGGCCCCGCATTCAGACCAGCCAGCATGTCGACCCAGCGATCGTATTCCGGCTTCCAGCGTCCATCGTAGTAGGTTTTCTTCTCGTAGGCTTTGATGCCGGCCGCGGTGGTTTTCAGCTCGCGCTGATACCATTCATCCACGCTACGCCAGGGGACACCTTTGGCTTTCCAGTCTTCCAGACCAATCGGGTTAACCATCACCAGTTTCTGCACTCCCTGCGGATACATCAGGGCGTAGCGCGTCGCCAGCATGCCGCCGGTTGAGTGCGCCACCAGCGACACCTTGTCGATATTCAGGCTGTCGAGCAGCTGGTGGGTATTCTCCGCCAGCTGATGGAAGCTGTACTGATAATGCTGCGGTTTGGTTGAGGTACAGAATCCAATCTGATCGGGCGCGATGACCCGGTAGCCCGCCTCGCTCAGCGCATCAATCGTATCCTGCCAGGTGACGCCGCAAAAATTTTTGCCGTGCATCAGTACGGCAGTACGGCCATTTGCGGTGCCTTTGGGCTTAACGTCGATGTAGCCCATTGTCACAGGCTGCTTTTGCGAGGTGAAAGCGAATTTCTGAACAGTATACGGAATATCAAAGCCCTGTAGTTCCGGGCCGTACTGCGGCGTGGTTTCAGCGGCAGAGGCCCCAAAGGCGATGAGGGCGCTCAGCATAGCCAGGCGGCGAAGGGGTTTTGACACGATCGGCTCCTTTTAAAATTTACAAAATGTTGAAATATTGCAAGGTGATGTGACGCAGGCTTAACCATAGCGGAAAAAAAGAGGGAAAAAAGAGGAAATGGGCATGGACGGGGCGAGTAAGCGCTATTCTGACAAAACTTTTCACAAACAGACTGTCACGTTCTTTAACAAAAAAAGCGCTACGCGCTGGCGCATCAGCGTTTTCAGGATAAAGTTAACGTTTACGCCTGCGGGTAATAGGGGATATACATGCTGAATAACACAGGTTGGATGGTTTCGCTGCTCTGGCTGCGCTTATGCACCATTCTGGAACCCAGAGCCTCAGCACGATCCAGTTTTTATATGCAGGCCTGATTGCGGAGAGCCAAGGTGCCAGAGGCACCTTAGCGTCGACGCGCTTTATTATGCTATCGGTGCTTGAAGTCGATCACCATCCTGCCTTTGATTTTTCCTTCCAGCATTTCGCTAAAAATCGCATTAATCTCTTCAAGCGGCCTTTTGGTCACTTTTGGCACCACTTTGCCTTCGGCGGCAAACTGAAAGGCTTCGGCCAAATCCTCTCTTGTCCCGACCAGCGATCCCACCACCTCAATGCCATCCAGCACCAGCCGGGGAATATTCAGGCTCATTGATTCCGGCGGCAGACCGACGGCCACGATACGCCCCCCTGCGCGCATCGCATCCACGGCGGAGTTGAACGCCGCTTTGGCTACGGCGGTCACAACAGCCGCGTGCGCGCCGCCCGTTTTCTCCTGGATCACTTTAGCGGCATCTTCTTTCAATGAGTTC
The DNA here is from genome assembly GCF_039023475.1 of Erwinia psychrophila. Lineage (NCBI taxonomy): Bacteria > Pseudomonadati > Pseudomonadota > Gammaproteobacteria > Enterobacterales > Erwiniaceae > Erwinia > Erwinia psychrophila. Next base: position 215,027 of record NZ_JBCHVB010000004.1, read on the forward strand.
ACCACCAGATCGGCCCCCATTTCGGTCGCAAACTGTAGCTGGGCATCATTGATATCCACCGCGATGACCTTCGCGTTGAAGACATTTTTAGCATATTGCAAGGCAAGGTTGCCCAAACCGCCCAGGCCGTAAATAGCGATCCATTTTCCGGGCTGAATACCGGAAACCTTCACCGCTTTATAGGTTGTCACGCCTGCGCAGGTCACGCTGCTGGCGGCAGCCGGATCCAGCCCTTCCGGCACTTTTACGGCATAATCGGCCACCACAATACACTCTTCGGCCATACCGCCATCAACGCTATAGCCGGCGTTCTGGACGCTACGGCACAGCGTTTCGTTACCGGTGGTGCAGTATTCACAGTGGCCGCAGCCTTTATAAAACCATGCCACGCTGGCGCGATCGCCCACTTTCAACGCGCTGACGCCCGGGCCAATCTCCTTCACGATGCCGATGCCTTCATGGCCCAGTATCACCCCGGTTTTGTCACCGAAATCCCCATTCTTGACGTGAAGATCGGTATGGCAGACGCCACAACATTCCATTTTCAGCAGCGCTTCACCGTATTCCAGCGCCCGCAGCGTTTTATCAACCACGTCGACGGTATGATCTTTATTTACCACAGCAGCTTTCATCGTCCTGTCCTCTCTGAAGGTTGAACTCCCCCTTCACTATAGAGCGCTTTAAGAACTTCACTTTGATTCTTCGCAGGGAAAGCGGCGTAGCGATCGGGAGCCAATTAAATTTCAGAGTTGAGATATGCATTCAGGAAAATTGAAACGGCTTTTTATAAAATCAGTGAAGTGAGGACGCATTCTCTTTATGCTGATGTCATCCGCCGCTGAGGCCTGGCAACGATGCAAAGGTTTTCCGTTCGCCATCGCTCTACGTTAGCTCCATCCCCCGACGCAAGCCGGGCGTACAGGTTGGCTTAACAGGATGGTTATTATGACAACACGTAAACCAGGGACGCTGAATTACCTTGCTTATGGCTCAGGCGATTTTCTCGGTGCGGGCACGATGGCACTTACCTCGGCCTGGCTTTTGTATTTTTACACGACTTTCTGCGGCCTCAGCCCTATAGAGGCGACCTCCATTTTCGCGCTGGCGCGCGTGGTGGACGGGGTGGTCAGTCCGCTGATGGGCTATCTGACCGACCATTTCGGCTCCACCCGGCCTGGCAAACGCTTTGGTCGCCGCAAGTTCTTTATTCTGACCGGTATTCCGCTGGTATTCAGCTACAGCCTGATGTGGGTTGGCGACATGACCTATGTCTATTACCTGCTGACTTACCTCTTCTTCGAGATAGTCTATACCTCCATTCTGGTGCCGTATGAAACGCTGGTGCCGGAGATGACCGATGACTTTAAGCAGAAAACAAAATTTTCCGGCGCCCGCATCGCGCTGGCGCAGCTCTCCGCCATCCTGGCCGCTTTCCTGCCGGGCGTGCTGCTGAGCTATTTCGGCAAAGACAATGCCATCTCGTTTTTTTACTCAAGCCTGGTGTTTTCGGTGATCTGCGCCGGCGTACTGACGCTGGTCTATCTCTATACCTGGGAGCGACCCGCGCAGAAGAAATCGACGGCCGCGCTGGAGGCGGAGCAACAGAAACTGACGCTGAAACAGAGCCTGTCACGCCTGAAGGTCGAGCTGACCTCCACCTTGCGCGTGCGTATTTTCCGCCAGCATCTGGGTATGTATCTTGGCGGCTATATCGCCCAGGACGTCTTTAACGCGGTGTTCACCTATTACGTGGTTTTTGTGCTGATGCAGAGTGCGACGGTGGCGTCAAACCTGATGGGTACTATGGCGATTATGCAGTTCGTGGCGGTTATCGGCCTGATCCCGCTCTGCATCCGCTTTGGCCCGGCGCCCTCCTACCGTTTTGTCGTGGTGCTGTTCGGCCTGAGCGCAGCCTCATACGGCCTGCTTTACGCTGCCGGACTGAGCGATGTCTTCTCGCTGCTGCTGCTGATTTCCGCCGTGGCGGGACTGGGTCGCGGCGGCATCAACTACGTGCCCTGGAATATCTACACCTACATTTCCGACGTGGATGAAGTGATTACCGGGCAGCGCCGCGAGGGTATTTTCGCCGGCATTATGACGCTGACGCGCAAAGCCTCTCAGGCGGGCGCCGTGATGCTGGTCGGTATCGTGATGCAGATTTCCGGCTTCGTGGCGGGCAAAAGTGAACAGACCACTACGGTGAGCCATACGATCCTCGCCATTCTCTGCGTCGGTACGCTGATCGTCCTTTGCATGGGCTTCATGGTTTCGCTGCGCTTTAAGCTCAACCTCGCCACGCATCAAATCCTGCGTGAGGAAACGGAAAAAATGCGCGCAGCGGGCGATGTCGTGCCGAATAACATTACCCCTCAGGCGCGGGCCACCGTCGAAATGCTGGCCGGGCTGCCCTATGAGTCGCTCTGGGGCAATAACAATATTGGGTATCTGAACCGTAATAAGCCCGCTGCGAAGCCGCTGTCCGATCGTCCGGCAGCCCCGCTGGCAGAACGACCATCGGATACTTTGACCCATTGATTTCATCTCGTAAGGAAAACGCTATGCTGATCTACCCCGTAAAACACAGCCCGCTGCTGCGCCAGCCGGATCGTTTTATCTCCGCGCAGGAGCTGCATCAGCTGATCAATAAGCTGGTGGATAACCTGGTGAATATCACCGACGACACCGGCGAGTTTTTGCTGCGGCTGGATGATGGCCGGGTTATCGATACCAAAGGCTGGGCGGGCTGGGAGTGGACGCACGGCATCGGCTTGTACGGCATCCATCAGTATTACCGGCAGACCGGCGATGACCGGCTGCGCGCCATTATTGACGACTGGTTCGCTGACCGTTTCGCCGAGGGTTCAACCACCCGCAACGTCAATACCGTCTGCCCGTTTCTGACGCTGGCTTACCGCTATGAGGAGACGCAGGATCCGCGCTGGTTACCTTATCTTGAAAGCTGGGCCGAGTGGATTATGCATGATATGCCGCGGACCGAACGCGGTGGCATGCAGCACGTCACGCTGGCGGAGGAGAATCATCAACAGATGTGGGATGACACGCTGATGATGACCGTCCTGCCGCTGGCTAAAATTGGCAAACTACTGAACCGCAGCGACTATATTGAAGAGGCTAAATATCAGTTTCTGGTGCACACGCAGCATCTGATGGATAAGCAAACCGGACTGTGGTTCCACGGCTGGACTTTTGAAGGCAGCCATAATTTTGCTAACGCCCGCTGGGCGCGGGGCAACAGCTGGCTGACCATCGTCATCCCGGAGTTTCTGGATCTGCTCGACCTGCCGGAAAGCGACGCCACCCGCCGCTACCTGCAACAGGTGCTGAACAGCCAGCTGGCGGCGCTGGAGCAGTGCCAGCACGAAAGCGGCCTCTGGCACACGCTGCTGGACGATCGTGACTCGTATCTGGAAGCGTCCGCCACCGCCGGCTTTGCCTTTGGCATGCTGAAGGCCGCCCGCAAGCGCTATGCCGACCAGCGCTATGTGGCGGTCGCGGAAAAAGCGCTGAAGGGACTGATTGCAAATATTAACAGCGATGGCGAACTGACCCAGGTCTCGTTCGGCACCGCAATGGGCAAAAACCTCGACTACTACCGGCAGATCCCCCTGACCTCAATGCCGTACGGTCAGGCCATGGCGATTCTGTGCCTGGTAGAATACCTGCATATTTATCTCTGATAAGAAGGAAAAAGCATGATCCTGAATAATTTTTCTCTGCACGGAAAGGTGGCGATCGTCACCGGATGCAATACCGGACTAGGGAAAAGTATGGCGGTAGGGCTGGCGCAGGCCGGGTGCGACATTGTGGGCATTAACCGCAGTGAACCGGCTGAGACCGCGGCTGAAGTTACCGCGCTGGGTCGACGCTTTCTCAATCTGCAAGCCGATCTGGGCCAGCAGGCGGCGCTGCCATCGCTGGTGGAGCAGGCGGTCACGGAGTTTGGCCACATTGATATTCTGGTTAACAACGCCGGGATTATCCGTCGCCAGGATGCGATCGACTTTTCCGAAAAGGACTGGGACGAGGTGATGAACGTCAATACCCGGACGCTCTTTTTCCTCTCCCAGCAGGTGGCACGCCAGTTCATTAAACAGGGCCGCGGCGGCAAAATTATCAATATTGCTTCTATGCTTTCTTATCAGGGCGGCATCCGCGTCCCTTCCTACACCGCATCGAAAAGTGCGGTGCTGGGCCTGACGCGCCAGCTGGCGAACGAATGGGCGAAGCACGGCATTAATGTTAACGCCATCGCACCCGGCTATTTTGCGACCAATAATACGCAGCAGCTGCGTGATGATGAAAACCGCAGTGAGGAGATCCTTGCACGTATCCCGGCAGGACGCTGGGGAGAACCTCAGGATATGATGGGGCCGGTGGTCTTTCTGGCTTCCGATGCTTCTGATTATGTTAACGGCTTTACCCTGGCCGTGGACGGCGGCTGGCTGGCACGCTAATCCCTGTCCTTTACTCATAAGTTAACGCTGGAGAAAGTATGAATATCGCATTAATGATGGAAAACAGCCAGGCGGCCAAAAACGCCGCCGTACTGGCCCAGCTTCAGGCCGTGGCGGAGCAGAATAACGACGCCGTTTTTAACGTTGGCATGAGCGATGAGCAGGATCACCACCTGACCTACATTCACCTGGGCATCATGGCGAGCCTGCTGATTAACTCAAAAGCGGTCGATTTTGTGGTGACCGGCTGCGGTACCGGCCAGGGCGCGCTGCTGTCGCTGAACATTCACCCCGGTGTGACCTGCGGCTACTGCATCGACCCGGCTGACGCCTTCCTGTTTGCCCAGATTAATAACGGCAACGCGCTGGCGCTGCCGTTCGCCAAGGGCTTCGGCTGGGGCGCGGAGCTGAACGTACGCTACATCTTCGAGAAAGCCTTTACCGGCCGTAAAGGTGAAGGCTATCCGCCGGAGCGTAAAGAGCCGCAGGTGCGCAATGCGGGCCTGCTTAACCAGGTCAAAAAAGCGGTGATGAAGGAGAACTATCTGGATACCCTGCTTGCCATCGATCCGGAACTGGTGAAAACCGCCGTCAGCGGTGAGCGCTTCCAGAAATGCCTGTTCGAACAGGGCAAAGATCAGGAAATTATCGCCTGGGTGAAGCAGCTAACTGCCCGTTAATGCCCGATTTGCCGCGATCGTCAGGTCGCGGCGTTATTGCACGGAAGATTACCGCCCTGCACGCGCCCGGTTGCTCACCGGGCCATTTTCCCTCTGTCGCCCGGGTTCACGCCCCATTCCCTCTGCACATCACATTTATCAATCCGCCTCCGCTTTAGCCACCGTCTGTCCAGAAAGAGGCAAACCTTCCTCTTACCGTGCTAAGCCAGCTAAACTGATAGTCAGGTCGTTTACGATCGTTAACCCATTTTCCATTGATTCAGGAGCAGCAATGAAAAAAGTAGTGATACTGCTGGCCGCGCTCTCTGCCGCCGGCATGGCGCAGGCAGAAGAGGTGAATGACGATCCGGCGCAGGCCTATATAGCGAGCCTTTGCACCCTCGTTACACAGGAGAAGGCGCCTTCATCGACCGATGACTACGTCGCCCAGCTGAGAAACCTGGAAGCAAGAGGCACTTCGTCTTCTTCCGTTGAAAAAACGGCGTTTGATGAAGATGAGGCGAGAACGGTGGTCGCGGCATGGATGAACCTCAGCGACGAGGAAAAACAGCAGGCAGGTAAGGACGCCAACGCGTGCCGTACGGCCACGCTGAATGAATATCAGAGCCAGGACTAGCAACTGCAGGCGGGGGCTTACCCCGCTTTATCCCGGCCATACCCTTTGCGTTTTTATCCGGTCTTTTCTATCGGGCGAGGTTTTATTAACGGAATGCTTACGGCTTAGCGGACAGCAGAGGCGCTGAAGCAAAAGGAGGTGCTGCGTGGCGTTAAGGGAGCAAGGTTAGCAGTGATGGGCGAGCGTTTACGACCAAAGAGGTGATAACCATCGGTCTTTCCCTGACCGCGGCTATCGAGGGTTACTGGTCACTGCTGTTCAGGACATGGCGCCTGGCGGTACGTGTTTGAAAACGTTCACATAGCTGCGAAACACGTATTTAAAAAAGTTTTTCATCGGTCTGCCTGATTCAAATTTTGTTGGTAAATAACAAAAAAAGTATACAAGACGACCGTTTCTCAGGCAAATAAATTTGAGCCAGATCACAAAACGGAGCTAAAAACCGCTTAGCTATCGCGAATTCTGTCAGACCGTAAGGCGGGCTTTCCTGAAGCGCCGTGGCAATCAGGCCAGCAGGCCGAGATGCTCGACCAGAATGCTCGTGCCGATGCCAATTAACACCACGCCGCCGAAGATTTCGGCCCATTTCCCCATCATCGGCCCCAGAAATCTCCCCAGCAGGATCCCCAGCGTCGCCATAACCATGGTGGAAGCGCCGATAGCCAGCGCGGTGAACACAATATTGACCTGTAGAAAGGCCAGCCCGACGCCCACCGCCATGGCATCCAGGCTGGTCGCTACGGCGGTACAGGCCAGCAGCCAGAAACCGTGGCTTTTGAGTGCGGCTTCCGGTGCAGTATCCTTTTTACGCAGCCCTTCCATAATCATTCGCGCGCCCAGCAGGCCGAGAAGCGTAAAAGCGACCCAGTGATCCCAGGCCATGACATAGCGGCTGGCAGCGATACCCACAGCCCAGCCAATCAGCGGGGTTAAGGCTTCGATGACCCCAAAAATTAAGCCGGTGCGCAGTGCTTCCTTCAGGCCGGGCCGGTGCAGGCTGGCCCCTTTGCCGATAGCCGCAGCGAAAGCGTCCATGGACATACCGAAAGCTAAAATCAGGGTGGCGTACAGGTTCATGGGGGTTATACCGGCCCTGAGGCACTACGGCACCTCAAAGCGTTAAAAAAGACCATCTCGCGGTAAAAACAAGCGCGAAGCGTTCAACGTGGAGGGCATGCTACCACGGGTTCCCTGCAAAAAAAAGACAGTAAAATCAGGGATTTGATTATAGCCTCGGCTATACTTTTTAACGAATGCTAAAACAGCGCGCTAAAAATGGTCAAAAAGGCTAAAAGAATTACTGCGTTACTCTCTACCTCCCTGAGGCTTCTGGGGGATTATCGGGCTTCTGGGCGGGAGGAAACTGGGTGCCGTTCTCACCTGAAAAACAGGGGCGTCAGCCTCTGGGGGCGCGGCAAAATGCGCGGTAAACGTCTGAGGATTGAACATGCGGCCAGATTACCGGAAAATAGCCGCCACTGCATAAGATGGAACACCGATGAAAAACCCTTTTCTGACCTTTTTAATGCCAATGAGCACGCTGATGCTGGGCTTTCTTTCCGCCCTGCTGCTGCCTGCGCCCTGGTTCGGCCTGAGCCTCACCCACCGGCTGGTGGCGATCTTTCACCTGAGTGATATCGGGCAGCTCTATACGCTGGTATTTTGCCTCTGGTTTCTGCTGCTGGGCGCGGTGGAATACTTTGTAATCCGCTTTATTTACCTGCGTTTTATTAAGGTGTGAACATAAGGGCAGATCGACGATCCGCCCTCAACGCTTTTGTGCCTGACAAGGCCGCACTGAAACCTGTTATTGACTGAATAAACCCGGCACCAAAGTCGGTTTATACGCTCAACACCATCAGCAGCCCGCAGGAGAAGATCAGCAGCCCCACAAAGAAGAGCACAATCGCCGTAACCGCATTTTTGTGTTTCATCTGTCTCTCCTCAGAACCACTGGCCGAAGCGGCGTATATAGATACGTTTCATTCCCTGAGCCACTACGCAGTAGCCAAACAGCGTGGCGACCAGCCATGGGAAATAGGACCAGGGTAGCGGTACCAGGCCGACGATATGCCCCAGCGGCGAGAACGGAATATAAATGCCTGCCGCCATCACCAGACCGGTCATCAGCATCACCGGCAGCGCGGCGCGGCTCTGAATAAACGGAATTTTTTGCGTACGCAGCATATGCACCACCAGCGTCTGTGACAGCAGGCCTTCAACAAACCAGCCGGACTGGAAGAGCGCCTGATGCTCTACGCTGTTGGCGGCAAACACGTGCCACATGATTAAGAAGGTCGTGATATCAAACAGCGAGGACGTCGGGCCAATCCACAGCATAAAGCGGCCGATATTTTTCGCGTCCCAGCGGCGCGGCTTGCGCAGAAACGCCTTGTCCATTTTGTCCCACGGCAGCGCCAGCTGGGAAAGGTCATACATCAGGTTCTGCAACAGCAGGTGGATCGCCAGCATCGGCAGGAACGGAATAAAGGCGCTCGCCACCAGCACCGAGAACACGTTGCCAAAGTTAGAGCTGGCGGTCATGTTCAGGTATTTGATGATGTTGCCGAAAGTCTCCCGCCCCTTGATCACTCCCTGCTCCAGTACCATCAGGTTCTTTTCCAGCAGAATAATGTCAGCAGACTCTTTCGCGATATCAGTGGCGGTATCCACTGAAATGCCGATATCCGCATCCCGCAGCGCCGGGGCATCGTTAATGCCATCGCCAAGGAAGCCGACGGTATGGCCGTTATGCTGGAGCGCCTGGAGCACGCGGGACTTCTGCCGGGGCGTCAGGCGGCAGAAAAGGGTCCGCTCCTCAACCAGCCGGGAAAGCGCGCTGTCGTCCAGCCGTGCAATGTCGCTGCCGCACAGCGGTTCGCCGGGCGCCAGTCCGACATCCCGGCAAATTTTGCTGGTGATGACGGCGTTATCGCCGGTCAGCACTTTAACCGTCACGCCATTTTCATGCAGCGCTGCGATAGCCTGCCCGGCGCTCTCTTTGGCCGGATCGAGAAAGGTCAGCAGGCCACAGAGCGTCAGTTCACGCTCGTCCTCTTTATTCAGCGGCCGCGCCAGCCGGTTTTCTCCCAGCTTGCGCTCGCCGACAAGCAGTACCCGGAAACCCTGCTGATTGAGTTCCCCGACATGCTGGCACCACTGCTGACGGGCAGCGGCGTCCAGCGGACGACGTTCACCGCCGTCCATCCAGTGGGTGGAGATGGCCAGCATTTCATCCGCCGCGCCTTTGCAGATCAGCTGGTGCTGATTATTTTCGCCCGCGACCACAACCGACAGGCGGCGCCGTTCAAAATCAAACGGCAGCTCGTCAATTTTACGGTAGCGGCGTAGCCCGCTGAGGGCCAGGCCGCCCTGACTGTAGCTGAGGATCGCCTTGTCCATCAGGTTCCTCACTCCGCTCTGGTGGCGGCTGTTCAGCCACGCCAGTTGAAGCACCTGCTCACTGCTCCGGCCATATGCATCCAGATGCTGCGCGAGGATAATGCGGTCGCGGGTCAGCGTGCCGGTTTTATCGGTGCAGAGCACGTCCATCGCCCCGAAGTTCTGGATGGCGTTAAGGCGTTTCACCACCACCTTGCGGCGGGCCATCGCGATAGCGCCTTTCGCCAGGTTGGAGCTGACAATCATCGGCAGCATCTCCGGCGTCAGACCCACCGCCACTGCCAGCGCAAACATCAGCGCATCGCTCCAGTCACCTTTGGTGAAGCCGTTGATAAACAACACGACCGGCACCATTACCAGCATAAAGCGGATCAGCAGCCAGCTAACGCTGTTCACGCCGCGATCGAAGGCGGTCTGCGGACGTTTGCCCACCACGGATTTCGCCAGCGAACCAAACCAGGTGTTATTCCCGGTCGCCACGACCACCGCCGTTGCCGTGCCGCTGGCAACGGTTGTCCCCATCAGGCAGGTATCCGGCCTGTTCAGCAGATCGTTTTCGTCCCTGTTCTCAGCGATCCTTTTCGCGCGGATGCCGGAGGCCGTGACGTATTTCTCCACCGGGATAGCCTCGCCGCTCAGCGCCGCCTGGCTGACCAACAGATCGCGGGACGTCAGCAGGCGGCTATCTGCCGGCACCCTGTCGCCCGCCGCAAGGAAAACAATGTCGCCGGGCACCACATCCTGCAGCGAAATCACCATTTTCACCGGCTGCGATGTTTCACTGCGGCGGCGGATCACCGTGGCAGTCGTACGTACCAGGGATTTCAGCGCGTCCGCCGCTTTGTTAGTACGGTACTCCTGCCAGAAACGCAGCAGTCCGCTGAGCAAAACCATGATCAGCATGATGCTCACGCCGGTCAGATCGGTCTCTTCCCCCTGGCGCAGCGGTAAAACGTAGTCGGTGAAATAGCTGATAGCGGCCAGCACCATCAGCACCCAGATAAAAGGATTATTGAAGGCCTGAACCAGCTGTAGCAGCGCATGCGGCGCTTTTTCATTAGCAACCTGATTTTTGCCATGCTTCAGCAGGCGCTCAGCGGCATCGGCTACGGTCAGGCCACTGCGCTGGGTGTTAAGGTGTGCCAGGGTGCTGTCCAGGCTTTGTGTCATCTCGCGGGCGAAAGCCAAATCGCAGGCGAGTTTTATGTTGGCGTTATGCATTTTCATCTGCCGGATCCTTACTTATTTTTATTCAGGCGCGGGGCATCTCTCCTGCGCATGAGGATTTTTACGTTCTTTGGGGATCGGGACGGGGACAGAAAGCAGAAACGGACAGGAGGATTACAGTGAGCAGTCACTCCTTATTCTGCCTGTGTGCCATCGCCCGCCGCTGGTTGGAGGTTCTTTCATAGTACGTTCCTTGCCCGGCATCAGCACGGGACAACATTTAGGGGCAAAACGGGGATGTGACACGAGAGAGGTGAAACATTGCCCGCCGGTTTTCGGCAAGCAAACAATGGAGTTGGCTTACCTTAAAGGGTAAAACTTAAAGGGTGACTGTCCAACTGAGGTCTCCAGTGATGAAATCGCCGTCACTATAGTTCCGCTGATGGATGAAGTAAATTGTTAAAAAAAGCAATCATTTTTCCTGAGTCAGCCTTAATAACCATTATAAAACATAATGTTATGTGATAACTCTAGGTTATTACTTGCTGTTTTTTTCCTAAACCTTTTATCAACGCTTTGCATTTAGCTGCCTGTCCGGGCCGTTCATCGCCGGTGAGAGATGACAACGATCAACGCCAGGTGGCAGATTCAATCTACACTTCAGACCGATAACAGAGAGGACGCTCCCATAATGCTGAGAAGGACAAAAGTCTGGTTAAAGCGATCGCTGATCGTTCTGCTGATAGCGACGGTCGCCCTGCTGGCGCTGCGCGTGGCGCTAACGGAGCGTGGACCCGATTTGCAGCCCTGGCATAAGTGGGTACCGGATGAGCTGAGCGACAGCCAGATGGATCGGGATAGCTGGACGGATTATCTGCAAAACGAACAAAAAATCTTTGCCGACATGAAGCGCAACGTTACTGACAAAATCGCGGATACGTCGGAAACGCTCAACCGCTACGCTGAAAAAAGCCCGGTCTATCCGGGCCATTTTGCCACCGACTGGAACCGCTCTTATGAACTGCTTCCGCAGGGAACGCCGCGTGGCGCGGTGGTTCTGCTGCACGGGCTGACGGATTCGCCCTACAGCTTGCGGCATTTTGCCGTCAATTATCAGCAGCAAGGCTATGTTGTGGTAGCCATTCGCCTGCCGGGTCACGGCACGGTGCCGGCGGCGCTGACGAAAGTAGAATGGGAAGACTGGATGGCGGCTACCCGGCTGGCCGTTCGTGAAGCCAGGCAGCGTGTGCCGGCTGGCGCACCGCTGCAAATCATGGGCTTTTCCAACGGCGGCGCGCTCGCCATGAAATACACGCTGGACGCCCTGGAGGATCCCTCCCTGCCGCTGCCCAGCCGCCTGATCCTGATTTCGCCGATGATCGGCGTCAGCAGCTATGCGCGCTATGCCGGGCTCGCGGGACTGCCTTCGCTCCTGCCTGCGTTTGCCCGCTCGGCCTGGCTCAGCATCCTGCCGGAATTCAATCCGTTTAAGTACAACTCCTTCCCGGTCAAAGCGGCGCGGCAGTCCTGGCTGCTGACCAGCGCATTGCAAACGCAGCTGCACCAGGAAAGAGAGAATACGTTGCTGGATAAAGCCCCGCCGGTGCTCACTTTCCAGTCGGTGGCAGATGCCACGGTAAGTACGCCTGCGGTGATCCGCGCGCTTTACAACCTGCTGCCGGATAACGGCAGTGAGCTGGTACTGTTTGATGTCAATCAGGCGGTGCAGCTTTCACCGCTGATGCGCAAAAGTGCCAGAGATGCCGCAGACCATTTACTGCCTCCCGCGCCACGGCATTACACGACCAGAGTGGTGACCAATACCTCGCCACAGAGCAGTGCAGCGGTGGCGGAAACGACGCTGGCTGGCGCGACGTCCACGTCCCGCATACCGCTGGGCATCAACTATCCCGGCGATATCTATTCCCTCTCCCACGTGGCGTTACCCTTTCCGTTCAGCGACTCGTTGTACGGCCGCACGCCGGAGAGGCTCAATGAGTTCGGCGTCAGCTTCGGTTCCCTGTCGCCGCGCGGCGAGCGTTCGGTCCTGATCGTCAGCCTTGATACGCTGATGCGCCAGTCTTCCAACCCGTTCTTTCCCTGGATGCTGCGGCGGATTAACCAGACGCTGCATTAATTCTGCTGCGGGCCGCTGCTGTCGCTGAGCAGCAGCGCCAGCGGCGCCCCGTCCCGGCTCTGTTCCAGCGCGATTTTTGCCACGATAGTCAGCGGCACGGAGAGCAACATGCCCACCGGGCCCAGCAGCCAGCCCCAGAATATCAGCGACAGAAACACCACCAGCGTGGAAAGCCCCAGCCCGCGCCCCATCAGCCGCGGCTCCAGCATATTGCCAATCACCAGATTGATCAGCAGGTAGCCTGTAGCCACCAGCAGCCCCTCGCCAGAGCCGTTGAAAATCAGCACCTGAATAATCGCTGGCACTGCCGCAATGATCGAACCGATATTGGGAATATAGTTAAGCGCAAAAGCCAGCACGCCCCACAGTAGCGCAAAGCGGACCTCCAGCAGCAGCAGCATCAGCCAGACGAGAATACCGGTGAACAGGCTGATAGCGGTTTTCAGCACCAGATAACGACTGACGCTGTCGAGCGCCCGCCTGATAGCGGCCATGCCAGCGGAGGGCGGGCGGAGCAGATGCTGGAGCTTATCCGTCAGCAGCGGTACTTCGAACAGCATGAAGACCACGGTCATCAGCAGCAGGAAAATACCGGAGACCGCGCCGGAAAGCTGGGTGAGCAGCCAGCTCGCCAGGTTGAGCGTCGCGTTGGGATCGACCATGGTTATCAGCGCCTCGGTGGACACAGACACCCCCAGCTGGCCTGCCCGCTGCTGAAACGCCAGCAGCGACGCCAGCAGCACCTGCCGATATTGCGGCAGCGTGCGGGAAAAATCGTTCAGCATTGTCACCAGCGTGCTCAGCAGCAGCGCGCCCGCCATCACGATAGCCCCGGCCAGCAGCGAAACAGCCAGCATTCTGGGCAGGCCTGCGCGCTGCAACAGCCGGACCAGCGGATTCAGGATCACCGCCACGAACATGGCGAGGATAAAGGGCACGATGATTTCAGCGCCGGCGCGGATGCCAGCCAGAATAATCACCAGCATCCCGAGCATCACCACCACTTTAAAAGTGTTCTTGCTGGCCGACGCAAACATTAGCTTTTCCCGTAAAGATATTTAAACCCTTCACGTAGCCGCGGAGTATGCGAAGAGAATGCGGGAATAAACGCCGCCCCCATCCACACGGGCAGCAACAGCCCGCTCAGCGTTCGACGTTTTAGCAGCATCGCAAAGCTCCTCCTGAAAGATTCCGGAAAAATTGATCGGCCAGAAGTCTATTTGCTGCAAAAAACCGCGTCCTGTTTTCGATCAGAAAAGAAAGAGATCGGCGACGGTAAATGCGGCTGATTTAACATTTATTTAGTGGCCGGGGACGCTATCCGGAAATAGCAGGTAAGTGGGAGCAGGAGGAGCCGGGGATACGCGTTTTATTCCGGTAATTCAGTTAAAAATCTGGTTTAGTGGTTAACTTTCAGGCTGTACCCAGCATTTATAGCTGAGCAGATACTTTTTATAAGCCGATCCTTAGTGAATCTTGCCAGAAAATCGTCAATTCACCCTGCCATCGCCCGGCAATCCAGCCATCTCTCGCAGGATCCTCTTTATCGCGCCGGGCGCCTGCTGCGACGGGCTTTTCACCATTGAATGCGTGGGGGCGGGTGCGTAAGATTCTTTTTTACGTATTATAAATAAGAAACTGCTATGCAAGCCTCCATCGCCACATCGCCCGACGCCGAAAATGACGCCACGCCCGTAAACTCACGCGGTAAAGTACTCGTTGCTTCGCTGGTCGGCACCGCTATCGAATTTTTTGATTTTTACATCTATGCAACCGCTGCGGTCATCGTTTTTCCGCATATCTTCTTTCCTCAGGGTGATGCAACCGTTGCCACGCTCCAGTCGCTGGCGACCTTTGCGATTGCGTTTATCGCCCGCCCTATCGGGTCAGCGGTCTTTGGCCACTTTGGCGATCGCGTAGGCCGCAAGGCTACGCTTGTCGCCTCACTGCTGACGATGGGGATCTCCACCGTCGTGATCGGCCTGCTGCCGGGTTATGAAACCATTGGCGTCTTTGCACCGCTGCTGCTGGCGCTGGCCCGCTTTGGTCAGGGTCTCGGCCTGGGCGGTGAATGGGGCGGCGCGGCACTGCTGGCCACCGAAAATGCCCCGGCGAAGAAGCGCGCGCTCTACGGCTCTTTCCCCCAGCTTGGCGCCCCTATTGGCTTCTTCTTTGCCAACGGCACCTTCCTGCTGCTCTCCTGGCTGCTGACTGACGATCAGTTTATGCAGTGGGGCTGGCGCGTTCCTTTTATTCTTTCCGCCGTGCTGGTGCTGGTGGGCCTTTACGTTCGCGTCTCGCTGCATGAGTCACCGGTGTTCGCGAAAGTGAAAAAAGAGAAGAAGCAGGTCAAAGTTCCGATTGGAACGCTGCTGACGAAGCATCTGAAGGCGACCATTATCGGCACCTTCATTATGCTGGCAACCTACACCCTGTTTTACATTATGACGGTCTACTCCATGTCATATGGCACCACCGCCGCGCCGGGCGGGCTGGGCTTCCCGCGCAATACCATGCTGTGGATGCTGATGCTGGCGGTCATTGGCTTTGGCATCATGGTGCCGATCGCCGGCCTGCTGGCTGACCGCTATGGCCGCCGTAAAACGATGATTGTCATTACGCTGATGATTATCGCCTTTGCGATGATTTTCCCGTCAATGCTGGGCTCAGGCAGCCCGGCCATGGTGCTGGCGTTCCTGGTCTTCGGACTGAGCATTATGGGCCTGACGTTTGGCCCGATGGGCGCGCTCCTGCCGGAGCTGTTCCCGACGGAAGTCCGCTATACGGGCGCGTCATTTTCCTACAACCTCTCCTCGATCCTGGGCGCTTCCGTCGCACCCTATATCGCGACCTGGCTGGCGCATAACTATGGCCTGTTCTATGTCGGCGTCTACCTGGCGGCGATGGCCTGCCTGACGCTGTGCGCCCTGCTGGCCAGCAAAGAGACGCTGCACGACTCGCTGTTCGATTAAGCCGGATAGGGTGCTGGAAGTCCGGATGGGAAGCCGGACTCACCACCCATAACCCGCACGACGCAGCTATCAGTGCCTCTGGCCCGTAAAGAGCGGCCAGAACGTCTCAAGCAAGCCGCTTGTCCTGCATCCACCTGCTCAGCTCTGCTGAGCAGGTTTTTTTATTTTTTGTCGCTCTTCATCTGTTGCAGCACGTTAGTACACTGGTTGCCTTCATTATCGCTGGGCGAGATCAGCGCAAGCAGCGCCGCCGCCGGAGCCACCACGGCACCCAACGCAACGGCAGCGGCACCACGGGCAAGCAGCGGTCCGGCCTTCACGCCCGCGTCCGGATTTTTAAAAGTGCCGCGCACGTAGAGCGGTGAGCGCAGGGTAACGATGCGGATACCCTTACTTTCAGGGTCGATTGAAAGATCCAGCCGCTCGTTAGCGAAGTTTGTGGTGCCGCTGATATTAACGACCGCGTTCTGCGTATCAAAAACAAACAGCCGGGTGGCGGCCAGACCGTTCGTCACGTTCAGATCGGCGGCGGCACAGTTAATCCGCACTTCATCATCGCCAAACAGCTTGCCCACCACGTAGTTCCCCACGTTCAGGCCGACGATCTCCATCAGGTTACGGCTGATAACGCCATCATTCATCAGCAGCTTCAGATCGCCATTGCTGGTCGCCAGGATATCCGCCACGGAATTCCCGGTGCCGCGCAGCGTGGCATCGCCGTTAATCTGTCCCATACTGCTCTGCATCGCTTCAACGTCCGGGAAAAGCTGTTTCAGCTTCAGGTTACGGGCATGCAGATCGGCACGGGCGCGCATCGGCGTCCGGTCTCCCTCCATCCGTATTGTGGCGTTGAGGTTGCCTCCCGCGATGCCAAAGCGCAGCGGATCGAGCAGGATATTGCCGTTTTTCAGGACAAGATGCGTATAGAGATCGCTGAGCGGCAGCGAATTGCTGTGCTCAATGCGCTCGCCGCGAAACTTCACGTCGGCATCCATGACGTCCCAGCTTTTGGTTTCAAACTTATCATGCGGCAGCACGCGATCGGCAGGCTGGTTGTCCGCCTCACCGCGCTTCGCTTTTGCCTGTTCGGTTTTTTCGCTGCCTTTCCCGGAATTAACGCCTATCAGCGGGCCGAGATCCGCCATGCGCAGCTGTCGTGACGCCAGCGAACCTTCCAGTTTGGGCCGTGGTTTGCCCTGGGTATAGGTCAGTGAGCCGTGAATGTCGCTGTCACCGATATGACCATTGAACTTCTCATAACGGAACACCGGGCCGCCCTTCTGCTGGAAGCGGGCAATCAGGCGTCCATCCGTTTCGTAAGGAGGCGTGTCGGGCAGCAGAATACCCGTCAGGCCATAGAGGTTGGCCAGCGTATCGCCAGAGAAGCGCAGCCGTATATTCAGGCCGCCCAGATTGAGCGGATCTTGCAGGCTGCCCGCGACCTGAACACGGGTGGTGCCGTTGCGCACATCGGCCTGAAGGGGGAAAGGGGTTGTCTGGCTGCGCAGGGAAAGCATGCCGCCAATTTTCCCCTCGCCGGTGAGCTTTTCATCGTTATAGGTGCCGCTGGCCTTCCAGCCGAACACAAAGTCAGACGCCCCTTTCTGGCTGGCCTCTTCCTGATTGCCCGTGACCTGAGAAAAGGGCACAGGTTTACCCAGTGGATTAACCGTGACCTGGACGTCCGCCTTATTGATCGCATCCTGATAAGCAATCTGACTGCGATCAAACATAATGTTATCGAGGCGGAACGACCAGGCGGATGGCGGCTGGTCCGCATCGGCGTTGTCACTGCCGGCAAGGTTAAAGGTCCAGTTGTTTTTCCCCTCAGCGGTCTGGATCAGCCTGGCGTCGGGCTGGGTCAGTTTAATCCACGGGATATAAACCTCTTTTCCCAGCAGCGCCAGCGGTGCCAGGGTCGCCTCCGCGCGCTGGAGGTGGACCATAGTCACTTCGGGGATGTCAGGAGGATTGCCGAGCAGAATATCGTCGGCATGCACATGCGGCCAGGGGATCCAGCTGCGCCAGCCCGGCTCCTCCCGGTTACGCGTCCAGGCGACGCCCAAATCGCCGCGAATGGCAAAGGGACGGTTCAGCTCCGTCGAGACCTTCTGGTTGATAGTTGGCTTAATACGGTTCCAGTCAAAGGTGGCGATAACGATCGCCACCACGACAACCAGCAGCAAAAAAATCCCGACAATCCAACTGATTATTTTCCCGGTGCGTGACATACCTGTTCTCCATGCTCGCTTCTGTCTTCAGTAAAGATAGTCGAGAGCGGGCGAAAGGACATTACCCTAACCGAAGCGGTAAACTCCAACGTGAGCGAAAATTAAGGTTTTGTCGAACGCTCAGCGCTAACCCGGCGCGGCCAGCGTCGGCAAAATTTGCTCAGACCGCCCTGAAAAGCGGATAAACAGCCAGGAAACGGAAAAACAGGCGTGATGACACATAAAAATAAAACGGCGTTTTAAATTATTGACTCCATCCCCAGCCACGGTGAAACTAGGGGCAGAACAGATAACGGACTGATGAAAATGACCCAGAAAAGAATCGCCGTAATCGGCGAATGTATGATTGAGCTTTCACAAAAAAACAATGACTTAAGCCGTGAATTTGGCGGTGACACCCTCAACACGGCGGTCTACATTGCCCGCCAGGTTGAGGCTTCGCAGCTGAGCGTGGATTATGTTACCGCGCTCGGTACCGACAGCTTCAGCAGTGAGATGATCGCCGCATGGCAGCAGGAAGAGGTCCAGACCGCCCTAATCCAGCGTATGGATAATAAGCTGCCGGGCCTTTATGTCATCGAGACGGACGCCAGCGGCGAGCGCACCTTCTATTACTGGCGTAACGACGCGGCGGCCCGTTACTGGCTTGAGAGCGATCGCGCAGAGGAGATCTGTCAGCAGCTGGCGGAGTTCGACTATCTCTACCTGAGCGGCATCAGCCTGGCTATTCTCACGCCGCAGAGCCGTGAGAAGCTGATGACGCTGCTGTCAGCCTGTCGTCGCAACGGCGGGAAGGTTATTTTTGATAATAACTACCGCCCGCGCCTGTGGGCTTCTGCAGACGAGACGCAGACCGCCTATCAGGCCATGCTCGCCTGCACGGATATCGCTTTCCTGACGCTGGATGATGAAACCCTGCTCTGGGGCGAGGCGGACGTGGAGAAGGTGATTGCGCGAACGCGCGCCGCAGGCGTCAGCGAAATTGTTATCAAGCGGGGCGCGGAGTCCTGCCTGGTGTCGCTACCGGATGCGTCACTGATTGAGGTTCCTGCCGTGCAGCTCCCTGCCAGCAAAGTGATCGATACTACCGCAGCCGGCGACTCGTTCAGCGCAGGTTATCTGGCGGTACGGCTTTGCGGCGGCAGTGCAGAAGAGGCGGCGAAACGCGGTCACCTTACTGCCAGCACCGTGATCCAGCACCGTGGGGCCATTATTCCCCGGGCCGCAATGCCAGCCTGATTCGCTGTCGCTCAGGAGCATCCTGTCGGGTGCTCCTGATTAACGCCTCCACCCGCCATAATTATCTCCCTGCCTAAAGTTAAATCAGCAAAATAAAATCCCACACTCTCTTTTAGCTTCATCCCGAAAATAAAAGCGCTCCCTTATTTCAGCGGCTAATATTGGTATTAAGCTGTTATTTTCAATCGGCCTTTATCCCGCAGGTAATAAACGGAATTTAACAGAAAAATAATTTAAGCCTTTCTTTTAAATTGCTATGCCACGGCATTAGTTTAAATCTTAACTTCATGATTTTTATGGAGATAAAACTTATATCACTTAAATAAAAACAGTAGTAAATTTTATACTCTATTTTCCTGCTTACGGTGCTGGGGCGCCAGGTCACTAAAACGGATACGGACAGTACCGCTGGGTATAGTCTGATTCTGGACAAAACGCGAGGCAAAAGCTGGACGCTTTATTTATAAAACGGCACTGTCATCGCTATTCACCTTATTCCTGACCGGTCCGCCCGTTATTTTTAACGGCTGGCCTATACTCAAATAATGCTGCTCAGGAGCGCCTATGAAAACTGAAATTATTACTATCTGGCCGCAGGGCGACGCCCCTGGCGCCAGCGACTCGCGCGTTCAGCCGCAGATCGTCGATCTCGCGAAGGAATATGAACCCTTCGATCGTGCCGCCAGCGGTGTCCGCAGCCCGGAGATCGCGTTCTGGTATCCCGACGAGAAGAACGACAATGACGTCACGCTGCTGGTTACACCCGGCGGCGGCTTTGAACGCATCATGATCGATAAAGAAGGCAGTGCGCTGGCGATGTTTTTCACCGCGATGGGCTATACGCTGGCGGTGATGACCTATCGTTTTCCACAGGATGGCCATCACGAAGGCAGCGACGCGCCGCTGGCCGACGCACAGCGTGCTATTCGCGTGCTTCGTCATCGCGCCGCCCGCAAGCTTAACGGCAAGCGCATCGTGATGATGGGCTTCTCCGCCGGTGGCTACGTCGCCGCCAGCGCTGGCACCCGCTTCGGTGAAAAACTCTATCCAATACAGGATATTGCCGATTCGCTGAGCGCCCGGCCCGACGCGATGGTACTGCTCTATCCGGTCATCAGCATGCGCGAGGGGCTGGCGCATCCGGGCTCGCGCCTGCGGCTGCTGGGTGAGCATCCTGTTCAGCGGGAAATCGACGCGTATTCACTGGAAACGCGGGTAACGGAGCAGACGCCGCAGACGCTGCTGATCCATGCCGTAAATGATGAGTCGGTGCCGATCAATAACAGCATGGTGATGTTCAGCGCGCTGCGCGAGCATAAGGTTTCCAGCGAGCTGCACTTTTACGAGAAAGGCGGGCACGGCTTTGGCATCCGCAATGTCGCTGACCTGCCGCTGGCAAGCTGGCCGATGCTGGTCAATGAATGGCTGCGCGCACGGGCCTGGTAGGCAGCAGAGCGGCTTAACGCCGCCCTGCCCACTTAGTTTTGCCGGACCGGAATATCGGAGACTTCGGGCTGGGTTTCATCGACGACAGCCGCCGGTTCCGGCGCGGGCGTCATTACCGTCTGCCAGATGTTCTGAAGCGTTTTTACGTTGGTTTCCGGTTCGCCCTGCGGCTGCATCAGCACCATCGTCAGCTCCTGAGAAAGCTGCTGCCGCAGTTCCTGATTCATCAGTGACAGCGTCAGGCCGGACAGAAAAGTCTGCCGCAGCTTCTGATACTGTTCCGGGGCGATATCCACCACCGCATTCTGCTGCGACCGCAGCCGCTGGCTCATCAGTACGTCAGTATCGGTGCGGGCATAGGTGGCAAACAGCTTATTCAACTCCACCGTTTTCTGCGCCATCAGCGCGTCAAACTCCTCCTGCGGCAGACCGTTATCACGAATATTCGCCATCTCCTGGGCGATCAGTTTCAGGTTGCTCTCCAGCGTGGCGTTGTCCGCGTCGATATTGATCGCGCACTGGGCGCGCTGATAGAGCACGCGGCAGTCAAAGCCGACCTGAACCTTCTGGGCTTTATTCTCCGATAGCACCTTCTGCACGTGCCAGAACAGCGCTTCGCGGGCCAGATCGCTCTGCCAGTAGCGCTGCAAGCTTTGCGACTCGCGGATCGGCTGCCACGGGTTATCCCAGACCAGCGACAGGCGATCCTGCCGGAGGCTGCTGTTCACCAGGTTGACCGGCTGCGTCGGCAGCGGTGAGAGCGTTGGCATCGGGGAGGGCACTTCCCGCTGGCCCTGAAGCGACGAGAACGTTTTGCCGATCTGTTCAGCCAGGCTGCGGCTGTCAACGTTGCCGACCACAAACAGCGTCATGGCGTCCGGCGTGTACCACTGCCGATAAAAGGCGTTCAGCTTTTGCGGATCGACCGGCTGGCTGACCGCCGGGGCCGGATCGTGGCCCAGCAGCGTCGAGCCTTTCAGCCGATAGCGCCACCAGACGTCCTGCGGGTTGCCGGGCCAGGTGGCGATGGGGTCATCCGCACTGAGGGCGGTAGTGACCGTCTGCTCATCGATGTTCATCTCGCCGGCGGTGGCAGCCAGCCAGTTCAGCGCCTCTTTCAACAGCTCGGGACGGTTGTTCGGCAGGCTTAATGTATAGAGCGTATGGTCATAGGAGGTGAGCGCTGGGGGCTGTGGGCGATCGTGATCGATCCCCTGCTGCCAGAGCGAGCGCTGCTGCGCGGGTTCCAGCCTGACGTTGTGCACCAGCGCCAGACGGGGTAACAGATGGGTGAATCCGGCCTGCTGCGTACTCTCCACCAGCGAACCGGTATTGATCAGCAAGCGTACTTCAACGCGGTCACTTGGCCGCTGCGGCGTTGTCAGCACCTGCCAGCGAAAACCGTTATCCAGTTTTCCCTGCTGCCAGGCGGGATCGGGTTGGAGTGTTTCAGCCTGCACAGTGGTGGCGGCGGCCAGCACTATCCCACCAATCAAAAGACGCATTCTGGTGCCCTGCATGTGAACCCCTACTCAATCACAAACCAAAAAAATCACTGGCGATCTACGGCCTGTGGTTATCGACGTAAAGGATAACTCAGGGAAGCCGCTGTTTTTTTACGGAGCAGCTTCTTAGACCACGCGCCGGCAAGGATGTCGCGCCACCGGGTGAAAAAAGGAAAAAAATCTGTGAGGGTTATTATGCAAATGCCCGCCGCGAGGGCAAGTCGCGACGGGCATATGGCGGGATATTTATGTAATTAGACGGTTATTGTCACCTTTCAGGCTGTTTTTTCCTGTTTTTTCCGGGAAGAGAGCGTCTCTTTCAGCTGTTTCTCATCCAGCTGCCCAACCCACTTCGCCACCACAACCGTGGCCACACCGTTACCCACCAGATTAGTCAGCGCACGCGCTTCGGACATAAAGCGGTCGATACCCAGAATCAATGCCAGGCCTGCGACCGGCAGATGGCCTACCGCAGAGAGCGTCGCCGCCAGCACGATAAAGCCGCTCCCGGTGACGCCCGCCGCCCCTTTCGAGGAGAGCAGCAGCACCACCAGCAGCGTGATCTGGTGCGTGATATCCATATGCGCATTGGTCGCCTGAGCAATAAACACGGCGGCCATCGTCAGGTAAATGGAGGTTCCGTCCAGATTGAACGAGTAGCCCGTTGGGATCACCAGCCCGACCACGGATTTCTTACAGCCCAGATTCTCCATCTTCGCCAGCATTCGCGGCAGCGCGGACTCGGAAGAGGAAGTGCCCAGCACGATTAGCAGCTCTTCTTTGATATAGGCAATAAATTTGAAGATGTTGAAACCGACTACCCGGGCAATCAGGCCCAGCACCACCACCACAAAGAGTACGCAGGTGATGTAGAAGCAGATAATCAACTGACCCAGCTGCACCAGCGAGCCGACGCCATATTTACCGATGGTAAACGCCATCGCGCCAAAGGCACCGATGGGGGCGAGACGCATAATCATATTGATGATGCCGAAAATCACCTGGGAGAAGCTTTCAATGAAGTTAAACACCAGCGTGCCTTTGCTGCCCAGACGATGCAGCGCAAAGCCGAACATGATGGCGAAAAGCAGCACCTGAAGGATATTGCCGCTGGCGAATGCGCCGATCACGCTACCGGGGATAACGTCGAGCAGGAAAGCGATCACGCCCTGACTTTCGGCCTGCTGTGCATACACCGCCACCGCCTTCGCATCCAGCGTGCTCGGGTCAACATTCATTCCGGCGCCGGGCTGTAGCACGTTGACCACGACCAGACCGATAATCAGTGCCACCGTACTGACGATTTCAAAATAGAGCAGCGCCACGGCGCCGGTGCGCCCGACCGCCTTCATACTTTCCATGCCGGCAATGCCGGTCACGACGGTGCAGAAAATCACCGGCGCGATGATCATTTTGATGAGCTTAACAAAGGCGTCGCCCAGCGGCTTCATCTGCGCGCCCAGCTCGGGATAGAAGTGACCCAGCAAGACGCCGACGGCGATCGCCGTTAACACCTGGAAATAAAGGCTTTTAAACAGGGATAGTTTCATAAAATGTCCGTGCTGCGTGGATGGCGGGTTATCGCTTTCGTTATGGTCGAATATGCGCGTGAAAATAACACCCCGTTAACGAGATTGATATAACTTGTCACATGCCACGGCGGATGCAGATAGCGTTTTATGAGCTGAATCACGTCAGCAAAACCTATCCCTGCGCTTTTTGATCAAAAGAAAAAGGACAACAGGGCCACTGATAGGTAGAGGATGACCGCTAAGCTTGCGGTGCCGGGGAAAAATACTTCTGGTTGAATGAGGCGACCGGCAGCGCCTCCGAGTAGAGATACCCCTGGCCTATCTGAATCCCACGCGCCAGCAGCCAGTCGCGCTGATCGGCGGTTTCCACGCCCTCGGCAATGACATCCAGCCCGACAATCTCCGCAATGGCGGCCACGATGCGTACCATAGTGTCATCATGCGGCAGCATACAGACGAAGCTGCGATCCATTTTCAGCTTGCTGACGGGCAATGATTTAAACTGGCTGAGCCAGTTCAGATTGGCGTAGCCCATACCAAAATCATCCAGCGCCACGGCGACACCCACCTGTTGAAGCTCGCTCAACAGCCGCAGCGCCTTCTCTGGCTCGCCTATCTGAGCAGTCTCGGTGATTTCCAGCATCAGGCTGCCTGGCGTAATACGGTGTTTTTGGATAAGATCGCGGAGGTGCGTCACCATATCCGGCTCCCGCAGCTGCACGGCGGAGAGATTGACGCTCAGCGGCAGTGCAATGCCCTGTTTCTGCCAGTCGGCCAGTACCTGGCACGACTCTTCAAACACCCAGCGCCCCAGCGAACCGATCACGCCAATCTCCTCGGCATTGACAATCAGCTCTTCCGGCAGCGCCCAGCTGCCGTCCGGCTGATGCTGACGAAGCAGCGCTTCGGCCCCCACCAGCCTGCCGCTGTGCATATCCACCTGCGGTTGCAGAAACAGCCTGAACTCCCCTTCAGCCAGGCCTTGCAGGATGTCGTACTCCTGCGTCAGGCGTTTGTGCGCTCGCGCCATCATGGCCGGATCGAAGAATAAAATCTGATTTTTACCCTGCTGGTGAGCCGACATCATCGCCGAGGCCGCGCGGCTGAGAAAATCCTGAGCGGTCGTCTGGCTGGCGGCACGTTGGGTGATGCCGATACTGAGAACAGGCCGCAGCTGCATCTGATGCAGCGTCACCGGCTGGTTAAGGCGCATCAGCAATACCCTCGCCAGCCGCATGGCGCGGAAAGGGTTATTCGCCCGCTTAACGAGCAGCGCAAAGTCGCTAAGGGAGAGCTGCCCCACGACCGTGGCATCATCAATACAGCCGCGGATCTTTTCCAGCAGCGTAAGCAGCAGCGCGTCCCGCTGTTCATCCGTCACCACGCCGTTCGCGTCCTCCAGCGTCTCTATGCGCAGCACCATTACCGTAAAGATTTCGCCATCGGGGATGGCGCTGAGATGCTGTTCAAGCAGTGCCAGGAACAGCGCCTTATTGGGCAGGTTAGTCAGTGCGAACCGGGTGGTCAGCTGGCTCATCTCATCATGAACCGATTCCACCACCTTCTGATTGCGGTTATAGCTGCGGATCAGCATCCCCAGCTCATCATTGCGGTGACGGTTGGGCAGCGCCAGCTGATGGGTAATCACATCCTGTGCCGGTAGCGCCTGCAGCTCGTTGGCAATTTTACCCAGTGGACGCACGATCAGCTTATTAATACACCAGCTGATCGCTACGGAGAGGATCAGGGCCAGCAGAAGATAGGTGGTAACCATCGTTGAGACGGCGCTGAGGATAAACTGATAGACCCGCCATGAGTCTGCCTGAAGGATGAGCAGCGCCATCGGTTTAGGATTAGATGGCTCAACAGAATAGAGCGGCACGGTGATCTGCACCGGCAGCTCAAACACTTTTGCGATGAGTTCAGGGACCGGCTTTGCAGGTTCGAAATCGGTATGCAGCGCCTGAAGCCCATCGGGCAGCACGACCTCCGCCCGGCCCAAAATCCCCGCCGGTTTCAGCGAATTCAGGATCACTTCAGCCTGGCTGATATCCGCCTTCAGCACCGCCTGCGCCAGCGGCACCCGCACGGTATGGGCCACATTTTCCATCTGCTGGGCGTAGTCAATCCTGCGCTGCTGCACAAAGTGGAAAAGCTGAATGACGATAAAAATAGAGATGGTGACAACCGCAACGCCCGATATGGTCGCCATCTGTTTTATCGTTAATGAACGACTGACGCGCAAGCCTGCTCTCCAACATCCTGTATGCCACCCCGGGCGGGCAGCAAAAACTGTCCTGAGTATATCGTATGGCGGCTACTTGTTAAGTTATCCCGCACGGTAAGCGCCCGATTAAGGCTTTTCCGGGGATAAAGCGGCCTTTTTTGCCTGAACGGGCGGACGGGAAACCGCATGAACACCCGGGGCGGCCCGTTCAGAGCGCCCTTTGTAAAGAACGCGCGTAAACCTGACGCCGCGGCAAGTATAATCTGTTACCCGCGGCATATCGATACCCGCGTCCATCTCGGCGATAAGCAAAAAAAATCCCTCGCTATACTTAAGAAAAGTCTTAAGTCGTGTTTCAATGGGTTTGCCTTAACTAGTCAGGTATATTGGCAAAATAGCCTGGAAAAGCTTCACGTCAATCGGGCTACCCCTAAGGTCCTGAACTATGAGTGATACAAAAAAAGCAACGTCCGCTTTCACCCTGGGTTTCGGACAGGCCACACAGGCATGTATGAGGATGCAGCCGGCGGGCTGCTACTGGGTAACGGTGAACCCTGAGGAAGATGCGCGTCTGCTGGCACGGCAGTGCGTCAGCACCCAGCACCCGGTTGCGCTTATCCATTCGGGAATGGGGCATGACGTTCTGCTCTCTGACGATCCGGCCGCTGTTGCGCCGATCGTTCTGCCGGAGACGGAAGAGGCGGTGATGGGGCTGGCTGACGATCCGGCGGCCATCCTTCCGCGCTCGCCCGGCGTTATCCTCTTTTTCACCACAGCCTCATTGTGGGAGATGCTCTCCGCAGATACGCGCTATCGCTGGATGAAAAAAATGCAGGCTTTTATCGCCGCCCAGCAATCCACCCTGCTCATTATTACCGCCACGCCGGAAACCAATCCCCTTCGTCCGCAGCTGCAAACTTTTTACCGTTATCTTAGCGGCCTGTCCCATCTCAGCCGGCATCATGACCACTGGGATTACCGCATCAGCTGGTGGACAGATAACGACGGTATGCTGACTGACCGGACATTACGGCTGTCATTAACTGCCGGGCGGTTTACACAGATAAGTGATGAACAACAGGCTGCGCCGCCAGTGCCGGATGATGTGCAGCTTTATCTGGTGGAGAAGTCCGTACTTGAGGATGCCGCGCCGGACGCCAGCCACTGGCGCCTGTTTGAGAATAATGCTGAGCTGTACAGCCGCGCCCGCCAGGCAGAGGCCGCTACCGTGGTGTTTTCCCTGCACCACAGTGAAGAGATAGCCAGCCTGGCGAGCCATATTCACAGCCTGCGCCGCAGCCGGGGCAGCGCGTTGAAAATTGTGGTGCGCGAAAAACAAGCCGCGCTGCGTTACAGCAACGAGCGTCTTCTGCTTGCCTGCGGCGTTAACGCCATTGTTCCCTTTACCGCGCCGGTGTCGCGCCTGTTCGCTATCCTGGAGGGGATTCAGGGGCACGCTTATAATCGTCACGTCCCTGCCGAACTGGATGCACTGCTCAGATCCATCCACCCTTTGCAGGAAAGAGGCTATTTACCACCAGCATGCTTTTTCCGTTCTGTCACCGGGCGCATCAACAACGCGCTGCTGCCGGAAAACAGTAAGGGGTTGCTGATCGCCCTCGATACGGTGCCCGAACTCTCTGCCACAGAGGCGTTAGAACTTTGCAAACCGCGTCGCTTTGGCGATGTGGTCACGCTGGCGGAAGAGAAACTCTGGTTGTTCCTCTCCTCCTGCCGCTACAGCGATCTGGATACCGCCCTCCGGTTCATCTTTCGCCAGCCCCATGAGCATATGTTCAGTCGCCGCACGGTATGGCATAAGGATGCAGAGATTATCGGCCTTATCAGCGAGCAGACCGGACAGAGTGACCGCCCGCAGAGCGTGCATGCCGGGGACGTTCTTACTTTCCGCAACCTCCCTCACGATCACATGCCGGATGAAGCCCCCCCGGATGAAACCTCCTGACAGAGCGGCGCAGGCTCACGGTGGATAAGATCAAAAAAGCGTGCCGGAGGCACGCTTTTTTCTTACCGATCTTTCAGCGCCAGCCAGGTCAGCAGCCGCAGGCTGGAGGAGTAGTAATCCTCTTTGTCATACAGCCGGTCACTGAGGAACTGACTCTGACTGAGGGTCAAATCCCGCACCGCCAGCAGGCCGCCCGCCATGTTATAGGGCGCTTTGTTATTGCTCAGCACATCGATCCACGCCGGGGTCTGTGACCGTGAAAAATTCATCCAGAAGCGCTGGAACGGAACCAGCTGCAAACTTTGCGGATCGTACCAGTAAAGATAGAGCGGTACGCGTATGGCATCGTAGCTGAAGCGCGGCGGCCATGCGGTGGCAGGCGCAACGCTGCCGTCGGCGTTCAGCGCCACCCAGTCAACCGGCAGGCCCGCCTCGCCAAAGCGCATTTTTTCCAGCAGCGCCATGCCGCTATCGATCAGCGTATTCCAGACTTTCAGATGACTGCGACGGGCAAAGTCGCGCCACGCCGGAAAGAGGAAATAAGAAGGGTTAAGCACTACATAGCTGGTTTTATTAAAACCATTATTACCCGGAAGCATCACCGTATAGCCGCCAAAGGTGATGACGTCCCGCGCAATGATGGCCTTCTGAATCCGATCCGACGCGGCCAGATAAGCGTTGTTATGCCATTTCTCTCCCGCTTTTAGCAGCGCCCAGGCGATCAGGACATCACCATCGGACGCGTTGTTCTTGTCGGCAACAGGATCGGCGGCTGAGGGAACGTATTTCCAGTAGAACAGTCCGGTCTGCGGATTCTGGAGGTACTGCTGCGTCCAGCGCCACAGGCTGTCAAAGCCGCTGCGGTCGTTGTACCACACCGCCATCAGCATCGCGTAGCCCTGCCCTTCAGTGTGGCTGATGTTATTGTTGCCGGTATCCTGCACGCGGCCTTCGCTGGTCATATAGCGACCTTTGAACGCCCCCCAGCCTTCCGCCGCGCTCGCCTGCACGCAGCCTGCCATTAACGCCAGCACCATCATACTCGCCCTGAGAAACCTCATTATCCTGTTCCTTACATCTGGTAGCGGAAATTCAGCGTTGTTTCGCTGTCGGTTGCTTCACACAGCACAGGGACGGCCTGACTGCCGCCCTGATCGCGCAGCCAGCGGGCGTAGAGGCCGGTCAGCACCGCGCCCAGCGCCTGATGCCACTTCTGCGCCGCCATCTGCCCATCTCCTGTCGGCAAAGCATGGTGACAGATGAGCAGCGAGGTCTCACGCGGGGCCAGATCGACGAAGCCCCAGTTAAAGCGTGCCAGAACCTGGTTAATCTGAGCTTCCAGGTCTGCCACGGTCCGCGCGGCGCCCAGAGGGTAGCGTGTTGCCAAATCCTCCCCCATCTGTTGCAGAAAAGCGTGGCTTTCCTGCTCGCCGCCATTGCGTAACATGCCGTTAATCATCAGGCTGAGCAGATCGAACCAGCCCGGCTGAGACTGCTGCTGGCGATAGTAGTGCAGGGTACGATCCTGTAAGTCACTCATGCTTATTTGTCCCCGAGCATATAGCGGAAGTAAAGTCTGGCGGTGCTTTCGTTGTAATCACCAAAAGTGTCGTAGCCCAGCTGTCCACCAATGGTCACATCTTTATTCACCTTGTAGTCCGCGCCGGCGTGCAGATTATAGCCAATGCCGTTTTTGCTGCTGCCTTCATAGTAAGCATCTTCAACGTAGCCTCTGTCCGCAAAGCCCTCAAGCTGGGCCTGCTTCTCCGGATCGGTCGGGAACCAGGCGCTGCGATCCTGTGAATAGGATTGATAGCCTACTGAACCGCCCACGGACATTTTCAGATCGTCGTAGTTCCGGCTCCAGTCAACGGGGAAGGAAACCGCCACGAAGTCCTGCGGGCTGAAGTATCCCCCCTGGCCGTAGCTGTAGTAGCTGAGGTTTTTCGAGAAATCCATCCAGCTGATGCTGATACCGGTTTTCAGTTCGCCGCTGGCGTCGTGGAACGGGCGCACATAGGCTCCCGCGTTGCCGACAATACTCTGGTTACTCTTGACGTTTTCACCGATGTAGCTGTAGCCGCCGGCACCGAAATAGAATCCGGCATCGCCATTGTCATAACTCAACAGCGCGTTACCGCCGTTCTTCGTCACACGGCCCCAGCGCTTGCCGCTCAGCTTATCTTCAACGCCCACGTAGGAGAGCAGGCTGTCGGTGACAGCGCGGCGCTCGCCGGTCAGGATCAGCGTCAGATAGTCCGTCAGCTTAGGTGACCACTGAACGCCACCCACCAGCGTGCTGAGATCCTGCCCCAGCGGCGTGGAGCCAAGATCGATTTTAAAATTATCGTTGGTCAGGCCGAGGTTCACCTCAACGCCGGAGGCGTTCTGCGATCCAGGTGAGTTAAGCTTCACTTCGCCGGGATCGATGTCGTTCGCCTGCGCTATGCGGCCCTGCTCAAGCGCCTGCGTACCAAAGCGCGACAGGGCGCTGCCGGAAGGGCTGCCCGCGCTGAGGGTGACCGGCGTCAGCGTAAAGTCGAAGCGCGTATCGCCGTAAGGCACCGTTGACCAGGTCAGCGGCGCTTTCGCCTCGGTCAGCTTGCTGAGGCCTGATTCGCCATCGCGTCCTCTGACCTGCACAGTACCCTGCGTCCAGGTCCCGGTACGCTCCTCCAGGGTATCCATCATGGTATCGATCTGATGCAGCGTCTGGTTCTGTTGCGATGGCACGTTGACGCCAGCGGTCTGAAGCACCGTATCGCTGCTGCCAGCATCCTGCTGCCAGGGCATTACGGTGCCATAGGCGGAAGGCGAACGACGCGTGGAGAGCGTGGTTCTGTTGATAAACGGATTATCCGTCAGCGCCATCCCGCCGATGACCGGGGTGGTGCCGGTCGTGGCGCCCTCAAGGCCGATCATCTTACCGCGCGCGGTTCGCAGGTAGGACAGCGCCTGCTGATGCTCGCCGTCGGCTTCCGCCACGCGCGCCATTAACAGCAGGCGTTCCGGCGTCTGCTCGCCGCGCAGCCCCGCCGCCAGGCTTTTCGCTTTCGGCAGGTCGTTACTGGCGAGCGCCACGTCGATGGCGCCCACGCGGGCATCCTGCGTTGGCGTGTCTCGGGTCATCAGGTAGTCATAGACGACGCCCGCTTCTTTGTTCATCTTGCCGGACTGGTAAAGCCGTCCCATGGCGAACATCAGATCGCTATTCTGCGGATCGTGCTGCAACGCGCCAATCAGTTTGTCGTAAGCGGCGGCATACTGTTTCTGCTCGCGCAGACGATCGGCTTCCTGAATGACATAGCCATTCTGAATCCCCGCCAGCTGGGCTGGCGTGCTGCGGGATTGCAGTTCCGGGTTGCGCAGGAAGCTCTGCGCTTCTCCGCTCAGGCCAGCCTGGTTCAGCACCGCCACCTGAGCCGCATAATCGCCCGCGTCGCCCCTGACGCCCTGCTGCATATTGCTGCGCACCAGAGAGACTGCCGTGGTGATATCGCCGGCATCGGCCAGCGCTTCCGCCAGGTTTCCCACATCCGCCGGATTCTCCGGAGGATTGACCGCCAGCGCCTTCAGCGTATTCGCCGCTGCCGCATTTGCGCCCTGCGCCAGATATTGCTGCGCCACGGCCATTTGCAGGTTGAAGTTCACCCGGCGGGAGAGGTCACGCATCGCGCCGTTCTGGCTGCGTGCCGGAATGCGCGCAAGCAGTGACTGCGCCTGCTGCCACGCGCCGCTTTCGCTGGCAAACAGCGCACCGGCATAGATTTCGTTGCTGCTGGCACCCTGCCGGAAGGCGGGCTGCATCACCCCGGCGGCCAGGCTGGTATTGCCCTGCTGCTGGTAAATCCGGGCGAGATCGAGACGCAGCCAGGCATCGTTCGGGAAGCGCTGCATGCCCTGCTGAAGCAGGGTAATGGCCTGCTGCGGATTACCCGCGTCGAGCGCCTGCTTAGCCTGACGGCGAACCGGCTCGCTGGTGACGGCGGGCCGCGGCGTCACGCTCTCCCGCACGCTGGCGGGCAGCGAAGAAAGCAGCGTGCTGGCCTCTTCGCTACGGTTTTGCTGACGCAGCACATAGAACAGCCCTTCTTTCGCCGCGCGGTTATCGGGGTCGCCTGCCAGCACGGCGCGATAGGTCTGCTCGGCGGCTTCGGGCTGATTGCTGCGGCGCTGGACGTCAGCGCGGAACAGCCTGGCGGAGAGGCCCTTTTCACCTTCGGCCTGGGTTAGCGGCTCACTCAGGCTCAGCGCCTGCGCCGTATCACCGGATTTCATCGCCTGCTGAGCCGCCGCCAGCTGGGCATAGAAGCGGGCATCAGTTGCCTGCTGCTGACGCTGCTGCGCGTTTTCGCCACCCTGCTTTGCGGCGCGATCGAGATAGTCAGCGGCGGCGGCATAGTCGCCGCTGCGCTGCGCAACATAGCCCAGTCCGGCCAGCGCATCCGCATCCTCCGGGCTGGCCTCAAGTACGCGATTAAAAGCGCTCTGGGCGCCGGAGACATCACCGCTGTTCAGGGCTGTGAAGCCCTGGCCTTTCTCAGCGCCGCCGACGTTTTTACGGAAGTACGCCATCACCGCGCTGTCCTGAGGATGACGCTGCTGGTAAGTCTGGTAGCGCGCCGCATCATCAGGCTGCGGTGCCAGCCAGAGCAGCGCCTGCCGCAGCGAACGATCCGCCTCCGCATTGCCGTCCGCCAGGGCTTCGAGCATCTGGAGTCCTTCCCGACGGGTCGGCTCCTGATAGGTCAGCGCCTTACCTAACGCCAGCTTCGCGCCAATATCCTGCGGATGCTGCGCGGAGAACTGGCGCAGATTATCCACCGCCTGCGGCAGCAGCGTGCGGTCGCCTGCCATGGTCAGATAGTACTCAGCCGCAACGCTGGCCGGTGGCTCGTTACCGCTGAAGGTATTGCGCCAGGTTTGCAGCGAGGCGGCGATATTTCCGCTGCTCGCCTGCTGACGAGCCAGCGTTAACTGGGCGGCGGGGATCGCCCGCAGCTGACGTGCGTTATCCAGTTCCACCATGCGCGGATCCTGGGGGGAGACGTCGCTGAGGCGGGTGCGCCATTTCTCCGCCGTCGCGTTATCACCGCCCTGCTGCGCCCACAGCGCCATAAGATACATCGCCTGGGTATTCTTGCCGTCGACCATCAGCACTTTGTTCAGCGCGTCGCGGGCGAGGTCATCGTGGGCTTTCTGATGCCAGTAGTTAGCCTGGTCGAACAGCGCCTGCAGGGCCGGATTACTCTCGGCCGCAAGCGTTGGGAAGGCGAATACCGACGCGGCGAGCGTCAGGCCGGGGACCCACATCAGGCGAAGTCTGGCGGTCAGTATTGTCATTTTCATCATGGTCTTCACTTCTTCTCGCCAGAGGATCGGGAATCATTCTGCGGGTTCAGCCGCTTCCAGGCGTGGCGCTTCAGCAGTACGCAGGTGCTCAGCCCGACAAGGGTGGAGATCAGCAGCGCCAGCAGCGCCAGTACAACCGCGTGCTGGTTGGCGTACCACACCACCATCATGTACCAGGGCATCTGCCCGCTCGGGAACTGCGGCCCGACGCGGAAACTGCGGATCCCGTTTTCATCGGTAATAATTGCCGTATCGCCGCGAATACCCGCATTGATACGCTGTAGGGTCATGTCGCGATGCAGGCTGGTAAGCTGGGCATCGTCGGTCGCCACCGTCACCACCACCAGGCGTGACGCATTCCACGGGGAGCGGTAGCTGACAAACCCTCGCCAGTCCTCGTTGGAGGATAAGTAACGATCGGCCTCCACCGCCTGGCGGAACCAGTCGCCGGTCAGCCAGCCGCGCAGGTTATCCAGCAGCGTCGGCTCCTTCACGCCCAGCGTGTGACTGCTCACTTCAAAAGGTGAATTCTGCAACATGGCGCGGGTGAAAGGCGTCTGGGCCAGGGTCGTGACTGCCAGCACATCGCTGTTTTGCAGACGCTCATAGGCGCCGCCACCCGCAGGCACGCCGAACATAACGCTGTTATGTTTCAGGGCCACGCCGGTGGCGTTGCCGGAGCGTCCGGCCAGATCCAGCAAAGTGCCGATCTCCGCATCACTTGGTGCCGCCGGTAGCATCAGCACGGTCTGCGAATAGTCGGCAAGCCGCGTAAACGGGAACGACGCGCCCACAAAATAGGAGAGATCGGGCAGCAGGGTGAAGTGGCGCGTATGGCTCAAATCGATATACGAGTCATCTTCAATGCGGCTTTTGATATTGTTGTTGGTCAGTACGCTACAGGGCGCGTTGGCCTTCGGTTTGATATTAAAATAGAGCTGGAGCTGGTTATCGCCATAGATCAGATAGGGATCGAGCTTCAGCGTGTAGCGCTCCTGCCGCGCGTCGCCGCCCAGCCGGTGCCAGATATTCTCCAGCAGGCCCACTTTATTGACCGACAGATTGCGCAGGAAAGTGCCGTTCAGGCTGACGTTAAGGAAAGATTTCTCCTCATCTATCCAGCTTTCGGCCGGGAAACGGTAGTTCACCTGAACCGGCAGCGTGTCGCCATCCCACAGGAAAAGGTCGGGCGCGGCGCGGAAGTTCACCCGCAGGGCGTCATGCCAGATGCCGGTCGTGGTCAGGCTCTGATCTTTGCGCAGCAGCTCGCTGAGCCGCACCGGACGATCGGTATTGATCCAGCGCGGCGCATCATAAGGTTTGCTGACCGGGAGGGTCTGCCCGGCAACCGCCAGAGAAGATTCCTCCACGTTCAGCGGCTGAATCAGCCGCCAGGCCGCCTGCCGCAGCTCATCATCATTCTTACCGATCACCAGCATCAGCTTGTACACCGGATTGACCGGGTTATCGACCATCCGCAGCGTCGGGCCGGTGACTTCTGGCACCGCCAGCCCGCCAACCCTCTCGCCCGGCTGGGCGAAGATAATGCCGTTTTTCTCCGGCAGTTGATTACGCAGCACCGGGAAACTAATCCCGCGATAGTCGCTCTGGATACCAAGCCAGGAAGAGAGAATAGCCGCCGCGCTGACTTTACCCGGCGTCACCGCCTGGCCGAACACCATCGGCACGCTGGCGGGCGTCATCCGCAGCGGATCGACAAAAGGACGCGGGAAATTACGCAGGCTGTTGCCCATGTTCAGCTGCTGTCCTTCGAGCGACAGCGCTGTTTCAGGCAAAATGGTGACCTGATACTGACTGGCGCTGTCACGCTCGCACAACAGCTGCTCCGCATCATTAATTTTGAAGCTGAGATTGTTGTTGGAGACCACCATCGCCGCGGGAATATCAAGCTCATACTCCTCGCTGGCCTGGGCCGACGCGCTGAGCGGTAGCGTGCCCAGCGGCTGACCGTTGAGCATCAATTGCAGGGAGGTGTTACGGGCCGCCAGCGCCGGAGAGACTTTCAGCGCCAGGTTCAGACGCGCGTTGGTGATCACTTCATCGCCAGGCAGCGTAAAGACGATGCCCGACTGCAGCTGACCGCCGCTCAGCAGGATCCCTTCGCTCTGCCCCATCTGCCTTACCGTGACGGTACTTGAGAGCGGCTGGTTCAGCATAGTGCTGGCGGGTGCAGCCGGTGCGCCACTCACCGTTGGCAGCGGCGGCAAACTGGCAGGCAGCAGCGGCGTACCAGCCGGGCCGGGACGCTCGCTGGCATCCAGTGAGGCAGGTTCGGGCTGTTCGCTCGCTTCT
Source organism: Erwinia psychrophila (assembly GCF_039023475.1). NCBI lineage: Bacteria > Pseudomonadati > Pseudomonadota > Gammaproteobacteria > Enterobacterales > Erwiniaceae > Erwinia > Erwinia psychrophila. Next base: position 250,290 of record NZ_JBCHVB010000004.1, read on the forward strand.
GCTAAAGCAGGATCGGGCTGCTCGTTGTTACTCGTTGCCGCCGGATCTGCTACAGGCTGCGCGGGCTCAGCTTGCCCCTGTGCTTCGCTACTTTCCGTCGTTGCTGGCTCAGGCGTGGCCTCAGCATCACGCCCGCCCACGCCCGCAGGCGGAGGAATTTGCGACAGCGCGCCGCTGTCCTGGGTGACGCTGTCAGGCGCGGCCCAGGCAGCGCTCAGCGTCAGTACGCTGGTAAAACAGAGTGCAGGTAATATCCACTTCATGCCACGCCATCCTCTTCAGCCTTCGCGGCCTGTGGCTGTCGTTTTGAGCCCCGATCTTTCCAGGTCAGCCAGAACAGTTCAAATACGGTACGAACAATCGTTACCAGCGAGCGCAACGGCTTATCTTTCGGCCCTTCCGGTTTAATCCAGGCGTCGGCACGCGACAGGACAACGCGCACCAGCTCACGACGACGGGAAAGTGGGATCTCATCAAACTTCAGGCGGATCACGTCCTCGTCTGCGCCAATCAAGCTGACCGGAATGGAAATCGCACCCGACTGAAGCATCAGATCGATCGCCTCAATTTCATCGGTTTCGTACCGGTTATCCGGGGCCGCGATCTGCGCGCCGCCCATCGATAAATTGACCGTGGAGGTGCGCGAGGAGATGCCGCTGGCGTAGTGCAGCACAACCGGGATCTCCACATCAATACGGATGGTTTTACGCGTCTGCCTGGTTTCACGGGCGACGGCAATCGCCGCCATCAGGATAATCAGGCTGAACAGCGCCCAGCCGACGTTCAGGGCGATAACCCAGGGATCAACGCCAAAATAGTCATGCGCCACGGCCCGTACCGTTCCGCTCACCACACCAATCATCAGCAGCGTGGCGCAGATAACGTGCGGGCGCACAATGTTAAAGTCGAAGAAGCCGACGTCCAGCAGGCCGCCTTTATCCGTCACGTTGAATTTGCCGTGCTTTGGCGAAATCATGGTCAACAGCGTCGGGATAACCAGGTGGAACGCCATCACCGTTTCGTAAATCTCCCCCCAGAAGGTGGCGCGGAAGCGCCCATTCATCCGTGAGTTGACGTAGAGCGACATCACCAGGTGCGGCAACACATAGGCAAAAATCAGGCTGGCGGAAGAGTGAATGATGTTGAGGTTAAACAGCAAATAGGCCAGCGGCGCGGTCAGGAAGACGACGCGCGGCAGACCGAACTGGAAGTGCAGCATGGCGTTGAGATAGCAGAGACGCTGCTGCCACTTCAGCCCGCGCCCCAGCAGCGGATTGTCCACGCGGAAAATCTGCGTCATGCCGCGGGCCCAGCGGGTGCGCTGCACCACATGCAGACCCAGACGTTCAGTCGCCAGCCCAGCCGCCAGCGGCAGGGCCAGGAACGCCGATTTCCAGCCACGGCGCTGCATCTTCAGCGCGGTATGGGCATCTTCGGTCACGGTTTCAGTGGCGAAGCCGCCAATCTCTTCCAGCGCCGACCGGCGAATGACCGCACAGGAGCCGCAGAAGAAGGTGGCGTTCCAGTTATCATTGCCCTGCTGAACGGGCCCATAGAACAGCGCCCCTTCGTTCGGCACTTCCCGGGCAGCTTTCAGGTTACGTTCAAAGGGATCGGGCGAGTAAAAATAGTGTGGCGTCTGTAACAGCGCCAGCTTCGGATCTTTCAGGAAGGGAGCGACGGTCGCCTGCAGGAAAGCGCGGGTCGCCACATGATCGCAGTCAAAAACGGTAATCAGTTCGCCTTTGGTAATGCGCATCGCATGGTTGAGGTTACCCGCTTTCGCGTGACGGTTATCGTCGCGGGTGATATAGCCCACGCCCGCATCGGCCGCAAAAACGGCAAACTCGCTGCGCTTGCCGTCATCCAGCAGATAGATTTTTATCTTATCCCGGGGGTAATCAATGCACTGCGCCGCCAGCACGGTATCGCGCACCACGTCGAGGCTTTCATTGTAGCTCGGCACGTAGATGTCCACGGTCGGCCAGAGGCTAATGTCATCCGGCATCGGTTCGATGGTTCGCTTAAGCGGCCATGATGTTTGCAGATAGCCCAGCAGCAGGATCACCCAGACGTAGATCTCGGCAGCAAATAAGCCGATACCCAGAATAGCTTCAACTTCTGAATTAAAGGAAAGGGTTTCTGTCGCACGCCAGTATATATAACGCGTTGACATCAGCGCAGAGAGAAACACCATTACCATAGACGTTTTGTGGCTTTTGCTTATGCCTAACACAAACAGAATGGCAATGGCGATCAGGCCAAAAATATATTGCTTCTCGCTGTCCATCGGGACGATCACGATAACTGCAGCGACGGGCAATAATACCAACAGCAGCAGGTAGTACAGGACTTTTTTCATAAGTCATCCTGAAAACAAAACTATTATTTTTTACCGCGGCGCGGGCGCGCCACGGTGTGTCAGGTATCCCTACCGAACGGTTAAACCCTTGTTTAACGCGATCTTATTGGTGCATGCATCTCGCCATCGCCGACCTTAATATCGAGCAGGGCAGAAACACGTTTACCGACAATTTCAATATCAAAGGCGGCAGCGGAAACCGGGCTGAAGTCGTAAATGGACTGCTGCGACGCGTTGGCTTCCGCCACGCTCTCATCACGATTGACCACGCCAAGCAGCCGGTCACCCAGCCGCTGCTGCATAAATGCCGTGACGTCCCGGCTGATATTCCGGCGACTGTCGCTCTGATTCAGCACAAAATAGTGACCCGCACGGTGATTGAGCGGGCCACCGATCATTTTCTCATTCTCAATCTGCGGCAGCAGCGAAAGCGAAGCGGTGTCCGCCAGCATCACCACCACGTGCAGATCGGCCAGCCCGCTCAGCGCCTTCAGCGCCGGGCCGGGGCCAGGAGGGAAATCGGCCACGATCACCAGTCCCGGATAGTTAAGTACGGTGTGCAGCCCCCGGGCGAGAAAGTTCGGATCGCGCGACAAATTATCTTCAAATTCAACGCGTTGCTCTTCCGTAACGTCGCCATACGGCATCACGAAAATATTGCCGCCGGTGGTCAGTATCGACTGGCTCCAGTCGGGCGACTCGGCAGACTTCGCCACAAAGCCCCGCCCGTCCGACAGCGGCACGCCAAAATGGAGGCGCAGGGCGTTCTGTACGTCAAAATCGATAGCCAGCACCTTACTGCCCCCGCGCGCCAGCGTATAAGCCAGGTTGGCGGCCAGCGTGGTTTTACCCACTCCACCTTTGGGAGAACAAACACAAACTAACGGCATAGGGCAATTCTCTCCAGAAGAGGTTGAAGCAGCGTCTCTTTCGGCAGCAGGGTTTGCGGCGATTCCGGCACCGAGCTGAATAGCTGTTTAAAACGAGGTTGTTCATCCGGCGGCGCAGCGACAGGCAGTGACGATACGGCAGTGAACAGCGTCGGTGCCGGCGCGTTAGCGGAGCCGGAGAAAGCGGGAATTTCCTCAGCGGGAACTTCTGCGATCTCTCTCTGAACAGGCTTTAATGAGGCTGAAATCGTCTCCAGTAGCGATCCCGCGGGCTGTGCGGCAGGCTTCGCCGAGAGCGTCGCGGCGATGCTCTGCGGCTGGACGGTACGCGGCGGCGTCTGCGCGGGTTGACGCTGGGCAGCCTGCGGCTCATTCTGGGCCGCTGGCGCAGCCGCAGCCGTCGACCTGAAAATATCTTCCGTCATGGGCTGAGGCGCCGTCACGTCAACGCGCTGGCCATTTCCCAGCCCGCTCCCGGTGCCCTCATCTGACAGCTGCTGAATTATCGCCCAGCCGGTACTGTCTGAATTCTTTGTCTGCCCAGACATATCCTTGAATTCGATATGGTTTGTGTGCGTTTTTTCTTTAAAACGCTGGAGATCGTCATAGCTTTTCATGGGAGCTGTCGCGGAGAGTGGAAGGATTTCGCGGCAATATAACATACAATTTTTATTTTCATCAGATTAATCTTAGTGTTAAAAACGCCATGTTAAGTGAATTATTTACTCCGGAGGATTAAACATCCCGATGATTAGGCTGAGACTGAATCCCCGTTGTTATTTCAGCTTTAACTTAAATGTCGCAGCGGCGTTAACTCATTAATTTCCGTCTTATATTCTTTTGTGCCTGTTAATGAATTAACCGCATTTCCACGCCCTGGCAAACCTTCAGTTAAACTTAACAAACAATCTGCAACCTTGCTCGCAAATTTCAGATAAGGGTGCGGAATGTTCAGCGCAGGTACACTTTTTGAGGGCGTGCGGCGAGATTGCATAAAAAGCGCAACAGTTATTTTCTTAAGGGAAATGACGAAGGAATTAGTTAAGTCTTTGTTTTTGATAGCAAAGGCGGGATTTAAAGCGCTCTGACAGGCGGAAGAGGTTTTGCCGCCACGAGGCGCAGCGGCAAAACAGAGTCCGCACCGGTAAAGGGCGGACTACAGGCAGGGCAGACACTCAGACGTTGACCGGTTTTCCTTCATCCTGATCGACGGCGAAGCAGGCGATCTGCTGATCGCCATACTGTTTCAGCTGTGGCTGAAGCTGGGTACAGGGCCCGAAGCGACGACGACAGCGCGCATTAAAGGCGCAGCCCGGCGGCGGATTGAGCGGGCTGGGCAGCTCGCCGGTGAGCTTAATACGCTCACGGCGATCGTCCGGATTCAGACGCGGCGTGGCGGAGAGCAGCGCCTGCGTATAAGGATGACGGGGATTGGCAAAAATCGCCTCCTTCGTCCCCCGCTCCACGCAGCGGCCCAGATACATCACCATCACCTCATCGGCAATGTGCTCCACCACCGAGAGATCGTGGGAGATGAACACATAGGAGAGCCCTAACTCTTCCTGCAAATCCATCATCAGGTTCAGCACCTGCGCACGAACCGAGACGTCCAGGGCGGAGACCGGCTCATCGGCGATCAGCACATCCGGGTCAAGCATCAGGCCGCGGGCGATGGCAATACGCTGGCGCTGGCCGCCGGAGAACATATGCGGATAGCGATCGTAATGCTCCGTTTTCAGACCCACTTTAGCCATCATCGCCTGCACCTTCTCCCGGCGTTCGGCCTTGCTCAGGTCGGTGTTGATCAGCAGCGGCTCTTCCAGGATCTGGCTGACCTTTTTACGTGGGTTAAGCGAACCGTAAGGGTTCTGGAAAACAATCTGGATTTTCTGACGGCGCAGCTTTTGCGCCTCAGGATCGTGTTTCAGCAGATCCTGCCCCTGATAAAAGAGCTGACCTTCCGTCGGCGTTTCTATCATCGTCAGCAGGCGGCCCAGCGTGGATTTCCCACAGCCCGACTCCCCCACTACCGCCAGCGTTTTACCCCGTTCAAGGTTAAAAGAGACGCCATCCAGCGCTTTTACCAGCTGCTCCTGGCCGAAAAATCCTTTTTTCACCGGGTAGTGTTTTTTCAGATCGATCGCCTGCATCAGCAGGGACGAATTATCGTGTTCAGGCTTCATATGTTGGTCTCCCGGCATCGTCCAGAGGGTAATGACACTTGGACTGACGCCCCGGAATATCTCGTAATTCAGGCTCGACCGAGCGGCAATGATCGGTGGCATACGGGCAGCGCGGATTGAGCAGGCAGCCTTCCGGACGATCGTACTTGCCCGGCACCACGCCCGGCAGTGAAGCCAGACGGGCCCTGTCGGCCGCAAACTCCGGCAGCGCACGCAGCAGCGCCTGAGTATAAGGATGACGCGGCGCCTTAAAGATATCGACCGCTTTACCGGTCTCCACCACCTGCCCCGCATACATCACGATGATGTGCTGCGCGGCTTCGGCCACCAGTGCCAGATCGTGGGTGATCAGGATCAGCGCCATATTTTCCTGACGCTGAAGATCCAGCAGCAGTTCAATGATCTGCGCCTGGATGGTCACATCCAGCGCCGTGGTCGGTTCATCCGCAATCAGCAGCTTCGGACGGCAGGCGATGGCCATCGCGATCATCACGCGCTGGCTCATACCTCCCGACAGCTGGTGCGGATAAACATCCAGGCGGGAGGCGGGATCGGGGATCCCCACCTGATTCAGCAGATCGATAGCGCGCTGACGGCGGGTACTTTTATTCCCGCCCTGATGCACTTTAATCGCTTCCATAATCTGATAGCCGACCGTGTAGCACGGATTCAGGCTGGTCATCGGGTCCTGGAAAATCATCGCCACTTCCGAACCGACCAGCTGGCGCCGCTCTTTTTCGGAGATGCGCTTCAGATCGCGACCGTTAAAGGCCAGATTGTCAGCCATCACTTTTCCGGGGAAATCAATCAGCCCCATAATCGCCAGCGAGCTGACCGATTTCCCGGAGCCGGATTCGCCCACAATGCCCACCACCTGGCCCTGTTCGACCTGGTAGCTGATGCGGTCAACCGCACGGAACGGTGCTTTTTCGTCGCCGAAGTGCACCGACAGTTTGTCTACATTTAATAACGCCATCGGGTGCCTCTTACTGCTTGAGTTTCGGGTCGAGGGCGTCGCGTAAACCGTCGCCCATCAGGTTAAATGCCAGAACCGTCAGCAGGATTGCGACACCGGGGAAGGTGACGACCCACCAGGCACTTTGCGCATACTGGAGCACGTCGGAGAGCATGGTGCCCCACTCCGGCGTTGGCGGCTGCGCACCCATACCCAAGAAGCCCAGCGCGGCCATATCCAGGATCGCGTTGGAGAAGCCCAGCGAAGCCTGCACTATTAGCGGTGCAAGGCAGTTTGGTAAAATATTGATAAACATCTGACGCAGCGCGCCTGCGCCCGCCACGTTGGAGGCGGTAACGTAGTCGCGATGCACTTCCACCAGCACCGCCGCGCGGGTCAGACGGATATAGTGCGGCAGCGCCACAAAGGTCAGCGCGATCGACGCGTTGACGATTGAGGGGCCGAAGACCGCGACCAGCACCAGCGCCAGCAGCAGGCTTGGCAGCGCCAGCATGATGTCGACCAGACGCATAATGATGGCGTCCGTTGCTCCGCCCACGTAGCCTGCGATCAGGCCGAAGATCACGCCCAAAATCAGCGAAAGCACCACCACCATACAGCCAACCAGCAGCGACAGACGCGCGCCGTACATCAGGCGGGACAGCACGTCGCGGCCCACGTCATCCGTGCCGAGAATGTACTGCCAGCTGCCGCCTTCCTGCCATACCGGCGGGTGCAGCAGCGCATCACGAAACTGTTCCGATGGCGCATGTGGAGCAATAAAGTTCGCGAAGATCGCGATGAGGAACATTGCAAGGACGTAAACCAGGCCGATAACCGCGCCTTTGTTACGCTTAAAATAGTGCCAGAACTCCTGTACAGGGGTCATGGGCTTGGGTGCAGCGCTGACGCTGCTCGGATCGACTAAAGACATCCTGGCCCCCTTATTTCTTGTGACGAATGCGCGGGTTAACCACGCCGTAAAGCACATCAACCAGCAGGTTGACCAGAATAATCAGCGTCGCCACCATCAGCACGCCACCCTGAACTACCGGGTAGTCGCGACGCTGGAGGGCATCGATCAGCCAGCGGCCTAATCCCGGCCAGGAGAAAATCGTTTCGGTCAGTATGGCGCCCGCCAGCAGCGTTCCCACCTGAAGTCCGATGACGGTCACAACGGGCAGCATCGCGTTACGCAGGGCGTGAACCACAATGACCCTGAGACGCGTCAGGCCTTTAGCGCGGGCGGTACGGATATAATCTTCGCCCAGCACTTCCAGCATGGAAGAGCGCGTCATGCGGACAATCACGGCCAGCGGAATAGTCCCCAGCACGACGGCGGGCAGGATCATATGCATCACGGCGTCTTTAAAGTCGCCCTCTTCACCCCAGAAGAAGGTGTCGAATATCATAAATCCGGTCAGCGGCTGCGTATCATCCAGGAACACCGTATCGCCTATTCGTCCGGAGACGGGCGTCAGGTCAAGCTGCACGGAAACCAGCATGATCAGCATCATGCCCCACCAGAAGATCGGCATGGAGTAGCCGGTCAGGGAGATACCCACGGCGGTGTGGTCAAACAGGGAGCCACGTTTTACGGCTGCCAGCACGCCAGCCGGAATGCCCACGGCGACGGCAAAGATCATCGCGCAGATGCCCAGCTCAAGCGTTGCCTTGAAGCGCGGAACAAACTCATTCCAGACGGGAATGCGGCTTTTCAGGGAGATCCCCAGATCGCCATGAAGTACGCCATAGACGTAGGAGATGTACTGCTGCCACAGCGGCTTATCCAGCCCCATCTGGGCCAGCAGCTGCGCATGGCGTTCAGGTGAAATACCGCGTTCGCCCGCCATAATCAGCACCGGGTCGCCCGGGATCATATGGACAAACGCGAAGGTTAACAGGGTGATACCAATAAACGTCGGGATGACAAGTCCCAGACGTCGGAGTATGAACTGCAACATATTCCGGATTCTCGTTAAGTTCCCACAGGCTCGTAACCTGCGGGATTATATTTGCTCACATCTTGCGGCAGAGCGATCTCTACCGCGACGCCGGTGAAAGCGCCTTTACCCAACAACTATTGAATGAATTCAATGAATGATTTCAGAAAGTCATCATCCGGGTGCGGGCTGACGGATAACCAGCACGGCGTAACGTTCTCGTCACCTGGCGTATTGCCAGGCAGCGATGCTGTACGCCGTGCCATCCGTTGGCTCAACCCTGCACCCGGTAAGAATTACTCCTGAATATCAACGTTCTCGAAGTGATGCTTACCTAAAGGATCGACGATATAGCCTGACACTTTCTTACTGACCGGCTCATACACGGTGGAGTGTGCGATGATCAGCGCGGGTGCCTGGTCATGCATCACGACCTGCGCCTGCTTGTAAAGCTCAATACGTTTGTTGTGATCGGCTTCAGCACGGGCTGGCTGAATCAGATCTTCAAACGGCTTGTAGCACCAGCGAGAATAGTTCGAGCCATCTTTCGCGGCGGTGCAGCTGAACAGGGTAGCGAAGAAGTTATCCGGATCCCCATTGTCGCCGGTCCAGCCCATCATCACGGTCTGATGCTCACCCGCTTTGGCGCGCTTCAGGTACTCGCCCCACTCGTAGGTGACGATTTTGGCTTTCACGCCAATTTTCGCCCAGTCATTCTGGATCATCTCCGCCATGCGGCGGGCATTCGGGTTATATGGACGCTGTACCGGCATCGCCCACAGGTCGATCGAGAAACCGTCAGCCATACCGGCTTCTTTCAGCAGCGCTTTCGCCTTCTCAGGATCGTAAGCGTAATCCTTCACCTCATCGTTGTAGCTCCACATCGTCGGCGGGATCAGGTTTTTAGCGGTCTGGCCCGCGCCCTGGTAAACGGCGTCGATAATCGCGTCTTTGTTCACGGCCATCGTCAGCGCCTGGCGAACCTTCACGTTATCCAGCGGTTTTTTCTCGGTGTTGAACGACAGGTAGCCGACGTTCAGGCCCGGCATCTGCATCAGGTTGATATTTTTATCTTCCTTCATGCGGGCGATATCTGCCGGATTCGGATAAGGCATGACGTGGCACTCGCCTTTTTGCAGTTTGGCGTAGCGCACGGAGGCATCCGGCGTGATGGAGAACACCAGACGGTCAATTTTTGGTTTGGTGCCCCAGTACTGGTCAAACGCCTTATACAGGATGCGGGAGTCTTTCTGATACTGCACCAGCTGGAACGGCCCGGTGCCGACCGGCTTCAGGTCAACCTGCTGCGGCGTGCCGGCTTTCAGCATATTGTCGGCGTATTCCGCGGACATGATCGAGGCAAAATCCATTCCCAGGTCAGCCAGGAACGGCGACTCCGGACGGGTCAGCACAAAGCGCACGGTGTAGTCGTCCACTTTCTCGATTTTGCTAATCAGGGCAGGCATGTCCATGCCTTCAAAGTACTCATAGCTGCCGCCAGAGACGTTGTGATATTTGTTGTTTTCGTCCAGCTGACGCTCAAAGGTAAAGACCACGTCATCGGCATTCATATCACGGGTTGGCTTAAATTCTTTGGTTGTCTGCCACTTCACGCCTTTACGCAGGTGGAAGGTGTAGGTTTTACCGTCTTCACTGATATCCCACTTTTCAGCCAGGCCGGGCTGAAGTTCCGTGGTGCCGGTTTTGAACTCCACCAGACGGTTATAGATCGGCACAGAGCTGGCGTCATAGGTTGTGCCGGAAGTGAACAGCTGCGGGTTAAAACCTTCCGGTGAACCTTCAGAACAATAAACCAGGGTCTTAGCCTGGACGCCAGCGGCAACGGTGAGCGCGATCAGGCTCAGACCTACCTTCAGCATTCCTGTCTTGGCCAGGGAAATACGCATGCTTGTGCTCCAATTGTGATGTGGTGTTGTGTTGTGTGTACTGACGCAGGGCCTGGTTTTTTTTATGGCGGCCCCGGCGTGATGCCTTCCGGCATCGGTGACGTGTCGTTCAGGGTTGTTCCGACGCGGTGAAAAGCATCAGACAATTCTGCTTCTTTTGTTCACTGAGGCATCAATTTGTCAACTGTTGCAGTGAACGTCAATACAACTGTGAGGTATTTACACAGAGTGTGAGAAACAGCAAGCAAATATAAAAAAAACGCTTTCAGGCCAAAACCAGGGTAAACGCGTGGGTGAAGCGGCATTAACCATATAAAAAGCCTGCCATCTGGCTAAAGAACAGTAATAAGCTCCGGAAAAAAACGTTCAGGGAACACCGCCAAGTGCCTCCTTTTTGAACGATACACTTTGCTTATACCTGTTCAGGCAGCGGAATATGCTGCGTCAGCGATATAAGAAATGCGCAGTTGGCGCAAAACGGACATAAGAGAAACGCGACGCGAATTAAGCGCTGACGGAGAGGTGGCAGAAGGCGTGGCGAAGGTTTTCAGGCTGCTGAAGAATGCCTTAGCGCCGAAGCACTTTTATCATGGGCAGTATAACGTGCTGCGGGAGCAGCAGGCAGGTCAATGCGTGGAGGGGAATCAAACGCCCGGACTGTGCCGGGCGTTAACAATCAGGCTTTTTCCGCCGTCGCCGACGTGGCTTTTGCTGGCGCGGCGCACCAGTTATTGGCGTCGTTGATACCGCCATCCGGCGAGGTATATCCCAGACAGCCCAGGATGGAATCAAACAGCTCTACGTGACGGTGGGTTTTCCCCACGCGCTGCTGCGCCTTCAGACGTTCAAACGCACGATGATGATCGGCTTCCGCCAGATACTTATCGGAGGCCCAGACAATCATCGGCACACGAAACTGCTCGGGCGGGGCCATATGACGCGGAGTGCCATGCAGATGCATGTTCTCGCTGATCGACTCACCGTGATCCGATGAATAGAACACAATCGCTTTTTTATCCCTCAACTGGTCAAACACGCTATCTAACACCGTGTCGGTATAAAGCACCGAGTTATCGAAGGCGTTGATCAGCATATCTTTACTACAGGCATGATCCACGCCCATGCATTCAGGCTGATAGCGGGCATATTCACGCGGATAACGCTGAGAATAGAGGTAGTGTGAACCTTTGGTATGCAGCACAACCAGGTGTTTGCCCTGAGGATGCCTGTCGAGCGATTTTTTCAGCTCGGGCACCAGCAGCATATCGTCCACCGATTTCCCCTGGTTCTGCTTTTCAGAGCCGATCTGTTCGCGGAAGGCATAGTTATCGGTATCGGTATTGTTATAGAACCAGACCTCACTCTGCATCGCAAACAGCTCAGAACTGAAGCCTAACTGCTTCAGTACCGCAAAGACGTTCTGCTCTTTTAGCGTGCGTCCCGGTCCTTCATCCGTCCCGCCCTCACGCACAAACATGCAGCGCAGCGAAAGCTTCGTCGCTGTATCGCAGGACTCCCCCCGGAAGGCGACAAGATTCTTCTCCTGCGACAGTTTCGGCGTGGTGTCGCGCTCATAGCCCAGCAGGCCCATATGATCCCAGCGGGTGGTTTCCCCGATGACAAACACCACATAGGTATCATCCAGACCGGCAGCAGGCGGGGTATAGGTAAATTCTTTGGCCGGATCGAACAGCGACTCGCTATCCATTTTTTCGTCGTAGCTGGTATAGGCGAACAGGCCTAACGCCGACAGCCAGTTTGACGGAAGATAAGAGTGCGCCACCACGCCGCCATAGCTTGGCAGATCGATGTTAGTCAGCTTCTCATGAATACTCTGCTGTTTGTCAAAATAGCGGATGGGCAGCCAGACCAGCGCCACGGCGAGCAGCAGTGTCAGCAACGGCTTGATGCGATGTCCCGGCGTTTTGACCTGTTCAATCAGCGTCATACGCAGCGAGTTACGCCAGATCAGCAGCAGCGGCACCGCGCTGACCAGCACCATCCAGAGCACAAAGTGGTAGCCAATCACTTCCTTCGACAGATCGGTATCGGTGGTCATCACCGAGGCGACGATGCCGTACCCGATGACCACATTGAAAAAGCTCATATAGTAGCTGGCGGCGACGGAAATCAGCACCAGAGCCGTGGCGGCAATGCGCCAGAATACCCGGCCACCGATCGAAAGCAGGCGCATCAGGAAAAACGTCAGCAGGACGATCGCGACCATTTCCGCGACGGCGGAGAGCCACTGCGAAACCTCAAAATGCGTCAGAAAAGGATCAAACCGCCGGTAAAAAACGGGGATATTGAGGAAGATACCGATGTAAAAAGCCAGCAAAAGCGAGAGCTTCTGTTGGGTTAGTGATTTTATATAATTCATGCAACCATTTTCCTGGCGTAACCAAACAATTCTCAAACGCTAATCAGACCATGCCGTTTCGCCAGAGTTCGGATGACAGACCGATTATGCGGCGGAGAGGGTTTAAACGGAACATTCTGAAAGCAAGAAGCTGAACGCCTCCTTTACAAGCGGCGTAGTTAATCACATTACCTGCAAGAGTTCAGATTAATCGTGTGAATAGTGCACAGAAAAGTGCAAAAAGTGGTCAGCGGTAGGTGACTGGTGGGCGAGGCAGGGTTCGTGAGACCACATACCCATTGTTACTGAAGAGCTTTTCTGCCGTCAGCGGGTTCGGTTCGCCTGAAACGTCAGGCACGCCGGGTATCAGCATCTGACTTCTACGGCCTTATTTGATCGCGCCCGGATAAACGTTTTTCTGAGCTTTCTGATTAAACACCTATACGGCGCCGGCATTCACTCAGGAACGGATTTTATTCCCCTCGAAAAGGGTCAATTTGTTTACCCCATCGGTAAAAATGGCCATATCGCTCCTTCAGGTAAATTCTGCGCTTATAGCTTTACTCCGGGCTTACCGGCGGGTTCTCAGACTGGTCAGGCAGTAACAGAGCAATTGACCAGATAATCAGTCCGCCCAGTGCCAGCGCAAAACCTGTCCAGCCGGCCGACGCCCATCCCAGCCCTGATGCGATAGCTAAACCTGCCAGCCATGGACCCAGCGCATTGGCAATATTGAACGCGACGTGATTGAGTGAGGCTGCCAAATTCTGGGCCTCTCCCGCTACCGCTATCAGCCGCATTTGCAGTATTGTCCCGAGCCCTCCCCCGCAGCCAACTGCGAATACCGACAGAGAAATTAACCATATGTTATGTGTGCTGAAAGAATAGAACAGCGTTGAGACAGCGCTCCAGAGCAGAATGAGACCAGCGGCAGGCATAATGCCCCTTCTTGCCAGCTTTGCTGCCACCCTGTTACCGAAGGTAATGCCTGCTCCAAACAGGCAAAAAATCAGTACGGTCGTAGTGTCTGATACCTGTTTCATCGTCTGCAATGTTGAAGCGAGATAACTGTAAACGGCAAACAGACCGCCGAAGCCAATGGCGCCGATACCCACGCTCAGCCACACCTGTGGACGACGTAACGCGCCAAGCTCCTGTCGTATGGAGCCGTTAGCACTAACCGGCTGAAGCGGCAGTATGCAGCGTAGCGACACCATAACCAGCACTGAAAAAAGTCCAATAGCGGCATATCCCATCCGCCAGCCCGCATACTGGGTAAGCAGGTTGGTCAGCGGAACGCCAACTGTGGTAGCCAGTGCCAGCCCCATAAGAATGCGGGCTACGGCGCTACCTTGACGCTGCTCTCCTGCAATGCTGACTGCGACCAGAATTGCCGCCCCAAAATAAGCACCTGAGTCATCCCCGTGACGAAACGCAGCGCGACTAAACTTTGCAGAGTGGGAGCGAGGGCGCTGAGCAAATTGCCCACTGCGAACCAGCCCAGCAGTAGCATCAGCAGCAGACTGCGTTCAACGCGCGCGCCCAGGACCGCCAGTAAAGGCGCCCCCAGGACAACGCCAAGTGCATAAGCACTGACTACGTGTCCTCCTGACAGGGCATCGCCACCCAACTCATGGGTTATCGCTGGCAAAAAACTCATCGTGGCAAACTCACCCGTACCGATAGCGAATCCCCCTGATGAGAGGATCAGATGTGCCAGCATGACAGATGCAGACGGGCGGGAATGTACTGCGTTGAACATTTTTACTGGCGGCACTTTCCGGTTCACTCCGTTTTATTTCAGAGAATTAATAAGCGACGGTAAAACGTTCACGGTGATGCTGTGGCTGCTCTGCTTCATCCAGCATCGCAACAGCATAATCTTCCAGGGAAATCCGGCTATCCCCGCTGTTGTTGAGCAGCAGGTGGTCTTTACCGACCCGATACTGTCCGGTGCGTTCGCCAGGCACCAGCATGGCCGCCGGACTAAGAAACACCCAGTCCAGCTGCCTCTCGTTCTCTAACTGCTCCAGAAATCTGGCTGTGCGCAGTGCCCCTTCTTTCCACTCAGCGGGAAAATCTTTTTGATCCACGACACGTTCACCGGAGGGGAGCAGTAGTGTCCCGGCGCCCCCCACCACCAAAAGGCGGCTGACCTCTGCACGTTTTGCCGCTTCAATAATGGCCAGCGTGGTGCTGCCATCACTGTCCGCCCCAGGGTTGTAAGCGCTGATAACGACGTCATGGCCGCTGAGTGCAGCAGTCAGATCGCCTGCATCCGCCACTTTCACACTCAGGTTTCTGTCATTTAATGAAATGCTGTTGATGTTTCTTACAATGGCGGTGACCTCATGGCCCCTTTCCAGCGCTTCAGCGAGGAGTTTTGATCCTACATAACCGGTACTACCAATAAGGGCAATTTTCATAAAATCTCCATAAATTTTCCGGGTACAAAAAACAAGACCTGAAGTTTGCGACCTGTTCTATATTGAGATTTATTATGTCACTTTAAGAGTGTCATGATTATCTGCGGTTTATTTAATGATTCTTTAAGGCTGGCTAATAAATGAATGATTTGAAGCTATATGCGGTATTTGCAGAAGTGGTCGCATCGGGATCCATGAGCGCGGCTGCCCGCCGACTGAATCTGACGCCCTCTGCCGTTAGCCAGATTATCAGTACGCTGGAGCGACAGTTCGGCGTGAGCCTGTTACACCGCTCGACCCGCAGACTTGTGCTGACTGATGCCGGAGAGCGCTGTTACCCCCATTGTCTGAAATTGCTGGAAGCCAGAAATTCTGCTGCCGCTTCGCTGGAACTTGCCCGTGACGCCCCCGGAGGTGAACTAAAAATCGCTGCCCCTTTGGGGTTTGGTGCCTACGTAGCGCCTGCGCTTGCCCCCTTGTTGGCGGAATGGCCACAGCTAAGACTGAGCCTGCTCGTTGATGATGAGCTGACTGATCTGGTGGCGTCACGCATCGACGTGGCGCTGCGCGTTGGCTCATTACCTGACTCAAGTTGGATTGGACGCAGGCTGGGTGATATGGAGACGATATTATGCGCCTCGCCAGCCTATCTGGAACGCTGGGGAGCGCCACAGATTACAGATGATTTATATCACCACCACTGGCTGTCATTAATGAATGAGGTCCTTCATACGGTTACCCCTAACCGGATTAACGACACTCCTTTGCCCAATTTTCAGCTTCATTTAGTGGATGAAAAGAATAAGCCGGAAAAGATAACGTTAGCGGTCAGAACCACCACCACTAACCAGATTACACTTCAGCAGATGTGTGAACAGGGAGCGGGCATTGCGCGACTTTTTTATCCGGATGTCCGGGCGGCCCTGGAGCAGGGCACGCTGGTAAGAGTACTACCAAATAAACAGCTGCCTTTTTACCCGCTGACTTTATTAACGGCCGAACGTCACCCAGGGCAGGCAAATATAAAGCTGGCCGTCAGTGCCTTAACTTCCTTTTTTAGTTTTTTACCCACGGTGAAAAGGCGTTTTTAAGCAATTAACGCCTTCATATACTTTTAAGTTAATTTATTTTTACGATGAAATAAATTACGGAGAATATAGCCCCTACTTTCTAGTTCCGCCGGCTCTGGATGGTCTGGGTTTCGCTTGTATTCCGCTGATGACAGCGCGAATCAACATTGCATCGGGTCAGCTGATTCCGGTACAGGACTCCCTGATCATAATTTCCCATTAACCGATCTGGCTTTATGATCTGCGCGCTATGTACAAACTAGCGATGTCCGCCTCTGACATAAAGGAAGCATTTATCTTCCTCTGTGAACGAAAAGCAAACATTAGCATTAGTACACCCCTTGTATAAGTGGCGGATCGAAACGACTAAACCGCGCTCTAAAGCTCGTCATAGTCACCGGCTCTGCACCGCCTGTTCACTACGGTGATCGGCTCACAACCAACGAGTTATTACCGTGGATCCCCTGAGACAGCGGCATCGGCAACATCACCGGTACTGATTCCGGGTCTCATCATGAAGATAGTTCATGTTGAGTGAAATTAAATCACTTTTCCTCACCCCGTGACTCAGGCATAAAAGATGCAACGTTGTTAATTATTTAACATTGATACAATAAATTAGAAAGCCTGAAAAGCAAGCGAGAACGTCAGGTTTTATATCATAAATCAGGGTGCCGGATTGCAATGAATAAAAACCTCACATTTACGCTTAAAATTATTCGTTTTGACGAAAACTATAACCCTTCTGAAAATACGCGCATCACCACCAACTTTGCGAATTTAGCCAGAGGTGATAAGCGTCAGGAAAACCTGCGCAACACCCTGGCGATGATCGATAATCGCTACAACTCTCTGGCGCAATGGGATAACCCTACAAGCGATCGCTATTCGGTTGAGCTTGAAATTATCTCCGCTGAATTGAATATTGATATTGAGGGCAAAGGCGGTGCCTTTCCAGTGATTGAAATATTGAAAACGAACATCGTTGACAAACAAAGCGGCCAGCGTATTGAAGGCATTGTAGGAAATAACTTTTCCTCTTATGTGAGAGATTACGACTTCAGCGTCTTACTGCCGGATCATAATAAAAACCAATCTGAATTTAGCATGCCCGCTAACTTTGGCGATTTGCATGGAAATATATTTAAAAACTTCATTAATTCAGCTGCATACCAGAAGGCTTTCAGTAAGCCGCCGGTTATCTGCCTGAGCGTTTCAAGTAAAAACACCTATTACCGTACGGGTAATACGCATCCTGTATTGGGTGCCGAATATCAGCAGGACGAGCCTTCCCTGACCGATTACTATTTCGCAAAGATGGGGCTGAAAGCGCGCTATTTTATGCCGGAAGGCAGCGTTGCGCCGCTGGCTTTTTATTTCCATGGCGATTTACTCAGCGATTACACTAATCTTGAACTTATCAGTACCATCAGCACGATGGAAACCTTTCAGAAGATTTACCGGCCTGAGATTTACAATGCGAACTCCGCCGCAGGAAAAGTCTATCAGCCAAGCCTGAAGCATCAGGATTATTCGTTAACTCAGATTGTTTACGATCGGGAAGAGCGTAGCCAGCTGGCGGTTGAACAAGGGAGGTTTACTGAAGAGAAATTCATTAAACCTTACCAAACTGTGCTTGAGCAATGGTCTGCTGCTGCCGTTCTTTGATCGATCGACATACAAGGTTCTCTATGATGAAAAAGTTATTACCTACGTCAACGTCGGGCAGTTTGCCTAAACCTTCCTGGCTGGCTCAACCTGAGACACTGTGGTCACCCTGGAAATTGCAGGGTGAGGAACTGGTTGATGGCAAACGGGATGCGCTGCGTTTATGCCTGCAGGATCAACTTCAGGCAGGTATTGATATCGTCAGTGATGGCGAGCAAACGCGCCAGCATTTTGTCACCACCTTTATTGAGCACCTCAGCGGCGTTGATTTTGAAAAACGCGAGGTCGTGAGAATCCGCAACCGCTATGATGCGAGCGTGCCGACAGTCATCGGCGAAGTGGTCCGTCAAAAGCCCGTTTTTGTTGAGGATGCAAAATTTCTACGCCAGCAAACCAGCCAGCCGATAAAATGGGCGCTGCCGGGTCCCATGACCATGATCGATACGCTTTATGATAGCCATTATAAAAGCCGTGAAAAGCTCGCATGGGAATTCGCCAAGATCCTGAATCAGGAAGCCAGAGAATTAGAGGCTGCCGGAGTCGATATTATTCAGTTCGATGAGCCTGCATTTAATGTTTTCTTTGATGAGGTGAACGACTGGGGGATTGCCGCGTTAGAAAGGGCCGTTGAAGGCCTTAAATGTGAAACTGCTGTCCATATTTGCTATGGCTACGGCATCAAAGCGAATACAGACTGGAAAAAAACGCTGGGATCGGAGTGGCGACAGTATGAAGCGATCTTCCCCAGGCTGCAAAAATCGAATATCGATATCATCTCCCTGGAATGTCAAAACTCTCGTGTTCCCATGGACCTTATTGAACTTATTCGCGGCAAGAAAGTGATGGTGGGTGCCATTGACGTGGCGACGAATACCATTGAGACGCCGGAGGAAGTCGCCGATACGCTGCGTAAAGCGCTACAGTTTGTTGATGCGGATAAACTCTATCCCTGCACCAACTGCGGCATGACGCCGTTATCCCGTCGTGTCGCCCAGGGCAAGCTAAATGCCTTAAGTGCAGGCGCAGAAATCGTCCGCAGAGAAATACTGGCTAAATAACTTCGCCAGATATCAGAAGATTAGAAGAGCAGTCATAAGGATGAAGCCTCGCGGCGTTAAGCGAGGCACCTTTGCTTTTAAAGTTCCGGATATAACCCCCTCACCGGACTGGCAGCCTCAAGCAGCGAGGCGATATGCAAAATAGTTCTCTCAGCATGCCATTTGCCAACAATCTGTATGTTAACAGGTATACCCTCACGGCTTCTGCCAAACGGCAGCGCTATGCCGGGTAAGCCCGTCACGTTCAGTGGGACTGTCGCGCCCTGCAAATAAGTCGCATCAACCTCCTGTCCGTCAATGACAAACCGGTCAACGCCGTGCTTGTGTGCCGGGATGGGCAGTACATGTGTGATAAGCGCATCATACAGTGTGAAGTATTCTGCAAAACCATCCCGTAACCTTTCCGCTGCCTGTTCCGCATCAATAAAATCAGCCACAGAAGTCTCCGGCAGAGAGAGCATGGTCTTTGCCATCTTATAAAGTTCGTCCGGCCTGCGGTGGCGGCAGCAAATTCCGGCTTCATTTCCATCACGTGGATTCGGTTGAAAACATCAAGCGCAAAGTCTTGCTCCAGTGCCGGAATACCCACGTGCTCCACGACGACGCCCGATCCCTGTAGCGCTTCAGCCGCTGACTTCACTACCGCTGCCACTTCCGCATCCACCGGGCCAAAGCCAGGACCGGTCATCCAGCCGATACGAAGCGGCCGGGATGAACTAAACGGCAGACCGTCTGAATACAGGGGCGCGCTGCTGGAAAAAGCATCCTGCCCGTCGGGCCCGGCCAGTTGTGAAAATGCCAGGGCGATATCACGTACAGAACGGGCCATCGGGCCAACATGCCAGAAACGGCGGGGCGCGCGGGGCCAGATGCCCGTCATCGGCACGCTGCCGTGCGTCGCTTTCATTGAGGTGATCCCCGTCTGCGCAGCCGGTCCGCGTATGGAAATGGCCAGGTCTGTTCCCAGACCAAGCGGAGACATGCCTGCCGCGATGGCCGCAGACTCTCCGCCGCTGGAACCACCGGGCGTACGGATCAGATCCCAGGGGTTATTGGTGCGCCCGGAAAGCAGATTATCGCTCTCAATCCAGTATGAAAATTCGGGCAGGTTGGTTTTAGCCAGCAGGATACCGCCAGCGCTTCTGAGACGCGCCACGCTTGTCGCGTCCTCTGCCGGCAGACGATCTTTAAAAATGGGTGAGCCGCGCTGTGTCAGTACTCCGGCAGTATCTATCGAATCTTTCGCGGTGAAGGGAATGCCATGCAGGGGCCCGAGATCCTCTCCTCTCATCACCGCAGCTTCGGCGGCTCTGGCCTGTTCCATCGCACCGGCTGCTACCGTCACGATCGCATTGACTTCCGCATTAGTCGATTCAATATGGTCGATATGCGCCTGTATAACTTCAACCGGAGAAATTTCACGGTTGAGGATCATTTTGGCCATCTGGGTTGCGTCTGAAAAAAAGATGTCTTTGCTCATGATTGTTTACCTACCTACCTACCTATCGATTGATAGGTAGACAGTTGGCGCAGGAAACCGTTGCGTCAACACCTACCTAACATGTGGTAGAATAAATCTGTATTCTTCAGGAGATGAATAATGAGCAAGACATCTAAAGATGAAATCTTACAAGCAACCCGCCTGACAGCACAGGCTCATGGTTATACCGGTATTAATATCCGCAGCCTGGCTGATGAGGTCGGGATCAAGTCGGCGAGCATTTATTACCACTTTTCCAGTAAAGCAGAGCTGGGCGCAGCGGTAGCGCAACGATACTGGGAAGATACAGCACGCGATCTGCAAGCTCTGCGTGAAGCAGAAGCCGACGCGCTGGGGAGCCTGAACCGTTACCCACAGATTTTTCGCCGCTCGCTGGAAAGTCAGAACCGGCTGTGCATGGGCAGCTTTATGTCCGCCGAGTATGATGACCTGCCTGAGCCAGTAAAAAGAGAAATGCAGAAATTCGCTGACGTAAACATTGCATGGCTGAGCACGCAATTACAGGAGGCAGGTATTGTCGGATCTGAAGATAGCGAAAAGCGGGCACGCGCTATTTTTTCCGCCATTGCAGGCGCTCAGCTGATGGCCAGAAGCCGGAACGATATCAGCCTCTTTGACGAGCTTATTGAGGGGTATACACAGGCAGGCTTACTTCCTTCCGCTCACAGGTAAATGCGACGCGGTTTGGTTCAGGCGTGTAAAGCCGGAGCTGTGCGCTTTTGACTGATGTCCTGTTGGTTGACGCAGAGCAATAACTGGAAGTCTGCTTTTATGCCAGAAGCAGATATAAAGAAAGTATTCATCATCTGCCCGGAGAGCGAACATAGCTGCCCGCCGTCCTCTCTGTTATGACATTGAGTACTTTATTAACTGCAAGGTATTCTGTCTTACGTGAAACCCATATGAACGTAAAGTAATTAACCATGACATCCGGACAACGAACCTGAAGCGCACATTTCCACGAGAACGCTCATGTGCTATTTACAAACCATGTCACTGCTGAGATGTTAGCGGACTAAAGCTCTTTTTTCCTTTCCCCAGGGGCATACATCAAAAACACATACAGTCATCCTTGAACATTTTTCCGATACGAAATCTGTGTTGCCAGGACAATCAGCATTCCTTTTTATGGGATGCCATACTCGATCGCTTCCGGGCAAAGTTTTTAGCACATCTAATTTAAAAGGTTTACCGTTTTTATTGACATGTTGAATCCCCGTAGTAATGACATTGCCCTTTTCTATTATATATTCGCTGGAATACCAGAGAATGAGATGAAGTTTCCTTTCAGAAACTATCCGCGAAAATAATGTGCCTGTTGATGGGCAGGCAATGGTGTCAATAACTGTCCATTTCATTTGATATCTCCTTGCTAAACTAAACCGGCTGACATCTTCAATGGAAATAATAATAATATATTTATGCTAATAATTTTGGTTGTTTAATTAAGTTTTTATTTAGATTCACTTCCTTACAAAACTCATGAATTAAGTATTAATATCATGATACATGTCATATTAATTTGCGATGATTCCTGCTTAGTACACCTTCTCTCTTACTGCATAAACAGGGCAGCTGGAAGCGACGCTGCAAAATGCAACATTTGCGCTCAGACGTCCCCCTAAAGCTGTTACGACCGGGTACGGTGTAAAAATAGGCGTGAGCTGTGACCCGTCGTCTATTTCCGTTTAGTTTATTGCTTACGAAAGCGTGATGCTTCGGTCGACACCAAAGGATGCATGTTGCGAAAAAGACATTGTGGGGCGATTAAGAGCTCACTGAGCGATGAACAGAAAACTGCGGGTCGGTAGGAATTTTAATTGATCCCTGCGTAACGTCTACTTCTGCCACAAAGCAGCCCACCAGCCAGAACCGTGTCGGCCTTGGGTAAGTAACGGACATCAGGCCTGAATAAAGTATTCCGGGCAGCAGCTGTTTAAATATGTCTGGATTGACCGTGACAATTCCGTAAAGATTTCCACCTCCTGGCGAGCGAGCCTTACCTTCGTATTTAAACGGGATTCTGTATCCGCCTTATAAGAAATCCGACAAAAACGCCCGCTGCACGCAAGAGCCCATTCGCCACCATTCGGAAAAAGCTTAGCGTTTCGCCTGTACCGTGGATGTAGAGGTGACGGGCTATCTGTCTGCTGGCACAGGCACCCTTTTTGACTCAGAAACATATATGCGCATCGGTAAGTCCGGTTGTCATACATGGCGACTTCAGGGAAAGCGCAGCGTAAACCGGTTCACGCCCTGCCCGCTATACACCTCGCAGCTTCCCTGATGCAATCGCATGATGCTACGCACAATAGAGAGTCCTAATCCGCTGCTGCCCTGATGGCGTGACGCCTCGGCGCGCCAGAAGCGATCGAAAATGCGCGCCTGATGTTCGGTGCTCAGCTCAGAGCCATGGTTTTCCACCACCAATTCAACACCGTTCGTCAGCGCCGAGCTAAAGACACGGATCGCGGTGTCACGATGGCCGTAGCGCAGCGCATTCGCCATCAGGTTCGCCAGCGCGCGTTGCAGCAGCAGCGAATCGGCATGCAGTTCGCCGTGCAGCGCCATCTCCAGCCGCATCGCCTTTTCTTCCGCCATTCCGTCAAAATAGCCCTGCAATTTCTCGCCCAGCTGCGCCAGATCGATGCGCTGTACATCCATCGCCTGGCTGGCATCTTCCGCTTTAGCGAGAAACAGCATGTTATCGATCATCTTCGCCAGCCGTTCCAGCTCTTCATAATTGGAGCCCAGCAGCGCCTGATAATCGCTGACGCTGCGCGTCTGGCTCAGCGCGACCTCGGTCTGGCCAATCAGCGTACCGACGGGCGTACGCAGTTCATGCGCCATATCGGCAGAGACCTGGCTTAACTGCTGATAACCCATTTCAAGGCGGCTCAGCATCTGATTAAAGGCGGCGACCAGCGGCTGCAATTCCGCCGGTGCCTGAGCGGGCATACGGTGTGACAAATGACGCACATCAACGGCATTCGCTTCCGTCGCCAGGCGACGCAGTGGGGACAAACCACGTCGTACCAGCCAGACACTGATCGCGGCCACCAGTAATGCGGCCAGCGTGGTCGCCAGGATGATTTGATTGCGGTAGCTGCTCATCGTTTGCGTCCGGTCGTTCATCAGTCGGCCAGTGACGATCTCAATCTGCCCGCTGCCATCACGCGTTGGCGTGAGCGCCGCCGCCGAGATAAACGGCGTACCGTTGCCGGCTTCGAGATGATGTACCGACGCCAGCGTTAGCGGCTGGTCCGCCGCGACGGGCGTAATGGCCGGGAGCGGGCGCTGGCCGGGATTGATCACAATCAGCGGTGGCTGCCCGGGAAAACGCAGCACCAGCAAAGATTCGGTATTGCCGAGCATATTGGCGAACAGACGCGGTTTCTGCTGAATCAGCGTAATGGCATCTTCATCGCGCAGCAGCGTGCGGATCTGATCGATACGCGTCAGCAGTGCAGCATCGTCACGCACGCCAATCTGCACAGCCAGGGAGTGGTAAAGCGCGATGCCGCTGCATGAAAAAATGACCATCACCGTAACGCTTAGCATCAGCGACAGACGCGCCGCGAGAGAGCGTTTCTTCATAATTC
This sequence comes from Erwinia psychrophila, assembly GCF_039023475.1. NCBI lineage: Bacteria > Pseudomonadati > Pseudomonadota > Gammaproteobacteria > Enterobacterales > Erwiniaceae > Erwinia > Erwinia psychrophila. The sequence goes on from NZ_JBCHVB010000004.1 coordinate 274,214, forward strand.
TGCTTCGCAGCGATAACCCACGCCGTGAACGGTGTGGATCAGCGGTTGAGCAAAGGGGCCATCGATTTTCTGCCGGAGGCGTTTTACCGCCACATCAACCACGTTGGTGTCGCTGTCAAAATTCATGTCCCACACCCGGGAAGCAATCAGCGTGCGCGTCAGCACTTCGCCAGGATGCAGCAGGAACAGATGCAGCAGGTTGAACTCTTTGTTGGTGAGATCGATCCGCTGACCGCCGCGCTCGACGCGACGTTTCAGGACCTCAAGCTGCAAATCGGCCAGCGTCAGAATATCCGGCAGCTTCTGCTGGCCGCCGCGCCGAAGTTGTGTACGGACGCGCGCCAGCAGCTCGGCGAACGAAAAGGGCTTAACCAGATAATCATCTGCGCCCAGCTCCAGCCCTTTGATGCGATCTTCCAGGGTGCCTTTGGCGGTAAGAAAGATAACCGGCGTGTGAAGTTGTTTATCCATCGCCATCATCACCTGCCATCCATCCATGCCGGGCATCATCACGTCGAGTAAAATCAGATCGTAATGATGCTCCCGGGCATAGAACAGGCCATCCTGGCCGTTTTCCGCCACGTCCACGATGAATCCCGCCTCCGTCAGGCCTTTGCGCATGTAATCGCGTGCTTTGGCTTCGTCTTCAATGACCAAAATTTTCATGCGCATCTCTCCGGAACAGGTACTTAAGGCTGCGCGTGTTGCGCGGCTTGTTCGATCAACTTTGCGACATCATCAGGATGCGACTGATACACCGAGTGGCTGGCACCGGCGATTTCCATCGTATGGCTGTGCGCGCGTTTGGCGTACATGCGTTCCAGATCGGGGCTGATAATTTTGTCAGCTTTCGCCACCATGTACCAGCTGGGCCTGGTTTTCCACGCCGGATCGGAAATGTTGGCGGTGAACACCGCCGCGTTGGTCGGCATCTGCGCATGTGCTTCAAAATCAGCCTGCGCGTCAGGCAGGTCGGCGGCGAAATCGCTGTGATAATATTTTGGCTCAATGGTCAGATAGCCATCGGCCGATTTTGCAAACGGATGCGCGCTGTTGGGGAATTTCTTGCCGTTGCTGGCTTCCGTTTCGCCGTTATCCAGCGCATGGGCGGCAATGTACACCAGACCAGCCACTTTACCGTCGTTACCGGCTTCAGTGATGATCGCGCCGCCGTAGCTGTGGCCGACCAGAATCACCGGGCCATTTTGCTCATCGATAATGCGTCGCGTCGCCGCCACATCTTGCGGAAAGCCGGTCAGCGGCTCCTGTACCAGCGTCACGTTATAGCCGTCATGCGTTAAACGATCGTACACCGGACGCCAGCCCGCACCGCCAACGAAAGCGCCGTGCACCAGCACATGTTATGCACCGGCGCCGCCTGAGCTTGCGCCACGCCGCCTGCGATAGCCAGCAGCATGCCCGCTGCAAGGGTAATTTTGTTCAGTGTCATCTTAATTCTCCTGTCTGGAAAGGTTCGCCTACAGGATATGAAATGGGTTCTGACATTAGGGTGAGCCAGTTATGACAAAAAAATGACATTGGCGAAACGCGGCTATCGATCCTCTGTAATCGCTTAAAAACCTTCACAAATTGTGTTGCCGCCTATCCATTCTCACCCGCATCAGATCCATCCGCTGGCTGGATCGACTGAGTTAATCTCAGACGCGCGGCGCTGCTTTTACCGTGTCAACAAACAGCCGCAATGCAACGGGCATATGGCGGTTTTGCGGAAAGTAGAGCGCGATGCCCTGCGATGCAATCGTCCAGTCATCCAGCAACGTAACCAGCCGCTGCGTGTCCAGCCACGGCCGGGCGTAGCGTTCCGGCACATAGGCCAGGCCTAACCCGGCGACAGCCGCTTCCACCATTAAAGCGCTGCTGTCGAGGGTCAGGCTGCCCGGCACATCCAGCGCAAGCTGCTGCTCATGCTGCTGATATTCCCAGTGATAACGTTTGCCGCCTGGCAGACGATGGCGCAGGCAGGTATGTTGCATGACGTCCTGCGGATGCTGGATGTCTGGCCGCCCGGCTAAGTAACCGGGCGATGCCACAGTAACAAAGCGCAGCGGTCCGCTCAGAGGAATGGCCACCATGTCTTTCGGCACATCTTCAAGCAGCCGGATGCCCGCATCAAATCCCTGCGCCACGATATCCACCAACTGACCCTGTGCGACTAAATCAATCTCAATCCCCGGTTTTTGCTGGATAAACGTCGGCAATACCGTTTCCAGCAGCAGGCTGATCGCTGCATCGCTGGCGCTGATGCGCAGCGTGCCGTAAGGCTGCTGACCGCTGGCGGTGACGTCATTCAGCAGTTCATCCATCTCCGCCAGCAGCGGCACCAGGCGCGCAATCAGCATTTCACCCGCTTCGGTCAGCGCAACGCTGCGCGTGGTGCGATGGAACAGCCGCACGCCAAGCGTCGCCTCCAGCCCTTTGATCGTATGGCTAAGCGACGAACGTTTAAGGCCGAGCACGTCAGCCGCGCGACGAAAACTACGCTGTTCGGCAATGGTTTTCACCGCCTCCAGTTCGCTCCAGGAAGGACGCTTCATTGTTGAATATTTCCCACCATCTCATGCTGATTTGCGGAGATTATGCCATCAGTCATTCAGTTTATGATGATCTTCGGTTCACTAAACGGAGATGACCATAATGAAAACCTGGCTGATTACCGGCGCATCTGGCGGCCTGGGCCGCGGGATGTGTGAAACGCTGCTGGCCCGTGGCGATCGGGTGTTTGCAAGCGTCCGGCGTGAAGCTGTATTAGACGATTTGTCTGCAAAATACGGCGACTATTTGCAGGTGATAACGCTTGATCTCAGCATGACAGCGACGATAAATCCCACCGTCGAGGCTGCGTTCGCTCAGGCGGGACGGATTGATATTGTGGTAAGTAACGCGGCTTACGGCCTGTTTGGCGCCGCGGAAGAGCTGAGCGATACGCAAATTGAGCGGCAGATTACCACCAATCTTACGGGTTCGATTCAGCTGATACGCGCGGCAATTCCCTTTTTGCGGCAGCAGGGCGGCGGACGCATTGTGCAGGTTTCTTCGGAAGGCGGCCAAATCGCTTACCCTGCTTTCAGTTTGTATCATGCCAGTAAATGGGGAATTGAAGGCTTTGTCGAAGCGGTCCGGCAGGAAGTGGCGGCGTTTGGCATCGACTTTTTGCTGGTAGAGCCGGGGCCGACGGCGACGCAGTTCGGTGCCGGACTGGATATTGCTGATGCCCTGCCGGCTTACCGCTCTACGGCGGCGGGAAAACTGCGGGCGGCGCTGATGTCCGGAGAATTTGCGGTTAAAGGCGATGCTGAAAAATGCGTGACGGCGATGATCGCCGCTGCTGATGCCGCCAGCCCCCCGCTGCGCCTGCCGCTGGGCAGCACGGCATATGACAATATTGAAGCGGCATTAAAAACGCGTCTGGAGGCGCTACAGGCAATGAAAGCCGTAGCATATGGCGCAGATCGCCACGAAGTGTAGGCAGCTATGCCCGATGAGGTGAAAGGCAAAACAGCTAAGTTACGGCGCATAATCGTTATAACCCAAGGCGCCAACGTTCGCGTCGGGCATGAAGCGGACGTGCGCGGTGTAAGGTCCGCGAGGAGCGAGGAGCGGACGCAAACCTCACACTATTATCAATAGTGATCTCATTGTCCGCTTAATAATTTTGTTGATTTAAAGATAACCCACATAGTCGGCCGAATCTGCGTATCCCAAGATTCTATAGCCGAATGAAGTTTCAATTCCGGGGAGATGAATAGCCCGAAGGATAATTCCAACTTCCACGTGCTGTTCAACTGAGTTTGTCAAAACATCCAGATACTTAATATCTGAATAGCCATCTTTACTGAAATGGTAAAACCATTCGCCATCCACTATGGATTCATAGCCATTGAGGGAGGTAGTTTTCCATAAAGGGGGCGATGTCATGCTTAGCATCGCCAGACGGATTTTATTCCATTTTGTATTATTCATGCAGCTATAGAGCATTCTAAACTCCCAGGAACTGCTCCATATAGATTAACATACTACGCTAATAGCAACGTCCGGCTCTGGCACAAAGCAGTCTATGGCAACAACTTCAGGCCACTATGGGCGAAAAGCAAATTTCCGTAATTGTTTCCATAATTCATGAAGATATTTATGACATCGCCGTTTGTTAATCAACGAGGGAACAAGTCATATCAGGCTCGACGGATCAAACGGTGAGCCTGTTTGCTTATTAACGTATCACATTAACATTTTCCAGTTTTATCTGGCTTTCAGGTTTATTACCAACCTTCATAGCGACTGGAACGAAGACGTTGAGATCTTGCAGCCAGGCTAGCTTATCACTGCTACCCGTTTGCCCTTTATTAGTTGTATGGCACTTAACTGATAGATATTTCCCACTAAATTCAGGTGCAATGCTTTGTGCGTCCCCCCCTCCCGTTACGTCACAGCGTAAAGTTGAAGCAGTGACTTTTTTATCAGAATCAATATTGTCCCATTGCGCCTGAAATCGTTGGCCAGTCACTAACGGGAAACGCAAATCGGTCTGCAGCTTGTTGAGTAGTGTGGAACCACTGCTGATGGACATGGTGAACTTCAGCTGTAGCTGATTAGCCAACGTTAAACGTTGCACTGTCCAGATACCATAATCTTCCAGCTTGCGTATATAACCATTCGGTTGTGCATCCAACTGTACTTTGACCTTTCCGAGAGCGCTTACCTCGGTATATCGGATCTGCTTAAAGCGCGGTAAAGCCCATGGCTTGATCAATGACTGCGCCTGGCGCTCAATTGCTGCTGAAAGGGGGGATTTATTTAGCCACTGCGGATTATTATTACTCAGATCGGGCATTGATGGCCCCATCAACGTTGATGCTGGCTTGTTAGCGGCGGGTACAAAGTGCCCTTCGGCAGTGAACGTTTTTCCTGCTGGTAACTGGCAGAGCTGTTCAAAGCGTTGCGCCAATTGAGTGTTAATGTTGAAGCTACTCTTGCGGCGAGAAATATCAGCAGTGATGAGTGAATCGGTAACGCGCCCCTCGCTGTCGAAGTTCATTGCAGCGACAGCCTCACCCCGATGGGTTTTACAGTTATATAAATAGTGCTCAATTTTTAATTCGAGCGGCGCGTCATAAGGCGGTTCCCAGATGATATCTGCAAGATCATATCCCATGCGTACCGATAAAATATCGCCAATGCGCTGAATGCTATTAATATCGACAAGAGCGGTCATGCCGGTTGTAGACGTGGCTGATAACCTTTCCCACCGTATGTCTTCTATCGGTAGCTGGCAAACCCTACGGATCTCCTCTGCTGTCATCTGCTTATCATCCTGTGCAGGGGCATAACGGAGGTAGCTGTTGCCGTAATAGCGAGCTTTGGTAAACCCCTCCTCATTCAGTAAATCCCTGTACAAAAGCTGTGCTTTGCCCTGTTTACAGTCAATGGAACGCCATTGCTGAGCAATTTTTCCGTTATTGAAGTTTAACGACACCATGTAATTCACACGATCATGGATTCTTGTTACAGACAGGGGGTTGGTGTCACCACCTATCAATACAGGCTTATCAGCAGCCTTAGCGAGAGAAATCGGCAAGAGCGATAGAAATATAAGTGATCGCATTAAAGAGCGTACGCATTGCATACATGTTCCTTCATATCTTGGTTAAAGACTAAAGGTATCGGCATTAGGAAGTAGATTGTTAGTCTGACTTAATATGCACCTTATAAATAAACATAGCGGGGGGTTAGTTACGGCCCCTCCTGGCACAAAGCAGCCTGATACAGGAGTTGCAGTACCAGAAGCGGGCGCTGCCCTCGATAGCTTCTGGAGCACAGTCAGGAAAATCACCGATCGTCTCCGCTCATCTGTTTTCCAGAGTCACCTTTTAGCAATATATCAGAGCTGGCTCGTAAGAACTTCCCAAATGCAGTCACTTCTTTCCGTCATTATTGATATGTTATATCATAACCTTCCATTTGCTAAACGTTGAGGTTTTTGCCTTGTCTAATAATATCAATACGCTGGTACTCTCTCTCGGGATGTTTCTTATCACCAGCAGCGCCTATGCTGACGGTACGCAGGCCCACAATCACGATCGTGGACATACGCACGAGCATGGTCACGGCCATTCACACGGCGCTCCTCTGACCGAAACTGAACTAAAAGCCTCACAGGGGGTTTTCAGTGACAGCGATGTGAAGGACAGGCCGCTCACTGACTGGGAAGGAATGTGGCAGTCAGCTTATCCGATTATGCTGTCGGGTGAGATGGACCCTGTGTTCAGAAAAAAAGCTGAAAAAGATAAGGGCAAATCCTTTGAAGAAATTAAGGAATATTATAAAAAAGGCTATGCAACTGACGTTGCCGAACTGGGTATTGAAAACGGGCTGATGGAATTTCATGTCGATGGGAAAGTAAGCGCCTGTCGTTATGATTACGCCGGTTATAAAATTCTGACCTATCCGTCGGGGAAAAAAGGCGTCCGCTATCTGTTTGAGTGTAAAGACGCAGACTCAAAAGCGCCTAAGTTCGTCCAGTTCAGCGATCACACTATCGCACCGCGCAAATCTGCACATTTCCATATTTTTATGGGTAACCGCTCACAGGAACAACTTTTCAGTGAGCTTGATAACTGGCCTACCTACTTCCCTTATCAGCTCACCAGCGCTCAGGTTGTCGATGATTTGCTGCACCATGACTAATCATTAATCACGCATCACACTGGTATGGCTGCTGATAACAGGCCATGCCAGTTTCCTTCAGCAGATAGATGATGGTTCTGAATCAGCCGGTTGAATATATTTCATTTACCCCCAGCAAAAATTTGCCGCTCTAATAAAGGAGAAACGACGATATGGCGAACTCTTCGCCTATTTACAGCCCCTTTCCGGCGCGTCAGGGCACTGGCTCCGGTGATTCTTAAATAAGGATATCCAGTGTTTAACGGCTTATGTGCTTTTCCCCTGACTCCGATGAACGAATCCGGAACGGACGATCGCGCTTATTTACAGCTCCTGAGTCGCCTTGTGGATGCCAGCGTGGACTCAATATGCGTATTGGGATCCACAGGCAATTACGCCTACCTGCCGCCTGAAGAGCGCGTAAGGTTAATTAAGCTCGCTACAGAGACGGCTGGTCCCATACCTGTCATGGCCAGCATCGGCGCATTGCGCACCCGCGACGTGCTTAATGCTGCGGAAGATGCTCAAAAAGCCGGTGCTCAGGCCCTGCTTCTGGCTCCCCTTTCCTACCAGAAGCTGACGGAAGAAGAAGTTTATTCTCTCTATCAAACCGTGGCGCAATCTCTATCCGTACCTTTATGCGTCTATGAAAATCCGGGAACCACGCATTTTCATTTCAGCGATGAGCTACTTATCAGAATTGCTCAACTCCCTGCTGTCGGTTCAATCAAGCTGTCAGGCGGCTATCCCGATAAGGAAGGCTATCTGGACCGCATCAGAAAACTGCGTTCGGCCCTTCCTGAGCGGGTTTCACTGGGTATCAGTGGAGATGTTTTTGCGGCGTCAGCATTGAATGCTGGATGCGACACCTGGTACTCCGTTACCGGCGGCCTTTTCCCGCAGGCAGCAATGACTATGACACGCCAGGCTTTAAACAGGGACGGCGATGAAGTTAACAGGCAGCTTGAACCCGTCTGGGAATTATTTCGCCAGTACGGCAGCCTGCGGGTTATTGCCGCTGCTGCAGCCATTCTTGGATTGACGCAAAAGAACAATCTTCCCCTGCCTCTCACTCTGCCCGGAGAAGAGGCAATTCAGAGGATTAGCAATATCCTGCGTCATCTGAACCTGGCTTAACCTGTCTGTCGTTAGCCTCTGCCAGTGACTCATTACAAATAAATCTCAGGTGAAATAATGAAAAGACGTTATGTTATTGCGGATGTTTTTACAGATAAGCCTTTTAGCGGAAATCCCGTCGCCGTTGTTTTAGATGCAGAGGGAATGACCAGCGGGCAAATGCAGCTGCTCGCCGCTGAGTTTAGCTACAGCGAAACGACTTTTGTGCTTCCTCCTGAAGATTCATCAAATACGGCCCGCGTGCGAATTTTTACCCCGACGCGTGAGATCCCTTTTGCCGGCCATCCTAATGTCGGAACGGCTTTTGTGCTGGCAAATCAGGCCTCGTTAAATGATAAGCCGCTGCCTGAGACGCTGCTGTTCGAGGAAGCAGCCGGACTGGTGCCAGTCAGTCTTATTAAAGATAACGGTATCATCACCGGCGCGGAACTCCTTGTCCCTGAAACGTTATCCTGCCGCTCTGAAGTCAGTCCGGAAAAGGTTGCCGCCTGCCTTTCTCTGGAACCGGGTGATATTCGCACCGAAGTGCACATGCCGCTTGTCGCCTCGGTTGGGCTGCCTTTTCTTGTGGTGGAGCTGGCTACCCGCGATGCGCTTCGTCGCTGCGTACCGAATCTACAGGGTTTCCGGGCGGTACTGCCTCTCGACGGTGCGGTTTCCGTTTATGCCTACACGCTGGAAACGAATCCAGAAGATCGGTGTGAGCTACAGGCCCGCATGTTTACTCCCCGCATGACGGAAGATCCGGCGACGGGCAGCGCGACAGCCGCCGTTACCGCCCTGCTGGCACAGCGTCGTAATAGCACCGTGCTTTCGCTTCGGGTACGCCAGGGCGTTGATATGGGACGGGCAAGCTTGCTGCATGCAAACTATGACGCTACCGCTGCAAAACCTTCTGTCCGGGTGGGCGGTAACACCGTCATCGTGATGGAGGGTACATTTCACCTGCCCTGATACGCGTCGTTCATGAAGATAGCGTCACGGGTAACAGGCTGAATGCTTTCGTCTGACTTTCAGCTACGGGCGACAGCTCAACCTGCTCGCCTGGCCTGCACAGGGATATTTAACTAATCCTGATAGGGAATTGACGACAGGGCCGCAAAATATTTTTACCGGATTGCGCACTATTTTATTTGCATTAATCCTCGTAACATCCGTTTGTTCTTCCTTTTATATTCCTGAACCCTACAATATAAATTATAATTGTAGCTAATAACAGAACATACCATGAAGCATTTTTATCAAAATCCATAAGTAAGCCAAACAGGGCGGGTGCTAATGTCATTCCAACAGACCACGTCATCTGAAATGCCGCCATATAGCTCCCATTATTTGATTTTGGCGCTAAATGAATACTTAAAATATTTACAGATGGAGTAGATAACATCTCTGCAATGCTATAAATGATCATAGCAACAATCAAAATAAAGAAAACTATTGCCTGATGATTTATCACTAAACTTGCTGCCCAAAAAAGGATAAATGAACTAACATTAAGTAAATATGAATTTCTAATATTCTTTACCGCATCACTTTTTTTCGTCCAGGATGCAACGTGAGTACTCATTACAGCCACCATACCCGTATTTAAAATAATGAGTGCACCAGAAAATAAGGGAGGGAGCCCAAGTTGCCCGGTGGCATAGATCACTATTATTAGTGGAATTACCATTGCTGCCAGAACTAATCCAAAATTTATTATTAGTAGACCCCGGTATTTTCCATCAGAAATGACTTTTCTTACGCTGTATCTTTCCTTAATGCAATTTTGATTGCTTTCAATAACCTCCTCTTCAGGGCGCCATAGAAAGAGAGCAATGCAAGAAAGAATATAGAGGGAGGCGGAAGAAAAGATAACGAAATATAAATCTTCCAGGGCATTTCTTGAGAAAGCCAACGAAGCAATAACCGTCCCCGAGCCCAGGCCTATATTTCTTATTGAAGCGATAAGGCCAAACCATGTTTGCATACCCTCTCCCTTTGATGCCAGTGAAACCAGTCCCCGGTTACTAGTCCAGAAAACATGGGATCCAGCTTGCGTAAGAAATTGGGTAAGCATTATCGTCACGGGATCCTTAGCGAAAATACATAAAATAAACCCCACTCCGCTAACAAAATCGCCCCATATCGATAATTTCCTGGGCCCAATACTATCAAGTAAGCGACCAATAAAGAGAGGGGCAATAGAAGATAAAGCTCTACCTGTAGCGATTGCAAACCCAATCACTGACAGACTAAGCGTCGTTGTTCGCTCAAAGTAAATCATCATAAATGCCATAATAAGCCCGCCTCCTGTTGCATTTAAAACGGTTGATGCAACAAAAAGCCTGGAACGGTGAATATTTGGCACTGTTACTTTAAATATTTTTTTCACACAGATCCCCAATCGGATGAAATAGTTAAAGATTATTTTCAGAATCCCCTATCATTAAAAATTCCTCATAACCCGAGTCGTTATATTATTTCTCCCTTTTGAAGTTCCCTAACATTTACATTTCCGGCTAAGATATATAAGTGCGAATATATGAAAATAAGAACCACCCCTCCATATAACCCATAATTATATTTTTACTAAGATACAATCTCATAACCAATATTAAGGCCAGGGTGTCATCACTTTCGCGATCAGAACCTGAGAATGCAACAGCCATTGCAGGTTTTTGTCATGAATAAATTTATCGCTAAGGTAGAATTTCCTTCGATTGATGAACTGTAATCTCCCATATGTTCGGCCAGAACATTAGAATAGCCTTTTGCATATTAATGAATTTCAAAGAATTTGTGACATCATGCATCCAGACCAAAATTTAACCTGAAAAATGGATCTTCGACCTATTACTTAATGTATTAATAGGGATAATATTATGCGAAATTTCACCCATAAAACCCCTATAAAAAAAGTCTCTATAAAAATATGTCAGGCATTCCATCTGATTTAATGAAAGATGATAATTCATTATGTGAAAATACATTTTCCTATACTTAATAACTTATCTGACTCTTCTATAACTTTCTGATGTAACAGTCAGTTTAAGATGTCCTTTTTGCAATTCAGAAATGCTTTCATTTGACTATTTATTTTAAGTTCTTACCAAGACTAAAATCACTATGGCTCATTGTAAATATCTGTCACTGTACTTACATTAAGGAAAAAAATTCCTCAATACGGTGCGCTAATGGAAAGCTTAAAAAGTATCAATGTTTTCGTCTATGCTGCAGAACTTAGAAACTATGCTGCTGCTGGCAGGGTATTGGGCATCTCTTCTTCCGCGGTTGCTAAGAGTGTGGCACGTCTTGAAGATGAACTTGGTGTAAGGCTCTTCCATCGAACAACTCGCAGTATTGGCCTGACAGAAGAGGGCATCGTTTTTTATGAACGGTGCAAAATCATCCTTGATGAAATCCGTCATGCCCGGGCACTTATAGCTGAAACCAGGGCAAGGCCTAAAGGCAGGTTACACGTAAGCGTACCGCAAATTTTTGGGCACACTCTATTGATGCCATTACTTCCAAAATTTCTGCAAAAGTATCCAGAAATACAACTCGACATTGATTTTAAGGATCGTGTTATTGATATTATTGCTGAGGGAGTTGATGTCGCGGTACGAAGCGGAGAGCTGGCCGACTCACGCCTGGTTGGAAGGAAACTAGGCGAACAATATTTTGTTGTTTGCGCTAATCAAGATTATTTTAAAAGTTATGGCATTCCGGAGTCGCCAGCTGAGTTACTGAGCCATCGTTGCATTCATTTCAAATATCCTTCAAGTGGCCGTATAGCAAGCTGGTCTTTTAAGACTCCTTATGAAAATTTAGAGCTTCCGGTAAATCTTATATTTAATAACACACATGCCGGTTTGAGAGCCGCTATCGACGGATTAGGTATCGCTCACCTTCCTGTTTATGTCGCTGAAGAAGCATTTAAAAACAGATTACTATTACCTGTTTTAACAAAATATATGCTACCTCTGGGCTCCATGTCGTTAATATGGCCATCAAATCGACACTTATCTCCAAAAGTGAGAGCTTTTGCAGACTTTATGAGTAGTGAGTTGCCTCAGACTCGTTATTTTAGCGAAAAATCTGTCTGACTGCGAAAGCTATAATGTTCAGGATGCAACCATTCCATACTTCCTTATAAAATTATTTCTTACCCATCTGCGCTTAAATTAAGGCATTTTACTCCACAATAGCTCTCTATTATTTACGTTGGCTTAATGCTAACCTCATGAGTTGTAACAAGTATGATGAAGTTTTCGCATAAAAAAGCGTGTTAATTGAACTTTTCACCGAAATACCTTACATGTTTATGGAGTCTCTATTGATTATGTGTCATTGATGATCATTTATTACCCTCACCTAAAAAAGTAATGAATATTTCTCGACAGCCCTTCGATTTAAAGAGGATTATAATTTTTATTTATTAGAACTAAAAATGCGAGATCTTTTCCGATATCGTAAGTCATTGTAAAGTAAGTTACTGGCAGAAATAATATTGTAGTCAATGCGATGGTACTTTCGGTCTATTCTAAGGGAATTACGCTGGGCCTAAATCCTTACGTACAACTATCAGAAAATAGTAGGTTCGTAGCTTCGCTAACATTAGTGATAAGCACACCCGCTTTTATCCTCCTCCGCACGCTTCCATGTCAAACGCGGTATTACGGGTGCCGGGTAAAATTATCAGCTAAAAGGCCCCTCAACTTTCTGTCGCAGAACGGCAGCAGATCGCTACCGTCGTCGGTTGCTCAATCCTTTTTTGTAGATAGACTGGTCTACCTACTTATCCTGTAAGGAAGCCGTTTTATGCCACCGCGCTCTGCAAGCTCAGAAACCGCTTATGAAAAGCTGCCAGGTGCGGCACGCATACTGTTTTACAGCAACGGCATCATCGCCAGACAGATGATGGAGGCATACTGATGCTCTCATCAGGGCAACGTTTGGGCGGCACGGCGGGCGTGCTCGTCGCGGCCATCCTCTGGGGTACCACCGGCACGGCCGCCACCTATGCACCCGATCTTAGCCCGCTGGCCGTAGGCGCGGTTGCCATGGGGATTGGTGGGCTGCTGCAGGGGCTTATTGCTGCCGCCAGCATTACCCGTCAGCGCCGCCTGATTGCCCGCCACCGGCGTTTTCTGCTGACCGGCGCCGTTGCAGTGGCGGTCTACCCTCTCGCCTTCTACGCCTCCATGCGCTATGCCGGTGTCACGGTCGGCACCGTGATTTCCATTGGCTCTGCGCCGCTGCTTTCCGCACTGATTGAATACCGCCTTGACGGGCTGCGCCTCACCAGGCAGTGGATATGCGGCGCGGCGGCAGGCATTGCCGGAATGGTTCTGCTCTGCCTGGCGGAAGGCGGTGAGCACGGTAGCGGGAATAACCATGTCGTGGCGGGCATGCTATTGGGGCTGCTGGCGGGCTTCACCTATTCCCTCTATTCGTGGTCAGCGCGGCGGTTAATGCAGGGCGGCGTGGCTCCCCGCGCGGCGATGGGCGCCACCTTTGGCGCTGGCGGTCTCCTGCTGATGCCGGTGCTGCTGCTGACCGGCGCGCCGCTGCTGGCGGCCTGGAATAATGCCGCCGTCGGCATTTATATGGCGCTGGTGCCGATGTTTGTGGGCTATCTCTGTTATGGCTACGGGCTGGCGCGAATTCCCGCCAGCATGGCGACCACCATTACTCTGCTGGAGCCGGTGGTTGCTGCCCTGCTGGCCGTCCTGCTGGTTGGGGAACGACTGCCGCCTTCCGGCTGGGCCGGGGTCGGCCTGATCGTCGCCTGCCTGGCCGTGATTACCTTACCGCCCGGCCTGCTGCCTTTCAGACCGGGCAGGCGCCGCACCGATACGGTTTAAGGCGTTAACAACGAAGGAAAAAGCTGAATGCCGCAGGCGCTACCAGTAGCCCAGACTAACCATCAATAGCCAGGTAGCAAATCCTGTCATGGCTGTTCCTCCGACAATATAAAAGAAGACGTTAACGTAAAAGCTAATATCGCCGCGGTAGTAGTAATCTTTAACGGAAGTCCCTTTCCGGGACTCAATAATAAGACCCGTCTGATAACCTCTGATGCCGTGCAGAAGCATCCAGATAGCGCTGACATAGGAAACAGAGGCAAGAGCAACGCCTTCAAGATCCATATTAGTGAATACTGTATTCATAATTGGTCAAACCAGAGCCAGACAGCAAACCCGATAAGAAAGCCTCCCAGCAGAATATTTCCGACTATTTTAGGGATAAAGGTGCTGTCGCCCCTGTAGTGGTAAATATAGGGAGCCATTTTCCGATACTCTTTAAAAATACCCTTCTTGTATGAAAGATAACTGTCGATAAACGTCCAGAGACCGAATATCAGGGACATGAAAAAAATCGATAAAATCATTTTTTAATTTAGTTAGTTGCCGTTGATGCGAAGAGTGTACCCGCCAGCGCCGCCATCTAGATTGTCAGGCAAATAACCGCAATATCTCACGCCCGGGAAAATGATAAGGGGAATAATAATCGCTGCTGAAGGTAAAGTCGATCCGGGGGATCCTGTTTCTGACGGCGTTTGACCGGGCTGAGGGCCAGGCAGACAAAGCGAGCTATAGTTCAGACTTACAACAAGGGGAACGATGACATGTTTGAAGGATTTGTGCAGGAGAAGATCACCCTTTCCGGTGCCGTTCTGAATGTCCGCTATGGGGGTAATGGCCCACCTGTACTCCTTCTGCACGGTCATCCCCGTACGCATGCAACATGGTCAAAAGTCGCTCCGATTCTTGCCGCGCACTTTACCGTTGTTTGCCCCGATCTGCGGGGATTTGGTCAGTCTTCTAAGCCTTGCGACCTGCCAGACCACGCCAGTTCATCCAAGCGGGCTAAGGCAAAAGACTGCGTAGAACTGATGAGCAATTTAGGATTTCATCAATTTGCCATCGTCGGACACGACCGGGGAAGTTATACGGCCTATCGTGCCGCGCTGGATCATCCTGAAAAAATCACGCGTCTGGCAGTGCTGGATTGTGTGCCAATACTTGAGGCGCTTGAACGTTGCGATGAACGCTTTGCACGACAGTGGTATCACTGGTTTTTCTTCGCCCAGCGGGATAAACCGGAACGGGCGATTTTGTCAGATCCGGATGCATGGTACGGTGGTCAGCCGGTAACTATGGGTAATGAGGAGTATCAGGACTTCCGGCGGGCGATACACGATCCCGAAACTGTTCATACCATGCTGGAGGACTATCGGGCAGGCTTAACCATAGACCGGCTTCATGAAGAAGAAGACCGGAGAAATAACCGAAAAATAGCGTGCCCCGTACTGTGCTTATGGTCTGAACATGATGATTTAGGCGAACTATATGCTGATATTCCTGCCATATGGAAAAACTGGGCCAGTGATGTCCGTAGTGGAACCTTAAACAGCGGACATCATATGGCGGAGGAAGCCCCGGAAGAACTTGCCGCTAAACTGAGTCTGTTTCTGATGGGTAAAGACTAAGCTTCTAAAGAACCAATGGAAATGCGCACGTTACCGGACGCTGGCCGGACGTAACAAAAAACCGCCGGGCGGCGGTTATTCAGTCAGGCATTCTGGTAGAGATCCCAGCGGTTACCGTAGATATCCTCAAAAACCACAACCGTTCCGTATTCTTCCTGGCGCGGCTCCCCACAAAAATGTACGCCGTTTTCCTTCATGAAATGATAATCGCGCCAGAAGTCATCGGTCTGAAGAAAAAGAAAAACGCGGCCCCCACACTGATTGCCAATAAAAGAGGCCTGATGATCATTCGACGCTCTGGCAAGAAGAAGGTTGCAGCCGCTGTCAGGGGCTGGCGTAACAACTACCCAACGCTTACCCGGCTGTGGCGTATCCTCCACAAGATGAAAGCCTAATTTCGTGGTGTAGTAGTCGATTGCACGATCGTAATCATCTACCACTATGGCGACATAGCCCATACCTCTTTTCTGCGTTCTCAATGTTATTTTCCTTTTAGATGACCAAGACAGGGGTGGCTTAACACATATTTTAACCTACTGAAAATTAGCGACTAACTGACTGAACCCAAATTAGACAGTACTGAGGAAATACGGGCATCCTGCCAGATAAAAAACCGTAATCCCGCCTGCGTTTTTAGGTATCAGGCAGGCGTTCCGCCCTGTTAACACACATCATAGGTAATGAAGTGCATCTGCAAGTCATCATCGGTCTGGATTTGCTCTGTAAAGTCACCCTGAGTAAGCGCGCCAATAGCAGAACGCCAGAACTTAAGCGCCGGCAGGTTTTCCAGCATCACTCTTGTTTGCCATCTCCCCGGAAAGTTTTTTACGGCTAAATTGAATGCTGCCTTGCCCACGCCTGAACCCATAAATTTGCGGATGATGAAGAATTGATCGATATCGTAACGCTCAGGGTTAAAAGGATAGCGTCGTAACAGGCAAAAACCGGCCAGCTCATTATCCTGATAGATCAGATAAGGCCAGTGATCGTCACGCTGCCAGTGGGGGTCGAGTAAGGAGGCGTTGAAGGTATAAACGCCCTCAGCACTACAGGGCCATTTGCCCATTGCGGCAAGTTCATAGACGTAATAGTGAAAAAGGTTTTCAACGACGTGCCGCTGAGCCTTTGCAGGCACCAGACTGACTTGATTGTTCCCGGTCATAACGCCTTCCAGAACAGGTAAAGCCTGATGCTAACACAGCTCTCTTTCTGCTTAGCTGTTAGCTGTTAAGCAGTTGGCGCTGTGCCACATTACAGGCATTTTGCCTGCGTATAAGCATGTTCTGTGGGAAAAGCGGAAGGAGGGAGCGCATAAGAAAACCGGGACGGCGTACGCCGGCCCGATTCGGAGGACTTAGCTGATGATGTTCAGCGTCACATCAATATTGCCGCGCGTTGCGTTGGAGTAAGGACAAACGATATGGGCGGCATCCACCAGCTTTTTCGCTTCCGCTTCATCCATCCCTTCCAGGTGGATATTCAGCTTCGCCTCAATGCCAAAACCGGTTGGAATCGGACCGATGCCCACTTCACCCTCAATAAACGCCTCTTTAGGCATCGCAATCTTGTCGCGACCGGCAACAAACTTCATAGCGCCCAGAAAACAGGCTGAGTAACCGGCAGCGAAAAGCTGCTCTGGGTTAGTCGCTTCGCCGCCCGCGCCGCCCATCTCTTTGGGAACGCCCAGCTTCACATCCAGCACGCCGTCGGAAGAGGTGGCGCGGCCGTCACGACCACCGGTGGCTTTCGCTTTTGCGCGGTACACTACGTTTTCTAAAGTCATTCTGTCACTCCTGGAGATGAGAAATAAATTATATGCGCTATTTAATAGCGCGCTATTTATAGCATCGTCACAATTTTCAGTATAGCGGCACTCTGCCGCCGTCATGCCTGGCCGTTGAGTTTATTTCGCAGGCTTTCCAACTCTTTTTTCAGCGACTGCAGCGTTTCGCCATCACAGGATGTGGCGCAGAACACCGCGTCCGGGATTTCCTGAGCTTCGCTGCGCAGGCTGCGGCCCTGTTCGGTCAGCGTCACGACCACCTGGCGCTCATCCTTTCTTGATCGCTGACGGTTAAGCAACCCTGCGGCTTCGAGCCTTTTTAACAGGGGCGTCAGCGTCGCAGAATCCAGGAACAGGCGCTCGCCGATATCAGAAACCGTCACATCATCCCGCTCCCACAGCACCAGCATAACGAGATACTGTGGATAGGTAATATCCAGCCGCGTCAGCAGCTTCCGGTACAGCTTGTTCAGCGCCAGATTGGCGGAATAAAGAGCAAAGCAGAGCTGCTGGTCAAGCAACAGTGGCGAGATTTGCCCTTTTTTGTCATCTTGTTGAAGTGTCATGATCAAAATATAAATAGCGCACTACATAATTGCAAGCGAATTTTCGCCATAAGGGAGAAGCTCATGGACTCACTGGAAGAACGGGCCCGGCGCTATGCGACCAAAGCGCATGCGGAAGCAGGCCAGCGCAGAAAATATACCGGTGAACCTTATATCGTACATCCGGCAGCGGTAGTGGAACTGGTACGCAGCGTAACAAGTAACGAGATTATGCTGGCGGCGGCCTGGCTGCACGATACCGTAGAGGATACGTCAAGTACACCGGGCGATATTGAGAGCCACTTTGGACGCGACGTGGCAAGCCTGGTAGAGATGCTGACCGACAGCGCCCAGCCGCAGGCAAAAAACCGGGCGGCGCGTAAGGTGGCACACTTTCGCCATACGGCTGAAGCTTCCGGTGATGCGCAAACCATCAAGCTGGCCGATATCATTGATAATACACGGGCCATCATTCAGTTTGATGCGCACTTTGCCCGCGTCTATCTTGTGGAGAAGCGCGTTCAGATCGCCCTGCTTACCGCAGGCGATCGCGAACTCTGGCAGCAGGCGTCCACGATTATTGAGCGCGGCATAGAGACGCTGACCCAGCCGCCTTACCGGGTTCCCGCGGCCTGGTTTACCAGGCAGGAACAAAAATATGCCCCTCCTGAAGAACGTTAACCTTCCGGATGACTAGTTTTTATCCATCTGGCGCAGCGTTGTACATCAGCCATTACCCGTATGTGCGGTACGCGACTATCTGGCATTAATTGGTAAGCCAACACATTCCTCATTCCTATAATCGCCCTCCTGATAACAAGAGGGCATTATGCAATCCGATATAACTTTTATCCGTAACCGGGCGCTGGCATTTATTGCCTGCGCCGTTTTCCTTTGCGCCATGATGGGGCTGGTCTTTATTGACGTACGCTACGTAAACAATGCCATTCATGAAAACTCCCTGACCGAGATGGCGCAGGAGCTGATGCTGCTGGTTATCGCTCTGCTGTTCTTCTGGCACGCCTACCGCCACCGCGGCCTGCGCCCGTCGCTGACGCTGGTCGGTGGCTTTTTCAGCTGTATGCTGATCCGCGAGCTGGATTTTCTGTTCGATGAGATTTCACACGGGAGCTGGGTCTGGTTTGCGCTGGCGGTAACGGCGCCCTGTGTGGCCATCGCCGCGCTTCAGCCTGCACGCACCTTCGCCGGGCTGGCTGATTTTTTACGACATCCGGATTGGGGCATGATGGCCGCAGGCCTGCTGGTCGTGCTGGTTTTCTCACGGCTGTTCGGTATGCACGAGTTCTGGCGGTACCTGATGCAGGGCGACTATAACCATGCGGTAAAAAATATGGCTGAGGAAGTCTGTGAGCTGCTGGGCTACAGCCTCTGCCTGTTGGCCACCTGGCGCTATTTATATGGCGCGGAAAGCGTAACGGCCAGTTCGCGACTCGTTGATTAACGGCATCGGTGCGACATCAGAAGCGAATATTTAACGCAGCGCCGGATATTCGTTGAAAAAACAAAGTATCCCCGTCAGCGGCAAAGGGCAGCTGACGGGGGAATTACCGGAAAATCAGCTGTTCAGCAGGCTGCGTACAAAGCCAATAATTTCCTGATTTTTACCCTGTTCAAACAGGCATTTCTGGAAGCGCTCACCGCTGACGGCGGTTTTCACCAGCTCCGGGTCGATGGCGCGCAGGGTATCCAGATAGTTCTCCTTCATCACCGCGTTTTTAACCTGGTTAAGCAGGCCCGCATTGCGCACCTGTGGCTCTTTACGCTCCGGCGGATAGCCTTCGCCTTTACGGCCGGTAAAGGCTTTCTCAAAGATATAGCGTACGTTCAGCTCCGCGCCCCAGCCGAAGCCCTTGGCGAACGGCAGCGCCAGCGCGTTGCCGTTATTAATCT
Organism: Erwinia psychrophila; assembly: GCF_039023475.1. NCBI lineage: Bacteria > Pseudomonadati > Pseudomonadota > Gammaproteobacteria > Enterobacterales > Erwiniaceae > Erwinia > Erwinia psychrophila. Next base: position 293,748 of record NZ_JBCHVB010000004.1, read on the forward strand.
GGGCAAACAGAAAGGCGTCAGCCGGGTCGATGCAGTAGCCGCAGGTCACACCGGGGTGAATGTTCAGCGACAGCAGCGCGCCCTGGCCGGTACCGCAGCCGGTCACCACAAAATCGACCGCTTTTGCGTTAAGCAGCAGGCTCGCCATGATGCCCAGGTGAATGTAGGTCAGGTGGTGATCCTGCTCATCGCTCATACCAACGTTAAAAACGGCGTCGTTATTCTGCTCCGCCACGGCCTGAAGCTGGGCCAGTACGGCGGCGTTTTTGGCCGCCTGGCTGTTTTCCATCATTAATGCGATATTCATGAAATTCTCCTGAAGCAGGTCTGAGTTAACGGGCCAGCCAGCCGCCGTCCACCGCGAGGGTGTAACCATTTACGTAGTCTGATGCCGCGGATGCCAGGAAGACGACCGGCCCCATCATATCGTCCGGCAGGCCCCAGCGCCCGGCAGGGATACGCTCAAGGATAGCCGCGCTGCGCGCTTCATCTGCCCGTATCTGCTGGGTGTTATTGGTCGCCATATAGCCCGGAGCCAGCGCGTTAACGTTGATATTGTGCTGCGCCCATTCGTTCGCCAGCAGGCGGGTGACGCCCATCACCGCACTCTTCGAGGCGGTGTAGGAAGGAACGCGGATGCCGCCCTGATAAGAGAGCATAGAGGCGATGTTAATGATTTTTCCGCCGGTTCCCTGCCTGATAAAAATCCGGGCAACGGCCTGAGACATAAAGAACACCGTTTTGATGTTCAGATTCATCACGTCGTCCCAGTCCTTTTCGGAAAAGTCGATCGCATCCTGGCGGCGGATAATCCCGGCATTGTTGACCAGAATGTCAATGTGACCAAACTCCGCCACCGCTTTTTCAAGCAGTGCCGGCAGCGCCGTCAGATCGCTCAGATCTGCTTTCAGGCTCAGGAAGCGGCGACCCAGCGCGGACACTTTTTCTGCGGTTTCCACCGGATCAACCACGTTGATGCCGACGATATCGCAGCCTGCCTGCGCCAGTCCTGTCGCCATTCCCTGCCCTAGCCCCGTGTCGCAGCCGGTAACGATCGCCACTTTATCCTTCAGTGCAAAACTATCAAGAATCATGCTCTCTTCCTTTGTGGGTGCAGAAAAGGGCGTTACGGCGCGGCAGTGTACTGTGATCGCAACCCACACCCTTAGGGTGACATCCGGGCAACGGTTTGCCCGGCAAAGAATCCACAGTTTAACGCGGCTGCGAAGCACATTCAAATTAATATGAAACAACGTTTCTTTTTTAATAAAATGCCATATCAACAACCACCCGAGCTTAGCTATATCGTGCAACGCTTGCAGGATGCGGGCTTTACGTCTGAGCCTTATATTTCAAAACCTCTGCTCATCAGACGCATTTCACCTTGGTACTGACCAAAGTAAAATGACTTTGCCTGCCCCTTACGCAGCGCAAACATCACTTTAAACCCCCTTTATCGACGGCGCGATACAGATAACCCCAGCGGCGTAATTAGATCCGGGCGAGGGAAATATTACCCATAACAGTCAGACTGTATGGCGGTTTACTTCGCCTGTTAATACTCATATTTTTTGTTGGAATATTTCCTGGTGAAAACTGTATACCTGCCAATTTCTATAGATATCAGATAAATATAAATTTTATCTTGCGACTGATTTTGTTTTGGTTTATAAAATGGTTTTTGCAGGTAATGTAGGCCACTAAAGTTTAAAGATTAATGGAATGAACTACTAATTATTCGGATGATGTTAACTATGACAGGCGTCATTAATATTTAGATAACGTCATCAGTGAATCCAGATGTACTGGTAATTCTGGATGAACAGGCATTCACTTTTTTGCTGGGATAAGGCCAAAAAAATGTCCTGTCAAAAGACATTATTCTTTAAACCGTAATTGATAATTCGATTCTAACTATGTTTTTTGGGTAAGTTAATAAGCTAATTAACACTAATATTTCTTAAAATTGAGAAGGAGAATTATATGCCCGGATTTAGTTATGGTGGACTTGGTGATGGTACGAACTGGAGCTCAGAAAGGGGTGACGGGCCTGCACTTGGTGGCGGTTCTACTGGTAATAGCGGAAACAACAATGCCAGCAGTTGGACAGGTACTGAGGCCTCGTCTCCCGCGTTAAAGCAGATTATAGCCGTGCAGAGAGACTCTGCATTTCGTACTAAACTGGGAAAAATGTTAGTTGCTGCGCGACAGATTAATCCTTCTGCGAAATTTTCAATAGCTCGTATCTCTCCCGACGGGATCATGGTCTTGGTGGTTACGGGATTGAATGCTGAACAGGGTAAAAAATTAGGTCTTACTGGCCTGGTCATGGGGTTCAGCAGCCCCGGACTTATTGGAGTCGTCGGTGATATCGATACAGGCCATCGCTACACAGTAAAAACACCGCAGAAAAACAGTTTACTGGGGGATGGAAATGTTGATTCAACTGAGTTCTTTTCTGGTAAATTACCAAATGTACAGAAAAATTATAAAAACTGGCAATTTTACCGGGAAGGAGCATTCTCTTATACTGGCCAGGATGTTGCAATTAAGCTCTTGAGACATCTCACTTATTCTACTGTTAATGGTACAGATACCTATACTCTGCACTATATGGATAAAGGAAAGGATCTCAGTTACAAAGTGATTGTGAGGAACGGTGACCTCAATAACATGGCCATTACAGCAAATGGTAATATGCCTTCATTACTTTCAGTCAGCAATGCCAAAAAAACAGTCCAGAATTTTGCACCACTCATAAAAGAGTCTGAAAAAGAAACGATACTGAAAGCCAGTGAGGTCATTATCAGTGCAGGTGATAAGGCCGGGAATTATCTCGGGAACAGATATAGTTCTCTTGCAAGAGAACTGTCTGGAAACATAAGAAACTTTCAAGGTAAAACAATCCGAAATTATGAGGAGGCTTTAGAATCTTTAAATAAATTACTCGCAAATCCTAACTTAAAAATAAATGCTGCCGATAAAAGTGCTATTATCAATGCATGGCAGGTCCTGAATGCAGATGATTTGAGTAACAAGTTCTCGGCTCTTGGAAAGACATTTAAGGTAGCAGATTACGCAATAAAAGCTAACAATGTTAAAGAAAAGAGTATTGAGGGGTATAAAACAGGAAACTGGGGGCCTTTGTTGCGTGAGGTCGAGGCGTGGGTAGTGGGCGGTATAGCCTCATCTGTAGCGCTGGCAATTTTCTCTGCAACGGTCGGCGGAATGCTTGTACTTGCCGGTGTGCCTGCTGTTGCAGTGGGTATTCTTGGGATTATGATGGCCGCTATAATTGGTGCTATGATTGATGATAAATTTATTAATAAACTGAATAGTGAAATCATCAGTTCGGCCCACTAGAGAGGTAACAGGAGGGGAGCAGTTTACTGTTACCTCTCTTTATATAATTTAAGTGATATTACTGGAACGTAACATACTGCATAAGTCATAAAAAAGATAACAATATATATCATTAGGTAAGAGAAAAGTAAGCCTGTATTATTCTCGGACATCATTTTTAATGGTCTGCCTGCCATGGTTAATTCGAAATTACGAAACATGAGAAGATACATGCAAATGGCATAAACAAATGGGCTGAATAAGCAGGACCGAACAGTATTTCCTCTGTTAAATATTTTCAGCGTTTTTGTTTTTTTAAAAGTCAGGGAAAAAACAAGTAATGCAAGTAAAGGGGCGCTCTTGCAGTATAAGTCCATTGCCTTTGTCATTAGCGGATTGAATGCAGAAGTCACCGAGGGAATGTTTTTTGTGTTAATAAAAATATAATGAAAAATAGAACACTCAGGATTAACAAAGTACGTTAAAAAAATTAAAATTAACGGAAACACACCAAGAAAGGTAAAAGTAAACAATAAAGTGTTACCTGGTTTCTTATTAGTATTTTTCATAATAAAACCCTTTAAAATCTTCACGATTTATAATTTACAATAGTAATTAAAAATATTATATCTTTATTAAGTCAATGTTGCAAATAGCCAATGATGATATTTAGCTGACACCAGGTGCCCGGTTTATACCGGGCTTTTTGCTTAGAAAAAAGTGTTCCTCATTTAATACTAGCTTGAGCTACTGCGAAACCTGCGCCAGAACAATCCTACGCCACGACTGTTTTTTAAACAAAATGAGGCTGACAAACTACTTTGATCGAAAAGCTGACGTTGCATTACAACAATGTGCCTGAATGGGCGCCCGGTTTTAGTTGGCCGTTACAGTGTCAAACGAAGGGTACACAGATAAAAGACGACGCCACTCCATTCGAAACCAGGGTGTGAATTGCGCCTCTGATTCTGAAAGCTGGGCTGATATTTCAGCTCGGGTCTTCCACGTGATCTCGCTGACTTCTTCAGTCGAAGGGGAGACCATATCGTCAGATTGAGCAACTAATACATGACATAATTCATGTTCCGCACCGATCGAGCCAAAGAGAGCATGATACTCAAAACTGTATATGAAGCGACAGGAGGCAGATATCCCTAATTCTTCACGCAGGCGACGAGACGCAGCATCCATAATCGTCTCACCAGGTGCCGGATGACTGCAGCAAGCATTCGACCAGAAATCTGGCCAAAGCATTTTTCCTGCAGCACGACGCTGAAGTAGATGACGCCCGGCGCTGTTGATTAGATGCACCGAAAATGCGCGATGGAGCTGTCCCGTTCCCAGGTGTGCGATGCGTTTGTCACAAACACCGATTTGTACATCTTGTGCGTCAACTAACACGACATCATTGATCATTCTTGTTCCCTTCTGGCAATTGCGCACCCGTTCTACACAGAGGTGTCAGTGTGCGGGGACAGCACTGCGCCTTTCAACCCAAGTCCGGGGACTTGTCCCCAGGCGCTGACTAGTGTCAAAGCTGCGTCAGTAAATTCGGGATCGGCACGCAGGTTGGCCATGGCATCAAGGTCTTTTTGGGTGAGTAGCCCAAGTTTCAGCAGCGCTGGTCCAGCCTGAGCGGTGGTTGCAGCCCAAAAGGTATCGGCTGGGCTATTGTCGCCGATGTGGCCTTCGAGAGTGCGATTCCCTATTTGGGATAGCCCCCTGGCACGTAACCGGCTGGAGAGAGTATCGGCCCAGAGCATATCGGAACCAATGGACCGCTCCAGGAGAGTGATTCCAGCTTGGGCAATTTTCCGGAATAATGGGTTCGTAGTTCTCAAACTCGGTTGCAGACTCACATCCTCTATCACCAACCAACCGCCTGGACGGACCCAACTGACGGCTCGAGTCAATATTTCTTCGCGGTCGGTGAGGTGACACAGGAGCGCCCGAGCGTGCACCACGTCAAAGGAAGCAGCAGGAAAATCCTCGGTCACAACATTATGGGTTATCACCCGAATGCCGGGTATATCTATAAGGAATCGGGTGTCAATGTCGGTGGCGGTGACTGTAGCATCGGGATATCGCCTGGCCAGCCAGCCTGCCAGAGATCCGGCACCAGCACCAAGATCAAGGATGCTGGACTTGGCCGGAAGATCTAACTGGTCAAAAACCGTTTTACTTAACGGGTCAAAGGCATATTCCAGGGTGCGAAGTCGTGCTAATTGACTGGCGCACTGATCACCGAGATAACTTTGGGTATAGCAGGGTTCCCCTGCGGAGCCGGTGACGGTCACAGTATTACCTCCAGTCGATTGGGACAACGGTTGAGAAATCCGTATTCTGTTGGCTGAAACCCCGGAGCCCAACGCACATTTGGAAAGGCTTGTAGCAACATACGGCTGGCAGTCGTAATCTCCATTTGAGCCAGCATTGCTCCCAGGCAGAAATGACGTCCTGCACCGAAAGCAAAATGGCTTGTCGTCTGATTGGGCCGCAACATATTAAAGGTGTCGGGGTCGGGGAATTTATCGGGATCACGGTTGGCCGAGCCGATTAGACATGCAAAGGTCGCACCAGAAGGGAGTGTTCCTGACGGTAAATCCAGTGATTCAGTAGCTTCCCTGAGTACGAGTTGCAAAGGAGGATTACGCCGCAGAGTTTCGGTGAGCGCATTATCCATCAGGTCGGGATTAGCCATTACCGCATCTTTAACACCAGGCTCGCTCAACAGATTAACAATAAGATTAGCTAAGGCTCCGTGACTGGTCTCGCTGCCCGCTGTCATCAAGATTGCACAGTAAGCCCGGATGAACGTCTCGGATAAAGGCTGATTATCAATCCGTGCCGCCAGGAAATGCGAGATCAAATCGTCTGTGGGCTGGGCACGACGTGCGTCGATATATGGCTGAATGAAGTCATAGAAACTATCCCGGTTGGATAACCCGCCAGTCAACAGTGCCGGATCCTGTCGATAGTTACCCAAATAAGAGAAGCCGATGGCACACCAGTTTTTTAGCTGTTCCACTTCGTGGGAAGTTTCAGCCGGGAGACCCAGCGCACGCGCTATTACGCGTACCGGCAACACCGAGGTAAAATCGGCAATGAGATCAACCTGAGTTCGACCATGCATCTGCGCCAGCAGGTCGGCAGTAACAGACGTGATGGAGTCTCTGAGTACTTCAAGTGCTTTGCCGCGAAATGCCGGGCTAAGCAACGCTCTGTGTTGAGCGTGTTCACAACCGTCCATAGCGACAATAGTGCGTCCCAGCAGTGGTCCAATCTGCCATGTGTAATTGTTATTGCTCACGTTTGGGTGGGTCAATGCGGCTTTGACATCCACGTACCGACTGATAAGCCATACATCCGTGGGCTCGTCGTATACGATTGGCATAGTAGTCCGTAAACGCTCATACAAGGGGTAAGGGTCGATTTCGAATTGCCGGGATTTCAGCGTGGGAGGAGTAAGTTTCAGGTCCACCTGCCGACTGGACTGCGCCGTAGAATTTGTGTTCTGCAGGTGATAACGAGAAACGGTTCGGTGCCAGTCGCCTGCCGCGCGGACAATATGACGTAGGCGATCAGGGTCAGTCGCGTTGGACAGCGGGTAATTGATATGCTGGGCAGCGGCTGCGGTGAATTCTGCAACAGCTGTTTTCACCATCTGATGGGCGGATTCCATCGCGGTAGGCCAGTCGATGCCAGTGGTGTCCGCTAGTATCGATACCAAGTTGAAGCGCTCACCACAAACCACATCTTTGGCAACCGAATGGATATCGTTCGTCCATGCAATGATATTAGCGCAGTGTTCACGCAGTGTGTTCCACCATTCGATGTCCGCTGAATGTTGGTACGGGTCGAGAGTTTCGGCCGCATCGATAAGATCAAAGAAGAACAGTGATCCAAACGAATCCCGCCGCAATGGCAAATACTTGGCCAACGTAACCGCTGCGTCGATTTCCCGCATTCGTACCAGCGTCGCTTGTGCGCGGAGATGCCGGACCAAATGTTGCACGAGCTGATCCCGCCAACGATCGTCACCCAAGTATCGGGTTCGCGGCCACAAATCATCGACAAGGACGGTGAGCATTGGGTCATCAAATTGACTGTTTTTACCCGAAAGAGTAGCACGGTCTTCGTTCCCGGTCACAGCCTGCACCGCGGTGACGAAACGCTCCAGCGCCCCTTTTTCCGCCCATGGTCCATCATCGATACGGTCATCGAGAATAAGCGCCCAAAGATACCAGCACACCAGAATTTCGGCGCGTTCTGTGGGAGCTCTCCCGCATAACGCGAACCCCAGTTCGAGCAACGGTGTAACGCTCAGCCGATGTGCCCCGCGGCGGCCAATCAAGCCGTATCGTTGCGCCCAAGTGAGAGCATGCGTCCGCAACTGCTCACTGTCAGAACGCGGAGGCGGGGCGGGGAAAGGAAACTGAATATCAGGAACGATCAGCGGTGTCGACGGTAAATTACAATCGTGACTGATGCCTGGATCACTTTTACTGTGTACTTGTTTCATGATGCTCTCCTTTTGGAACAACTTTTCCTTAAAATTTTCCTTCAATTTTCCTGTCATCAAAAGGCTAAGCCTGCGATAACACTCTACCTCCCTGAATGAACAATGAGTAAGCACTATTGCAAGCATTTCACAGATGCGTAGTTTTTAATTAGATCCAGTTCAAAAAGCAGAATTCGCATTTTTCAGCTTCTTTCCCACTGGGCCCAGTACAAATGTTTATTATGTTTAAAACAACAAGTTCATAAAGGGTAAAGGGATCCTTTTTTATCATCTCATTATCAAAATTCCTTAACGTAAGTTTTCGTTTTACTGAGCGTCAGCCTCCTAAAACATCACAGGAGTGACATTATGGCCGTGAGGCTTGTCAGGAAAAAATCGCCACGCAGACGGCTCTGTCGCCATCTGAGTCGTGGTCGTCAGCTTTCGGAGATCGGCCGATTCTTGCCCCTGATCACGCAGGAAGAGCAGCAGCACCTGGTGCAACAGCTGGAAAATCCGGCTTTACCCTGGCCTGCAAAATGTGGCCGTAATTTTTACCAGATTTTCATTTCTGATAACGTGACGCGTGACGAGGCACTTTCAGGTTCCGAAGTGAGAGGTGGTGTTCACCCCTGAAAAAGGGAGCATCAGCCCGAAGTCTTTACTTGAAAAAGCCTCTTTTCGATTACACGGTCACAGTAGATGATGAGACAGGATTTATATTGCCTGATTTTATTCCCGAAGCGACAACCCACATCGGTGAAAAACATATATTTGTCATTGAGACAATGGGCTATCAGGATGAAGACTATATAGAGAGAAAATCTCGCCAACGCAGGGGAATGAGAGTACTCAGCCAGCTACAGACTCTTTCCCCCCTTCCCTCAGCGATCCTGTACATAAAGCGTCGATCTTTTACAGCTGTCCAGGACCAGATCCGTTTCGATCACACGGGCTGGATACGATCCTCAACATCCACCCTTTCCGGCGCCAGCTTCATTTTTTTGCAAATGACGCTGTTACCCCAGCACTCTTCGTAGGGATAGCCCACCAGATTTTCAATCACCACCCGCGAAGCGGGAGGAATATCGCTCAGCCGCCCACCCGCTTTAATACGGGCCACTTCTTCCAGCACAACCCTGTGCGTTTTGCGGTTGAGCTTCATCTGCTGGCTGAACACAATCGCCGTCAGGGCAAGGAGGGTAACGCCGCCAAAAAAGACCCAGGAGATCGCCGTTATCGCGCTTTCCGGCTGAACGTGCGTATTCGACTGAAAGCCGTAATAGCTGAGGATTACGCCCATGGCGAAAACAATAATGGATCGCACAATTTTGCCGGAGAAGGTCATCGCGCCCGCATAAATGCCCTCACGCCGGCGGCCGGTGAAGACCTCATCCACATCGGCCAGGAAGGTGTAAACCGTCCAGGGAATGTAATAGACGCCGCCCGTCCCCAGACCAAACACCACGGTAATCGCGATAATGGCAACGGAGGATAAATAGACCGGCAGATGGAAGAAATGCAGCAGCGAATAGCAACCTACAGCAAAAATGACGATGCTCAGCGCCCAGATATAGGGTTTGCTGAAGCCTTTTTTCACGCAGATACCGATAAAAATGGCGGTGGAGAAAAGTTGCAGGATGGCGTTGAGGCTGTTCAGTCCGGCCAGGATTGAAGGATCGTATTGCAGAACAAAAATAACGTACCAGGTAAATACCGATGCGAACAGCCATTCCGCGCCGAAGCCAAACAGGTACATCCCTAAATGCTTCCGGAACACGCGCAGATAAAACGTTGACTGCATATCGCGCGCCAGGCAGATCAGCGTTTTCCACAGCGACTGCTTCTGCCGGACCACTTCTTCATTTTTTCGCTCCCACGTAAAGAGATAAAGCAGGCCGATGGCAATAAACAGAATCGCGCCATAGGTCAGGCCGGTCAGTAAAAAAGGCGTGGCGGAATCTTTGCCGTAAAAAAGAATATACTGGCCCGGAATAAAGGCCGCGAGGAAGTTAGCTAACTTGCCGAATATCGCCTTAAAGCCGGTGAGCCTGGAGCGCGTGGCGAAATCATCGGTCATTTCCGTCGCCAGCGTCTCATAAGGCACCATCACCGAAGTATAAATCAGTTCAAAAAGCACGTAGGTGCCCAGGTAATACCAGAAGCCGAAGCCTTCCACCCATAATAACGGATAAACCATCATCAGCGGCGCGCCAATAAGCAGGAAGAAACGACGGCGGCCAAAGCGCTTACCCAAGCCGGTGTTGCCAAATTTATCCGTCAGGTAGCCCATCACGGGATTACTGATTGCATCGATAATGCTGGCTGCGGAGAAAATAAAAGAGGCCTCCAGCAGCGTCAGCCCACAAAACGTCGTATAAAAATAGAGGAGCCAGGCGCCCGCAATTGCCAGCGCGCCGCTGCCCAGTAAATTGCCGCCACCGTAGGCAAGCTGATGACCCAGCCTGACCTGACGAGCCTTACTGTTAAGACTTTCATTTATCGTCATAGCAAAAAGCTCCATATATATTTAAAACATTGTTTCAAAAATAATTAAGAGGGGGTTTTATACTTTTACCGGCAGGCTAATAATGTGATTAAACTCACGCAGAAATAATGACTACACGAAACTAAAAATAAATCTCTCAACAGTTTTCGAATGAATAAAAATAGTAATCAATCGGTTAGCGGAAAACAGGGCATATCCGCTGTAGAAAGGAGACGTGCGTCCAAATGCATTTATGTGAGAAACCTCCCATAACTTAACGCTGGCCGTTTGCGGGCGACCTAATCGCAGTATTATCTGAACTGTTTTTTGAAACATCGTTTTGAATTTAAAACAGACCCATTTGTCGTTCGCTTACTTAATAAGGGAGGTCGTGTGGCTAAGGGTTCATGCATTACGCTTCATTTCCAGACGTCCAGAGATGCGCAGACCGGTGCGGAGATCGTGCGCCTGACGCCGCCCGACGTCCTCTGTCACCGTAACTACTTTTATCAGAAGTGTTTCACGCGCGACGGCAAGCAGCTGCTGTTTGCCGGTGAGTTTGACGGCGCCCGCAACTATTATTTGCTGGATATCCGGCAGCAGCAGGCCGTACAGCTTACCGAAGGGACGGGCGACAACACCTTCGGCGGTTTTTTATCGCCGGACGATCGTCATCTTTTTTACGTCAAAAACGAGCGGGAGCTGCGTAAAGTGGATCTGCACACGTTCAGGGAAACTGTGGTTTATCGCGTTCCTGAGGAGTGGGTCGGTTACGGCACCTGGGTGGCGAACAGCGAATGTACCAGCCTGGTCGGCATCGAAATCGCCCGTGAAGACTGGATGCCGCTGACGGACTGGAAGGTGTTTCACACCTTCTTCACCCAAAAACCGCGCTGCCGCCTGCTGCGGGTCGATCTGACCAGCGGCGAGTCACGAATGATTCATCAGGATAACGTCTGGCTGGGACACCCTATCTACCGCCCTTTCCAGGATGCCTGCGTGGCGTTCTGCCACGAAGGCCCGCACGATCTGGTGGATGCCCGCATGTGGCTGGTCAACGAAGATGGCACTCACGTCCGCAAAGTGAAAAACCACGCGCCGGGCGAAAGCTGCACCCATGAGTTTTGGGTGCCGGACGGATCGGCGCTGATGTACGTTTCCTACCTGAAAGGCCAGCAGGCGCGCCATATCTGTCGTTTCGATCCGGACAGCGGCCATAATGAGGTGGTGATGGCGATGCCCGCCTGCTCCCACCTGATGAGCAACCATAACGGCACGCTGCTGGTCGGTGACGGCTCCGGCTCGCCGGTCGACGTGCAGGATGCGGCAAGCTACGCCATTGAAAACGATCCCTGGCTGTACGTGTTCGACAGTCAGCGGAAGCGGACCGCGCGCCTGGCGGCCCACCACAGCTCATGGCGGGTGCTGGAGGGCGATCGTCAGGTGACCCATCCGCACCCTTCTTTTACGCCCGACGACAAACAGGTGCTGTTTACCTCAGACGTTGAGGGCAAACCCGCGCTCTATCTGGCCAGGCTTCCGGACGATCTGTTCGATCGCGCCGGCACTTACTGTTGAGGAAAGGCTATGTTCTGCTTTAAAGAAGAGACCGTTTTGCAGGATCTGGGCGCGGGCGTCACTCGGCGCATTCTGGCGCACGGCGGCAAAATGATGGCGGTAGAAGTCACTTTCGAAAAAGAGGCTGTCGGCCCGCTGCACAGTCACCCGCATGAACAGCTGACCTATGTCCTTTCCGGGCGGTTTCGCTTCACCATCGCGGATGAAACGCATGAGGTGAAGGCAGGGGATACGCTCTATAAAAAGCCGGACGTGATACACGGCTGCATCTGTCTGGAAGCCGGGACGCTGCTCGATACCTTTACCCCTCAGCGTGAAGATTTCCTGGCAGGCTGATTCACGAAGCTGAGAGGTAAAAACCTGAAGTCGGGCGCACATTTATCCTGAATAATTCAGGCCGCAGGAAGGCGGCAAGTGAGGGAATCCCGGATCGCTTATTTAAGTAAGCGATCCGGGTGATTGAACCCGGCCAACGGAACGAAGATGTACGTTAAAGAAGTAATACGTTATTTGTCCTGAAGTTTAATAATCTTATTTCTTCTTTCAGTATAAAAATTCAGAAGTCAGGATTTGAAATACGGGGTTAAAATGCTGCTCTTCTCGCATCCCTTACAGGACGTTATTACTGGTATTACATAAGCTCAAAAGATAGGGAAATCCATGGATACAGTAGAGGAACTTAATGGGACATATTTTTATGCGGGAAAATCAAATCTAACCGCTGCTGAACTTCTGTTCATGATTTTTTGTGAGAATACAGCTAGTCAATTTGGAATCGGCGCCGCTGATTTTGGTGCTATTGTTGCCATTGTCTCAGGGAGAAACAACTTAGGCACAAGAGGCAAATTCGCCAATGCTACCAAAGGCACATCTTACGCTTCTAAAGGAGCAAGAGCGGTATTTGGGAAAACAAAATTTCCCTTTGGTATATCGTTACCTACCTGGCTTGGTGGCTACACTCCGTGGACAGCCCACCATGTTATGGTTCGCAATATTGCCCCATTTGTTGGGCGTTCGATACCCTTGATTGGCGTAATTATTCTTGCTTCTGATATGACACAAATTACCTACCGCACCATTCGCGACTACAACACCATAGCACGAGGCAGTGATAAGTTATGGTAAATAGTATTGAGCAAAGCGTTTATGAGCTTGTACGGCCTTATGCTGGCACGTATTTGTTCAACATAAAGAAGGTGAAGTTATCGCCTGAAACTGACCTCGATACTGATTTGAGTATTGATGAACTTGAGGCTGAAGATCTGATGAATGCGTTTTTCGAAACTTTTAATGTTGAACGGGGTAATTTCAATATTAAAACCTACTATCCTGATGGACCTTTCTCATGGAATCCGTTCAAAAAATTCCCCCCTATACCCGTACCCGATTTCACTATCGGTATGCTGATCGAATCAGCCAAAGCCGGGCGCTGGTTATATGACTAAGCATAAGCAAGGAGCTTAAAATGGCTGTACCCGTTCACTTATTTTTGACCGATGATGGCGGCGCAGTAATTCGTGGTTCTTCCGATGTGCAAGACCGCGAAGGAAGCGTGGAACTCAGAGGATTGCATCACAACTTAACCCTTCCCACAGACCCTATGACAGGCAAGGTTACGGGAACCCGTCAACATTCACCTTTTCAGTTCACCAAAGAACTTGATAGTTCTTCTCCCTATCTCTTTAAGGCTGCGGCAACGGGCCAGACGCTAAAATCTGCTGAATTTCGCTTTTATCACATTAATGATGCCGGGCAGGAAGTGGAGTATTACCGGATCACGCTGGAAAATGTGAAAGTGATTTCAGTCAGCCCGGTCATGCATGATACGCGGGGATGTCCGGGTACAGGGCACATGGAAGAGATCGCACTGAACTATGAGAAGATAAGCCACCTGTATAAAGACGGCAATCTGCTCGTTCATGACGCCTGGAATGAGCGCCCCACAGCGTAGACAAATGACTTTCGAAACTTGTCCCAAAAGTTCGTAATTTTTCTGACAACGAAAGCCATCGGACACAAAAGGATCTTGCATGGGTCCTTTTGTTTACCCTAAATAATTCAGCCGGCAGGAAGGCAGCAAGTGAGGGAGTCCCGGTGAGCTTACTTCAGTAAGTGATTCGGGTGAGTGAGCGCAGCCAGCGCATCTGCCGTCTGAAGTATGACGGGCGTTTTATCCTAAATAATTCAGGTGGCAGGAAGGCGGCAAGTGAGGGAGTCCCGGTGAGCTTACTTCAGTAAGTGATTCGGGTGAGTGAGCGCAGCCAGCGCATCTGCCGTCTGAAGTATGACGGGCGTTTTACCCTAAATAATTCAGGCGGCAGGAAGGCGGCAAGTGAGGGAATCCCGGTGAGCTTACTTTAGTAAGTGACCCGGATGAGTGAGCGCAGCCAACGCATCTGCCGTCTGAAGTATGACGGGCGTTTTACCCTAAATAATTCAGGCGGCAGGAAGGCGGCAAGTGAGGGAATCCCGATGAGCTTACTTCAGTAAGTGATTCGGGTGAGTGAGCGCAGCCAACGCATCTGCCGTCTGAAGTATGACGGGTAAATTACTGATAGATGATATCGCCGGATAACACCTTCAAAATTTTGCCTTCGGCATCGGTAATCAGCACGTAATCCCCGCCCATATAGGTCCAGTGGCTGCCCTCTTCAGGCGGCGTCAGATGCCTTTTCTGCCACTCCCCAATCTTATAGTGCGGCTGGCGGTAGCTTTCTGGCGCAATATCACCGATATGGAACTGTTTGAAGTCGGCGAAAAAGGAGGTTTTGTCATACTTTCCTTTCGGCTGTGCTGGTGCCGTTTCACCGTCCGGATTGATGGCCGAAGGTTGCTGAGACTGGGGGGCTTCTCCGGCGTCGGGAGTCTCCGGGCTGGCAGAACCGTCGTCGTCGGCATCGGGCGCCCGCGCGGATGATTCGGGCATCTCAATCTGTGGCGCGGGCACGGCAGGGTTACCGGCCTGAGCGCTCTGGGAAACCGCAGCCTGTTCGCCTTCGGCCCAGGCCGAAGAGATCACCGGCATTGTGCTCACCAGCACGGCTGAAAATAGTGCGATAGTAGATTTACTCATAGTTTCTCCGGTGAGAAAAAGTAACATCATGAAACGGGAGCGAAAATTGTTCTCTCCCCAGAGGGAAACACTATCTCTTCTCCTGCGACAAGGCAATTTGCTTCTCCATGCGGCCGGTCACGCCACTGGGCAGAGGGTTAATAGTCAGCGCGAAGCTTCAGGTAAGCGTGACCTGGCTGATAGAGATGCCTTTCGCCTGTTCTTTACCTGCCTGTCTCCTCAGAAAGACCAGCCGTCGCTGTCTCCTGCGTGTTCCCGGCATCCCATTATGGCGCTTTATCGCAACCTGTCTCTCTACGGTAGTAGCCTGTCCGGTTTTGGCCTTCTTATGCCTGCCGATCCGCGCCACTATGGCTTCTCAACTTATTTGCAGGAGTCCAGAAATGGCCCAGACCTTACTTTTAGTGATTGACGCCCAGCAGTCCTTCCATCATCGTGGCTACCTCAGGACAGCGGAGACACCCGCTTTTGAAGAGCGTCTCAGCGCGCTGATCGAAGGCTGCCGCATGCGCGATATTCCCGTGGTGGACGTTTTTCATGTGGAAGAGGATGGGCCGTTCTCGCTGGCGTCGGGACTGGTTGAGCGCCTGCCTTTTCTCCACCACCAGGCAGCGAAAACCGTTCATAAGCGCGTGCACAATGCGCTGACCGACTCAGGGCTGGATGAATGGCTGCGCGCCCAGATGGCGACGCATCTGATTATCTGCGGCCTGCGCACCGAGCAGTGCTGCGAAACCACGGCGCGGGTCGCCTCGGATCTGGGCTACAGCGTGACCTTTGTGACCGAAGCCACGCTGACGTTCCCGATTACCCATAATGGTATTACGCTGAGCATCGCCGATCTGCGGCACCGGACGGAGAGCGTGTTAATAAACCGCTTCGCCGCGATCCGCACCGTTGAGGCGTGCCTGGAGGAGCTTACCTGACATGACCATTCCGGTGTGGTTTTTAACGTTGCCCGGCGTGATGATGCTTGATATCACCGGTCCGGCGGAAACCCTGAAGCTGGCCGGTGACGCCTTCAGCCTGCACTACATCGGGCCGGAGGAGAGCGTTCTCACCTCAACGGAGATGCAGGTGGCGCAGATAACCCCGCTCCCGGAAAGTTTGCCTTCCGGCAGCCTGCTGATTGTGCCGGGCGCGGCCGACTCGCGCGTGGCGTTTGCCACGCCGCAGGCCGATATCGCGCGCCGCTGGCTGAGACGTATCCAGCCTGCAATCCTCAGCGGCGATATCACGCTGATCTGTATCTGTTCCGGTTCGCTGCTGGCGGCGCAAAGCGGTCTGCTGAGCGGCGTACAGTGTACAACCCATCACGAGGTCATCGCGCGGCTGAAAGCCGCCGATCCTGCTGCTATCGTCAGAGAAAACCGTATTTTTGTTGAAGATCGCGGCATCTGGAGCAGCGCGGGGATCACGTCAGGCATCGATCTCTCTCTGCATCTGATCCATCGCCTCTGTGGCGCAGCGCTGGCGCTGGACGTGGCGCGTGAAATGGTGGTCTGGTTTCGCCGCTCGGGCGACGATCCGCAGCTTTCTCCCTGGCTGCGCTATCGTAACCATCTGCATCCGGCCGTTCATCGCGCCCAGGATTTATTAATTCAGCAACCGGAACAGGAGTGGCCGCTAGAGGAGGTCGCCAGACGCGTACACGTCAGCGCCAGGCATCTGACAAGACTGTTTCGCCAGCACCTCGGCATCACCGTCAGGGAGTATCACGAGCAGCTCAGGATCGCGATTGCGCGACAGCGCCTGCAACAGGGAGAAGGTGCAGAAAAAGCGGCGCTGTCGGCAGGATTCTCCTCTTCGCGTCAGCTGCGCCGCGCCCAGCTGCGTTGGGCAACGTTCTGACCGCCGCCCGCGGCAAACGATCTTAACGCTTCACGCTGTCGATAAAGGTCTGGCGGGCCGTCTTCGATCCCAGGCGTTCAGCCTCATCCAGTAATTTCAGTGCCTTATCCACATCCCCCGCCCTGACGGCCTTTTTAATGGAGGCGTTAAAGTAAGCTTCAGAATCATCCAGCATCGGCTCCGCGGATTTAGCTGGCGCGGCGGCTGGCTGGGTGCTGCCCACCACCACCGGCGCGGCTGCCGGCGCACCAGACGACGGCAGGAACTGACCAATCATCACGTTCCCGGATTTCTGCTCGGCGGTCACCTTCAGGCTCAGCGTTCCCGTTGGCGTATGACGGGCGACGGGATCGGGAATGTCCGGCACGGCGTTGCCCACGCCTGACGCGTAGGCCTTAGCCGGGTTGACCATTTGCGTGCTCTTGCCCAGATCCTGGCGCGTGGTATAGACCAGCACATAGATTTGTTTCTGACCCAGCGCTGGCGTCAGCTTCAGCGTCCCTTCCAGGCGATCGCTGGAGACAATACCGGGCTGCTCGTAGGGAAAATAGCTGGCAGGATAAAATGCCGCCGGGCGCATCTGCTCGTCGAGCACCAGCACGTTAGGCGCATAAACCGTTTTGCCGCTCACCACGCTGGTCAGGACAATTTCCAGCGATCCGCGATCGGCGGGCAGGGAAAATGCCGCAACGGCGCCCTGGATTTCACCCTGATTAATCTGGCTGCCCGTAGCGCCAAGCTTCACTTCCTGCGTCACTGGCGGCACCAGCGGCGTCCACGAAAGCTGGCGTAACGTCTGGCTGGAGATGGCCGGCGCCTTAGCGGCATCCTGCTGAGCCGCAAAGGCGGCGTCGGGCAGCGCGGCCAGCAGGCTTAACGACAGGCAGAGTGACAGCAGCGTCTTTTTCATGATGGTTTCCTTTTCAATTACTGAAGGCTGGCGGAAATCCGCCAGCCAGTACAGCATTATTGTCGTTCTGAATACCGTTGCACGGCGGCTACGGCTGGTGAATTACCACCAGATTTCCATCTGCGCACCGAAGGTGATCTCATCATCATCGCCACGGCTGAAGGTTCTGACGCTGCTGTCGTTCATCGCCAGGCCATTATTCACACCGGCGTCGCTGTCATAGCCCCACTTCTCATCCCAGTTCGCATAGGTGGCGAACACGCGGATAGCCGGACGGGACCAGATGCTGTCGCCAGCCTGCCACTGTTGCGCCAGGGTCACTTTGTACTGCCCGTTGCGGTCGCCGGTACGCTGGGATTTCACGTTGTCGTAGCCCGCTTCCAGCAGGGTACTCATGATTGGCGTCCATTTGTACATCGGACGCACGCCCACGGTGTACCAGGTGGTGCCGTTATTGTTGTCGCGATCGGTGTCCTGATACATCGCCACGTACATCAGGCTCCAGGTGTCGTTGAAATCCATGGCGCCGTGGTCCAGCACGCGGATCATGCTGCCGTTGTTATTGATGGATGCGCCGTTAGCGTGTCCGTTGGCGGCTCCGGTGTTGGGAGAGGTCATTGAATCCGCGGCGTACTGCACCACAAATTTGTTATAACCATTGTAGATACTCTGGGTGTGCTCGGCGGTCAGCAACCAGCCATCTTTGGTGGCATCGTCAGCCAGCGAGTAGCCGTCGCGTGCGTTGGCGCGGCCATAATCCACACCCAGCTCCAGCACGCCGCCAGGGTTGGTTTGCAGCCCGGCGAGACGCACATCGAACACGTCGTTGGAAGTGGCAACTTCGTCACGCTGATCGGCGATATAGCCAAAAGAACCGCCGCTTTCAGTGTTGCGAGTGGCGGCGAAAGAGAGCTTACCAAAGCCCAGATCGATATCTTCCAGACCGGCACCAGGACCCGAAATATCCCAGTAGTAGAAGTCAATCATGTGCACATCATGACGCTGGTAGAAGCGCTTACCGGCCCAGATGGTGGAACCCGGCAGCGCTTCGATCAGGTTTTTCCCCTTCACGTTCGCTTCACGGAAGGCGGGATCGGTGCCTTCCCAGTCATTTTGCTGCGAAACGGAGTAGGCGACGTTGGTGTCAAAATAGAAGCTCTTATCTCCCTCTTTCCAGACTTCCTGCCCCAGCTTTAATTCTGCATAGGTTTCACATTCGTTACCGAGGCGGTACTTGCTCTGCGCGCCCGTGGCCTGGAAGCACTGCTGTTCGCCGCCGCTGCCGGACCAGCCGATACCGGAACGGGCATAACCGGCAAAATCTACCGCCATCGCCTGGGTGGACATTACGCCGGCAGCCACTGCAAGCGCGAGAGTGGAAAGTCGTTTAGTTATCATCATCTTCTCCTGTAGGGGACATGTGCTTTAAACGCCCGGCTCGGGATGCAACCGGCGGCAGGCCGTCCCGTCTTCACGGAACAGATGACAGCGGTGTGGCGGCAAGCCGATGGCGAATGTGGCACCTTCTTCTACCAGCACCACGTCGTTCTGGCGGTAAACCAGGTTTTGACGAATTGCCGGAATCTGGATATGGATCTGCGTTTCGTTCCCCAGCTGCTCGACGACCTGCACCTCGCCGGAGAGCCGGATTTCAGCCTCTTCGCCCGGCAGCAGATGCTCGGGGCGAATGCCCAGCGACAGGTTGCTGCCCGCCGTGACGTCACTGCCCGCTACCGGCAGCCAGACCCACTGGCGGTCAGGCAGCTCCACCTGAACGCGCTCTGGTTCTGCGGCGATGACTTTGACCGGCAGGAAGTTCATTTTGGGGGAGCCGATAAACCCGGCGACAAAGCGATTGGCCGGATAGTGGTAGAGCGCCAGCGGCTTGCCGATCTGCACAATGCGTCCGGCGTTAAGCACCACGATCTTGTCGGCCAGCGTCATCGCCTCAACCTGATCGTGGGTGACGTAAATCATCGTGCGCTTCAGGCGCTTATGCAGGCGGGAAATCTCAATACGCATCTGCACGCGCAGCGCGGCATCGAGGTTAGAGAGCGGTTCATCCAGCAAAAACACCTTCGGCTCCGCTACCAGCGTGCGGCCAATCGCCACGCGCTGACGCTGACCGCCGGAGAGCGCCTTGGGGCGACGTTCCAGCAGATGCGCGAGCTGGAGCACTTCCGAGACCTGGCTGACGCGCCGGTCAATCTCCGCTTTTTTGGTCCGCGCCAGCCGGAGGCCGAAAGACATGTTTTCCGCTACCGAAAGGTGCGGATAAAGCGCGTAGGACTGGAATACCATCCCGATGCCGCGATCCGCAGGCGGCACCTCATTCATCCGCCTGTCGCCAATTTTCAGCTCGCCGGAGGTAATCTCCTCCAGCCCGGCAATCATCCTCAGCAGGGTCGATTTGCCACAGCCTGAGGGGCCGACAAAGACGACAAACTCGCCCTCCTTGATCGCCAGATTGATGTCGCTGGAAATCACCGTGTCGCCAAAGGCTTTACAGACGCCGCTAAGGGTAACGCTCGCCATCCTGAACTCCTGTCGGTACTGCGGAAAAGATAGGGAATGAAGGGAAGAGTGCGGGCTGCGCGGCAAAACGTAATCATCCGCAACCGGGTTTTTCATGGGGGAGAGACGGGGAGGATGGGATGCGGGCTGCGCCGCCGGGAAGTTCCGTTTAAAAGCCGGTTTCGTGATCGGCGCTGCAAAAAACGATGGCGGTTTGCTCCTCAGAAGCGGCATTAGAGGCGACTGTGTTAAGCGGGTCACATTCTGAAAGGTGGGGGCGTAGAGCGGGGGAGGATGAAGCCCGGCCGGCCTGACCCCACACTGACACCGTACCCTCTCACTCCCTCCGTCACGCGAGCAATCGCCGGAAATAAAAGGACTGGATTATGGCCCTCAGCATAAAGAATGTCGTGCAACGCACCCTTGCCCTGTCAGCGCTGGCTTCGCTGGCGATGTCAGCCGCCGCCTTCGCCAAAATAGAAGAAGGCAAGCTGGTTATCTGGATCAACGGCGATAAAGGCTACAACGGCCTGGCGGAAGTCGGTAAAAAGTTCGAGCAGGACACCGGCATTAAAGTCACCGTTGAACATCCGGACAAGCTTGAAGAGAAGTATCCTCAGGTCGCGGCCACCGGTGACGGGCCGGATATCATCTTCTGGGCGCACGACCGCTTCGGGGGCTATGCGCAGTCTGGCCTGGTGGCGGAAATCAGTCCGGACCAGGCGTTTAAAGACAAGCTGTTCCCTTTCACCTGGGACGCGGTAACCTTCAATGGCAAGCTGATCGGCTATCCGGTGGCCGTCGAGTCGCTCTCGCTGATCTATAACAAGGATTTAGTGAAAGAAGCGCCCAAAACCTGGGAAGAGATCCCGGCGCTGGATAAAAAACTGCGCGCCCAGGACAAGAGCGCCATCATGTGGAATCTTCAGGAACCCTACTTCACCTGGCCGGTTATCGCGGCTGACGGCGGCTACGCCTTCAAATACGCGGAAGGCAAATACGACACCAAAGATACCGGCGTCAACAACGCGGGATCGCAGGCTGGCCTGCAGTTCATCGTCGATCTCGTGAAAAATAAACATATCAGCGCCGATACGGACTACTCCATTGCCGAAGCCGCCTTTAATAAAGGCCAGACGGCGCTGACCATCGATGGTCCCTGGGCCTGGTCTAACCTCGACAAGAGTAAAATTAACTACGGCGTGGCGCTGCTGCCCACCTTCCACGGCAAGCCGTCCAAACCTTTCGTTGGCGTCCTGACGGCGGGCATCAATGCCGCCAGCCCGAATAAGGAGCTGGCGAAAGAGTTTCTGGAAAACTACCTGATCACCGATGAGGGCTTAAGCAAGGTCAACGGCGATAAGCCGCTGGGCGCCGTCGCGCTGAAGTCTTACCAGGCGCAGCTGGAGAAAGATCCGCGTATCGCCGCCACCATGGCGAACTCGAAAAACGGTGAAATCATGCCGAACATCCCGCAAATGAGCGCGTTCTGGTATGCCGAACGCAGCGCAATTATCAACGCCGTCAATGGCCGTCAGACCGTGCCGCAGGCATTAAAAGAAGCGGAAACCCGCATCAGTAAATAAACACCGCCACTGCTGAACTGCGGGATGGGCCAGCCCTGGCGCATCCCGTGCCGAGAAGGATTGTCGCTATGCCCTTTACCCAGACCGCTGACAGAAAAAAACGGCCGATAAACAACGCGATCGCCTGGAGCTTCCTCGGCCTGTTTGCCCTGCTAGCCGGTTATCTGATTGTGCTGATGTATGCGCAGGGGGAAATTCTCTTTGCCATTCTGACGCTGGTTCTCTCAAGCCTCGGCTTATTTATTTATGGCAACCGCCGCGCCTATTCCTGGCGCTATGTTTATCCTGGCCTGGCGGGAATAGGCCTGTTCGTTCTGTTTCCGCTGGTCTGCACCATCGCCATTGCGTTTACCAATTACAGCAGCACCCACCAGCTCTCCCTGGAGCGCGTCCAGAACGTGCTGATGGACAGAGAGTTTCGCGAGGGTAAAGCCTGGAACTTTGCGCTTTATCCCACGGGTGAACAGTGGCAGCTCACGCTGACCTCCCCGGACAACGGCGATCTGCTGGTATCAGAACCTTTTGCTTTTTCGCCTGACGAACCGCAGCAGCTAAAAATGACGCCGCAGCCCGCACCGGCTTCGGCAAAGGCAGGTCTGCGCGCCGTGACGCAAAACCGGCAGGCGCTGGGCCAGCTGGCGGCGGAACTCCCCGACGGATCAACGCTGCGTATGAGTTCCCTGCGGCAGTTTTCCGGCACCCAGCCCCTTTATAAGCAGAGCGAGGATCGCAGCCAGCTGACCAACAATCAGACCGGAAAGATCTACCGCCCCAATATGACGACCGGCTTTTATCAGCAGGTAGACAGCCAGGGCGCGTGGCAGGAGGAAGTGCTCAGCCCCGGCTTTACGGTCAGCATTGGCTGGCAGAACTTCCTGCGCGTGTTTCAGGATGAGGGCATCCAGAAGCCGTTTCTGGCGATTTTTGTCTGGACGCTGATCTTCTCGCTGCTCACCGTTATTCTGACCGTGGCCGTGGGCATGGTGCTGGCCTGCGTGGTGCAGTGGGAGGCGCTGAAAGGCAAAGCGGTTTATCGCCTGCTGCTGATCCTGCCCTATGCGGTGCCTGCATTTATCTCCATCCTGATTTTTAAAGGATTATTTAACCAGAGCTTTGGCGAAATTAACCTGATGCTCTCCGCGCTTTTCGGCATCAAACCGGCCTGGTTCAGCGATCCGCTGACCGCCAAAACCATGCTGGTGATCGTCAACACCTGGCTCGGCTACCCCTACATGATGATCCTTTGTATGGGTCTGCTGAAGGCGATCCCTGACGATCTTTACGAAGCTTCGGCGATGGATGGCGCCACGCCGTTTCAGAACTTCTTCCGCATCACGCTGCCGCTGCTGATTAAGCCGCTGACGCCGCTGATGATCGCCAGCTTCGCCTTTAACTTTAATAACTTCGTGCTGATCCAGCTGCTGACCAACGGCGGGCCGGACAGAATCGGCACGACCACGCCGGCAGGCCATACCGATCTGCTGGTCAGCTATACCTATCGCATCGCCTTTGAAGGCGGCGGCGGGCAGGACTTTGGCCTGGCGGCGGCCATTGCCACGCTGATCTTCCTGCTGGTTGGGGCGCTCGCGGCCATCAACCTGAAAGCCTCACGAATGAAATTTGATTAAGGATCTCTTATGGCGATGGTTCAACCGAAATCGCAGCGCGTCAGGCTGCTGGTCACACATCTGTTATTACTGGGCTTTATCGCGCTGATCCTGTTCCCGCTGCTGATGGTTTTTGCCATCTCGCTGCGGCCCGGCAACTTTGCCACAGGCAGCCTGATCCCGGACAGCGTCTCCTGGGATCACTGGAAGCTGGCGCTGGGGATACCGGTCACCCACGCCGACGGTAGCGTTACGCCGCCGCCCTTTCCGGTGATGCTCTGGCTGTGGAACTCAATCAAGATTGCGGTCATCACGGCCATTGGCATCGTGGCGCTCTCAACCACCTGCGCCTATGCCTTTGCCCGCATGAAGTTTCGCGGTAAAAGCACGCTGCTGAAAGGCATGCTGATTTTCCAGATGTTCCCGGCGGTTCTGTCGCTGGTGGCGCTTTACGCCCTGTTCGACCGGCTGGGCATCTACCTGCCCTTCCTCGGTCTGAATACCCACGGCGGCGTGATATTCGCCTACCTGGGCGGTATTGCGCTGCACGTCTGGACGATCAAGGGCTACTTTGAAACCATCGATAACTCGCTGGAGGAAGCGGCATCGCTGGACGGCGCCACGCCGTGGCAGGCTTTCAGGCTGGTCCTGCTGCCGCTTTCGGTACCGATCCTGGCGGTAGTCTTTATTCTCTCGTTTATCGCCGCCATTACCGAAGTGCCGGTCGCCTCGCTCTTATTGCGTGACGTCAACAGCTACACGCTGGCGGTGGGTATGCAGCAGTACCTTAATCCGCAGAACTATCTGTGGGGCGATTTTGCGGCCGCGGCCATCCTCTCCGCCATTCCCATCACGGCGGTCTTCCTGATAGCGCAGCGCTGGCTGGTTGGCGGCCTGACCTCGGGCGGCGTGAAGGGATAATGTCAGCGGGCAGGAAGAAAGTGCCGGTAATTATTTATTGAGAAGTTCTTTGAAGAAGTCTTTGCCGTTTGTCCTGTGTCTCTGGTGGCCGTAAGGCCACCTTTTTTATTTATCCTTCTTCATTCTGTCCTGCAACGCCAGGCCATTTTCCCCTAAGCCAGGCCTCTTTAAAGCTATGTCCTCACTCCCTTACAGCCCCTGTAGCTACCAGTCAGCCATTTATGACACAGGCATTGCTGAACGTTAACAGGAATAAAAAAGAGCCACTACTGAGGCGCAGCGTTGGTGAATAAATGAGAGGGGAGTTCGGGAGAAAAAGCGAAGCCTGAAGCCAGGCGCTGGGGTCATTATGATGAGGAATACGCTTACAGTTAAATGGAAGTTCGCCTGACTTGTCACATGTCCGCTGTCGGGTTAAAACATCGCCGTAATAGTCAGTTGGGGTTCAGCATCAAACCCCGCCTGATATTTACCTTCCGGTCTAACTTACCGAGACTTTCCGGCGTCGCTTATCCAGATCTTTGATCAGTTTATTCACTTCCGGGTCAGCAAACATCGCTTCAAGCGTATGCGAGAGTTTGCGCCGCCAGTTGGGATATTCGCTGCTGGTGCCGGGCACGTTTACCGGCGTCGGCATATCGAGCCAGTCTTCCGGCTGCAGCCCCAGCAGGGCGCAGGCGCTGTCGGCCACGTAGCGCTGCATACCGCGCCGCAGAACGGGCGTCAGGGGCATAAACGCCGCCTGACGGCCCGTCCCCTTCGGCACGCAGCCGTAATGATGCAGGCTGTCAAGCAGCCCCTGCCGCGCCCTGGCCCGTTCCGCATAGAGCGCCTGCAGCACCGTCTCATCACGATAGAGGCCGAGCTTTTTCCCCAGCGTCAGATCGTCGCTCTGCCAGTAGCCGCGCAGCGTGGGCAGATCGTGAGTGGTGAGCGTCGCCATCGCCTGTACCGGATAAGATTGTGGCGCGCGGAAGGTGCACTCCGCATCGCGTTCAAAATAGAGCACTTTATAGGAGTAGACGCCGCTTTCACGCAGCTTGCTGATGATTTCCACCGGCACGGTGCCAAGATCTTCGCCAATCACCATACAGCGGTGGCGCTGGCTTTCCAGCGCGAGGATGGCTAACAGATCGTCAATGGGATACTGAACGTAGGCGCCTTTATCCGCCGTGCCGCCAGCGGGTATCCACCACAGACGCAGCAGCGTCATCACATGATCGATGCGCAGCGCGCCGCAGTGGGTCATGTTTGAACGCAGCATATCGATAAACGGCTGGTAGGCGCGGCTGACCATCGCCCAGGGGTCCATTGGCCGTAAATCCCAGTTCTGCCCCTGCGGGCCAAGAATATCCGGCGGCGCGCCGACCGATGCCTTCAGGCAGTACAGCTCGCCATCGCTCCAGGTTTCAGCACCGCCTTCCACCACGCCGACGGCGAGATCGCGGTAGAGCCCGATAGACATCCCCGCCAGCAGGCTGGTTTCGTAGCAGCCAGCAAACTGGATTTCCGCCAGCCATTGAAGCCAGAGATAGAACTCCACCTCGCCGGCGTACTGCTCACAAAACGCGGTTACCTCTGGCCCGCGCGCGTTGCGGTAAGCCTCCGGCCAGCCATTCCAGCCCTGCGCCACGCCGGTCGCTGCCGCCAGGTGGGCATAAAGCGCGTCGTAAGCCGCCTGCAAATAGAGGCTTTCGCCTCCTTCTCTGACGAAGCGGGCAAACGCCTGCCGCTGCTCATCCTGCGCTTTCCGGGTAGAGAAGTGGGCATTTGCCAGCCGCAGCCCCTGTAATTTCAGCGCCATGACGCTGCTGTAATCGACCCACTCCGCCTGACGCGCCGCCTCAACGGCTTGCTGCGTCTCAGGCTCACTCCACCAGCGCCGCGCCGCCTCGCTGAGGCGAAAGTCTTCCACTGCACCCACGTCGATATAGATGACATTCAGCCAGCGACGGGAGGAGGGGCTGTAAGGGCTGGCCGCTTCCGGATTGCCGGGATAGAGCGCGTGAATAGGATTAAGGCCGACGTAGGCGCCGCCCCGATCCGCCACGTTCGTTAACAGCTGCTGTAAATCGCCAAAATCGCCAATGCCCCAGTTATGGACGGAACGCAGCGTGTAGAGCTGGACACATGCGCCCCACAGCTTTTTACCGGCCAGTAGCGCATCCGGCTCGTAGCAGCGCTGCGGCGCAACGATCACGCGGCACTCCCAGCTTTGATCGGCCTGGGTCAGCGTCAGCCGGTGATAGCCGGGCAGAATGCGGCCGGAGAGCGCCAGCGTCATTCTGCCGTTCACCCGCCCCTGCTGCACCGCCCCGCCTTCCTGCTGAAAATGCCAGTGGTACTCGCCTTCACCGTTTACCGGCAGCGCGTAGCGGCTGCCTTTGGTGAAGACTTTGACCGCCGGCAGCGGGCTGGTCAGCGGCCGGCGGGCGGTGTTCCAGCCCATCGCATTCAGCAGCTCGCGCTTGGTTTCGCTGGCTATCGCCTGCTGCTTGCCGTGAGCGTTGATAAAGCCGGAAGCGATCCCCGCTTCAAGGGCGGCCTGCTCCAGTGCGTGATTTTCCATAAGGCCCCCTTAGCGCTTCGCCTGCCAGATCCGCTGCTGGTAGTCGCGGATTGAACGGTCGGAACTGAACATACCGACTCGCGCCGTATTCAGAATGGTGCTGCGCGTCCACTGCTGCGCATCGCGGTAGAGCGCCTCAATTTTCTCCTGGGCCGCCAGGTAACTGGCGAAGTCGGCCAGCACCAGCCAGTGATCCCCGCCGGCGAGCAGGCTGTCGAGCATCGGCCGGAAAGCCTCTTTATCGCCGTTACTGAAGAAACCGTTCTCCAGCTCTTTCAGCACTTTATCAAGATGCTTATCTTTTTTGCGCAGCTTCAGCGGATCGTAACCTTTCTTCAGCAGCGCCTTCACGCCATCGACGGTGAGGCCGAAAATCACGATATTCTCTTCGCCTACCTGTTCGGCAATTTCCACGTTCGCCCCGTCAAGGGTGCCGATGGTCATCGCCCCGTTCAGCGCCAGCTTCATGTTGCCGGTGCCGGAGGCCTCTTTCCCGGCGGTGGAAATCTGCTCCGAGACGTCCGCTGCCGGAATAATCAGCTCGGCAACCGACACCTTATAATCCGGAATGAACACTACTTTGAGGCGATCGCCCACCAGCGGATCGTTGTTAATCTTCTCCGCCACCTTGTTAATGGCGTAGATGATATTCTTCGCTAGGTAGTAGCCCGGCGCTGCTTTCGCCCCAAATATGAAGACGCGCGGCACGCAATCTTTCTGCGGGTTATCCCGAATCTGGCGGTAAAGAGAGAGAATGTGCAGCAGGTTGAGATGCTGGCGTTTGTATTCATGCAGGCGTTTGATCTGCACGTCAAAAATCGCGTCAGGGTTCAGCGCGATCCCCATCGTCTGCTGGACGTAATGCGCCAGCTTGACCTTATTCTCGCGCTTAATTTGCTGATACTGCTGCTGGAAATCTTCCTCTTCCAGGAAGGCTTCCAGCCCCTTCAGCGCGTCCAGGTCAGTCACCCAACCGGTGCCAAGCTTGCTGTCGATCAGCGCCGACAGCGCAGGATTACACTGCTTCAGCCAGCGACGCGGGGTGATGCCGTTGGTGACGTTATGGAATTTCTCCGGCCAGAGCTGGTGATACTCCGTAAACAGATCTTTGACCACCAGATCGGAATGCAGGGCCGCCACGCCGTTGACGGCGAAACCGCTGACCACGCACAGGTTAGCCATTCTGACCTGCTTGTCATGATGGATAGCGAGCTTTTGCCACACGGCGCTGTTGCCGGGCCAGCGTGCCTCAACCACTTTTTTGAAGCGGGCATTCATGGCTTTGATCAGCGAGAAATGCCGCGGCAGCAGGCTGCGAACCAGCTTCTCATCCCAGCATTCCAGCGCTTCTGGCATCAGGGTATGGTTGGTATAGGCAAAGGTCTTGCTGACGATATCCCAGGCCGCATCCCACTCCAGCTGATGCTCATCCAGCAGGATCCGCAGCAGTTCCGGAATGGCGATTGTCGGGTGCGTATCGTTAAGCTGAATCACTTCAAACTGCGGCAGGGCTTCGATACGGCGGCCCAGAAAATGGTGGCGGCGCAGAATATCCCGCACCGAACAGGCGCACTGGAAATACTGCTGCATCAGGCGCAGGCGCTTGCCCGCCAGATGGTTATCATTCGGATAGAGGACTTTGGTCAGCTTCGCGGCATCAATCCCGCTCTGCTCGGCCTTAAGAAACTCGCCGTCGTTAAACAGGCCTAAGTCAAAAGGCTCTGGCGCGGTGGCCTCCCAGAGCCGCAGCGGCTGCGTGATGCCGTTCTGATAGCCGACCACGGGCAGATCCCAGGCTTCTCCACGTAACGTGAAGGCGGGCTGCCACTGCTCGCGCCCCGCCGCATCTTTAATCAGTTTGCCGCCGAAGCTGACGTCCACCGCCAGCGCCGCGTTATGGTTAGCCCAGGGATAGCTTTCACGATGCCAGACGTCGGGCGCTTCCTGCTGTTTGCCCTGCCGGAAGGACTGACGAAACAGGCCGTACTGATAGTTCAGCCCGTAGCCGATCGCCGGCTGGCCGACGGTGGCCATCGAATCCAGAAAACAGGCCGCCAGCCTGCCCAGCCCGCCGTTGCCCAGCGCCGGGTCCACTTCCTGCTCAAGCACGTCGGCCAGATCCACACCTTCCGCTTTCAGCGCTTCGCATACCGTATCGTACCAGCCGAGGTTGCTCAGGTTATTGGCGGTCAACCGCCCGATCAGAAATTCCATCGAGAGGTAATTCACGTGACGCAGCGGCGTTTCACCTGCCTGCTCCTGGGGCTGGGCGTTCAGCTGCTCAGAGAGCGCCGCGCTGGTAGCCTGCCACCACTGATGAGGCGTCATATCCTGCGCCTGTTGCAAACCAAAGCCCTGCCACTGGCGCTTTAGCGCGGCCAGAAATTGCGTTTTATCCAACGTCACCTGCATCACATACCCTCACTGTCCGGAAATATTGGGGGGAAATTTTTGACTATGCTGCATCGGCGTTGAGCGGGCGGCATCCTCCCGGCGGAGTTTAGTCAGGGAGGAGTGGCGGGGCGTAGCCGGAGGAAGACGGCGCAGAGGAAAAAAGCCGGAAAGTCCGATTTTTAGAATTGTGACGAAGTACGACTAAACGAAACAGAATAATGAAACTAACTTGCAATCAATGCATTGAAGGCAGACTTTAGGAAACAGATTAATTACGCCCTCTAAAATAAATAAAAATCCCACTGGGCTCCGTCATAAGAACTGAAACTATGCTTATACCTTCGAAGCTGAGCCGCCCGGTGCGGTTGCAAAATACGGTGGTGCGCGAACGTTTACTGACGAGACTCTCCGCCGCGCCAAATTACCGGCTGACGCTGATCGCCAGTCCGGCAGGCTACGGTAAAACGACGCTGATGGCGCACTGGGCATCGGGAAAAAATCATCTCGGCTGGTACTCGCTGGATGAGAGCGACAATCAGCCTGAGCGTTTTGCCAGCTATCTGATCGCCGCCGCCCAGCAAGCCACCGGCGACTGGTGTAAAAAAAGCGAGGCGCTGAGCCTCAATCACCAGTATGCCAGCCTCTCCGCGCTGTTCGCCCAGCTGTTTGTCGAGCTTTCCGAGTGGGACGCGCCGCTGCTGCTGGTGATCGATGATTATCACCTGATCCACAACGACGCGATCCATGAAGGAATGCGTTTTTTCCTGCGCCATCAGCCGGAAAACGTCTCGCTGCTGGTGCTTTCCCGCACCCTGCCGCCGCTGGGCATCGCGAACCTGCGCGTCCGTGACCAGCTGCTGGAGCTGAATGCGGACCAGCTCGCCTTTACGCATCAGGAGACGCAGCAGTTTTTTGACTGCCGGCTGCCCGACCCTATCGATCAGGCCGACAGCAGCCGCCTGTGCGATGACGTGGCGGGATGGGCCACCGCGCTCCAGCTGATCGCGCTCTCTGCCCGCCAGTCCACCACGCCTGCGCAGCAGTCCACCCAGCAGTCAGCCCGCAAGCTCTCCGGCCTGAACGCCAGCCATCTTTCTCAGTACCTGGTAGAAGAGGTGCTGGATCGGGTAGATAAATCTACCCGCGACTTCCTGCTTCGCTGCTCCCTGCTGCGTTCAATGAACGATGCCCTGATTGTCCGCCTGACCGGCGGTGATAATGGCCAGGAGCGGCTGGAGGCGCTGGAGTGTCAGGGGCTGTTTATTCATCGCATGGATGACACCGGAGAGTGGTTTAACTTTCACCCACTGTTTGCTTCCTTCCTGCGCCAGCGCTGCCAGTGGGAGCTGGCGGGCGAGCTACCGGCGATCCACCGGGCGGCGGCGGAAGGCTGGCTGGCGCAGGGCTTTCCGGCCGAGGCGATCCATCATGCGCTCGGCGCGGAGGATATCACGCTGCTGCGGGACATCCTGCTACAGCACGCGTGGTCCCTGTTCAATCAGAGTGAGCTGGCGCTGCTGGAGTCCTGCCTGAACGCACTGCCTTACGATTGTCTGATTCAGAGTCCTAAACTGGTGCTGCTTCAGGCCTGGCTGGCGCAGAGCCAGCATCGCTATGCGGAAGTGGAAGCCCTGATCGCCCGCGCCAGCGATGAAATGCAGCAGTGCGATATCACCGTCGAGCGGGAGCTTGCCGCCGAATTCGACGCGCTGCGCGCCCAGGTCGCCATTAACGATGGTCGCCAGGAGGAGGCTGAGCGGCTGGCCACCGAAGCATTGCGTTATCTTCCCTACGACAGCTACTACAGCCGCATTGTGGCGACCTCGGTCACCGGCGAGATCCTGCACTGCCGGGGCGACTTCGCCCGCGCCCTGCCGATGATGCAGCAAACGGAGCAGATTGCGCGGCGC
Organism: Erwinia psychrophila; assembly: GCF_039023475.1. Lineage (NCBI taxonomy): Bacteria > Pseudomonadati > Pseudomonadota > Gammaproteobacteria > Enterobacterales > Erwiniaceae > Erwinia > Erwinia psychrophila. The sequence goes on from NZ_JBCHVB010000004.1 coordinate 324,992, forward strand.
TATCAGGTTTACCATTACGCGCTCTGGGCGCTGTTGCAGCAGAGTGAAATCCTGATTGCGCAGGGCTTTTTACAGGCGGCTTACGAGATGCAGGATCGCGCCTTTGAGCTGGTGCGCGAGCAGCATCTGCAACAGCTGCCGATGCATGAGTTTCTGCTGCGCCTGCGTTCACAGCTGCTCTGGTCGTGGTCACGCTTCGACGAAGCCGAACAGGCGGCGAGACAGGGCGTCGAGGTGCTGACGAATTTCAATCCTCAGCAGCAGTTACAGTGCCTGGCGATGCTGGCGAAATGCTCGCTGGCCAGGGGGCAGCTCGATAACGCCCACCACTACCTTCAGCGCTGTGAAGCCCTGCTGAAAACCGGTCACTATCACGTTGACTGGCTGACCAATACCGATAAAACCCGCGTCATTTACTGGCAGATCACGGGGGATAAAGCAGCCGCGCGGCTCTGGCTTCAGCAGGCCGCACGCTCGGGCGAAGCGAGCAACCACTTTCAGCAGGGGCAGTGGCGCAATATCGCCAGGGTGCAAATCCTGCTGGAGAAATTTGAGGAGGCGGAGGCGATTCTGGACGAGCTGAACGCTAACGCCCGCCAGCTTCGCCTCGCCAGCGATCTCAACCGCAACCTGCTGCTGCTCAATCTGCTCTACTGGCATACCGGGCGGAAAAGCGAAGCCCAGGTCGCGCTGATTGAGGCGCTGGAGCTGGCAAACCGCACCGGCTTTATCAGCCATTTTGTGATTGAGGGCGAGATCATGGCCCAGCAGCTGCGACAGCTGATGCAGTTAAACCTGCTGCCGGAGCTGGAACGCCGGCGCGCCCAGCATGTGCTGCGTGAAATCAATCAGCATCATCGCCACAAGTTTGCCCACTTTGATGAAGGGTTCGTCAGCAAGCTTCTCAACCATCCGCAGGTGCCTGAACTGATCCGCACCAGCCCGCTTACCCAGCGCGAATGGCAGGTGCTGGGGCTTATCTATTCAGGCTACAGCAACGATCAGATTGCCAGCGAGCTGGACGTGGCCGCCACCACCATCAAGACGCATATCCGTAATCTCTATCAGAAAATGGGCATCGCGCACCGTCAGGACGCCGTTCAGCAGGCGCATCATCTGCTTGCCGTGATGGGGTATGGGGCTTGAGCAGGGGCGCTAAATGCCCAAAACTAACAAATCTATGGCGGAGACAATCCTATCCCGCAGCTCAACAGCGTTCCGGACAAAATTCTGTTCGCTCAGGTTTTTAACCTCCGTGGTGGTGAGCATTGAGGTCAGCACCACGTAGTCGTATTCACCGATCGTCATCTGCGGAGTAAGGGATTTGACCTGGGAATTAGTTTCTGACTTTCGTGCCAGCGGCATAACCAGCCTGGTCGAAAGATGGCTCAGTAAATCGGACTGGACGGTAATAAAGTAAGGATAATTCTGGCGGTTTCTTCCCTGATTTTTATAAACTGAAAATTGTTCCATCATAAAACCCTGAAGTCATCGTCATCCGCAAACAGGCCTGTTTCTTCAATAAAGCCGTTCAGGGCATCCAGTCCTGCCCGATTTTCAGCCAGCCACCGTTCCCGCTGCCGCTCTTTCACCGCCTTTTCCAGGGCGCTGTTGAGCGTGGCAGACAAGTTCAGATCCAGCGCTTTTGCCTGATCGATCAGTTCAGCACTGAGATAGACGTTAGTACTGCGTTTTTTAACTGTATCAGCCACTCTCATAAGAATTCCTGTGCCATTTTTATGCGCATAATTATGGCGCATAAAGTGGTTAAAAACCAGCCAAAACAGACTCTCTCTAACTCACCAGATGGGTTTTATCAATCCGGCGCAGCAGCGTTGCCAGCAGCAGGCTCATCACCTGCTTGCCGTAATGGGGTAGGGGGCATAAGGTTTTTAACGACACGCTGGCAGAAATTTCCCTTACTGCTTGCGTTGAAAACTACCGTAATGAATACTACAGTAATCATTGCGGGTTAATGATAAGGCTAAGGGAATGGCTATTTATGTGACACGAAAAGTCGATCGGGCTTTCAGCAAATCCGATCTCCAGGATGACGATTTATGTCTTGCGGCGTCCGGGGTTATGTCAGGTCAGTACGAGGCAAATCTTGGTGGCGGGGTAATAAAAAACGTCTTCCCCTCAAAGCAGGAAAAAGCGGTGGCGCCCGTACAATTATTTTTTTCAAAACGGGTAAGCATCTCTTCTTTGTCGATGCCTGGAAAAAGAGTTCTACCTCCAGTGCGAAAAGAGAAATAGAAGAGGATGAACTGGCTACCTATAAGGATCTGGCGAAAGAGTTCTTTCGCTACGCTCCCACTCTGTTGCTTCGCCTGATATCGCACAAATTTCTCAGAGAGGTTATCTGTAATGGCGGCAAATCTGCTTGAACTCCAGCAAATGGCTCAGGAGTTAAACGAGCTCGGTGCAATGCCTGATGAAACGCTGCAACGCATTAATGCCCGGGTCAGGGTGCGTGAATGGCGCGAGCGCATCGGAGAGGTTCAGGTAATGAACGGTGAGCAAATCAAAGCGATGCGTAATCGCTATGGCATGTCGCAGTCAGCACTGGCTTATACCCTGAGTATGTCGGTAGAAAGCGTCTCTAAATGGGAGCGTGACCAGATCCGTCCAAGCGGCCCTGCCTTGAGATTGCTGAATATTATCGATGCCAGAGGACCGGAGGTTTTTACCCGTTAACTCCCTGATGCAAAAAAGCCCTTAACAGGGCTTTTTTGCTATTTACAGTTTATCAGGCTTAAACCGGTCAACTTACCAGATGAGTTTTATCCAGCCGACGTAACCCCAGCGCCAGCAACAGGCTGCCAAACAGCGTCACCGTAAACACCAGCGGAATATCGATGAACGGATGGTCGGTGTTATCAAGATGATGGGTGCGGATAAAATGGATAAACAGCGCGTGAAAACCGTAAATGGGCAGGGAATTGCGCGAGATCAGCGCTAAAAAAGGCAACGGGCGTTGATTCAGGCAGTTCTTGAACAGCACCAGCAGGCTGACCGCCGCGATAAAGACCACCGGGCCGCAGTAGAGGTACCAGGTATCGGCGAAGGCGCCGTTGATCGCCATCTGCTTTTTCGTCCCCAGTGCAATGCCCGCCACGCTGGCAATAAACAGCAGACCGGCCAGCCAGCTGACGCCACGTCCCCGGGTATTCATCATGCCGATGGCCCGCCCAAACAGCGCGTAGAGCACGTAATAAAAGCTGTCTCCGCTGAGATAGAGATTCAGCGGCAGCCACTGGAACGGCCCGATGGCGCGATCGACGGTATTCGGGTTAGCGAGCACGGCCAGCACCAGCGTCACCGCGGCCAGATAGCCAGCCGTCACCGGCTTGACCTGAATCAGCGGCGAGAGCATGTAGATGCCGATGATGGCAAAGAAAAACCAGAGATGATAGAAAACGGGCTTCTGAAACAGATTTTTAACCGAAAGCCCTTCGTTAATGGGCGTCAGCCAGGTGATGTAGATCAGCGCGACCGTGCTGTAGAAGAGCAGGCAGAGGACAATGCGCAGAAAATGGCGTCCCTGCGCGCTACGCTCGCCAAAAAACAGGTAGCCCGAAATCATAAAAAAGATCGGCACGCAAACGCGCGAGGCGGAATTAAGCAGGTTTGAGAAATCCCAGGTCGTCTCGCTCACCGCCCCGGCATTGGTCACATACCAGGTGGTGGTGTGGATCATGATGACCATCAGGCAGGCGACCGCACGCAGATTATCTATCCAGTTAACCTTTTCCTTCATCTCATCCTCATTCACCCTACTTCAATGCGTACCAGAGGGTAGCCAGTCTGCTGATAATCAACAACCTCCGGGGACGAAAATCAGATCGGGCTGACTATCGCCCGGTCAAAGGGTATACTGGCGCCCACTTTTTATAACTACTGTCTCGCGTGCGAATCCAACATGCAAAAGTTTGATACCAAGACCTTTCAGGGACTGATCCTGACCTTACAGGATTACTGGGCGCGCCAGGGCTGCACCATTGTTCAGCCTCTGGACATGGAAGTGGGTGCGGGCACCTCTCACCCGATGACCTGCCTGCGGGCGCTGGGACCAGAGCCGATCGCCGCCGCCTACGTGCAGCCTTCACGCCGTCCGACCGACGGACGCTACGGTGAAAACCCGAACCGCCTGCAGCACTATTATCAGTTTCAGGTGATCATCAAGCCGTCGCCCGACAATATTCAGGAACTCTATCTCGGCTCGCTGAAAGAGCTGGGCATGGATCCGACCATTCACGATATCCGCTTCGTGGAAGATAACTGGGAAAACCCAACGCTGGGCGCATGGGGCCTGGGCTGGGAAGTCTGGCTGAACGGCATGGAAGTGACGCAGTTCACCTATTTCCAGCAGGTCGGCGGCCTGGAGTGTAAGCCGGTGACCGGCGAGATCACCTACGGTCTGGAACGCCTGGCGATGTATATTCAGGGCGTGGACAGCGTTTACGATCTGGTCTGGAGCGATGGCCCGCTGGGGAAAACTACCTACGGCGACGTCTTCCATCAGAATGAGGTTGAGCAGTCGACCTATAACTTCGAACACGCGGACGTGGATTTCCTGTTCACCTGCTTCGAACAGTATGAGAAAGAGGCGCAGAGCCTGCTGGCGCTGGAGAAACCTCTGCCGCTGCCGGCCTACGAACGCATTCTGAAAGCGGGTCATACTTTTAACCTGCTGGACGCCCGTAAGGCGATTTCCGTGACCGAACGTCAGCGCTATATCCTGCGCATCCGTACCCTGACCAAAGCCGTGGCTGAGGCCTATTATGCGTCCCGCGAGGCGCTGGGCTTCCCGATGTGCAAAACGAAATAAGAGGCAGCCATGACTGATAAAACTTTTCTGGTGGAGATCGGCACCGAAGAGCTGCCGCCAAAGGCGCTGCGCAGCCTTGCCGAGTCTTTTGCCGCGCACTTTACCGCTGAACTTGATACGGCGGGCCTGACCCATGGCGAGGTGAGCTGGTACGCGACGCCGCGCCGTCTGGCGCTGAAAGTGGCAAACCTGAGCGCCGCGCAGCCGGATCGCGAAGTGGAAAAACGGGGTCCGGCGATCGCCGCCGCGTTTGATGCCAACGGCGTCGCCACCAAAGCGGCCGAAGGCTGGGCGCGTGGCTGCGGCATTACCGTCGATCAGGCCGAGCGTCTCGCCACCGATAAAGGCGAATGGCTGCTTTACCGCGCCCTTGTGAAGGGCGAAAGCGCTCAGTCGCTGCTGCCGGCGATGGTCGCCACCTCGCTGTCGAAGCTGCCGATCCCAAAACTGATGCGCTGGGGCGACTCCGACGTGCAGTTCGTCCGTCCGGTGCATACCGTCACGCTGCTGCTGGGCGAAGAGAGTATCCCCGCCACCATCCTGGGGATCGACTCTGCGCGCACCCTTCGCGGTCACCGCTTTATGGGCGAGCCGGAATTCACCATCGACAATGCCGATCAGTATCCGCAGATCCTGCTGGAGCGCGGCAAGGTTCAGGCGGATTACGAGGCGCGTAAAGCCCAGATTAAAGCCGATGCCGAAGCGGCAGCGCGTCAGATTGGCGGCATTGCCGACCTGAGCGACAGCCTGCTGGAAGAGGTTACCTCCCTGGTGGAGTGGCCGGTCGTGCTGACGGCGAAGTTCGAAGAGAAGTTCCTTGCGGTACCGGCCGAAGCGCTGGTTTACACCATGAAGGGCGACCAGAAGTACTTCCCGGTCTACGACAGCGCCGGCAAGCTGCTGCCAAACTTTATCTTCGTGACCAATATCGAGTCGAAAGATCCGCAGCAGATCGTCTCCGGCAACGAGAAAGTGGTTCGCCCTCGCCTCGCGGATGCGGAATTCTTTTTCAACGCCGATCGCAAAAAGCGTCTGGAAGATCATCTGCCGCGTCTGGAAACCGTGCTGTTTCAGAAAGAGCTGGGTACGCTGCGCGATAAAACCGACCGTATTCAGGCGCTGGCGGGCTGGATTGCCGGTCAGATCGGTGCGGATGTGAACCACGCGACCCGCGCTGGCCTGCTCTCCAAGTGCGACCTGATGACCAATATGGTGTTCGAGTTTACCGATACTCAGGGCGTGATGGGGATGCACTATGCGCGTCACGACGGTGAAGCGGAAGACGTTGCCGTTGCGCTGAATGAACAGTATCAGCCGCGCTTCGCCGGTGACGATCTGCCTTCCAGTCCGGTCGCCTGCGCCCTGGCCATCGCCGACAAAATGGATACTCTTGCCGGTATCTTCGGGATTGGTCAGCACCCGAAAGGCGACAAGGACCCGTTCGCACTGCGTCGCGCCGCGCTGGGCGTGCTGCGTATTATCGTTGAGAAGAACCTGCCGCTCGATCTGCAAACGCTGACCGAAGAAGCGGTTCGCCTCTACGGCAGCAAGCTGAGCAATGCCAAAGTAGTGGATGAGGTGATCGACTTTATGCTGGGCCGCTTCCGCACCTGGTATCAGGAAGAAGGTCACAGCGTCGACACCATCCAGGCGGTGCTGGCTCGTCGTCCGACCCGCCCGGCGGACTTTAACGCCCGGATGAAAGCGGTCTCCCACTTCCGTACGCTGGAGGATGCGGCCACGCTGGCGGCGGCGAACAAGCGCGTTTCCAACATTCTGGCTAAATCAACGGAGCCGCTGAATGAGAGCGTTCAGGCATCGCTGCTGAAAGAGAATGAAGAGATCAAGCTGGCGACTTACGTCTCCGCCCTGAGCAGCAAGCTTCAGCCCTGGTTTGCCGAAGGCCGCTATCAGGATGCGCTGGTGGAACTGGCCCAGCTGCGTCCCGCCGTCGACGCCTTCTTTGAGAAGGTGATGGTGAATGCGGAAGATCGCGACGTCCGCATCAACCGCCTGACGCTGCTGGCTAATCTGCGCCAGCTGTTCCTGCAGGTGGCGGATATCTCGCTGCTACAGTAATCCAGCTTCCGCTTTATGCTAAAACAACCCGCCTTCCGGCGGGTTTTTACTTTCTGCCCTATCCCCTGACAATCCCGCCTTGCCCTGCCCGCCACATTTCATATGGCTGTTGGCTCTGTCGATCCGACTTTATTCCCGACTGCGTCGCTGCGCCACACAATCTTGATCCCGGCCTCAGCCCCTTAAAGACCCATGAACAGCCGGTGCTGGCGGGTATCCTCGACGCGCCTCACAAAGCGCCGGACGTCACACCGATTGTTTTCCGTCGCCTGGGCATTTCCGGCACGTCGTCAGGCAGCATTCGCGAAACCCAAAAGGTGCTGGATTTTTCCGGCGCGCACAATGTTGTGTCGGAGGTGGAGGTGATTCGTCTGGATGAGGTAGAGATGGCGTTTGAACGGCTGTTGAAGGGCGACCTGGAGTACCGTTTTGTGATGGGTATGAAACCGGGGTGCCCCTGAAAGACAAAACCCGCCAGGTGGCGGGTTCTACTGCTATGCCAGCAGCTCGCGGCTGAGGCAGGGATTCGATTGAATGAGCTGCATCAGCTTCTGGGCGCTGCGCGAAGGTTTAGTGCGCTTGGCTTCCCAGCTTTTTACCGACGAGACGCTCACGCCCATAGCGAGGGCGAACTCAGTAATTTCCATGCCAGTAATTTCACGGATGCGTTTTGGCTCTGGCGTGGAGACTTCACCCTTTAATGGGGGTGCCGCTTTAATAACTTCACGTGTTAAAACAATATGTTCGAGACTGGACAGCAATTCAGTCATAGGATCTTTAGTTTCCATAAAGCACTCCTCATAAAAATCACAAAATGTGAACAACCAGAGGGAAGAACCTGAGCCTCAGGTTCATAAAACTGGCGGGCATCCGCCGCTGAGAAGCTCTTGTCAGGAAGCGCAGGGGCAGCTCAAAGAAACGCCAGGAACATAATTATTAGATCAAAATCGCCAGTTTGCGTTATGTTTTTTTGACTAATTTTTGATCTTGCCTCTTGCCCGGAATGCCGCGGAGACAGCGGGATTAGCTGCGGTAAGGCTTCCTGCCTGACCTGGTAACGGTTACAGTTTCAGGAAGCATTGCTAATCATTAAAAACACTTTAGGAATATTCTGGAGCCACCCCGGCAAGGTTGCCCTTCTCCTGCGCGATTTTTGAGGTGACAGCGATATTTCTTCCCGCCCCGATCCGGCTTTTCATATCTTCCCCAGGCGAGTTAGACTATTCTTTAGACGCGGCGTAAGCCTCGCTTATCTGTGCCAGATAAAAGCCTTTTTTATTTACAGGAGTTACTCCCAATGATCTCAGGAATCTCACGCGCCTGGACGCGTCTGCTGGTGCCTTTTGCAACACTTATACTGGTTTTCCAGCTGACCGGCTGCGGTGACAATGAAGCCGACCAGCGCAAAGCCTTTAACGACTTCCTGCAAAATACCGTCATGCGCAGCGGCGAACATCTGCCGAGCCTGAGCGAAGATCAGAAACAAAAGTTTGGCAAATATGTCACCGATTACGCCATTATTTATGGTTTTTCCCAGCAGGTTAACCGTGCGGTTGACACGGGTATGAAGCCGGTCGTTGATGAATTATCTGCCATCCGTACCCCGCAGGATTACCTGATCCGCCGTGACTCGCTGCGCCAGGCGAGCGGCTCGCTGAACGTGCTGGCTCAGCAGATTCAGTCAGCCAGAAGCCAGGCAGACAGCAGCAAAGCGGCCCTGGAACAGCCTGACGATCTGAAGCCCGTCTACGACAAAGTTTATACCCGGGTGGTGACGCAGCCCTCCGACACGCTGACCACGTTACTGCCCGCGTTGCAGTCGCTGAGTGAGAATGCGGTACAGGCCGGGGACTTCCTCCAGCAGCAGGGTGAGCAGGTGACGTTTAACGGCCCGGATATCCAGTTCCCTACCCAGCAGCAGGCCACGCAGTACAACACGCTGATGAATAACCTCTCCGCTAACGCGCAGGCCCTGACTCAGGCGCAAAGCGCCCTGCAGCAGGACTTCCGGTAATTTTCCGGCGGCGTTTAACGCGTTTAAAAGCAGCCCACCCGGGCTGCTTTTTAGCATCTAACGATTAAGGCGAGTCAGTCATCGCCGATCGTAAGACACAATAATTATTTTCCGCATTTATACCCGGCCTTTCCGGTATTTTTTTCCATAACATCAGATGAAAAACCTTCAGTTATGAAATTAAGCCTGAATGGCAAACGCATTTAATTTTTTTGATATTCCATTCAATAGCAATAATGGTAATTAATATGCAGATAGCAATAGCGTCGCAGATTACAGATGCAGAAAGAAAAGAGTTATTTAGTGGGTTAGGAAGCCATAACCGCCAGTTTATCAATACTGAATCCTGGGGCCAGTTCGGTGTTTACAGCAGGGACGAATCAGGCGCTATGGTGGGCGGATTAATAGCATCAATAAAGGGATTATGGCTCTGCATCGATTATTTGTGGGTAAGCGAAAGCGTCAGAGGTTCCGGCCTCGGGAGTACGCTTATTGCCATGGCGGAGCAGGAAGGGAAGCTCAGGGAATGCAGGCATGCTCTGGTTGATACATTCAGTTTTCAGGCGTTGCCATTTTATATCAAGCAGGGTTATCAATGCCAAATGACGTTGCCCGATTTTCCCGCTTCAGGCATGCAGAGGCACTACCTCACCAAATCAGATTTACCCTGATATCCGGGCGGAAAAGCGTCACCAGGCACCAGGCATGAATCAATTACAGTCTGATAGCCATATGCATACAACGCAGATCGGACCGGGCAAGGGCTGATGGATAGAGACTTTCCCGAAGCGGGATAAACCCATGCTTCTCATAGAAAGATTGTGCATTAGGAGTTGAGGCTAATGTTAATGCCTTAAAACCGCGCCTACGCGCGTCCTCTTTAATCGCGTTAATAATCTGGCTGCTAAAACCGCGCCCGCCATACGCTGGCAGCGTAAAAACGGCCTCAACGCTGCCGGAAGTGAGATCAAGATAGCCGGTCGCTGCGGGTCGGGCATCCGGGCCTTCAACAATGAAAAAGGGATTGGCGGCGATGACTATCCGGAAACTTTCCGGCATCGCTTCAGGCGTCCAGGCATCGATCACCGCAGCGTCATAGCTGCGCTTACAGCCGTGGCGAATAGCCTGGTTTCTGATATTCCAGCACGCTTCTGCGTCAGCGGGCGTCGCCAGCCTGATATTCATCGACTTCCCTCTCCTGGTTTTAGCGCTGATAAACGTCTCTTTTATCCGAAGATACGTTATTAGCCGGACACAAAAAATGCGTAATTTTCTTACGTACGGCTGTTCAGCAAAATTGCGGCCAGAGGAAACTGTGATCGTACGCATTTCAGCCTGAAAATATTTTGTGATACTCGTCACACTTCAATCAGAAACCTGCCTCCATAAAAAGTGATGACAATCACACTCGAAGGCGATTTCTGCACGTTTTTACGCCGCTGTCTTTTTTTTACACCGCATAAACGTGATCAATGTCACTAAAATCAGCCCTAAAGGCCCGCCAACTTAGTGATCTAAGTCACATTTACCCCGGTCGCTACGCAGCGTCATATTCGCGTGCTAAAGTCCGCCTGCATACAGTGATACTGACGGTTAAACCGTAATGTCCTCAACATAAATAGCGCGCTCTCTTATTTGTCGGCGCGTACCAATAAGGGGTGTGTTTTTATGTCCTCATCAGATATTAAGATCAAGGTTCAGAACTTTGGTCGCTTTCTGAGCAACATGGTGATGCCAAATATCGGGGCGTTTATCGCCTGGGGTATCATCACCGCACTGTTCATTCCTACCGGCTGGCTGCCGAATGAAACCATGGCCAGGCTGGTCGGCCCGATGATTACCTACCTGCTGCCGCTTCTGATCGGTTATACCGGTGGACGTCTGGTGGGCGGCGATCGCGGCGGCGTGGTCGGTGCGATCACCACCATGGGCGTGATTGTCGGCGCCGATATGCCGATGTTCCTCGGCTCGATGATTGCCGGTCCGCTGGGCGGCTGGGCGATTAAAAAATTCGACAGCGTTGTTGATGGCAAAATCAAAAGCGGCTTCGAAATGCTGGTCAACAACTTCTCTGCCGGTATCATCGGTATGCTGTTGGCGATCCTCGCGTTTCTGGCTATCGGTCCGCTGGTACAGGGTCTCTCTCATATTCTCGCCGCTGGCGTGAACCTGATGGTGCAGAACAACCTGCTGCCGCTGACCTCCATCTTTGTTGAACCCGCTAAAATCCTCTTCCTGAATAACGCGATTAACCACGGCATCTTCTCGCCGCTGGGCATTCAGCAGGCCAGCGAAGCCGGTAAATCAATCTTCTTCCTGATTGAAGCGAACCCAGGTCCGGGTATGGGCGTGCTGATGGCCTATATGTTCTTTGGCCGCGGCAACGCTAAGCAGTCTGCGGGCGGTGCAGCCATCATCCACTTCCTGGGCGGCATCCACGAAATCTACTTCCCGTACGTACTGATGAACCCGCGTCTGATCATCGCCGTTATTCTGGGCGGTATGACCGGCGTGTTTACCCTGACGCTGCTGAACGGCGGTCTGGTTTCACCTGCCTCGCCGGGTTCCATCCTGGCCGTACTGGCCATGACGCCAAAAGGCGCTTACTTCGCCAACATCGCGGCGATTGTGGCTGCATTTGCCGTCTCCTTCGTGGTCTCCGCTATCCTGCTGAAAACCAGCAAGGTGAAGGAAGATGACGATATCGAAGCCGCTGCCCGTCGCGTTAACGAAATGAAAGCGCAGTCGAAAGGTCAGAACGGCACGCCAGTAACCGGCGGCGCGGATGGCATGAACAGCGATCTGAGCCACGTTCATAAAATCATTGTCGCCTGCGATGCCGGTATGGGTTCCAGCGCAATGGGCGCAGGCGTCCTGCGCAAAAAAGTTAACGATGCTGGCCTGACGAACATCTCCGTCACCAACACCGCTATCAATAACCTGCCGGGCGATGTGGATCTGGTGATTACCCACCGCGATCTGACCGAACGTGCGATGCGCCAGGCCCCACATGCTCAGCACATCTCCCTGACGAACTTCCTGGACAGCGGCCTCTATACCGATCTGACCTCCCGCCTGGTTGATGCGAATCGCAGCGCAGGCCATCGTGAGAAGGTGACGGCGGCCCTGAGCGACAGCTACGACGACAGCCAGGAACACCTGTTTAAGCTGAGCGCCGCCAATATTTTCCTTGGCAACCAGGCGACGCAGAAAGAGCAGGCGATCCGTTTTGCCGGTGAGCAACTGGTAAAAGGCGGCTACGTTGAGCCGGAGTATGTTGAGGCGATGCTGGATCGTGAAAAGCTGACCCCAACCTACCTGGGTGAGTCTATCGCCGTGCCGCACGGGACGATTGAAGCGAAAGATCGCGTGCTGAAAACGGGCGTGGTGTTCTGCCAGTATCCTGAAGGCGTACGCTTCGGCGATGATGAGGACGATATTGCCCGTCTGGTGATCGGGATTGCTGCCCGCAATAACGAGCACATTCAGGTGATCACCAGCCTGACCAACGCGCTGGATGATGAAAGCGTTATCGCCCGCCTGGCCAGCACCACTGACGTTCAGGAAGTGCTGGACCTGCTGTCCGGTAAAAAGCCAGCGTAACGCAGCCAGACAAGTCAGATTCACCCCAGGGCCGGGCATGCCCGGCTCATTTTTTCGGGTCGGGTTTGCCCGGCCCTCGATCGTTGATACGGGAAAAAATTATGAAAGCATTACATTTTGGTGCCGGTAATATCGGCCGCGGTTTTATCGGTAAATTACTGGCTGACGCTGGCGTCCAGCTGACGTTCGCCGACGTGAATCAGGTGGTGTTAGAAGCGTTAAACGCGCGACATGAATATCCGGTTCACGTTGTGGGCGAGCAGGCGCAGGTGGAGATTGTTAAGGGCGTTAACGCCGTCAGCAGCGCCAGTGATGAGATCGTCCCGCTGATTGCCGAAGTTGATATCGTTACCACGGCGGTTGGCCCGCAGATCCTCGAGCGTATTGCTGGCGGCATCGCGAAAGGAGTGGCCAAACGCAGCGATAACGGTAACACCCGCCCGCTGAATATCATCGCCTGTGAAAACATGGTGCGCGGCACCACGCAGCTGAAGGGCCATGTGCTGAAGGCGCTGCCTGAGCAGTATCATGCCTGGGTGGAGGAGCACGTCGGCTTTGTGGATTCAGCCGTCGATCGCATCGTGCCGCCTTCTGCAGCGGGCACGACCGATCCGCTGGAAGTGACGGTGGAAACCTTCAGCGAGTGGATCGTCGATAAAACGCAGTTTAAGGGCGATCTGCCTGCCATTCCCGGTATGGAGCTGACCGATAACCTGATGGCCTTTGTGGAGCGCAAACTCTTCACCCTGAACACCGGTCACGCCATTACCGCTTATCTGGGCCAGCTGGCGGGTCATAAAACGATCCGCGACGCGATTCTGGATGAGAAAGTGCGTGCGGTGGTGAAAGGAGCGATGGAAGAGAGCGGCGCGGTGCTGATTAAGCGCTACGGCTTCGATGCCGATAAGCACGCCGCCTATATCCAGAAAATCTTGGGCCGTTTTGAGAACCCTTATCTGAAAGATGACGTTGAGCGCGTGGGCCGCCAGCCGCTGCGTAAGCTGAGTGCAGGCGACCGCCTGATCAAGCCGACGCTTGGCACCCTGGAGTATGGCCTGCCACATGCCAACCTGGTGACCGGCATCGCCGCCGCGATGCGTTACCACAGCGATGAGGATCGGCAGGCGCAGGAGCTGGCTGAGCTGCTCTCCCGCCTCGGCGCGCAGGCGACCCTGGCACAGGTTTCCGGTCTGGATGCCGACAGTGAGGTCATCGCTGACGTGGTGAAGGCCTGGAATGCTATGGCATAATGCAGCCGCTTCCGACGTCAACGGATGAGCGGACAGGGCACGGCAACGCCGTGCCCATAAAGGCGGCGTGCCGTCTGGCAAAGAATGATATGCAGGCTCTCATGGAAAAACCACAGGCTTTTGAGAATCGGGTGCTGGAGCGCCTGAATGCCGGTCGTACGGTCAGAAGCTTCCTGATCGCCGCGGTCGAGCTGCTGAGCGAAGCGGTCAATATGCTGGTGATCCAGGTGTTTCGCAAGGATGACTATGCCGTGAAATATGCGGTTGAGCCTCTGCTGCTGGGCGACGGTCCGCTGGGTGAACTCTCGGTGCGGCTGAAGCTGATTTACGGGCTGGGCGTCATCAGCCGCAGTGAGTATGAGGACGCCGAACTCCTGATGGCGCTGCGCGAAGCGCTGAACGACGACGGCACCGAATACCGCTTTACCGACGATGCGCTGCTGGGGCCGTTTGGCGAGCTGCACTGCGTCGCTGCACTGCCGCCGCTTCCCGACCTTTCCGTTGAGGATGCCGAACTGCGCGCCATGCTCCAGCAGCGTTATCAGCAGGTGGTGCGATCAACAATGGTGCTTTCACTGACCGAGCTGATTTCCCGCATCAGCCTCAAGCAGGCTTTCAAAAAGTAGCCAATGCCCTTTCCCTCTTCACGTCGCTTTCGTGTATCCTTGCGGCAATGAATCACTTCACGGTTATTATCTATGAAAGAACAAGTCCAGGCAGAAATCAGAACCCTCAGCGATAAGCTGGATGCCCTGACGCACAAAGAGCCGCTGCTGCTGGAATCCGGCGATGCGGAAAAACTTGGCGAATTGCTGAAAGAGAAAGACAAGCTCATTGCTGAGATCGAACGCCTGCGCGGCGTGCGCGAAGAGAAGCTGAGCAAAGAAGCGCAGAAGCTGAAGCAGCTGCCGTTCAGCCGCGCCATCACCAAAAAAGAGCAGGCTAATCTGGGCGCGCTGAAAAAAAGCGTGCGCGGTATTGTGGTGGTGCACCCGATGACCGCGCTGGGCCGTGAAATGGGCCTGAACGAAATGACCGGCTTCGCTAAAGCGGCATTTTAACGCGCCGTTCTTCTGCGCAAGGGTACGGCTTTCGCACCCTTGCGCGGCTTTATTTTCCGCCAGCCGGAAACTGAAGCCGCTTTCCCTCTCCCGACTCTCCTCACGCTAAGAGCACCTCACAAGATCCGTGCTGTACGGCTTTGCGCCACCAGTCATGCCCACAGCCAAAACGATAAAGCCCGCGCTGGCGCTAAGGTATCTCCATGGATCAGCGCTAATAAATCAGCATCCTACTCCGCCAGGTTCTGGCGAGATGATTAATGATGGGCTCTACCGTCAGGTTAAAAAACTGAGCATCCGGGAAACAGCAGATGCGACAGGCTACAGCGCCTCCCCTATACGCCAAACTCAGGCGCCTGTTCGTTCGACTGAGCATCAAACCCCAACATTCCACACCATCAGAACCCAAACAGAACGGCCTGACGCTGGTCGCTCTGCCTCCGTCGCGTACCCACTACGGGGCATCAGATACCCTTTTGCCTGAGCGGTTGATTTTTCATCAATACAGCCATAATATCCACACTCCATGAAAGGAATTAAGAGGGGTTAGGTAATGGCTATACCTGTTTATCTCTGGCTTACCAACGATGCAGGAAACCTTGTAAAGGGAGCAGTAGATGTACACGGACGTGAAGGAAGCATAGAAGTAACTGCGCTGGCTCACTGCGTATCACTCCCAACAGACAATCTCTCCGGCAAGATAAGAGCTACCCGTGAAAATGTGCCATTTGTATTCACAAAGGCTGTGGATCCCTCAAGTCCTTATCTTTATCAATTTGCCTGTGCGGGAAAACAATTAAAATCAGCCGAATTAAAATTCTATCGCATTAATCACGCCGGACATGAAGAATAATATTTTAATATTTTTCTGGAAAATGCCCGAATTACTTCTGTCGTACCGTGGATGGAGGATGTGAAAGATATGGATTATGCGCATTACGATCACAAAGAATTGATCGAAATGTCGTATGAAAAAATCATCTGGAAATATCTGGAAGGGAATATTTTTCATTCTGATAGCTGGGAAACCGGCAGCGAAATGCCTGAATAACATGCGTGACACGATTGATGAAATCAGGCAAGAAGCGGTTAAAACACCAAAGCAGTAACCTAAAAAAGCCCTGCTGGGCTTTTTCCATTTGTGTCTGTTGGCTATCCGGATTAGACATGACATCCGGTTGTATTAACTTTCTTAGTTTCATTGTAAGTGTGAACGCAAACGAATAACCATAAAAATAGTAAGCCTTCATGTTGAAACGTAGTTCTATAATCCCATGTAAGAGTTACTGCACACAGTTGTGCAGTGACATGGAGAAAAACAGAAATGACAAAGAAACATGCTTACATAGAACATCGACCAAAAACTTCAAGTAAACACACCGCAACTGAGCATCATGTAGTGATTGTTGATAACAACGAAGTGAAAAAAACGAATACTCAAAAAGAAGCTGCAGATTGGGCTATTCAGATGGATTTCGTTGTACATGTTGCACGTGAGCGCCATCTTCAAGATCGCGACACACCGGCTCACTGGCGTAGTTATCCTTAAGGAAATTTTATGTTCTGCAATATAAAACCGGGCCCAAAACCTAAACGTGAAGATGGTCAGGATGACAGACGACGTCATGTTGACCCACCGAACAAAGAAAAACATCCGACACTGCCAGTGCACAATCCAAAGTGAATGGTATTTAAAAGCCCTGCGGGGCTTTTTTTACGCCTGTGACCCGTCCTGAATAGCGTTGACACGTTTTCGACTTAAATCTGGAGAATGTGATAATGGCTGAGTTTAAACGTACACAACGGGACTATCCTTTGTCTTTTAAAATCGCTGTTGTTAAGCAGATTGGAAAAGACAAAATAACCGACAAACAGGCTCAAATACAGATCCCTCAGCCAAACCTGGACCAAAAAAAACCAGAATAGAAATCATACCTAAGCCCCGTGTTTTTACTGTCGCTTATGCTCATTAGAGGAGCTTTATCAATGCACCTTGCTTCAGCGATCATATCGTCGAAACACAGAACATCTTCGGTATAAAACATCAAAGTATCGCCATAAGGCTCAGTACGGTAACCACTGCCAAAGTCTTGGATATACACGTCATAGAATTTATATCCCTCATAGACTTTGTACTTAGGCACGCCATATTTAGCTTTGATCATTCCTTTATTGGCTTCCCACCAGGCTATCTGACGACTTTTTAAATATGGAAAATGCCTGACTAAGACCGTATTACCATCATGAACCGCCACAATCTCAACGGGGGTCAGATACTGCCACAACATATACCCACAAGCCGCCGCCACAACACCCGCTATAAGTCGCTTATTCACCCCGCCTCCCGCTGATTTCCACGGTCACATTCATCTCTGTGATAAACGGCTTATATCCGTACAGATCCCAGCGCTGGAGAGCAAACCATAGTCGGAAAATACGAAATTCACGGTATACAGGGTTCAGCACATCATCATCATCGAGGCCAAAGTGATCCTGAATGCGGTAATGCACTTTTGCTCGATAGCTGTCACCGTTCACCTCCAGTGATTCCAGCGAGATATGTGTAGACCAGGTATCATGGACGGTAATAACCAGACCATTCGTGTTATCTATCAAGCCATTAAATTTCGGTAACACCACACCAAGATTCTTAATATCCTCTTTAAATGACGCCTCAAAGGCTAACGGGATAAATCCATAGTCATAATCTATCGTCTTGTTAAGTGTTTTTTTGATACTCAACAGTGAGCTTTTCTCTGAATGGTCATTCAGGATTTGCTCTTTCAGTGCCTGGTCCAGCAACGGGCTGCTGTACGGCGTGCCGGTGTTCTCCTGCATATGGTCAATCATCGCGGTGATGATGTTTTTATACGGGCCATGGAAGGAGAACAGCTTCGCCAGTTCCCGGAACTCATCAAACATCATGCATGCGCTTTCATCCCGGCTGACGGGGGGCATCTGCTGCTCAAGATCCTGCATGGCATAAGGTGAATACAGGGTTCCTGTTGCCGGTTCAGGTTTGCGTTTCAGCGTCCACGGGTTCACTCTGGCGGATACATTATCCACGTCGATGTGCACCGCATTACGCAGCGCCAGAACATCTATATCGCCATGATGCATGTCCCTGGCCTGATAGTCATCCATCTGGTTTTGGGTCTGGTAAATCAGCGCCGGGATGGGCATGGGCTCAAGCCCTTTCTCCTTAGCCTCACTCAGTTTTTTTTTACGGGCTGTCTCCTGCCGTTCAGCCACTCGCCCGGCATTGCAGGTGCTTTCGTAGGTGTGGGAAAACACGCCCGGAACGAACCTGGCGTGGCACGGGCAGGAACTGAAGCTGTCCAGTGAACCCGCCCACTCTTTCAGGGCACCGCCTACTTGATAGGTGTCGCCCATTCCGCCACAGACCCGGAACCGCCCTTCGTGTTTCCCGCAGGTCACCGGGTCGCCGACCCGGACCTGCTGGCGGACAATCCCGCCGATTTCGTAGGTGTCATCGGACGCGCCAGAAAGAATGCGCCCGCCGCAGGTGGT
The DNA here is from genome assembly GCF_039023475.1 of Erwinia psychrophila. NCBI lineage: Bacteria > Pseudomonadati > Pseudomonadota > Gammaproteobacteria > Enterobacterales > Erwiniaceae > Erwinia > Erwinia psychrophila. The sequence continues at coordinate 343,361 of NZ_JBCHVB010000004.1, forward strand.
TTTATCCAGGTGATAGAGAAAAAAGCCCTCGGCTGGCATGTTAAATCCTTCTGATTCATCTGGTTAATATTCCGCCGATGATACGCCTTCCACATGTGGCCTCAAACACAACCGGCTACGGAATATGTCCGAAAAGCATCAGCGTCCCCGGATTTACCAGAACATATGTTGTCGGCACCGCCAGAACAAAACTGACGGCGTTTCCGGTGTCTCCTGAGTAAAAGAGCGACCTTAAAATCCGGAAAGGCATCGGAAACGCACCTGATAAATTTTACCCGGCTGCATAGCTATGCGGCCGGGTGAATGGCAGCCAGTGTTAAAAAATAGCAGTGTAAGCCCTGTTTCTGGCACTTTGGCGCTGATTTATGGGGATTCCTCAGCGCGCTGGCGGGCTTTATAACGTAGCTTTTTTCAGACGCCGTTACTTTTTCGCATATTTCTCATGCAGCGTGGCGAACCATGGCGCAACAAAGTCGGGCGACTCTCCCCAGCCGGGGATGATTTTATTCAGGCTGGCGACGTTGACCGCGCCCGCCTGGCTCGCCAGCTGCGCCTGAGAGATCGCCGAAGCCTTAAACTGATAGGTGGCAGGCGTGGCTTCCCCGCCAATTTTATTGGCGACCAGACGCATATTGATCGCGCCGATCAGCTTGCTGTCCACCGCCACGGTCTGTTTCCAGGGGCTCTCTTTCTGATGCATCAGCTGCAAATCCTGGTTGGAAACGTCGATGCTGTAGAGCTTGATTTCGGTACGGCCATTTTCCTCCAACGCTTTGTAAGCGCCCTGCGCAAAGGCATCCCACGATGCCCAGATCGCATCAATTTTGCCTTTCGGGTATTTCGCCAGGATCGCGCCAATTTTATTGGCCGTATCGCCCTGCACATCCGATGAGACTGCCCCTACCGACTCCAGCTGATGAATGCCTGGGTTAGCCTTCAGCACCTTTTCGTACACCACCTGGCGGCGCTCCATCGCCGGGAAACCGGCCACCCACAGCTTAACGATATTCGCCTTGCCGTTAGTGTCTTTCAGCAGCTGGTCGAGAGAGAGCTGCGCCAGAGAGGCATCATCCTGCGCCGTCACGGTAACGCCTTCAACAGACTGATTCACCGGCGTATCGAAGACGGCGACCTTGATGCCCGCCGCGGCGATGCGCTTCACCAGATCGGTGGAGTAAGGATCTTTGCCATGCGAAAGGATAATCCCGTCATATTTCTGACTGATCGCCTGGCTCACAAAATCCTGAAAGCGGGCATCGTCGCCGTTGCTCAGAAAGGTGCTGATCTTAAAGCCCAGCTTGCGGCCTTCCTGGATCGCGCCCGCCACAAACTGCGTGGTGTTGTCGTCCGATCCCAGATTGCGGATCACCGCGATGCGCACCGGGCCATCGTGATCCGCGATAGCCGCCGGAACGGCAGCAGCGGCGTCAGCAAAGGCCGGTACGGCGAAGAGCAGGCTGATAGCCAGCAGCGATGGTGTCATTTTTTTCATTGTTATGGTTACCCTGTCAACGTAGTAAGCGGCTCGCGCCGGTTGTCTGTACGGTTTTCTGGTCTGGGCCTTACCGGCGCTGGATATAGGTGATCGCCAGCGCCAGCGCCAGTACCAGGCCTTTAATGATATCCATGGCGTAATAGGGAACGGAGAGCATGACCAGTCCGTTTTGCAGTACTCCAAGAATGATCGCGCCCAGCAGCGTACCCAGCGCATTGGGTTTTCCTGCGCCGGCCAGCGAAAGCCCGATCCAGGCTGCCGCCACGGCATCCATCAGGTAGCCGCCGCCGGCGTTGACCTGGGAAGAGCCGATGCGGGAGGCGAGCAGTATGCCGCCCAGCCCGGCCAGCAGAGAGGCGAGCACATAGGCCAGCACGCGATAGCGGTTAGTGCGGATACCCGAGAGACGGGCCGCCTCCGGATTGCCGCCGATGGCGTACATACGGCGGCCATGTTTGGTCAGCGACAGCCCAAGCTGCGCCACCAGCGTGACCACCAGCATGATAATGACGATGGTCGGCACCTGGCCCAGCAGAGAGAAGCCCGCCGGGATCGCGCCTTCTGCCATATCTCCGCTCGGCAGCACCATATTTTGCGTGATCGAGCCGCCGTAGCTGTAGGTCATCGCCACGCCCTGCACCACAAACAGGCTGGCTAATGTGGCGAGCATGTCGGGAATTTTCAGGATAACGATCAGAAAAGCGTTGAAAAGCCCGACCAGTGTGCAGAGCAGCAGCGTAATCACAATCGCCTGAGTGGAGCCGAAGCCGTACCAGACGAACAGTGAGATCACCAGCGAGTTTGCCAGCGAAGCCGTCGAGCCGACCGAGAGATCGAACCCGCCCACCGTCAGCGAAATCGAGACGCCCACGGCAATGACCGTAACGATGGCGATAGAGCGCAGGATGTTAAGGATGTTGTTGGGATCGAGGAAACTGTCAGACGCCAGGCCGAACGCGGCAATCAGCGCCACTACCGTCAGCAACATCCCCCATTTATAGAGAAATTCAAACAGCTGGTGGCGCGCGGAAGGCGCCCCCTTCAGGGAAAGTTCTTTGCTGCTCACGCAGGGGTTCCTCCGGTGGAATAAAGTAAAAGCGTTTCTTCATCAACGTGCCGGGCGGCCATTTCCGCCACGATGCGCCCGTCCCAGAGCACACAAATGCGATCGCACAGGCCGACCAGTTCGGCAAATTCGCCGGAGGCGTAGATCACCCCTTTTCCCTGACGCGCCAGCCCGTCGATCAGGACAAACAGATCGGTTTTTGCCTTGATATCGACGCCTTTGGTCGGCTCATCAAAAATGAGCACGTCGGCATCGTTGCGCAGCCATTTGCCAATGGCGACCTTCTGCTGGTTCCCCCCCGACAGACGACGCAGCGTCTGCTGAGGACCGGTGGTACGTACGCCCAGCTTCTGAATAACATGCTCGGCCCAGCGCCAGGCCTGACGGTGGCCAAACAGGCTCCAGCGGGAAAAGCTGTTGTCCGCCGTCACGCTGAGGTTCATCGCCACCGACTCATCGATAAAGATGCCCTCTTTGCGGCGCTCCTCAGGGATCAGCGCCATGCGTTTTTCAACCGACGCGTGCGGCGAAGCCGGTTTCCACGCCTTACCGTGCAGCTCACCGCGCGCAATCTGGCTGGGGCTGGCGCCAAACAGCGCCTTGCACAGCTCCGTCTTTCCCGCTCCGGCCAGTCCGGCGATGCCGAGGATTTCACCTTTGTGCAGCGTTAATGAGATATTTTGCAGCAGGTGCTCATCATACAGCCCCTCCACCTCAAGCAGCTTTTCACTGCTGAAAGGCGGGCGGCGCGGCGGATAGATATCATCAAGCTGATGCCCCAGCATCTTCTCGACAATCTGTTCGCCGCTGAGCTGCGCCATCGGGCCGGTTTCAATCAGGCAGCCATCACGCAGTACCGTCAGCTGGTCGCAGATCTCCCGCAGTTCATGAATGCGGTGTGAGATAAATACCACGCCGATACCGCTGCGTTGCAGGCGGCGTACCACGGTAAACAGACGTTCGCTTTCGTGCTGATCCAGCGGCGCGGTCGGCTCATCCAGCACCAGAAAACGGCAATGGTGAGAGAGGGCGCGGGCCAGCAAGATCTGCTGTTTTTCCGCCAGCGAACACTGTTCGATGCGGCGACGCACGTCCAGCGTGACGTCCAGCTGTGCCAGTAGCGCCCTCGCCTGCTGACGCATTTCGCCCCAGCGGCAGATCTGACCGCCCTCCGCCAGACGATCGAGCATGATGTTTTCCGCCACGCTTAACCCTGGCACCAGCGCCACATCCACCTCCTGCTGTACCAGATGAATGCCAAGCCGCTTTACATCTCTGGGGGAGCGAATGGCGACCGGCTGGTCATCAAGCAGGATCTCGCCGCTGTAGTGATCGTACGCGCCAGAAAGCACCGCCATCAGCGTTGATTTACCCGCGCCGTTCGCGCCGGTCAGCGCATGAACTGAGCCACCCTCAAGGCGAAAATCCACGCCATTAAGCGCGGTAAAACCGCCAAAAGCGATGGAGATTTGACGCATGTCGAGGCGATTGATCGCGGTCATGGGTGAAACTCTCTGAACGGTGAAGGGCCGTATTGCCGCATTTATCAGCCGTCGGGACGGCGGACAACGAACGAAAGGCTATAAGCTACCACAGAACGACATTAGCCATCCAGACATCCAGACACTTAAGCGGTTATCGCTGCCTTGAAGACGCTACCCAGCAGAAACACCGGGAAGAAACAAAACGGACAGCATTTCATAGGGGTTGACGGGGAATAAGCCATGATAAAGCGGAGGGCGTGGCGTGGCAGCGAGTGGCACAACGGTGAGCGCGCGGCTAAGACAACAGCACAGAGAAAGCGCGCCAACTTGCGGCCTTGCGCTTCAGGCATAAAAAAACCGGCGAAATATCGCCGGCTTAGCATCGTGATATCACGCGGGGTTTATTTCGCTGCGGAGAAAAGCTCTGCTGCTTTATCCCAGTTAACCACTTCCCAGAACGCTTTGATGTAGTCAGGGCGTTTGTTCTGGTATTTCAGGTAGTAAGCGTGTTCCCACACGTCCAGGCCGATAATTGGCGTACCGGATGCGCCGGAGATCGCCTCGCCCATCAGCGGGCTGTCCTGGTTCGCGGTAGAGACCACGGCCAGCTTGTCGCCTTTTTTGACCAGCCACGCCCAGCCTGAGCCGAAACGGGTTGCCGCCGCTTTTTCAAATTCTGCCTTGAACGCGTCAACGCTGCCGAAATCTTTCTCGATAGCCGCTTTCAGATCGCCGCTCAGGGTGGTGCCGGTTTTCAGGCCTTCCCAGAAGAAGCTGTGGTTAGAGTGACCACCGGCGTTATTGCGCAGCACGGTTTTTTTGTCAGCAGGAACCTGATCCAGTTTAGCGATCAGCTCATCAACCGGCAGGTCGGCGAACTCGGTGCCTTCCAGCGCAGCGTTAGCGTTGTTGACGTAGGTCTGGTGGTGTTTGGTGTGATGGATTTCCATCGTCTGCTTGTCGAAATGGGGTTCCAGTGCGTCATATGCGTAAGGCAGGGATGGTAGTGAATAACTCATGTTCATCATCTCCATTTAATGTTGGGCGGCGCAATCTGTTAGCGCCACGTAAGCAGTCGGATCATTATAGTTAAATAAACGATCCGGAAAAGGGTTATCAATGCCCCGACCTTTATAAGGTTTTATTACAGACCCGCAGGGAAAAGGCAAAATGCTTTTTACCCGTGGGATGATGACTCAATGATTTACGAGGAGATCAGCCGCTGAGGATGCGTGTAAACCGTGGCGCGACCGGGTTTGCTGAACCCGACTAAAGTCAGATTACTGCGTCGGGCCACCTCGACCGCCAGCTGCGTGGCGGCGGAGACGGCAAACAGGATTTCCACGCCGCACATGGCGGATTTCTGCACCATCTCATAGCTCGCCCGGCTGGAGACCAGTACCGCGCCCTGCTGCCAGCCAGGCTGACCGCTTCTCAGGCCCAGCAGTTTATCCAGCGCCACATGCCGGCCCACATCCTCGCAGCCGCCAGCCAGCGTACCTTCAGGCGTTATCCATGCCGCGGCATGGGTGCAGCCGGTCATCTGCCCCACCGGCTGAAAGCTTTTTAACTGGTTAAGGGCAATATCCAGCGTTGCCAGATCGAAGGTCTGGGTAAAGGGCAGCGGCGCAATTGGCTTGCCGATTTCAGCAAGCTGCTCAACGCCGCAGACGCCGCAGCCGGTACGGCCGGCCATGGCGCGTCGCTGCTCCTTCAGGCCCATAAAGCGGCGGCTGGAAAGCTCCACCTGCACCTCAATGCCGCCGCAGGAGGGCTGAATGTCGATCCCGTAAATATCGGCTGGCGAAGCGATGATTCCTTCAGAGAGTGAAAAACCGATGGCAAACGCCTCCAGATCTTTCGGCGTCGCCATCATCACCACGTGGGAAATGCCGTTATAGACCAGGGCTATCGGCACCTCTTCCGCCAGCCAGTCATCCTGAAGTTCGTCCAGCGCCCCCCGCTGCGTCACCTGCGCCCGGCTTAACCCCTGGATTATCTCTCTGTTTTCATCACCGCTTTTCATTATTTGTAACCATCCGTTCACACCGCGCCGGGAAAATCTCAGATCGCTTTAACCCGGCCTGAATACATTGCCGCAATTCTGAACCTCTGTCCGGCTCACCGCAAAAGAAATTGTCCCTGCTCAGGCGTCGTCCGTTTTGCGCTGCTGCGGCACGCCGCTGCCGTTATGTAACGTCATGTCCGTTAAAGGCTACTCCGAAGTGGTTAAATTGTTAAAAAGTTGATGACTAAATCCCTGTTTATTGATGGCTGTCAAATCTGAGCGGCGGCAGGCTGCTATTTTGCGCGGTTCCAGGAACGGAATGTGAGCAAAACAATGCAAATGAACAGACGTGGTTTTTTTAAGATCTGTGCAGGCGGCATGGCCGGAACTTCTCTGGCCTTACTGGGTTTTACCCCCCTGACTGCTTCAGCATCGACCCGTGAATATAAATTATTACGCAGCAAAGAGACCCGCAATAACTGTACCTACTGCTCTGTCGGCTGCGGCATGTTGATTTACAGCCTCGGCGACGGCGCAAAAAATGTGACCTCCTCAATTTACCATATCGAAGGCGACCCGGACCATCCAGTGAGCCGGGGCTCCCTCTGCCCGAAAGGCGCAGGCGTGCTCGATTTTATCCACAGTGAGCAGCGGCTGAAGTATCCGGAATACCGCGCGCCCGGCTCGGATAAATGGCAGCGCATCAGCTGGGATGAGGCTTTTACCCGCATCGCCCGCCTGATGAAAGATGACCGCGATGCTCACTTTCAGCAGAAAAACGCCCAGGGCACTACGGTCAACCGCTGGTTAACGACCGGGATGCTCTGCTCCTCGGCGGCCAGCAACGAAACCGGCCTGCTCGATCAGAAATTTGCCCGCGCGCTGGGAATGCTGGCGCTCGAAAACCAGGCGAGACTCTGCCATGGCTCTACCGTGGCGGGTCTGGCACCCAGCTTTGGCCGCGGGGCGATGACCAATAACTGGACCGACATTAAAAACGCCAATGTGATCCTGATAATGGGCAGCAACCCGGCGGAAGCGCATCCGGTGGGCTTTAAGTGGGTAATGGAGGCGAAAAAGCACAACCGGGCAAAAATCCTGGTGGTCGATCCGCGCTTTAACCGCTCAGCCTCTACGGCGGATTTCTATGCGCCGATCCGTGCCGGCAGCGATGCCGCTTTTCTGATGGGCATAGTGAATTACCTGCTGGAACACGACCGTGTGCAGCATGAATATGTGAAGGCATACACCAACGCCACGCTGATCGTCGGCGAAGGGTACAGTTTCAGCGAAGGTCTGTTCAGCGGCTACGATAAGGAAACGCGCGCCTACGATAAAACAGGCTGGCAATATGAACGGGACGAACAGGGCTATGCGCGACGCGACGAAACGCTGATCCATCCCCGCTGCGTCTGGAATTTACTCAAGTCGCACGCCAGCCGCTATACGCCAGAGATGGTCAGCCGGATTTGCGGCACCGCGAAAGATGACTTCCTGAACGTTTGTCAGCACCTTGCTTCTACCAGCACGCCCGACCGGACAACATCTATTCTCTATGCGCTGGGCTGGACGCATCACACGAACGGCGCGCAGATTATCCGCACCGCCGCTATCGTACAGTTGCTTCTGGGTAACATCGGCATGATCGGTGGTGGCATCAATGCGCTGCGCGGTCACTCAAACGTGCAGGGCTTTACCGATCTGGGGCTGCTGTCGCAGAGCCTGCCGGGCTATCTGTCGCTGCCTTCAGAAAAGCAGACCACTCTTGAGACCTGGCTGCAACAGACCACGCCCGCCATGCTGCTGCCTGATCAGGTGAACTACTGGCAGAACACTTCTAAGTTTGCCGTCAGCCTGCTGAAAAGCTTCTATGGCGATAATGCGCAGAAGGAGAACAGCTGGGGCTTTGACTGGTTGCCCAAGTGGGACAAAATGTACGATTGTCTGACTCAGGCGGAAATGATGGTTGAGGGGAAATTTAACGGTTACCTCATCCAGGGTTTCAACCCGCTTGCCGCCTTCCCCGACAAGAATAAAGCGTTCCGCGCGTTTTCAAAACTGAAGTATATGGTGGTGATCGATCCGCTTAGTACTGAAACCGCCAGCTTCTGGCAGAATCATGGCGAATTCAACGATGTTGATCCGGCTACGATCCAGACCGAAGTATTCCGACTTCCTTCTTCCTGCTTCGCCGAAGAGGAAGGCTCGGTCGCCAACTCCGCCCGCTGTTTACAGTGGCACTGGGCCGCCGCCACGCCGCCCGGCGAGGCGATGCACGATGGTAAAATCCTGGGAAGCCTCTTCCTGCGCCTGCGCGAACTTTACCGTCAGGAAGGCGGCACCGCTCCGGAACCTTTACTGGCGATGCAGTGGAATTACAGCGATCCCGGCTCACCCGCGCCGGAAGAGGTCGCCCGCGAGAATAACGGCAGCGCGCTGACCGATATCTTTGACGAACAGGGCAAACTCCTGCTGAAAAAAGGCGAGCAGCTCAGCTCTTTCGCCCAGCTTCGCGATGATGGCAGCACCGCCAGCGCCTGCTGGATTTATGCCGGCAGCTGGACGGCGGCGGGTAACCAGATGGCGCGTCGTGATAATGCCGATCCGTCAGGATTAGGGGCGATCAATAACTGGGCGTGGGCCTGGCCGCTCAACCGCCGCATTATGTATAACCGCGCCTCCGCCGATCCGCAGGGCAAAGCCTGGGACGCGAAGCGCAAGCTGATTGAGTGGAACGGTCAGCGCTGGGAAGGGATCGACGTCCCCGATTATCCTGTGACCACGCCGCCGGAGAAACAGGTTGGCCCGTTTATTATGCTGCCTGACGGGCTGGGCCATCTTTACGTGCCGGACAAAATGGCCGATGGGCCTTTCCCGGAACATTACGAGCCTTCCGAAAGCCCGACTGGCACGAACCCGCTGCATCCGGAAACGGTCTACAGCCCGGCGGCGCGACTCTACAAGCGCGATGCTGCCGCCCTGGGCCGTGCCGACGATTTTCCGTATGTCGCTACCACTTACTCCATTACCGAGCTGTTCCGTCACTGGACCAAGCACGCCCTGCTGAACGCGATTGCCCAGCCGGAGCAGTTTGTCGAGATCGGCAGTCAGCTGGCCGAAGAGAAAGGCATTCAGGCAGGTGACAGCGTGAAGGTCAGCTCACAGCGTGGCTATATCAAAGCGAAGGCGGTGGTCACCAGGCGGCTGAAACGCCTCACCATTGATGGCAAAGCGGTGGATACCATCGGCATCCCCTGCCACTGGGGATTTGAAGGCGCAGCGCGTAAAGGCTTCCTGGCCAATACCCTCTCCCCGTCGGTAGGGGATGCCAATGCGCAGACGCCGGAGTTCAAGGCGTTTCTGGTTAACCTGGAAAAGGTGTAACGGAGAGCGATTATGACTTATCAATCACAAGACATTATCCGTCGCTCCGCGACAAACGGCTTCACGCCCGCCCCTCAGGCGCGGAACCATCAGCAGGAGGTGGCGAAGCTTATCGACGTGACCACCTGCATCGGCTGCAAAGGCTGCCAGGTGGCCTGTTCGGAGTGGAACGACATCAGGGATGAGGTGGGACACAACGTCGGGGTTTACGACAATCCGATCGATCTGACCGCTAAGTCCTGGACGGTAATGCGTTTCTCAGAGGTGGAAGAGAATGGCAGGCTGGAATGGCTTATCCGTAAGGATGGCTGTATGCACTGTGCCGACCCGGGCTGCCTGAAGGCCTGTCCGGCGGAGGGCGCTATCATCCAGTACGCCAACGGCATCGTCGATTTTCAGTCTGAGCACTGCATCGGCTGCGGCTACTGCATCGCGGGCTGTCCCTTCAACGTTCCCCGACTCAGCAAAGAGGATAACCGCGCCTACAAATGTACGCTCTGCGTGGATCGCGTTCGCGTCGGTCAGGAACCGGCCTGCGTTAAAACCTGCCCCACCGGCGCCATTCACTTTGGCAGCAAGGAGGATATGAAGCAGCTGGCGGCAGAACGCATTGGCGAACTGAAAAGCCGGGGTTATGACCATGCGGGGCTGTACGATCCGCAGGGCGTTGGCGGCACACACGTTATGTACGTTCTGCATCATGCGGACAAACCACAGCTCTATCACGGCCTGCCGGAAGATCCGGCTATCAGTCCGGCGGTGACCTTCTGGAAAGGGATCTGGAAACCGCTGGCCGCGGTGGGCTTTGCCGCGACCTTCGCCGCCAGCCTGTTCCATTACGTTGGGGTCGGGCCAAACCGCGTGGATGAGGAAGAGGAAAATGCGCAGCACGGAAAGGAGGAAGAGAAATGAAAAAGGGCGATCGTATTCAACGCTACAGCGCGCCTGAGCGCATCAACCACTGGATTGTGGCACTCTGCTTTACGTTTGCCGCCCTCAGCGGGCTGGGGTTTTTCTTCCCTTCACTGAACTGGCTGATGAACGTGCTGGGCACGCCGCAGCTGGCCCGCCTGCTTCATCCTTTCGTGGGCGTGGTCATGTTCGTCGCCTTTCTGCGGATGTTTTTCCGCTACTGGCAGCACAACCTGCCAGACCGCGAGGATCTCATCTGGGCAAAGAATATCCATAAAATTGCCCTGAACGAGGAAGTAGGCGACACCGGGCGCTATAATTTCGGACAGAAGTGCGTATTCTGGGCTGCTATCTTCAGCTTAGTGCTGTTGCTGGCTAGCGGCATTGTTATCTGGCGCCCCTGGTTTGCCGATGCTTTTGCCATCCCGGTTATTCGTTTTGCGCTGGTTGTGCACTCCGTTTCGGCGGTGGCCTTAATCATTGTCATCATGGTCCACATCTACGCAGCGCTGTGGGTGAAAGGAACCATTACCGCGATGGTGGAGGGCTGGGTGCCGGCCGCGTGGGCGAAAAAGCACCATCCGCGCTGGTATCGTGCCGTTCGCGAACAGCAGAGCCGCCCGACACAACAGGAAAAACGCCCCTGATGAGTATTCGCATAATCCCGCAGGAACAGCTGGAGAAAAGCGACAAAACAACGGCGGAGATGATTCCGCCGTTACTTTTCCCCAGACTGAAAAATTTATACAGTCGCCGCGCCGCCAGGCTGCGGCAGCTGGCCGACAAAAACCCGTTGGGTGACTACCTGCGCTTTGCCGCCGTGGTCGCCAGCGCCCAGGAGATCGTGCTCTACGATCACCCGTTGCAGATGGATCTCTACGCCCGTCTGGTGGAAACCGCCCGCCTCGGCAAGCCTCCGCTCGATATTCATACGCTACCGCGCGATCCGCACTGGCAGCGGCTACTGCACTCCCTGATAGCTGAAATGAAGCCGGAGATGTCCGGACAGGCGCTGGCGGTGCTGGAGAATCTGGAGAAGGCCTCGGCACCGGAGCTGGAGGCGATGGCAGAAGCGCTGTTTAACAACGACTTTGCCCAGGTCAGCAGCGATAAATCGCCCTTTATCTGGGCTGCGCTCTCGGTTTACTGGGCGCAAATGGCGGCGCTGATCCCCGGCAAGGCCCGCGCTGAATATGGCGAACAGCGTCAGTTCTGCCCGGTTTGCGGCAGCGTGCCGGTTTCCAGCGTGATCCACATGGGGATGGAGAATGGCGGCTTACGCTATCTGCACTGTAACCTGTGTGAAAGCGAGTGGCACGTCGTGCGGGCAAAGTGCAGTAACTGTGAACAGACCCGGGATTTACACTACTGGTCGCTGGATAGCGAAACCTCCCCCATCAAGGCGGAAAGCTGCGGCGACTGCGGCACCTACCTGAAAATGTTCTATCAGGAGAAGGACCCGGCGGTGGAGCCGGTCGCTGACGACCTGGCTTCGCTGGTGCTGGATGCCCGCATGGAGCAGGAGGGATTTTCCCGCAGCAGCCTGAATCCTTTCCTGTTTCCGGGCGAATAAACCCGTAACATGGCGGAGGCACTCCGCCTTACACGATTGCAGCAGGCCGGCGCTACCGGCCTGCAGGGGAGAAAGTGGCATGAAATTAGTCGGCAGCTATACCAGTCCCTTCGTACGTAAAATCTCGGTGATCCTGCTCGAAAAGGGCCAGGCGTTCGAGTTCATCAACGAATCGCCCTGGACCCACGACAGCCAGGTTCCCCACCATAACCCGCTGGGTAAAATCCCGGCGCTGGTGATGCCAGACGGCACCTGGTATGAATCCCATATCATTGCCGCCAGGCTTGAACTGGAGAACTGGGCGCCCGCCCTTCTACCGGAGGATAAGCTGACCGCGCTGAAAGTGCTTCAGCTTGAGGCGCTGGCTGACGGCATCGGCGACGCCGCTGTGATCCTGGTGCGTGAAAGCATGCGTCCGCCGGAGCTGCAGATGGAAGAGCAGATTATTCGCCAGCGCGAGAAAATTTTGCGCGGGCTGGACGCGCTGGAAAAAGAGGCGGCGCAGGGAACGGTGCTGAACAGCGACACCCTTAACCTGGCCGATATCGCCACCGCCTGCCTGATCGGCTTCCTGAACTTTCGTCGCGTCGTACCAAACTGGTGCGTGGAACGTCCGGCGCTGGTCAGGCTGGCGGAAAAGATGTTTGCCCGTGAAAGTTTTGCCCGGACCATGCCCCCGCAGCCTGAGTCCTGACCTCCGGCGATGAATGGCCGCTCCCCGCCTGTGGGCGGCCTGTCTGATTCACGTCTGTGACTCACCCTTTCCCGGCACTGACGGAAGGTTCAGAGGCTTTTGCCGCCGGTCAGAAAAGGCGTTATCCCGTCGCGCGATCGTTCCACGTATCGCGGTAGATAACGTTCCCTTCCGTGTACTTCCAGACGATCGCCTCATAACGCATTTCCAGCGTTTCCAGATGCGTGCTGCTCAAACCGCTGGGGGCAAGGTAGGGCGAAACCGTGGTGATTTTGACGTTTTCCAGCATGATATTGAAATATTCAGCCTCAATACCGGATTCAAGGATGCGATACATTTTGATCGTGGCCTTTTTCATTGTGCGACCTTCGCAAACGGCGCGATACAGAACGGGCGAGGTCTGGTCGAATTCTTTCACGATAACGACAGGACGGTGAATACGCGTGCCTGTGAGTTTCCCCCAGTTAGGGTCAACGGGAATGGTTACGCCGTGGGAAAAGGATTTTAATTCGACAGAACCTGAACGTAGCGGCATTAAGCAACCGCCAATAACCGGCGAGCCGTTTTCATCTTCAAGCCATAAATGTGCGGGTGTTGACATGGTATTTCCTTATAAATGAATTCCAGACAATATCAAGTGCAGACAGTTACCATTTCACGTAGCGACCAAAAATAACCAGCATGAATACGAGAAATACAGGCACAGGCCATAAAGGGCCATCAGGAAAAATTTGTACCAGGACGACTGCGAATAAAAGCGTTAGTAATGCGGGGCCGTACATCGAAAATAATGATTTGAACACTCTCTTAAAAAATCGTTTGATCAAATTTATCATGGTTATCGAATCATCCTGGCGATGATGTCTGCAATATCCCTCTCCGATGCCCACCCGGCTTTAAACGCCCTGGCCCGCTCAAACAGTGGCTCTACCAGGAAGTACATCATTTCCAGCTCTTGAGCGTATAACGCAGAGTAGTAAGCCGGGTAGGTGAAGTTAAGGCGATGTGCACTATCTGCCGCTTTCTGAACGACGCCATAGATGCCAGCCGTCGCGATTCCCCTTGAAGCCCATCCGCCTGCCAGTGCGCTGATTTCAAGATTCAGATTCATGCCGAGTGCAACGGACGATGCTGCTGCTAAAGTGAATCCAGCATTTGTGAGGTAGTTTGCGGCAATATGGATATTCACAGCCATAAGCATTTGTTTAATTTGCTCTATTTGATCGGATGTCTTGTATTTGAATATTTTTTCGAAATAAGTTTTAAGCATTTCAAACACAATATCTTCATGTCTTAAAACATGGTAAATGCTTTTAGCGAATCGAATGTCTTCGCTTTTTTGCTGCTGGCAAACGTCCTGATATTCATCGGTAAAGCAGGAGGTGTAATACAGCGCGCGTTTTGCACCTGCTTCTATTATAGAAATTTGATCCGATACGGCCTCTCCGACGCCCAACAAGGCGTGGTCGAGCTTTAGCGCGAGGATATTATTGGACTGGAAATAAGTTATGACTTCCCTGCTGTAGTACATAGCGGCTCCGTGCTAATGACTATTCCTTCACTCTCATCATATCTTCGTAACCTCAAACATAAAAGGCACATAATCCTGTTATTTTTCTAAATTTTAAAATTGATCGCATCATATTTACCCCCTTCCAGCACGAGCGCATAGTTAATTATCCGATACGTTAAAAGCAGGCATCGTAACTACTGGAAATATTTTGTATGCGTAACAGACAAAGCTCCTTTTACTCTTCATATTACGTCAGTTCCACGCGGCGTTTAACGTCTTCGCTTTAATAAACGCAGTAACTCGATTAGCGTAAATCTGTATGTGGAATATCCAGACGATAAAACTCATCTGAATATATCCTCAGCGTGCCTTTCCGCTCCACTAAGCGTTGCCCTCCCTTAGAACACTTGCCCGTCCGACGCGCTTCGCCTTTTTACTCCTTTGGTAGCAGCTATCACCCCCATATTGATTAACCACAAAAAAACCTTTCGCATTGTGTGGGATAAGGGGGTGCATTTTATAAGAAGAATGAAAAACGGGATTACAGGAGCAGTTATGGACTCACTTAAAAAAGGGGGCCGGTTCAGGTGGCTCCGGGGATGGCGCGGGATAGCACTGATATTACTGGGCATGACAATCGCTCTGCTTGTCGTGGCGGGTAGCGTTACCGCCCTGCATAAAACCAGTGACACCGCCTTCTGCGTCTCCTGCCACAGCATGGAAAGGCCAATGGCGGAGTATCAGGGCAGTATTCACTATCAGAATCATGCCGGTATCCGTGCCGAATGCGCAGACTGCCACATTCCCGGCCAGCCTCTTGACTACCTGGCAACCAAAATTGGCGCAGTAAAGGATATTTACGGCGAAGTTACCGGCAAAATCGCCACTGAAGAGCAATATAACGCGCACAAGCTGGCGATGGCGGAATCGGTCTGGAAAGGTATGAAGGCCAACGACTCGGCCACCTGCCGAAGCTGCCACAGCTTTGACGCGATGGATATTCTGGCCCAGCAGCCGGAAGCCCGTAAGGCCCATCCCGTCGCCATCAAGGCGGGTGATACCTGCATTGACTGCCACCGCGGCGTTGCGCATATCCTGCCGGATATGCGTGAGCATAACGCCTCCGGGGCCAGCCAGCTGGCGACAATTGCCGCGGCCACCAACGCCACCTCTGGCACGCTTTACGCGACCCACACTCAGTCTTTTACGCTGGGCACTGCGGCGGATGCGGCCGGCGGCACGCTGTTTCCCGCAACCGGGATCGCCATTCTTAACCACCAGCAGGAGAAGCTTGAAGCCCGCCTGGAGGGCTGGCAGCAGGATGGCGTACCGACCTTCATCTATGGGGCGCCCGGAAAGCGAATTATCAGCGCGATCCTGAGCGAGGAGGCCATCAGCCATATCCAGACGCTGGCGACGCAAACGGACAGCCAGACCGGCACGGTCTGGCACAAGGTTTCGCTTCAAATCTGGCTGCCCTCCGGCTCGCTGATTGCCGATCGCGAGAAAATCTGGCAGTACGCTTCCGGTCTGATGACCGCAAACTGCACCGGCTGCCACGGGCTGACCGCGCTTGATCACTTTACGGCTAATCAGTGGACGGGAGTGATGAAAGGGATGGCGCCACGCACCTCGCTTGATAAAGAACAGCTCCGCGTGCTGACGCAGTACGTCCAGCATCACGCCAGCGATATGACCTCTGGCCTCCCCGCTTCAGAAGGAAATGAAGATGAAAAATAGCGCCTTCTCAGCGCTGTCGCGCCGTCGTTTTTTACAGGCAGGGAGTGCCCTGCTGGCCGCCAGCACGCTCGATCTGCTTTATGCCAAATCGGCGATCGCCCAGGCCGTCAGCCAGGCGATGCCGCTCTTCAGTGCGCTCCGCCCGGCCCGGAGGGGGATCCTTACTGCGGCACACTGGGGCGCTTTTGAGGCCATTGTTGAACAGGGGCGCATGGTTGCCGTTCAGCCGGTGGCGGACGATCCTGCCCCTAATGAGCTGATTGAAATGGCGCCGTGGCAGGTTCATGCCGCTAACCGCATCCGCTATCCCATGGTGCGCAAAAGCTGGCTGGAGAACGGGCCTGGCAGCCGCACTGAGCTTCGCGGACGCGATGAGTGGATCAGGGTCAGCTGGGATGACGCGATCAAACTGGTCAGTCAGCAGATCGCGCGTTTACAGGCCGACTTCGGCCCAGCCTCAATTTATGCCGGCTCTTATGGCTGGAAGAGTACCGGCATGCTGCATAACTGCCGGGCGCTGCTGGGAAGGCTGATGAACCTGACCGGCGGCTACCTCAGCTACAGCGGCGACTACTCCACCGGTGCGGCGCAGGTCATCATGTCGCATGTGATGGGCTCCATGGAGGTTTACGAACAGCAAACCACCTGGCCTGACGTGATCGCTCATACCGAACTGGTGATTTTATGGGGATGTAATCCCCACACCACGCTTAAAAATAGCTGGAACGTGCCCGATCACGTTGGTCTGGCGGGCTTCGCGGCGCTGGCGGAAAAAGGAACGCGCGTTATCACTATCGACCCGGTCTGTAACCCGGGTGCAAAAGCACTCAAGGCTGAATGGATTGCGCCGAAAGCCTATACGGATGCCGCGATGATCCTGGGGATCGCCCACACCCTGTTGACCGAGAAGCTGCACGACGAAGCCTTTCTGAAGCGCTATACCACCGGCTTCGATAAGTTCCGCGATTACCTGCTCGGGAAAGATGACGGCACGGCGAAAACCGCCGACTGGGCCAGCGCGGTGTGCGGCGTGGAGGCGGAAACGCTGCGCAAACTTGCGCGCGATATGGCCGGGCAGAGGACGATGATTATGGCCGGCTGGGGGTTGCAGCGTCAGCACCACGGCGAGCAGCCGCACTGGCTGCTGGTGACGCTCGCCGCCATGATTGGGCAGATTGGGCTGCCGGGCGGCGGGTTTGGCTTCAGCTATCACTACTCCTCCGGCGGCAGTCCGGCGGCCCGGGGCGGGATCCTGTCCGGGATCAGCGCGGGAGAAGCGCCAGCGAACGCGCCTCAGCCGATCCCGGTGGCGCGCATTGCCGAGTGCCTGGCGAATCCTGGCAAAACCATCGCCTTTAACGGCAGGGAGATAACCTACCCTGACGTAAAAATGGTCTATGTGGCGGGCGGAAACCCGTTCCACCATCATCAGGACACCAATAATCTCCTCAAGGCCTGGCAACATCCTGAAACCATCGTCGTACAGGAGCCTTACTGGACCGCCACCGCGAAACACGCAGATATCGTCCTGCCCTGCACCACCAGCTATGAGCGGAACGATATGGATATGGGCGGCGACTATTCGCAGCGCTACGTTTTTCCCATGCATCAGTGCGTTGCGCCGCAGCATGAGGCACGCAACGATTATGATATTTTCCTGGCGATCGCGACCCGGCTGGGTGTGGCGCAGGGCTTCTCAGAGGGCCGGGATGAGATGCTGTGGCTGAAGTCGCTGTATGACAATATGAAATTGCAGGCCAGGCACGCTGGCATCCCTCTGCCCCCGTTCGATAAATTCTGGCAGTCCAATAACTACATCCGCTTCCCGGTGCCGCCAGAGAATCGTGACTGGGTACGCTTTGCCGATTTTCGTGCCGATCCGCTGCTGAATTCGCTGGGCACACCGAGCGGTAAAATTGAGATATTTTCGCAGCACGTGGCGAAGATGCATTATCAGGACTGTCCCGGCCTGCCGGGATGGTTGCCGCCCGTGGAGTGGCACGGCAGCGAAATTGCGAAAAAATACCCGCTTTCACTGAACACCGCGCATCCGGTTAACCGCCTGCATTCCCAGCTGGATAACACCCCGTTGCGGAAGAAATACGCGGTCAGCGATCGTGAGGCTATTTTAATTAACTCGCGTGATGCTGAGGCCAGAGGTATTCGCTCAGGCGATCTGGTCAGGGCCTTTAACGATCGGGGACAGATCCTGGTGGGCGCGGTGGTCACTGAGGATATCCGGCCCGGCGTGGTGCGCATCAGCGAAGGCGCATGGTACGACCCCTCCGACCCCGCCCAGCCCGGCACGCTGTGCAAAAATGGCAACGTTAACTGCCTGACCTTTGATATCGGCTCTTCGCAGCTGGCGCAGGGAAACTGTGGTCATATGGCTCAGCTCGATATTGAACGATACCGGGGAGAGGCACCGGCGAACAGCGCGCATGCCGTTCCGCCCGGCGCGGCCTGAACCCGCCGGGTAAACGCTCACGGTGTGCGTTGACGGCGGCATGGAAATGGAAAATGACGTTCATGCCGCCGGTTTTGCCTGACTAACGCCGGTCAGAACTGCGCGCTGATGCCCAGGTTATACATGAACTGCTCCCCGGAACTCAGACCGCCGGTTTGTGAGGCTGACGCAAAGGCCGCCACCGACTCTCCGAGGGGAACATGCGCGCCAACCGAGACGTTCATCCAGTCACTGTCCTGTCCGGCCACCTCCCGCGTGAAGGAGGTCTGCGTGGATTTCAGCCCGCCTCCTGCCCGCCAGACGTTATCACCAAACTGGTGGTTATAGCTGACTTCCGCCCAGGGGTTGACCCAGCCGAACCGGGAATCCACCCGCCAGCCCGCTGTACCAATCTGGGAATGGGCATTCTGATCGTCAAAGCGCATCGCGGTACTGCTGCTGCCCTGCTCCTGATAACCCTTTACCGAGCTGTAATCCAGCGCATACTGCACCACCGGCCCCGTTGTTAACCGCGACCCAAGCGGAATATCCCAGCCCGCAGCCATACGGCCGCCCACCTGAGTGCCTTCCGTGTCGCCATTCTCGGTACGGGTCGCCGGGCCCAGCACCACGCTGCGCCTGATGTCGTCATAGTTAACCGAGGCGAACTGGACGTCGGCGTTGATCCAGCCGTGATCGAAAATCGTCAGTTCGCTGTAGGCTGAGGCCAGCCAGCCGCGCATTTTATAGTCGTAGCGCGGCGTGGGATGCTGGCTGTCGTCAGAGCCGGAAATCAGCGCGCCCACCAGCCAGTCGTCGGTGAGCTGGTAATCCACGCCCAGCGTCAGATTGTGGGTGGTGGCGTTGCCCTCGCCCGCCGCCAGGTTATCCGCATAGTCATAGTGCTGCCCGGCGTAGCCTCCGTAAACGCTGAGCGAGCCCTGAGGGTTATCCCCATGGCGCTGCTGCTGGAGGCGGCTGTCGAGCGTCGCTCTCGCATCCCGCGACATCGCCAGCGTGGCCTGATTCAGCGCCACCGCCTGCGCGGGCGCGTCCAGCACTGACTGGATATAGTCGGCAATCAGCAAATGCGTCGCGGGCCCTGGATGCAGCCGATCGGCAAACAGATAGTCCTGACTGCTGGAGAAGCCGGGCATCGCCGAGGTGCAGTCGGCGGCAGAAACGCCGGGAGGACAAGCCATGCCCGCCGTGTTCGTCAGCCCGTAGCGGGCCGGATCGCTTAACACCTCGCTGAACAGCCCGTTGACGTCCACGCGCACGATATTGCCGCGGAGCTGCGCCAGCCCGTTTTCCTCCTGCTGGTTATAGCGATCGGTCAGCGCCGCCGCCTGCTCGCTGAGCACCTGCCAGGCCTGATAAAGCTGTGCAGTTGCCACCTGCCGCAGCGCTTCCACGCTGGTGAGTTCGCCCGCAGCGGCGTACAGCGCTTCACGGATAGCGCTGTTCCTGGCCTCTGGCGTGAACGTAGTCTGCCCGCTCAGGGACCGGAACGCGGCGGCCAGCGCCGGAGTGGCAACCGGCGCCAGCCCAATCTGTATTACCGCCTCAAGCAGCGCTGGCGTCGCCCCCACGTTCGGTACAGTCGGCACAATGACCGTATTCGCGCCCGCCGACAGCAGCGCCCTGACCTGGCTGGCGGCGGCAAAAGCGCTGCCGCTCACTATCCGATCCGCGTTCAGCGGATTAAGCGCGGCGGCGGCCAGATCGTTACCGCCAATCCAGTGGATATAAAGCCCGTCGGCCTCGGCCTTTCCGCCGTTCGCCCTGAGCCAGGCGGCAACCTGATCGGCACTGTTATCGACAGGATTAAGCTGCGGAACGGCCACCGCATTCCCCGCCGCATAATTGGTGCCGCCAGCCTCTGACGGGCGAAGCGACTGATTGATTCTGGCGGCCAGCACCTCGTCGTAAAGCGGATTCCTGTTACTATCCCAGGTGTAGCGGCCGTTATTGCCGCTGTCGCTCAGGCTGTCGCCAAATACGTAGAGTCGCTCCCAGCCAGCGGCGGGGGCGACGGCACAAAGCGAGCAGGCGATCCACGCCGCCCCAAAGGCCACACGGCGCGTTATGCGTTTCTTTGACATGGAGAACTCCGGAAAAGAGCGCAAGTAAGACTTAATATTTGTATTGTTAATTTCAGCAACAGATTAACTATTGCCTGGCCGGAGATAACGTCAAGCGCCACCCGGTGGTTTTTTACACAAATTTGATGGAGATACATTATGGTGCAGCGCTGCGGCTGGGTAACGCAGGATCCAATCTATCTGGCTTATCATGATGAAGAGTGGGGCGTTCCGGTCACTGATACTCGTACGCTTTTTGAAATGCTCTGCCTGGAAGGCCAGATGGCAGGGCTGTCATGGCTCACGGTGCTGAAGAAGCGGGAAAACTATCGTCGCGCCTTTCATCAGTTTGATCCGCAGACTGTGGCGAAAATGGGCGAGACCGACGTGGAGCGACTGATGCTGGACAGCGGTATTATTCGCCACCGGGGGAAAATCGCCGCCGTTATTGCCAATGCGCAGGCACTGCTGGCGATGGAGGCCGGGGGTGAGTCCTTCAGCGCCTTTCTCTGGGCATTTGTCGACCATACGCCCCAGCGCCACCGCTTTGCGGATTACCGGACCGCGCCGACCTTCAGCCCCGTTTCCGACGCCCTTTCAAAGGCGCTGAAGAAGCGCGGTTTTAAATTTGTTGGTACGACCACCTGTTACTCATTTATGCAGGCATGCGGTCTGATTATTGACCATACGACCGGCTGTTTTTGCCATGCTGACAATATAAAGTAGCTTATCTTTACAATTTCAGACTTTTAGAACGTTATTTCCTCACAATGCACGGGCATAATTCACCTTTATGCGGCATGTATGCCCACTGTTTTATTTGAGAGAAATAACCCATGAAAATGAGCTCCGTTGCCCTCGCTCTGGTTCTGAGCGGTACTGTTGCCCTGGCAGGCTGTACGACTAATCCTTACACTGGCGAACGTGAAGCTGGAAAATCTGGCATCGGTGCAGGCCTTGGCGCCGCGCTGGGCGCTGGCGTTGGCGTGCTTTCCTCCTCGAAAAAAGATCGCGGTAAAGGCGCGCTGATTGGCGCCGCGGCTGGTGCTGCGCTCGGCGGCAGTGCGGGCTATTATATGGACGTTCAGGAAGCGAAGCTGCGCGATAAAATGCGCGGGACCGGCGTCAGCGTTACCCGTCAGGGCGATAACATCATTCTGAATATGCCAAGCAATGTGACCTTCGACAGCAGCAGCAGCACGCTCAAGGCTGCCGGCGCGAACACGCTGACCGGCGTGGCCATGGTCCTGAAAGAGTATCCGAAAACCGCGGTGAATATCACCGGCTATACCGACAGCACCGGGACGCGCCAGCTGAATATGAATCTCTCCCAGCAGCGTGCCGACAGCGTGGGCAGCGCGCTGATCGCCCAGGGCGTCGCCGCTAACCGCATCCGTACCGGCGGCATGGGCCCGGATAATCCGATTGCCACTAACAGCACGGAAGCCGGTAAAGCGCAGAACCGCCGCGTGGAAATTACCCTCAGCCCGCTGTAACCTGCTTTTCTGCCGGGTCACCTGCTGGCCCGGCAGCCTCTCTCCGCCCGCTTAGCTTGTTAACTGCCTGCCAGATAGTCGCCCGGGTAAGAGAGATGGGCGCGACGCCACTTATGTTTTATGATGACCCCCTCCGGTTCCTGAATCCGGGTTACGCTCAGAAACAGGACCAGCGATAGCTGAGGCTACGCTTTCTCTTCCGTTAATGTTCAAGGATCGCTATGAACCGCAAGGCCACACGCGCCACCATCAGCGATGTCGCTAAAGCTGCAAACACCGGGAAAACCAGCGTATCGCGCTTTCTGAACGGTGAGCAGCACGTCCTTTCCGCAAGCCTCAGGCAGCGGATTGAGACGGCCATTGCCGAGCTGGACTATCGCCCCAGCCAGATGGCGCGGGGGCTGAAGCGTGGCCGCACCCGGCTGATAGGGCTGATTATCGCCGATATCACTAATCCCTATTCGGTTGAAGTGATGAGCGGTATTGAGGCTGCCTGCCGGGCCAGGGGCTTTACCCTGCTGATGTGCAATACCAATAACGAAGTGGATCAGGAGCAGCATTATCTGAATCTGCTGAGCAGTTATCAGGTCGAGGGGATCGTGGTGAACGCGGTCGGCATGCGTGAAGAGGCGCTGAGCCATCTCCAGCAGTCGCTGCTGCCGATGGTGCTGATTGATCGTAAAATTCCTGACTTCAGCTGTGACGTCGTGGGGCTGAATAACCGGGAAGCGGCCGTTCAGGTGACGCAGCACCTTATTGAGCAGGCGTTTCACGCCATCCTGTTTGTGACCGAACCGCTGGGGCTGGTGAATACGCGTCATGAAAGACTGGACGCCTTTTACTCCATTATGGCGCAGCACCCCGGACATGTGGCGGAGCAGGCTGAAGTGGCGATTAACGATCCGGCCAGGCTTGATGCGGTTTTAAAAGATTACGTGCAGCGCAATGCCGGCCAGCGCTGCGCGGTTCTGGTGGTTAACGGCGCACTGACGCTACAGGTGGCGCGTTCACTGCGGCGTCTGGGGCTGAGCTGGGGAGGCGATCTCGGCCTACTGGGCTTTGACGAACTCGCCTGGTCAGAACTGGCGGGCGTTGGCATCACCACGCTGAAACAGCCCACCTGGCAAATTGGTTATTCTGCGCTGGAACAGGTCATTAAACGCATTGAGGGTGACGACACGCCGCCCCAGGAACAGGTCTATTCCGGCGAGCTGATCGTCAGAAAATCGACGATATTTGGGCAGTAGGGAGAATAGCGCAGGCCTGCGTAACGGCTGTTCCCGGCCTGACAAGAAGCGGGCCACCCTTACACGTTATATCCTTTCACAATCATTCTTCCCGCACTTCACCACCCTTTTAAGCCCGTCTGGCCGCCATCATTTTTCAGAACTCCCCTTGCCACTAATTGTTTACATCGTGAGCGCGATCATAAAACCAGACTCTGCTCCTTTGCTTTGGAACCGGTTCCATCTACCGTTTTTAGCACGCAGTGGCGGGTAACGCCGGGAGAAGCAGATGAAAAGAGATGTGATTGTGGTAACGGCGGCCTATGGTCGCGATCGGATTAAGGCCCTGGGCGGCCAGCAGGCCGTTGTGCCGGTGATCGCCGCTGCCGGTGCTGAAGGGGTGGAAATACGCCGTGAGCTGTTCAGCGATGAGGAGTTGCAAAGCCTCTCCGGGCTGGGCCAGGCCATCACCGCCGCAAATCTGGTGGCGTACTACTCCGTACCGGAAGCCTTGTTTAACGAGCAGGGCCTGGTCAACCCGGCGCTGTCGCGCCATCTGGCAGAAGCGACGCAACTCAACGCCCAGCGTCTAAAATATGCGTTGGGTAACTATCGTCGCGGCTTCGATTTCACCAGCCTGCGTAACAGTCTGGCTTCCCACGCCGTTCAACTCGTGGTGGAAAACGACCAGACGGCGTCAGGCAGGCTGTCCGTGATGAAGGCCTATCTTGAGGAAGGTGGCGAAGCGCAGAGCGGCTGCGGCGTGACCTTCGATATGGGTAACTGGCTCTGGGTGGGTGATAACCCTCTCGATGCCGCTGAACAACTTAGCCCTGCCGTCAGCTATATCCACGTTAAGGCCGCTGTGTCACAGGGTGACAGCTGGCGGGCCGTCGCGCTGGATGAGGCTGACAGCCTGTGGCGTGAAACCTTAGATCTTCTTCCCCCGGACGTGCCGCGCGGCATTGAGTTTCCGCTGGAAGGTGACGATCTGGTCGCTGTCACACGCCATTACGTTGACCTGTTGCGGGAGGAGTAAACCATGACCATCAAGGAAAACGGAACGCTGGATGCGGTCACGATTGGCGAGGCGATGGCGATGTTTGTCGCCAGCGAGACGGGCGATCTTGCCGCCGCCGAACACTTTGTTAAACGCATCGCCGGTGCCGAGCTGAACGTCGCTATCGGTCTCGCCAGGCTCGGCCTGAAGGTGGGTTGGGTCAGCCGCGTGGGAGACGATTCGTTTGGCCGCTTTACCTGCCAGCAGCTGGAAAAAGAGGGCGTCGATCATCAGCAGGTGATCGTGGATGACCGTTACCCGACCGGCTTTCAGCTCAAGTCGAAGGTGGAAGATGGTTCCGATCCGCTGGTGGAGTATTTCCGCAAAGGATCGGCAGCCAGCCATCTGTCGCCCGACGATTTTAACCGCGACTATTTCGGCACGGCCAGACACCTTCATCTGAGCGGCGTCTCAGCGGCGATCTCCGCTTCTTCGCTGGCGCTGTCAAAGCACGCGGCGCAGGAAATGAAGCAGATGGGAAAAAGCATCTCTTTCGATCCCAATCTGCGCCCGGTGCTCTGGCCCAGCGAGCGCGAGATGGCGAAGCAGCTCAATTTACTGGCGGGCTATGCCGACTGGGTGCTGCCCGGCATCAGCGAGGGAAAAATCCTGACCGGCTACGACCAGCCGGAGGCCATTGCTGATTTCTACCTGGATAAGGGCGTGAAAGCCGTCATCATAAAAACGGGCTGCGACGGCGCCTGGTACAAGACATCCGGCGGTGAGAAGGGCCAGGTTGCGGCGATCAAAACCGAGAATGTGGTCGATACCGTTGGCGCTGGCGACGGCTTTGCTGTTGGCGTGATCAGTGCGCTACTGGAAGGCAAAACGCTGCCGCAGGCGATTAAGCGCGGCAACAAAATTGGCTCACTGGCCATTCAGGTCATCGGCGACAGCGAAGGGCTTCCGACGCGCGCTGAGCTGGGCGATGAATAAAAGCGATCTCAACACGTACCCTTAAAATAAACCTCACTGCGCGTGAGGCGCCTCGCTGTTACAGCCGGGTGCTCAGCGCAGCCTGCGGTGCCCTCAAAACAGAGGATCGACTATGAAAAAGCATACAATCGCGCCAAAACGCTGGTGGTACATCATGCCCATCGTGTTTATCACTTACAGCCTGGCGTATCTGGACAGGGCGAATTTCAGCTTCGCCTCGGCGGCCGGAATCAATGAAGATTTGGGGATCACCAGAGGCATGTCCTCGCTGTTGGGCGCCCTGTTCTTTCTTGGCTACTTCTTTTTTCAGATCCCCGGCGCGATTTACGCCGAACGCCGCAGCGTTAAAAAACTGGTATTTGTCTGTCTGATCCTCTGGGGGATATGCGCCTCGCTGACCGGCATGGTTTCCAACATCCCGATGCTGGCCGCGATCCGCTTCGTACTCGGCGTGGTCGAAGCTGCCGTGATGCCGGCGATGCTGATCTACATCAGCAACTGGTTTACCAAATCCGAACGCTCGCGGGCGAACACCTTCCTGATCCTCGGTAATCCGGTGACAGTATTGTGGATGTCAGTTGTCTCGGGCTACCTGATCGAGGCCTACGGCTGGCGTGAAATGTTTATCATCGAAGGGTTCCCGGCGGTGATCTGGGCGGTAGCCTGGTGGTTCCTGGTGCAGGATAAGCCGTCCCAGGCCAAATGGCTCAGCAATCAGGAGAAAGCGGACCTGCAGGCGCAGCTACAGAAAGAGCAAGAAGGCATTAAAGCCGTACGTAACTATGGCGAGGCCTTTAAATCCCGCAATGTGATCCTGCTGTGTATGCAATATTTCACCTGGAGCATCGGGGTCTACGGCTTCGTGCTCTGGCTGCCCTCTATTCTGCGTAACGGGATGGAGATGGGTATGGTGCAGGCGGGCTGGCTCTCTGCGGTGCCTTATCTGGCGGCTACCATCGCTATGCTCGTGGTCTCCTGGGCTTCCGATAAGCTCCAGAATCGCAAACTCTTTGTCTGGCCGCTGCTGCTGGTAGGCGCGCTGGCCTTCCTGGGTTCCTGGCTGGTGGGCGCCGATAATTTCTGGCTTTCGTTCACCCTGCTGGTGATTGCCGGTGCAGCCATGTACGCGCCATATGGTCCGTTCTTCGCCATCATCCCGGAAATGCTGCCCCGCAATGTGGCCGGCGGCGCGATGGCGTTAATCAACTCGATGGGGGCGCTGGGTTCATTCCTCGGCTCATGGGTGGTAGGTTATCTGAACGGTGCCACCGGCAGCCCTTCCGCTTCCTATATTTTTATGGCCGCCTCGCTGCTGATTTCCGTCTGCCTGACGCTGATCGTCAAGCCGGCCGATAACAAACAGCCTCCGGTGCCGCATGGCGCTAAGCACGCCTGACTTTGCATAAACGGGCCAGCGGGCCCGTTTCCTCATTTTCAAAGGGAGAGATGAATGAAACCCTCAGTAGTGCTCTATAAGTCGTTACCGGACGATCTCCGCTCAACGCTGGATGACCATTTTAACGTGACGGAAATTGCCGGGCTGTCGCCGGAAACGGTCGCTCAGCATGCCGACGCCTTCCGTCAGGCGGAAGGGATCCTCGGCTCCGGTGGCAAAGTGGATGCGGAGTTTCTGGAAAAAGCGCCAAACTTGCGCGCGGCCTCCACCGTTTCCGTCGGCTACGATAACTTTGACGTGGAGGCGCTGAACGCGCGCGGCGTGGTGCTGATGCATACGCCAACCGTTCTGACCGAAACGGTGGCCGATACCATGATGGCGCTGGTGCTTTCATCCGCCCGGCGCGTGGTTGAAGTGGCCGGACGCGTGAAGCAGGGGGAATGGCAGGGCAGCATTGGCCCCGACTGGTTCGGTATTGACGTCCACCATAAAAAGCTGGGGATCCTCGGCATGGGCCGCATCGGGCTGGCGCTCGCCCAGCGTGCGCATCTCGGCTTCAGCATGCCCATTCTCTATAACGCCCGTAAGCATCATGATGAGGCGGAAGAGCGTTTTGACGCGCAGTATTGCGATCTGGATACGCTGCTCAGAGAGTCAGATTTTCTCTGCATCAGCCTGCCGCTGACCGAACAGACCCACCACATGATCGGTCGTGAGCAGCTGGCGAAAATGAAGCCCAGCGCGGTGCTGATAAATGCCGGACGCGGGCCGGTGATCGATGAGCAGGCGCTGATTGAGGCGCTTAACGACGGAACGATTTATGCGGCAGGCCTCGACGTTTTCGAGCAGGAGCCGTTACCGGTCGATTCACCGCTGCTGGGCATGGCGAATGTCGTGGCACTTCCGCATATTGGCTCCGCCACGCATGAAACCCGCTACGGTATGGCAAAAGATGCGGTGGATAACCTGATTGCGGCCCTGACCGGCAAGATTGAGAAAAACTGCGTCAACCCGCAGATAGCGAAGTCGCAGCGCTGACCGATCCATAAAAAAGCCACGGGGTGACAAAGCACCCCGTTATAGGATCCACTTTATCGCCCCGTGGCTTAATCCTGCCTGGGCCCGCAACTGATGCGGGCTCAGGCTTTTTCGTTTATGGCCGGGCTAGCGCGCCAGCCAGCCGCCATCCACCGCCAGCGTATAGCCATTGATGTAATCTGCGGCGGGCGAAGCCAGAAAGACCGCCGGGCCTTTCAGATCTTCCGGTAATCCCCAGCGCCCCGCCGGGATGCGTTCCAGGATCGCCGCGCTGCGCGCTTCATCCGCCCGTATCTGCTGGGTGTTATTGGTCGCCATATAGCCTGGCGCAATGGCGTTAACGTTAATGCCGTGCTGCGCCCATTCGTTCGCCAGCAGGCGGGTGACGCCCATCACCGCACTTTTCGAGGCGGTGTAGGAAGGGACGCGGATGCCGCCCTGATAAGAGAGCATCGAGGCAATATTGATGATTTTGCCGCCCGTTCCCTGCTTCAGAAACTGCTTTGCTACCGTCTGTGACATAAAGAAGACCGACTTGATGTTCAGGTTCATCACGTCGTCCCAGTCTTTTTCACTGAATGAAATCGCATCTTCGCGACGAATGATGCCGGCGTTATTGACCAGGATATCGATCTTGCCATATTCCGCGACGGCCCGCTCCAGCAGACCGGCAAAGCCGCTGATATCGCTCATATCGGCGGTCAGACTGAGAAAGCGGCGGCCCAGCGCGGTCACGCGCTCAATGGTGTCCGTCGGCTCAACGATGTTAATACCAACGATATCGCAGCCCGCTTCCGCCAGACCTACGGCCATTCCCTGCCCCAGCCCGGTATCACAGCCGGTCACCAGCGCGATCTTACCTTCCAAATTGAAAGCTTGTGAAATCATGGAATTCCTCCTGAAATGTCTTAGCGAAGGTCGCTGACTTTGACATGATCCATATCATCAAAGACCTGGTTTTCACCCACCATGCCCCAGATAAAGGTATAGTTTTTAGTCCCCACGCCGCAGTGAATTGACCAGCTTGGTGAAATCACCGCCTGCTCGTTATGCACCAGCAGATGGCGGGTTTCCTGCGGCTGGCCCATCATATGGAATACGGCCGTTTCGTCATCCATATTGAAGTAGAAGTAAACTTCCATGCGCCGATCGTGCGTATGGCACGGCATGGTGTTCCACAGATTGCCTTCTGCCAGCTCGGTCAGGCCCATCGTCAGCTGGCAGGTAGTCAGCACGTCCGGCACCAGATATTTATTAA
Source organism: Erwinia psychrophila (assembly GCF_039023475.1). Taxonomy (NCBI): domain Bacteria; kingdom Pseudomonadati; phylum Pseudomonadota; class Gammaproteobacteria; order Enterobacterales; family Erwiniaceae; genus Erwinia; species Erwinia psychrophila. The sequence goes on from NZ_JBCHVB010000004.1 coordinate 372,170, forward strand.
TGGTGCGCAGGTTACTGGTTTCGGCGCTGCCTAACGTCTGTGGCGAAACCTGATCCTTAGTGACCAGGGTCGTCGGATAGGTAGTGTGGGCAGGCGCGCTGTTGTAGTAGAACTTCGCCGGTTTCTGCGCATCGCTGCTGGCGAACACCACTTCTCTGGCTCCCTTACCGACATAAAGCGCTTCTTTATTCCCCACTTCATAACACTGACCATCAACGGTGATGGTGCCAGGCCCACCGATATTGATAACGCCCAGTTCACGACGCTCAAGGAAGTAGCTGACGCCGAAGGCTTTCCCCACATCGCCTGCCAGGGCAACCGTCTGGCTGACCGGCATCACACCGCCGATCACAATGCGATCGATATGGCTGTAGGTCATGGTGTAGCGGTCAGCTTCAAAAATCGTTTCGATCAGGAACTCGCGGCGCAGGCCTGCGGTATCGAGCTGTTTTGCGTGGTCGCTATGAATACTTTGACGAACTTGCATGGGATTACCTTTTGTTTATAGGCGACGGCAGAAACACGTCGCCAGGTGAACGGTTAACCGGCAGTACAGCCGCTTCAGGACGGTTTCACGTTGCCAAGAATGACAGGTTTTTCTTTTACTTCTTCAACAGGGGCGTGAGGAGAAAAACGTTTTGCCCACATTGCGGTCAGGATCGGCACCACTATAGAGGTGACAATCACCGCCGTAGCGACCAGCGCCGTTGCTGCCGGTGCCATTGGTTTGAACGCCGGTACCATTTCAGCAATCAGCACCGGGGTCGCAACCGCCGCGCCGGCTGAACTTGATGCCGCAATCCCGGCGGTACCATTGCCGCCACCGATCAGTTTATCAGCGATGATCAGCGGGATACCCGTTATCACGATAACGCTGACGCCCAGCAGGCAGCCCAGCAGGCCGGTTTCCAGAATGACATTAAGGTTGATGGTGTTGCCCAGGGCAAAGCCAAAGAACGGGATCAGTGTATGGACAGCTTTGCTGAAAAACTCGCGCAAGTCGGGGTCAAGATTACCCAGCGCAAAGCCCACCAGGAACGGCAGTATCGCGCCAAGGAAAACGTGCGGCTCAAAGGAGGCGATACCGGCCGTACCGAGGATCACCATAGTCATCAGCGGGCCAGACTCCACGGACATCAGCACAAACGCGCCCGCTTCTTCCTTGCTGCCGTACTGCTGCATCAGGGAAGCATAGAGCCCGCCGTTGGTCATATCCATCGCAGCGACCAGCGCCAGGGTTGAGAGTCCGGCGAAAAAGCCCACCTCCACGCCGTGTTCCGGGATAATCCGGGAGGCAATAGCGGCCACAATCCATGCAGTAGCAATTTTCGTGACAACCAGCGTCCCGGATTTTCGCAGCACGGTGCCGGTCGCTTTCAGCTGGATTGAGGCACCCATGCAGAGGAACCAGACCGCCAGAATCGGCACGGTGCCGGTCATCAGGCCGTTGGTGAATGAACCAAAATATTTTCCTGCGCCGGGTGACAACGTATGGACAATTGCCCCGATAAAAAGCGGAACCAGCATCATCCCACCCGGGATTTTTTCAATAGCCTGTTTGATTTTCATAATAATAATCACTCATGTTAGTTTCAGGCGCGAGCGCGTCGTGCCGAAAGCGGAATAGTTACGAATAAATAACGTTACCAGGAGGTTAATTAAGAAAATCCATTCTCACTTTTAGTACCGCTTTTTTAATTTGCTGAGGGGTGTCCTTTACCGCGCACAAGGGCCGGTGTAATTCTTTTGGGAAAAAGATGACGAAGTTACCCGGCTGAAAATGCAGAAACTGTTCATTCGGAATAGCGTTGAAGAAAGCGATATCTTTTTCTTTAAGCTGATCGTTCTCCGGCGTGGCATGGCACTGCATAAGGCCATACCCCAGCACTTCCTCTCCCTCCAGCAAAATCTGCACATCAAGATAGCGATGATGCAGCTCCGCGGGACGCTGCGCATGGGGTTCCGTCAGCGGGCGTGAGATGAGCACAAAGGCGGCGTCACCTTCAATATCATAACGGCCTTCATCCGGCTGACGCTCGATAATGCTCAGCGCCTGTCCAATCAACGATTTAAGCTGGGGTGATACTCCCTGCACCTGCTGATAATCCTGAATAGTGGAAGCAATCATCTTTTATTCCATCAATATTAAGTTTTATTTGCAGCGGGTAGCCCGCTGCGGATGGCCTATCATAGCGGAACTCAAATGCGCATAACTGTGATCCCAGTCTAAATAAAAATACTTTTGAACTCTTTTTCCCATAAAAACGAAACGATGTTTCATTTTTAATATTTCAATTTTGTTAATTGAAAGTCGCTTTGTTGTTTTTTCTGTTTCTAATAAACGGGGTTAGCGTTAATGCGGTATATTAAGCAGATTATTCCTAACTTCCGGCGGGGTCTTTATTCTCTGGCCGTCTGGCTTGTCGTCTGTTCAACGCGGTACGCCGTCATGCGTTCAGGGCGAGCCGGATGGGAGGAAGATTGCATCGCTCACGGGGTGGCGTTAAGGTGAGGTTTCACTGGCCTCAGATAAGCAGTTAACACGCTATGAACTTTTCCGCCTTCGGAGAGAAATTTACGCGCCATTCAGGTATTGCGCGCCTGATGGAAGATATGGGTGAAGGATTACGCACGCCGGGTGCCGTCATGCTGGGCGGCGGCAATCCCGCCCAGATCCCCGCCATGAATGATTACTTTGTTCAGCTTTTGCAGCAGATGCACAGCGAGGGCAAGCTGGCTGAAGCGCTCTGTAATTACGATGGGCCACGGGGTAAGACCACACTGCTGGAATCGCTCTCCGCCCTGCTGCGTGACCAGCTGGGCTGGCAGATCGGCCCGGAGAATATCGCCCTGACCAACGGCAGCCAGAGCGCGTTCTTCTATCTTTTTAACCTTTACGCGGGACGGCGGGCCGACGGCAGCAAAAAGCATGTGCTTTTTCCGCTGGCACCGGAATATCTGGGTTATGCCGACGCTGGACTGGATGAGGACCTGTTTGTCTCCGCCCGTCCAGACATTGAAATGCTCCCGGAAGGTCAGTTCAAATATCATGTCGATTTTGAGCATTTATCTGTTACCGACGATACGGGGCTGATCTGTGTATCGCGCCCGACCAACCCGACCGGCAACGTCATTACCGATGAAGAGCTGATGAAGCTGGACGTGCTGGCGCAACAGCATGATATCCCGCTGCTGATCGATAATGCCTATGGCGTTCCTTTCCCCGGCATTATCTTCAGCGAGGCGCGTCCGCTGTGGAATCCCAACATTATCCTCTGTATGAGTCTCTCCAAGCTGGGGCTGCCTGGCGCGCGCTGCGGCATTATTATTGCCGATGAGAACATTATCTCTGCCATCAGCAATATGAACGGCATTATCAGCCTGGCGCCTGGCAGTATCGGCCCGGCGATCGCCAACGAAATGATCCAGCGTGGCGACCTGCTGCGGCTGTCGCAGGAGGTGATCAGGCCGTTCTATCTGGAGCGGGTTAAACAGACCATCGCCATTATTCGCCGCTATTTGCCAGAGGATCGCTGCCTGATTCATAAGCCTGAAGGGGCGATTTTTCTCTGGCTATGGTTCAAAGACCTGCCGGTTTCAACCGAAGTGCTCTATCAGCGCCTGAAGCTTCGCGGCGTACTGATGGTGCCCGGTCACTTCTTTTTTCCCGGCCTTGAACACGAATGGCCGCATACTCATCAGTGTATGCGCATGAACTATGTGCCGGAGAGTGACGTTATTGAGAAGGGGATTGTGATTCTGGCTGAGGAAGTTGAGCGGGCGCACCGGGAAGGATAAAAAAAGGGCCGCAGATTGCGGCCCTCATTTCGCTTATTACTTGAGAATTTCAATACGGCGCGGCTTGTTCTCTTCGGGGACAATGCGCTCCAGATCAATAGAGAGCAGGCCATTTTCCAGACGCGCGTCACGCACGTTAACGTGATCGGCCAGCTGGAATTTACGCTCAAAATTGCGCTCGGCGATCCCCTGGTAAAGATAGGTGCGTTCCTGCTGCTCCTCAGGATGGGAACCGCGGACGGTAAGCAGGTTGTCATGGGCGGTGATGTCCAGTTCGTTCTGGGCAAATCCGGCCACGGCAATGGTAATCCGGTACTGGTTTTCCGCTACCAGCTCAACGTTGTACGGAGGATATCCGCCGTTGCTCTGGCCCTGGCTGGTTGATTCCAGCAGGTTGATCAGACGGTCAAAACCGATAGAAGAACGGTATAAAGGTGCGAGGTCGAAATTACGCATGTTACGACTCCTGATTATCAGCGAGATAGTTTCAAACCCTCCACAATGGACGGGTCGCCGGTCACTCCACGCTGCCCTGTCGGCGCAGGCTTTGTGAACCTGATAATAAAATGGTGACGGGCACGAAAGTTTCAAGGGACCAAAACGCAAATTTTTTAACCATTGAGCTATGAATGGCATAAACTCAGGGAAGAATTCGTTGTACCAGTGCATGAGTCGCCACAGAGTGACCGGGACCTTCCCTGCATATCAACGATCGTAATCAGGGCGGCCCCGCCGCGACTGAAGGGATGATGAATATGATTGTACTTAAGACGTGCCGTTTCGCCGGCCTGCTGGCCTGCCTTTCCGTAGCCAGCACTACCGGATGTTCCAGCCTGATGTCTCACACAGGACCCGATCAGGGCTACTATCCCGGCACACGCGCCAGCTACGAGACCGTTACCAACGCGGACAGCGGGTGGGTGATGCGTCCTCTGGCCGCCGTTGATTTACCTTTTTCCGCCGTGATGGATACGCTGCTGCTGCCCTGGGATTATTACCGTTCCGGGAGTGATAAGGCGGCCGATTCCCCGCGTGAAAGGATACTGCGCAGCGAAAAACAGAACGGAACGGCCGCCAGCCTCGCCAATGCTGCGCCGCTGCGACCCTCCCATTCACTGCCTACTGCCGTCCCGTCCCGGCAATAAAGATCTGCTGATAGCCTCCGACGTTGCGCATATAGGCCACATGCCTGCCATCAGGTGAGCAGACGACCGCCTCCGCACAGGGCGCCTCAGGCGTCCGGGCGGTCAGACGCTGCATTTTCCCGGATGGCATCCCGCACAGCATCACGCTGTTGTCCTGAACCAGCGCTACCGCATCGCCATCGGGATGCCAGCTAAAGGCTGACTGAATATCGCTCTTCACCCGCGTTATCTGCCGGGACTCTCCGCCGTTTGGCGAGATGCACCACAGCTGCACCACGCCCGCGTCATCCTTCATCAGAAAGGCGATGTCACTGCCCGGGGGCGAACTGCGCAACCAGTGACGCGGTGCAGTAGCCAGGCCGGGAAAGGCGCGGTTGTGGGTAAACGTCAGCCTGCGCTGCTTCACCCCACGTGGCGGTGCGGGCAGGCGGGTATCCGTCCCCTCCAGCGGCGTATCGCCGGCCAGCGCATAGTCCGCCATCTTTTCCGGTAAATCGACGATAAAAACTTCCGGCACCGTGGCGCCGCTGGCGGCTTTGGTATCGCCAATAAACGCCAGCGCCCAGCGCTGACGCTGGCCGTCGGGCCGCAGGTAGCCCGCCGTGCCTGTCCATCCTTCTTCGTAAGCGCGGTTAATCTCATCGCTTCCCGGCAGTGGGGCGGAGGTTGTCTGCGTGACCAGCACGCAAAAGTGGCTGCCGTCATATTCGCGGGGATGCTGCTTTGGCGGGCAGACAGGATGCAAAGGTACCGCCACGCCGACGTTGCGCAGATCTTCCTTGCTGTCCAGTTCGTGCATCACATGATCGTTGTAGGTAAAGCTCAGCCGCGAGCCATCCGGGCTGAACACATGAACATGTGAACCGCCACGCAGCGCGCCGGGCGTATAGGGAGAAGTGATATCGCAGGCATCCAGATTTTCAGCATGACCATGCTGGATAATCACCCCACGACGGTGGTGGAAATCATATTTCCAGCTGGCGTCAGGGTGCTCTGGTCCGTGAATGCAGACATAGCGCGGCGGCAGATCGGGGCTGACGGTGACCACGCCTACATGCGCGCCATCCCTGGCCTGCCAGAGAATCTCCGCTTGTCCATTCAGGTTTACCCGCTCAATGGTCAGGCTGGTAAACGAGGCGCCGGACGGACGCACATCGTAGGCCAGCCACTGGCTGTCTGCGGTCCAGACATTGATATTTGTAAGCTGATGGTTCCGGTCATCAAAAGTCAGCTGTTTTTCACTCATTGTTGCTCACCCTTAGCCTTATCTGCTGCTAAGGGTAATGCATTCAGCGGCTTTCCGGTACTGGCGTGACCAGCGGCTGGCCGGCGAAAAAGGCGTTCACGTTCTCCATCACCCGCTGCGACATCGCTTTACGCGTTGACCAGGTGGCGCTCGCCATATGGGGCGTAATGACCACGTTTGCCCGATGCTGGAGCGCTTCCGGAACCTGCGGCTCCCGGCTGAACACATCCAGACCGGCGCCGCCCAGCGTTCCCGCTTCCAGAGCCGCAATCAGCGCTTCTTCATCCACGACGCTGCCCCGTCCTACATTGATCAGGATCCCTTCACTGCCTAACGCATCCATCACCTCACGGCTAATCAGGTGCCGGTTACCGGCCGTGCCCGGCACGCAGATCAGCAGATAATCGCTTTCCTGCGCCAGCGTAAGCAGATCGGGTTGATAAGCGTAACTGACATCTGGTAACGGCGAACGGTTGCAGTAGGCAATCGACATATCAAATGCCTGGGCGCGCTTCGCTACGGCCAGCCCAATGCGCCCCAGCCCGACGATACCCAGGCGTGCCCGTGACATTTTTCGCGTCCAGGGGTAGCTACCCTGCGACCACTTTCCCTGCTGGATAAACGTCTGAGCAGCCACGATCTGCCGCGATGTCGCCAGCATCAGGCCGAGCGCCAGATCGGCGACATCTTCCGTCAGCACGTCAGGCGTGTGCGTTACCGCCACCTTTTGCCGTTGCGCTGCCGGCATATCCACGCCGTCATAGCCGACGCCGAATACCGCCACCAGCGCCAGATTGGGTAACGATGCCATAAACTCAGCCGTTACCACGGCTTCACCGTTGGTCAGCACTACCTGAAATTCACCGGCCAGCCCGGCAAAATCGTCGCCGGTCAGCGCAGCGTATTCCACCACCTCATAGCGCGCCTGGAGCGCGGCCATCAGGGGTTCAGGCAGCGTCGCCTGCTTCAGTACTTTTGGTTTCATCTCAGCTCTCCGCAGCAGGGTGAGGGGCATTTTTCAGCGGGCGCGCCGGGCGGGAGACAATGATGCCAATCACGCCGCCCACGATCAGCGCTATCGCCACAATCAGTAAGCCGTAGTGATAGCTGTTAGTGACATCTTTGATTTTGCCGAGGATTGGCGGCAGGCCCAGCCCGACAAAATTGGCGACGGTATTGATAAAGGCGATCGAGGCCGCCGCCGCTACGCCCGCCAGTTTCTCGGTGGTCACCGCCCAGAAGATGGGCGTCAGCGCAAAGTTAAAGCCCACCGTCAGCACCAGCAACAGGTAAGACACCATGAGATTACCGGCATAAATCGCCACGGCCAGACAGAGGCCGGAGAGGATCAGCGGCAGGCCAAGGTGCCAGGAACGCTCGTTGGTCCGGTCAGAGTGACGGCCATTCAGATACATAAACAGACAGGCCATCACAAAAGGAACCGCCGAGAGCAGGCCTATCGCCAGGTTACTCTGTTCGGCCGCCATGCTTTTCACAATGAGCGGCATAAATAACGTAATGCCGATAGAGCCAAACGCCTGTAAAAACCACACCAGGCTCAGCAGCAGGACGGTTTTATCCTTCAGCGCGCGCAGCCAGCCGTGATTTTTGCCAATCTCGACGCCGACGTTGTCCTGCTGGAGCCGCTGGCGCAGCCAGGACTTCTGTTCACTGCTCAGCCACGCAGCCTGTTCCGGCGTATCAGGCAGACGCCACAGGACCAGACAACCGAGGATCACCGCGGGCAATCCTTCAAGCGCAAACAGCCAGCGCCAGCCGGCCACATCCGCGATACCGTGCAGATTCAGGAGCGCACCGGAGACAGGCAGGCCAATAATGGAAGCCGCCACCGATCCCATGTAAAAGAAGGACATCGCCCGTGCGCGGTTACTTTTTGGAAACCAGCAGGAGAGGTAATAAATGATCCCCGGCGCGAAGCCCGCCTCAGCCATACCGAGCAGAAAACGCATAACGTAAAGCTGGTTTGCGCTATGCACGAAAGCCATACCGGTACTGACAATTCCCCAGGTGATCATGATGCGCGCAATCCAGCGGCGGGCACCGACTTTCGTCATGATGATATTACTGGGGATCTCAAAAAGGATATAAGAGACGTAAAACATGCCGACACCCAGGCCGTACATGCTGGCCGACAGGCCAAGATCGGCGTTCATTTGCAGCGCGGCGATAGAAATATTGGTTTTATCGAGATTCGCCACAAAATAACAAATCATGATAAACGGGATAATTTTGGCATTGAGCTGCTGGAGCGTGGAGGAGTACAGGTCAGTGTTCATGATAACAACCTCGGTAGCGCCGTCGTTGAATGCGGGCAGCAGGAAGCCAGCCCGCGACGAACAGCAGGTGTTTATGAATGTATTTTTGTTTTACTTGTGGATTAAGGGAAATGCTGGCCGGGCAGCAAGTGAGCGCTTCCCGCTGCGCTTACCTCAGTAAGTGAGTGGGATGAGCTCTGGCCCGATGCGATTTACCATTCGGCGACAGCGCCATCCGGGAAGCGCCAGAGTGGATTGCGCCAGTCTGCCGTCTGCCGGCTGCGCTCGATCACCAGCTGTTCATCGATTTCAACACCAAGACCGGGTTTGGTCAGCGGAGCGAAGTGGCCGCCTCTGATGCTGAAGTCCTCTTTATTAACGACGTAGTCCAGCAGCTCAGCGCCCTGATTGTAGTGAATGCCCATACTCTGCTCCTGAAAGACGGCGTTGCGTGAAATAAAATCCACATGCAGGCAGGAGGCCAGCGCAATCGGGCCAAGCGGGCAGTGCGGGGCCAGCGCCACGTCATAAGCTTCTGCCATCGCCGCGATTTTATGACACTCGGTGATGCCGCCCGCATGGGAAAGGTCCGGCTGAAGAATGGCAAGTCCGCCCGCTTCCAGCACGCGTTTAAACTCAAAACGGGAATACATACGCTCGCCGGCCGCAATCGGCAAATGCGTCTGGGCGGCCAGTTTCGGATAATATTCCGCCTGTTCGGCCAGTACCGGCTCTTCGATAAACAGCGGACGGTACGGCTCCAGCTCTTTAATCAGCACTTTTGCCATTGGCGCACTGACGCGACCGTGAAAATCCAGGCCAAATTCAATATCCCTGCCGAAGACTTCACGGATCTGCGCAACGGTGTTTACCGCCGCATCGATTTTCAGCGAGCTGTCGATAATGCCCATCTCCGCACAGCCGTTCAGCTTAAAGGTGTCAAAGCCAATTGCCCGCAATTTTTCTATGCCGTTAATCACTTCCGCCGGGCGATCGCCCCCTACCCAGCTGTAAGCTTTTATCGTATCGCGCACCAGGCCGCCCAGCAGCTGCCAGACCGGCACGCCCAACACCTTGCCTTTAATGTCCCACAGCGCCTGATCGATGCCCGCAATGGCGCTCATCAGAATCGGGCCGCCACGGTAAAATCCGCCGCGATACATCACCTGCCATAAATCGTTAATGCGTGCCGGATCCTGCCCCACCAGCGAGTCCGAAAGCTCATGCACTGCCGCCTCCACGCTGCGGGCCCGTCCCTCAATGACCGGTTCACCCCAGCCCGTGACCCCCTCATCGGTTTCAATTTTGAGGAACATCCAGCGCGGCGGCAGGCGATACGTTGTCAGTTTCGTGATTTTCATTGAACGGCTTCCTTCCAGGCATTAACGAATGCGCGCGCCTGCTCACGGGTGCGGGAAACGGGCTGGCCGGCGCGATAGAGATCGCTGCCAAGCCCGGCACCTGCACAGCCTGCGGCCAGGAACGCGGAGAGATTGTCAGGCGTGACCCCACCGACGGCGAACACCGGTATGTCTGCGGGCAGCACCGCTTTCAGCGCGCTGATATAACCCGGGCCAAACGCCGATGCAGGGAAAATCTTCAGCGCCTGTGCGCCCGCTTTGAGCGCGGTGAAGGCCTCAGAGGCGGTTGCGCATCCTGCCGCAACGGTCATTCCTCTGGCAACGGCATGCCGGATAACCGCCACATCAACGTTTGGCGTGACCACCAGCTTGCTGTTTATTGCAGCCAGCCGGTCAACCTGTTCCGGCTCCAGTACCGTACCGGCACCAATCAGCGCCCTGTCGCTGAACTGGGTTACCATGCTGGCGATACTGAGATGCCAGTCCGGCGAATTGAGCGGAATTTCGATGGCGTCGAAACCCTCATCAATCAGCGTGGCGACATGCGCTTCGGCTTCTTCCGGTCGAATACCGCGTAAAATGGCGATCAGCGGTAGCTTAGTATTCCAGTTCATCTGCGATGCTCCTTATTCCATGCTGGAAAGCGCTATCACCCTCCAGCAACTCTGCCGTGAGGCCAGCAAAACGCAGCGCGCTCAGATAGCGTCCCGCCAGCGAACTACCGGCAATCACCGTAAGCGGCCCGGTGTTACCTGCCAGAAATGTTTTTGTCATCAGGGCCGCCTCATGACCAATCAGCACGCCTGAAAGGAAATCGCTGACCGATTCACGGCGACGGACGCCAAGCAGGTGCGCGGCACGTATTTCGAATAAGCGGGCAAGCAGGATGCTGTCGTTTGCACCCGTTTCAAGCCCCTGTTGAAATGCCTCTTCGTCATCTTGTTGGGCGGGCAACCCCATCCCGACCAGCGAATGATTCATCAGGATATGATGGAGTTCTCCGGTCATCAGGGTACGAAAATCCACGACTATGTCGCCTTCCGCCCTGACCCACTTACAGTGGGTGCCTGGCATCACGTAATGGCCCGCTGGCGCAAGCTGGATCGCGCCCATTAGCTGGGTTTCTTCGCCACGCATGACATTATGGTTATCCGCGCGTTCAAGGCTCAACCCGGGAACTATCCAGGCTTTTCCCTCCACCCTGACCAGCCGGGAAGGGATATCCTTCAGCGAGACGGGGCAGGCGAGATAAGGCGCGTTCTGCCAGCCTGCATTACTGCCTACCATGCCCGCCATCACCACCGGCAGGTCATTGACCGGCCAGCCCTGAGTAACGCTGGCGAAAACTTCCGCCGGCGTTTTCCCCTGTAGCCTCGTTACGCCCGCTTCAGAGCGTCGCGTTTCCTGGCACTCTCCGTTGGCGTAATACCAGGCGCGCAGGTTGGTGGAACCCCAGTCGATGGCGATGTAGCTGGTCACGTAATGTCCTTCATGCGTCGGGTTGAGCTGGCGATCATCGTTAAGGCTGCCTGTTCTGCGTCATCCGGCTTCTGGTGGCGAATCGCGTCAAACAGCGCCTTATGTTCCTGTAGCGTTTGGGGCATATTTTCGTTATCCGGCATATAAGTCCGTTCAAAAATAGCCTTCTGTAGCGAACTGATCGCCACGCCAAGCTGTTGCAGCACCGGATTGTGCACCGATTCAAGCACCGCTTTGTGATACTCAATGTCTGCCTGATTAAACGCATCCCTGTTGTCATGGTTTGCGATCATGGCATTCAGCGCAGTTTCAATATTTGCCAGATCGCCCGAGGTGGCCCGCCCGGCTGACCATCGCGCAATCTGCGGCTCAACAAGGTTACGCACTTCGCTCATGGCGGCAATTAGCCCTGGATCCCCATCGTGCTTCAGCGACCACTGCAAAACGTCGCTGTCGAGAAAATTCCACTCGCTGCGCTGGGTAACAAATGCGCCGCGATAGCGCTTCATTTCCACCAGCCGCTTCGCCATCAGCGAGCGAAACACCTCGCGGATAATATTGCGGGAGGTGCTGAAATGTTCACAAAGTTCAGCTTCGGCCGGTAGCGAGGCGCCGGGCGCATATTTGCCCGATACAATCTCTTCACCAAGCGTCAGAATAAGGCGATCCGTTTTACTGAGTTCGTCTTTCATGTTGCTCCTTGCCTTCCGGGATATTCCTGCTCACTTTACCGCTGTTCCCGGGGAACCCGCACGATTTACGTCTGGAAATGCGTTCTGCTTGATGGGGATATTGTAGTACCATGATAATAGATTGTACTACAATGCAGATCACAAAACGGACAATTCAGGTTTTTGCGACATTTGCGGCTGACCGGGAAAAGGCATGATGGCAGGTAAAAAAGCCCCGGCGCGACCGGGACTGGAGGGGTTAAAGCACAAACTTCTCAATGGCATGGGCCACGCCATCTTCCATATTGGTTTTGGTAATATACTGCGCAACAGCCTGCACCGATGCTATTGCATTACCCATCGCCACGCCGGTTCCGGCATATTCCAGCATAGCGATATCGTTTTCCTGATCGCCGAGAGTCATCACCTGCTCGCGTGAGAGACCTAAGCGTTCAGCAAGCGCCTTTACGCCGGCGCCTTTGTTGACGCGCTTATCCATAATCTCCAGGTAATAAGGCGAGCTTTTCATTATGGTGTAGCGCTCGCGGGCTTCCTGCGGGAGGCGGGCGATCGCCTCATCCAGCTTCTCGGGAGAATCGATCATCATAACTTTCGGAAAGGTGGTAGCGGGGTCCATCTCTTCCACGGCGCGATAGCGAAGCGGAATACCCGTCATGGCCGATTCGTGAACCGTATATTCACTGATGTCTTTGTTCGCGGTATAGAGCAGAGATTTCGTCAGGGCCTGAAAATGGACGCCAAGCTCGCGCGCCAGTTTTTCAAAATAGAGGTAATCATCAAAGTTCAGGGCAACTTCAGCGACGCACTCACCGGTTGCCGCATGCTGAACCAGCGCACCGTTATTGGTAATGCAGTACTGCCCCTCCTGCTGTAAATCCAGCTCCATCAGGTAGTTTTTTACGCCCACAAATGGCCTTCCGGTAGCCAGCACTATTGCCACCCCCTTGTCGCGAGCGGCCTGGATAGCCTGCTTCACGCGCGGCGTGATCTCATGCTGCGGATTAAGCAAGGTCCCATCCATATCAATCGCAATCAGTTTTATTGCCATAACGTCCTCGTCAGCTAACGGATTTATGCCCATGCTAGCGCGGTTCAGCGCAAAAAGACCAGCCCGCTACGGACAATAAACCGGGCGGAAAGAGTAGCCTTAACCGCAACTTTGCGCGTAAAGTACCAACAGTTATTATCACATCAGGGAATGACACAGGCGTAGCGCATTTCCGGTAAGTTGCTTACGGATAAGACAGCTTGTTTTGCAGGTGTAGCGAAGCACTGCCAGAGAGTAATAACCCGCTGCACTGTATTCCAGCTGCTGGCAGCCGTTAGCGGACAGGATCCCACCCTCCCGGACGGGTCAGGGGAAGCAGTTTCAAGGAGGAAAAATAATGAATATTCTGATCGTCAGCAGAGATAATTTCTTTATTTCTGGCACCATCTGTCTGATTACACGCGTCTGGCCCCGCAGCAGAGATGATAACCCCGTTTTTATCATTTCTCAGCCCGATGCGTCTCCGCTCACGCCGGATCTGATTATCAGCGATGTTAACCGGTTGATGCCTGGCATTTCTCATCCCCGCCTGACCAACCGTGTTCCCCGGCGACACGTAACGGTATACCTCGCCGCACAGTGTGAGTGTGGTCCTGGCAGTATCTGCCCGCTACACAATTTCCGCATTGAAAAACACAACGCGGGAGAAGCATTGATGATGCTGTTCTGTCACCATCTTAATGGCGTATTTGTGCAAAGCCATCAACCCTGCCGGCAGGCGAAACACAGCCTCAGCAAGCAGCAGGCGATGGTGGTGAAATATACCCGTCAGGGTATGTCGCTGACCGATATCTCCCGTCTGACCCACCTGAGCGTTAAAACGATCAGCACCCACAAGCGGGCGGTCATGCGTAAGCTGGGAATGAAAAATAACAGTGAGTTTTATCAGTATGCGCTGGAGGACCCCAGGCACGTTTAGCGTGGCGGGCGGAGCCTGTAAAAAAGGCAGATCGGACGATCTGCCTGAGCGTGTTGCCAGATGCCTGTTGCCGCCATCCGGCCCGATCGTAACGCCATGAATGGCGTCATCCTGACAGCCTCCATGCCGATCGTGGCGCAGAGCGCCTGAAGGCTCTCGCCCGGCGCCCTGCGTTTTACCCGCCGTCAGATATCGATATTGGCGGCTTTCAGCGCATTTTCTTCAATGAAGGCGCGGCGTGGCTCAACCGCATCGCCCATCAGCGTGGTAAACAGCTGATCGGCGGCGATCGCGTCCTTCACCGTCACGCGCAGCATGCGGCGGCTGTCAGGATCCATGGTGGTTTCCCACAGCTGCTCCGGATTCATCTCGCCCAGCCCTTTATAGCGCTGTACGGAAAGTCCCCGGCGCGACTCTTTCACCAGCCATTCCATCGCCTGTTCAAAGCTGTCAATCGGCTGACGGCGCTCGCCGCGCTCGATAAACGCATCTTCTTCAAGCAGGCCGCGCAGTTTTTCACCCAGCGTACTGATTTTACGGTATTCACCGCCCGTCACGAACTCGTTATCCAGCGGATGATCGGTGTCCACGCCGTGGGTACGGATACGTAAAACCGGCTCGAAAATACCCAGCTCCAGGTTTTCACGTACCAGACCGCTGTAGGTGCTGCCGTGCTGTTCGTTGTCATTCAGACGCGTGACCAGGCTCTCCAGCCAGTTCTGTACCCCAGCTTCAGTAGAGAGATCGCTCAGCGTGGCATGGTAGATCAGCGCGTTCAGCAGCGCCGTTGGATAGCGGCGTTCCATACGCTTGATCATTTTGCGCGTGCTGTTGAACTCGGCCACCAGGCTCTCCAGCGGCGCGCCGCCCAGCGCAGGCGCGCTGCCGTTGGTGTGCAGCGTGGCACCGTCGAGCGCGATCGAAATCTGGTATTGGTCCATCGCTTCATCATCCTTGATGTACTGCTCCTGCTTGCCTTTCTTCACTTTATAGAGCGGCGGCTGGGCAATATAGACATGGCCACGCTCAATGATTTCCGGCATCTGACGGTAGAAGAAGGTCAGCAGCAGCGTACGGATGTGCGAGCCATCGACGTCCGCATCGGTCATGATGATAATGCTGTGATAGCGCAGCTTGTCGGGATTGTACTCGTCACGGCCAATGCCGCAGCCCAGCGCGGTGATAAGCGTTGCCACTTCCTGCGACGCCAGCATTTTGTCGAAGCGCGCCTTCTCCACGTTAAGGATCTTGCCTTTCAGCGGCAGAATAGCCTGGTTTTTACGGTTGCGGCCCTGCTTGGCTGAACCGCCCGCCGAGTCCCCTTCCACCAGGTAGATTTCAGAGAGCGCCGGGTCGCGCTCCTGGCAATCCGCCAGCTTGCCCGGCAGTCCGGCCAGATCCAGCGCGCCTTTACGACGCGTCATTTCACGGGCGCGGCGTGCCGCTTCGCGCGCGCGCGCAGCGTCAATGATTTTGCCGACAACGATTTTCGCATCGCCGGGATGCTCCAGCAGGTATTCCGCCAGCAGTTCATTCATCTGCTGCTCAACCGCTGATTTCACCTCAGAGGAGACCAGCTTATCTTTGGTCTGTGAGGAAAACTTAGGATCCGGCACCTTCACGGAGACGACGGCAATCAGGCCTTCACGCGCGTCGTCACCGGTCGCGCTGACTTTGGCTTTTTTGCTGTAGCCTTCTTTGTCCATGTAGGCGTTCAGGGTACGGGTCATCGCGGCGCGGAAGCCAGCCAGGTGCGTACCGCCGTCACGCTGCGGAATGTTGTTGGTAAAGCAGTAAATGTTTTCCTGGAACCCGTCGTTCCACTGCAGCGCGACTTCCACGCCAATGCCATCTTTCTCAGTAGAGAAATAGAACACATTCGGGTGAATAGGCGTTTTGTTTTTGTTCAGGTACTCAACGAAAGCTTTGATGCCGCCTTCATAGTGATAATGATCCTGTTTGCCGTCACGCTTGTCTTCCAGCTTGATGGAAACGCCGGAGTTCAGGAAGGAGAGCTCGCGCAGACGCTTCGCCAGAATTTCATATTCGAAATCGGTGACGTTGGTAAAGGTTTGATGGCTTGGCCAGAAGCGCACATGGGTCCCGGTCAGATCCGTTTCACCCGACACGCTCAGCGGGGCCTGTGGCACGCCGTGAACGTAAACCTGCTGGTGAACTTTGCCTTCACGACGGATGGTCAGCTCAAGCTTTTCGGACAGGGCGTTAACCACCGAGACGCCAACACCGTGCAGACCGCCGGAAACTTTATAAGAGTTATCATCAAATTTACCGCCTGCGTGCAGCACGGTCATGATCACTTCCGCAGCAGAAACGCCCTCTTCCTCGTGGATTCCGGTAGGAATACCACGTCCATCATCCTGAACGGAGACGGAGTTGTCCGCGTGAATAGTGACAAGGATATCTTTACAGTGACCGGCGAGTGCTTCGTCAATGGCGTTATCCACAACCTCGAATACCATGTGATGCAGACCGGTGCCGTCATCCGTATCGCCGATATACATACCCGGGCGCTTGCGTACCGCATCCAGCCCTTTTAGAACTTTGATACTTGAGGAGTCATAAGAATTCGACATCGACGTTTCTCGCTCATTTAATCTTCAGGTTGAACCGTTATTTTACCTTGTTCCACGTGGAACATCTTGCCCTTTTCGTCAGCCATGTCGAACACGTGCTCGGCACCAATGGCGCTGACAAAAACCTGGGCATGCGTGGCCTTCAGGCGCGACGCCAGCAGGTGGCGACGCGTCTCGTCCAGCTCGGAGGCAAAATCGTCTATCAGATACAGGCAACGTCGCCCGCTCTGTCGGGTGAGAAACTCACCCTGCGCCAGTCTCAGGGCGCACATCAGCAGCTTTAACTGGCCGCGTGACAGTAAATCTTCGACCGGCGTACCGTCGGCGCGAATGCGGAAATCGGCCTTATGCGGCCCGCTGGCGGTGTAGGTCAGCGCCCGATCGCGCTCAAACTGGCGCTCAAGCAGCTCGAAGTAATCCGTTTCTTTATCCCAGCCGCGCTGAAAGGAGAAGCTGAGCTGGAACTCCGGTAAAAACTGGGCGCAGGTGGCGCTGATATCTTCAGCAATGGCCTCGCTGTAGGCGGCCCGCCAGCGGCTAATCTGCTCGGCCAGCGGGGCCAGCTCCTGATCCCATGCCCGGATTTGCTGGTAGCGGGATACCTGGCGAAGCGCGGCGTTACGCTGCTTAAGCAGGCGGCGCAGATTGCTCCAGGCGGTAAAAAAGCCCGGCTCGTTGTGGAAACATCCCCAGTCTACGTAGGCGCGGCGATATTTCGGACCGCCGTTAAGCAGCGTAAAGCCTTCGGGCGTGATCAGCTGCATCGGCAACATCTGGGCAAGCTCGGCCACTTTGTGTCCGTCGCTGCCGTCGATGCGCACCTTGCTCTCGCCCGCCCTGTTTTTGGTGAGGCCGATAGCGGTCTCCCGCTCGCCGCCGTCAAGGCGGCCGTGCAGCACAAAGGCATCCTGTTCATGGCGGATGACGCGTCCTGCCTGAAGGCTGCGAAACGCGCGCCCGTGGCCCAGCGTATAGATAGCCTCAAGCACGCTGGTTTTTCCGCTGCCGTTCGCCCCAACCAGAAAGTTGAAGCCGGGCGCCAGCGCCAGATCCGCGTTTTCAATATTACGAAAGTCTTTGATAAGCAGGCGGGTTAAAGCCATGAATCAGTCCAGCGTGAAGGGCGGAAAGAGTTATTTCGCCTGACCCTGCGATCCAGGGCGTCAACGGCGAAGCTGGTTCGCGCACGACCAGCGCGCAGACCCTGGGAGCATACTGAAGTATGTGACCAGGGGCGAGCACTGCCCGGGCGCGAACCAGCGAGTAAGTTAGCCCGATATATTTTACAAGCGCATTGGCATCACAACATAGGCCGCCGACTGGCTTGCCGCGTCTTCAATCTGAACGCTGGAAACGGAGTCCGTCAGCAGCAGCCGCACGTTTTCACACTTCAGCGCATTGAGCACGTCCAGCACGTAGCTTACGTTAAAGCCAATTTCGAGGTCGGTGCCGCCGTAATTGACGTCAAGGATCTCTTCCGCCTCTTCCTGCTCTGGGTTATTTGCGGTGATTTTTAGCTGATTTTCGCTGATATAGAGGCGCACGCCGCGGAACTTCTCGTTAGAGAGAATGGCCGCACGGGCAAAGGCCTGCTTCAGCAGATCGCAGCCCGCATCCAGCGTTTTATCGGGGCTTTTCGGCAGCACGCGGCGGTAGTCCGGGAAGCGGCCATCCACCAGCTTGGAGGTGAAGATAAAGTCGCCGACGTGCGCGCGGATATTGTTACTGCCGATCTGCACCTGCATCGGCGTCTCGCCGCCATCCAGCAGGCGAACCAGTTCGATCACGCCTTTGCGCGGCACAATGACCGAATGGTCCGGCAGAGACTGCCCTACTGGCATGGAACAGACCGCCAGACGGTGACCATCTGTGGCCACCGTGCGCAGCTCTTCGCCTTCGGTCTCAAACAGCATCCCGTTGAGATAGTAGCGAACATCCTGATGCGCCATGGAGAACTGCGTCGCCTCAATCAGGCGTTTCATGGTGGCCTGCGGCAGGGTGAATTCAACCTCGCTCTGCCAGTCATCCAGATTGGGGAAGTCGCTGGCCGGCAGCGTGGAGAGGGAAAAACGGCTGCGTCCGGAACGCACCAGCATCCTTTCCCCGTCCAGGCTTACCGTTATTTCCGCCCCTTCGGGCAGGCCACGGCAGATATCAAAAAACTTGCGCGCCGGTACGGTGGTCGCGCCCGGCTCATGGGCCTGCGTCAGCGCGACGCGGGCGACCATTTCCATCTCTAAATCGGTACCGGTCAGCAGCAGCGTGCCTTCATTCACCTGCAGCAGCAAATTGCCGAGGATAGGTAACGTTGGCCGGCCGCCAAGAGGGCTGCTGACCTGCTGTAATGGCTTGAGTAAATGCTCGCGTTCTATAATAAATTTCATAGCGTCAGGAAGATAATGTTCTGATTAAATTGGAGAAATCTTCTTTAATATCGTGACTCTCTTCACGCAGCTGCTCGATTTTACGACAGGCATGCAGCACCGTAGTGTGGTCACGACCCCCGAAAGCATCACCGATTTCCGGCAAACTGTGGTTGGTCAGCTCCTTCGCCATCGCCATCGCCATCTGGCGCGGGCGGGCCACGGAGCGGGAGCGGCGCTTGGAAAGCAAGTCGGCCACTTTGATTTTATAGTACTCGGCCACCGTCTTCTGGATATTGTCGATGGTGACCAGCTTCTCCTGAAGCGCCAGCAGGTCGCGCAGCGCCTCGCGGACAAAGTCGATGGTGATCGCGCGCCCGGTAAAGTTGGCGTTGGCGATCACGCGGTTCAGCGCCCCTTCCAGCTCACGCACGTTAGAACGCAGGCGTTTGGCAATAAAGAACGCGACTTCGCCCGGCAGCCGGATGTCATTTTCATCCGCCTTTTTCATCAGGATCGCCACGCGCGTTTCCAGCTCAGGCGGCTCGATCGCCACCGTCAGGCCCCAGCCAAAGCGCGACTTAAGACGATCTTCCACCCCGTTGATCTCTTTCGGGTAGCGATCCGAGGTCAGAATGATCTGCTGATTGCCTTCCAGCAGCGCGTTAAAGGTATGGAAAAACTCTTCCTGCGAGCGCTCTTTATTGGCAAAGAACTGAATGTCATCGATAAGGAGCGCGTCAACCGAACGGTAATAGCGCTTAAACTCTTCAATAGCGTTGTTTTGCAGGGCCTTAACCATGTCCTGCACAAAACGCTCGGAGTGCATGTAAACCACTTTCGCATTTGGCTTGCGCGCCATAATGCCGTTGCCTACCGCGTGCAGAAGGTGCGTTTTACCCAGACCCGTCCCGCCATACAGAAAGAGAGGGTTGTAGGCGCCGCCCGGATTATCCGCAACCTGACGGGCGGCCGCACGGGCCAGCTGGTTTGATTTACCTTCCACGAAGTTATCGAAATTATGCTTGGTATTGACGTTTGAGCGGTAGGAGAGCTCTGCCGGTGCCGGCATGCTGTCCCAGCTCGGGCGCATGGGTGCCGGACGGGCACCTGCCGGCGGCGCACTGGACTGCGCGCTCGCCATGACCGGCTGACTGATCTGACGGGTGACAGGTTTACTGCCCACCTCGAAACGCAGCAGAGGCACGTCACTGCCGCAAAAATCATTCAACAACGCGTTGATATTATTGAGGTATTTATCCCTAACCCAGTCGAGCACAAAGCGATTTGGTGCATACAAGGCCAGCGTATTGTCGTTTAATTCGGCCTGCAATGGACGTATCCACATGCTGAATTCAGTGGCAGGTAGTTCGTCCTGCAAACGGGCAAGGCACTGTTGCCAAAGCGTAAGTGACACGGCGGACTCCACTCGAAAAAATTCGATAAGAAAAAAGGCGCTGAAGCGATAAATTCATCATTGTTGACGCATGCAGATGACGCACATACGAACCGCTATCCGCGGTTGCTCCGCCGCTGACTGACCCGGAGGATCGCAAGCGGAAGGGCGGATCATAGCGTAAAGCGCGGCAGAGATCTTCACTTTCTACACAGTTTTGATCCAATTTATCCACAGGCCTGCGCAGCGAGGATAAGTTTACGCTACCTGCCTTAAAAGGCATTGCGGATCCTCCGCAATGGTTAAAATTTAACGGTGCCGTCACGTTATTATCGCAACGGCACTGTAACGGGATCGGCGGAAGATCCCCAACGATCCTTGCGCTTTATTTTAGAGACCGTATAATTCTTGCCCCGGCGTGTTGCGCTCTGGCCCGAACCGGCTGGTTTTGCGGTCGAACGGGATATCCAGACGCGACTTTAGCGCGAAGTGAATTGACTCCGGACTGTACAATTATTACAATCCCGCCTCTTTATTAAAGACACACTGAGGCGTCGGTCGGTTTTCTGACCATAAAAGCGCGTCACCAAGTGAAATTTTCCAAGTTTAGGTAGAAATCGCCATGAAACGCACTTTTCAACCGTCCGTACTGAAGCGCAACCGTTCACACGGTTTCCGTGCTCGTATGGCAACAAAAAATGGTCGTCAGGTTCTGGCACGTCGTCGTGCTAAAGGCCGTTCACGTCTGACCGTTTCTAAGTAATAAAAGCTAACCGCTGAGTGGTTAAGCTCGCATTTCCCAGGGAGTTACGTTTGTTAACTCCCACTCATTTCACTTTCGTCTTCCAGCAGCCACAAAGAGCTGGCACGCCGCAAATTACTATTCTCGGCCGCCTGAACTCGCTGGGGCATCCCCGCATCGGTCTTACTGTCGCCAAAAAACACGTTAAGCGTGCGCATGAACGCAACCGGATCAAGCGATTGACCCGTGAGAGTTTTCGCCTGCGTCAACACGAACTCCCCGCAATGGATTTCGTCGTGGTGGCAAAAAAGGGCGTTGCCGATCTGGATAACCAGGCACTGGTGGAAGCGTTGGAGAAGATATGGCGTCGTCACTGTCGCCTGGCTCGCGGCTCCTGATTGCGCTGATTCGCGTCTATCAACGCGCAATCAGCCCACTCTTAGGACCCCACTGTCGTTTTCATCCAACCTGTTCTCAATACGGTATTGAGGCATTGCGCAGGTTTGGCGTGATAAAAGGCAGTTGGTTGACAATGAAACGCGTATTAAAATGCCACCCCTTAAACCCGGGTGGCGACGATCCAGTGCCGCCGAAAACCGAAGATAACAGAGAACATTAACGATGGATTCGCAACGCAATCTTTTTCTCATCGCTTTTCTGTTCGTGTCTTTTTTGATCTGGCAATCCTGGCAGACGGACCACGCTCCGCAGCCATTGCAGACCCAGACCACGCAAAACACGACAGTATCCGGTGATGCCGCCAACCAGGATGTACCTGCCAGCGGCCAGGGCAAAACGATCACCGTTAAGACTGACGTTCTGTCTTTACATATCAACACCCGCGGTGGTGATATTGAGCAGGCGCAGCTGCTGACCTACCCGGATAAGCTGGGTTCCTCACAGCCTTTCCAGCTGCTGGAAACAACCCCTGGTTTTCTGTATCAGGCACAGAGCGGCCTGACCGGCCGTAACGGCCCGGATAACCCGGCGAACGGCAGTCGTCCTCTGTTTACCACCTCTCAGGACGCTTTTGAGCTGGCTGACGGGCAGAGTGAATTACGGATCCCGCTGACCTTTACGGCGGAAAACGGCGCGACCTTCACCAAGACGTTTGTACTGAAGCGCGGTGAGTATGCGATCAACGTGGATTATCAGGTCAACAACACCACCCAGCAGCCGCTGGAAGTGGCGATGTTCGGCCAGCTGAAGCAGACTATCGATCTGCCCAAGCACCGCGATACCGGCAGCAATAACTTTGCGTTGCACACCTTCCGTGGTGCGGCTTACTCCAGCAGTGAGACCAACTACGAGAAGTACAAATTCGACACCATCAGCGAAAACGAAAACCTGAGCACCACCACCGCTAACGGTTGGGTGGCGATGCTGCAGCAATATTTTGCTACCGCATGGGTTCCACGCACCGCCGGTACGAATACGCTCTATACCAGCAATCTGGGTAACGGTATTGCGGCGGTTGGCTATAAGTCTTCACCGGTGACCATTGCTCCTGGCTCGCAGCAGAATCTGGCTGCCACGCTCTGGGTTGGCCCGGAAATTCAGGACAAGATGGCCGCAGTCGCGCCGCATCTGGACCTGACCGTCGACTATGGCTGGCTGTGGTTTATCTCTCAGCCGCTGTTTAAGCTGCTGAAGTTCCTGCACAGCTTTATCGGTAACTGGGGCTTCTCGATCATTGTTATCACCTTTATCGTTCGTGGCATCATGTACCCGCTGACCAAAGCGCAGTACACCTCCATGGCGAAAATGCGCATGCTGCAGCCTAAAATTCAGGCTATGCGTGAACGTATGGGCGATGACAAGCAGCGTATGAGCCAGGAGATGATGGCGCTCTATAAGGCAGAGAAAGTGAACCCGCTGGGTGGCTGTCTCCCGCTGGTTATCCAGATGCCTATCTTCCTTGCGCTCTATTATATGCTGATGGGCTCGGTGGAGCTGCGCCATGCGCCGTTCGCCCTCTGGATCCATGACCTGTCAGCACAGGACCCGTACTACATCCTGCCGATCCTGATGGGCATAACGATGTTCTTCATTCAGAAGATGTCGCCGACCACCGTGACCGACCCGATGCAGCAGAAGATCATGACCTTTATGCCGGTCATCTTCACGGTGTTCTTCCTGTGGTTCCCATCAGGTCTGGTGCTGTACTACATCGTCAGTAACCTGGTCACCATTATCCAGCAGCAGTTGATCTACCGCGGTCTGGAAAAGCGTGGCCTGCATAGCCGCGATAAAAAGAAAGCATAACAATCCCTCCTCCAGCCAGTATGGCGAAGGGTGTATGATAAGGCGGTCAGTTGACCGCCTTATTTTTTTGCGTAAAAGAGAGTGAATGATGAGCCATAGCGAGACTATCGTCGCCCAGGCAACGCCGCCAGGGCGTGGTGGCGTGGGTATCCTGCGTATTTCCGGTCACAAAGCCGCGGAGGTGGCGCAGGCCCTGCTTGGCAAACTGCCAAAGCCACGCTACGCCGATTATCTGCCCTTCCGTGATGCGGACGGCAGCGCGCTGGATCAGGGGATTGCCCTCTGGTTTCCTGGTCCGAACTCCTTTACCGGCGAAGATGTGCTGGAACTCCAGGGTCACGGCGGCCCGGTCATTCTTGACCTGTTGCTGAAGCGGATTGTGGCGATGCCTGGCGTACGCATCGCCCGCCCCGGCGAATTCTCCGAGCGGGCTTTTCTTAACGACAAGCTCGATCTGGCTCAGGCTGAGGCGATTGCCGATCTGATTGATGCCAGCTCCGAACAGGCGGCACGCTCCGCGCTTAACTCGCTACAGGGCGCCTTTTCCCTGCGCGTTAACAATTTAGTGGAAGCACTCACTCACCTGCGGATCTATGTGGAAGCCGCTATCGACTTTCCGGATGAGGAGATCGATTTTCTCTCCGATGGCAGAATTGAGGCGATGCTGAATCAGGTGATCGGCGATCTGGATGACGTCCGGGCGGAAGCACGTCAGGGCAGTCTGCTGCGTGAAGGGATGAAGGTGGTCATTGCCGGACGGCCTAACGCCGGAAAATCGAGCCTGCTGAATGCGCTGGCCGGGCGCGAGGCGGCGATTGTGACCGATATTGCGGGCACCACGCGCGATGTGCTGCGCGAACATATTCATATCGACGGTATGCCGCTGCATATTATCGATACCGCCGGGCTGCGTGAAGCCAGCGACGAAGTGGAACGGATCGGCATTGAACGCGCCTGGAATGAGATTGAGCAGGCTGACCGCGTGCTGTTTATGGTCGATGGCACCACCACGGGCGCCACGGAACCGGCGGACATCTGGCCGGACTTTATTGCCCGCCTGCCCGTAAAGCTGCCGATCACCGTGGTGCGCAATAAAGCGGATATTACCGGCGAGGGGCTGGGCCTTACAGAAGTAAACGGTCACTCACTTATTCGCCTTTCCGCCCGTACCGGTGAAGGGATCGAGGTGCTGCGCGATCATCTTAAGGCCAGCATGGGGTTTGCCGGGAATACGGAGGGCGGTTTTCTGGCACGGCGTCGTCATCTTCAGGCTCTGGAGTTAGCGGCTACTTACTTACAGCAGGGCAAGGCGCAGCTGCTGGGTGCCTGGGCTGGCGAATTGTTGGCAGAAGAGCTGCGTATGGCGCAGCAGAGCCTGAGTGAAATCACCGGTGAATTCACCTCAGACGATCTCTTAGGGCGCATTTTCTCCAGCTTTTGTATCGGGAAATAAACCCAGCGGGCCGCGACTGAGAAGATTAGTTATCGTGTGAATGCAAAAACCAGCGGCAAAAATAATCTCAGACCGGGCCCTGTGACGCCGGCATACAGAAGTGCCAGGTTAACCGGTGAGGTATATCCCACCGGTTATTAAGGGGCATGAGACTCTTAAGAGAGCGGCAGTTCCAGCACCTGCCCGCCCTCCTGTGCCAGCCGCGCCAGGTAGTGCGAGGCATCCAGAATCTGGTATGGGAAGTACAGGCCTGGCGCAACCGGCGGCAGGCCATCCAGCCCGACCAGTCGCTCAAGAAGCAGGGCTATTCCCATTCCTGTCAGCGGCGCAGCCCCGCCCGGATGGACTACCGCATGCCGGGTGCTAAGTGGCTGACCCTTAAGGTCCACGCCGGACATCTCCAGGATGATCTCTGTTGAAAATGTTCCGCCTTTGCGTCTGTCAGAACTGACGCCCATGCCCAGATTAAACTGGACGCTGTGCGCGCCCGTGGCCGTTGCCAGCCCGACCACATCTATCGAGGAGAAGCCGGAGGCTTCTATTTCGGTTCCATCAAGCGCTGAGAACACAGCTTTCGCATCATTACCCTCACGCCAGAGATAGACACCATCCCGGCGCGTGAGTGCCGCAGGCAGCAGGTGATTCAGATGTTCAAAATCAGCGGCAACCGCCGGACCACCGGCATCTTCTTCATCGACCAGCGCACCAATGCGGATTTCATGCACCTGGCTAAAAGAGCTGGCCAGTTCGAGCGCAGGAACCGTTGTGCCGCCGACCAGCCACTCATAACCAAGCACCACCGCCGCGGCACCCGGAGCCTGCATAAAGCTTGCGATTTCTGGGGCGATCTCGAACACGCCTGAGGAGATACTCAGATGCGGCACGCCGCGCGACTGAGCAAAGCGAAGCCCGGCAAGCGAGTGGTCCTTATAGAGCACGACCACAGCACTGATTTTTCGCTCGCCGAGACCCAGATCGGCAGAGGCCGGGTCGATCACCACCCCTTCCGCTCCTCCCATTTCTGCCGCAGCGTTCTGCGCCTTGATCAAATCACGACCTCCGATCAGCAGAGGGAGATCGGGATAGCTGGCGCGTAATGCGCGCGCAGTCTGGTGACCGATGGCGCCAGAACCGCCCAGAAGTAATACAGGATCAAATGACATAAGTGTGTTTCCTTATTGACGTGATAAGCTACCATTAGTAGGAATAGTAGCACCGCCCACAGGAAAAGCTACTTTTAGTAGGTTAAATGGAGTAGTCATATGAAAAAAAAACCTGTCCCGGAATCCGCCTCCCCCTCACGAAGATTATCGAAGGCAGAACGACGACGGCAGCTTCTCACCACCGCGCTGCTAATCGTGCGGGAGGAAAATGCGGATCGACTGACTCTGGGACACCTGGCCGAGCGCGCCGGCGTATCCAAACCTGTGGTTTACGATCATTTCGCTACCCGCTCGGCGTTGCTGATCGAGCTTTACAGATGGATCGATACCGAGCGCGTCAGGACGTTTACTGAGGCGATGACCACTTATTCAAGAAGTACGCAAGAGACCGTAGAGACGCTGGCAAGTGCCTACATCCATTGCGCGGCGGACAAGACAGACGAGTTCCACTCGGTAGGTGCAGCGCTGGCGGGAAGTGAAGAGAAGGTGGCGGTCCTCCAGGAACTTCTGGACAACTGCGTCGCGATGTTCGTATCAGTGCTTACGCCGCATGTCAGTATGTCGCCTCAGGCGCTGCTAAGATGCTGCATTGGTCTGGTCGGCGCTGGAGAAGCCCTCTCCATTGCGCTTGTCCGGGGACGGCTGGAGGAGGCTGAAGCGGTTACTGCCTTCAGGTCGCTAATCTGGGGCGCGGTGCAGTCGGGAGATAAACCGGCAAACGATGGTAGGCGGGATGAACCGGTCCGGGCTGGCGCAGACCAAAGATAATATCGCTGGCCCTGGCGTGGCAAAGCGAAAGTCATCGGCTGAAGCTACTTCCCCAAAACCCCAGCACGTAGTGATGGGGTTTTGGGGACATGGTCGCGTAGCCCAAATAAAACCCGATTTCTTCGCTTGATTCATATCAATAAAGTTTAGAATGGTTTTTCTTTCACACAGGAATACGAGGCAATAATTATACTCTTTATCATGAATGAGTGAGTTGAATGGCCAGGTTTTTATCTTACTGACTCTGACTGACCTGATACATATAGCTCAGGCCATATGTAGCCACCTGGCCACAGGTATATATACCACAGACCCTATGACCGGCAGCCTTATGCAGATAAGCCTCTTTCTGGTAAAAACACCGGCTTTATCGTTTAACTTTGAAAATTCTCAGATAAGACAAGAGAGCAGCCTGAGCTTTGTTGTCTCGCAGTACACAAGGGAAAATTAAAGATAAGCAATCATTATAATTTATTAAAAACCCAGACAGTAAACTAAACCCGCTCCTTATATCAATTGACCCCCACTTCTCTTATTTATAAATACCACCTGCCTGCCTGGGCGATACGCCATCATTCTGAAAAAACCCATATTGATGTAAAGGTGGGTGAAAGTTGCTAAGAAAATTCTTACAATAATCGGGCTAATTTCCCGACCATTATCATGGAGTGACAGATGGCCAGTCATTTTGCACGGTGGACCCTGAACCACACTCTGGTACCCGCGCGACACCTTCCCGACCCGGTGGTTAATCTCGCCAGCAGCCTGCCTGAAAAGCGCCGGGCTCGCTATCTTGCCTCACGGGTTGTACTGGCAGCGCTGATGCAGCAGATCTATGGCATAGCCGTCCTGCCTGAAATTACCATGAGCAGCAATGGACGCCCCTGCTTTGCTGACCCTGAGCTACCCGACTTCAGCATCGCCTATGCGGGCAATATTGTGGGTGTTCTGCTGGCAGACGAGGAGGGTCACGGCGGCCTGGGGATGGAGTTTGTGCGCGCTCACAGCCGGCAGGCGATTGAGCAGCTGGCCAGTGGGCTTTCCTCAGGCGAAAAGGCCTGGATTCGGGCGCAGGCCGATCCTTACGAAGCTGCCACCCAGCTCTGGGCTATCCGGCAAAGCGTGCTGAAATTATCGGATAAAGCAGACCACGGTACGCATACGCTGCGGCTGCTACCGGCATCTGGCCGTCTGCGGTCGCAGGCCTTTCCTGATACTCAGGCCATTTCTGACGTGGAAGATCTGCTGGTCTGGTCCTGCGCATTTTCTCGCGGCAGCGATCGGCTGCACCTTTGGGATTATGATGGCAGGGTGCTGGAAAGACGGTATGAACTGCTGACCGCCTCGCAGCATGTGGGACCACAAGTGCTGCGGCTGACCAGTCTGCCGCTGGAAAAATGAACATCCTTCCTGGGTATGAACCGTTTTTTGCGACCTCCCCCTGCCAGATGAATATTCCCGCTTTTCTGCACGTACTGGCCACGGCATTCCAGCGTCAGCCTGACCACGAGCCACGCTTTTGTTAAAATTAACGCTCACGTCTGGATACGATAAAGGGGCAGTCTGGAGATCTAAAATTATTGTACGTTACGGCTATTTTTTGCAATTTTTGATTTTAGCTGGCCTCAGCCGGCGAAACTTACCGGTGGCCGGTTACTTTTCCAGTTATAATCGCCAGTCAGTTTATTATGCTCCCAGCTAACCGCGACAAATGCGACAAATGCGACAGTAACTGCTCGTTGATCTGTAGCCCCTTACGCTTCAGGGCATCAACTGCTTTTTCCATATACAGGTATTCCAGAGGGAGATCGCAGCCTTCAGCTGCGTCAATCCGCTGGCGCGACAGCTCTGATTCCCGGTTTCCGGTCCTTTATTTCTCGCAGCCGGTGCATGAATACCGCACGCGCCAGCGCGTTACGGGCTTTGTCTTTATTCAGTCCTGCCTGAACCGGCCGACACAGTGCCAGATCGCCGAACCCGCCGGGCATGCACAGAGTTCGCTCTATGCGGTCAATTCTCTCAGTGCTTTGGCAAGTCCCTTCTGCCTGGGGTAGCTGGCAAGCTTTTTCAGCATCAGGGTTTCCCTGCTTTATCGACGTCGCTAATAGAGGCAGAAAAAGCGGATTACGCCTCACTGGCCTACCAGGGTGTAGCAACTTCAATACCCAGAAAAAATACTCTCAGGGGAAACCGGAGCGGTTGAGAATATAGCATTAGCCTTGCTGCATAAAAAAACGCTGAATACTATGGCATTCGAACCAGATTAGCATTCAGCGTGCAATATCATTACAGATATAAAATCAACAAAACCGAAAGATGTGTTAATAAACGACACATAATTAAAATTACAGACTCTCATAAATTATTTATTATTTTTTTATATTCCCCTGGTATTGCGTTTGCTTCGATGAAGAGACATTACTTACCTCAGTTCTTCAACATGCTCAGGGTAATATTAATAAACGGAACAATCAAACACCAAAAAATAGAAACCTATGAGTTCTCATAGGTCATGAAACTTAACACATCACATAACCATTTGAAAAGGAAAGTTTTCATGATAGCCGCGCTCAATGCAAACCTCTATAAGATTAGCTGTTGAGTCAGAGTGGAATTTTAATTTAATATTCCGTAAATAATAATCATAGTTTGCAAGTGACATATTCATGATGTCTGCAATTCTTTTCCTTCTCATCCCCTTAAGGATAAAAAACAGCACTCTGGCCTCATTAGCAGTAAGATTTACCCCCCGGTATGCGGACACTTTCAGATACTTTGATTTTCCGGTAACGTTAGAAAAATCAAAAGCGCCTTTCATAATAACAGCAGTAGCCAGCGTTCCTGCAGGATGCCCATTTTTATTATAAATAATCTCTTTGGATGTGTGCAAATAGGCCTTAACCACCCCAGGCAACGGTTCAAGGACATTATAATTTTCGCCGGATAGAATAGCACTCTCATGATTGATATAAATATCACCTCTTTCAGCCCAGGGCATATCCGAATCATTTAATCCCTGTAGCTTATAAGGGTGCACCCCTGAGAAACGGCTAAACACTGTGTTAGAGGCCACAAAGCGGTGGTTCAAATCCTTCACAAGGATAATCCCGCCCCCGGCATTGATTAAGGGGTTGTCCATATAGGATTCAATCGTTGGCGCAGGAATTTGCTCCTCACGGGTGAAAGATCGTTTTCCCTTTTCCATAAAAAAGCCCCTCCAGTGGGATTTTGTTGCTTTGTCACCTTTGTGGGTATCAGCCTCCTGCTCTACCACCGTTGTAGAAAACCTTGCAGACAACTGAAAGGCAGATCAACCCGACATCGGTTTACTCTGCCTCAATCCAGACGATGAGAGATATCGACAATGTGGATTCCACGGCGATGGTTGCTTTAAAGTCCGCTTCATGCAGCGGACTCACAGCATCAGAATTCGTTCTAACCAACCGAGTACCCGCCATCAACTGTAATAATTTGTCCTATGATGGATCGAGCGGCATCAGAAGCGAGGAATAAAGCCGTGGCGGCAATCTCCCCAGTTGTGGCTATCCGCCCGGTAGGCATTCTGCTGAGAAATTCTGCTTTCGCTTCCTCATTCCGACCCACAAAGCGATCAAACATATCAGTCTCTACAGGGCCAGGCGCAATTGCATTCACCCTGACGCCTTTAGCTGCAACTTCAAGTGCTGCAGAGCGTGTAAGCCCATTGACCGCATGTTTACTGGCAGCATATACGCTTGCTCCAGGGATCCCAACCAATCCTGCCTGGGAGGAAATATTGATTAAGCTACCGGCTCCCTGCTTGCTCATAACCGGCAAAGCATGCTTCATTACAAGCTGTGTCCCCAGGACGTTTGTATCAAATACCTGGTGAAAGTCTTCGACGGTAGTTCGATCATGTGGCGCAGGCTGGCCTTCTGTTCCCGCACTGTTAATTAATGTGTCAATCCTTCCGTATATTTGACAGGCTTTTTCTATTAAAGCGGCGACTTGCTCTTCAATCACAATATCAGCGAGTACAAAGTGGCTCTGGGAATGAATGTTTCTCAACGCCTCTTGTAGTTTTTCGCCTCTTTTGGCATTTCTACCGGAAAATATTACGTTATAACCGTTATTCGCAAACTGACGACAGCACTCTTCGCCAATTCCGGAAAGGGCTCCTGTTATTACAACTGTTTTTGCTGACATTTGGAAATCCTCAAGATAGTTTGTAAACACCTGCCTGTAGCGGATTGCTACTCATATCGTAAGTGGGGAATTACAGCTGAAAAGACTACACCCTCTTAATTATAAAAGGCAACCGG
The DNA here is from genome assembly GCF_039023475.1 of Erwinia psychrophila. Taxonomy (NCBI): domain Bacteria; kingdom Pseudomonadati; phylum Pseudomonadota; class Gammaproteobacteria; order Enterobacterales; family Erwiniaceae; genus Erwinia; species Erwinia psychrophila. Next base: position 403,179 of record NZ_JBCHVB010000004.1, read on the forward strand.
GAAAAACAGCGTTGTCATAATGTCTCATCGCTGAGGCCTGTACTGCATGAATATTCTGTCATTCATTCGCCAGTTTTAATGGTCATCCTCCCTGGTAATGCCTGGGGTATACAATATTCTGCGCCGCTCATTATTAAGCAAGGCTGGTACGGCGATTCTGCATTGCGTCGCAGAGTTCAGGCCGGACTGAACAAAGCAGCAGTCCGGAATACACTTGCCCAGGCTATCTTCATGCATCGCCCTACGAAATAAGGCTTCGCGATCTGGGAATTACTCAGATTTATCGCGCCAGCGGATTGTCATTGATTACCGTCGCGATCGCATTATGGAATAATGTATACAGAAAACGCCTGTAACTTCTAAAAAATGCTGTATCTCAATAAAAAATTATTGTCCCACCAGGAGCACATTAATTTAATGGGAATCTGTATCTGGAGAAAAAATAAAAAACCGGCTGGGGGAGAGGAATATAACAATGTCATGGCCATGGACAGTGAAAGGATGACTTGTAATCCAAACCCAGCTCTGCGCTTAGTTTTTCAAATGTTGTTTCCCATGATTGTTCATCGTTTGATGACAGTGCGCTGGCAATATCGATTACAGTTTTTTATTTCATTTTTCATTTCAAGCCACCATTACCCGGTATCTTAACGCCTGGAATTTTCCACAGCGTAGGAACTACAACTTGCTCTGTCCCACTATAATATGATGAGAAAGCAAACGTTCAGGCAAAGAAAGCCTGGTGCCCCATGGTGGGTAAGATCGAAAAACGACCAGCGACGTCTGAAGAGGCTTGAGGGAAAGAGAAGGATTGCGCATCAGAGAGGCCGTACAGCGGCTGAAGCAAGCGGGAAAGAACTTCCCGCTTCAGGAAAAGTCCGGCAGTAACCGGGAACGGTTATGCGTCGATAAAGGCGATCTTCGCCACAAACAGCAGCGCTACCACAACCACGCAGCCACTAATCTCACGCCAGCGGCCTGTGCCTGCCTTCATCACACAATAGGAGATAAAGCCCAGCGCAATCCCTTCCGTGATAGAAAAGCTGAAGGGCATCATGGCGGCAGTGACAAACGCCGGTACCGCTTCGGTCAGGTCGTCCCATTTCACGCGCGCCAGGCTTGAGGTCATCAGGACGCCGACGTAAATCAGCGCGCCTGCCGCCGCATAGGGTGGCACCATGCCCGCCAGCGGGGAAAGGAACATCACCAGCAGGAACAAAACCCCCGTAACCACGGCAACCAGACCAGTACGGCCGCCGACGGAAACGCCGGAAGAGCTCTCAATGTAGGCAGTGACGGAAGAAGTCCCGATGTAGGAGCCGGCAACGGAGCTGATGCTGTCCACATACAGCGCCTGCTTCATTCGTGGGAAAGTGCCTTTTTCATCCGCCAGCCCGGCCTTATCCGTCACGCCAATCAGCGTCCCCGAAGAGTCAAACAGGTTAACCAGCATAAAGGAGAAGATGATTCCGGCCATGCCGAGATTCAGTGAACCCGCCAGATCGACCTCTCCCACCACGGATGTGATACCTGTCGGTATGGAGAAGACCCCGCCGAACTGCACGTCACCAATCGCCAGCGCGATCAGCGTGGTCACCACAATCGATACCAGTACGGCGATATGAATATTGCGTGAAGCAAGAATCGCGATAATAAAGAAGCCCAGCGCCCCCAGCAGTACGCTGTGAGAGGAAAGATCGCCGACGGCCACCAGCGTATCTTTATTAGCTACCACGATGCCGGCATTTTTCAGGCCGATCATCGCAATCAGCAGGCCGATACCCGCAGAGATCCCCACCCGCAGGCTGACCGGAATATTGGCAATCATCCAGTAGCGCACGCGGAAGATCGTCAGCAGCAGCAGCCCGACGGCACCCCAGAAGATGGCGCCCATACCCACCTGCCAGGAAATGCCCATGGCACCAACCACCACAAAAGCGAAGAAGGCGTTCAGCCCCATCGCCGGTGCCAGCGCGACCGGCAGATTTGCGACCAGCCCCATCAGGATACTGCCGAAAGCGGCGATCAGGCAGGTAGTAACAAACACCGCCTGGGTGTTCATGCCCGCCACACCGAGAATTTGCGGGTTCACAAAGACGATGTAGACCATCGTCAGAAAAGTAGTGAAGCCCGCGACCACTTCTGTTCGGGCCGTCGTGCCGTGTTCATGCAGTTTAAAGACCCGTTGCAACAGACCAGTGTTATTCATTGTGTGTATCCAAAACGGAGAAAAGTTAACGACCGCTATCCTAACCTAAAAATTTGTTTTTGCCAGACGGCGTTATTAATTTTCGCAACCGATTGCCTGCTTTTGTCGTTCAGTCGCGACCGCTAAGGGTAATTGACATTTCCTCATCGCAATTCAGCGGTAAAGCAGTAAAGTGGGAGAACACGGCAAAAATGGAGAAGCGCTGCATGACGGTTGAATGTGTCTTTTTTGATTGTGACGGAACGCTGGTAGACAGCGAGTTGCTCTGTACCCAGGCCTATGTAAACACCTTTGCGCGGTTTGGCGCTGAGCTCTCACTTCAGGAGATGTTTGAAAAATATAAGGGCGTTAAGCTTTATGACATTATCGCCGACGTTTGCGCACGCCATCAGCTGACTGTCCCGGTCGAGGTTTTGGAACCGGCCTACCGTAAGGAAGTCGCTCGCCTGTTCGATCTTGAACTGAAGCCGATCGCCGGCGCCCGCGAGCTGCTTGACCAGATGAATGTGCCTGTTTGCGTGGTGTCCAACGGCACCGTGGGCAAAATGCAGCACTCGCTGGGTCTGACCGGTATGCTGGGCTTTTTTGATGACCGGTTGTACAGCGGCTACGATATTAACAGCTGGAAGCCGGAGCCTGAGCTGATGCACCATGCGGCCAGTCAGATGGGCGTTCCTCTTGAAAACTGCATTCTGGTCGATGATTCCGAAGCTGGCGCGAAAGCGGGTATTGCTGCGGGAATCCCGGTTTTTTACTACTGTGCCGATGCGCACAATAAGCCTCTTGAGCATCCTCTGGTGACCGTATTCGATGATATGGCCCAGTTGCCTGCGCTGTGGCGGGAAAAAGGCTGGATGCTAACCCGCTAGTCCTTTCAGCGCGGCGAAAAAGCGAAGAGAGATCGGCGGCGGCAGGTATCAAACCCTGTACCTGCCGCCGCAAAGGCTACACAGTCAGCCGATTGCGCCCAGCCGATCCTCATCACCTTCTGTTTTTGGCAGAAGAAACAGCGTGGCGAAAATATCCAGCAGGTAAATCAGCGCCAGCAGCGTAATGGCCGCCGCAAACGAGATTTTCGCAGCCAGCAGGCCAATGACCAGCGGACCGAAGCCCCCCACGCCACGCCCCAGATTAAACAGGACATTTTGCGCGGTGGCGCGGACCTGGACGGGATAGGTATCAGAAATCAGGGCGCCATAGCCGCCAATCATCCCGTTCACAAACATACCCATCAGCGCGCCGGTAAAGAGCATCACGGTGGGATCGCGTAGCTGGGCGTAAACGATCACCATCACCACCGCCCCGAACTGATAAAACAGAAAAATTTTCCAGCGGGCGAACCGATCCGCCAGCACGCCAAACAGCCAGATGCCAAAGGTCATACCGACCACCGTTACCGCCGTCCACAGGCCAGATTTGGTCAGCGAAAAACCGAAATTGGCGGAGAGGTAGCTGGGCATCCAGATCATCAGGCCGTAATAGCCGAAGTTCTGCACGGAGCAGAGGATAAAGATGCCCAGGCTGGCTTTCGCCGTTGCGGCATCATGGAAGAGCAGTTTGATCCTCGCAGTAAAAGCGAGGCGCTGCTGTTTTTCGCTCTGTCGGGTAAAGGCTTCCGGCTCACCCAGCCCCCGGCGGATAGCAAAGGAAACCAGTGCAGGCAGCAGCCCCACCAGAAACATACCGCGCCAGCCGATCACGTTCAGCAGCAGCGGCGTAATCAGTGCCGCCAGCAGCACGCCCAGCTGCCAGCCCATACCGACCCATGCCGAGGCGCGGTTGCGTTTGTTAGCAGGCCAGGACTCGGCAATCAGCGCCATACCGATCCCGAACTCGCCCCCCAGCCCCACGCCTGCCAGCGTGCGGTAGATCAGCAAATCCCAGTATCCCTGCGCGATGGCGCAAAGCCCGGTAAACACGGAAAACATCAGGATGGTGAACGTCAGCACGCGGATGCGTCCGAAACGGTCGCTGAGATGACCAAAGATAATGCCGCCGATCACCGCGCCGATCAGCGTCCAGGTCACCAGCGAACCCGCCTGAGAAGAGTCCAGCGCCAGCGAGACGCTGATGGCCGGCAGCATGAAGCCAAGAATGAGCAGATCGAAACCATCCATGGCGTAACCGCTGACGGCCGCCAGCATCGCCTTGCCCGGCGTGGCGCCCTTTTGCGGCGTCTTGAGAGTCATGCGCGTTTCCTGTCGAAAAAAAATGTGCGCCAAGTATAAATTTGCGGAGAGTCACATTCCAACGGAAAAACGCGGGCGGGAAAAAGCAGGCCGGGATCTCCCGGCCAGGCAGGGATCAGGCAGGATTACTGCCGTCCGTATCGCCGGTCAGCAGCTTATCTAACTGGTCGCCGCCAACATGGCGGAAGTCCTGACCCTTCACGAAATAGAAGATAATTTCGCAGATATTCTGGCAGCGATCGCCAATGCGCTCAATGGCGCGCGCGCAGAAGAGCGCGGTCAGCACGCTGGGAATGGTTCGCGGATCTTCCATCATATGAGTCATCAGCTGGCGCACGATGCCTTCATATTCCTGGTCGACTTTTTTATCTTCCCGGTAAATTTCAATGGCGGCGTTCAGGTCCATACGCGCAAACGCATCCAGCACGTCATGCAGCATCTGAATGGTATGGTGACCCAGAGACTCCAGGCTTACCAGCAGCGGCTGATGATGCTGCCCAAATTTTTCCAGCGCGGTGCGGCTGATTTTCTCCGCCACGTCGCCGATACGCTCCAGCTCCGAGATGGTCTTGATGATCGCCATCACCAGACGTAAATCGCTGGCGGCTGGCTGGCGCTTGGCGATGATGCGCACACAGGCTTCATCGATCGACACCTCCATCATATTGACCTTCTGGTCACCGTCGATCACCAGTTTTGCCAGTTCGCCATCCCGGTTATGCATGGCGGTAATGGCGTCGGTCAGCTGCTGTTCAACCATTCCCCCCATCGTCATCACCTGGGTACGGATATGCTCCAGCTCGGCGTTGAACTGCCCGGAGATATGTTTATTCAGATTCAGGTTATCCATGATGTTCTCTCCCGGTCAGATCAACCGTAGCGGCCAGTAATATAGTCTTCGGTCTGTTTCTGGTGCGGCTTGGTAAACAGCGTGTCAGTATCGCTGAATTCGATCAGCTCGCCCAGATACATAAAGGCCGTGTGATCGGAGCAGCGCGCGGCCTGCTGCATATTATGCGTAACGATCACGACGGTGTAATCCTGTTTCAGCTCGGTGATCAGCTCTTCAATGCGGCCGGTTGAGATTGGATCCAGCGCCGAACAAGGTTCATCCAGCAGCAACACCTCCGGGCGAATCGCAATGCCGCGGGCAATACAGAGACGCTGCTGCTGTCCGCCAGAAAGGCTGTAGCCGCTCTGGTGAAGTTTATCTTTGGTTTCGTTCCACAGCGCCGCTTTCGTCAGCGCCCACTGTACCCGCTCGTCCATATCGGCCCGGGAGAGCTTTTCAAACAGGCGCACGCCGAAGGCGATGTTGTCATAAATCGACATCGGGAACGGCGTGGGCTTCTGAAACACCATGCCAACACGGGCGCGCAGCAGGGCAATATCCTGGCTGTCGGTGAGAATATTTTCACCGTCGAGCAGAATTTCACCCTCGGCGCGCTGCTCCGGATAAAGAGAAAACATCTTATTAAACGTACGCAGCAGGGTGGACTTCCCGCAGCCCGACGGGCCGATGAACGCCGTCACCTGATTCTTGTTAATATTCAGGTTAATGTTCTTCAGCGCATGGAACTTGCCATAGTAGAAGTTCAAATCACGAACCTGAATCATATTACTGGACGTGTTGTCAGCCATTCTCGTTCTCGCTTATTCGCGCCGCCGCAGCCGCGCTTCTCAATTAATGTTTACTCTTGGCAAAAATCACGCGCGCCAGAATATTCAGCAGCAACACGCAGACGGTAATCAGCAGCACGCCCGCCCAGGCCAGGCTTTGCCATTCGGCAAACGGGCTCATGGCGAATTTGAAGATGGTTACCGGCAGGTTTGCCAGCGGCTGCATCATGTCGGTACTCCAGAACTGATTGGAGAGCGAAGTAAACAGCAGCGGGGCGGTTTCACCCGCGATACGCGCAATCGCCAGCAGCACACCCGTCAGGATGCCCGATATCGACGCTTTTAAGGTGATTGCCGAAATCATTTTCCACTGCGGCGTACCCAGCGCATAGGCCGCTTCACGCAGGCTGTCCGGCACCAGTTTCAGCATATTCTCCGTGGTCCGGATAACGATCGGGATCTGCAACAGCGCCAGCGCAACCACGCCAGCCAGTCCCGAGAAGTGCTTCATCTGGGCAACAACAATTGTGTAAACAAACAGCCCGACCACAATGGAAGGGGCGGAGAGCAGAATGTCGTTAATAAAGCGAATCACTTCGGCCAGCCAGGATTTACGGCCATACTCGGCCAGATAAATACCCGCCATGATCCCCAGAGGTGTCCCCACGGCCGTTGACCAGAGGATCAGCAGCCCGCTCCCGGCAATGGCGTTGGCAAGGCCGCCACCCGCCGTGTTCGGCGGCGGCGTGTTCTCCGTAAACAGCGACAGCGTCATACCGTCAATGCCACGGGTCACGGTAGTAAACAGGATCCAGACCAGCCAGAAGAGGCCAAAGGCCATGGTCAGCAGGGAAAGCGTCAGCGCGATACGGTTTTTGGTACGGCGCCACGCCTGCATTTTCCGGCGGGAGGCGTCCAGCTCGGCACGGGATTGCAGCTCTATCGCGGTCATGTGCGGGCTCCTTCGCTTTTCGCCAGCTTCATCACCATCAGCTTTGAGCAGGCCAGTACGATAAAGGTAATCACAAACAGGATCAGTCCCAGCTCCATCAGGGCGGCGGTATGCACACCTGATTCAGCTTCGGCAAATTCGTTAGCCAGCGCGGACGTAATACTGTTACCCGGCATAAACAGCGAAGGGCTGTCGAGCTGGTACGTGTTGCCGATGATAAAGGTGACGGCCATGGTTTCCCCCAGCGCACGCCCCAGGCCCAGCATCACCCCACCGATCACGCCGTTTTTGGTGAACGGCAGCACGATGCGCCAGATCACTTCCCAGGTGGTACAGCCGATGCCGTAAGCAGATTCTTTCATCATGACCGGCGTCTGTTCGAAGACGTCACGCATGACGGAGGCGATATAAGGAATAATCATAATCGCCAGGATAATCCCGGCAGCCAGAATACCGATACCAAACGCCGGGCCAGAGAACAGCGCACCGACGATGGGAATATTCGACATCAGGTCTCCCAGCGGAGCCTGGAACCAGGTCGCAAACAGCGGCGCGAAAACAAACAGCCCCCACATGCCGTAAACAATGCTGGGGATAGCCGCCAGCAGTTCAATCGCCACCCCAAGCGGGCGACGCAGCCAGTTGGGTGCCAGTTCAGTCAGAAACAGGGCGATACCAAAGCTGACGGGAACGGCGATAACCAGGGCGATAATGGAGGTGACGATGGTGCCGTAGATCGGTACCAGCGCACCAAATTGTTCGTTGGGCGCATCCCAGGTTTTGGTCCACAGAAAGGAGAAGCCAAACTTCTGAATGCTGGGCCATGAGGAGACGATGAGCGAGACGATAATGCCGCCGAGCAGCAACAGCACAATCAGCGCAGCCAGTTTAACCAGCGCGCCGAAAATGAGATCACCTTGCTTACCGGGAGCCTTAAAAGTCGGCTTGGTTGCAGCCATAGAATTCTCGTTGTCGAAAGTGTTAAGGCGGCACGTCGGCCGCCTCATGGCACGGAGCGAATCACTTCACTCCCGTGAACTGCTTAGTACAGCGCTTTACCGGAACTGTCTTTCACATTGGTTTTCCAGGCTGCGCGAATCTGCTCAACCACGGAGTCTGGCAGTGAAGCGTAATCCAGGCTGTTGGTGGTTTCGCCACCGTTTTTGTAAGCCCAGTCAAAGAATTCCAGCACGGCAGCGCCTTTTTCCGGGTTAGCCTGATCTTTATGCAGCAGGATGAAGGTGGTGGAGGCGATTGGCCACGCGTTATCACCTTTCTGATAAGTCAGATCCTGAGCAAAGGATTCGCTCCAGTTGGCGCCTTTAGCGGCATCGCTAAAGCTCTGCTCGCTTGGCTCAACCGCTTTGCCATCGGCATCAATCAGTTTGGTGTAGGCCAGGTTATTCTGCTTGGCGTAGGCATATTCCACATAGCCGATTGACCCGGGCAGACGCTGAACAAACGCGGCGACGCCGTCATTGCCCTTGCCGCCCAGACCGGTTGGCCAGTTAACGGTATTGCCTTTACCGACCTTGCTGCTCCAGTCGCTGCTGACCTTAGAGAGGTAGCTGGTGAAGACGAAAGAGGTGCCGGAACCGTCAGCGCGGCGTACCACGTTGATGTTGCTGTCAGGCAGTTTCACGTCCGGGTTCAGCTTAACGATGGCCGGGTCGTTCCATTTTTTGATATTGCCCAGGTAGATATCGCCCACGGTTTTGCCGTCCAGCGTCAGCTGACCTGATTTAACGCCAGGGATATTGACTGCCAGCACCACGCCACCGATCACGGTAGGGAACTGGAACAGGCCATTTTTATCCAGGTCTTCCTGTTTCATCGGCGCATCGGATGCACCAAAGTCGACGGTTTTAGCAATGATTTGCTTCACGCCGCCGGAAGAGCCGATCCCCTGATAGTTAACCTGAGCGCCTGTTGCTTTGTTGTATTCTGCTGCCCATTTGTTATAGACCGGTGCCGGGAATGTTCCACCAGCGCCCGTCAGATTGGTCGCGGCGAAGGCAGAAACGGCGCTCAATGAAAGAGTAACTGCTACACATTGAGCCAGAGTTTTTTGCATCAGAGTCATGTTCCCTCCAGGGGAGTTGAGGTCAGGCTTAGCGCCTTTTTAGTCTGAGTTATGATTGCTGCTGGAGGCAAAATAGGACAGTTTCGTGACAGTAAAATGTCTTCTATATTACAGTTTTATTACAGTGGTCAACAAATAACCAGCACTGATGCGCGGGGCCGTCATGGGCTAAAAGAGGAAGGCGGTTTGTATTCGGGTCGCCCAGCGATATACCGGATATATTATTGCCGGCATCTTTTGGGGAAAAACTTCTGCTTCAGCCTGCTCAGGCGCAGGTCACACCGCAGCGTCAGGCTTCTGAACGGATGCCAAAGATCTTATTGCGCTTTAATAAAAGCGGCGGGGAAGCATGCTGATATACAGAGGAGTTCAGTCGCTGATTAACTGCCCAGCTCAGAAAGCAGAAACGCCCCCGAAGGGGCGCTTTTTTATTCCACGGTTACTGACTTCGCCAGGTTACGCGGCTGATCGACGTCTGTGCCTTTGATCAGCGCAACGTGATAGGAGAGCAGCTGGAGCGGCACGGTATAGAAGATTGGCGCAATCACCTCTTCCACATGCGGCAGTGAAATGATCTTCATGCCTTCGCTGTCGCTAAAGCCGGCATCCTGATCGGCAAACACATAGAGCAGGCCTCCCCGCGCGCGCACTTCCTCAATATTCGACTTCAGCTTTTCCAGCAGATCGTTATTCGGCGCGACCACGATAACCGGCATATCGGCATCGATCAGCGCCAGCGGTCCGTGCTTCAGTTCACCGGCAGCATAAGCTTCAGCATGAATATAGGAGATCTCTTTCAGCTTCAGCGCGCCTTCCATCGCAATCGGATACTGATTGCCACGGCCAAGGAACAGCGCATGATGCTTGTCGGAAAACTCCTCGGCCAGCGCCTCAATCAGCGTGTCCTGCGAGAGCATCTGTTCAATGCGGCTTGGCAGCGCCTGCAATCCATGCACGATGTCATGCTCAATTTGCGCGTCCACGCCCTTCAGGCGGCCAATTTTCGCCACCAGCATCAGCAGAACGGTCAGCTGGGTGGTAAAGGCTTTCGTTGAGGCGACGCCAATCTCCGTGCCTGCTTTGGTCATCAGGGCCAGATCGGATTCACGCACCAGCGAAGAGCCCGCCACGTTACAAATAGCCAGCGAACCGAGGTAGCCCAGCTCTTTAGAAAGGCGAAGCGCAGCCAGCGTGTCCGCCGTCTCACCGGACTGGGAGAGGGTGATCAGCAGGCTGTTTTTCCGCACCGCGGATTTACGGTAACGGAACTCCGAAGCAATCTCCACGTCGCACGGCACGTTAGCGAGTGCTTCAAACCAGTAGCGCGAAACCATCCCTGAGTTGTAAGAAGTCCCGCAGGCAACAATCTGAATATGCTCAACCTGGCTCAGCAGATCGTTCGCCGTTGGCCCCAGCTCGGTCAGATCGACCTCGCCGTGACTGAAACGTCCGCTCAGGGTGTTTTTGATCGCCATCGGCTGCTCATAGATCTCTTTCTGCATATAGTGACGATAGAGGCCTTTATCACCCGCATCGTACTGTACGTTAGATTCGATCTCGCTGCGCTGCACGGTTTCACCGCTGCGATCGACAATGGTCACATCGCGGCGGGTAATTTCGGCAATATCGCCCTCTTCAAGGTAGATAAAGCGGCGGGTAACCGGCAGCAGCGCCAGCTGATCGGAAGCGATGAAGTTTTCACCCACGCCGCGACCAATCACCAGCGGACTACCGGAACGCGCAGCCACCAGCAGCGAGGGGTCGCGGCTGTCCATAATAACCATGCCATAGGCGCCGCGCAGCTGCGGGATAACCCTCAGCACCACTTCACGCAGCGTACCGCCCTGCTTCTGCTCCCAGTGAACCAGGTGAGCGACCACTTCGGTATCGGTTTCTGAGGCAAAGCGATAGCCACGGGCCTGCAGCTGCTCGCGCAGCGGCTCATGGTTTTCAATGATGCCGTTATGGACGACGATAACATGCTCAGAGATATGAGGATGCGCATTGGCTTCAGACGGCTCGCCGTGCGTTGCCCAGCGCGTATGGGCGATACCGGTGCCGCCCTCCAGTGAGGTGGTTTCCGCCGCTTCCGCCAGCTTCTGAACTTTGCCCAGCCGGCGAAGGCGGGTCACTTCTCCTTTTGCCGTCACCACAGCCAGTCCGGCTGAGTCATACCCCCGGTACTCAAGGCGGCGTAATCCTTCCAGCAGGATCTCGGCGATATCACGTTGCGCTACTGCACCTACAATTCCACACATAGTGTTTTTCCTGACGTCATGGCGCGATGGCCATTAGCTTTGCCTACCGATCTGATTAATCCGGTCTATTCCGGTACCCCGAGCCTTGTAGAGAGTGGGGTTTATTTTTGTATGACTGCCTGACTGAGGGCGGAATTGCTCCCACCCTGAAAAAATAAGTTATGACTTCTTCACCGGCCGCTGCCAGCCGGTTTTCAGGTTCTGATCTTTGCGGTTATAGACCAGGCCTTCGGCAGTGACATCCTGCATCACCGTCGTGCCAGCGGCGATGGTAACGCCCGCCGCAATGGAAACAGGCGCAACCAGCTGCGTATCCGAGCCAACAAAGACGTTATCACCAATGGTGGTTCTGGATTTGTTCACGCCGTCATAGTTGCAGGTAATAGTGCCGGCACCGATATTAACGCCAGCACCGATCTCGGCGTCACCGAGGTAGCTCAGGTGGCCCGCCTTGGAGCCTTTGCCCAGCGTGGCCTTCTTCATCTCGACGAAGTTCCCCACGTGCGCGCCTTCCGCCAGCTTACTCCCAGGACGCAGTCGGGCAAAGGGCCCTACCGTGCTGGCAGCAGCCAGCTCCGCGTCTTCCAGCACGCTGTAGGCGCTGATTTCGCAATCGTCGCCAATGATGCAGTTTTTCAGATGGCAGCCGCTGCCGATTTTAACGCGGTTACCCAGCGTCACCCGCCCTTCGATAATGACGTTTGTATCGATCACCACGTCCCGTCCATGCTTCAGCTCGCCCCGTAAATCAAAACGGGCGGGGTCATTGAGCATGACGCCGGCCAGCAGCAGCCTTTCCGCCTGCTCCGCCTGGTAGATACGCTCAAGCGTTGCCAGCTGAAGCCGGTTGTTAACGCCGTCGGTCTCCGTAGCACGGTCCGGGTGCACCGCCTCGGTGACGCGTCCTTCCTGATGCGCCAGGGCGATGATATCGGTAATGTAGTACTCACCCTGGGCATTGTTATTGGTCAGCTTGCTGAGCCAGCGCTTCATATCGGCCCCGTTAGCCATCAGGATGCCGGTATTGACCTCATTAATGGCCAGCTGCGCCGGTGAAGCATCTTTCTGTTCAACAATGCCGACAACCGAGCCGTTGCTGCGAAGAATACGTCCGTAGCCAGTTGGGTTCTCCAGCATCACGGTCAGCAGGGCGATCCCGCCTTCAGGTTTAGCGCGCTGTAGCCGCTGCAAGGTCGGTACTGAAATCAGCGGGACGTCGCCGTACAGCATCAGGATGTCTTCATCATCGGCAAAGTGCGGGGCAGCCTGCTGCATCGCGTGCCCCGTACCCAGCTGCTCCGCCTGCAAAACCCAGTTCAGGGCAGGATCGGTCAGCGTGGACTGTAAAAGGTCACCACCGTGCCCGTAGACCAGATGTACCTTTCTGGCACCGAGGCCGTTTGCGGCATCAATAACGTGTTGCACCATCGGTTTTCCGGCAAGCAAATGCAGCACCTTTGGCAGATCGGAGTACATGCGGGTTCCCTTGCCAGCAGCAAGGATCACCACACTCATCGGGCTGTTAGACATAGTCATCCTGAACATTCTGTAATTAGACGGAAGTAAAACGGTTTGGCGCCGAAATTACTACATTTTTCTCGGTCCAAAATTAGGCGCGCGGCCGCCGGAGCGCAAGCAAAAAAAAATGCCAGTCAGTTTCCTGACTGGCATTCTTGCTTAAACCTGGGCTACATCGCTTTTTTGGTCAACTCGATCACGCGCAGTTTGGCGATCGCTTTAGCCAGTTCAGCCGACGCGGTAGCAAAATCCACATCGCCGTGAGAGCTGTTCATATGCTCTTCGGCTTTGCGCTTCGCTTCAATCGCGCGGGCTTCGTCGAGGTCGGTGCCGCGAATCGCCGTATCAGCCAGCACGGTAACCGCGCCGGGCTGAACTTCCAGCAGGCCGCCGGAGAGATAGATATACTCTTCGTCACCCTGCTGCTTAACGATACGCACCATACCCGGTTTAATGGCGGTCAGCAGCGGTGCGTGTCCGGGGAAAATCCCCAGCTCGCCTTCGCTACCTGACACCTGAATTTTCTGTACCAGGCCTTCGAACATCTTCTGTTCAGCGCTGACGACGTCCAGGTGATAAGTCATAGCCATAATTAACCTCCAGAGAAACTTCCCGTAATACTTCAGGCTGCACTGGCATTTATCCTGCCGCTACAGCCCGAAATAATCCGGGATATGATTACAGTTTCTTCGCTTTTTCCACGGCTTCTTCGATAGAACCGACCATGTAGAAAGCCTGCTCAGGCATGTGGTCGAATTCACCGTCCATAATGCCTTTAAAGCCACGGATGGTATCTTTCAGCGTCACATACTTGCCTGGAGAACCGGTAAAGACTTCCGCCACGAAGAATGGCTGGGAGAGGAAGCGCTGCATTTTACGAGAGCGCGCAACCACCAGCTTGTCTTCTTCTGACAGTTCGTCCATACCCAGGATGGCGATGATGTCTTTCAGTTCCTGATAACGTTGCAGCAGTGACTGTACGCCACGCGCTACGTCGTAGTGCTCCTGACCCACAACCAGCGGATCCAGCTGACGGCTGGTGGAATCCAGCGGGTCAACGGCCGGGTAGATACCCAGAGACGCGATCTGACGGCTCAGTACCACAGTTGCATCAAGGTGAGCAAAGGTGGTGGCTGGAGATGGGTCAGTCAGGTCATCCGCAGGCACGTATACGGCCTGTACGGAGGTGATAGAACCGGTCTTGGTTGAGGTGATACGTTCCTGCAGAACACCCATCTCTTCCGCCAGCGTTGGCTGGTAGCCTACCGCTGAAGGCATACGACCCAGCAGTGCGGAAACTTCCGTACCGGCCAGGGTATAACGATAGATGTTATCGATGAACAGCAGTACGTCACGCCCTTCGTCACGGAATTTCTCAGCCATGGTCAGGCCGGTCAGCGCAACGCGCAGACGGTTTCCTGGTGGCTCGTTCATCTGGCCATAGACCAGAGAAACTTTATCGATAACGTTGGAGTCGGTCATTTCGTGGTAGAAGTCGTTACCCTCACGAGTACGCTCGCCCACACCGGCAAACACGGAGAAACCTGAGTGCTCAGCCGCAATGTTACGGATAAGCTCCATCATGTTTACGGTTTTACCTACACCCGCGCCGCCGAACAGACCGACTTTACCGCCCTTCGCAAACGGACACATCAGGTCGATTACCTTGATACCGGTTTCCAGCAGCTCCTGAGAGTTGGACTGGTCTTCGTATGAAGGTGCAGAACGGTGGATCGCCCAACGCTCTTCTTCGCCGATGTCGCCTTTCATGTCGATTGGCTCACCCAGCACGTTCATGATACGACCGAGCGTTGCAGTGCCGACCGGCACTTCAATTGGGTGCTCAAGGTCAACCACGTCCAGGTTGCGCTTCAGGCCGTCTGAAGAACCCATGGCGATGGTACGTACCACGCCGCCGCCCAGCTGCTGCTGTACTTCCAGCACCAGACGAGTATCACCATTTTTGACCTCAAGCGCGCTGTACACTTGCGGTACGGCGTCCTGAGGGAACTCGACGTCCACCACGGCGCCGATTACCTGGACAATCTTTCCAGTAGCCATCTTGAATCCTCTACCTAATCATTTAACCTGGTTAAACCGCGGAGGCCCCACCGACAATCTCGGTAAGTTCCTGGGTGATGCTGGCCTGACGAGCTTTGTTGTATACCAACTGCAACTCTTTGATCAGGTTTCCGCCGTTGTCGGTCGCTGCCTTCATCGCCACCATACGCGCGGCCTGTTCGCTGGCCAGGTTTTCGACAACACCCTGGTAAACCTGAGACTCGACGTAGCGGCGCAGCAGGGTGTCCAGCAGCGCTTTCGGGTCCGGTTCGTACAGGTAATCCCAGGTACTTTTCTTCACAACGCCTTCGTCTTCATCCGCTGGCGGTAATGGCAGCAGCTGAACGATTTGTGGAGACTGAGACATGGTGTTGATAAATTTGTTGCTGACGATAAACAGCTTGTCGAGACGGCCTTCATCATAGGCCTGCAACATCACTTTCACCGGGCCAATCAGATCGGACAGTGAAGGTTTGTCGCCCATGCCGGTGACCTGCGCCACCACGTTGCCGCCAACGGAGCTGAAGAATGAGAGACCTTTGGAACCGATAATCGCCAGATCGCTCTCAACGCCTTTATCGGACCAGCCTTTCATATCCGCCAGCAATTTTTTGAACAGGTTAATGTTCAAACCACCACAAAGCCCGCGGTCGGTAGATACGACCAGGTAGCCGACGCGCTTAACGTCACGCTCTTCCAGGTAAGGGTGCTTGTACTCCAGATTCCCTAACGCAATGTGACCAATCACTTTGCGCATGGTCTCTGCATAAGGACGGCTGGCCGCCATGCGTTCCTGCGATTTACGCATCTTGGAGGCGGCGACCATTTCCATCGCTTTGGTGATCTTCTGCGTATTCTGAACGCTTCCGATCTTACTACGTATCTCTTTTGCGCCGGCCATAAGCTTCTCCTCAAAGCCTTGCGGCCTGCCCGTTAAGGGGCAAGCCGCCAGACATTACCAGGACTGGGTTTTCTTGAACGTTTCGAGGAGGCCTTTCAGCTTCTCTTCGATATCGCCGTTGTAATTACCAGACTGGTTGATATCAGCCATCAGCTCGGCATGTTCGCGATCGGCAAAGGCCAGCAGTGCGGCTTCGAAGTCACCGATTTTCGCCAGTTCGACGTCATTCAGGTAGCCACGCTCGGCCGCGAACAGCACCAGACCCTGCTGCGCAACGGACATCGGCGCATACTGTTTCTGCTTCAGAAGCTCGGTCACTTTCTGACCGTGGCTCAGCTGTTTGCGGGTTGCTTCATCCAGATCGGAAGCGAACTGAGAGAACGCTGCCAGTTCACGATACTGCGCCAGCGCGGTACGAATACCACCGGACAGTTTCTTGATGATCTTGGTCTGAGCAGCACCACCTACACGAGATACCGAAATACCTGGGTTAACGGCCGGACGAATACCGGAGTTAAACAGGTTAGTTTCCAGGAAGATCTGACCATCAGTAATCGAGATTACGTTGGTTGGAACGAACGCGGAAACGTCACCCGCCTGGGTTTCGATAATCGGCAGCGCGGTCAGGGAGCCGGTTTTACCTTTCACTTCACCGTTGGTGAAACGCTCAACGTACTCAGCGCTTACGCGGGAAGCACGCTCCAGCAGACGGGAGTGGAGGTAGAACACGTCACCAGGGAATGCTTCACGACCCGGTGGACGGCGCAGCAGCAGAGAAACCTGACGGTATGCAACGGCCTGTTTGGACAGGTCATCATAAACGATCAGCGCATCTTCACCGCGGTCACGGAAGTATTCGCCCATTGCGCAACCGGCATACGGCGCCAGGTATTGCAGCGCAGCGGATTCGGAAGCGGTAGCCACAACAACGATGGTGTTAGCCAGCGCGTTATGCTCTTCCAGCTTACGAACCACGTTCGCGATGGTAGACGCTTTCTGACCGATAGCGACGTACACACACTTGATGCCGGAGTCGCGCTGGTTGATGATCGCATCGATCGCCATCGCGGTTTTACCGGTCTGACGGTCACCGATGATCAGCTCACGCTGGCCACGGCCGATTGGAATCATCGCATCGACTGACTTGTAGCCAGTCTGTACGGGCTGGTCAACGGACTGACGGTCGATAACGCCAGGTGCGATAACTTCGATCGGCGAGAAGCCGTCGTTGTCGATTGCGCCTTTACCGTCAATAGGTGCACCCAGAGTGTTCACCACGCGGCCCAGCAGGCCACGGCCAACCGGTACTTCAAGAATACGGCCAGTACACTTAACCTTCATGCCTTCGGCAAGGTCAGCGTAAGGACCCATCACAACAGCACCTACGGAGTCGCGCTCCAGGTTCAGTGCGATGGCAAAACGGTTGCCCGGCAGTGCGATCATCTCACCCTGCATAACATCGGCCAGGCCGTTTACGCGGATGATACCGTCACTGACGGATACGATAGTACCTTCATTGTGAGCTTCGCTCACTACATTGAACTGAGCAATGCGCTGCTTGATCAGTTCGCTGATTTCGGTGGAATTCAGTTGCATAAGCTCCAGTCCCCTTAAGACTGCAAGACGTCTGCAAGACGCTCAAGACGGCCGCGTACGCTGCCGTCAATGACCATATCACCCGCACGGATGATTACGCCTGCCATTACAGACTTATCAATTTTGCAATTCAGCTTAACTTTGCGTGACAGACGTTTTTCCATTGCGGCGCTGATTTTGGTCAGCTGTTCGTCACTCAGTGTAGTGGAAGAGATTACCTCAACATCGGCGGTCGCATCGTGTGCGGCACGCAGCTGGATAAACTGTGCCAATACAGCAGGTAGCGCTGGTAAACGTTTGTTTTCAGCCATTACCTTAATCAGGTTCTGACCGGCTTCGTCCAGTTGATCACCGCAGATAGCGATGAACCGTGCAGACAACGCTTCCGGCGCAAGCGCGCCGGAAAGAAGTTCTGCTACCTGTTCATTGCTGGCTACCTCGGTAGCGAACGCCAGCATCTGCTGCCAGCGATCGACACTTTGATGCTCAACAGCAAAGTCAAAAGCTGCTTTGGCGTAGGGGCGAGCTACAGTAGTAAATTCAGACATCAGCCCCTCCCTCCTTACAGTTCAGCGACCAGTTTATCAACGATGTCGCTGTTAGCAGCTTCATCCACGGAACGTTCAATAATTCTCTCGGCGCCGGCAACAGCCAGCATCGCGACTTGCTTACGCAACTCTTCACGTGCACGTTTGCGTTCGGCGTCAATTTCAGCCTGCGCCTGGGCGACGATCTTGTTACGTTCCTGCTCAGCCTCAGCTTTCGCTTCGTCCAGGATCTGCGAACGACGCTTATTAGCTTGTTCGATGATTACCTGAGCCTCTTCTTTCGCTTTCTTCAGCTGATCGGACGCATTACTCTGCGCGAGATCCAAATCTTTCCTGGCACGTTCAGCAGAAGCAAGGCCTTCGGCAACTTCTTTCTGGCGCTTTTCGATAGCAGCCATCAGCGGCGGCCATACGTACTTCATGCAGAACGCGACAAACAGGATGAACGCGATAGCCTGGCCGAGGATTGTTGCGTTAATGTTCACAGCACAATGCCTCTTGTTAAGTTAACTTTTTTCTGCGGCTGCCGGAGCAGTTGCAGAAGCCGTTCATCGCCAAACGTATACGCTCAGCGATGAACAATCGGTTTACGCTACAGCAAACATCACGTACAGACCCAGACCTACAGCGATCATCGGGATTGCATCCACCAGACCCATTACAACAAAGAACTGCGTACGCAGCAGAGGGATCAGATCCGGTTGACGCGCGGCGCCTTCCAGGAATTTACCTCCGAGGATGCCGATACCGATCGCAGCACCGATTGCCGCTAAGCCCATCATCACAGCGGCAGCCATGTACAGCAGATCCATATTCAGGTTTTCCATGACAGTCTCCAGTTTGTTTCAGTTAAAACGCAGTTGTGTTGAGAAAAATATCAATGTTCTTCAGATGCCATCGACAGATAGACAATCGTTAAGACCATGAAAATGAAAGCCTGCAACGAAATGATCAGGATGTGGAAAATGGCCCATGGCACATTCAGAACCCACTGTGACCACCACGGCAACAGGCCGGCAATCAGGATAAAAATCAATTCACCCGCGTACATGTTGCCGAACAGTCGCAGACCGAGAGAAACCGGTTTGGACAGCAGGCTCACACCTTCAAGGATCAGGTTGATCGGGATGAAAATGGGGTGATTGAAGGGTTGCAGAGTCAGCTCTTTAGTAAAGCCCCCAATGCCTTTCATCTTGATGCTGTAGAACAGAATCAAAATAAATACGCCAAGTGCCATTGAGAGCGTGATGTTCACGTCTGCAGAAGGCACCACACGCAACGCTGGCAGCCCAAACACATGCTCACCGATAAACGGCAGCAGGTCGATAGGCAGCAGGTCCATGAAGTTCATCAGGAAGACCCAGACGAAAATCGTCAGGGCCAGCGGTGCAATGACTTTGCTTTTGCCGTGATACATGTCGCGCACGTTGCTATCGACAAAACCGACAACCAGCTCAATCGCGGCCTGAAGCTTGCCTGGTACGCCACTGGTCGCTGATTTCGCTACTTTGCGAAACAGCACCAGGAACGCCAGTCCCAGCACCACAGAGAAAAACATGGAGTCGATATTTAATAACCAGAACGTCGCCGGAGCGTCGTGCGGATTCACTAGCTCGAAGGTACGCAGGTCGATCTGAAGATGCGTCAGATGGTGACCTATGTATTCCTGCGGCGTAGAGATTTCTCCTGCAGCCATGATGCCTCTTACCCTTTGTTGTTAATTACAGCCGGGGCGACAATTTGCACAATCACCACCGATAACCAGGCCAGTCCGAGCGGCATAAAAACCGCTTTAAACACCGCCAGCGCCATGATAAGCAGGAGAATGGTGGTCAGAACCTTCAGCACTTCACCCAGTGCGAAACTCCATGCCACGCGGCCCTTAACCGGGTCTCCTGCCTGATGGCGCCAGGCAAAAATCATAAACAATACATTTGGCAGCCAGGCTGCCATTCCACCCGCAAGCGCGGACAAGCCCCAGGTCAACTCTTTCAAGGCAAACAGCGCACCGATTACGACAAAGGTCACCAGCTGAAGAAGCAGCACGGTTCGGGCAAATTTCACTCTGTAAAGGGACACTGACATGACGCTGAAACTCTCCTGCCCCGATAGGGGTATGTCGCGTGTCGTATAAAACTGCCTTTGCTCTTTTGAGTCAAGCAGCAAAAAACGAGCAAATTATACGGTGCGCCCCTGCAATTTCAATGGATAAGTAGCGAAAAGGTGAACAATTATTTAAATTTCTTTCCGCTGCGCGCTTTTTCATATTTGTCAGGAAGGGTAAAGCACACCAAATGTCCCTTTATTGGGGGTAAAGCTTGTTCATAAAGCGTGCGGAAGATCACAATTTAGTAATGTCGGCCGACGTATAACGCTAAGAATTATCTTAGATAATATAAATAAACTCAACTATTTATGATAACTATCAGTCAGTTAATTAATATAATTTACCGAAGCGCTCTTTCCTGCAATAAAAAACGCTTATTGACTTTATGATCCACTATTTCTTTTTATCGCTGATGCATTCCGGTCACGCGATAAAGACCCTATATTTTCCACAGTAATGAATTCTTTCGGCACCCGGCGGAAATTACGTGATATTTATGATGCCGTTTTGTGAAATTAACGTTAAATGTAACAGGGAATTTCCACCGGTTTCAGCCTGCTTTTTTAACCTTAACGAAACAACCTGCCCACTAAAAATTTGTGAAGAAAGTCACTCGAAAGCCTGGTTTTCAGACAATCTCCTTCGCCTCATTCCTGCTCCCCGGCAAGCCAGATCAAAATAGTCATCTGACTTAACTAAAATCCAGTCCCGAAAAGTACTTAGTAAGTGCAGGGCCTTTCGACTATTCCATGATTTTGCCTGGCAACACAGCATAAATCCTCGCCATTATGTCTCGCTATAAGAGGAGGCCTGGAGTGACTATTGCCCTTATTTTGCTCCCTTAAGGATAACCAGATGCCGCTCGCCTTCCAGTTGAGGAACGGATAAACGTACCACCCGATCCAGGCTGAAACCCGCCGGTAAAGCAGCGATTTCCGCCTCTGGTACTACTCCTTTAAGAGCATAAAACCGCCCTTCCCCACCGGGCAGATGGTGACACCAGTTCAGCATATCATTCAGAGAAGCGAAAGCACGGCTGATTACGCCATCAAACGGCGGCTCGGCAGGCCAGTCTTCCACGCGGCTCTGTACCGGTTCAATATTGCCCAGCTTCAGCTCATGCTGTACCTGCTTCAGGAAGCGGACACGCTTGCCCAGGCTGTCCAGCAGTGTGAAATGAGCATCCGGGCGGACAATTGCCAGCGGCACGCCAGGAAGGCCAGGCCCGGTGCCGACGTCAATGAAACGGCTTCCGTGCAGATGAGGTTCAACAACGATACTGTCCATTATATGGCGAACCAGCATTTGCTCTGGCTCGCGTACGGAAGTCAGGTTATAGGCCTTGTTCCATTTATGCAGCATCTCCACGTAACCAACCAGCTGCTGTTTTTGCTGATCGGACAGGGTAATCTGGGCGGCGTTGAGCAGCGATGAGAGTTTATTTATCACTAGGCGGTCCACAAAATGAGGGTGAACGATTCACCCCGGTTTAACGCAACAGGTTTGCCGGGTGGGAAGGCCCCACCCGGTGCATCAGGCACTTTTACGCAGTAAACCCTGTTTTTTCAGATAGATCAACAGAATGGATATCGCCGCCGGGGTGATCCCGGAAATGCGCGAAGCCTGACCAATCGATCCCGGCTTATGGTCGTTCAGCTTGGCGATGGCCTCATTGGAAAGACCGCTGACCTGCTGATAATCCAGACCGGCAGGCAGAAGCGTATTCTCATTACGCAGCTGGCGATCGATCTCCTCCTGTTGACGGGCAATGTAACCTTCGTATTTTACCTGAATCTCAACCTGCTCGGCAGCCTGCGGATCGCTCAGCGCCGGGGCAAAGGTGCTTAACGTCATCAGCTGGGCATAAGTCATCTCAGGACGACGCAGCAGATCTTCCCCGCTGGCTTCTTTGGTCAGGGCGGCGCTCAGCACGCCGTTCACTTCCCCGACCTTTTCAGATTTCGGATGAACCCAGATATCCCGGAGGCGCTGGCGCTCCTGCTCAATGCTTTCCAGCTTCTCGTTAAAGCGCGCCCAGCGGGCGTCATCCACAAGACCAAGCTCACGGCCCGCTTCCGTCAGGCGCAGATCGGCATTGTCTTCACGCAGCATCAGGCGGTATTCCGCACGAGAGGTGAACATCCGGTAGGGTTCTTTGGTACCCAGCGTGCAGAGGTCATCGACCAGCACGCCCAGGTAGGCCTGATCGCGACGCGGCGCCCAGCTCTCTTTGTCCGCCGCCAGCCGCCCGGCATTGAGGCCAGCCAGCAGCCCCTGAGCAGCCGCTTCTTCATAGCCGGTAGTGCCGTTGATCTGTCCCGCAAAGAACAGCCCCTGAATAAATTTGCTTTCGAGCGTTGGCTTCAGGTCGCGGGGATCGAAGAAATCATACTCAATAGCGTAACCCGGCCGCACGATCTTCGCGTTTTCCAGACCTTTCATGGAACGCACGATCTGCATCTGTACGTCAAACGGCAGGCTGGTTGAAATACCGTTAGGGTAGATTTCATTGCTGGTCAGCCCTTCAGGCTCCAGGAAGATCTGGTGAGCGTTACGATCGGCAAACCGCATCACCTTATCTTCGATCGACGGGCAGTAGCGAGGGCCGATCCCTTCGATCACGCCGGCATACATCGGGCTGCGATCCAGATTTTCGCGGATCACCTGATGGGTCTGCTCGTTAGTGTAGGTGATGTAGCAAGGCACCTGCTGAGGATGCTGTGAAGCATTGCCCATAAACGAGAAAACCGGTGCCGGCGTGTCACCGTGCTGCGGCGCGAGCACGCTGAAATCGATGCTTCTGGCATCGATACGCGGAGGTGTTCCGGTTTTCAGGCGGCTGACGCGTAGTGGCAATTCCCGCAGACGCCGGGCAAGCGGTATGGAAGGGGGATCGCCAGCACGTCCGCCGCTGTAGTTGTCCATGCCGATATGAATTTTGCCATCGAGGAATGTTCCGACGGTCAGCACGACAGCTTTTGCCCGGAACTTGAGTCCCATCTGCGTAACTGCCCCAACGACGCGATCGTTTTCCACAATCAGATCCTCAACCGCCTGCTGGAAGATCATCAGGTTAGGCTGATTCTCCAGTACGGTACGGACTGCTTGTCGGTAAAGCACGCGATCTGCCTGAGCACGGGTTGCCCGTACTGCCGGCCCTTTGCTGGCGTTTAGTATCCTAAACTGGATACCCGCCTGGTCGATCGCATGCGCCATCAGCCCACCCAGTGCGTCCACTTCCTTAACCAGATGTCCTTTTCCGATACCACCGATCGCTGGATTACATGACATTTGTCCAAGCGTATCAATGTTATGGGTTAATAACAGGGTTTGCTGACCCATTCGGGCAGCCGCCAGCGCGGCTTCGGTACCCGCATGACCACCACCAATTACGATGACGTCAAAAGGATCTGGATAAAACATGGTACTGCACCTCGCGGTTTGGCGAATTGAGGAATTGCTGTTCGGGCCGTGGATTCTACTCAACTTTTCATCGAGTGGGAAACCTCAGGTCCCGGTACGTTATTAAAAAGAAGATCTTTTTATTTAGAGATCTCTTTACTAGATCTTCTATTAGGATCGACGATCTCTGTGGATAAGCCTTTTTTACTGATAATGATCATCAGCTTATCAGGGATCGTTTGCTGTGAAAGATCGGTGATCCTGTGGCGTATAAGCTGGGATCAAAATGGCATGTTATGCACAGGCTATGGTCGGTACTCGAGTTGTTCTTGGGATAACAACCGGTTATCACCGGGTATTGAGCTTAGTTATCCACAGTTGATCGCTAAAAAAACGCACGATTTGGGTCTTTATTTACAAAACTCCGCACGTTTTTTTGATCGCTGGGGGTCTTTTGACTGAGATCCGCAGGCAGGATCGTCAGTTCAGTAACTTTTTCCAGCTCAGGATCCACTCTTCCGCGGGATCTTCAGGGATCTCATGTTCGAGGATATCGATATCCAGACGATCGCCAAGCCGTTTTGCTCCGCAGGCGGTCAGCAGCACATCCATTTTTTCAATGGCACCGCAGAAAAGATCGTACTCACGATTACCGATACCGACTGCGCCATAGCGAACCTGACTCAAATCAGGCCGGGTTTCCGTTAACTGATCGAACAGCGGCTGTAGATTATCTGGCAGATCGCCCGCGCCATGCGTGGAGGTGACCACCAGCCAGGTACCCACCAGCGGCAGCGCTTCCAGCTCCGGCCCGTGCAGTATCTCAGCGGAGAGGCCCTCTTCTTCTAACTTCTCAGCCAGATGTTCAGCAACATACTCCGCGCTGCCTAAGGTACTGCCGGTAATAAAGGTTACATCAGCCATAGAGGGATCCCTGTCGTGCAAAGGCGGTTATTGTACGCTGTGATCAGGCTGGGATCTACCTGTGGAAAAATGGGGTTTTTATGCAGAACCTCAGGCGGGCTTGCTTCTGTTACTTCTGGCAGCGCCCGTGCCACACAGCGGTTAAAGCGGCGTATGGCCGCTATATGCAGGTCGGGTCAGGGATGACAGCGGCGCTTACAGTGCGTTTAGTCACGGAATTAAACAGGGAAACTGGCTGTGGATAATTTTGTGCACAGATCAGGGCTTGATCGTACGCATGATCGGGTTCTGGAGGGAGATCAGCGTTTCCGTTGACTGTATTTCATCAATGGTCTGGATCTTGTTGATCAATACTTGTTGAAGCGCATCTATAGAGCGGCACATCACCTTAATAAAGATGCTGTAGTGACCCGTGGTGTACCAGGCTTCCACCACTTCATCAAGCGCATCCAGTTTTGCCAGCGCGGCAGGATAATCCCGGGCGCTTTTGAGGATAATCCCGATAAAGCAGCAGACATCGTAGCCAAGCTGTCGTGGGTCCACCTCCACGCGGGTCCCTTTGATGATCCCCGCCTGCTTCATCTTCTCCACCCTGACGTGGATAGTGCCAGGGCTGACGTTAAACTGCTTGGCCAGCTCGGCATAGGCCGTACGGGCGTTCTCCATCAGGGCATTCAGGATACCGCGATCCAGGTTATCAATTTGCTGGTTATCTGCCACAGTGGCTCCAGGGTTAACGATTTAACAGAATATGGGTGATTAATGTGGGGGAAATGAAGGGAAGTGGCAATAATCTTGTGGAATAAACAACGGGCACTCGCGTGCCCGCTGGAGATCGGACACTAACGCTTACGCCAGACCGTCAGCTGGGCGACGGTGTGCTGGAATTTACGGGCCGTTTCACGGATAACAAAAGGCACATCCTGCGGCGGGGCGGCCTCTTCGAATTCGGCTGACAGAAGGCGCTGCAGGGCCTGATAAGTCGTCAGCGCTTCGCCATTCTCGCGAATGCCGCCCAGCCAGTTCTCCTTGGGCGTATACTCTTCCAGCCAGGTGTAGGGGGAAGAGAGCAGCAGAATACCGCCCGGCCGCAGCATTTTTGTTACGTCCCGCAGGAAGCGCTCAGGCAGCCGCAGGCGATCGATAAGGTTCGACGCCAGCACCAGATCATAGCGTTCCGGCTGAGGTTTTAGATTACAGGCATCACCCTGTAAAAACTGGATACGGCTCGCCTGCGCTGGCAGAAGATCGAACTCCTTCAGGCGGACCTGATGATATTCAACCAAATCGCCCTCTTCCTGAGTGACGTAACGGAAATCTTCACCCCGGGTGAGCTGGAGCGCGACGTCAATAAAGCGGGCGGAGTAATCCATACCTACCACCTCATCAAAATGGCGTGCCAGTTCAAAACTGGCTCGTCCCGTCGCACAGCCGATATCCAGCGCCCTGCCGCGTTCAGTGGTCATCCCGCAGGCAATATCCACCAGCGTTTTGGCATAGTTCTGCGTGCCGAAATAGCTGGGGCCATACTGAAAATCCAGATACTGCGACACCATGCTGTCGGTTTCATAAGGGTTGGCCTGCATCTTCTCTTTATGGCTGGAGACCACATAGCGAAAGCCGGCATGCTGGAAAAAGTGGCGGCGGAAGGCATAGCGGGCGGACTTCAGCGCCTCATTGCCGGTTGAGATCCAGCTACCGCCTTTTATCAGGGCGTGTTTTCCGTCAAAGGTAGGCGTGGAAAAATCGTCATAGAGCGGATGAACTTTAAACCCTTCCAGTCCGTTAACCGGTGTGGTTGTCCACTGCCAGACGTTGCCAATCAGATCGAAAAAATCGCCATGGGCAAAGCGATCCACCGGACAGGAGGAGGCCCACCAGGCAAGGTTTATGTTACCCGGTGCCACATCCCACTCCGGCTGATCGCCTTCGACCTGTTCGCGCAGCAGAAGCCATTCCGCTTCGCTGGGAAGCTGCACGGACTTGCCGGTACTCTCCGCCTTCCAGCGACAGAACGCGGCGGCTTCGAGCTGATTAACTTCCACCGGCCAGTCCCACGGCATCGCCACTTCTTCAGTCATCAGGCGCAGCTTCAGCTCCTCCGGCCTGTCAGCGGAACCTCGCCAGAACGTCGGCATAGTGGCGGCGGCAAAGTTACGCCAGCCGAGCCCTTCCTCATCCCACCAGCGCTTATCGTGATAGCCGCCTGCCGCGACAAATTCAAAAAATTCCGCATTGCTGGCCAGCATCTGGCTCGCTTCGAACGGGCCAACGTCCAGGCTCAGCGTACCGTATTCGTTATCCCAGCCGTAGGTGTCATCGGTTTTGCCCTGCTTCAGGCGCGCACCAGCAACGGAAAGCAGCTTGTTTGGCGGGACGGTCGAACGGTCGCGCCGCGCGTCCGGACAGACAGGCCACTGCGGTTGCGGCTTAACCCACTCTATCGGCAGCTGACGGATCAGCACGCTGGAGGTTTCCAGATGGATACGTTCGTGTTCGATCCCCATCAGGATCACCCAGGCCGGGCTGTCCCACTGGATCGGCAGCGAAAGCGGCATCTCTTTAATAAAGTTCTCGACCAGCAAACGGACGCTGCCGCGATAGTCGCGCACTGCCGCCAGGCTGGGCCACGGGTAATGGCTGTTATCGAGATCGTCCCAGCTCATCTCATCCACGCCGATTGCCATCATCGCTTCGAGATCGTCATTAACCCGCTCTGCTATCAGGCCACCAGCCATCAGCTTGTTGATATAAAACGTGGCGGTATGACCAAAGTAGAAAATAAGCGGGTGGCGTAGCGGGATCGCTTTTGTGTAATAAGCCTGTTCGTCGGTCAGACAGTCGAACAACCTTTCGTAAAGCGTCCATGTCTTAGTGAAGTAATCGAGAATTTCCTGGCGTTTTTGCTCTGCGCTGCCGCTGCTTAATAGCGGCATGCGGGTTGGTGTGGGAAGCCCTGATGTCGGAGTCTGTTTTTGTGATGTCACGTGATGTTCCCAATCTGCCTGTTGGTTAAAGCGTAAACGTGACTATAGCAAATGCCTGTTACCGCAATGAGCGATTAGCGCTGCCAGCGCCGGAGCAGACGGCTTTTCAGCCCGGTATCGAAGCGCCAGATAAGATCAAAGATGCGCATGATGCCCGGTTTTCCATGGTCGGATAGCGCAACCGCATGAAATCGCTGGTTTTGCTGCTGCTGATGCTGTTTGACGCGCTTTACCAGCTCTTCAGGCAGCCGCTGCGCGATAAAATCAGAAATGATTACCGCATCGGCTTCCTTCCAGACCGGGGTGGTGAGCTTGATCAGCACGGCATCCAGGCAGGCGGCCAGATCGGTACCGCCGCGAAAGCGCTGGCTGAGAAAACGGATAGCCTGAGCTATGCCGTCTCCCGCCGTCAGCTCATAGCTGATGACTTCGTGAGCAAACAGCATGATATGGCAGCGACGATTCTCTGCGAGCGCAACCTTTAACAGGGCGAGGCAGAACGCTTTGGCACAGCGTTCGTTGAACCCACCCATGGAGCCGGACGTATCCACGCAGACGATAAAGGGCCCCCGGGGCTGCTGGTCGTGCTGCTGGTGGGCGACAGGACGCTGCGTGATTTTTTCATGCCAGGCATCGCCCTGAAGGCGGTAAGTGAGCAGCCGCTTTTCGACCAGCCGCCGGTAAAACTCCAGCTCCAGTTCGCTGATGCCGAGCATGACCAGCTCCGGTGGCAGAAGGCGAAGAATATCGTCGCTCTGATGCAGCCCGCTGACCTCTTCCGGCACACCGGAGGGTTCCCTGACCTGATGATGGAATACCTCAAGCGGCGCCTCCTCCGCAGGAACAGCCTTAGCTTCACGGCTGCGTCCAAGCTGCTCTGCCAGCTTCATCAGCGAAGGCTGCCCGGCCAGAAAGTCGCCATACTCGACGATCAGCTGATAATCACCGCGCTGGAGAGGGGTGCGGGTGAGATCCCACAGGCGTCCTGCGGCGGCCTCATCGCTGTCGGAGAGAACCGGCGCCAGCTGCCCGCTCATCGCCATACGCTGCTGCAATTCTGCCAGCAGTTTTTCCCGCTCCTCATCCAGGAGCTGCTGATTCAGCGTCAGGGTTTGCAGCGTCAGGCTGAGACGCCAGCGCTGAAGAAAAAGCGTTTGCTGCGGCTGGCTCAGTAAATCCGCTGCCCCGGCGTGAGCGACCAGCGTGCGGGCTTTCTCTGCGAAGGGGGAAGTATGTTGCTCAAGCCAGTCGAGTAGTTCGGGCAACTGCTGGCAAAAATGCGCGTGGCTGAGCAGCTGGAAACGCTGGAAGCGGGAGAACTCCTCCGCCAGCTTCCCCGGCACGGCCGTGTTCTTCATCTGCTCCATCACACCCGCTTTCCATTTGGGCAGATCGCGCATCATGG
This sequence comes from Erwinia psychrophila, assembly GCF_039023475.1. Taxonomy (NCBI): domain Bacteria; kingdom Pseudomonadati; phylum Pseudomonadota; class Gammaproteobacteria; order Enterobacterales; family Erwiniaceae; genus Erwinia; species Erwinia psychrophila. The sequence goes on from NZ_JBCHVB010000004.1 coordinate 431,939, forward strand.
CCTTTTTCAGGCCGGGAAACTTTTCAAAAAAAAGCGCCAGCTGCGGGCTGGCTAGCAGGGCTATAGCCAGTTCCTCGATCAGATCGTTTTCGCTGATGGCAAGGAACATGCTGAGCGTTTCAAGCGAAATCACCGCCGCGCCTGCTGCAGTCCATCAGCAACCTGCTGCAAGCTTTCCTCGATTCTGGCCAGCCAGTCGTCGCTGATAAACAGGCAGCGCTGATGCTGACTGAACACCATGCGCTGGGCGCGAAGCTGGGTTTCGACCTCGTCGAGCGCCTGGACAATCTCTTCCGGCAGACCGCTGATTTCCTGCTTCCCCGGGAGCATCAGCCGTGAGGTTTGCAGGCTGGCATCGCGCAGCGTCAGGCAGTCATTGCCGTCCACATGCAGATCCAGCGTCTGGGCAAAGCCGATACCGTTGAGCTTGCCGCGCACGTCACCCCCTTTTTGCAACCAGTGTTGTACATCATCGCGTATAACAACCACGTGGGTAACCTGCATATCATGCAGCATCAGCGGTTTTTGCAGCATCAGCGTCAGGGCATCATCCGCCAGCGTTTCTGGCAGTTCATAATGCGGCTTACGGCTGAACATGCCGCCGTGCTTTTCCAGCCTGATGGCCAGCTCAACGCTTTTCTCCTGCTGGAGGGCCAGGCGGCGCGATGCTATCTGCTGAAGTTTGATCAGCATCGGCTGCTGCTGCCATGCCTGCTGGGTAATCAGGTTTTCGATTTCACGATCGAGCATCGACATTGAGGCGAGATCGTGCCACAGGCAGTCTTTCAACAGGATAAGATCAACGGGGGCGATGGTGTTGCGTCCACTGTAGAACGCGCAGGCCTGTAACAGATGAAGCGCTTTTTTCCAGCGGCGATCGGAGATGTAGGGTGCTTCCGGATGGTTTTCCAGCTGCTGTCGCAGCAGGAAGATAAGTTCAAACACCTCATCCGGCAGCGCAACTTGGGTAATTCCTTCCTGCCAGGCGCTATACTCTTCATCAGTGATGCACAGGTTATCCGCTACCGGATTGCTGTTCTCATCCTGCTGGTGGACCAGCATGCTGCGGAAGTTTTGTTTCTCATGAACATTATCGAGCCACAGGCGGATCAGCATACGGTCGTAGAGGGCCTCCAGCCCGCTATCGGCTTCGGGCAGTTCGTTAGAGGCGGCGATCAGCAGCCGCATCGGGATTTTCTCTTCGCTGTCGCCGTTACGGAAGCGGCGTTCATTAATCGCGGTAAGCAGCGTATTTAAAATAGCCGGGCCGGCTTTCCAGATCTCATCCAGAAAGACGATTTCAGCATCGGGCAGATACCCTTTGGTCAGCCGCTGATAGCGCCCTTCATCTTTTAACGCCTGGATAGAAAGCGGGCCGAAGACCTCTTCCGGGGTGGAGAAGCGGGTCATCAGATATTCGAAGGCGCGGGCGTGCTGAAAGGCGTATTTGAGGCGGCGGGCAATCAGGCTTTTTGCAATACCGGGCGGCCCGAGTAAAAAGACGCTCTCCCCGCTCAGCGCGGCCAGCAGGCAGAGACGGATCGCATGATGCCGCTCGTAAAGGCCTTTCTCCAGCGCATTGCTGAGGCGGGCGATCCTTTCCGCGATTAAATGGGGCTGGGGCATAATAAGGTCTCTTCCTCTTCTACGGTCAGGCCAGAGGGTAACTGGCGAGCGCAAACACTACTGGCTATGATGCTTGAAAGAGTTGATTAACGTCAGCTTTTTTCGTGTCAAAGGTTGACCTGGATCCTTGTCCTCCTTCCCCCAGACTAATTAAGGGTAGGCATCAGCAATGAATCATGCATACTGTGCGCTTTTTGATGGCCAGAGAGCCGGTACGCCATTCTGTACCAGCGGCCCCCAGCAAAAGACAAATCTATGAGTTCTGATAAGAAGCAGTCGCTCGGTACGGTAACCCTGGCGGCAATCGGCGTGGTGTATGGCGATATCGGTACCAGCCCGCTTTACACCCTGCGGGAATGCCTCTCCGGGCAGTTCGGCTTCGGCGTTGAACGCGATGCGGTTTACGGTTTTCTTTCGCTAATCTTCTGGCTGCTGATTCTGGTCGTTTCTCTTAAGTACATCAGCTACGTGATGCGCGCCGACAACGCCGGAGAAGGGGGAATTCTGACCCTGATGTCGCTGGCCGGTCGCCATACGGGATCGAGAGCCACGGCAATTCTGGTGATCATGGGGCTGACAGGCGGCAGCTTCTTTTACGGCGAGGTGGTCATCACGCCGGCCGTCTCGGTACTTTCGGCCATTGAAGGGCTGGAGATCGCCGCGCCCCATCTCGACGCCTGGATCGTCCCCCTTGCGATTGCCGTTTTGACGCTGCTGTTTATTATTCAGAAACACGGCACCGGCATTGTCGGCAAGCTGTTTGCGCCGGTTATGCTGCTGTGGTTTCTGGTACTGGCAGTGCTGGGCGCCCGCAGTATCCTGGCGAATCCCGACATATTGCATGCTCTTAATCCTTACTGGGCGATGCATTTTTTCATGGAATATAAGGAAGTCTCTTTCTTTGCGCTGGGGGCTGTGGTGCTGGCGATTACGGGCGTGGAAGCGCTCTATGCGGATATGGGGCACTTCGGTAAGATCCCGATCCGTCTGGCCTGGTTTGTGGTGGTCCTGCCTTCCCTGATTCTGAACTACTTCGGGCAGGGCGCGCTGCTGCTCAGACATCCCGAAGCGATTAAAAATCCGTTCTTCCTGCTGGCCCCCGAGTGGGCGCTAATCCCGATGCTGATGCTGGCAACGCTGGCCACCGTTATCGCCTCACAGGCCGTTATTTCAGGCGTCTTTTCGCTGACCCGCCAGGCGGTTCGCCTGGGTTATCTGCCGCCGATGCGCATCGTTCACACCTCAGAAGAGGAGTCCGGTCAGATTTATATTCCGGTGGTTAACTGGCTGCTCTATCTTTCCGTGGTGGTGGTTATTATCGCCTTCCAGCACTCCAGCAACCTGGCCGCCGCCTACGGCATTGCGGTTACCGGTACGATGGTGCTGACGGCGATCCTCTGTACCACCGTGGCGATAAAAAACTGGCACTGGAACCGCTATCTGGTATTGGGGATCCTGGCGGTAATGCTGTGTATCGACGTGTCGCTGTTCTCCGCGAACCTGGTCAAAGTGTTCTCCGGCGGCTGGCTGCCGCTCTGCCTTGCGCTGATGATGTTTATCGTGATGACGACCTGGAAAAGCGAGCGCTTCCGCCTGCTGCGTCGTATGCATGAACACGGTAATTCGCTTGACGCGATGATCGTCTCGCTGGAGAAATCTCCGCCAGTTCGCGTTCCCGGTACCGCCGTTTATATGTCGCGGGCGCTTAACGTTATTCCTTTTGCAATGCTGCATAATCTGAAGCATAACAAGGTGCTGCATGAGCGCGTCGTGCTGCTGACGCTGCGTAACGAAGATGCGCCCTACGTGCATAACATCCGGCGTGTGACGATTGAGCAACTCTCGCCGACCTTCTGGCGGGTAGTGGCGAGTTACGGCTGGCGGGAGACGCCCAATATGGAAGAGATCTTCCATCGCTGCGGGCTGGAAGGACTGAACTGCCGGATGATGGAAACCTCTTTCTTTATGTCCCATGAGTCGCTGATCATCGGCAAGCGTCCCTGGTATTTGCGGCTGCGCGGCAAGCTTTTCGTCACGCTGCAAAAGAACGCCCTGCGGGCGCCGGACCAGTTTGAAATTCCGCCTAACCGGGTGATTGAACTGGGTACCCAGGTTGAAATCTGACAAATTAAAGGGCCTGTGGCCCTTTAATTTACGCAGGCAGCGGGTTTACCAGCTTACCCTGACCACAAACCCGCCCTGCGCCGGCGCTTCAAAACTAACCTCCATAGCGTGCAGCCGGGCTATCTGGCTGACGATAGAGAGGCCAAGCCCGCTTCCCGACTTCTCCTGCCCCGGCGGGCGGTAGAAGCGTTCGCCGATACGTTCCAGCGCCTCCCGGCGCAGCCCATCACAAGAATTGATCACCTGAAACTGCCCTGGCCCAAGCGTTAGCTGCACCTCACCACCTGGCGGGCTGTAGCGAATGGCGTTATCCACCAGATTGCGTACCATCAGGGCCAGCAGTGTAGGTTGTCCCTGTCTGATCACGGGCTTATCAGGCGCATCAAGAGTGATATTTACCCCGTCGGCCTGCGCCTTTCCGTAATGATCGACCACCGATTGCTGGAGAAGCTGTTGCACATCGACGGGCTGCATCTCCAGGGATTTCTCCGCATCCAGCCTTGAGAGCGTCAGTAACTGATCCACCAGCCGGGTAGCGCGATCGATGCCGGTATCGAGATTGCTCAGCGCATGGCTTCGCATCGCTTCATCGTCATGCGCCAGCTGAGCCACCTCTGTCTGCACTTTCAGCGCGGCGAGCGGGCTTCGCAGTTCGTGGGCGGCATCAGAAGTAAATCGCCTTTCCCGGCTGAGCATCTCACCGATACGGGCGAACAGCGCGTTCAGTTCGTCCACCAGCGGACGCACCTCCTGAGGCAGACGACGCGTCGTCAGCGGCGTGCCATCCTCTGGCGAGCGTGCCCGGAGCTGGTGCGCAATTCGCTTCAGCGGCGCGAGTTCATGGGTGACGAGCCAGAGCAGCAGCAGCAGCATTAGCGGCAGCGCTATCAGCCAGGGAAACTGACTGGTTTGCACAATATCGCGGGTCATATCATCACGGTATTCCCACTCCTGACCTACGACGATAACGAACCTTTTATCCGGCGTGCTGAGCCAGACCATGCGCCACAGATCGTCATCGCCTCTTAACATGCCGTCGGTAAAGCCGTTACCCGTAGAGTCGAAAATGAAATCTTTCCCATTATCACCATCGTTCATCACCATTTTGCCGTCATGGGTGAAGACGGCGAAGGCCAGCGCGTCATCCTCCTGTTCGCCCCGATGGTGTCTGAGCAGCTGTTTTGTTTTGGGCAGCGTAAGCGGGTCGCGGCTTAACTGCTCCGGATTCATCGTCACCAGGCGTTTGGCAAAAAGCATCTGCTGCGTATCAAACAGTTCATTAATTTTGTGCTTTGTCTGCCACCAGGAACTCACGCTGGCGGTTCCCCAGCCGATCAGCGTCAGCAGAAGAAAACCCAGCATCAGGCGCAGCCGTAAACTCTGATGATTCAACTTGCCTCTCCCAGCGTATAGCCCACGCCATGCACCGTCCGGATAAACAGACTGCCCAGTTTTTTACGCAGATGATGGATATGCACTTCCACGGCGTTGCTGGAGACATCTTCCTCCCAGCCGTAAAGCTTCTCCTCAAGCTGCGCCCGGGTCAGCACGCGGCCGGGATTCATTAAAAACAGCGTCAGCAGCGCCAGCTCACGGGCTTTCAGCGCGACAATTTCGCCCTCCAGGGTGACCGTTTGCGATGCGGTTTCCATGACCAGCTTGCCGTGACGGAGGGTGGGCTGAAGCTGACCGTGACGGCGGCGGATCAGCGCCTGAAGGCGGGCAGCCACTTCGCTCAGGGCGAAAGGTTTACAGAGATAGTCGTCGGCCCCCAGCTGAAGGCCCGTTACCCGCTGCTCCAGCGCATCTCTTGCCGTCAGGATCAGCACAGGGATATCCTGCCCCTGCTGCCGCCAGTGACGTAATATATCCAGCCCGTCGATTTCAGGCAGACTCAGATCCAGCACCACGGCGTCATAGGCGGCTGCAGGCAAGGCGTGCATACCTTCATTGCCCTGCGTAAACCAGTCCACGCTGAATCCCATCTTATTCAGGCCGGCCCTGATGCCGTCACCGATCAGCCTGTCGTCCTCAATGACTAAAATGCGCATTGTATTTTCCTTATGTGGTTACTGGCTTTATACGAAACAGAACGCGGCGTTGTACAGCCTGGCGTGTTGGTTTTCTGGCATTTTCGACAATTCAGAGAAAAGGGATGCCGGGGCGGGTGCCTTTAAGATCCTCTTAAGATATTTATGCTGTAATTAAGGCTGAAAACCCCGAACTGCGCGGCATAGAGTGCCGCCTCTCCAGGAAAAAAGGTGAATGCGATGAAAAAGTATGCTGCTTTGTTAGCTGTTACTGCCCTGGTTTCCACACCGGTTCTCGCGGCTCAGAATGGAGGCTTTGTTGACCCGAACGCTCCAGCGGCCCAGGCACAGCAAGGTGGATTCAGTGGCCCTAACGGCACTGTAGCGACCATCAAGCAGGCACAGGATATGAAAGATGATGCCTGGGTTACGATGCGCGGGAGTATTGAAAAGCGTGTGGGGGATGAAGAATATATGTTCCGTGATGCGACCGGCACAATGACCGTCGAAATTGATGATAAGCGCTGGGACGGCCAGAAAATCTCTCCCTCCGACAGCGTGGAGCTTCAGGGCAAGCTGGATAAAGATTTTAACTCGATCGAACTTGATGTGAAGCAGATCAGAAAAGTACAGAAGTAAGCCTGACTGGCGGTAACAGGGTTGCCGCTAAAGAAAGCGCCACGGTATCGAGCAAGCCTCCTGCCGTGGCGTTTTTATGTCGCTTTCAGCCACGATAATCCTTTCCCACATGGCGTTACCTCTTCCCTAAGTCAAACCAGCGTCACCGGCAAGCGAAACGTTTCGATAACGATCACACTTCCATCAACAACTCATTGTTTTCACCTTAGCCGCAGATACACTCCCCGCTAGCGAAACGTTTCGCTCTGGAGTGAAAGATGAAAAAAGGCAGCTTACTGAATTCAGAAATTTCGGCCCTGGTTTCCCGCCTTGGGCATACCGACAATCTGGTGATTGGCGATGCAGGTTTGCCTGTTCCCGCCGGACCGCAGCGCATCGATCTGGCGCTGACTCAGGGTATCCCCACCTTTATGCAGGTGGTGAAAACGGTAACGGAAGAGATGCAGGTAGAAAGCGCCATCATCGCGGAAGAGATTAAGTCACACAATCCACAACTCCATAGCGAGCTGTTAGCCCTGCTCGATTTATTGCAACAGCACCAGGGAAACACCATTTCGATTCAGTACGTCAGCCACAGCGAATTCAAACAGCAAACCCAGCGCAGTCAGGGCGTGATCCGCAGCGGAGAATGCTCTCCCTACGCGAACGTTATCCTCTCCGCTGGCGTGACCTTTTGAGGCTCTATGCAACCTTTACTGCAACTGCAAGGCATTGAGAAATCCTTTCCCGGCGTAAAGGCGCTTTCAGGCGCCGCGCTGAACGTTTATCCCGGCCGCGTGATGGCGCTGGTGGGCGAAAACGGCGCCGGGAAATCCACCATGATGAAGGTGATGACGGGCATTTATGCGCGTGATGCCGGCTCGGTGAAATGGCTCGGGAATGAAACCTCATTCAGCGGACCAAAAGCGTCACAGGAAGCCGGTATCGGCATCATTCATCAGGAACTGAACCTGATCCCGCAGCTCACTATTGCGGAAAATATCTTTCTTGGCCGGGAATTTGTGAATGCGTTTGGCCGCATTCAGTGGAAGAAAATGCATGCCGAAGCTGACGTGTTGCTTAAACGGCTAAACCTGCGTTTCAACAGCCACAAGCTGGTGGGCGACCTCTCTATTGGCGATCAGCAGATGGTCGAAATCGCCAAAGTACTCAGCTATCAGTCCAAAGTGATTGTGATGGATGAGCCGACCGATGCGCTGACCGATACTGAAACGGCGTCGCTGTTTCGCGTGATCCGGGAACTGAAAGCGCAGGGATGCGGCATTGTCTACATCTCTCACCGTATGAAAGAAATATTTGAGATCTGCGATGACGTTACTATCTTCCGCGACGGTCAGTTTATTGCCGAGCGTGAGGTGGTCAGCCTCAGCGAGGACTCGCTGATTGAAATGATGGTGGGTCGTAAGCTGGAAGAGCAGTATCCGCGACTGGATAAAGCGCCTGGCGAGGTCCGCCTTCAGATCGAAAATCTCAGCGGTCCGGGCGTGGATAACGTCAGTTTTTCCCTGCGTAAAGGCGAAATCCTCGGCGTAGCCGGGCTGATGGGCGCTGGCCGCACCGAGTTGATGAAAGTCATCTACGGCGCCCTGCCGCGCAGCGCCGGACAGGTCCGCCTTGAGGGAAACGAACTCACTAACCGATCCCCTGAAGAAGGGCTGATGAACGGCATCGTCTATATCTCAGAGGACCGCAAGCGCGACGGGCTGGTGCTGGGGATGTCAGTGAAGGAGAACATGTCACTGACCGCGCTGGTCTATTTCAGCCACGGCGGCGGCAGGCTTAAGCACGCCGAAGAGCAGCTCGCCGTCAGCGACTTTATCAAACTGTTCAACGTCAAAACGCCCTCAATGGATCAGCCTATCGGGCTTCTCTCCGGTGGAAATCAGCAGAAGGTGGCCATCGCGCGCGGACTGATGACAAGACCCAAAGTGCTGATACTGGATGAGCCGACCCGCGGCGTGGACGTCGGCGCGAAAAAAGAAATTTATCAGTTAATCAATCAGTTTAAAGAAGAGGGGCTGAGCATCATTCTCGTCTCCTCGGAAATGCCGGAAGTGCTCGGCATGAGCGATCGCGTGCTGGTGATGCACGAAGGCCGCCTGAGTGGCGATTTCCCGATTGAACAGGCCACGCAGGAAGTATTGATGGCGGCGGCAGTAGGTAAGCAACATAGCGTGGAGCTGGCATCATGATGAACACCCCTTCCCTTCAGGCCAACCGTATTTTCAGTAAGGCCTGGCTGCTGGAGCAAAAATCGCTGATTGCACTGATCGTGCTTATCGCGATCGTCTCCAGCCTGAGTCCAAACTTTTTCACCCTGAACAATATGTTCAATATTCTCCAGCAGACTTCGGTTAACGCCATTATGGCGGTGGGCATGACGCTGGTCATTCTGACTTCCGGAATCGATCTTTCCGTCGGTTCCCTGCTGGCGCTGACCGGTGCGGTGGGCGCTTCGCTGGTTGGGATGGAAGTCAATGCGCTGGTGGCGGTGGCTGGATCGCTGGCGCTGGGCAGCCTGATCGGGGCACTTACCGGAACCATCGTGGCGATAGGAAAGGTTCAGGCCTTTATCGCCACGCTGGTGATGATGCTGCTCCTGCGCGGCGTGACTATGGTCTATACCGACGGCAGCCCGATAAGTACCGGCTTCAGTGATAACGCCGATCTGTTTGGCTGGTTTGGTATTGGCCGTCCGCTGGGTATCCCGACGCCAATCTGGCTGATGGGCTTCGTTTTCCTGCTGGCCTGGTACATGCTGCATCATACCCGCCTGGGGCGCTACATCTACGCGCTGGGCGGCAATGAAGCCGCAACCCGCCTCTCCGGCATCAGCGTTAACCGGGTAAAAATTATCGTTTACGCCCTCAGCGGCATGCTGGCCGCACTGGCCGGTACCATTGAGGTGGCGCGTCTTTCTTCAGCGCAGCCAACGGCAGGCACGGGCTATGAGCTTGATGCTATTGCCGCCGTGGTGCTGGGTGGTACCAGCCTGGCGGGTGGCAAAGGCAGAATTATGGGGACGCTGATTGGTGCGTTGATCCTCGGCTTTCTGAATAACGGCCTCAACCTGCTTGGTGTATCGTCTTACTACCAGATGATCGTGAAAGCTGCCGTCATTTTGCTGGCGGTGCTGGTAGATAACAAAAGCAGTAAATAACTCTCTCCCTACAGGAATAAGAAGATGAAAATGACAAAACTGACTGCACTTGCTGTTCTGCTCGGCGCAACCCTCAGCACCAACGCGCTGGCGAAAGAGACCATCGCGCTGGTGGTATCGACGCTGAATAACCCGTTCTTCGTTTCGTTAAAAGATGGCGCGCAGAAAGAAGCGGATAAGCTGGGCTACAACCTGGTGGTGCTGGATTCGCAGAATAACCCGGCGAAAGAGCTGGCTAACGTACAGGACCTGACCGTACGCGGCACCAAGCTGCTGCTGATCAATCCGACCGATTCCGATGCGGTAGGCAACGCAGTGAAAATGGCGAATCAGGCCGATATTCCTGTTATCACGCTCGACCGCGTTGCGGCTCAGGGAAAAGTGGTCAGCCATGTCGCCTCCGATAACCGCTTCGGTGGCAAAATGGCCGGTGACTTTATCGCGAAAAAAGTGGGCGATAACGCAAAAATCATTGAGCTTTCCGGCATTGCGGGAACGTCCGCTGCACGTGAGCGCGGCGAAGGTTTCAAATCTGCAGCGGATGCCCACAAATTCGCGATCCTCGCCAGCCAGCCTGCTGATTTCGACCGCACCAAAGGTCTGAATGTGATGCAGAACCTGCTGACTGCGCATCCTGACGTGCAGGCTGTCTTTGCACAGAACGACGAAATGGCGCTGGGCGCAATGCGCGCATTGCAAACTGCCGGCAAATCTGATGTGGTTGTCGTTGGCTTCGACGGTACCGCAGACGGCACCAAAGCCGTACAGGGTGGCAAACTGGCCGCTACTGTAGCGCAGCAGCCGGAGCAAATCGGCGTTATCGGCGTGCAAACGGCTGATAAAGTGCTGAAGGGCCAGAAAGTTCAGGCGATCAATCCGGTTGATCTGAAGCTGGTCACGCAATAACTCAAAGAAAAGCATGGCACGCGCCACCCTCTCCGGGTGGCGCCTTTTTCTGGACGATCCCCTATGAAGAAAACCGGTAAGCTGGCCGTTCTTGGCAGTATCAACGCAGACCATATCCTCAACCTGGCGCAGTTTCCCCGTCCGGGTGAAACGGTGATCGGTAAGCAGTATCAGGTCGCGTTTGGCGGCAAAGGCGCGAATCAGGCGGTGGCTGCCGGACGCAGCGGCGCGGATATCGCTTTTATAGCCTGTGTGGGTGAGGATGATATCGGGCAGCGTATTCGTCACCAGCTGGTGGAAGATCGCATCGACGTCACGTCAGTAGAGGTTGTTGCGGGCGAAACCACCGGCGTCGCGTTGATCTTTGTTAATGGCGAAGGTGAAAACTGTATTGCTATCCATGCTGGTGCCAACGCGGCGTTAACGCCTGCGCGGGTAGAGAAATATCAGCAGACCATTGCTGAAGCGGACGCCTTGCTGATGCAGCTGGAATCCCCGCTGGAAAGCGTGCTGGCGGCGGCAAAAATCGCACATCGTCATCAAACCCGCGTCATCCTTAATCCTGCACCAGCGCTGGCGCTCTCTGACGAGCTACTGGCGCTGGTTGATACGATCACCCCGAACGAAACGGAAGCCGAAATACTGACCGGCGTGCCGGTTGCCAGCGATGAGGATGCAGCCCGCGCGGCCGCCGTTCTGCACGCTAAAGGGATTGGCTGCGTGATGATCACGCTTGGCAGCCGGGGAGTCTGGCTTAGCGAGGAGGGGAAAGGTGAGCGCATAGCTGGTTTTCGCGTGGAGGCCGTTGATACCATCGCGGCGGGCGATACCTTTAACGGAGCGCTTATTACTGCGCTGCTTGAAGATAAACCTATGCCGGAAGCCATTCGCTTTGCCCATGCGGCTGCGGCGATTGCAGTGACGCGATATGGCGCTCAGCCTTCCGTGCCCTGGCGTGAAGAGATCGATCGTTTCTTGCAGCAGCAGGGGTAGCGCTTGGCCACTATGAAAGATGTCGCCCGTCTCGCGGGCGTATCGACCTCTACCGTTTCCCACGTCATCAATAACAATCGTTTTGTCAGCGAAGCGGTAAAAGAAAAAATCAATGCGGCGATCGCCGAGCTGAATTATGCGCCTTCAGCGCTGGCGCGCAGTCTGAAGCTCAATCAGACACGCACCATCGGAATGCTGCTGACGGCCAGCAGCAACCCATTCTATTCAGAAGTGGTGCGGGGCGTTGAGCGCTGCTGTTACGAACGAGGCTACAGCCTGATTTTATGCAATACCGAAGGTGACGAGCATCGCATGAACCGCAGTCTGGAAACGCTGCTTCAGAAGCGGGTCGATGGTCTTCTGATCATGTGTACGGAAAGTCACATCCCCTCTGCGGAAATCCTTAACCGCTATCCGACCATCCCTTCCGTCATGATGGACTGGTCGCCTTTTGAAGGTGATAGCGACATCATTCAGGATAACTCGCTGTTGGGCGGCGAAATGGCTACGCGTTATCTGATTGAACGCGGCTACCGGCGCATCGCCTGCATTGCCGGGCCGCAGGACAAAACGCCTGCCCGCCTGCGCCTTGAGGGGTTTCAGCAGGCAATGGCCCAGGCAAAGTTAGCGGTGCCGGCTCACTATATTGTGAGCGGCGACTTTGAGTTTCAGGGAGGCTATAACGCAATGAACCAGCTGCTGACGCTGAAGCCCCTTCCTGAGGCCGTCTTTACCAGCAATGATGCGATGGCCGTAGGCGTCTATCATGCGCTCTATCAGGCTGGCCTGTCCGTGCCGCAGGATATCGCCGTCGTGGGTTATGATGACATTGAGCTGGCGCGCTATATGACCCCGCCGCTGACCACCGTTCATCAGCCAAAGCATGAACTGGGCGAACTGGCGATTGATACGCTGATCCGCCGTCTGGCGAACCCCGGCGGCAGTCAGCAGCTGTTGGTGCTGACGCCTGAGCTGATTGAGCGCGGCTCCGTGAGCGGAAACTAGGCGCGTTTCTGACGCTTCTCTCTGTCGGTAATCAGATGACGTCCGTCCCCGGGCTTCAGCAACAGGAAGACCAGTCCTGAAATAACAGTGACCACACCCATGGTCAGGAAGGTGGCATGGAAGTGCTCAACTGTGGTGCCATCGAAATTATTGTAGAACCGCAGAACTGCCGCACTGACGGCCACGCCAAAGCTAATGGCTAACTGCTGCGTAACGGCCAGCATACTGTTCCCGCTGCTGGCATTTGCGTCATTCAGGTCGGCCAGCGTGATGGTATTCATGGCGGTAAACTGTGTGGACATCGCCATACCGAGAATAAACAGCGGCAATATCAGCAGCGCTAAGCCCATCGACGGCGACTGCAAAGCAAAGGAAGCGATCAGAACGCCAATAATGGCGCTTATGCCTACCAGCGTTTTCCGGTAGCCGAACCAGCGCAATACCTGCGTGACCGTCGACTTCGCGAGCAGCGATCCCATTGCGGTAGGTGCCATCATGCAGCCAGCCAGAATAGCGGAATAGCCGAATCCGACCTGGAGCATCAGTGGCATCAGAAAAGGGACGCAGCCGGTGCCAAGGCGCGAGGCGACGTTACCCAGGATACCGACGGAAAAGGTGCGGGTTTTAAACATCGGTAGCGGGATAAGCGGGGTGGAAGCACGGCGGGCATGCGCTATATAAAGAAGCAGCAGCAGGATCCCTCCGAGCGTGACGGCCAGCGCAAGGCTGCTCGTGACAATCCTTTCGCCGAAAAGCTCAATCCCGCTTGAAAGAAAAACCAGCCCAAACCCAAACAGTATAAAGCCCAGCAGATCGAAGCGGCGTTTAGGCGTGGTGAAGTCAGGCATATACTTTCTGGCGTAGAAGATGCCCAGAATCCCCATTGGAATATTTATCAGGAAGATCCAGTGCCAGGTTGCATAGGTCACCAGCACACCGCCCAGCATAGGACCCAGTATTGGCCCAACCAGGCCCGGCATGGTCACGAAGTTCAGCACGGGTAACAGTTCACTTCGCGGGTAGGCTCTCAGAAGGGCAAGCCTGGCGACAGGCATCATCATTGCGCCGCCAACCCCCTGTACGATTCTGAACACGACCAACATCGTCAGCGTGCCCGAGAGCGCACAGGCCAGCGAACCTAATGTGAAAAGGGAAACGGCGACAATGAACACCTTGCGTGTTCCGAAGCGATCCGCGAGCCAGCCACTGACTGGGATAAGTAAAGCCACGGTTAAGGTATAGCTGATGACGGCCGACTGCATAGCTAACGGGGAGCGGTTAAGGCTTTGTGCAATAGCGGGAAGAGCGGTGTTAAGTATGGTGGCATCCAGTGCCTGCATAAAGAAAGCCATAGCCGCAATCCACGGAAGTCCGGCCATACTGCGCGCGGATTTTATCATTGTGCATCCTTTTCTATAGAGAGTTGCTGTCGGCAAACGCTGCGATGGATACAGAATAGCATCCGGTATCAGCGTTTCGTGACAGGAAAAGCACGCTTTAATAGGGTTTCTGCCTGAAAACCAGGCGCATACTGCGCTCTTTTTCATCAATTGGTGAAAAAAGGAACGGTCGGTTATTTTTTTCTAAGAAAAG
>NZ_JBCHVB010000005.1:0-305804 GCF_039023475.1 Erwinia psychrophila
CGGTGGTGGTGGTGGCGGCGGAACATAAGTACGGATCGCATCCAGCACGGGTATATGCAGCTGGCCGCCATGCCAGAGTCCCAGGCTCATGCCCACCGGCTCCCCCTGACGAGCCCAGCCATCCAGCTGCAAGGCATCCTGACGCAGCACCTGGACGGCACTGGCTTTAGGGCCGTAGTCATTCATGGCGGTGCGGTTATAGTGGGCAATATCAAATCCCAGTCGCTGGATCAGCTGGTGGTTGTTCCATGCGCTGGCGAGCAGCGCGACGATCCCGGCCAGCGTGAACAGACTCAACGCAGAACGCCAGCCGCGCTGACGTGGCGTAAGCCCCGTTCCTTCAGGAAGCAACGGCAGAATAAAATCGGGCGACGGCGAAACGGAGGATGAGCCGGGCTCGCCGGGTAACCAGCCTGCCACCTGATTGAGTGCAGTATGGCGGGACAGCCAGGCGGTCCAGAGCGAAGAGGGCAACGCACCCCGTAAAGCGGGCATCATCCCCCATAACACCGCAGTGGGCATGACAACGGGGAGATCCGGGTTTTTATCTACAAACACCGCCACTACATGCTGACGAAACCAGCTCATCAGACTGTTCATCAGCACCTGCTGCTGCATGGCGGTCGCGCCGCCAGAGGTGATCCATGCTGCGACGGTGGAGGGAGCCTGAGACATAAGCCAGACGTGGACACCCTCTGCCTGAACCTCAGCCTGCCAGAGCGTCTCGTTCATTATGGCGCTGCCCACTACCCCGCTCAGCACCACAGGAATGGTGTGACCGGTCTCCTTACGCAGCTGGCTGATTTGCCAGCGCAGGGCCAGCAGACGACAGGTCAGGGATTCAGTATCGGCATGTTGCTGGGGACAGACTGTCACCATAATGGAAAGCTGACGCGCCCATTCCGGACGCTGCCGCAGCAGCTGACGGCCCACTTGTTGCAGATCCTGATCCTTTTCCAGCCGGAGCCAGCAGCCCTGCGTCACGGTCAGTAGTGGCGTCGCCTGGGGCCAGGCCTGTGGTAAATCGCCACAGACCAGCACCACCGGCTGACGATAAGTCGCTTCCGGCAGCGTATCCAGTCCCGTACTGACTTCATCTTCCGGACGTGCTGCGCGACGGCAGACGACATAGCTGGCCATCATAATCAGAACCCAGCCCGCCAGCATCAGCAGAACCGCCGTCAGCCGGGAAACAGGCAGGAACGCAAGGCATACAATCGCCGTCAGCAGTGCGGCCCACAGCGCCAGAAAACGGCAGAGCACCGGGGTCATTTCAGCGTTCCCGGCAGCAGTGAGGCCAGCGTCAGATCAAGCCAGTGGTTCAGCCCCCACCACAGTGCCACCAGCCCCGCCAGACTCAGGCCAATCCGCACGGGCCAGCTGTCGAAAATCCCCCCTACGCCACGGCTGCGTCTGGCGTCAGCCAGCACCGGCAATGTCTGTGGATGCGTAAAAGGGGGAACCAGCACGCTCAGCGCCTCAACAAGTTTGGTCCGTTCCGGCTCCTCCAGGGAACGGTAACCGCCGAGGAAACCCAGCTGCATCACCCGATGAAAGCAGGTCAGAACCGCGATGTCCGGTGCAGGTTCCCGCAACACCTTCCGCATGCGGTTACACAGCTCATCGCCGGCATCCAGCGTGCCGAGGAAATGCCCCTGTAATGGGACGTCGTACCATTGCAGACAGGCGTCATCCTGTACGCCGCGGCCTTTCACTACTTCATCAAGCAGCGCGCACTGCGCATAGAGAATATGCTGGCAGCTGGCTTCATCCAGCTCTACGGCTTTCAGCGCCTGCCGGACTCGCTCCACATCCGCCACGCAGCGTTCCCAGAGCCTGCGTCCCTCTCCCTCTTTAAAAGAGGGGCCGTGGCGCAGGCTGATGACCTGCAGCCAGGTGTCCTGCAGCAGGTTGTCGATATCACAGCTTAATTTGTTACTCATGTTCTCAGCACCGCAAACAGTTCAAGTTCAGGCTCACCCAGCATGCCCGGGACATAGAACATGCAGCTGCCGCTTTCCAGCATCTCTGCCGCAACCGGATGGGACAGATCGAGCGTGAAATACTGGTTTTCAAGACGCAGAGGTATCGCCGCAGGAACATGACGCAGCGGCTTCAGCGGAATGCCCCGCTGTGATGAGTTCACAATACTGAGCACATAGTCCGGGCTTCCCACGCGGCACTGCTGCGGAAACTGTTCCTGCAGCTGTGCCGCCGGCATCGGTGAACGAACGGAAAGATAGTAATCCGCCTCTTCACGCAGGCGCGGGTCCTGCAAGCGAGCAAGCCACTGGCGCAGACGTTTATCATGGGTGAGTTCGATAGCCACCACGCGTGACGGCAGGCTCGCTTCCATCAGGTCGCTCAGTAAATCAAACAGCGGCGGGAAGACCGCGCCCGGCTGCTCGTGCTGATACGCAGGAATAGCGCTGACCTGATGCTCAAGCGAGAAAGTGAGCAGACTGCCGGCCAGACGGGCCAGTTCCAGATAAAGGCGTTCTGCCGGACTTTGCGGATAACGCTGAAACTGGCTCAGCACCGGCTCAGCGCTGTTCAGGGCGTTCAGCAACCAGAACAGCGACACGTCGGCAACCGCGAAATCCGCCATGCGTTCGTTGCTTTCACGGCGCATGGCCATCAGGCGGGTCAGGCGGGCGCGCAACTGGATCATCAACTGTTCAAGCTGGGCCATCAGCCAGCGGCTACCCTGTACGGACAGCAGCGGTGGTATAAAGGCCCCGTCCAGAGACCAGACGCCCTGCGGATCTTGCAGCAAGCGGGCCACCGGACAGGTCAGATAATCGCTGTTATTCTGGTCAGCAAATCGCAGAGTGATTTCCGGCGACATCACCGCAATCTGACGATTGTCGTCGCCGAACTGATTACGGACGTCACGCCACTGCTGCCGGTAACGCACCGGGCGCTCCGGAACTTCATCCGGTTTCAGGCAGTTGCCGCCGTTCGCCTTCAGAAGCGGCAAAGCCAGCACGACCACCGCGCCATGCAGGGCTCCCTCCAGCGACAGGGCGGGTGGCAACGCATCGGCATTATTCGTATCAATCAGCGTGCCATCCTGAAAACGCAGATGCAGGTGGTTCGCCTGCAGACGGTTCAGTTTCAGGGGGCCGGCTTCAAAAGCGACATTAAGCACGCCCCACGGATGGCTGAGGCTCATTTGTGCAATACATTCAGCGGTCCAGGCCGCATACGCGGCCTGTTGCTGAAAATGCTGGGGAGAGATCATCACGCCTCTGCCCCATAACGGCTGTTCCGTTTTCATCGGCATCCTGCCTTATGCTTTCGCCTTCGGCATTTTTGAGACCAGCGAAAGACTGACGTCCATTCCTTCAACCTGAAAGTGCGGCACGGCAAACAGCTGTACGCGGAAGAAGCCCGGATTGTCCTCAATATCCTCCACGGTGACTTTCGCATCACGCAGCGGATGGGAGGCCTGAAGTTCGTCGCCCGGATCGGTCATCTCCGTGACCAGACCACGTACCCAGGTATTCAGCTCCAGCTCCAGCAGCCGGCGGTCTTTGGTGCTGCCGATGTTTTCACGCTGGATAAGCTTCAGGTAGTGCGCAATGCGCGACAGCAGGAAGATATAGGGCAGACGGGCGTTGATGCGGCTGTTGGCCGTCGCATCCGCCGTGTCGTACAGCGCCGGTTTCTGGGCGGAGTTCGCCGAGAAGAAGCAGGCGTAATCGCGGTTTTTGTAGTACGAGAGAGGGATAAAGCCCAGACTGGCAAACTCAAACTCACGGGTTTCCGGGATCATCACCTCACTCGGGATCTTCACCTGATTGCCGGTGCCCAGATCGTAGAGATGGATCGGCAGATCCTGCACCGCCCCACCCGCCTGCGGACCGCGGATCTGCACACACCAGCCGTTACTGATAAAGCTTTTCACCATATTGGCGGCAAAGGCAAAGGCGGCGCTGGTCCAGAGGTATTTGTCGTGATCCGGCCCTTTTACCTCCTCGGTGTAGTTGAAGCTGCGCACCGGCACGGTATCCGGGCCGTAGGGCAGGCGTCCCAGCACGCGCGGCATCACCAGACCGATATAGCGGGCGTCGTCCGTCTCGCGGAAGGATTTCCATTTGATGTACTCGGCGCGGTCGAAGTAGTTGCCGATATCCTTAATCGCGGCGACCTCTTCCATGGAATCCTTAAGGAAGAACTGCGGTCCGGCCGCGCCGATAAACGGCATATGCGCCGCCGCCGACACTTTGGAGATATTGCGCAGCAGCGCCACATCCTGCGCGGAGGCATCAAACTCAAAGGCGGAAATCAGCGCCCCGACCGGCTCGCCGCCGGGGGTGTCATACTCATCGATATAGGTGTGTTTATAGAGCCCGCTCTGAATGATCTCAGGCGAGTCCTCAAAGTCCTGGCGTAAATCGTCTTTGGAGAGGTCCAGCAGCTCGATTTTGACGTTCTGGCGGAAGTCGGTTTTATCCACCAGCGATTTCACGCCGCGCCATAAGGACTCCACGGCCTGAAAGGCTTCATGGTGCATGACCGCGTCCAGCTGGCGGCTGATCTGATGGTCCAGCGTCGCGATATGGTGGTCAATCAGCGTTTTATCCAGCCGCTCCACCGGCGAGCCCGCTTTACTCAGGCACTCCAGAAAAACCTGCATCCCGGCGGTCAGACGTTCACCGGCGGAGGCGTCAGACATCGCCTGCGTATCCTGCCAGCTGTCGAGCGCACTCAGCTCGGAGACGGGGTTCAGATTGATTTTTTCGAACAGGGACGCGTAGACGCTCCCCCCTGCCGGCTGCGTCAGCACCAGGCTTTCACCGCCCGCCACATTTTCATTATTTACAGACATCAGCATTCCTCAGTTAATCCGTTAAAAGGGTGTTGCCGTTCAGGGCTGCTTCGGGGCCAGGGCAGAAAGCTCGGCCCGGAGTTCCGCGCTCAGGGCCGGATCGCGCAGGATATTTTCCAGCGCTTTCCGGAACGCCTGGTTATCCAGCAGGTTGGCTTTGAGGTCACGGAGGAGATTGCGCATGGCGAGCATGGCTTTAAGCTGGGGGATCTGACGGGCCACCTGTTCAGGTTCAAAGTCTTTCATGTCGCTGAAAGCGAGGCTGACGTTTTCTTCGCTGCCGTCACCGGCGAGGGTATTTTCGACGGTGAGGTTAATTTTTGGGGAATATTCAGAAAGGACGCTGTTAAAGTTATTTTTACTGATGTTCACTTTAGCGCGCTCCGACAGGGGCGCCTTCTCCTGGCCATTGCTGAAATCACCGGTTACCAGTAATTTCAGGGGTAATTCCGTTTTTCTTCCCGCACCACCCGTGTGCAGGTCAAGCTTGAGGTTAATACGCGCCTTCGGTATCTCCCGCTGGAAACTGTCACTCATCAGTTCATCCCTCTTATTTATCGCTGTGTGATCTCTTCGCACGTCAATTCCCTGCGTGCTAAATTCAGATTATTACACCTTTCGTAGTTCAAATTTAAGATCCTGACACTAAATTTTAAAATTAACAGGTGCTCAAATGAGATTAAAAGGATAAAAAATAGAATTTGCGCCCCATGAGCACACATACTGACTGTTTCAGGCGCAAAAAATAGAGATTTACAGTGATAAACACCAGGCATTCAAAATTTTAATGCAACACACTCTTTACATTGATGAAAAAAAGCCCTGTTAAGGAGGGTCCGTCAACTGGAAATTTACTGGAAAATACAGACTGTAATACGAACCCATTGAGAAAGCGGCAAACTAAATTAACGCATAAAACAGGTGTTCATTGCCTGTAGCCCGTTAGTTAAAATACCCTTACTAAAACAGCACCCAGCTTAATAATTAAGATTACACATAAATAAAAACAGCAAAAGACACTCCACACAGAACATTCAATTAAACAAGCGCTGTTCAGTACGCAATGATTTTATACCTTCTCATATTGCTATTCGAGACGAATTCATTAATGTTTTTTCCGTCTGAATCTATCGTACAATCCGGGCTGACCGCCCCTGAAAAATCTATTACTTCATCCCCGTGAAAACTAATATCCTCTTTTAGTGACTGTGCTTTCAGGCTTCGCAACTCAGTCACCGCCAGAGTTACAGGTATTGTTCAGAATAAGGAATTTTATTGGCACCCTCCTGACGGTAAAGCTGAGTACAAACCGCCCGACGCTATTTTACGACGGCTGAACCTATTCATGACCACCTTGAGCCTGACGGCTCAGAGCCAGCTTATGCCGCTTACTCTGCTGTTGATGACATGAGCAATCAGGCTGGCTGCCGTGCCGGGGCTGCAATTGCGTATGGTGAAACAGGCCAGCGATGCGTCCGCTCTATTCCCCGGCACAATATGACTGCCTGTAACATCGGTAATGCACCAGATGCCGGCCCTTAGGGTATGGTACTGAAGCAGAGACGCTGACGGGCCAGGAAAAATTCAATATCCCGGCAATCATCCCTTTAAAAGAAAAGGCACCCCCGCTCGTGCAAGCGCCTGCCTGATGGTTTTCCCTACACTCCGCCGCGATAACGCAATGAATTTCATTGATTAAAATACTATTAACTAGCGGAACTAAAATAAGCCTGCAAAAGGGTTTTGCATTCAATAAGCGTCTTTTCCGGCAGCGCAATTTCCTGAAAAACGCCTCCCGTCACAGTAATGAAAAGAGCGCGTTCTAATTTCTCACAAGGCTTGTGTAACCTGGAAATTTAACTTAGGTTATTAACAAGATATTTCAAAATTCATTATTTTCCATCATTTTGCTGCCCGGCTTCTGGTCGCCGCAGCGCTTTATCGCAGCCTGATTTTTTTATCACTTATCTCATCATGGAATGATGTTGAGAGAGATACATGCGAAAAAGACTCTTCATTATCATCCTGTTTGCCCTGTCAACGGCCAGAGCCAGCGGTATCTATCTTTATGAGATCGGCACCGACGACATCAGGCCGATCATCACTGATTAACCGGGAGGATAAAATGCATTATCTGATAGCTGCGCTGACTTTACTGGCATTAACCGGCCCCGCCGTGGCGGACTCACCCTATAAAAATCTCGCCTTCGCCCTGAAGCAGCAGAAGATGACCGACGATCTGCGCAACCACTGCCAGATCCCGGTCAGCGTGGCCGATGAAGCGTTAAGGCAGCGCTTTTTAGCTGAGCCGCAACAGAGCGACCTGCTGCTCTCCGCCGCTCAGGCATTGAAAGCAAACGATGAGCCACGCTATTTATCTTTGCTGGCAAAGATCGAATGTCCTGACGCAGAGGACAGGTAACGCCGGACGGGAACGGGGTCTGCCTGCCCGCCAGCGAAGCGATTTGGCTGAGGCTATACGCGAGGCAGCGGGCGTCTCGTTTAGCGGCGCTGCGGCTGCCACCGGGAAGCGCTGCCACCGGGAAGCGCTGTCAGCGCACAAACCGGTATCCCACGCCATTTTCCGTAATAAAATGCTGCGGGCGGGCCGGGCTTTCTTCCAGCTTGTGGCGTAAATGCCCCATATAGATTCGCAGATAGTGGCTGTTGCTACCGGCGTTCGGCCCCCAGACCTGCCGGAGGATCTGCGTCTGCGTCAGCACCTTTCCCGGATTTCCCGCCAGCAAAGCCAGCAGGCGAAATTCCGTGGGCGTCAGGTGAACCGACGCGTCGCCCCGCGTGACGGTATGCGCGGTGAGATTGACGGTAATATCGCCAAACTGCACCACATCTTCCTGGCCCTGCTCGTGGCGGCGCAGCGCAACGCGGACGCGCGCCTGAAGCTCCCCCATGCCGAAGGGTTTACAGAGAAAATCATCCGCGCCCGCGTCCAGCGCCGCAATTTTATCCTCTTCCCCGGTGCGGGCGGAAAGCACAATGATCGGTTTGGTGCTCCACTGACGAAACTGGTGAATAAAAGCGATGCCGTCACCATCCGGCAGGCCCAGATCGAGGATCACCAGTTCGGGACGCCGGGCGGCGGCCGTCGTCAGCCCCTGCGCCAGGGTTCCGGCGTCATAAACCCGGATGTTGTCGTTTTCCAGCGCGACCCTTAAATAGCGGCAGATCTGTTTTTCATCGTCGATAATCAGCACGTTTTTCATGGTGTCTCCTCAGGGTTTTCCTCCATCACTGGCGGGGGCAGCAGCGGCAGCGTAAGGGTAAAGCAGGCGCCGCCTTGCGGAAGATTGCTGGCGACGATTTCGCCTCCGTGCAGGGTCATAATCACCCGGCAGATCGCCAGGCCCATGCCGACGCCGGGCACGGCGGACTCCTCATGCCCGCGGGTAAACTTCTCAAAAATCTGGCTCTCTTTCCCCTCAGGGATGCCGGGGCCGTTATCCTCAATGGCAACCCGCAGTTTATCCTGGTGCCTCTCCGCCCGGATAAGAATATCCGCCTCTGCGCCGGCATATTTCCACGCATTCTCCAGCAGATTGACGAAAACCCGCTCAAGCAGGGGGCCGTCAGCGTGAAGCAGCAGCATCTCGTCAGGCAGCACCAGATGGCTATTTTGCGGCGAGAGGATCCCTTCCAGCGCCCGCAGCGCGCTGGCGATCACCTCATCCAGCGCGACCCAGTCCGCCCGCAGCTGGAACCCCTCAGACTCAATCCGCGCCATATCCAGCATGTTGTTCACCAGACGGATGGTACTGAGCGTCTGCTGCCGTATCTCGCTGGCCTGGATGGCATAGGGAGATCCCCCGGCGGAGAGATTCAGCGTCAGGATTTCCGCCTGGCTGAACAGCACCGTTAACGGCGTCCGCAGATCGTGAGAAAGCGCCGCCAGCAGCGAATTCCGTAGCTCTTCCCGCTCCGCCGCCAGGCGGGAATGCTGCTCGCGCTGGGTCAGCGTATAGCGCTCCAGCGCGCCGGCGATAAGCATAAGAAAGGTTTCCAGCAGCCGCTGCTGTTCGGGCAGCATCTGCCGGAGAGGGCCGGGTTCAATAATCAGCAATCCCAGCGACCTGCCCGAGACGACCAGCGGCAGAATCTTATAGGGGACGCCGGGTAGCGTATCGCTGCCCGCCCCGGCCACCTGGCCTTTATCGAAGCACCAGTTGACGATAGCCGGATCGGGCAGGGTCGTCAGCGCTTTCAGCATGGGCGCAACGAGCTGATTGTGGGGATCGGGCAGCCAGATTTCACACCTGACCTGTAGCGCCGCCGCCACCGTCTGCTGGCTGATGCGCGCAATATCTTCCGGCAGGCGCGCCCGGCTAAGCCCGTTCGCCATCTCATACAGATAGCGTGCGCGCTGCTCCCGGTGCTGCGCCACCCGGGCCTGATAGCGTACGCCAGCGGTCAGGTTAGCGGTAATCACCCCCACCGCCAGCATGACGGCAAAGGTCATCAGATACTGCGTATCATGAACGGTAAATTCCCCCGTCGGGGCGATAAACACCAGATCGAAGGCGAGAATATTCAGCAAGGCGGCGAAAACGGAAGGCAGACGCCCAAAGCCGGTGGCGATCAGCACCACGCCTAAAAGGTAGATCATCACCAGGTTGGTGGGAGAAAAACCGGGCAGCAGCCACTGGCCCGTCAGCGTAATCAGCGCGCACAAAGTGACGGCGGCGACGCAGCCGCGCAGCCTTTGCGGCCACTTGGGGTTGCTGGCCGGGAGATCGCCGCTGCGTTCGCTTTTATAATCCGCCGCATCATCCAGCCCGACGATAATCAGATCGAAGTCGGGCCCAAGCTGGCTGAGGCGTTGCGTAAAAGAGGACGTCAGGCGCCAGCGTCGCTGCGCTGAGCGGCCAACGATAATCTTGCCCAGATTATGTTCCCGGGCGTAGCGAACGGTCGCGCTCGCCTCATCCGTCCCGGAGAGGCTGGCCGTTTCCGCGCCCATACTCTGCGCCAGTTGCAGGGTGCGCATCACCGCCCGCCGCCGCGCTTCTCCCTGACGATGCAGCGAGGATGTCTCGACGGTGACCGCATGCCACTCGCACCCGAGCCTGGCCGCTAACCGGGCCGCGATGCGCACCAGTTTAGCGCTGCCGGTATCGCTGCTGATGCAGAGCAGGATAGCGTCACGCACGTGCCAGACCTTCTCTTCCCGCCCTTTGATATCGCGCCAGGCCCGCACCTGATCGTCAACCCGATCGGCCGTGCGCCGCAGCGCCAGCTCCCTCAGCGCGTAGAGATTGCCCTTCCGGAAAAAGTGCTCAATCGCCCGCTCCGCGCTATCGCCGACGTAGACCTTCCCTTCCCGCAGGCGCTGAAGCAGATCGTCCGCCGGGAGATCGACCAGCACGATCTCGTCAGCGGCATCAAAAAAGGGATCCGGCACGGTTTCGCTGACCCGGATCCCGGTGATCCCACTGACAACGTCGTTCAGGCTTTCAAGATGCTGCACGTTGAGGGTAGTCAGGACATTGATGCCCGCATCCAGCAGCTCCTCAATATCCTGCCAGCGCTTGGGATGACGGCTGCCGCGAACGTTAGAGTGCGCCAGCTCATCAATCAGTATCACCGCCGGACGGCGCGCCAGCGCCGCGTCCAGATCGAACGCCTGATGATGGGGCCGGTCGCCCGCCCGCCGGGGCAGCACTTCAAGCCCTTCCAGTAAGGCCGCCGTCTCCTGACGACCGTGCGTCTCGACAACGCCCGCCACCACGTCCAGCCCCTGCGCCCGTAGCCGGCGCGCTTCCTGGAGCATACTCCAGGTTTTCCCCACGCCCGCACAGGCGCCAAAGTAGATCTTTAGCTTTCCCCGGCTTTCATTATCGGCCTGGGCCAGCAGCAGGTCGGGATCGGGACGCTGGAGTTCTTTCATGATGCTCTCTTAGGGTGTGGTTAAGGCATCCAGCGCCATATTCAGCGTCAGGACATTCACGACCGGCTCCCCGATAAACCCAGGCTGCGGATATCGGGTATGAGCTGCCAGCAGCTTTCTTACTTCCTGCTCAGGTAAATGACGCGCCTGCGCAATGAGCGGCACCTGCCATTCCGCCGCGTCCGGCGGCAGATGCGGATCAAGTCCGCTGGCCGAGGCGGTCACCAGCGCGACGGGAACCGTCGGAGACGCCTGGGGATTCGCCTCGCGCAGCGCGGCAATCCGCTGCTTCACCACCTCATCCAGCTGCGGGTTACTGGCCGCCAGATTACTCCCTGATGACGCCAGCGCATTATAAGGGGTTTCTGCGGTGGCCGATGGGCGCCCCTGAAAATAGTCAGGCCGGGTAAAATGCTGCCCGATGAGCGCGGAGCCACGCAGTTCCCCATTCTGCATGATCAGCGATCCCTTTGCCGCGTCAGGAAACCACCACTGCGCCAGCCCGGTGGTGAGCAGAGGATAAGCCACGCCGGTAATCAGCAGCAGCAGAATAAGCACAGAAAAGGCAGGACGTAAAAGATTCATGAGTTTTCCTCAGACCAGATTCAGAAAGGTCAGCAGCATGTCGATCAGTTTGATCCCGACAAAGGGAACAACGATCCCGCCTGCCCCATAGCGCCAGAGGTTCCGCCGCAGCAGCGCGGCGGCGGACATGGGCCGGTAACTCACGCCCTTCAGCGCCAGCGGGATCAGCACAATGATAATCAGCGCATTGAAGATCACGGCCGACATAATCGCCGAATCCGGCGAGTGCAGCCGCATCACGTTAAGCTGGTTCAGCTGCGGATAGGTCGCGGCGAAGGCGGCCGGGATAATGGCAAAATATTTCGCCACGTCGTTGGCAATGCTGAAGGTTGTCAGCGAGCCACGCGTCATCAGCATCTGCTTGCCGATATGCACCACTTCGAGCAGCTTGGTGGGGTTAGAGTCCAGATCCACCATGTTACCGGCCTCTTTGGCGGCCTGAGTGCCGGAGTTCATCGCTACCGCCACATCCGCCTGCGCTAACGCCGGCGCATCGTTGGTGCCGTCGCCGGTCATCGCCACCATGCGCCCTTCCGCCTGATACTGCCGGATTAACGCCAGCTTGGCCTCCGGCGTGGCTTCTGAGAGAAAATCGTCCACCCCGGCTTCGGCGGCGATGGCAGCGGCGGTTAACGGATTATCCCCGGTGACCATCACGGTTTTGATCCCCATCCGGCGCAGTTCGGCAAACCGCTCTTTGATGCCGCCTTTGACGATATCTTTCAGCGCCACAACGCCCATCACCACGCTGCCTTCTGCCACCACCAGCGGCGTTTCGCCCCGGCGCGCAACCTCCTCCACCAGGCTTACCACCTCCGCAGGAAACTCGCCGCCGTTACTCTCTACGTGACGGCGGATCGCATCCGCGGCCCCTTTACGCAGCATAACCTGTCCGGTATTGACGCCGCTCATGCGGGTTTGCGCGGAAAAAGGGATGAAGGTCGCATCCAGGCTAGCTAAATCCCGTTCCCGCAGGCTGAATTTCTGCTTGGCCAGAATGACAATGCTTCGCCCTTCGGGCGTTTCATCGGCCAGGGACGCGAGCTGGGCGGCGTTCGCCAGCGCCTCTTCCGTGACGCCGCGTGCGGGCAGAAACGCACTGGCCTGACGGTTGCCCAGGGTGATGGTGCCCGTTTTGTCCAGCAGCAGCACATCCACATCCCCGGCGGCCTCCACGGCCCGGCCGCTGGTGGCTATCACGTTCGCGCCCAGCATCCGGCTCATGCCCGCAATGCCGATAGCGGAAAGCAACGCGCCGATAGTGGTGGGGATCAGGCAGACCAGCAGCGCGACCAGCACCGTAACGCTGACCGGCGTCCCGCCCCAGGCGGAGAAAGGATAGAGCGTTGCCGTCGCCAGCAGAAAGACGATGGTCAGCGAGATCAGCAAAATGGTGAGCGCCACTTCGTTTGGCGTTTTACGGCGGCTGGCGCCCTCCACCATGGCGATCATACGATCCAGAAACGTCTCGCCCGGATTGACGCTGCACTGAATAATCAGCCAGTCGGAGAGCATACGCGTGCCGCCCGTCACCGACGCAAAATCGCCCCCGGCCTCACGGATGACCGGTGCCGACTCCCCGGTGATGGCGCTCTCATCCACGGAGGCGCCGCCCACCAGCACCTCGCCGTCGCAGGGAATAATGTCACCCGCTTCCACCAGCACGAAGTCGCCTTTGCGCAGGCTTTCGGCCGGGACATTTTGCGCTGAGGCATCATATTTCGCCGCGGCCAGCTTTTTGGCCCAGCTGGTTTTTTTAATCGCTTTCAGGCTCTCTGCCTGGGCCCGGCTGCGCCCTTCCGCCAGCGCCTCCGCAAAGTTGGCAAACAGCACGGTAAACCAGAGCCAGAGGCTGACGGCGGCGGTAAAAAAGCCCGGCGTGCTGCTGCTGAGAGCCAGTAGCGTGGTCAGAATGCTGCCCAGATAAACGACAAACATCACCGGGTTGCGGTACTGCACCCGCGGATCGAGCTTGCTGAACGCGCCGGTAAAGGCCGCCCGCCAGGTGGCGTTGCGCTGCGCTGAAGGTAACTGCTGTGCCATGATGATTCTCCGCCAGTTAATGCGTAGTAAACTGCAAATGTTCAGTGACCGGCCCCAGCGCCAGCGACGGCACGAAGGTCAGTGCGCCGACCATGATGACGGTGCCGATCAGCAGGCCGACAAATAGCGGGCCATGGGTCGGTAATGTGCCGGGACTGGCGGGCTGCGTTCTTTTTCCCGCCAGCGACGCGGCGATGATCATCAGAGGAATAAGCGGCAGAAAGCGTCCCAGCAGCATGGCGGCGGCCAGTAACAGGTTCCAGAACGGCGTATTCGCTGACAACCCGGCAAAGGCGCTGCCGTTATTGTTGGCGGCAGAGGAGAGCGCATAGAGCACTTCGCTGAAGCCGTGCGGCCCCGGATTATAAATCGCTGCCCGGCCAGCGTCGGTCATCATCGCCAGCGCCGATCCCAGCAGCACAAGCGAGGGCGTAATCAGGATATAGAGGGCCACCATCTTCATCTCCGGCACGCCGATTTTTTTCCCAAGGTATTCCGGCGTGCGGCCAATCATCAGCCCGGCGATAAAGACGGCCAGCATCACGTTGATTAACATGCCATACAGGCCTGAGCCGACGCCGCCGAAAATCACCTCGCCCAGCTGCATCAGCCACAGCGGGACCATGCCGCCGAACGCGGTAAAGGAGTCGTGCATTGCATTCACCGCGCCGCAGGAAGCTGCCGTGGTGATCACGGCAAACAGGCTGGCGTTCAGAATGCCAAAGCGGCTCTCCTTCCCTTCCCAGCTCATCGCGCTGTCGGCACCCAGCGTCAGGAAGTGCGGGTTCCCTTCCGTTTCTGCCAGCATCACCAGACAGACCGCAGTGATAAAGATCAGCGTCATCGCCCAGAGCAGCGTATGGCCCTGCCGCCGGTCACGCAGCGTGTCGCCAAAGGCAAAGCAGAGCGCGGCGGGGATCAGAAAAATCATCACCATCTGCACAAAGTTGGTCAGCGCTGAGGGGTTTTCAAACGGATGGGCTGAGTTGGCGTTAAACACGCCGCCTCCGTTGGTGCCGATGATTTTGATCGCTTCCTGCGAGGCGACCGGCCCCATCGGCAGCGTCTGCTGCACGCCTTCCAGCGTGGTGGCGGTAAGATAGGGAGAGAAGTTCTGCATCACGCCCTGACTGACCAGAAACAGCGCCATGACCAGCGACAGCGGCAGCAGAACAAATAAGGTTATGCGCATCAGGTCACGCCAGGCGTTACCCAGACTGGTTGTCTCACGCCGGGAGAAACCGCGAATCAGGGCAAAAACGACGGCGATGCCGGTGGCTGCCGAAAGGAAGTTCTGCACCGCCAGCCCCACCATCTGGCTGAAGTAACTCATGGTGGATTCCCCGGCATAGGCCTGCCAGTTGGTGTTACTGACAAAGCTGACTGCCGTATTCAGCGCCAGATGCCATGAAAGTCCTGGAAGCTGCTGCGGATTCAGCGGAAGAACGCCCTGGCAAAGCAGGAGCAGAAACAGCAGCAGCAGACCCGCCAGATTGAACAGCAGGATGGCAGCCAGATACTGCCGCCCGGTCATCCCGTTATTGCGGATGCCGCAGAGACGCCATAAACCCGTTTCAACGGCGGCGAAGCCGCGCACCGGACGGTCGGCAATCAATCCTGAAAGGTAGCGACCCAGAGGCTGCGCCAGGATCAGCAACACGGCCAGATAGCTGGCCACCAGTAAAAATGCTTCTGAAGCCATCAGAACTCCTCCACCCGGAACAGGGCATAAAAAAGGTAGC
This sequence comes from Erwinia psychrophila, assembly GCF_039023475.1. NCBI lineage: Bacteria > Pseudomonadati > Pseudomonadota > Gammaproteobacteria > Enterobacterales > Erwiniaceae > Erwinia > Erwinia psychrophila. The sequence continues at coordinate 15,107 of NZ_JBCHVB010000005.1, forward strand.
CGAGCAGCAGGCATACCAGCACAAGGCCGGACAGCAATCCAACGCTCACGGTGAAACTCCTCTCGTGGTTAAGTGGCTAAAAGTTTAAAAAATTACATATAAAAATGTCGTTAAAAGAAGGGGAGCGGATATAAAAAAAATATAAAAATCTCAGGGGTTTGGGGGAAAGAAAGGCGAGGCCTGAATCAGGCGCAGCGCACAGTAATGAGCGCATTTATTTAAGTGCGTTTTGCCTTAACGAATAAAAAATTAAGGCTCATTTTAATGCCGAAGTGGTGGTTGAAGCAGCCAGGCACATCCCCCGACTGTAAGTTCTACTGACATCTACTCACGCTCAATCTTCCCGGTTAAGGGGGAATACGGGCGTTACAGCTCTCCTGCAAAGAAGAACGTCACTGTGATGGCCCTTATCTGCATCTTTTGGGTATTAAAAATGGCCTGATGATTTTTAGATTTTCGTACAATTTATTGAGTTAATCCTTAGCGGCTGACACAACTGAACTCAGGACCGGAGCAGATACTCCCCAGGCTTTTTTCAGGTAAACATAATGGTTCTACTGAATAGCTATATGTATATCGCTATGCTGTGAATGATTGCCAGCAGGAGATGGGTGGCGTATATTTTATCTACAGGCTAGTGCCATAACATTTAACCGGTGATCGTATGTCAGCTCAGGAAGCAAAAAGCAGACACCAGCGCGAGTATAAACAGCATGTTGAAGCCGTCCGGAACGGTCAGGCTCCAGGTCGCGTGCTTGAAAAGCGTCCTGCTGGGATTGTCCCTGCCAAAGGCGGACGAAGCCTCTCGTTTTTCTGACAGAACGCGTTGAATTGCCCATATGGAATGGGTTAAGTGATAGAATAAGCTCATCATCATGATGGGCTTTTTTTATGACTTTGCATTCTATACCGCCAGAAGAGCAAATCCTCAAACTCAACCGCTATCTGATCGATAACGCACACCAGCTCCCCTCTCCGGTTATAACTGTGGGCGGGCAGGCCGTCATGTACTGGTATCTGACAAACCTGCACCTTTATCCCGATCAACCTGACATGACAGCTATTACCTCAATCGACATAGATTACGTGGCACGAAAGGAGGGAGTCGATGTGATTGCGAAGATCTTCAACGTAGTAGTAAGGGTTCAGGAGATTTTTAATCCACCTTCCATCGCGGTTTTGAGTCTGATAGATAAAGACACGGGCAGGGTAAAGGAGGACACGCAAGGCCAGTTCCTGAATGAGCGACTTAATGAGGCTAATATTGTTGACATCATTGACAGACCCGCGGGCTTTAAAGCCGGGGATTTTGTCGGCGATAAACTCGCACTTAATACAGAGCCCTTCCTGATAATGCCCGATCGACACGGCGCGGCGATGAGCCATGAACTTGTCAGGGTTCTTAACCCACTGGCATGCATCCGCTCACGTCTGTCCAATGCTACTACTCCCATGGGCAAAGATCGGCTTACGGAGGCAGAACGTATACGTGTACTGGCGCTTCCTGCCTTCAACTTCATGCTTGAAAAGTTACAGTCGTTACCTTTTCGGCAGGGCAGACAGTACGTGGATTACTTCATGTCTTTCGTGTGGGACAGGTCATTCAGACATTTCCAGGCAGAACACAATATCCCCCTATACCGCATTGTTGAGCAGCTGGTCGCCGAGCTTGAAAAAAACGCCGGTGATTACGTTTCGCCAGGGCTATATCTGGAAGAATTACCGAGAAAGGTAGATCATTTAGCGCAAGAGTATCAGCGATACCTCAACCTTATTGGCAATAATAAATAATAACCTTGCTCTAAATATGGTATCAGTCAATTTCTAACTATCTTTTTTATTAATCTCCTGATGAGGGATCATAGTAGCTGTAAAATTAGATTTTATATCTATCCTCTCACTGCTGTTTTCGTTAAAAACTGGCGGACGACAGAGACGATCCGCCCTCGCCGCCGTAACCTGCCGCCCTTCTTTTCGCTCACGCTGGCTTTCCCGCTCACGCGCTGAAGCCAGACTTCCGCCGCTTTTATGATGTCAGTAGTGTAACATCGTTAACAAATGAAACACTTTAGCCGCACAAAATGCATCTTTCAGGTCGTGATTCAGTGAGGCATCTTTATCATAAGGCGAGAGAAACGCCACAGGTAACACGAACGGCTGGTAATGAAATTTAAAGATTTTGCAGAAGAAGAGAAACTGTTCGTCCGGCGAACGCTGGTGGCTTTTGGGGTTGTCCTGGCCGGTTTTGTGACGCTGGTCGTTCACCTCTGGCACGTGCAGGTAGAGGAACACAGCTACTATCAGACCCGTTCTGACCAGAATGACATCAAAACGGTGCCGATCGCTCCGACGCGGGGAATTATTTACGACCGCAACGGCATTGCGCTGGTGAAAAATATCACCTGGCACGACATTGAAGTGATGCCCTATAAAATCCACGATATGGATGCGCTGGTGCAACGGCTCACTCCCATCGTCAATCTTTCCCCCGACGATATCGAAACGTTCAGGCACACGCTCCGCTCTGCCAGCCGCTACAGACCCGTGGTGCTGAAAAACGAACTGAGCGAGGAAGAAGTCGCCCGCTTTTCCGTCAGCCAGTTCCGTTTTCCGGGCGTGGCCATCAACAGCTATAAAGATCGCCAGTACCCTTATGGGGCAGAACTGGCCCATGTGGTGGGCTACGTCTCCAAAATTAACGACCGCGACTATGAGCGGCTTGAGAAGGCGGGCATCAGTGAAAACTACGCGGCCAGCCATAATATCGGCAAACAGGGTATTGAGGCCTACTACGAGTCGGTGCTTCATGGCAAAACCGGCTACCGGGAAGTTGAGGTGGATAACCATGGCCGCGTGGTCCGGGTGCTGAAAGAAGTCCCGCCTGTCGCCGGGAAAAATATCTACCTGACCCTCGATCTTCACCTACAGCAGTATGTGGAACAACAGCTGACGGGACAGCGCGCCGCGGTCATTATCGAAAACCCGCGCGATGGCGAAGTGCTGGCGATGGTCTCCAGCCCCAGCTACGATCCCAATCCTTTCGTCAAAGGCATCAGCTATAAAGCCTATAAGACGCTGCTGGCCAACAAAGACCTGCCGCTGATCAATCGCGTCACCCAGGGCCTTTATCCGCCCGCCTCCACCGTCAAACCCTATATGGCGATGTCGGCGCTGCTTTCTCACGTCATTACGCCACAAACCACCTTTTACGGCGCGCCGACCTGGACCCTGCCCGGCACCCACCGCCGCTACCGTGACTGGAAAAAATCGGGCCACGGTATGCTTGATGTTACCCGTGCGATTGAAGAGTCGGCGGATACGTTCTTTTACCAGGTGGCGTTTATGATGGGCATTGACCGCATTCACTCGCTGCTCAGCAAGTTCGGCTACGGCAGATCGACCGGCATCGATCTGAATGAAGAATATGATGGCCTGATGCCGAGCCGTGAGTGGAAGCGGAAGGTGCATAAAAAAAGCTGGTATCAGGGCGATACCGTCGCCGTGGGAATCGGTCAGGGCTACTGGCTTGCCACGCCAATCCAGATGCTTAAGGCGCTCAACACGTTAATTAATAACGGACGTGCCATCCAGCCCCACCTGCTGTATGAGCAGAAAAAAGGCAGGCATATCTCCTCCTGGAAACCAACGTTGCCGCCTGAACAGGTAGGCGATCCAAAATCGCCTCACTGGGCGCTGGTTCGCCGTGCAATGTTCGGCATGGCCAACGAGCCTAACGGCACTGGCTATAAGTACTTTCATACTGCGCCTTACGGCATTGCGGCAAAAAGCGGCACCTCACAGGTCTTCGGCCTGAAGCAGAATGAAATTTACAATGCGAAAAACATCCCGGTTCGCCTGCGCGATCATGTGCTTTATACCGCGTTTGCCCCCTTTAACAACCCGAAAATCTCCATGGCAATTATTCTGGAAAACGGTGGCCTTAATGGCGTCACCGCCGCGCCGGTAGTCCGGAATATTCTGGATCATATTTTTCTGCCGCCGGACGAGGCACCCATGGCGGTCACCGCCGATCCGGACAGCAACCGCACCGCCCGTTAGTCCGGAGCCAGCGCCGTTGACGTAAACGGCGTTAAAGTCTTTGACTGTTCCTGCCGATACCAGCCAGCGAGGTAGTGTTTAAACTTCGCCGGGGCCGGTCTTACTGGCTACTGACTCGTTCACGCTGGAAGGGACATGAATAACGAAAACAGCTCTGCGGCCAGGTTACGACGCCATTTTGCGTATAACGTGCTTGCTCCCATGCTGGCGGTGGTGCTGTTCGCCTTTCTCAGCTGCGGGTTTACCGCTTGGTGGGTTACCACCCTGAGTAATGCCAAAGCAGAGGAGAAACAGCAGCAGGTTATTCAAAATATCTTTGCTCAGCATCTTGCCGACTATCTGCGCCAGCATCGTAACCTGTTAACCTGGCCGGATCTGTCAGCGCAGCTCGCCAGCCCCACGGGCCGCGACACCTTTGCCAGCTGGCTTGTCCGCCTCGCCGGCGATAATGAGGTCTATCTGCTGGATGCGGCTAACCAGCCGCTTTCTGCCTGGCATGATGGCAAAATGGTGGCGTCAGAACGCTTTAGCGAGATCGGCAGCTTACTTTATCCCTGGCTGGCTCAGCTTGACGCCCTGCAAGGCCCGGCGCCTTTTACCGGGGATTTCATCCGCCTGAACGATCGCGTTGCCGAGGTGGCTGTCGGCACGTTGCCCAACAGCGACGGGCACCGGCTGGTTTTTATTCGCTATCTTCACTACAGCTTTATCAACTTTCTTGAACACCGCGGCGTGGTCAGTAACTTCCGCTTTATCGCTGATAGCGCCGGCGGGACCGACAGAACGGGGTTCCTGCTTAAGTCGGGGCTGAATATTCCCGTCAGCTACGTCTCCTGGCAGCCGATGCGGCCGGGCAGTCAGATGCTGAAAGTGACCGCCCCGCTGGTCACCCTCGCCATGCTCGCCATTCTGGTAATGTGCATTCTGGTCAGCCGCCGCCTCTGGCACGCGTCGCGGAACCTTGCAGATACCGTGCGGCGGCTTAAGAGCAGCGAAGCGCATGCCAGACAGCTGGCGCAGCAGGATTCGCTCACCGGACTGCCCAACCGCTCAGCCATGGCGAGCCGGCTGGCCGGAAGGCTGAGGCAGCTTTCAGACGGCGACGCGGGATTTGCCCTGCTGGTGCTGAACCTTGACCGCTTTAAAATGATTAACGATACCTACGGCCACCATACCGGCGATGCGCTGATTATCGAGGTAAGCCAGCGGCTCTCCATGCTGCTGGAGGAGGGCGACTGTGTCGGGCGGCTGGGGGGAGATGAGTTTGTGCTGATGGTCAGCGGCATAAGCAGCGAAGCGCAGATCGCCCACTTTTGTCAGCGAATCATCGCCCTGCTGATGACCCCGGTAACGCTGATGGGCAACTCCTTCTGGGCGGGCGTCAGCATCGGCGTGGCGCTGGCTCCTCTGCACGGCAGGGAGAAGCTGGAGCTGATGCGGATGGCGGATATTGCGCTCTGTGCGGCCAAGTCCGACGGCCGGGGCCGCTACCGGATGTACTCTCCCATGCTGGGCCAGGCCATTCAGAAACGCCAGCTGCTGGCGGAAGAGCTGCGCCTGGCGCTGGATAACGCCAGCGGGCTGGCGCTCTGGTATCAGCCCATCATGGATATCAGCGGTAAAAATATGCTCGGCATTGAGGCGCTGCTGCGCTGGACGCATGCGGACTGGGGAGCGATCTCCCCCGCGGACTTTATTCCGATAGCGGAAGAAACCAGCCTGATCGTGCCGCTTGGCGACTGGGTGATCGACCAGGCCTGCGGCATGGCCCGGCGCTGTCCCGATCTGTTCCTGTCGCTGAACGTCTCGCCGCTGCAATTTCTGGCCGGTAATTTCATCGATAAGCTGAGCGCAACGGTCCGGCAGCATGGGGTTAATCCCCGACAACTGGAACTGGAGATCACCGAAGGCGTGCTGATGGAAGATCAGCAATATGCGCTGGAAACCATCCAGACATTACGCAAAGCGGGCTTCCGCATCGCGCTTGATGACTTCGGCACCGGCTACTCCAGCCTCAGCTATCTGATGCAGTTTCCCGTCGATACGCTCAAAATAGACCGCTGCTTCACGCAGCTACTGGGCATTCAGGAACAGGCAGATACCATTGTGGAATCGGTGATCAAACTGGGTCACTCGCTGGGGCTGTCGGTGACGGCGGAAGGCGTGGAAACCGAAGCGCAGCGGCTGGCGCTGGCCAGGGTGCATTGCGACAAGCTACAGGGCTTTCTGCTCAGCCGGCCCCAGCCGGAAGAAGCGCTGCTGGCGGCCCGACGCCAGCAGCCGCCCGCCATCCACCCGGTGCTGCCTCTGACAGCGGAATAAACCGCGACGCCCTGATGCATGACGCCAGCGGGGCCACCGGATGCTGAATGGCAAAAAGCGCCGTCAGGCAGAATGCGTATCGCGCCGCCTGAGTCCCTATTCGCGGCTAGCGACGCAGAACAACCTGCGGCGCGCCAGCCTCACTATGATGATGAACATGCAGGTCGGCCTGATACCAGCGGCTGAGTGTCTCTTCCCTTATCACCTCATCCGGCGTCCCTCTGGCGACCAGACGGCCCTGATGCAGCAGTAAGATTTTGTCTGACCAGAGCGAAGCGAGGTTAAGATCGTGCAGCACGCAGCAGACCGAGAGCTGCCCCTGCCGCGTAAGCCGGTGCAGCAGGCGCAGCGCATGTTGCTGATGATAGAGATCCAGCGCGGAGGTCGGTTCGTCCAGAAACAGCCAGCCGCGCGGCCCGTCAGAATGCCAGAGCTGGGCCAGCGCCCGCGCCAGCTGAACCCGCTGCTGCTCGCCGCCGGAAAGCGAGCGGAAGTCGCGCCGGGCCAGGCTGTCGCTGCCGGTCAGCCGCATCACCTCATCGATAATCTGCCGGTTTGCCGCGCCGGGCCAGGGTGCCCGCCCCATCGCCACCACATCCCTGACCGGCAGCCTGAACTCCACCTGACTTTTCTGACGCATCACGGCCCGCGTCCGCGCCAGCCGCTCACGTGACCACGAGTCGATGGCCTGCCCGGCCAGCTGGCAACTTCCCTCATCGGGCGTCAGATAGCCGGTCAACAGCCGTAAGAGGGTCGATTTCCCGGCGCCGTTGGGGCCGATAAGCGACACCATCTCCCCGGCGGCGAGCGTCAGCGAAACCTCCCCGATCAGGCGGCGTTCTCCGGCATGATAAACAAGACGATCGGCCTGCAAAATATCACGCATAGTGTCCCTCCTGACGGCGCAGTATCAGCCACAGAAACCAGGGCGCGCCCAGCAGGCTGGTCAGGAGCCCGACCGGCATCTCGGCAGGCGCCACCAGCGTCCGGGCCAGCGTATCGGCCACCAGCATCAGAATTGCGCCCGCCAGCGCCGATCCGGGCAGCAACCAGCAGTGATTACTGCCCATGCACATCCGCATCAGGTGCGGCACCACCAGACCTACAAAGCCGATAACCCCGCTCACCGCCACGGCAGCGGCCACCACCAGCGCGCTGAGCAGCAGCAGTATCCGCTGCGTGCGCCTCACCTCCACGCCGAGATAGTGCGCCTCCTCTTCACCGAGTTGCAGTAGATTAAGCCGCTGCGCCTGCCGCTGGATCGCCAGCATCGCCGGGAGGATCAGCGTGGCGCTCGCCAGCACCGTAGACCACTGCGCCTGGCCCAGCGATCCCATGCCCCACAGCGAAAGCTGACGAAGCTGCTGGTCGTTGCTGATCCATGACATCACGCCGACGGCGGCGCCGCAGACGGCATTAATCGCAATGCCGGCCAGCAGCAGCCGGGAGAGCGAGGTTCCGCCGCGCCGGCTGAGGGTAAAGATGACCAGGGTGACGCCCAGGCTGCCGGCAAAGGCGGCCAGCATCGGCCACCACAGCGCAAGCACGGCGGGCAGCGTCAGCGGCACCAGGATCGACAGCGCGACCATCAGCATTGCACCGCTGCTGATGCCCAGCAGGCCGGGATCGGCCAGCGGATTGCGGAACAATCCCTGCATGACCACGCCCGAGAGCGCCAGCGCGGAGCCTACCAGTACCGCCAGCAGCACTCTGGGCAGGCGGATATTCCACCAGATTTGTCCAATAAAGCTCTCTGAACCGGCCTGCCAGACCGCGGGCAATGAGAGGCGCATCGCGCCCACGTTGGCGGCAAGCAGCACGAGGGCCGCCATCAGCAGCAGCATCAGCAGCAGGCCGCGCTGTACCGTCATCCATTTCATCGGCGAATGGCCTCCGCCGCTTTACGCAGCCGGGCAATGGCGGCGGGCGTTTCCAGACCAAATCCCAGCAGCGCCATTTCATCAATGACCAACAGGTTATGCTGCCTGGCGGCGGGCGTCAGCGCCAGGCCCGGCAGGGACCAGAGCTGCTCTTCTGCGCCCATCGCCCGCAGGCCATCGCGGCCAATGACCACCAGCTGCGGCGCGCTGGCGACGATGCCTTCCTGCGTCAGCGGCTGGTAACGGGGCACCGCGGCCAGCGCGTTAACCAGACCGGCGCTGCGGATTGCGCCATCGGCCGCCGTACCGCTCCCTGCGCCCATCGCCTTCATCCCGGTGTGATTGAGGATAAACAGCACTTTTACCGGCAAGGGCGTCTTTTTCAGCCCGGCAATCTGCTTTTCCAGCTTCAGGCTGAGCGCCCTGCCCTCCTCTTCCCGGTGCAGCGCCTGGGCGACGGCGCGGATTTTGTCAGGAATAACGCTCAGCTCAGGCTTGCCGGTCAGGGTCACCACCTTTACTCCCGCCTTTTCCACCTGCGTGAGCGCCAGAGAGGGCTTCGCCAGCTCGCTGGCAAGCACCAGCGTGGGCCGCATCGCCAGGATCCCTTCGGCATTCAGCTGACGCATATAGCCCACGTCCGGCAGTTTGGTCGCCAGCGCAGGCCTGAGGCTGGTGCTGTCGCGAGCCACCAGGTTCTGCTGCGCGCCCAGCGCGTAAACGATCTCCGTGATATCGCCGCCGATGGTGACCACCCGCTCCTCAGCCAGCAGGGAAAAGGGCAGGGCGAGCAGCGCAATCAGCGCGATCGGCCAGGCTCTCATACGGCGGCTCCTTCACCTGCCACCGCCGCCAGCTGTTCACGCCAGCGGGTCTGCTCCGGCACGCCTTCCGTACGCTGACCATAAAGCTGCGCAATCTGCGTACCATCGGCGGCAAACAGTTCGAGGCTGGTCACCATGCCGTTAGCGGTCTGCTTACGGGTGATCCAGCTTTCGGCAATACCGCTTTCCAGCAGGTGAAGGGTAAACGTTGGCGTAAAAATATTGAGCCAGCTATCCACCGGCATCAGCTTTTCCACCCCGCCGGTAAAAATCTGCACGCAGCCACGGTTACCAATAAAAATCATGATCTTATTGCTATCTGCCTGCGCCATCGTCAGCACTTCCCTCAGCGCGCTGTTATCCACCTGCCTTGCCAGATCCTCCGGGACGGCGCGAAACGCCTGCTGACGTGAGACGTTATGACGCTTCAGCAGACCAAAGAACTGATGCACGTCGGTCATCGCCCGCCACTCCTGCTCAATCAGGGCGCGATCTGGCTGGGCCTCCCATTCCGTCGGTTCTGCCGGTACGATCTTCAGCTCGGGTGCGGCGGGCAATCTGAACGCCGCGATCAGCGCCCGCCAGGCTTCCCTGTCCGACTGGGGCGTGGCGTAGATTTTCAGCACCGCGTCGCCGTGCGCGTCGAAAATCTGGATACTCTGGCGTTCACCGCGTTCGCTTTGCTCGTTCAGCGCAAAGACGCTTCGCCACTGGCTGGGGAAAATACGCTGGTCGAGCGCCCCCGGATTCAGGATCACGCCAGCGTGATCGCCCAGGTGAAGATTTTCGTAACGGCCCACCTGCTCATGAACCGCCCAGGCGTTACGGGTGATCGACCTGGTTTCACCGATGGCCTCAAGCCGGGTCAGTAAGGCGCGGAAATCAGGCTTCAGCGCCACCGCATCATCAAGGGTGCGCGCCTGGGTCAGTTCCGCTTCGCTGACCGACAGCATCTCTGCCAGATCGCGGGCATATTTTTTGGGATGTTCGCTTTTTAACGCCTGGTATTGCTGCAAAAGTGTGGTGATGTTCATTGGCTCTCCTGGAGGCCCTGCGCTTGCAGGGCAACATGATGTTGATCAGAAATCGACGTTAACGCCCAGCTGGAAGGTCCGGCCTGGCATTACCGCAAGGGCTTTATCCTGAGCGTCCTGGCTGCTGGTTTCGGTCAGTTCACGGCTGCTCAGATAGTCCCAGTATTTGCGGTCGGTAAGGTTGTAGATGCCACCGCTTAGCCGGATGTTTTTCGCCACCTGCCAGTAGGCGGTCATATCCACCATGCCGTAACCCGGCACCCGCATATATTCCGTGCTGGCCTCGCCCAGCGGCGCGCCGCTGTTGCTGTAGCTCTGGCGGCTGGTGGCCGTCGCCTGCTTGCCTTTTACAAAGGTAGCGGTCACCGCCGCACCATAGCGCTTCGCCGGATCGTCCCAGGCAACGCCAACAATGGCTTTAACCGGCGCGACGCTGTCGAGATCGACATAGCTGTCGCCAGCGTAGCTGGATTTCGATTTGCCCTCGCTGTAGCCGAGCGCAAAGGCGGCGCTGAGGCCGTTCACCTCCTCAAACCAGCTGCCGAAGTTAATGCGGGTCGCCACTTCACCGCCGTAAATATAGGCTTTGTCGCGATTTTCGGCCTGATAGATGGTGTAGATATTCGAAGGCACATTGGCGAACTGTGCCGGATTCGCCGCGCGGGAATAGCGGGTGTAGGCGATGAAATTCTTATAGGTGTTGTAGAACAGCGAGGTTTTCAGCGTAACGCCTTTCGTCACCTCGCCCTTCACCCCCCACTCCAGGTTATGGCTGGTTTCGGTATCCAGCTCGCTGTTACCGATCAGCGCATATTGCTGACTGCCCGCATAGCTCGATCCCAGATTCCATGAGCCATAAAGCTGGCTGGCGTTGGGAAACTGCGCGCCGCGCTTGTACTGGATCCAGGTCATCAGGGTGGGCGTAATATCATAATTAAAGCTCAGGGACGGCAGTACCTGCGTATCGGCGTTCTCCTTGCCGTACAGCGCCTCCAGCTCCGCCTCGCTCAGCACCGTGCTGCCGGTCGTCAGGCTGGCGAGATTTTCCGGTTTGGTGCGCTGATGGGTGACGCGCACGCCGGGCACGACGGCGAAGCCGTGACCATCCATATCAAACTGGATCTTATCCTGCACATAACCGCCCAGCACGCTGCTCTGGCTGTCGGACTGTGGCTGCATAATGGCGCTGAATACGCTGGGTGCCGGGTCCTGGCGGAAAGGACGCTCCGTTTCGCTGATGCGGCCGTTCAGGCCAGCGCTTAACGCGTGGCGACCCACGATTTTGGTCAGGCGTGTATCAAAGCCCCAGCTATCCACATTGTAATCGGAGAAGACGCGCTCCATGGTGCCGCTGCTGGCGGGCATCCAGGTATTGTCGTGCGCCTGAGTCTGCTGATAAAAAACCTTGCTGATCAGGCTGTCAATAAACGCATTGGCGGGCGTCCACTCATCGCTCAGGCTGAGGCCCCAGCGGCGCGTCTTACTTTGCTGTTCGGCGGTGCCCAGGATAGCGCTGCCCGCCGTATTCCAGCTGTCGTAATGCGTTTGGTTGGTTTTATCGTAGTAGTCCAGCGTCCCGGTGAGCTTATGCTCATCGTCCGGCTGCCAGATGCCGGAGGCCAGCAGCGCATCTGAATGCCAGTTAGCCGGATAGGCCGCCACCGTCCCGCTATTATTACGGGTTTCCTGACCGTCGCGGCGGCTGTAAACCAGCACGCCACGCAGGAAGGCATCGCCAGCGGCTGCGGTAACGCCGTTATGCCAGCTGCGGTTAGCGGAATCGTAATCCGACTGATAGCCAAACCAGGCTGGGGTACGCGGAGAGAGGTAGTCATCCGCCGATTTTGGGATAAAGGAAACGGCGCCGCCGATGGCCGTATTGGCGGTAGCCGTTGAGGTGGCACCTGACTCGATATCGACCTGGCCGTACATATAGGGATCGATATAGTCGCGCCCGATGCCGAAGGTGTTCAGCCCGGCGCGGCTGGCGTAGCTGCGGCCCGTGGCGTCAGGCAGCGGGATGCCGTCAACGTCCAGCCCTACCCGGTTGCTTTCCAGCCCGCGAATGTTATAGCCCGTGTAACCGCTGCGATCGAAACCGCTTTTACCGGCCGACGCGCCGCCGCTGCTGCCGGTGGCGCCGATCAGCGGTTCATAACGCATTATCGAGCCAAAATCGTTGGCGCCTTTGCGCTGCATATCGGCGGCGGTAATGGTGGTTTTACTGCCCGCCTCCTGCTCCATCCGGGGCGCATTAACCGTCATCACGGCACCGGCCTGGTCTGCTTCTTTGGCGGAAGCGATCGCCAGCGGCGTGGTGGAAGAGTCCGTTACGGAAGAGGTTGGGGAGACCGGCGTTACCGCTCCCCAGCTGAAACTGCCTGTCGCCAGCGTGCCAAAAAGCACGGAGGTGCGGATAACTCCCTGAGATAAAGTGGTTTTACGCATTTATTTAAGCCTTTCATCTTTATTAGTATCGACTCCACTGCGACCACTGACTCATTCAGAAAAAGGATGACGTTGCATCCTGACGTGCGCCGGTCATTTCCTGACCTTGTTATAAACGCGAATGATAATGATTTTGATTACCCATATCAACTACCTCCACAATTTATTCACAATTCCCGCCGTCAGGTTGTTACATCCCGGCTTGACAGGGGCCGTCCGCCCGCCAGAAGATGTCGGCACCTTTACCCAGCGAGCCTGCATAATGAAACCTTCCCCCGCTATCACCATCCACTACTGTTCCCAGTGCAACTGGCTGCTGCGCGCCGCATGGATGGCGCAGGAACTGCTGCAAACGTTCAGCACCGATCTGGCCTCGGTCACCCTGGTCCCCGGCACTGGCGGGATCTATCAGGTGATCGTTGACGGCGAAACCATCTGGGACCGCAAGACGGATGGCGGCTTCCCCGAAGCAAAAGTGTTAAAACAGCGGGTAAGGAACTATTGCTTCCCCGATCGGGATCTGGGGCATATTGATAAATAAGCTTCTGCGAAAGCGTGCGCCGCTCCCCGTTTTAATGCAGGGAGCAACGCAAAGAAGATAAGCAGATAACGCGGGCGCGGTTTCCTCCGGCGTCCTTTTTTTAACAACTTTGCCACCTTTTCAGCACGTTTTAATGAAGCACCCCGCCCGCGTTGTGCAGTATCATTCCCGCTTTCTCTTCTCCTTTAACCGGACCGCAAGCGGCAAGCCATGATGACCCAACACCGCCCCGCCTCATCCCAGCCCGTTTTCGACGGGCATAACGATCTGCTGCTGCGCCTGTGGCTTCAGGACGCTGCCCGGGATCCCGTGGGGCAGTTTCTTGACGGCACGCTGGAGGGCCATCTGGATATGTTGCGTATCCGTCAGGGGGGACTGGCAGGCGGCCTGTTTGCCGTCTTTGTTCCCCCTGCCCGCTACGTTATGCAGGGCAACGAGCGATACGATCCGGCGCAGCATGACCCGCTGGCGATCGTCGAAGCGCAGATCGCCCTGCTGCACAGCATTGAAGCGCGCTCGGCGGGCCGGGCGAAAATCTGCCGGAGCGTCACGGAGATTGAGCGCTGCATGGCGACGGGCGTGCTGGCGATGGTGCTGCATATCGAGGGCGCAGAGGCGCTGGATGGCGAGCTGAGCCAGCTCGACAGCTGGATCGCCGCCGGTTTGCGCAGCATTGGCCCGATGTGGAATCTGCCTAACCGCTTTGGCGTGGGCGTCACCGGCAGCTTTCCCGGTTCGCCCGACAGCGGCGAGGGGCTGACGCCGGAAGGCATAAACCTGGTGCAGGTCTGCAACCAGAAAAAGCTGCTGATCGATCTCTCCCATATGAATGAGAAAGCGTTCTGGCAGACTGCGGAGCAGAGCCGCGCGCCGCTGGTGGCGACCCACTCTAACGTTCATGCGCTCTGCCAGCAGCCGCGAAACCTGACCGCCGCCCAGCTGAAGGCGGTGGCGGAAAGTGACGGCTTTGTCGGCGTGAATTTCGGCACCGCTTTTCTGCGCGCCGACGGTCAGCGCAACGGCGATACCCCGCTGAGCGATATCCTTCGTCATCTGGATGGCCTGATGGCGGCGCTGGGCGAGGATCGCGTCGGCTTCGGCTCCGACTTTGACGGCATCAGCGTTCCCGATGCGCTGGGCGACGTTGCCGGGCTGCCGCGACTGGTAACGGCGATGGCCGGTGCGGGCTACGGCGAGGCGCTGATTGAAAAGCTCTGCTGGCGTAACTGGCTAAGCGTACTGAAAAAAACCTGGGGAGAATGAACCGGGTGGAACATTTTGCTCTATAGTTACCTAAAGTCCCTGCTGCTTACAGGGTTGATATCGTTTTACCATAGGCGCAACATTTGCCGCGCCCAGATGTCGATATTTGACAACAAGCGCATTACCTGCCGAACTTACGTTTCGCAGTTTTCTTGATTGCTAACACCGAAGGAGATTCATTATGTGGACTAAACCTCAGTTCGTTGATTTACGCTTAGGTCTGGAAGTAACGCTGTACATCTCCAACCGCTAAGCCTTATGCCTGCGGTCAGCCGCAGGCATCTTCTTCTTTCCTCTTTTCTGGTCTACACATGCAGATTAACGTTCTCGGCTCTGCGGCGGGCGGCGGCTTCCCTCAGTGGAACTGCAATTGCAGAAACTGTCAGGGCGTGCGTAACGGCACCCTGAAGACGTCGGCGCGCACGCAGTCCTCTATTGCGCTGAGCGATGACGGCATCAACTTTGTTCTCTGCAACGCCTCGCCGGAAATTATCCAGCAGATTGCGGCCACGCCCGCCCTGCATAAAACCGATGTGCTGCGCGGCACCGCCATTGGATCGATCATCCTGACCGACAGTCAGATCGACCACACCACCGGGCTTCTGAGCCTGCGTGAAGGCTGCCCGCATCAGGTCTGGTGCACGCCGGAAGTGCACGACGACCTGAGCACCGGTTTCCCTGTATTCCCAATGCTTGCGCACTGGAACGGCGGGCTTGTCCATCACGCCATTGCGCCGGGCGAGCCCTTCTCCGTCGCGGTCTGTCCCGCCCTGCGGTTCACCGCCATTCCGCTGCTGAGCAATGCGCCGCCCTATTCGCGCTACCGCGGTAAGCCGCTGCCTGGCCACAATGTCGCGCTGTTTATTGAAGATACCCGCAGCGGCAGTACGCTGCTGTATGCGCCCGGTCTGGGCGAGCCGGACAGCGAGCTATTGGGCTGGATGAAAAAGGCGGACTGCCTGCTGATTGACGGCACGCTCTGGCAGGATAACGAGCTGGCGACCACCGGCGTGGGCCGCAACACCGGCAAAGATATGGGCCATCTGGCGCTGGCGGAGGAGCAGGGGCTGATAGCGCTGCTCGCCTCTATGCCCGCCAGGCGCAAAATTCTTATTCATATCAATAATACCAATCCGATCCTGATCGAGGACTCCCCTGAACGTCAGGCGCTGACGCAGCTGGGTATCGAAGTGAGTCAGGACGGGATGCGTATTGACCTTTAGCGAGATAACGATGAAGCCAGACAGAATTGTAACCGGACCTATGTCTCCTGAGGCGTTCGAACAAGCTCTGCGCGCCAAAGGCGCCTATTATCATATTCATCACCCGTACCATATGGCGATGCACAACGGTAAATGTACGCGTGAGCAGATCCAGGGCTGGGTAGCGAACCGCTTTTACTACCAGACCAGCATCCCGCTGAAGGATGCGGCGATTATGGCCAACTGCCCGGACCCGAAAACGCGCCGTAAATGGGTGCAGCGTATTCTCGATCACGACGGCCAGGAAGGCGATGAGGGCGGTATTGAGGCCTGGCTGCGGCTCGGTGAAGCGGTTGGCCTGGATCGGGATCTGCTGCTTTCCGAACGCATGGTGCTGCCCGGCGTACGTTTCGCCGTGGACGCCTACGTCAGCTTCGCCCGCCGTGCCGTCTGGCAGGAGGCGGCCTGTAGCTCCCTGACCGAGCTGTTTGCCCCGCAGATCCATCAGTCGCGCCTCGACAGCTGGCCGCAGCACTACAAGTGGATTGAAGAAGAGGGCTACGGCTACTTCCGCAGCCGCCTGAGCCAGGCGAACCGCGACGTGGAGCACGGCCTGCAGCTGGCGCTGGAATATTGTGATACCGCAGAGAAACAGCAGCGTATGCTGGAGATCCTCCAGTTCAAGCTCGATATTCTCTGGAGTATGCTGGACTCGATGACGATGGCTTACGAGCTGCACCGCCCGCCTTATCACACCGTGACCGATAAACTGGCATGGCATCACGAGAGACTGGTCTGATGATAATTAACGACGCGCAGATCCCCGCCTTCCGCCGCGGCTACCGCTTACAGTGGGAACAGGCGCAGGATTGCCATGTGATCCTCTATCCGGAAGGGATGGCGAAGCTGAACGAGAGCGCCACCGCCATTCTGCAACAGGTTGAGGGAACGCGTTCCGTCGCCGAGATTATTGCCGGGCTTAACGCCCAGTTTCCCGAGGCTGGCGGCGTGGATGAGGATGTGAAAGCGTTCCTCGTCCAGGCCTGTGAACAAAAGTGGATAATTTTTCGTGAACCTGCTTAAACCTCAGGTCAACCCGCCGCTCTGGCTGCTGGCTGAACTGACCTACCGCTGTCCGTTGCAGTGTCCCTACTGCTCCAACCCGCTGGACTTTGCCCAGCAGGAGAAGGAGCTGACCACCGCACAGTGGATCGAGGTCTTCAAACAGGCGCGCCAGATGGGCGCCGTCCAGCTCGGCTTTTCCGGCGGCGAACCGCTGGTGCGCAAGGATCTGCCCGAGCTGATCCGTGCCGCACGGGATCTCGGTTTTTACACCAATCTGATCACCTCCGGCATTGGCCTGACGGAGAAAAAGATCGACGCCTTTGCTGAAGCTGGCCTGGATCATATTCAGATCAGTTTTCAGGCCAGTGATGAAACGCTGAACGCCGCCCTGGCGGGATCGCAAAAGGCCTTTCAGACCAAGCTGGCGATGGCGAAGGCGGTGAAGGCGCACGGCTATCCGATGGTGCTGAACTTCGTCCTGCACCGCCATAACATCGACCAGATTGACCGTATTATCGACCTCTGCATCGAGCTGGAAGCGGACGACGTCGAGCTGGCGACCTGCCAGTTCTACGGCTGGGCGCAGCTGAACCGCGAGGGGCTGCTGCCCACGCGCGACCAGATCGCGCAGGCCGAGGCGGTGGTTCACCGCTACCGTGAAAAGATGAGCGCGAGCGGAAACCTGGCGAATCTGCTGTTCGTCACGCCCGACTATTATGAAGAGCGGCCAAAAGGCTGTATGGGCGGCTGGGGCGCGATTTTCCTCAGCGTCACGCCGGAGGGCACCGCCCTGCCGTGCCACAGCGCGCGTCAGCTGCCGGTGCAGTTCCCGTCGGTGCTGGAGCAGTCGCTGCAGGAGATCTGGTATGACTCCTTCGGCTTTAATAAATACCGCGGCTTCGACTGGATGCCCGAGCCCTGCCGTTCCTGCTCTGAAAAAGAGAAGGACTTTGGCGGCTGCCGCTGCCAGGCCTTTATGCTGACCGGTAACGCCGATAATGCCGATCCGGTGTGCGCCAAGTCGCCGCATCATGGCAAAATCCTCGCCGCCCGCGAGCAGGCGAACTGCACCAATATGCAGATCAACCAGCTACAGTTCCGCAACCGCGTGAACTCTCAGCTGATTTTCAAAGAGTAATATGGCTGTCGTCCGGCAGCGGCTGGCTAACGGGCTTCTGGTCAATCTGATTCAGGACCCCGGCGCAACGCAGGCCTCGGCGCTGGTGCGGCTCTCTGCGGGCAGCCTCCACGAGCCGGACGCCTGGCCGGGCCTCGCCCACCTGCTGGAACACGTTCTGTTTGCGGGCAGCGAGCGTTTTCAGGATGAAGAGCGGCTGATGGCGTGGGTGCCGGCAAAAGGGGGGCGGCTCAACGCCACCACGCGGGGAACCTCTACCGCCTGGTTCGTGGAAGTTGCCGCGCCGGAGCTGGCGGAGGCGACGGCCAGGCTGGTGGATATGCTTCAGCGCCCGCTGCTGACAACGGACGCTATCGGCCAGGAGGCGGCGGCCATCGAGGCTGAATACCGGATGCTGGCGACCCACCAGGAGACGCTGTGTGAGGCGGCCCTCAGCCAGGCGTTTGCCGCACCTCACCCGCTGCACCGTTTCCAGGTGGGCAGCCAGGCGCATTTTGGTCAGGATCTTCCTGCGCTCCGGCAGGCGCTGCGGGCCTATCACCAGCAGTTTTTCCATACGGCGCGGCTGACGCTCTGGCTTCAGGGACCGCAGCCGCTGGCAGAGCTACTCCAGCTTGCTGAAGCACTGGGGGGCGAGTTTCAGCGGGCGGCACAGCTCAACAGCGATGCCGGCCTGGGGGCGTCTTCAGAGACGCACAGCGCTCAGGCCCCGACAACGTTGCCCGAATCAGCATGGCCTGCCGCGCTGGCACTGCGTCCTGAACGACACTTCAGGCTACAGCTGCCGGGCACGGAACGCCTCCAGCTCAGCTTCCTTATCGCGTCCCCCGATCCCCGGACCTTCAGCCTGTTACAGGAATTGCTCTGTGATACGGCCAGCCACACTCTGCTGGCGACCCTTCGGGAGGAGGGTCTGTGCGATGAGATCGACCTGCTGGAGCCTTACCGCAGCGACGGACAGGCGGTCATCAGCGTACTCTTCCACCTGTGCGACACGCCAGTCGATGGCAGCGCTGAAAAATCCCCGGCATCCGCCGTGGAGGCGATTTTCTGCCGCTGGCTGGGGCTGCTGGCCGGACTGTCAGCGGAGCAGCTTCGCCACTATGCGGCGCTTTCCCGTCGTCGCTTCGTGCGCCTCTCTTCTCTCGACAGGCTGCGGGCGCGCGCTTTTGGGCTGCCGCCTGCTGATGAGCACACCCTGGCATCCGGCGCATGGCAGCAGCTGCTTACCCAGCTTCAGCCGGGCAATATGACCCGTCTGCGGATCGCAGCGGAAGCCGTGCCCGACCGGGTCGTCGCGCAGGGTTTTATGCTGAATCTCAGCGCTGACCGCTGGCCGGTCAGCGGCGATCCGGCAGCGCGCGTCGGGCTGGATTTTGCCGACCGCCCGCTGCCTGCGCCGCCTTCTCTGCCGGCAGAACGCGCACCGCTGCGCCATCTTCCCGCTACGTGCGATGCTGTGCTGCTGTTAACCCCGGCAGCTGGCGAGCTTTCCCCCGCCCAGGCGGCACTGATTGAGGCCGCGTTACAGACGGTGAGCGGTGCCTGTCACCATCAGGGCGGCGAGCTGCATTTTGAATCCCGGCAGGGAAGCTGGCTGCTGCGGCTGAGCGGCAGCCGCGAACTGATGCTGGCGGCGATCGATGAGGTAAACAACCTTCTGAACCGGCCCACCTCCGCCGTGGTTGCACGAGGCCAGCGGCTGGCTTTGCGGGCGGCACAGCAGCAGCGTGCCGATATTGCCGTGCGCGCGCTGCTGGCAAAGCTTCCCCTCGCCATTGCCCACTGGCAGCTCGCCGGAGATAACGTGCAGGCTACAGCCTCTGCGCCACGCGACGGAAAGATGCCGGATAGGGTTATGCTGGATGACGCGGCGCTTCTCCCTGAGACAGACCTGCCCCGGGTGCGCTGGGAAGCCACGCTCTACGGCGGCGATGAGCCGCTTTATCAGGCCCTTTCCCGGCTGCTCTCCCGCTTTCCCGGTGAGCTTATCGTCCGGCAGCCGCCCCGTTCTCGCCGCGCTGAACCCGCATTTAAGCAAGCTGTCGCCGCGCGGGCAGCGACGCACTATCTCTGCCCGACGGAAAGCCCTGACGCGGCGGTGCTTCTCTTCTGCCCGCTGGCGGAAGCCTCCGCGACCTGCCTGGCGGCCTGGCAGCTGTTCGGCACCCTCTTTGAACCCCGTTTTTTTCAGCAGCTCAGGGTGGAAAAGCCGGTCGGCTATGTGGTCAGCTGCCGCTTCCATCAGTCGGCAGGAATGGCGGGGCTGCTGTTTGCGCTACAGTCGCCCGGCCTTTCCGCTGAGGAACTTTACCGGCATATGCAGGAGTTTATCGCCGGAATGGGCGAAGTTGTCGGTCAGATATCGCCAGAAAGCCTTCAGGAAAAAGCGCATACGCTCCGGCTGGTTGACGCCACTGGGCAGCCTGAGAGTCCGGCGGCGGTGCTGGATGCCTGGCAGAAGCAGCAGCGCCAGCTTCCGGCGCTGACGCAGGAGGAGCTGAACAGCCTGACTCCCGATCGCCTCAGCCGCTATTACCAGGCGCTGGCTGGTGAGCCCGGCCGCTGGATCAGGATAAGCAATCAGTAAGCTTTATTTCCCCGGCGGCTGCGTGCCGCCAATCACCGGCAGCACTTCCCGCATCAGCGCGATAAACTTGCGCAGCTTGGCGGGATAAAAGCGCGCCCAGGGATAGACCAGAAAAATGGGCAGCGGCGCGGCCTGCCATGCCGGACAGAGGTGCAGCAATCTTCCCTCCTCAATATCCGGCTGAACCAGCCAGGAAGAGGCGATGCCCACGCCCATACCTGCCAGCACGCTGTTGCGTAGCGCGTAGAGGCTGTCGGTCAGCAGCCGGGGATTGATATCGCCCCGCCAGGCGGCTTTTTCATCCTGATGCAACACGATTTCCTTGCGGTAAAAGGTGCTCAGCGCCACCCAGGGCAGGCCCGGCAGCGCCGCCGGATCCTCCGGCACCGCCTGCCCGTGAAAAAGAGCGGGAGAAGCCACCACAATGCGCGGCACCTCAGCCACGCGAAGCGCCACCACCGACGGGTCGGTGACCGCGCCCACATGAACCGCGCAGTCAATTCCCTCCGCCAGAAAGTCGGGCTGCCGGTCGCTCAGCATCCACTCCACGGTCATTTTCGGATAGCTTTGCAGATAGTTTTGCAGCGGCAGGATCATCTGGTCCTGACCAAAAGCATGAGGCGCAAGCACGCGCAGCACGCCTTTTGGCTCTTCGGCGGCACCAAGCAGATCCTCTTCAATGATCTGCCAGCTCTCGGTCAGCGCTCTGGCATGGGTATAGCAGCGCTCGCCGTCATCCGTCAGCTTCATTTCATGGGTGGTACGCTGCACCAGCTTCAGCCCCAGCATCCGCTCCAGCGTCTGTAAGCGGCGGCTGATGGTGGGCTGGGAGGTGGCAAGACGCACGGCCGCGGCGGAGAGGCTGCCCGCCTCCACGATGCGGATAAAGGTTTGCATCAGTTCTATACGGTCGATGCCTGACAGATTCTCTTTCTTCATACGACATACGTATAACAGTTCTGTCTGGCAGAGGGCTACCGTTACCGGCGCAAACGGATAAAACTGTGACTCTCATCTCAGCCAGGATACTTACTATGACCGCCACCCACGCTCCTTTATCCACAGAAAAACCGGTTGCTCCCCGGCATGTTCTGATGCTCGCGACCGGCGCAGGCTTCAGCGTCGCCTCTATCTACTACAGCCAGCCGATGCTGGGGATCCTGATTACGGATCTGCATACCAGGATCGGCCTTGTCGGGCTGATCCCAACGCTGACGCAGATCGGCTATGCGCTGGGCATACTGCTGCTTGCGCCGCTGGGCGATCGTCACGATCGCCGGGGGATCATCGCCATTAAAGGCGTGCTGCTGACGCTGGCGCTGCTGCTCAGCGCCGTCAGCGGAGGCATCACTATGCTGCTGGTGGCCAGCCTGGCGATCGGCATTACCGCCACCATGGCGCAGGATATCGTGCCCGCTTCCGCCGCCCTTTCACCCGCCGCGCAGCGGGGAAAAACCGTCGGCACGGTAATGACGGGCCTGCTGCTGGGGATCCTCCTTTCCCGGGTGCTGAGCGGCATCGTGGCGGAATATTTTGGCTGGCGGGTGATGTTTGCCGTCGCGGCTGCGATGGTGATGGCGATAACGCTCATTTTATGGCGCAGCCTGCCAGCGATGCCCGCCAGTACCCGTATGAGCTATCCGGCACTGCTCGGCTCCATGTACCACCTGTGGAAAAGGTATCGCCCACTGCGCCGGGCCACGCTGGCTCAGGCGCTGCTCTCGGTCGGCTTCAGCGCATTCTGGTCAACGCTGGCGGTGATGCTGCATGATGTGTATCACACCGGCAGCGCGGTTGCGGGCGCCTTCGGGCTGGCAGGCGCTGCCGGTGCGCTCGCCGCGCCGCTGGCGGGAACGCTTGCTGACCGCCATGGCCCGGCGATTGTGACCCGCATCGGCACCGCGCTGGCCACCCTCTCCTTCGCCGCCATGTTTCTGCTGCCGCTGCTCTCGCCTGCCGCCCAGCTGGCGCTGATCGTGGTTTCCGCCATCGGCTTCGACTTTGGCGTACAGTCCACCCTCGTCTCGCACCAGTCGATCATCTTCAGCCTGGAGCCGGCCGCGCGTAGCCGCCTTAACGCCCTGATGTTTACCGGCGTCTTTATCGGCATGGCGGTGGGCTCGGCGCTGGGCAGCCTGGCACTGGAGTGGGCGGGCTGGCAGGGCGTGGTGGCGCTGCTGACGCTGGCGGGTGCCGGCAGCTTTATCGTCCGCTTATTAAGTCCTGACACGGCGCAAGGTGCACACGCGGCGGCGTGATAAAACAGGCCAGTCCGGACTGATAGCGTTCTGACACAAGCAGATCGTCCGGCGCAGGTCAGGTGAGCGCCTCTTTACTTCCGGACCAGAGTTATCCCCCTTCGTTGCCGGTAATAATCTGTTCAGCCTGAAGCCATGGAAGGCATAAACCTTAGATCCCTCCTGGCGTTGCCAGCCGGCTCCCTGATAAAAGAAAGAATAACTTTTTTCAGGGCGTATCATTTATATCCGCCATTTCCCGATCGTCATCGCTCATTATTTTTTCAGGTTAATTCTTAAAAGATCTTCTTTGTGGACGATAAGTCACACCCCCATGTAGCTTCTGACAAATGTGACTAATAGTCCGTGGACTTATAGACAGCAAAGCGTAATGTTGCGCTTATGGAAAAAATAATCGCTCCGAAAGTTCTTTTTGGAAAAAGAGTGAAAGAACTCAGACTGCAGGCAGGCTTGTCGCAAGAAGCTTTCGCACTGAAATGCGGGCTGGATCGTACCTATGTCAGTGGAATTGAACGAGGTTTACGCAATCCGACGCTCGAAGTGATCGTTATTTTAGCCAAAGGGCTGGAGATGGAATTAAAAAATCTGATTGAGTTTTAATCAGAGAAAAAACACAGAGTAAAATTTATTACCTATTTAAATCATTCTGTTGAAAAATAAATCACCCTCGCTTCATAAAAACTTATTCATTTTAAAAAATACGCAATCGCTATTTTTAAATTATCCTGACAAAGCGCCTTTTTTACAGGCAGATTCCACACATTTTCGCTCCCTTTTCTTTTTTTTGCCCGCCAACCTCATCAAACCATTACATATTGTGCAGACTGGCTGATGGCGCTCCCGGCAGCATTGTTAAAGTCCGCTTAACGGATTTTCCCGCGATAAAAGTTCCCCTTACTGGCACACCCGGCTCAGCCCGCATAAAACCCTCGTGCCATCAAAAAAGGGGCCCGGTCAAAACTCAGGCTGATAATGCCTGCCGCCTTTTTTCAGGGCCGTTTTACCCTGCCGCTTTTTAATAGTAATCGTTATCAGAACCATTCATAAAACGAAACCTTTCGCGATAGCGTGATAATAATTATCAGTTAACTTTCATAGAGTTACATTTAAAATAAAAGCGGGGAAAAACGCAACAAACGGTTTTTATTTGTGCAACAGCCGTGCATAATGCACCCACTATTCCGGATACATTTGCCCAGAAATAAGGGAGCGCTATGCTGACGACCGATATGACCGCCAGACTGAACGATCAGTTAAACCTTGAATTCTTTTCCGCCAATCTTTACCTCCAGATGAGTGCCTGGTGCGCAGATAAAGGCTTTGAGGGCGCCTCTGCGTTCCTGCGCAAGCATTCCACAGAGGAGATGCAGCACATGCAGCGCCTGTTCAACTATCTGAGCGATACCGGCGCCATGCCGGTGCTGGGCTCGATTGCGGCGCCGCCGGTGACCTGGAACTCACTGAATGAGGTGCTGGAGCAGGCTTATGAACATGAGCAGCTGATCACCGCCAAAATCAACGAACTCGCCCATGCGGCGATGACCAGCCAGGACTACTCCACGTTCAATTTCCTGCAGTGGTACGTTGCTGAGCAGCATGAAGA
Source organism: Erwinia psychrophila (assembly GCF_039023475.1). NCBI lineage: Bacteria > Pseudomonadati > Pseudomonadota > Gammaproteobacteria > Enterobacterales > Erwiniaceae > Erwinia > Erwinia psychrophila. The sequence continues at coordinate 39,334 of NZ_JBCHVB010000005.1, forward strand.
AGAGAAGCTGTTTAAATCCGTACTCGACAAGCTGGCGCTGGTCGGCACCAGCGGCGACAGCCTGTTCTTTGTTGATAAAGATCTGATGAAGATGAGCTCGGCGGATCACGAACAGGCGTAACGCGAACCGACGGCTTAACCCGTTTATTTGTTGCCCTCAGGGCCGGTCACAGGACCGGCCCTGATTGCGTCAGGCTACCCTCCCGCACGAGGGAGCCTGAGGCGATAAAACTTCGTGTCCACCTGCATCAGTGGAAAGGCCGCCGGAAGCTGCGGGATGGCGATCTCCTCAAAGCCATGCTTCTCATAGAAACGGTGCGCCGCATGGAATTTCGCCGTGGTGCCCAGAAAGATCTCCCGGATCTGCTGCCGGCTGGCATGATCGAGCAGTCTGTTCAGCAGCGCGTTAGCCGCCCCGGTGGCGCTTCCCCGGTAGCCTTCGGCCACGAACATCTTGCGTAGCGCCGCCTGCTGATTGCCGAGATCCTTAAGCCCGATACAGCCCACCACTCTCCCGCCCGCCAGCGCCAGCCAGAAATCGCCGCCGCCACGCTGGTAAAACGCTTCAATTTCACTGAGGTCCGGCTGCTGCTCAGCGGTGATTTCAATGCCGAATTCCTGGTTCTGTATCGGTAAAATAAGCGAGACCACGCCTTGCTGGTAGCCTGGCTGATAACGCTTTAGTGAAATGAGTTCAGTTTGCGCCGTCATAACATCAACTCTCCACAGAGAAAACCTGCGCGCCGGGCGACAGGCCAGTAAAGGGCTGGTTCCGCGACTCTGGCATGTAAATTCCGCATTCCCGCTGTTCGCGGCGAAAAGCGGCTACGCTTAACCACGCTGAACAAGCTGCACGTTTTGTTTCGTTTTATGTCAGAAGGTCACCTTGCCCGCGGTGGTCTGTAAAATCAAATCGTCTTTACACCGGTAACATACCTTGAGCGGGTTTCTCTGCTGCACCGGATTCGCTTCGCGGCGGCACAGAAACCAGAATTCGGCACAGAGATCCTCATACGGGCAAAAGAATGAAGAATAATCTCGATATTACTTTTCGTAAGCTCGGTATTTTTATGGCTTTTATGCAACGGGGAAACATAGCACGTACGGCGGAAGCCCTCGGCTTAAGTAGCGTCAGCGTTCATCGCGCCCTGCACACGCTGGAAGAGAATGTGCGCTGCCCGCTGTTTATCCATCAGGGGCGCAATCTGGTGCCGCTGCCTGCTGCCCATACGCTGTGCGAATACAGTCAGGAAGCGATGGACGTGATGTCGAGAGGCATGGAAGAGACGCGTAAAACGGCGGGAGTCGGCCAGGGAAGAGTAAGGCTGGGCACGCTCTATTCCCTGACCCTGGAGACGGTGCCGCAGCTGATCATGGGCATGAAGATTCGCCGTCCGGATATCGAACTGGATCTGACCATGGACTCAAACCAGATGCTGCTGGGCAAACTTAGCGAGGGTTTCCTGGACGCCATTCTGATTTCCATCACGGACAGTGAAATTGACCGGAGCCGCTTTGAGATTCTGCCGCTGTTTGAGGATGATATTTTCCTGGCCGCCCCCTCAACCACCCACCTTAATGGCAAAAAGCTCGCCGACCTGCGCGATTTTCGTACCCATAAATTCGTTTCGCTGGCGGAAGGGTTCGCCACCTATCACGGCTTTAAAGAAGCCTTTCAGATCGCGGGCTTTGAGCCGGAGATCGTCATGCGCGTCAACGACATTTTTTCTATGCTGAGTCTGGTGCAGGCGGGCGTGGGGCTGACCCTGATCCCCGGCCGCATGAAGCGGGTCTATGAGAATTCGGTACAGCTGCTGAAGCTGAATCACAAATATCAGATGCGCCAGACGCTGGCGATCGTCTTTGAACGTAACCGGGAACACGATCCCAATCTGCTGGCGCTGGCCGCCGAGGGGCGGATGTACTCGCTGAACCGCCTTAACTCCGGCTTCGGAGTCGCTTAGCCAGCGTCAGTGCCAGCTCGCTGCCGCCCTGCTCCAGTGAGAGCATCTCGCCGGAAACAAAGGCCTGCCGCGTAAGTCCGGTGAGTACCGAGCCGGGCGGCATCTCGATCGCCAGCTGCACATCGCGTTCGTTCGCCGCAATCATCGCTTCGTGCCAGCGCACGGTGCGGGACATATTCTGCGCCAGGTCGTCAGCAATCTGTTCCGGCTGCCAGAGCACCCGCCCGCTGCTGCCGCTCAGATAGGCGTAGCGCGGACGGTCGAGCGTCACCGTGTTAAAAGCGTCAGCCAGCTTTCTGGCCGGTTCAGCCAGCAGCGCACAGTGGGACGGCACGCTGACCGCCAGCCGGTGCACTTTCTGCGCGCCGGCCGCCATCGCCCGTTTTGCCACCGCCTGCATGGCCGCCTCGCTGCCCGCAATGACCAGCTGCCGTTCAGCGTTGAGATTGGCTATCCAGCTCTCCTCCACCAGCAGCGTTTCCAGCTCGCGCTGGGTGAGGCCGACAATGGCCGTCAGGCCATAACCCTCTGGATAAGCCTGCTCCATTAAATCACCGCGCAGCGCCACCAGTTTCAGTGCCGCCTCAAAACTGAGCGCGCCCGCGACGACGGCGGCGGGAAATGCCCCGATAGAGAGCCCGCAGGTCATATCGGGCTCAAGTCCCCTCGCCAGCAGATCGCGGGCGTACGCCACGCCGGTAATCAGCAGGCAAAGCTGTACCGCGCGGGTGTGCTGAAGCGCGGTTTCGCTGTCCAGCTCTCCGGCTTTCTCGCCCAGCACCTCACTGGCCTGAGCCAGTATCGCATCGCCAGCGGGAAGCTGTTGCAGCATGCCGGGCCGCTGCGGACCCTGGCCGGGAAAGGTCAGTAAAATCTTCACGCGGATTCCTCCCAGGGGCGCGTCGTGAGGCGCGGCCCCTCGTTTGTTTTCAGCATCACCCGTCCGTCACGCAGCCATTCCGCCAGCGCAAAAGCGCCCGCAGGCGTCTCCACCTGAGTGTCCACCCGGCAGATAAGCCGCTGGCAAAAGTGCTGCCAGCGGGCAAGCTCCGCGTTCGCCAACGGCTCAGGGCTGCGGATAAGCAGATCGAGATCGCTGTCGCCATGCAGCACCGGCACTTCGGTCGCCAGCGCATACCCCACGCTGCCGGTAATGCCCCACGCCCAGGGCCAGACCTGCTGGGCCAGCTGGATGGCCGCCTGTACCGGCGGCTGGGTGACAAAAGGCGACCTCAGCAGGCCCTCACGCTGGCTGAGCGCCTCGGGGGCGAGGCGACGCTGGATCGCGGTGGGATCAACCCAGGCCGCCGCGCGCAGATCGCGACGTAGCCCCCGGATACCCACGGGTATCCGTCCGTTTTCGTCCCGATCGCGGCGCACCACCAGCGGCAAAGTTGCGCGCCACTGGCTGGCTACCCATTCCGGCAACGATCCCTGTAATTGTTCAGGATCGTTAAGCCAGATAAGATCGTGCGCCCGACATTCCAACTGCATCTCAGATCCCTGCGGTTAATGAAATAAATAGCGGTAACGTAATAATACACAGGACAGAAGTGATCAGCAGCGCGGCTTCTGCATCCGGAGACTGAACGCCAAAGCGGTTGCCGAAGACCACGCCGAAAAAGCCCGCCGAAAGCGCAATCATCAGGATGGCGGTAATGGCGATCTGCCCCGTCAGGCCCAGCGCGATAACGATACCCCAGGCAATCAGCGGCTGAATAATCAGCTTGGTCAGGCTGGCGACGATGACCGCACGGTTAATTTTCAGCTGGCGGGCAGAAAGGATCAGCCCCGTCAGGAAGAGCGCGGCGGCGGTCGCGGCCAGGCCCAGCGGTTTGATAGTGGTCAGCACCATTTCCGGCATGCGGATACCGATAGCGGAAAGCACCACGCCCAGCAGCGGTCCCCAGACAATTGGCTTGGTCACCGAACGCCACATCAGCACCGGCAGCATGGCCGCGCCTGATTTATGCTCACCGCCTGCCGCCAGCGCCTTTTCGCGCTCCAGAATCATCAGGCAAAATGGCGTCATTAGCACGGAACCACAGGCGATGGAGACCGCTACCGAGAGCGAGGTTCCGGGGTTTTCACCCAGCACGCTTCCCAGAATCGGCAGCCCCAGCGCGGCATAGTTTGGCAGCGCAACGGTCAGCGTCAGTACCGCTGCATCCTGCGGTGACTTGTGGAAAACCCGGGTGCAGAGGAAATAGATCCCCACCCATGCGATCCACATCGCCAGTACCAGCACCAGAATCAGCGGCGTCTGCTTAACGATCCCCAGCCAGGGCGTCTGAACAGTGGCGGAAAACAGCGCGGCAGGCAGAGCAAAATCCATCACAAATATATTGAGCAGCGCGACGTTGCGGTTATCCACCATTTTCGCTTTTCCGGCATAAAAGCCGAGCAGCATAATCACAAAAATGGGTGCAAGAGCATGAACTATCACGTAAGTCATAAATACCACCTGTAAACGTTAAGAAAGCGAATAGCACAGGTACGATGGTTTTTTATCAACAGGCTGCCTCGCTGAGCACGCCGCAGCGTGCTCAGAAAATGGCCTGACAGGTTTGTCTTAGTATGGTGTTACCAGGCGGCGCGCATTTTTTCACGTACCAGCGCCGAACTGCGGCGGTTTTCCGCATGCAGCCGGCTGCTCAGTCCGGGATCGTTGCGCGCAGCGGTGACGGCTTTTTCAACCGCTTGTTGCACTGTGGCAAGATCGCTGGACGAAGGGGCATCGGGATCCTGGATATCCAGCAGATCCTCCAGCAGGCCTAACGACTTATAGTTGGCGATGTCATAGGCCATGGGCGGAATGGTTTCTGCCAGTCTCTCCAGCGCCTCGACGCTGCGAAGCGTAATGCGCGCGGCGGCATCTTTCCCCATTGCGTGGATCATGACGCCCGGATCGTTGAAGGCGATCAGCCGGTTAGCCTGATAGCCATGGGCCAGAAAGGCCCCGGACATCGCTTTCCCGACAATCAGACCGATGACCGGGTGTCCGGCAAGTCGGGCGTTGGCCCAGCCGCCCGCCGCGGCGGCCAGCGCCTGATGAATACCGAAAGCCTCTTCGCGGCGGCCATAGGCCTGGCTTGCCACGTCGATGACCGCTACCAGCGGGCGTTTGATCGCGCTGTCGGCATCTTCCGCCAGCGTTTCAGCCAGCACTTTTGCCAGCGTCCAGCCCTCAAGCAGCCCGACTTCTCCTTTGGTGGCTCGCGGATAGTGGTTATGGGCATCCGGAACGACGGCAATAAAGCGCGCAGGCTCACCGCCGAGCGTCGCATCAGCGACCTGCACGGAGGGGCAGAGCCCGGACATACGGGGTGCGTTGTTGGTCAGCAGGCTTAACCACTGTTCACCGCGGCTGATAAAATTGCTCATTTCTCCTCCTCCCGGCTAAAAAGCTGCAAGATTTGCTGCGCGTCGGCCTGTTTCTGCGTATCAAACTGGCTGAGACGCGGCAGGAACCAGGCGTAGTTGTCCGAACGGTGCTGCGCCGGAATGCCCTTTGCAATCGCCTCGTTCATCGCTTTTTTCACCGCCTGCTCGCCATCACTGACCAGCATATCGACCAGACCGCTACGGTAGCGGGTTTCGCCGCCGGTCATGCTCCAGATAAAGGGTCTGTCGCGCGAGTCATACTCTTCTATCCCCGCTTCCTGCTCGATAACCTGAGGGCCGTTCAGCCCCAGGCGCGCCTCGCGGGTGACAATCAGGTAGCTACAGAGCGCCGCCGCAATCGACATGCCGCCGAAGCAGCCCACGGTACCGGCAATGATGCCGATCACCGGGGTGTAACGGCGCAGATCGACGATGGCGGCATGAATATCGGCAATGGCCGCCAGGCCAAGATTCGCTTCCTGTAGCCGCACACCGCCGGTTTCCAGGCAGAGAACCGCCTGGGTTTTAATGCCGTTACGGTTATCCTCTGCGGCCAGCTCCAGCGCTGCGGCCATTTTTGCGCCGGACACTTCGCCCATGCTGCCGCCCTGAAACGAACCTTCGATCGCCACTACCACCGCAGGCTGACCATTGATAGTGCCTCTGGCGACCACCATGCCGTCGTCGGACTGCGGTACGATGCCCTGTGGCCCGAGCCACGGCGACATGATGACGTCAAACGGGTCCAGTAATTCGCGAAAGCTCCCCTCATCCAGCAGCAGTCTGGCCCGCTGGCGCGCTTTCAGTTCGATAAAGCTGCGATCGCTACGCATCGCTTACCTCCTCAAAAACCTGCTCAATACGGATACGCGCCACGCCCGGCGTGGCACCAAAATCGTGAATCAGCATCTGGCCTGACGGCAGGTCGCCCAGGGTGTTCAGACGGTCAAACAGCGCGAGCCAGCGTTTTTTGCTGTTATCCACCGAAGTGGTAAGGCTGACGGTGAGCTGCTGGCCGCCATCGGCCTCAAACAGCACTTCCATATCGCCAGACCCCACCACGCCCGCCAGCGCTTTACCGCTGAGCTTCCGCGTGGCCGGAAGGGAAAAAGTGATCTGTTCCATAACGTCCTCTCAAAAAGGGAGATCGGCTAAGCGATCTAAAAACAGGGTGGCGGCGAGTAAATCAGCCGCGCCGCCGGGCGAAGCGTTGAGCCGGATCATCTGTGCATCAAGCACGGCAAGCGCCTGCTGGCCCTGGGGCTGCTTCACGCCACCCGCTGCCAGCACCGACCGGGCGCCCTGCTGCATGGCGGCCAGACCTTGCGCCCCGGCACGGGAAAGCACGCAGGTATCGCTGAGCGAGGTCATGATGGCCATCAGCGCATCCAGCTGGGCTTCGCACTCTGACGCGCCCGCCTGCCGGCTACGCCTGAGCTGCGGCAATGCCAGCCTGAGGATATGCGGAAAGCCCTGCTGAGCTTCTTCCCGCGCGCCGGGAACCCGGTAGCGACGGCTTGCCCGCAGTCCCTTGCTGAACAGCTTAGGTGCGGCGTCATCGGCAATGCACGCCAGGCTCGCTGCGGCATCCGCCAGACGCTGCGGCGCTTTCTCGCCTGCCAGCATCGCGCTGGCGCTGACCAGCAGCCCCATTGCCCAGATGGCACCCCGGTGAGTATTGACCCCGTCCGTGGCCAGCATCATCTGGCGTTCACCCTCGCGGCCCAGCCTGCCGACGGCCTGACGAAGGGCGATATCTGCGGGCCGGTTCCAGCTGTGCAGGGCCAGCGCCTGAAAGGTCGGCTGCAGGCTGCGGGCTGAGCGCTCCATCAGCGCCAGCGTCAGATCCTGATGCGCTCCGCTGCCCCGGCTGTCCACCAGGCCCGGCTTGGGGCTGAGGCGCGCCTCATCAATCAGGCAGCGCGTCGCCAGCTCCGCCATCAGCGCTGACGGCATATCGATGCTTTGCAGTGACGGCTCTCTGTTCATTACCAGCTCCGGAATTTAGGCGGTGGGGTGTAAAGGCCGCCCGACCATTCCACCAGATCGGCGACGCTACCGGCGGCCAGCAGCGAACGGCTGGCTTCCGTGCGGCGGATGCCCAGATCTTCAGGGAAGGCGACTTTGCCTTCGCGCCGCAGCTGCGCCACGCGTTTCGCATCCACACCCAGCCCGATATCGGTAATCCCGGCGACGGCAGCCACCATCGCGCGGCGTTCCTCCAGCGTTTTCGCCCGGTAGAGATAGGCGATACCCTCTTCCGTCAGCACATGGGTAACGTCGTCGCCGTAAATCATGACCGGCGCCAGCGGCATCCCCGCGGCTTTCGCTACCTCGACGGCTTCAAGATTCTCCACGAAGGTGGGTTTACCGCCGGCCTGGAAGGTTTCCACCATCTGTACGACCAGCTTGCGGCCACGGGCCATTGGATCCGGTTCATCGATCATCGCCAGCCAGGCAGGCGTGGCATGGCGGCGGCCGTGCGGGTCGTGGCCCATATTCGGCGCGCCGCCGAAGCCGGAAAGACGGCCCCGGGTCACGGTGGAGGAGTTCGCCAGTCCATCGATTTGCAGCGTGGAGCCGATGAACATATCCACCGCATACTGACCCGCCATCTGGCAAAACGCGCGGTTTGAGCGCATTGAGCCATCAGCGCCGGTAAAGAAGACATCCGGCCGGGCGGCCAGGTAGTTTTCCATGCCCATTTCGCCGCCGAAGCAGTGCACGCTTTCCACCCAGCCGCTCTCAATAGCCGGGATCAGCGTAGGGTGTGGATTAAGGGTCCAGTGTTTACATATTTTGCCTTTGAGGCCGAGCTGTTCGCCGTAGGTTGGCAGCAGCAGCTCAATGGCGGCAGTGTTAAAACCGATACCGTGGTTCAGCGACTGCACCTGATGCTCGGCATAGATCCCTTTGATCGCCAGCATCGCCATCAGGATATGTTCCTGTTTGATCAGCCGGGGATCGCGGGTAAACAGCGGTTCGATAAAGAAGGGTTTATCTGCCACGACCACGAAGTCAATCCACGAGCCGGGGATATCCACGCGGGGCAGATCGCACTCGTCATCCACGAGTTCGTTGACCTGGGCAATGACGATACCGTCATGGAAGGCCGCGGCTTCCACCAGCGCGGGCGTATCTTCGGTGCTGGCACCGGTATAAAGATTCCCTTTACGGTCAGCTTTAAACCCGGCAATCAGCGCCACGTTAGGCGCCAGATCGACGTAGAGGCGTGAATAAAGCTCAATGTAGGTGTGGATAGCGCCAATTTCGAGCTGTCCATCCTCCAGCAGCTGGGAGATGCGCAGGCTTTGCGGACCGGAGAAGGCAAAATCAAGCTTGCGGGCGATACCCTTTTCAAAAATATCCAGATGTTCGCTTCGGCCCACGCTCGGCATAATCATATGCAGGTCGTGAACGATGCCGGGATTCACCTCAGCCAGCGAGCGGGACAGGAAATCGGCCTGCTTCTGGTTATTCCCCTCCATCACCACCCGATCGCCGGGCGCAATCAGCTTTTGCAGCAGGCCCACAATATCGTCGGTGGGAAGCACTTTGCCCGTTACGCCCAGGGCCTCGATGCGCCGCCGTTTTTCACTCCGGCGCGTATCCCAGACGCGGGCCGCCTTTTGTTCAGAGAACATTTTCACCTCCAGTAAGTCCATCGTAAGATGTCATCAGGTTCTGGTCAGGAAGTGTGGTCCTCACTGGCAGGAGTATCAATTAACCCCGGTGTCGAAGCGTTAGCCTCAGAGTAATGATAAAAACAGCGCGCTGTTTTTCAGCAGATTACAGACAACCCTGCGCGTAGTGCGTCACATTTTTTTTCAGACGGGCGGCTCTTTTTTTACCGGTAAATTCCAGTAGTTGTTCCGGATAACGCTGCCTCCCCAGGCGCCAGTCTGCCGCTGAGCCGGCAGGTTTTCAGCTTCGGCTATACCATTTCTATCAACGGCAACAGGCTCTTTATTGTGGGATTAATAATGAAAGGGTTTACGGCGGAAAATATCGCGCTGCGTCTGGAGGATGGCAAACCGCGTCGGGAGAGGACGCCTCGTTTATTACCAGGCAATAAGTGGACGCTCAGTCAGCACGCGGGGATAGTACGCTTGAGGCGCTGGCAAGGCACGGGTGGGCTGCCCCGCCAGATGACCATACTGCACAGGCTTAGTCCTGGTGACTGGCGGCCTGATACTGCACGAGCGGATGCCATATCTCCGTTACCGCGCCTTCTTTACCCGTAATGGGATCGCAGGAAGGCAAAGGCACCTGGGCGATTTTCGTCAGTGACAGGGCGACATCGGCCGGATCGTCACGCTTTGTATCCGGCTGCATATCGCCCGGATAGGCCCCTACCGCAAAAAAATCTTCGCTGGCGGCGAGCTGTTGATGCCCCACGCCCGCCGGGATCAGCATCGCGTCCCCGGCGTGAACGGTCACCGCCCGCCCGGTTTCGCCACCAAAAAGAATTTGCGCCCAGCCTGCACCCACGCCCAACAGTTCATGGGTGTCAGGGTGATAGTGCGTGTAGGGAAAGACCGGATAGCGCCAGCGCGGCGTCCACTGATGGCGGGCAAACAGCGTCTCAAAATAGTGGCCGATGTCCTCCACCTCATCCGGTACAACCTGCGGATAAATGATCAGCGGCAGCACGTTATTTGGCACGCCAACCGAAGGCTGGAAGGTCATATATTGCGGGCTGGTGGAAGCGCCAGCGGCGAACGTACCGGCGGCGAAAGACATCATGCTGAGTAAACTACCGGTATACGTGGACATACGACGACTCCTGGGCTCAGCTGCAGGGCAGCTTTTGTAGCTTAATTGTGGCAGTTATTAACTAACTTGCAACTAAACTAGCGGACCTCAGATCACATAACTCTTTTATTTACCGTGACTTAACTCAAATAGCCTCGCGACCCAGGCAAGACAGGCTGTATCGGCCCACCTCGGGTATAAAATATAACGATGCGGCAATCCGGGTAAAGTGAGTGACGGGGAGGCAGAGCGCATTACGCCACCAAAAAGGTAACTGTTATAGCCTTAATCCTCCTAACTGTGTCTGTATTAACTTTACCCGCTGTGGTTTACTGAAAATCATAACGAGAGAGGTTACCGTGAACGACATTAAACAAATTCTGCTGCGTGAAATTGACACCCTGAATCGTGAAGAAAAACGCGATAACCGCCCGCGCTTCAGCCTGACCTTTCTGAAAAACCATCCGGGCCTTTGGGTCTCGATGTACCTCTGTTATGTGCTGACCGTGGCGCTGATTTTCACCACCGAGTTTCTCGGCTGGCCCGCCTTCTGGGGCGCCACGCTGTTTGTTCTGCTGATGAGCGTGCTGATGCTGATGGATGTGAATCCCCGCTACCGCTTTGAGGATATCGACACGCTGGATCTGCGCGTCTGCTATTACGGCGAGTGGTATTACGTGCGTACGCTTTCTGATGCGGCCGTAAAAGAGATCCTCGCCAGCCCGACGGTGCCCGATAAGGTGAAGAAGGGGGTTGAAAAGCTCCTGTCGCTGAAGGGGGAAGTCGATTTTTATGACGTTTACCGCCTGACCTGGGGTCAGCAGCGCGCCTCTACCGTCTGACGCCGTCCGGGGCCCGCACGGCGGGCCCTTAGCGCATCGTTCCGATCAGTTTCCCTAAAGTAGCCACGGCCCTCTCCTTCTCGTCATCCCATTCCCATGCCGTATTAAAGCGGAAGTAATTAGCGTACTGCTCGCCGGAGGAGAACATTTTTCCCGGCGCGATGCTGATGCCATGCTGAAGCGCACGGTAGTAGAGATCGGTGGCGTTAACCTGTCCCGGCAGCTCCACCCAGAGAAAATAGCCGCCGTGCGACTCGTTGATTCTGGCCCCTTCCGGCAGGTGTCGTCTCAGCGAGAGCCGCGCCTGATTTTTCCTGAGCTCCAGCGCCTGCCGCAGCCGCCGCAAATGCGTATCATAGCTTCGCGTGCGGAGGTAGTTGGCGATAGCAAGCTGCATCGGGGCGCTGGTCGCCAGCGTGCTCATCAGCTGTAAGCGCTGAATGCGCTGCGCGTGCTTGCCCGCGGCGACCCAGCCGACGCGAAATCCGGCCACCAGATTTTTGGAGAACGAGGAGCAGTGCAGCACGCTTCCCTGTCGCTCAAAGGCTTTCGCCGGCAGCGGTTTGTCGCCGCCGAAATAGAGCTCGCTGTAAACATCATCTTCAATCAGCGCGACCTGATGCTGCTCCAGCAGCGCCACCAATTGCTGCTTCTTTTCACGACTGAGCGTGCAGCCAACCGGGTTTTGCTGGTTGGTCATCATCCAGCAGGCTTTTACCGGCCAGCGCGCCAGCGCCCTCTCCAGCTCATCAAGATCCATGCCGTGCTGCGGATCGGTGGCGATGGCGACGGCTTTCAGCTTCAGCCGTTCAATCACCTGAAGCGCGCCGTAGAAGCAGGGGTTTTCGATGATGACCCAGTCACCCGGCTCCGTTACCGCCTGCATGCTGAGGTTCAGGGCCTCCATCGCGCCATTGGTGATGACGATTTCATCCGGGGAAACCTGCACGCCCTGCAACGCGTAGCGCTGTGCCAGGGTTTTACGCAGCATTTCGTTGCCGGGAGGGAGATTGTTCAGGGCATCGGAGGGCGTCAGCGAGTGCGATACCGCGCTGAGCGAGCGCATCAGCTGGCGCTGGGGGAAAAGGCCAGGATCGGGGAAAGCGGAACCAAAGGGGACGATGTCAGGATCGCGGCAGGCCTGTAAGACGTCAAAGATAAAGGCGTTAATATCCACCGACTCAGCCAGCTGGACCTTCTGATGGCTGGCGGGCTGGCTGAGGAATTCCGCGCGCGGCGCGACAAAATAGCCCGACTGCGGGCGCGACTGGATCCAGCCCTGGCTTTCCAGAACCTGATAAGCGTGCATCACCGTCATCAGGCTCATGCCGCTGAGCGCCACCTGCTCGCGCAGCGAAGGCAGTTTCTCGCCCGGAAGCCAGATTTCATCGGCGATCTGCTGGGAAATACGATCGATAAGCTGCTGATATTTTGCCAAAACTGTTACAGGCCGGTTTACAGAATTTGGACACTATTATAGGTCGGCGATCGGCAATATAACAGCCCGGCCCGTATGCTATGCGGCTTATCTGTCGCGGCCGGAGGCGCTATTTCTGCTCAGAGGCTTCCGGCAAGCGAGGCGGCCTCAGCTTTTCTTTTTTTCAGCCCCGGCAGCACGTCAACCTCTCTGCCGTCCACATAGTGCGTCAGGTCGGGCACCTTGTCGGCAGGCACCGGCTTGCCTAACAGATAACCCTGCAAGGAATTACAGCCCAGTTCGGTCAGAAAGGCCTGCTGCTCATGGGTTTCCACCCCTTCCGCCACCACTTTCAGGTTGAGCGTCTTCGCCAGCGCCACAATGGCGGTGACGATGGTGGCATCCTCGCTCTGCGCCTGGAGTTCGTTCACAAAGGCCCGGTCGATTTTCAGCTCGCTCGCGGGCAGCCGTTTCAGATAGAGCAGGCTGGAGTAGCCGGTACCGAAATCATCTATGGAGGCTTTCACGCCCAGATCGGTCAGCTGGGTCAGGATGCGGATGCTTTCATCCGGATCGCGCATGGCGGTCGTTTCCGTCACTTCCAGCGTCAGCAGCTCGGGAGGAATGTGGTGCGTCTCCAGCGCGCTGGTCACCGCCTCGATCAGGCCCGCCTGCTCAAACTGCAGCGCCGAGAGATTAACGGCTACCGACCAGTGCGGATTGCCCTGCAGATGCCAGACGCGCAGCTGGCGGCACGCTTCCCCGATCACCCAGTTACCGATGGTGACGATCAGTCCGGTCTTCTCCGCCAGCGGCAAAAAGACGTCGGGCGTCAGCAGGCCACGCTGCGGATGCTGCCAGCGGATCAGCGCTTCAAACCCCATGATCGGCCCCTGCGGCGCGCAGAACTTCGGCTGATAGAAGACGCGAAGCTCTTTATTGTCCCGCGCCAGCCAGAGATCGTTGACCAGCTGAAGCTGATTCTGGGCGATGGAATTCATCGACGGCTGGAAGAAGTTGTAGCCGTTACGGCCGTTGTTTTTGGTGTGATACATCGCGGCGTCGGCATTAAACATCAGCTCGCGCTCATCCTTACCATCGCCCGGATAAACGGCGATACCGATGCTCAGCGACACCGTCAGTTCGTAGCGGGAGATCAAAAAGGGCGCATCAATCGCTTTCACCAGCATATCAGCCACCGTGGCCGCATCATTGGGATCGTCGATTTCGACCAGCAGCACAAACTCATCTCCCCCCAGCCGGGCGAGAGTATGGTGACCTTTCAGCTGTGACTTCATGCGTTCGGTGACAGCGACCAGCAGGTTATCGCCAATATGGTGACCAAAGGCGTCATTAACCCCTTTAAAACCGTCAAGATCCATGAACATCAGTGCAAATGAGCTGCCTTCCCGCTGGGCTTTATTGACCGACTGATCGAGACGATCTTCCAGCAGGATACGGTTAGGCAGGCGGGTCAGATTATCATGCAGCGCCAGCTGAGCCAGCTCACGGTTCGCCTCCGCTAGCGAGGAAGCCAGCACCGAAGTGCGGGCCTGAAGGCGGGCATCCAGGGTAGAGACGACAAGCGTGATGCCCAGAATGGAGAGCGTCACCACGACCACCAGCACCGCCAGCCAGTTACTGTTTACGCCCATTTCAGTGGCGTGGCTCATGGCCGGAAAACTGGCCGCCGCCATGCCGGTGTAGTGCATGCCCGCGATGGCTGCCCCCATCAGGATGGCCGCGCCGGCGCGAAGCAGGGCAAGTCTGCCTCCGCCCTGACGCAGCTTGAACGCCAGCCACAGCGCGGCCGTCGACGCCACCAGCGCAATGACCACAGAGAGCGCAATCCAGTTCCAGTTCCAGGTAATGCCCGGCGCAAACATCAGCGCGGCCATGCCGATATAGTGCATCGCGACCACGCCGCTGCCGAGCGCCAGCGCGCCGACGATCAGACGGGAAAGCGGCAGCTCCCCGTAACAGACGATCCACAGCGCAAAAACGGACGAGACGACAGAGACGGCCATAGAAAGCATGGTGAGCGCAGGATCGTAGCTCATCATCATATCCAGGTTCATTGCCAGCATGCCGATAAAATGCATTGACCAGATGCCAATCCCCATGGCGAAACCGCCGCCCGCCAGCCAGACGTGAGCCACTTTACCGGCTGATGTTGCCACTCGTCCTGCCATATCCAGCGCGGTATAGGAGGCCAGTATGGCGACAAAAATGGAGACGATGACCAGCAGCTGGTCGTAAGAGCTAGTTAGCATAGGCAAATCTCTGGGTCTGTAGCCAGTCTTCTGGCACCCTGTAGTTAAACAATATTGCTGAAAAAAACGCCTTTCTGACCCACTGGGTATCGGCTAAATAACAGGCAACTTTACGCTGCGTGAAATAAAGTCTCACCGCGCAGAAACACGGCCAGAACAACGCCATGTTATATCCCTGTAATTCATGGCGTTAATTACAGATCTATCAGGCCGCGAAAAACATAACATCGCCCATTTCACTTGCACAGATTTAAATGTGATAGCGCGCAAATTTTCACTTCCCGCGTCCTCCATAGCCTGCGGCCCGATAGACGCTTTTTTTGTGACCCGCAGGCAATATTTTTTCGCTTCGCTTCACAGCGTTTAACCTCCTGTTCTATAGTAAAGAAAAATAAAAGAATAGTGCCCGGTAAAAAGTACGAAATCCCGGCCATTCCATTCTGTTTAATGCGGCCAATCCATTATTTTTTTCATAACGTTCAGCCAGAATGACGTTAATTTCACACCAGGCGAAAAAGCACATTCATCGGTCTGATCCTTAAGGAATGATTATGAAAATGAAGCTTTTTCTGCTGGGCTGCGGCTGGGGCCTCGGCGTAGCCTCTTGCGGCTTTGCCGCGACCACAACGGGCACCATCAATGCCCAGCTGGTGCTGACTACCGGCTGTCTTGTTAACGGGCAATCGGCCACCACCGGCGTTGACTTCGGTACTCTGGACTTTGGTAGCAGCGCGGCCACCTTTGATACCCTGAACGCCACCCTGGTCGGTTCGCTGGGGAACGGCATCTTCGTGCGCTGCACAACAGGACAGACTTATAACGTCCAGCTCACCAGCAGCAATGCGGCTCCGGCCAACGTTTTTGGCGCCGTCACCGCACAGCCCCGCTACCTTGTTCTGGGTAGCGATGCCACCCAGGGGATCGCCTATACCCTTTATGGCACCACCTCTTACACCACCCCAATCGCTGATAACACCGACCTTGCTAACACCGGCACGACCGATCCTGTTAACGGCGAAAACTATCCGATTTATGGCCGTATCACCGGGGGCGGATTTGACGCCACTATCCCGGCCGGCACCTACACGGATACGATCAGCGTTGCCGTGAACTACTGAGTCTGACCGACAGGGAGCGCCAGCGTGGCGAAGCCGGGGAGAAGAGAAGCGGGCCTGATGCGTCCGCTCTGTCTTATATTGCTTTTTATCAGTGGTGGAAGCAGTGGTGCGCTGCCGACGAAACCTTTTCAGGTAACGGCCTCGATTGTTAACGGCTGCGTCATTTCAGGTACCAATACCAGCGTGTTTGGCGCGCTGGATTTTGGCAGTTACCCAGGCGTCGGAGACCGGTCGGTCACCGCAGGCTTTGTGCAAAACGCCACCCTTAACCTGGCCTGCACGCCGGGAACAACCTTATCGATGAGTATTGATGGAGGCAGTAACTACACCACCACCCGCAACCTCCGGGTGGCGAACAACAGTAATCTTGTGGGCTATACGCTCTACAGTAGCGCGACTTACAGCGCCACCAGCGCGATACCGGTTAATCAGAACGTGGCGCTGAGCTACAGCAATGCAAACAACATCACCCTGCCCCTCTACGGCCTGCTACAGCTGAGCGGCGTTAACCGGGCGGGGACTTACAGCGATACCTTGAGGGTTACGCTGAGCTGGTAAATACAGGGACATAAAAGGATGAAGAATGAAGACGCTATGCACTTTTGCGCTGCTGTTCTGTCTGGCAGGTAGCTCGCTGATAACACCAGCCCGGGCGGGTAATTCGGTACTGATCTGGCCTATCGATCCCAAAATCCTCAGCGGCGATAAAGCGTCCGAACTCTGGCTGGAAAACCGGGGCGACGCCACCACGCTGATGCAGGTCAGGATTTTCACGTGGCAACAGGTTGAGGGTAAAGAGCAGTATCAGACGCAGCAAACCGTGGTGGCCAGCCCGCCGCTGGTGAGGATTGAACCCGGGCAGAAACAGCTGGTGCGCCTGATCGGTCAGAGCCCGCCCCCGGCGGGAAAAGAGGTCGCCTACCGCGTGCTGCTGGATGAAATCCCCACGCCGCAGTCCTCGGGTCCGAATCAGGCTGGTCTTAATTTTCAGATGCGCTATTCGGTGCCGCTGTTCACCTACGGCCAGGGGCTTTCTCCCGATGCCGCCAGCCCGGCGCTCAGCTGGAAACAGGTGAACCAGAATGGCCGTCCGGCGCTGCAAATCACCAATACCGGCAACGGACACGCCCGCCTGAGCAGGGCCCGGCTGGGTGGACGGGTGCTGTCAGACAGCCTTTTTGGCTATGTACTGGCGGGCTCGGTGAACACTTTCCCTCTGAATTTTACTGCTTCCGGCGGTGCAGAACTGAGCGCCGACCTCGGGAATAAAACCTGGCGCAGCGGTGCATCGCGCTAGCCAATGAGCAGGCGAAGATTTGTGTCTTTCGGACGCTGCTCCCTGGCCGTTACCGGCATTCTGAGCGGCCTGTTTCCTGGTACAGGCCGCGCGGAAGTCTATTCCTCACTGCCTCCACCTCCGACGCAGAACACCTCTCCCGCCGGTCAGCAGCAATATATGCTGGGGCTGGTGGTCAACGATCGGGACAGCGGCCAGGTGATCCCCGTTGAGTTTCGCGATAATCACTACTTCCTGCGGGCGGGCGATTTACAGCGGGCGGGGATCCCCAGCGCACGCATCACGTCGTCTATTGTTGATGTCTCCAGCATGCCTGAGGTCAGCGCGGAGTATGACCAGGCCCGCCAGCGGATACTGCTGAGGGTGCCGCCCGCCTGGCTGCCCCGCCAGACAATCAGCGGTGAAGAGAGTGCCGGCCCGCGCTATCCGGGACGAACCACGCCCGGCGCGCTGCTTAATTACGATCTCTATACCAGCCATACCTCGCAAAGCGGGACGCGCTTATCAGCCTGGAATGAGCTTCGCCTGTTCGGCGCGATGGGGCAGTTTTCCAGCAATGGCGTCTGGCAGGAGCAGCTCTCCGGCACGCCTGGCGGACTGAATGAGGGCTATCTCCGCTACGATACCTGGTTCAGTAATCAAAACGAGGCGCGATCGCTGAGCTGGCGCGTTGGCGATCTCACCACCGATTCGCTGGCATGGAGCAACAGCGTGCGGCTTGGCGGCATCAAGATCGCCAGAGACTTTTCGGTAAGGCCGGACCTGGTGACCTATCCACTGCCCTCTTTTTCTGGCCAGGCGGCGGTGCCCTCTACCGTCGATCTGTTTGTTAACGGTTATAAAAGCAGCAGTAATGACGTGCAGCCGGGACCCTGGTCGCTGACCAATATGCCTTTTGTGAACGGCGCGGGAAACGCCGTGGTGGTGACGACCGATGCCGTGGGCCGCCGCGTAACCACCACGCTGCCGTTCTACGTCTCCAGCAATCTGTTAAAGCCCGGCCTTGCCGATTTCTCCTTCTCCGCCGGTGCGCTACGTGAGAATTACGGCGTGGAAAATTTTGACTACGGCGCGGCGGCGGTCAGCGGCTCTTACCGCTACGGGCTCAACGACTGGCTGACGCTTGAGACTCACGCGGAGGGGGCGGAGTCGCTGGCGGCCGGCGGTGCCGGCGGGCAGGTGAGGATTGGCTCGCTGGGCGTGGTGAATGCGGCACTGACCCAAAGCCAGTTGGACGGCGGGCACGGCAATCAGTACAGCTGGGGTTATCAGTACAATAATAGCCGCTTCAGCATCGGCACCCAGCACATCATTCGTTCGGCCGGCTTCAGCAATCTTGCGCTCTATGGCGATCGTAACAGCGGCGTCGGCGGCACCGAGTATACCCTGAGCCGCCGCAGCGCCCAGTACAGCGCCAGTCTGTCGCTGAATCAGTATGGCAGCCTGGGCGCGGCGTACATTGATATCGTCAGCGGCAGTGGCGATCGTACCCAGCTGCTGAACCTCTCCTGGAGTAAAAACCTCTGGGGCAACAGCAGCCTCTACGTCTCGGCCAGCCGCGACCAGCAGCAGGGCGCCTGGTCCGGCGCCGTTTCGCTGGTTATTCCCTTAAGCGACCTGATTAACGCCAGCGTCAGCATGGAGCGTGACGTTGAGGGCGGCACCGCACAGCGTATCAGCGCCGCCCGCGCTATGCCTTCCGAGGGCGGCGTCGCCTGGGACGCCTCCTGGGCTAACCAGGGCAGCGGCAGCGATTATCGTCAGGGCAGCCTCAGCTGGCGAAATGCGAAAATAGAGACCTCTGCGGGCTTCTATGGCGACCGGGATTACAGCACCGAATGGGCCGATGTCTCCGGCTCGGTCGTGCTGATGGACGGCAGCTTTTTTGCCGCCAACCAGGTTATGGACGCCTTTGTGCTGGTGAAAACGGACTATCCGGCCATCAGCGTGCGCTACGAAAATCAGCTGATGGGTAAAACCGACAGCGCTGGCTATCTGCTGGTGCCGGGGATCGGCTCATACTATCCGGCCAAATATGATATCGATACGCTGGATCTGCCGGCGGATATGACCACTTCCCGGGTGGAACAGCGCTTCTCGGTGAAAAGACAGAGCGGTTACCTGCTGCATTTTCCCATCGAGCCGCTGCGGGCCGCCAGCGTGATCCTGCATGACCAGAACGGCGAACCGCTGCCCGTTTCCACCCGGATTATCCGCGCCGACCAGACCATTGAATATGTGGGCTGGGACGGCCTCGCCTGGATGGAAAATCTGTCCGCCGAAAACCCGTTCGAGGCCGAAACGCCGGATGGCCGCCGCTGTGAAGCGGTGCTGAATGTCCCCGGCGGACGTCCTCTCTCCCTTGAGACCTACGGTCCGCTGACCTGCGATCTCTCTACTGATGCTTCAGGAACCCCGCCATGAAAAAGCGCCTGCTCTGGCTGTCACCGCTGCTGCTGGGCTGGGCGCTGCCCGGCTGGGCGGCCTGTACTATCCCCTCTTCCAGCGCCGCGTTCGGCACCGTCAGCTCGTTTAGCGTTAACACCGCCGCCAGTACGACCTCGACCAACGCCAACGTAAACTGTGGCAACGGCAGTATCCTGTCACTGCTCTCTTCCGACAATGTGAGGCTACAGCTGGCCAGCGCTACCTCGACCCGCAGCACGAGAGGTACGCTGAAGACGGTAAGCACCGCAACAGACAGTATTCCTGTTCAGCTTTGCCGTGAAGCCGCCTGTACCACTGAATTAACCGTGGGCGGTCCGGCAACGACCTATACGTCTGCCCAGTTACTGAACCTGGTTGGCCTGCTCGGCGGGCTGAACTTTACCTTTCCGCTCTATCTGCGCACCGTTCCCGGCGAGGTTGTGGCGGCGGGCAGCTACACGGTGGTGCTGAATGTGCTGGTGACCTATAACGTCTGTACCGGCATCGGACTGCTCGGCGCCTGCCTGCTGGGAAATCAGCAAAGAGGCTCAGGCACTCTGCCCATTACCGTCAATATGACGATAACCAATGACTGCACCACTATCACCGCGCCCGATATCAGCTTTGGCAGCGCCCCGCTGGCCGGCAGCTTTAACAGCGTCTCGCAATCCATCAACGTGATTTGTACCAAGGGAAGCACCTACACCGTCGGCCTGAGCAACGGCAATAATGCGCAGGGCGCGCAACGCTATATGGTTAGCGGAAATAACCGGCTGGCCTACGATATTTTCAAGAATGCCACGACCACGCGCTGGGGACCGGCGGGGTCAGCGCGGGTTGCCAGCACGGCGGCGAATATTGTCAGCAGCGACGGACTAACGCGAACCTATAACTATACCGCCCGGATCCTGGCGACCCAGAGTACGCCACCCGCCGGCAACTACAGCGATAGCGTGGTGGTCGATTTATCCTTCTGATCGGCTTAACGAACGGCAGGTAGGACTGAATAAGCGGGGGAAAAAAGGCAGATCGTGACGGCGCGGGGCAGAGCGTGGAGCGCGCGCTGCGCTTTTTGCGGCTCGCCGGTTGCCGGACCCGCTTCCCTTCAAAGGGGCTGAGCCGATCGGACGATCGGCTCATAAGGCGTTACTTAGCAGCGGCTTCCATTCCCATCAGGCCGATCTTCAGGTAGCCCGCCTGGCGC
Source organism: Erwinia psychrophila (assembly GCF_039023475.1). NCBI lineage: Bacteria > Pseudomonadati > Pseudomonadota > Gammaproteobacteria > Enterobacterales > Erwiniaceae > Erwinia > Erwinia psychrophila. Next base: position 60,015 of record NZ_JBCHVB010000005.1, read on the forward strand.
AGTTTATCCATCACGCTCATCAGCGTTTCATAATCCACGGATTTGTCCGCCTGGAAGAAAATAGTGGTCTCTTTATTTCCTTCCGTCTGGCCGTTCAGGGCATTAACCAGCGTCTCTTCGGTGACCGCATTATTGCCGATAAAAAGCTGCTTATCCGCTTTGATCGAGAGATAAACCGGCTTTTCCGGACGCGGCTGCGGCGCGCTGGTGGAGGCAGGAAGGTTGACGCGTACGTCAACGGTAGCCAGTGGCGCGGCGACCATAAAGATGATCAGCAGCACCAGCATGACGTCAATAAACGGCGTGACGTTAATTTCATGCATTTCGCCGTTGCTATCCAGATCTTCGTTAAATCGCATTGCCATCGCCGTCAGCCCACCCGCAGTTTCTGAGCCGGCTGCGTCCGGTGTGAACTGCTGCTGGCGGCCAGATCCAGATCGCGGCTTTGCAGCAGCAGGACCTGCGCCGCTACGTCGCCAAGCGACGCCTTATAGCTGGCGATCGTACGGGCGAAGACGTTATAGATCACCACGGCCGGAATGGCGGCGATCAGGCCGATGGCGGTCGCCAGCAGCGCTTCCGCGATGCCCGGTGCCACCACCGCCAGATTGGTGGTCTGGGTCTGGGCGATGCCGATAAAGCTGTTCATGATGCCCCAGACGGTGCCGAACAGGCCGACAAACGGCGAGATGGCACCGATGGTGGCGAGGAAACCGTTGCCCCGTCCGGCATGTCGGCTGAAGAAGGCCACCCGGCGCTCCAGACGGAAACCGGTGCGCTCTTTAATGCCGTCGTTATCGTCGGAACCTTCGGAAAGCTCCAGCTCGTTTTCAGCTTCATTCAGCAACTGCGCGCTCAGGCTGTTTGCCTTGAATGAGGCACAGGTGTCGGCCGCTTCTTTCATGGAGCGGGCGCCCGCCAGCGCCTGCTGCTCGTGCTTGAGACGACGTCTTGCCGAACCGAGTTCGAGGCTTTTGCTGAAGAAAATGGCCCAGGTCACGACCGATGCCAGCAAGAGGCCGATCATTACCACCTTAACCACGATGTCCGCATGCTGGTACATGCCCCAGACGGAGAGATCCGTCTGCATCAAATTATTCGTCACGCTGTCTCTCCAACGGAAGTCAACTGAATAGAAAAAAACCAGTGCGGATCATACCAAATCGTTGGTGAATTGATAGTGGTTATCATTACTATTTACCCGCCACGGGCCATTTAATGACCGTTTTATTGTTTTGCCTCAGGAGAGCGGCATTTTCCCGGCATCTTTCCCAGGCCGTGAAACCGCAGAATTTCCCCCCGCGCTCCGCCGTGGTAACGTGGCTGAAACACGCCACTTGCAGACAGAGCAGAAGATGACCAGTAAAAAACTCGAAACGGTGCTGATCGCCGCCGGCCGCGACAAGCGCTACACGCAGGGTTCCGTCAACAGCGTGATTCAGCGCGCCTCATCGCTGGTTTTCGACAGCGTGGCCGATAAAAAACGCGCCACTGCCGGCCGCGCCGACGGTGAGCTGTTTTATGGCCGTCGCGGCACCCTGACCCACTTTTCATTACAGGAAGCGATGACCGAACTGGAAGGCGGCGCGGGCTGCGCGCTTTATCCCTGCGGCGCCGCCGCCGTGGCCAACGCCATTCTCGCTTTTGTCTCCGCCGGTGATAATGTGCTGATGGCGGGATCGGTTTACGAGCCGACCCAGGATTTCTGTACCAAAATCCTCAGCCGGATGAACGTTTCCACCACCTGGTTCGATCACAGTATCGGCGCGGATATCGCCGATCTTGTGCAGCCCAATACCCGCGTCGTTTTTCTGGAATCCCCCGCCTCCATCACGATGGAAGTACAGGATATTCCGGCTATTGTGGCCGCAGTACGGCGCAAAGCGCCCGACGCCGTAATTATGCTGGATAATACCTGGTCTGCCGGGGTGCTGTTCCGGGCGCTGGATTTCGGTATTGATATCTCCATTCAGGCAGGCACTAAATACCTGATTGGCCACTCTGACGCGATGATCGGCACCGCCGTCGCCAGTGAACGCTGCTGGGCGCAGCTGCGTGAAAACTCCTACCTGATGGGACAAATGGTGGATGCGGACACCGCCTATATGGCCAGCCGGGGACTGCGTACGCTCGCCGTCCGCCTGCGCCAGCATGAAGAAAGCGGCCTGCGCGTGGCAAACTGGCTGGCGGAACGCCCGGAGGTCGGGGTCGTCAATCATCCGGCGCTGCCCCAGTGCCGCGGACATGAATTCTGGCAGCGTGACTTCTCCGGCAGCAGCGGCCTCTTCTCCTTCGTGCTGAAAGCGCGCCTGAGCGATCGGCAGCTGGCGGACTTTTTAGATCACTTCGAACATTTCAGCATGGCCTACTCCTGGGGCGGCTACGAGTCACTGATCCTGGCGAACCAGCCGGAAGAGCTGGCGGCCATTCGCCCCGCCAGCGCCATTACGTTCAGCGGTACGCTGATACGGGTGCATATCGGCCTGGAGAATGTTGAGGATCTGATTGACGACCTGGCGGCGGGTTTTGCACGGCTGTCGCCTGAGCGGGCTGAAGAAAAGTAAATAAACGCGCAATGGCGCCCCACGAAAGCCCTGGATCAGGGTACTGAGCGCCGATTGCGGTTACAATCGACAGATTAATGCTGTCAACGGGATATGAAATGGGTGTATTGCACGAGATTGTTCAGGCGCTCTGGCATCAGGATTTTGCCGCCCTGGCCAGGCCGGATGTCATTTGGATAGTCTACGGAATTATGTTTCTCACCCTGCTGCTGGAGAATGGCCTGCTGCCCGCCTCCTTTCTGCCCGGCGACAGCCTGCTGCTGCTGGCGGGAGCGATGATTGCCAAAGGCGTGATGGCATTTGTGCCGACCATTCTGCTCCTCACGGCGGCGGCCAGCCTGGGCTGCTGGCTGAGCTACCTGCAGGGGCGCTGGCTCGGCAATACCCGGCTGGTGAAAAGCTGGCTGATGCACTTGCCCGCCCAGTATCATCAGCGAGCCTGGAGCCTGTTTCACCGCCATGGCCTGATGGCCCTGCTGGTTGGCCGCTTTCTGGCCTTTGTCCGCACTATCCTTCCTACCATGGCCGGGATTTCTGGCCTGAAGAACAGCCGTTTTCAGCTGTTCAACTGGCTCAGCGGCGCGCTGTGGGTCACTATCCTGGTCTCTTTCGGTTACGCCATCAGCCAGGTGCCTTTTATCAAACGTCATGAGGATCAGGTGATGACCATACTGATGATCCTGCCGCTGGTTTTGCTGGTTGCGGGCCTGGTTGGCAGCCTGACGCTGATGGTTAAGCGCCGGAAATCTTCTTCCTGAGGCCCTCTTTCCGGCCTTATAGCGCGGCCTGGCGCATCCGCGTGATTTCTTCGCCGGGCGTGACGCCAAAATAGCGTTTAAATTCCCGGGAAAACTGCGAAGCGCTCTCATAGCCGACCCGCATTGCCGCCGCGCTGGCCTTTAGCCCCTCCTGTAGCATCATCATTCGCGCCTGGTGCAGACGATAGCTTTTCAGATACTGCAATGGCGAGGTGCTGGTGACCGCCTTGAAATTGTGGTGAAACGCCGAGACGCTCATATTCACCTCAGCGGCAAGCTGGTCGACGCTCAGCGTGTCGGTATAGTGATTCTCTATCCGCCTGATCGCACGGGCAATCTGGCTGAACTGGGTCTGACGGCTGATCAGCGCCAGCAGCGCACCGCCGCAGGGACCGAGCAGGACGTAATAGAGGATCTCCCGCACAATCTGCGGCCCCAGCACGCGGGCATCACGCGGATTACGCATCACATCCAGCAGCCGCTCCGCCGCGCAGAGCATCTCTTCCGTCAGCGATGAAGTATGGATGCCGCGCGTCTGCGGCTCAGGATGAAAGCTGTCGTCCGTGCCGATATCAATCAGCAAATCCTGAAGCCTGGCGGGATCGACGTTCAGCAGAATGCCCACCAGCGGCTCCTCCGGCGTGGCAAAGGTTTCACACTCAAACGGCAGCGTGACCGTCAGCATCAGGTACTTGGTCGCATCATAGTGGAAGACCGTATTACCGAGATAACCCGTTTTCTGCCCCTGAAACAGGATAACAATTCCCGACGAATACATGACCGGGGTCCGCCCACTCGGCCTGTCGGCGTAGAGCAGCTTGATGCCCGGCACCGTCGCCAGCGAAGAGGAGGTTTTCAGCGCGATAACCTGCTGCGCCAGCCGGGTACAAAGCGAAGGATGATCCATCGTCGTTTTCCATTATCAGATCGTTTTCCACCCCATCATGGCGAATTCACGCCAGATACTCCAGCCATCTGGAGGATCAGGCAATAACGCGGCAGAAACAGGCATTAAGGCTGCCGGTTTCCCATGCTGTCAGGGCTGACGGCGCCTGACTGAAGATTTCTCAAACGGCGCGATTTTCTCAACTAGACTTAACCTCACTAACCGACGCAGAACTTTCGGTTCATTCGCTGCACAGGAGATAACATGGCAGACCAACCTTTAATTAAGCTCCACGATGGCAATATGATGCCGCAACTTGGCCTTGGCGTCTGGCAGGCCAGCATTGATGAAGCGCGTACCGCGGCCGTTAAGGCGCTGAGCGTGGGCTATCGCTCCATCGATACCGCCGCGATTTATAAGAATGAAGAAGGCATTGGCCAGGCGTTACAGGAAACGGACATCCCCCGTGAGCATATTTTTGTCACCACCAAACTGTGGAACGATGACCAGTTGAACGCCGAACAGGCGATGGAAACCAGCCTGAAAAAACTTCAGCTGGAGAGCGTGGACCTCTATCTGATGCACTGGCCCTGCCCGGCAAAAGATAACTACGTCGAGGCGTGGAAAGGGATGATTGAGCTGCAAAAACAGGGGCTGACCAAAAGCATCGGCGTCTGTAACTTCCAGGAAAACCATCTGAAGCGCCTGCTGGATGAGACCGGCGTCAGCCCGGTTATTAATCAGGTGGAACTGCACCCAATGCTGCAACAGCGTACGCTGCACGCCTGGAACGCGATGCACCAGATCCAGACGGAGTCCTGGAGCCCGCTGGCTCAGGGCGGTAAAGGCGTATTCGATCAGGAGATCATCCGCAATCTGGCGAAAAAATATGGCAAAACGCCGGCGCAGATCGTCATCCGCTGGCATCTGGATAGCGGTCTGGTGGTGATCCCGAAATCGGTCACGCCGTCGCGCATTGAGGAAAACTTCAAGGTATTTGATTTCCGGCTGGAAAAACCAGAAATCAGCGAGATTGCCTCGCTGGATAAAGGGAACCGCCTGGGGCCAAATCCCGATGAGCTGAACTAAGTCCCTTCGTAAGCTGGGTGGCATCTGCCACCCATACTGCTGTGGCACCGCCCTGCCCGCTGACAAACGTCAGGTTACGGCCCACAGCGGCCCGGCCAGCCTCCACTTTCTGACGGTACCAGGCATCATATTCCGCCGCTTCCTGCTCTTTTCTTATGAACTCTCTTATGAAGTCCCGCAGCCGCTGGGCTCCGATCCGGGCCTGCTGCTTCAGGGCGCGGGATTGACCTGAAGCTGCCCTGCGGTGCCGCGATCGGCCATTTCCAGCGTCTGGCTGTAGTAGACGAACGGGAAGTGCTGCGAGGAGGCCTGTGGGAAAGAGACAAACAGTTCAACGGTGCCATCCACCCAGACGGTATCCTTCCAGCCGCGATCTTCCGCCATCGGCTGGGCGCCATTGACGTTTTTAATCAGAAACTTCACGCCCTGAATGTGGAACGCCTGTGGCAGATCGGCACGAATAATCCAGCGCTCAAAGGTGCCCTCCTGAGTGGTGACATCAATACGCTGCATATCCCAGAGCGCGCCGTTAATGCCCGGCAGATCCCCCAGCGAGAATTCCCGCGTGCGGCTGACGCTGCCTTCAATAACCTGATCCGCCAGCAGGCGCATCGGCAGATTATCGGTGACCAGCGGCAGCAGGCCGGTTGGGCGCAGCGTCAGGATCAGGGTGGAGGTAAGAATGCTGGAAGGTTCAAACAGACCGCGCAGGCGATCGACGATGCCTGCCGCTGAGCCGGCGGTAATAGAAACTTCATCCCCTTCGCTCATATCCACCAGCACTTCCCGGCGTTCGCCCGGCGCCAGCGAGAGCTGCTGCACGGCCACCGGCGCAGGCAGAAAACCCTGATCGCTGGCGATGACGTTAAACGGGCGTCCGTCGCTCAGCTGGAGCTGGTAGCGGCGGGCGTTAGAAGCATTGAGCAGGCGCAGACGCACCCAGCCGCGTGAAACCTCCAGGTAGGGGTTCTGCACGCCATTGACCAGCAGCGTATCCCCCACAAATCCACCGTTTGACGGCGGGGCATATTCAGGCATGCCGAAGTTATCCAGCCTTTTATCCTGAATAATCAGCGGAAAGTCATCCACGCCGTAGTGGTTGGGGATCGGCAGCGATTTGCTGACTTCATCCTCCACCAGCCAGAGGCCAGCCAGGCCGTTATAGAGATGCGGGGCCATACGGTTTGGCGTGTTGGCGTGATACCAGCAGGTGGCCGCCGCCTGACGCACCGGCAGAACGGGCGCCCAGTCAACGCCCGGGGACATCATTCTCGGCGCGCCGCCTGAGAGGGCACCGGGAACCTGTAAACCGCTGATGGTCATCGCCACCGGCTCATTCAGGCGGTTGGTGTAGATCAGTTTGACGTCATCTCCGCTCCATACGCGTACCGTCGGACCGAGGTAAAGGCCGTTAATGCCCCAGACCTGGGCCTTGCTGCCGCTCTCAAAAGACCAGTGGCTGCGCTGTAGCGTCAGGAAAATGGGCTGTCCCCGCCGCGATTCAATCAGGGGGGGAACCGGCAGGGCATTACTCACGCCGGCAGCATGCGTATTAACCGGCAGCGCACCGGCGCAAAGCGCTGCGCCCGAGGCCTGAAGAAACTGACGTCGACTGAAGGACATAAAAAACTCCGTAACCCAAAAAAAACAGACTGCTGGCAACGCAAAGCCCGGGGGACAGGGACAGAAGAGTAAAGCGGGTCACGCCATGGACGGCGTGCCCGGACCGTCAGGAACAACGCCTGATGCCTTTACGATCTGACCCTGTTGCCTGTGCAGGCGCTTTGCCAACAACCTCAGCAGCCAGGGGCTGCAATCCCTTTTTTATAATTCTGCTTATTGCTGTGCTACTTAACGGACTACTGTGCTGTTTATTTATACGCGTCCGCTGGCTTCACGCTCTGCCACTTCGGCATTCAGTTCGTCCAGTTTTGCCGTCATCAGTTCGCGACAGTGGGTCGCCAGCTTACGGACCGACTGGTCGGCAAAGGCCGCCGTATCAATGGGCGGCAGCATTTCGACAATCGCCAGCCCGTTGTGCAGGCGGTTTAGTTTGATTTTATCGTGGGTGTTCGACACGACGATGGGAATAATCGGCACGCCAGCCGCCATCGCCGCATGGAATGCGCCCGTTTTAAAGGGTAGCAGCCCGCGTCCCCGGCTGCGTGTCCCTTCCGGGAACATCCAGAAGGAGATCCTTTTTTTCTTAAACTGTTCCACCAGCTGGCCGATGGTGTCATGCGCCCGGGCGCGGTTATCGCGATCGATAAGCAGGTTGCCGGTCAGCCAGTAGAGCAGGCCGAAAAAAGGCACCCACAGCAGCGTTTTTTTGCCCACCGTGACCGTGGACGGCTGAACGATTTTCGCCGCCGTGATCATATCGTAATTATTCTGGTGATTAGCAATATAGATGGCATTCGGATAATTATCCGCGCCTTCCGGCCGGCGCAGTTCGACTTTGAGGCCAAACACGCCCGACAGACGCCCGAAAAGGTGGCCGAAGGTGGCGACATGGCGGGGGTTTCGTGGACTGAAAAGGCAGTAAATACAGCCAAATACACAGACCAGTATCGAATAAATTATCACTATGATGATACGTAAAATTGAGAGCATCACTTCCTCGTTATGGCTTCCATGGCCTGGTCCTGTTATTCCTCAAGCGCTGACTGCGCGGCGGACCAGCCGTAAAGTTTAGTCGGTATTAACAACGCGCGCCCGGCTGTAGGTTAGCCGCCCTCACTGGCCGCTAACCCGTGGCGCATCAGGCTTCGCTGTCGGTCACACCTTCGCTGGCTTCAGGCCTTGCCGGCCCATCCGTCTCCACGCGATCGATGCGCTGAAGGCCCCGTGGTAGCAGCGTGCCGCGACGGCCACGCTCGGCACGGAATTTTTGCAGATCGTCCGGTTTCAGCGTCAGCTTGCGCTTGCCCACATAGAGCGTAAGGGAGGTGTCCGGGCCCAGCAGCAGCAGCCACGCCAGCTTATCTTCTCCCGACGCCGCCTGCGCGGAAGGGATGGAGATAATTTTATTGCCTTTCCCCTTCGACAGCTGCGGCAGATCGCCGACCGGGAACAGCAGCATTCTGCCTGCGGTGGTGATCGCCAGCAGCATATCGTCGTCGTGACGAATCGCGACGGGCGTCATCACTTTAGCATTCTGCGGCAGGCTCAGCAGCGCCTTACCGGCACGATTGCGGGAGATAAGATCGTTAAAGGTGCAGACAAACCCGTAGCCGGCATCCGACGCCATCAGCAGCTTCTGATCTTCCGGCTCCATCAGCACCTGTTCAACAATGGCGCCCGGCGGCGGCGTCAGTTTACCGGTCAGCGGTTCACCCTGTCCGCGCGCGGAAGGCAGCGTGACCGGATCGAGCGCGTAGCTGCGTCCGGTGGAGTCAATAAAGACCACCGGCTGATTGCTCTTGCCTCTTGCGGCAGCGCGGTAGCTGTCCCCCGCTTTATAGTTCAGGCCGCCCGGATCGATGTCATGCCCTTTGGCGCTGCGCACCCAGCCCATCTGTGACAGCACGATCGTAACCGGCTCTGAAGGCACCAGCTCGCTTTCGCTGATGGCTTTCGCCTCTTCACGCTCGCGTAGCGGCGAACGCCGATCGTCGCCATAGGTGTCGCTGTCGGCCTGAAGCTCTTTCTTCAGCAGGGTGTTCATCTTACGCTCGGAGGCCAGGATACCCTGCAGGCGGTCGCGCTCCTGCGTCAGTTCATCCTGCTCGCCGCGAATTTTCATCTCTTCCAGTTTGGCGAGATGGCGTAATTTCAGCTCCAGGATCGCTTCCGCCTGGGTTTCACTGATGGCGAAGCGTGACATCAGCACCGGCTTCGGCTCATCTTCGCTGCGGATAATATGGATGACATCGTCGATATTCAGGAATGCCACCAGCAAACCTTCAAGGATGTGCAGACGCTTAAGCACCTTCTCCAGGCGGTAGTTCAGGCGGCGGCGCACGGTTTCACGCCGGTAGACCAGCCATTCGCTGATGATCTCAAGCAGATTTTTGACCGCCGGACGGTTATCCAGCCCGATCATATTCATGTTGATGCGGTAGCTTTTTTCCAGGTCGGTGGTGGCAAACAGATGGTTCATCACCTGTTCCATATCCACACGATTAGAGCGCGGCACAATCACCAGGCGGGTCGGATTTTCATGGTTCGACTCGTCGCGCAGATCTTCCACCATCGGCAGCTTTTTATTCCGCATCTGGGCGGCGATCTGCTCCAGCACGCGGGCGCCGGAAACCTGATGCGGCAGCGCGGTGATCACCACGTCGCCATCCTCTTTTTTCCAGACGGCGCGCATTCGCACCGAACCGCGTCCGGTCTGGTAGATCTTACGGATATCGTTGCGCGGCGTAATGATCTCCGCTTCGGTCGGATAATCCGGCCCCTGCACCAGCTCAAGGAGATCTTCAATGGTCGCTTTCGGCGAGTCGATCAGCTTGATTGCTGCCTGAGCCACTTCACGCAGGTTATGCGGCGGAATATCCGTTGCCATGCCGACGGCGATACCGGTCGTGCCGTTCAGCAGGATATTCGGCAGCCGTGCAGGCAGCATTTTCGGCTCCTGCAAAGTGCCATCGAAGTTGGGAATGTAGTCGACCGTGCCCTGCCCCAGCTCGCCCAGCAGCAGCTCAGCATATTTGGAGAGGCGGGACTCGGTATAACGCATGGCGGCGAAGGATTTAGGATCGTCCGGCGCCCCCCAGTTTCCCTGACCGTCAACCAGCGGATAACGATAGGAGAACGGCTGCGCCATCAGCACCATCGCTTCGTAACAGGCGCTGTCGCCATGGGGATGGTATTTACCCAGCACGTCACCCACGGTACGGGCGGACTTTTTGAACTTGGCGCTGTTGCTCAGCCCCAGTTCCGACATCGCGTAGACAATACGCCGCTGTACCGGTTTCAGGCCGTCGCCAATATAGGGAAGCGCCCTGTCCATGATGACGTACATGGAGTAGTTGAGGTACGCATTTTCCGTAAATTTATGCAGGGCGAGACGCTCTGCACCATCCTGCGTCAGGTCACTCATCGATCGTTTTTCCTCACATCGCGGCGCAATTGGCACGCCGCATCGGGGTCGTTTGGCGAGGATAGTACCTTATCCACACCGGGTCTGTCACAGGTATCCGTGGGGTGGCCCGCATTCGGACCCGGCAAAGAATATCCTCCTGTTAGCGGGTGCTTCCCAGCCACTGCGCGGCGATCTGCTGATACTCGCCGGTGGCGTTGCTGAGGTGCAGCCACTGGTCCACGTAGAGCTTCCAGCTGATGTCATCGCGCGGCAGCATGTAGGCCTTTTCGCCATACTGCATCGGCTTGTCGGGATTCACCGCGCAAAGGTCGGGAAAGCGTTTCTGCTGGAACAGCGCTTCCGAGGCATCGGTGATCATCACGTCGGCTTTTTTATCCACCAGCTGCTGGAAGATGGTAACGTTATCGTGAAACAGCGTGAGGGAAGCGTCGGCCAGGTGGCTGTGAACAAAGGCTTCGTTGGTGCCGCCAGCCGGTTCAATCAGCCGGACGTCCGGGCGGTTTAGCTGGGCGATCGTCCGGTATTTATCCTTATCGGCACAGCGCACCAGTGGGATCTTGCCGTCGATCCCCAGCGGCGTGGCAAACCAGGCGGTCTGCTGCCGCTTCAGCGTCACCGAGACGCCGCCCAGCGCGATATCACACTGCTTGCCAAGGAAGTCCTGCGTCAGCATTTTCCACGTTGTCGGCACCCATTTCACCTTCGCGTTCAGGCTTTTTGCCAGCGACTGGGCCATCGCCACGTCAATGCCTTCATAGCTCCCGTCGGCCCGGAGAAAAGTGTAGGGCTTATAGTCGCCGGTGGTGCAAACCGCCAGGGTTTTGCTTTGCATAACGCGGTCAAGATGCGACTGGGCGCTTGCGCTGCCCGCCAGCAGCAGTAGCAGCGCGGTGATACCTGTTTTTATCATTCTGTCCGTCTCTTCTGTCTGTGAAATAAAGCGAGTATTGCGCCGCCATTATTGCGTAAAGCGCAAAAGTGTTGTGATCAAATGCCCATTTTTTTACGCCGTCGTCGCGCGTAAACTTCCCGCCATGTCATGCACTGGAGAGACAAAAAACATGAGCAAAATTTTAATCCTTGATGCCGGTAAAGCCTTCGCCCATTCGAAAGGCGAACTGAATCATACCCTGGCTAACGTGGCGGCATCTTTCCTGCGCGATGCGGGCCACGATGTTGACGTCACGCTTATCGATGAAGGCTATGTCGTCAGCGATGAAGTTCAGAAATTTGCCCAGGCCGATACGGTTATCTATCAGATGCCGGGCTGGTGGATGGGCGAGCCCTGGATTCTGAAAAAATATATTGATGAGGTCTTCACGGAAGGCCACGGCACGCTGTATGCCAGCGATGGCCGCACCCGCTCAGATGCGGCGAAAAAATATGGCTCGGGCGGCCTGCTACAGGGTAAAACCTATATGCTGTCGCTGACCTGGAACGCGCCGCTGGAAGCCTTTACCGATCCCGAACAGTTTTTTGAAGGCGTGGGCGTGGATGGTCTTTACCTCCATTTCCATAAGGCGAATCAGTTCCTGGGCATGACCGGCCTGCCTACTTTTATCTGCAACGATGTCATTAAGCAGCCGGACATTGAGAATGATATTAACCGCTATCGGACTCATCTGAGCCAGATCTTTGCTTAACTTAGCGGGTGACCTCCACATTTTAAGGAATGCCCATGCTTACCGTGCTTGCTGAGATTTGCGTCAGACCTGGCCGCCGCACGGCGGTGATGCAGGCGATTCAGTTGCTGACGCCCACCGTATTGCAGGAAGAAGGCTGCGGCAGCTACCAGGCGCTGGTCGATCATCAGGCCCAGGTGCCCTGGAAACAGAACTCCCCCGACTCCATTTTTATGGTTGAGCACTGGGAGTCGCTGCGTCATCTTGAACGGCATCAGCAGGCCGCGCATATGGAGCGGCATCGCGCCGCAATTAAGGATGATGTGCTGGAAGTGAAGATTTTTATTCTGGAACCGCCAAAAGAGCACTAGCTCTGTCTCAAGGGCGGCAAACATGCCGTCCTTTTTCCGTCTCTGTTTGCTGCCTGGTCCAGTCCAGTCCAGTCCAATCCAGTCCAGTCCAGTCCAACGATATAACATTTTTTTTGTGAGTGAGATCAACTCATTCCAGTATGCCTGGCGACCTGACAAATACTAGTATGGTAATAATAGTTCCCACCGTTACTTTATAGGGAAATTTTATGCAATTTACCATGCGCTGGTTTGGACCAGACGAAGACAAAATTCCACTGGAGCACATGAAACAGGTGCCCGGCGTGGAAGGGGTTGTTGGTGGGCTTTATGACGTGCCGGTTGGTGAAACCTGGCCGGAAAACAAAATTAAACATCTGGTCGGTCAGGCTCATAATGCCGGCCTGAAGATGGAAGTGATTGAAAGCGTCAATATCCATGACGACATCAAAATTGGTTCCCCCAGCCGCGACGGCTATATCGCTAACTATCAGCAGACCATTCGCAACCTGGCGAAACACGGTATCAAGGTTATCTGTTATAACTTTATGCCGGTTTTTGACTGGATGAAAACCGACATGAACTACGTTCTGCCGGACGGCTCGCTCACCATGGCCTTTGAAAAAAAAGGGGTCGATAAGCCGCTGGAAGACGTCGTGAAAGAGGTGCTGGATAACGCCAACGGCTTTGCGCTGCCGGGATGGGAGCCTGAACGCCTGGCGAAAGTTCAGGAGCTTTTCGGCCGTTATAAAGAGGTTGATGAAGAAAAGCTGCGTGAAAATTTAAAATACTTCTTACAGCATATTATTCCGGTGTGCGAAGAAGTCGGCATTAAAATGGCTATCCATCCCGACGATCCGCCTTATTCCATCTTTGGCCTGCCGCGTATTGTAAAAAACCGCGAGGATCTGGACTGGATTTGCAATGCGGTCGACTCCGAAGCCAACGGCATTACGCTCTGCACTGGCTCAATCGCTGAAGATCCTGCCAATAACGTCTGCGATATCCTGGCGGAATTTACCCGCCGCAAGCGCATCCCTTTTGCGCACGTGCGTAACATCAAATTAATTCAGGATAAGGATTTCTACGAATGCGCGCATCCCTCTCAGTACGGCTCGCTGGACATGTATCAGGTGATGAAAGCCCTTTACGATAACGGCTTTGACGGCTATATCCGTCCCGATCACGGTCGCTTTATCTGGGGAGAAACAGGTCGTCCCGGCTATGGACTTTATGACCGCGCGCTGGGCGTCACTTATCTGCTGGGTCTTTGGGAAGCACTACAAAATAAATAATGTATTCTGACAAACATGGACATCCATGTTTGTCATTTTTTAACAGGATAAACAGGGAAGATCATGCCTACTTTTTTAGCACTCTTTTGGGTTATCGTTGGAATAGGAATTCTCGTCATACTTAACCTGAAGTTCAAATTCCATAATATATTTTCTTTACTTATTGCGGGAATATTTATCGCAATAATGGAAGGGATCCCCATTAACAAAATTGTCTCACTTGTTCAGCAGGGGCTGGGCAGTATTATGGGGCACCTGGCGTTAATCATTATCTTCGGCGCTATTATCGGTAAGTTTATGACCGAGTCAGGCGCCAGCCAGCAGATTGCTGACACCGTCATCCGCAAATGCGGCACCCGCTTTCTTTCCGTGGGCTTAATGTTCATCGGCGTGATCTTCGGCATCGCCATGTTTTATGAAGTTGCGTTTCTTATCGCTATGCCACTTGTGATGAATATCGCGAAAAAAGCGGATATCCCCTATATGAAACTGGTCATCCCAACCGTGGTGGGCGCCACGATGGGCCACAGCCTGTTTCCACCTCAGCCGGGGCCGGTGGCGCTAATCAGCGCTTTTGATGCCGATATCGTTCAGGTCTATATGTACGGTGCGCTAGTTTTAATCCCTTCGCTGTTCTGTGCAGGGATCCTGTTGCCCAGATTGCTGCCAGGCATTGCGGCCATTCCGCTGAATTCGATGATCAACCCTGTCGCTGAAAAACCGGCGCATGAATTACCCTCTTTCTTTACCAGCATTATGATCCCGCTAATCCCCGCCATCCTGATGATCGCCTCTTCCATTATTAAACCGGTGATGGGAATGGACTCTCAGGCAGCAAAAGTCTGTGAGTTTCTGGGCAGTGCAGAAATCAGCATGTTACTGGCGACCATGGCGGCAATCTGGCTGCTGGGCCTTCGCCGTGGTATGACGCCCGATAACATTACCCACTGCGTCAGTGATTCTATTTCGAAAATTGCCAACGTGCTGTTTGTCATCAGTGCGGGTGGGATTATTAAACAGGTGATTATCGACTCGGGCGTGGGCGATCATATTGTCGGTGCCATGAGTCACGTGAGCATGTCGCCGTTTATCGTAGCGTGGATTATCACCGCCGTCATTCGTATTCTTACCGGTCAGGGTGCCGTCGCCGCCATCACCTCAGCGGGAATTGTTGCGCCAATGATCGGCGCCTTTAATCTTAATCCGGCACTAATGGCGCTGGCTGTTGCCTGCGGCAGTAATACCATTACGCTAATGTACGACGGCGGTTTCCTGTTATTTAAAGAAACCTTCGGCATTTCTATGAAAGATACGTTTAAAACCTGGGGTTTGCTGGAACTGATTAACTCGGTTGTCGGCTTACTTAGCGTGATAGGGCTGAGCTATCTTATCTAGCGCTTCCAGAATAAGACGTAAAAAAAAATCAGCGGGCCAGTAGCCGGCCAGCTGATTTTTTTCAATGCTGCATAGAAGGTCTTACACCTCTATTTCAGCGGTATCGCCTTTTTCCTGTAGCCAGTTGCGGCGATCTTCCGAACGTTTTTTTGCCAGCAGCATGTCCATCACTGCCAGCGTCTGCTCCACGTCGTCGTCATCTACCGTCAGCTGCACCAGGCGGCGGGTGTTAGGATCGAGCGTCGTTTCACGCAGCTGGAGCGGGTTCATCTCACCCAGCCCTTTAAAGCGCTGCACGTTGGGCTTGCCCTTTTTACGCTTCAGCTGATCGAGGATGCCAGACTTCTCTTCTTCGTCCAGCGCATAATAGACCTCTTTACCCAAATCGATGCGGTATAGCGGCGGCATGGCGACGTAGACGTGGCCATTTTTGACCAGCGTACGGAAATGACGCACAAACAGCGCGCAGAGCAGCGTGGCAATGTGCAGACCATCCGAATCCGCATCCGCCAGGATACAGATTTTGCCGTAGCGCAGCTGTGCCATATCTTCGCTGTCAGGATCGATGCCGATCGCAACCGAGATGTCATGCACTTCCTGCGAGGCCAGCACCTCATCGGAAGAGACTTCCCAGGTGTTGAGGATCTTGCCTTTCAGCGGCATGATCGCCTGATACTCGCGATCGCGCGCCTGTTTGGCCGAGCCGCCCGCCGAATCCCCTTCCACCAGAAACAGCTCGGTGCGGTTGAGATCCTGAGCGCTACAGTCCGCCAGCTTGCCGGGCAGCGCCGGGCCGCTGGTCAGCTTTTTACGCACCACTTTTTTCGCCGCGCGCATACGCCGCTGGGCGCTGGAGATCGCCAGTTCAGCCAGTTGTTCAGCCGCCTGCACGTTCTGGTTCAGCCAGAGGCTGAACGCATCTTTCACCACGCCGGAAACAAAAGCGGCGCACTGGCGGGAGGAGAGACGCTCTTTCGTCTGACCGGCGAACTGCGGATCCTGCATTTTCACCGACAGCACATAGGCACAGCGATCCCAGATATCTTCCGCCGACAGCTTTACGCCGCGCGGCAGAATATTGCGGAATTCGCAAAATTCACGCATCGCGTCGAGCAGGCCCTGACGCAGGCCGTTGACGTGCGTGCCGCCCTGCATGGTCGGGATCAGGTTCACGTAGCTTTCCGTCAGCAGCTCACCGCCTTCCGGCAGCCACAGCAGCGCCCAGTCAACCGCCTCTACCTCACCGGAAAACGCGCCGACAAAAGGCTTCTCCGGCAGCGTCGGCAGACCGTTTACCGCCTCGCACAGATAGTCGGTGAGGCCGTCCGCATAGCACCAGCTCTGCTCGGTGCCGTTCACCTTATCCTTAAAGACGATTTCCACACCCGGACAGAGCACCGCTTTCGCCTTGAGCAGATGGCTCATGCGGGAAACGGAGAAGCGCGGGCTGTCGAAGAAGGAGCCGTCCGGCCAGAAGTGGACGCTGGTGCCGGTATTACGCTTGCCTACCGTGCCCGTCACGCGCAGCTCTTCTACTTTATCGCCGTTCTCAAACGCCATCTCGTAAACCTGTGCGTTACGACGAACGGTGACTTCCACGCGCGTTGAGAGTGCGTTAACCACGGAGATGCCCACGCCGTGCAGACCGCCGGAGAACTGATAGTTTTTGTTGGAGAACTTGCCGCCCGCATGGAGGCGACAGAAGATCAGCTCAACGGCCGGCACCCCTTCTTCGGGGTGGATGTCGACAGGCATACCGCGCCCGTCGTCAATCACTTCCAGTGACTGGTCGGCATGCAGGATAACTTCGACGCGTTTGGCATGGCCCGCCAGCGCCTCATCGACGCTGTTATCGATCACTTCCTGACCCAGGTGGTTAGGACGTGACGTATCGGTATACATTCCCGGACGACGGCGAACGGGTTCAAGGCCGCTGAGTACCTCAATGGAGTCAGCGTTATAGCTGGATTGAGTCATCGTATAAATCTGATTGGTGGCTAAAATGAATGGCCACTCTCCGCTGCCGGCTATCAGGTGCCTGACAGGCCCAGAAAGTCGAGGATCGGGGAGAAATGGCGCTCGAATCCGATAAAAGCGTGATTGCCGCCCTCTTCTACCGTCTGACGGCAGGCATGGTAGTAGCCCTGGGCCTGGCGGTAATCGAGCACTTCATCGCCCGTTTGCTGGATCAGCCAGAGCAGATCCGGCGATTCTAACGGGTCAATCTGCATCACTTTCAGATCGTAAATGTGGCGAGACTCTAACACATATTGCTGACCGGTGTATGGGTTCTCGTTGTCGCCCAGATAATCCGTCAGCAGCTCAAATGGCCTGACGGCGGGATTGACCACCACGGCGGGCAGCATAAAACATTGCGAGAGCCAGGTAGCATAATAACCGCCCAGCGAAGAGCCCACGATACCCAGCGGTTCGCCGGAAGCGGACATCACAATATCTTCGAGCAGCGCGGCGGTTTCGGCAGGCCAGACGGGCAGCTGCGGCACCAGGAAATGGATCTCAGGATGGTGCTTCGTCAGCCACTGACCGAACTGGGACGCCTTGGCCGAACGGGGCGAACTGTTAAAACCGTGCAGATAAAGCAGCGTCGCCATCGATCAATATCCTTCGGAATCCAGATCGGGACTGAAGGCGCGCGTTTTCAGGCGCCCCACTTCCGTTTCCACCCGGCCATCCTCGTGAAGATCGAGCCAGCGCCAGCCCGGCGTTTCAGAATCGATGGTAAAGCTGGTGCAGTGCGGTTTGAACTGGACGCAGGTTGAAGGCGTGGCCAGCAGGCGGCGGCCGTTCCAGTTGAGATCGAGATCCTGATGGATATGCCCACAAATCAGGGTAGTGGCCAGCGGATAGCGCTGCAGAACCGCCTCCAGCATATGTGAATTGCGCAGGCTGTGCTGGTCAAGCCAGGTGCAGCCGGAAGGCAGAGGATGGTGATGCAGCAGGACCAGCGTGTGCCGCTCCGGGTAGGCAGCCAGCGTTTTATCCAGCCACTCCAGCTGAAACTCGCTCAGCTCGCCGAACGGGACGCCAAAGACCTGACTGTCCAGCAGCACGATTTGCCAGCGCTCACCGACCAGAACGTGTTTCTGATTGGCGATTTGCGCCTCGGCCAGCGCGCTGAACATGGTCGGCTGAAAGTCGTGGTTTCCCGGCAGCCAGACGCAGGGTGCCGGCAGGCGAGCTATACCCTCAGCAAAATGCTGATAGGCTTCTACCGTATGATCCTGAGCCAGATCGCCGGTGGCGACGATCAAATCATACTGACGGGGCGTGGCCGCTATCGCCTCCAGCACCGCGTCAAAGCTGGCCCAGGTGTTCACGCCCAGCAGCGTTTCATCTTTACCGGCAAAAAGGTGGGTGTCCG
This sequence comes from Erwinia psychrophila, assembly GCF_039023475.1. Lineage (NCBI taxonomy): Bacteria > Pseudomonadati > Pseudomonadota > Gammaproteobacteria > Enterobacterales > Erwiniaceae > Erwinia > Erwinia psychrophila. The sequence continues at coordinate 78,406 of NZ_JBCHVB010000005.1, forward strand.
TGATCTGTAAAATCCTGGCCTTCGACCCACTCGCGACAGGAAGTTTTAACAGGCTATCCAATCAAAGTCCTTAGGGTTAACGCCATCTCAACATGTGTCGTCGGGCGCTCAACAAACAGGAACGGCCATCGCGCCGTGCGCTAAACAGTAGCGCAACCAGTCTGCCAGAAACTGGTTTATCTGATGCTTTTCATCACGCTGATGAAGTTTTTTATTAGGGTAATCATAGCGCGCTTTGAAACGAAATATCTGCTGAGTTGAACACACTTCCGCCACCATCGCATCATGGTAAAGCCTGACCGACATGGCGGGCAGGCTCCAGTAGCTGACGGCCGGAGCGGTCTGCCTGATCTCGACCAGCGTCGTGTAGCGCGTTGACTCTTCAATGGTGACTTTGTAGCTGGCCCCATTCACCTGGTACGTCACTGACTCTCCCGCCCGATCTTCTTTGGGCAGCAGGCGACGCAGCTGGGCGAAATTGGTTTCGCAGATCCGCATCATTTCTGGAAAATCAGGTACGTAGCGCTTAGTCATTCGGGTTTCCACTCTTCTCGTAGCATTTCATGGTGCAGCTCAAGCCATTGCAGCGCAATGACCGAGGCCGCGTTATCAATTTTTCCCTCTTCCACCCACCGGTAAGCCTGTTCCCGACTCACCACATGGACAAGAATGTCCTCATTCTCATCCTCCAGACCGTGGTTTCCCTGCGCCACGCGGGCATCCACTTCTCCCACCAGAATCGCCAGCCTTTCGCTGGTGCCACCCGGACTCGCCAGATAGTTCATCACCGGCTTCACGCGTCCCGGAACGATGCCGGCTTCTTCTACTGCTTCACGCCGGACCACGTCCTCCGGCGACTCGCCGGGTTCGATGATCCCGGCTACTAATTCTAACAGCCACGGGGTTGGGCTGCTGTCAAAGGCGGGAATGCGGATTTGCTCAATCAGCACCACTTCGTCATTAACCGGGTCATAGGGTAGCAGCACCGCAGCATGCCCGCGCTCGAAAACTTCTCTTACGACTTCGCGACTCATCTCACCGTTAAATAACCGATGCCGGAAACGGTAACGTGTGAGTGAAAAAAAACCACTATAAAGCGACTCTCGTGCAATAATTTCTACATCGTTTTTGGTGAAAGTCACTGGAAATTGTTTATCGCCTTCCATAAGAAACCTCGTTGGGGTTGAGGGTGGCAAAAACGGAAAAGGTAGTGCCAAATCCGCCGGGAGTCTGGTTCTTAATGAATTTTTTACGTAAATTAAGGCCACATGGCACTTTCAGCCACCTTATCTTTTCCGCCTGGTCTGTTAGAATCGGCGATTATTTTTTGGCTTACGTCAGCGCTACCATAGCAATTTTGCTGCACTACAAGGAATGCAAATGAAGAAACTGCTCCCTTTACTTATCGGCCTGAGCCTGGGCGGCTTCAGCGTCGGCAGTCAGGCAGAGAACCTGGTGCAAATTTACCAGCAGGCCAGGTTATCAAACCCGGATTTACGCAGTTCTGCAGCCGATCGCGACGCCGCGTTTGAGAAAATTAATGAAGCCCGCAGCCCGTTACTGCCGCAGCTTGGCCTCGGTGCTGATTATACCTATAACAACGGGTATCGTGACAGCAGTGGTGTGAATTCCAATACCACCAGCGGCTCGCTTCAGCTGACCCAGACGCTCTTTGATATGTCTAAGTGGCGCTCTCTGACGCTGCAGGAAAAAAGCGCCGGCATTCAGGATATCACCTATCAGTCTGCCCAGCAGACGCTGATCCTGAATACGGCTACGGCCTATTTCAACGTGCTGAATGCGATCGACACGCTCTCCTACATTGAAGCGCAGAAGCAGTCTATTTACCGTCAGCTCGATCAAACTACCCAGCGCTTCAACGTGGGCCTGGTCGCTATTACCGACGTGCAGAACGCCCGGGCGCAGTACGATAACGTACTGGCAAACGAAGTGGCCGCGCGCAACACGCTGGATAACAACGTAGAAACCCTACGTCAGGTTACCGGCCATTATTATCCGAGCCTGGCCTCGCTGAACGTTGACCGTTTTGAAACAACGCGACCACAGCCGGTCAACGTGCTGCTCAAGGAGGCGGAAAGCCGTAACCTTGATCTGCTTTCCGCACGCCTCTCTCAGGACCTGGCGCGCGAGCAGATCCGCTATTCAGAAACCGGCCATATGCCAACGCTGGATCTGACAGCCTCTACCGGGATGTCTAACAACAAATATAGCGGCAGTCGCGCCGGTCAAACCGGCGGCAACGCTGACAATATCACCGGTAATAACCAGGTGGGCCTGAGCTTCTCACTGCCGCTTTACAACGGTGGCCTGGTGACCTCACAGGTTAAGCAGGCGCAGTACGCTTACGTCTCTGCCAGTGAACAGCTGGAAAGCGCGCACCGCAGTGCCGTGCGTACCGTTCGCTCTTCGTTTAACAACGTGAACGCCTCCATCAGCAGTATCGATGCCTACAAGCAGGCTGTCGTCTCTGCGCAGAGCTCCCTTGATGCGATGGAAGCTGGCTATCAGGTCGGTACACGCACCATCGTTGATGTGCTGGATGCGACCACCACGCTGTTCAACGCCAGGCAGCAGCTTTCTGATGCCCGCTATAACTACATGATTAATGAGCTGAATATTAAATCGGCTCTCGGTACGCTGAACGAGCAGGACCTGCTGGCGCTGAACGGCCGCCTCGGCAAGGAAATCCCGACGTCGCCGGAAGCGGTCGCGCCGGAGACGCCTGAACAGAACGCTTCAGTAGACAACGGTCAGCGGGTTTCCGCCCCTGCGCAGATGCGCGCCACCCCGGCAGTAGAAAACAGTGCGCCAGCCCGTTCCGGAAATAATCCTTTCGGTAATTAATGGCAGAGGGGCAGCCTGCGCTGCCCCTTCACAACTTAAGGTATAGTCCGGTAAAGATCCCCGCCCCACCGCCTTCCATCGCTTCATTTTTCATCGCCTTTCCCCTATGCTATGTCATAACTTTGAGCACGAGACTGAACGCGATGAAACGGACTAAACAGATTAATCATGCCTCCTTTCGCAAGAACTGGAGCGCGCGCCATCTCACTCCGGTCGCCCTCGCGGTCACGGCGGTATTTATGCTTGCCGGCTGCGAGAAAACCGACGAAACCGTTTCGCTTTACCAGAACGCGGATGACTGCACCAGCGCCAATCCTGGCAAAAGCGAACAGTGCACGACCGCGTATAACAATGCGCAAAAAGAAGCGGTGAAAACGGCTCCTAAATACGCCACCCGCGAAGACTGTGTGGCGGAATTCGGTGAAGGTCAGTGCCAGCAGGCGCCAGCACAGGCCGGCGTGGGCAGCACTAATGCTGAAACTCAGCAGAGCGGCAGCTTCTGGATGCCGTTGATGGCGGGTTACATGATGGGCCGCATGATGGGCGGCGGCGCGGGCTTCGCTCAGCAGCCGCTGTTTACCTCGCGCGCCCCGGGCAGCCCGGCTAACGGCAAATTCGTCGATGCGAGCGGTAAAAGCTTTGGTAACGCCGCCTCAGGCCGCACCATGACCGTACCGAAAACGGCGCTGGCGCCTAAACCGGCGACCACCAGCACCGTTACCCGCGGCGGCTTTGGCGAAAGCGTGGCAAAACAGACCAGCATGCAGCGCAGCAGCGCCGCCTCCGGCAGCAGCCGCTCTTACGGAGGCTGACGGGTAATGAAGCGATTACCCATAGCTGAACGTCCTGACTGGCAGGCAAAGGCGAGCGAATACGGTTTCCGCTTTCATACCATGCACGGTGAGCCTTACTGGTGCGAGGATGCTTATTACCAGTTCACGCTGCAACAGGTGGAAACGCTGGAGGATGTCACCAGCGAGCTGCACCAGATGTGCTTACAGGTGGTGGAGAAAGTGGTCAACAGCGAAGCGCTGCTGACCAAATTCCGCATTCCCAGACATACCTGGGACTTTGTCCGCGCTTCCTGGAAAACCAGCCAGCCGTCGCTCTATTCACGTCTCGATCTGGCCTGGGATGGTCAGACAGATGCCAAGCTGCTGGAAAATAATGCGGATACGCCAACCTCACTGTATGAAGCGGCTTTCTTTCAGTGGATCTGGCTGGAAGATCAGCTAAAGGCCGGTAACCTGCCCACCAACAGCGATCAGTTCAACAGTCTCCAGGAGAAGCTGATCGACCGTTTCGCGGCGCTGCATCAGCAGCACGGCTTCAGCTGGATACATTTCGCCTGCTGCCGCGACACCGATGAAGATCGCGGTACGGTGCAGTATCTTCAGGACTGCGCGACCGAAGCGGGCCTGCCCAGCGAATTTCTGTTCATTGATGAGATTGGCCTGGGTGAACGGGGCCAGTTTACCGACGTGCATGATCAGGTAATCGGTAACCTGTTCAAGCTCTATCCCTGGGAATTTATGCTGCGGGAGATTTTCTCCACAAAGCTGGAAGACGCCGGCGTACGCTGGCTGGAACCGGCCTGGAAAAGCATTATCTCTAATAAAGCGCTGCTGCCGATGCTATGGGAGATGTTCCCGAATCACCCCAATCTGCTGCCGGCCTGGTTTGCTGAAGACAACGTGCCGGCGATGGATAAGTACGTCATCAAGCCGCTGTTTTCACGGGAAGGTGCCAATATCCGCATCATGGAAAACGGTCAGGAGATCGCCCACGTTGACGGCCCTTATGGTGAAGAGGGGATGATTGTGCAGCAGTTCCATCCGCTGCCGAAATTTGGCGACAGCTATACGGTGATCGGCAGCTGGCTGATAGACGATCAGCCTGCCGGTATCGGCCTGCGCGAAGATCGTGCGCTGATCACTCAGGATCTCTCCCGTTTCTATCCTCACACCTTTATCGAATAAGGGTTTGCTGGCGGTGGTTCATCGCTGCCGCCAGCCTGCAAGGACTCAGACTTTTCATCTTCCGCGCGGCTTAATGGTCATCGCCTCCGTCAGCCAACCTGTACCGACAGCATGCTCAGTGAGGCCATTATCAGGCCATCGACGGGCACCGAAACCACTTCATCTTCTCTTCGCGCACCAAGCACGTAAAGCAGCGGCAGATAGTGTTCCGGCGTCGGATTCGACAGCGCCGCGCCCTCATGCTGCATGAAATTGACCAGCGGATGCTGTTCCACCGGCCCCTGCCATGCCAGATTGTCGCGCACGTACTGGTTAAAGGAACGGGCCCATGCGTAAGGTTCCTGGGTGTCCTGCCAGCGCACCATGCGCAGATTGTGTACCACGTTACCGCTGGCGACGATCATTATTCCCTGCTCACGCAGCGCGGCGAGTTTACGCCCCAGGGCAAAGTGCCAGGCTGGTGACTGCCTGCTGTCCACGCTCAGCTGCACGACCGGAATATCCGCTTCCGGGTACATCTTAATCAGCACGCCCCATGAGCCGTGATCAAGCCCCCACGCCCGATCGAGTCGCACCTCCACCGGCGAAAGCAGCTCCGCGATTTGTGCCGCAACTTCAGGCGAGCCTGGCGCGGGATAGCGTGTATCGAACAGCGCCTGCGGGAAAGCGCCAAAGTCGTGAATGGTTCGCGGCTGCGCCATCGCCGTTACCGCCGTCTCCGGGCCATACCAGTGCGCGGAAATCGCCACAATCGCTTTTGGTCGTGGCAGGGTTTCGCCTAATTTTCGCCAGGTTTCAGTGAAGGTATTCTCTTCCAGCACGTTCATCGGGCTGCCGTGGCCCAGAAAAAGCGCTGGCATAAGAGTGTGACTCATGGTGATTTTCCAGGGGGTTAGAGGTAATAAGCGTCAGATTACGCGCTTTTACGCCATGAAGAACCCGGATAAGCATGATGAAGATCGTCAGGAAATTTGATGGTCTGACCGACATTTCTTTACGCAACGGGGTCAAAATTTCTGCTAATTTATAGCAAAGGCTATACTTTTTTCTTCGTCCGGGAGAAGACCATGTCCGTGCCGTTGCTACTGACCCTGTTTGCAGGAGGCGCTACTTTTATCGGCGCTTTTTTAGGGATTATCGGGCGAAAGCCCTCCAACCGCCTGCTGGCTTTTGCGCTCGGCTTTGCGGCGGGCATTATGCTGCTTATCTCACTGATGGAGATGCTTCCCGCCGCGCTGCATACGGAAGGAATGTCACCCGTACTGGGCTACGGCATGTTTGTGGTGGGCCTGCTGGGCTACTTCGCGCTTGACCGGCTGCTACCGCACCAGCATCCCCAGGATCTGATGGCGCCCGCCATGCCGTCACATAACCTGCGCCGCACCGCGATTCTGCTTACGCTCGGGATCAGCCTGCATAACTTTCCGGAAGGCGTGGCGACGTATGTCACCGCCAGCAGCGATCTGGAGCTGGGACTGGGCATCGCGCTGGCCGTGGCTATCCATAATATCCCCGAAGGGCTGGCCGTGGCCGGGCCGATGTATGCCGCTACCGGTTCCAAGCGCAAAGCGCTTTTCTGGGCGGGCATTTCCGGGATGGCCGAGATTCTGGGCGGCGTGATGGCGTTTCTGATCCTTGGCCCGATACTGTCACCGGTGGTGATGGGCGCCGTTATGGCTGCGGTAGCGGGGATTATGGTCGCCCTTTCCGTCGATGAGCTGATGCCACTGGCGCGGGAGGTCGATCCGCATAACAATCCCAGCTATGGCGTTCTCTGCGGCATGGCGGTGATGGGACTGAGCCTGACGCTGTTACAGAGCAGCGGCCTGAGCTGAAGCGCGGCATAGCTATCCTGACGGGCCGCCTTACCCTGCGGCCCCGGACTACACGCAATAAAAAACCGGACGACAACGCCCGGTTTTTATTCCGCTAAGCCTGGCTTCAGCTTGCCTGGAGAGCTTCGTGGCTGCGGCGGTACGCCACCAGATCTTCAATGGTGACCACCGGCATATTATGCTGCTTTGCAAAGACGATCGCTTCCGGCGCATGCGCCATGGTGCCGTCGTCATTGGTCAGTTCGCAGAGAACGCCTGCGGGTTTGAAGCCGGCAAGCGTCACCAGATCGATGGTCGCTTCAGTGTGACCACCGCGGGCCAGTACACCGCCGTCGCGGGCGCGCAGAGGGAAAACGTGGCCCGGACGGTTGAGATCGGCAGGCTTTGCGTTATCGGCAATGGCGGTACGGATGGTGGTGAGACGATCCTGCGCCGACACGCCGGTCGTCACGCCTTCGGCAGCTTCGATGGTCACGGTAAAGCCCGTGCCAAAAGAGCTGGTGTTGTTCTCAACCATCATTGGCAGATCCAGCTGCAGACGACGTTCGTCAGTCAGACAGAGGCAGACGATACCGCTGCCGTGGCGAATAGTCAGCGCCATCTGTTCAACGGTCATCGTTTCGGCTGCGAAGATCATATCACCTTCGTTTTCACGATCTTCATCGTCCAGCACCATCACGCCACGGCCATCCCGCAGCGCAGCAATCGCCTGTTCCACGCGCTGTTCCGGCGTGCCAAATTCAGAAAGTAGCGTCTGATTCATGGTAAATAAACCTTTATATGTATGGGTTACCAGAATCAGGGCATGCTTAGGAGTGTCATTCAACGACAAAAAATAACGGCAAGCGGGCACCACGACCCGGCAGGATACGTCACTCTCTCCCATCCGGACTTTAACCGTCGGCCCCGGAGTCACACCGGATCTGCTGACCTTCAGACCGGACGGCCTGAAGCGCTCGCGGGCTTTCGGCACAGCGCCGATTTACCGCCGGTGGGGAATTTCGCCCCGCCCTGAGAATAAACATAGAGTTTGTGAATCGCCACTGTGGCTGAACCAGGGTACGCGCATGATGGCGATTCACCGACTAATATAGCGCCGATAAAAGACCAGGGCAACGGACAAAAAGAGCGATATCCTCACCATTTTGCCGCTTTGGCGTTTTCGGGTTTATCCTTTCAGGTTATGGCATTACACTTACAGAAACTTTGCCGCTATCAGGAAGCCGCCATGATCGATCCCAAAAAAATTGAACAACTCGCCCGTCAGGTTCATGAATCTATGCCAAAAGGCATCCGCGAGTTTGGTGATGACGTCGAGAAAAAAATCCGTCAGACCTTGCAGTCTCAGCTGACGCGTCTGGATCTGGTGAACCGGGAAGAGTTTGATGTTCAGACGCAGGTACTGCTGCGCACCCGTGAAAAACTGGCAACGCTGGAACAGCGTATTGCCGAACTGGAGAGCCGTGGTCCGGTGACGACCGCCCCGACAGCGCCGGTAACTGCGGCAGCGCCGGTAACGCCAGCAGCGCCGACAGCCCCGGTCACGCCAGCAGCGCCGATCGCTTCGGAAGAAAAGGAGTAATTTCCTTTTTTTCGCGATGACTGCACCTCAAAACGGTAACCCCAGAGGTTTATTTTGGGTGCAGTTTTACGTTATCAGGCTTTCGACTGAATCGCTTTGATGATGTTGCTGGTCGAGATGCCATCTTCAAAGTTGAGAACGCGCACTTCGCCGCCGTTTGCCCATACCTCTTTACTGCCCGCGATATCTTCCGGCTTGTAGTCGCCGCCCTTCACCAGCAGATCCGGCAATACGCTGGCGATCAGACGCTGTGGCGTATCTTCTTCAAAGGCCACAACCCAGTCCACCGCTTCCAGCGCGCCCAGCACAATCATCCGGTTAACCAGCGGGTTCACCGGGCGGCTTTCGCCTTTCAGCCGTTTGGTGGAGGCGTCGCTGTTGACGGCCACGATCAGGCGATCGCCAAGCTTGCGGGCGTTCGCCAGGTAGGAAACATGACCGGCATGCAGAATGTCGAAGCAACCATTGGTCATCACCACCTTTTCGCCACGCTGTCTGGCCAGCGCCACGGCGGCGATAAGCTGCTCTTCATTCATCACGCCAAAGCCCGACTCCGGACGAGCGCGGATGGCGTTTTCCAGCTCAACCGTGGAGACAGTGGAGGTCCCCAGCTTGCCCACCACGACACCCGCCGCCGCGTTCGCCAGAAAACAGCTCTCTTCCAGCGTGTTCCCTGCCGCCAGCGCCGATGCCAGCACGCCGATCACCGTGTCGCCAGCCCCGGTCACGTCGTACACTTCCTGCGCCTGGGTCGGCAGATGGAAAGGCGCCTTGCCCGGCTGAAGCAGCGTCATGCCATTTTCTGAGCGGGTGACCAGCAGCGCAGAGAGTTCAAACTGCTGCATCAGCGCCATACCGCGTGAAACGATCTCCGCCTCGTCATGACACTTCCCTGCCACGGCTTCAAATTCAGAAAGGTTAGGCGTCAGGATCGTCGCGCCGCGGTAGCGTTCGAAGTCGGTGCCTTTGGGATCCACCAGCACCGGGACATTGGCCTGACGGGCGAGCTTGATCATCGTCTGCACGCTCGCCAGCGCGCCTTTCGCATAGTCGGAGAGCACCAGCGCACCGCAAGCGGGCAGCGCCTGCAAAATACGCTGATGAAGCGGCTCAGGATCAACACCCTCAAAGCCCTCTTCGAAATCCAGACGGATCAGCTGCTGATTACGGGAGAGGATGCGCAGCTTGGTGATAGTAGGATGGGTGGAGACGGAGACAAAATCACACTGCACGTTAACGCCGCTCAGGGAGGCATCCAGCGCGCGCGCCGCGTCGTCGTTGCCGGTCAGGCCCACCAGACGAGCCGCCGCGCCCAGCGACGCAATGTTCATCGCCACGTTAGCCGCGCCGCCAGGGCGCTCCTCTACGTTATCCACCTTCACCACCGGTACCGGCGCTTCAGGAGAGATGCGGCTGGTTGGGCCGTACCAGTAGCGATCCAGCATCACGTCGCCAACAACCAGAACACCCGCACGGTTAAAATCGGGCAGCGTAATTTTCATTCCAGACACTCCTGGCCTAAGTCAAAATTAGTGCGCGCGATAATAGCATAAGCTGCTGACCGCGCACATTTCCCCGTTCTGTTTGCGAACGGCCCCTCAGGGAGACGCGCAGCATACTGAGGTCTTATCGCTCCGGGTCGCCGAACCAGCGCTGCCAGCTCGCATTCACCACGGCCTGCTCGCGGGCAAAGGCGGTCGCAGGCACATGACCGGGCAACGCCTGTAGCGCCAGATGATGCAGCTCGTCACGCAGGGTGACGTAGGCCTGCGTCAGCGCCTGCGCCTCTTCCGCGTCAATACGCCCCCCCTCAGCCAGCAGCGCGAGGATGCGCACGTTATCGGACCAGCGCGTCAGTTCAGGTTCTGAAGCCGCATAGCGTAACACCAGATACTGCGTGATGAATTCAATGTCGGTGATGCCGCCGCTGTCCGCTTTAATATCCCAGCGCTCTTTATGCTTGTTGCCAAGATGCGCACGCATTTTCTCACGCATCTCACGCACCTCGGTTTTCAGCGTCTCCGCCGCCCTCGGCAGGCATAAAATGCCGCGCCGGATCGCATCAAAGCGCTGGCGTAGCGCCGTTTCGCCAAAGATGATACGGGTGCGTACCAGCGCCTGATGCTCCCACGTCCAGGCTTCCTGGCGCTGGTAGTCATCAAAGGCCTCAAAGGTACTGACCAGCATCCCGGCGGAGCCGGAAGGCCGCAGCCGGGCATCGACCTCATAAAGAATGCCTGACGAGGTACGGGTACTGAACAGGTGAATAATGCGCTGGGCCAGCCTGAGATAGAACTGCCGCCCGTCGATGCTCCGCTCGCCCAGCGTCACCGCCTCGGCCGGGCAGTCATGCAGGAAAACCAGATCGAGATCGGAGCTGTAGCCCAGCTCCCAGCCCCCAAGCTTGCCGTAGCCGACCACGGCAAATCCCCGGTCCTGAGCGCCGGTCAGGTGCGAAGGCTGACCGTAGCGCGCCACCATCATATGCCAGGCCTGCTGAACCACCTGCTCGACGATCGCCTCGGCCAGCCAGGTCAGATGATCGCTGACCTTCATCACCGGCAAGGTACCGGCAATATCCGCCGCTGCGATGCGCAGATGCTGCGCCTGTTTGAACTGGCGTAGCGCCTCCAGCTGCTGCTCCTCATCCTCTTCAGGAATGCGCAGCAGATACTGGCGGAGTTCATCGCGATAGGCATCGGTCGCGGTGGGCTGATAGAGCGTCGCCGGGTCCAGCAGCTCATCCAGCAGGAGCGGATAGCGTGCCAGCTGCGCGGCAACCATCGGCGACGCCGCGCACAGCCGGATCAGATGCCTGAGCGCGCCATGATATTCGGTCAGCAGCTCCAGATAGGTTGTGCGGGTGACCACGCTAAGCAGCAGCGGCGTCAGGCGGCCAAGCGTCACCGCCGCATCCTCTCTAGGACAGACTTCGCTCAGCAGGCGCGGCATCAGCTGATCCAGCGCCTGACGACCGCGGGGACCGATGGTGCGCTTATCCACATCCTGACGGAAGTCGGTAATGGCCCGGAGCAGCTGCTGGCGGGCGGGCGTCTCCAGATGCGGCACCAGTGGGGCAAGCTCCGCCTCCTCCAGCCGATCCTGCCAGAGCACGCCATACTCTTCGGACTCCTTATTTTCACCCGCTTCCGGCGTGTCATCCCCGATCAGCTCGTCGAAGATTGCCCGGACAGCCGCCATATGCTGCTCAAGCTGCCGGTAGAGATCGGGCCAGGCCTCGCATCCCATTGCCCAGGCCAGTCGCGCGCGGTCCAGCTCATCCGTCGGCAGCTTTTGCGTCTGTTCGTCATTAATACTTTGCAGCAGGTTCTCCAGCCGCCGGAGAAACAGCCAGGCGTCGCCGAGCTGCGTAACCTGATCCTGTGGCAGAAGATTGAGTTCCTCAATGGCCTTCAGCGTCAGCTGCAGCGAGCGCTGCTGAAGCGCCCGTTCACGGCCGCCGCGGATCAGCTGGAACACCTGCACAATAAATTCGGTTTCGCGGATGCCGCCCGCGCCGAGCTTAATATTGTCAGTCAGGCCGCGCCGCCGCACCTCGCGGGCAATCATGCTTTTCATATTGCGCAGGGACTGGATCACGCTGAAGTCGATGTAGCGGCGATAGACAAAAGGCCGGAGCATCTGCTGTAGCTCCTGGCTCCAGTGGTCGTCGCGATCGCCCATCAGCCGCGCCTTTACCATCGCATAACGCTCCCAGTCGCGCCCCTGCTCCTGGTAATAATCTTCCAGCGCGGCAAAGCTGAGCACCAGCGGCCCGCTGTCGCCAAAGGGGCGCAGCCGCATATCCACGCGGTAGACAAACCCTTCTGCGGTAGGCTGATCCAGCACTTTAATCAGCCGCTGTCCCAGTCGGGTAAAGAACTGGGCGTTATCCAGCTCCCGCCTGCCGCCCTGGGTGGTGCCGTTCTCCGGCCAGGTAAAGATAAGATCGATGTCCGAAGAGAAGTTGAGTTCGCCGCCGCCAAGCTTCCCCATGCCCAGGATCAGCAGCGGCTGCGGCTCGCCGGCCGCGTTGACCGGCGTACCGAACTCGCGGCAGCACGCCTGCCATAGCCAGTCTCTCGCCGCCACAATCAGAGTTTCCGCCAGCACGCTCAGCATTTTCAGCGTCGCGGGGGTGCTGCCGGTTGCCAGCGCCTGTATCCAGGCGATGCGCGTCAGCTGCTCGCGACGAAACAGCCGTAGCTCGCGCATCAGCGCATTTTCATCGCCCACCGTCGCCAGCCGCGCCTGTAACCGGCTTTCATAATGCTGCCATTCATCAGGGTGCGGCGCGTCCTGCCGCACCCTCTGCAACCATTCGGGATGGCGCGTCAGGTTTTCGCTGATAAAATCGCTGAAGGCCAGCACGGATCGCTCGGTGTGCGTTAATTCACCCAGATCCTGTGGTAGCTGGCTGGCCTTCTCCGCCAGCAGTGGCGGCAGAATCTGCGAGGGCATTGGCAACATAAACACTCCCTGATTAAGGCTTAATGAGATCGGATACCGGACGCCAGCCTCTGTGGCCGCACGGCAGGGGTTCAGACGCTACCGTTTTTCCAGAACGCCGGATGCTTCTGGGCCTGGCGACAGTGTGCATCCAGCCAGCTCTCCTGCCTGGTCTCAATGGCCTGAGCCAGCTGCTGCCAGTCGGCAAACCAGGCCGATACCGCTGCCGGATCGTACGCACCGGCAAGCAGATGTGCGGCGATCAGCTGACGGTGTAAGCGGGTCAGCTTATCCTGATATTCGTTCAGCAGGTGCACGCGCCCGAAGGTCTCTTTCAGATCGGCAGACAGGCGGCCCAGCATAATGTCGCAGAAGCGCTTATAGGAGCCCTGAAGTTTGGCATCCGCTTTAGCGTCAATAAAGGCGCGCCAGCGCCCGGCGGCCAGCCAGTCAGTAAGTGCTAACTGGGTATGCAGAGAGAGCGGGCTGAAACAGATCGCCTCCGCCTGCAGATCCTCTGCCAGCAGGGCCTCTTCCAGTTCGGTCAGCCGCTGACGAAGGTCGCTGCTGGCTTTACGCGGCACCAGCGCGCCAAACAGCGAGAAGGCCTGACGCAGCGTTTCCAGCGCCTGACGGATCTCATGCAGCGCCTGAGTATTACCACGCAGCCACAGCTCTTCATGATACTGCCACTGGTTCAGCGCCAGCGTAAAAGCAGCCTGCATGCCTTCTTCTACCGTCGCCTTCGGCTTTATCTTCATTACCGGTAGCGGATGCAGTTCGCGCGGCGCGTTACCCTGCGCCAGCACGTAGCCCCGCGCCGCCTTGCTCAGGCTGCCGAGGCGCAGACCGCCCAGCGTGCGCAGTTCAGCGGCGAAGGCCAGCAGATCGTCGCGCTCGCCGCTTTTCAGCTCCAGCTCAATCTCCCTGAGAATTTCGCTCTGTTCACCCGCGCTGACTTCCCCCTTGTCCAGCGCGACTTCAATCTGGCTGTTCAGGTAAGTAACCACCCACTTTTCACGCATAAAATGCGTGCTGAACAGCGGGGCGAGCTGCTGCTGTAGCGCCGCCGGATCGGTACCTGCCGGCCAGATGTCAGCAGGCAGCGTCTCAAGCGCCAGCTCAGGCTTCTCCAGGGGCACATTATATTCCGGACGCTGGTGCAGACCGCCCACGCTCTGCCCCGCCGTCTTCAGCGTCATCTCATAGCTGTCGCCGAAGCCGCGAATGCGCAGCCCCATATCCCAGCGACGCAGCTGGCGCTCCGCCGTCTCAAAATAGATGTTGGTCAGCTTCTGCGGTGGGGTGTGCTGATGAGGCCAGGCGGCAAGCCTGCCGGGCAATTTTTCCGTCGCCTCGTCAGTAGCGATGAACTTTAACTCGATTTCCATGGTCATATTTTCTTAATCTGAACGTTACCGGTACGGTAAAATGGGAGTAAGGCGTGATTTTCCTCGCCGTTAGCGCCGTTTTTTTCGCCCTCAGGCGTAAAAAAACGCAGTGCCGGACGAGGTCTCTTTCAGCCAGATATGACGTGAAGAGTAATGCAGAATTGCCCCGGCTGTCTCGGCTTTCTTGTGCTTTCGCATAGCGGCCCGCACCGTCCCGAGACCAGGATAGTTCTCATTCAGCTTTCTGCGAGGCGCCTCCAGACTGTGCCATTACTTTTTTTCCCCAGCATTGACGTAAATAAAGACATCGAATGAAAAAAACTCACCTTATTGGCCTCACTTTACTGACAGTTAGCGTAGCAACCGCCGTTCACGCCGAAGAAAAACGCTACATTTCAGACGAGCTTTCGACCTATGTCCGCAGCGGCCCCAGCGACGGTTATCGCCTGGTGGGCACCTTAAACGCCGGTGAAGAAGTCACGCTGCTTCAGACCAACGAAAATACAAAATATGGTCAGATCCGGGATGCCAATGACCGCACGACCTGGATCCCGCTGGCGCAGCTCAGCGAACAGCCAAGCCTGCGCACCCGCGTGCCCCAGCTTGAGCAGCAGGTGCAAGACCTGACCGGCAAGCTCGCCAATATTGACAACAGCTGGAATCAGCGCACGGCTGAGATGCAGAAAAAAGTGGCCGGCAGCGACGCCGCGATCAACAACCTGAAGGCCGAAAATCAGAAGCTGAAGAATGAACTGATCGTCGCGCAGAAAAAAGTGAACGCTGCCAACGTGCAGCTGGACGATAAGCAGCGCACCATCATTATGCAGTGGTTTATGTATGGCGGCGGCGTGGCGGGCGTGGGCCTGCTGCTTGGTCTGCTGTTGCCGCACATGATCCCCAGCCGCAAGAAAAAAGATCGCTGGATGAACTGATCTTCTTATTTCTTCTCTCAGGGCATCCATTGATGCCCTTTTTGGCATGGGTGCCATAAAGCGGCCATTACCGCGCAAAATTGGGCCTCCGCTGACACTTCACGTATGATAAAAGAAACGACAAACTCAGGAGCGCAGTAGTGAAGACTTACCTTGTAGGTGGCGCGGTACGCGATGCCCTGCTGAATCTGCCGGTCAAAGATAAAGACTGGGTCGTGGTGGGCGCCACCCCCGATCTGATGCTCAGCGAAGGTTATGAACAGGTAGGCCGGGATTTCCCGGTATTTCTGCATCCCGTCACGCACGAAGAGTATGCGCTGGCCCGCACGGAGCGTAAAAACGGCAGCGGCTATACCGGCTTTGTCTGCTATTCCGCGCCCGATGTGACGCTGGAGGAGGACCTACAGCGCCGCGATCTTACCGTTAATGCCATCGCGCAGGATGAAAGCGGCCACCTTGTCGACCCTTTCAACGGTCAGAAGGATATTAAACACCGCCAGCTTCGCCACGTCTCTGCGGCGTTTAATGAAGATCCCCTGCGCGTTCTCCGCGTGGCGCGTTTTGCCGCACGTTTCGCCCATCTGGGGTTCAGCGTGGCGGATGAAACCCTGGCGCTGATGCGCTCGATGGCCGCCAGCGGCGAGCTGGATACGCTGACCGCAGAGCGGGTCTGGAAAGAGACCGAGCGGGCGCTGCAAACCCAGTCTCCCCAGGTCTATTTTCAGGTGCTGCGCGACTGCGGCGCGCTGGCCGTCCTGTTTCCGGAGCTGGATAACCTGTATGGCGTGCCCGCGCCGGCGAAATGGCATCCCGAAATTGATACCGGCGTGCATACGCTGATGACGCTGACCATCGCTGCCCAGCTTAGCGACGATGTTGCGGTTCGTTTTGCAACGCTGTTTCACGATGTCGGCAAGGGGCTGACTCCGCCGGAAAAATGGCCCAGCCATCACGGTCACGGCCCCGCCGGCGTTCCGCTGGTTGAAGGGGTGTGTCAGCGCCTTCGCGTGCCCAATGCTATTCGCGATCTGGCGCTGCTGGTAACGGAATTTCATGACCTGGTGCATACTATTGGCCGGCAGCCTGCCGAAGCGCTGGTGGCCTTATTCGATCGACTCGATGCCTGGCGCAAGCCGCAGCGCATTGAACAAATCGCCCTGACCAGCGAAGCGGATGCACGTGGCCGGACCGGATTCGAAAATAATGCCTATCCGCAGGGCGACTATCTGCGTAAGGCGTTTGAAATCGTGCTGAACGTATCGACCAAAGAGGTCGTCGCGGCGGGGTACAAAGGGGCAGAAGTCAGGGAAGAGTTAACACGCAGAAGGATTGCCGCACTGGGTCAGTGGCAGGAAGAACAGCTTACTCAGTGATTGTGGGGCTGGCCGGGAAACCCGCCAGCCCTCATTATTACCCGATCAGACAAACACCATGTAAACGATGGCAGCAACAATAAAGCGATAAATTGCAAAGGGCACGAACGAGATACGCTGGATCAGTTTCAGGAAGACCTTAATGGCAATCAGCGCCACGATAAAGGCCGTGATAAAGCCAACGGCAAACATCGGAAAGTCTGCCATGGTCAGGAAACCCGCGCTTTTATAAAGGTCCAGCACCGTCGCGCCCATCATCATCGGCACCGCCAGGATAAATGAGAACTCGGAAGCGGCATAGCGGCTCACGCCCATCAGCATCCCGCCTGAAATGGTGGCGCCCGAGCGCGAGAAGCCCGGCCATAGCGCCAGGCACTGGAAGCAGCCAATGACGAAAGCCTGACGGTAGGTCATATCATCAATGCCCACCGCTTTAGGCTGTTTTGGCTTCAGGTATTCGGCTGCCAGCAGCAGCACACCGCCGACAATCAGCGCATACATCACGTTGATGGGGTTAAACAGGGATTTAATCGCATCGTGGAAAACCAGCCCCACCACAACGGCCGGGATCATGCCCAGCAGGATATGAATCAGCGTCAGATGCCCTTTACCGGTGCCTTCATGCGGCACTTTGCCAAAATGAATGCCGATAAGGCCAAAAAGACGACGCCAGAACATCACCACGACGGCTAAAATCGATCCAAGCTGAATAACCACTTCGAAAGTATTCGCTTTAGCCCCTTCAAACCCCAACAGATGACCGACAATGATCATGTGCCCGGTGGAGGAGACGGGAAGGAATTCCGTTAAGCCCTCAACAATGCCAAGGATTGCCGCCACCCATAGCTGATGAATATCTGCCATCAAATCTACCCCTAGTATAAAAATCATTAAAAAGGCGGTCGCGAACGCCACCGCCAAATTGTGCCCCGTTAAATCAGGCCACCCTAAGACAGACCATAATGTCGTTTGGTTTCACCGTGATGGCAATCACAATGGGTTTATTTCGGATTAGTCCCTCGTTCTATAATCACACCTACCTGTTTCGCCTGCGCCACGGCGCCGGGCTTGCTCAGCTTGATTCGTACCCACGGCGAATTGAACCGGGTCAGCAGCAGCGTGGCCACTTCTTCCGCCACGCGTTCGACCAGGGCAAATTTCCCGTTGGCGACATGATTAATAATGGCGTCAGAGACGTCGGCATAGCTCAGGCAGTCGTTAACGTCGTCGCTGGCCGCCGCTGTACGGTTATCCCAGGCCATTTCGACATCGAACACCAGCTTCTGCTTAATGGTCTGTTCCCAGTCATACACGCCGATGGTGGTGATAACCGTGAGTTGTTCAATAAATACGATATCCATGATGTCTGTCTCTGTTTTTGTGGTTGCCGGATACCACTTGCTGTGGTTTATGCGTATTATCCACTGATGACCAGAATAAAACGACCCCCACAAAACGGAACGGTGTTATGAGTGTATTCGCGCTTGGTATGATCATTTTCGCGTATCTGTGCGGCTCCATTTCCAGCGCGATTTTGGTTTGCCGACTGTTCAGATTACCGGACCCGCGCCTGAATGGTTCAGGCAATCCCGGCGCCACCAATGTCCTGCGCATCGGCGGTAAACTCCCTGCTGCTGCGGTTCTGATCTTCGATATTTTAAAAGGTATGCTGCCGGTCTGGCTGGCGTACCGTTACGGCGTTTCCCCCTTCTACCTCGGCCTTATCGCTATCGCGGCCTGCCTTGGCCATATTTACCCTCTCTTTTTCCATTTTAAAGGCGGCAAAGGCGTGGCGACGGCGTTCGGGGCGATTGCTCCTATCGGCTGGGATCTGACCGGGCTGATGACCGGCACCTGGCTCCTGACCGTGCTGCTCAGCGGCTACTCGTCGCTGGGCGCCATCGTCAGCGCGCTGATCGCGCCATTTTACGTCTGGTGGTTTAAGCCCCAGCTCACCTTTCCGGTGGCGATGCTCTCCTGTCTGGTGCTCCTGCGCCATCACGATAATATCCAGCGCTTATGGCGCGGGCAGGAGATGAAGATCTGGAAAAAGAAGAAAGCGAAAACCGGTAAAAAGTCCTCTTAACGGCCAGAGATGCCTTTAAAGCCACCTGATAAAACATGCCCGCTGAGGAACGCTTTAATTTCGTTTCTGTGACCAGCCTGATTCTGACCGGAAGTGAGCCAGCAAAGTCACGATAGTGCGGGAGAGGGGTCCGGGCCACGGTATCCGTTATCGTCAAAAGGTACTGACCTGAGGGGCTTTTACAGGGGAAATTAAAAAAGCCGGCACCTTCCGGCACCGGCTTTTTTTAGCCGTTTTGCAGCGGCGAAAGTTCCGCCAGCGGCCAGCGTGGCCGCACGGTGACGCTCAGCTCCCCCCGCGTACCGCCCTTCATTCTGACCATGCCCGCATAGGCGATCATCGCGCCATTGTCGGTGCAGAACTCAGGACGCGCATAGAAAACTTCGCCACCACGCGCTTTCATTACCGCCGCCATTTTCGCTCTCAGCGTACGGTTCGCGCTGACGCCGCCAGCGATAACCAGCCGCTTAAAGCCGGTCTGCTCCAGGGCGCGTTTGCACTTGATGGCGAGCGTATCCACCACGGCATCTTCGAAGGCACGGGCGATATCCGCCCGCGTCTGCTCATCATCGCTGTTGTTGCGGATGGTATTTGCCGCAAAGGTCTTCAGCCCGGAAAAGCTGAAATCCAGCCCCGGACGATCGGTCATCGGCCTTGGAAAGACAAAACGCTTCTCGACGCCCTGCTGCGCCATTGTTGACAGCATCGGCCCGCCGGGATAATCGAGTCCCAGCAGCTTGGCGGTTTTGTCGAACGCCTCACCTGCGGCATCGTCAATCGACTCTCCCAGCAGGCTGTACTCGCCAATGGCGGTGACGCTGATAAGCTGCGTATGACCGCCCGATACCAGCAGCGCGACAAACGGAAACTCAGGCGGCGTCTCTTCCAGCATCGGTGCCAGCAGGTGCCCTTCCATATGGTGCACGGGGATGGCCGGCACGTCCCAGGCAAAGGCCAGCGCACGGCCAACCGTTGCGCCCACCAGCAGCGCACCGACCAGGCCGGGACCTGCCGTGTAGGCAACGGCGTCGATATCCTGCGCCTTAAGTCCCGCCTCGGCGATCGCCGCCTGAATTAAGGGCACGGTTTTTCGCACGTGATCGCGCGAGGCCAGTTCAGGCACCACGCCGCCGTAGTCGGCATGCAGTTTCACCTGACTGTATAGCTGATTAGCGAGAAGCCCGGCCGCATCGTCGTAAATGGCAATACCGGTTTCATCGCAGGATGTTTCAATTCCAAGCACACGCATGACTTTTTACCTCATTCTTGCGGCGCGCAGTGTAGCACGAAGGCCAGGGCGGGCGCGGCAATTTTCCGGTGCTACAGCCAGATGACTGATGCAAAAGGAGAAAATTTTTTCGCCGGGGGCGGGTGGATTGATGTATACTCTCCGGCCTGAAAATACCGGCAGTGGCACAGGCGCATCTGTTGGTGAGATTACGCTATGGTGCTTTACAACGCAGCCTGTGTTGGAGTAAAATTCCGCACCATTTTGAAATGAGCTGGCTTTGAGCCCAGCAAACCGAATTTATCGAGGTGAGAGTTACATGCCGGTAATTAAAGTACGTGAAAACGAGCCGTTCGACGTAGCACTGCGTCGCTTCAAGCGTTCATGCGAGAAAGCAGGCGTTCTGGCTGAAGTTCGTCGTCGTGAGTTTTATGAAAAACCAACGACCGAACGCAAGCGCGCTAAAGCGTCAGCAGTAAAACGCCACGCGAAGAAACTGGCTCGCGAAAACGCACGCCGCACTCGTCTGTACTAATACCTTAAGGGTTCGCCCTTACGCTTCACAGACAAGTAAGTAGTTATAAAGGCCGTGCTTTCCGAAAGGAATGCGCGGCTTGTTGCCGTTTATGAGCCACAGTGAAAGCCCCACGCTTTTCCGGACCGGGTGGGACGGCAACAGCGCGGCTCTGCGCTTGCTTACCGGATAAGCAGCCCGGAGGCGCAAAGGCAGCCGACGCCGTCAGGTGCTGAAAGATGAAGGGGATTTATGGCTGGACGCATTCCGCGTGTATTTATCAATGATCTGCTGGCGCGCACGGACATCGTGGATCTGATCGATGCCCGCGTAAAGCTGAAAAAGCAGGGCAAAAATTATCACGCCTGCTGTCCCTTTCATAATGAGAAAACGCCCTCTTTTACCGTCAACGGCGAAAAGCAGTTCTACCACTGCTTCGGCTGTGGCGCTCACGGTAACGCTGTCGATTTCCTGATGAACTACGATCGTCTGGAATTCGTGGAAAGTATCGAAGAGTTAGCTACGCTTTATGGGCTGGAGGTGCCGTATGAAAGCGGGACCGGACCGACCCAGATGGAGCGTCACCAACGCCAGAACCTCTACCAGCTGATGGCCAGCGTCAGTGAGTTTTACCAGCAGTCGCTTAAGGAAAACCCGGCGGCTGGCGCGCGCGATTATCTCGCCAGGCGCGGGCTCAGTGATGAGGTTATCAGGCATTTTTCTATAGGCTTTGCGCCTGCCAACGCATTGAAGCGATTTAGCGGCAATCAGGATAACCGGCAGTCATTAATTGATGCTGGCATGCTGGTCACCAATGAACAGGGCCGCAGTTACGATCGCTTTCGCGAACGGGTGATGTTTCCGATCCATGATAAACGGGGTCGGGTAATCGGATTTGGCGGACGCGTCCTTGGCGATGCGATGCCTAAATACCTTAACTCCCCGGAAACCGATATTTTTCATAAAGGCCGCCAGCTGTATGGCCTGTATGAAGCGCAGAAGAATCACCCGGAACCCGCGAAGCTGCTAGTGGTCGAAGGCTACATGGACGTCGTGGCGCTGGCGCAGTTCGGCATCGATTATGCCGTGGCGTCACTGGGCACTTCCACCACGCCCGAGCATATTCAGCTTTTGTTCCGCACAACCGATAACGTTATTTGTTGCTATGACGGCGACAGAGCAGGTCGGGAAGCGGCATGGCGGGCGCTGGAAACCGCGCTGCCTTACATGAATGACGGTCGTCAGCTACGCTTTATGTTTCTGCCCGACGGCGAAGATCCCGATACGCTGGTGCGTAAGGAAGGAAAAGAGGCGTTTGAAGCGCGGATGGAGCAGGCAATGCCGCTCTCTGCGTTTCTGTTTGATACGCTGCTGCCTCAGGTCGATCTGCGTTCGCCCGACGGTCGCGCCCAGCTCAGCACGCTGGCGCTGCCGCTGATAAGCCAGGTGCCCGGTGAAACGCTGCGCATCTATCTGCGTCAGGAGCTTGGTAATAAGCTGGGCATCCTGGACGACAATCAGCTTGATAAGCTGATGCCTAAGCTGGGGGAAAAGGCAAAACCGCCCCAGCAGCCGCAGCTTAAGCGCACCACCATGCGGATCCTGATTGGCTTGCTGATACAGAATCCCCAGCTTGCCGCTATGGTGCCCTCGCTGGAAGGGCTGGAGTCGTCGGAGCTGGCCGGTTTCCCGCTTTTTGTGGAGCTGGTGGGGACATGCGTCGCGCACCCTGGCCTGACCACAGGACAGCTGCTGGAGCTTTATCGCGGTACAAAATTCAGTCAGAGCCTTGAAACTCTGGCCACATGGAACCACATGATCGTAGATGATGAAGTGGAAACCATGTTTAAAGACTCCCTGGCCAGCATGTACGACGCGGCGCTGGAGCGCAGGCTTGAAGAGTTAATCGCCCGCGATCGCACGCATGGCCTCAATGCCGGTGAGCGCCGGGAATTCTGGACGCTCAGCCAGGCACTGAAGAAACAGTAATCGTCGGGGAGACCTGGCGGCAGATGAAGACAATGAAGAAGCGCATCGCGTGGCCGTCAATTAACGGACCGCGAAAACCTTTGCAGCCTGGGTCAATGACCCGCGTCTGCGGACGGGCCGCATGCCATTAGTGCGCTTCTGACAGAATATCCGCGGCTTAAGTGCCGATTTGACGCCAGGTTAAGCCTGGCAGCCGCCGCGACGGGCAGCGGCAATAAACCAATGCCCTCACTGTTATTGTTGGCTGCTTAAACTTAGCCGACCAACACCATTTAATTTAACAGAAGTGTGGATACCGTCTTATGGAGCAAAACCCGCAGTCACAGCTGAAGCTGCTTGTCACCCGTGGTAAGGAGCAAGGCTATCTGACCTATGCCGAGGTCAATGACCATCTGCCGGAAGATATCGTCGACTCCGATCAGATCGAAGACATCATTCAGATGATCAACGACATGGGCATACAGGTTGTGGAAGAAGCGCCTGATGCCGACGATCTGATGCTGAACGAAAACAGCTCAGATACGGACGAGGATGCTGCCGAAGCGGCTGCTCAAGTCTTATCCAGCGTTGAATCGGAAATCGGACGTACAACTGACCCGGTGCGCATGTATATGCGTGAAATGGGTACCGTTGAGCTGCTGACGCGCGAAGGCGAAATCGACATCGCCAAGCGCATCGAAGACGGCATCAACCAGGTACAGTGTTCCGTTGCTGAATATCCTGAAGCCATCACCTATCTGCTTGAGCAGTACGATCGCGTCGAAGCGGGCGAAGCGCGCCTGTCAGATATGATCACCGGCTTTGTCGATCCCAATGCAGAGGCGGAAATAGCGCCGACGGCGACTCACGTAGGTTCTGAACTCTCCGAGGCCGAGCGCAACGACGACGACGACGAGGATGAAGAGTCCGACGACGACAGCTCTGATGATGACAACAGCATCGATCCGGAACTGGCGCGCGAGAAGTTTAACGATCTGCGCGTTCAGTACGAGAAAGCCCGTACGGTCATTAAAGCCAAGGGCCGCAGCCACGCTGATGCCGTTGCCGAAATCCAGAATCTGTCCGACGTCTTTAAACAGTTCCGCCTGGTGCCGAAGCAGTTCGACTTCCTGGTGAACAACATGCGTACCATGATGGACCGCGTCCGTACCCAGGAACGCCTCATCATGAAGCTCTGTGTTGAAATCTGTAAGATGCCGAAAAAGAACTTCATCACCCTGTTCACCGGCAACGAAACCAGCGAAACCTGGTTCAAAGCCGCGCTGGCGATGAACAAGCCATGGTCAGAAAAGCTGAACGACGTGGCGGATGACGTGCATCGTGGCCTGCAAAAGCTGGCGCAGATCGAAGAAGAAACCGGTCTGACTATCGAGCAGGTCAAGGACATCAACCGCCGCATGTCCATCGGTGAAGCGAAAGCCCGCCGGGCGAAAAAAGAGATGGTGGAAGCTAACCTGCGTCTGGTTATCTCCATTGCCAAAAAATACACCAACCGTGGCCTGCAGTTCCTCGATCTGATCCAGGAAGGCAATATCGGTCTGATGAAAGCCGTTGATAAGTTTGAATATCGCCGTGGCTATAAGTTCTCAACTTACGCCACCTGGTGGATCCGTCAGGCTATCACGCGCTCCATTGCAGACCAGGCGCGCACCATCCGTATTCCGGTGCATATGATTGAGACCATCAACAAGCTCAACCGTATCTCGCGTCAGATGCTGCAGGAGATGGGCCGTGAGCCGTCACCGGAAGAGCTGGCTGAACGGATGCTGATGCCGGAAGATAAAATCCGCAAGGTGCTGAAAATTGCCAAAGAGCCGATCTCAATGGAGACGCCAATTGGTGATGATGAAGATTCCCACCTGGGTGATTTTATCGAAGATACCACGCTGGAGCTGCCGCTGGATTCAGCGACCTCGGAAAGCCTGCGCTCTGCCACCCACGACGTGCTGGCTGGCCTGACCGCCCGCGAAGCCAAGGTGCTGCGCATGCGCTTCGGTATTGATATGAATACCGACCATACGCTGGAAGAAGTGGGCAAGCAGTTTGACGTGACGCGTGAGCGTATCCGTCAGATCGAAGCGAAAGCGCTGCGCAAGCTGCGCCATCCAAGCCGCTCCGAAGTGCTGCGCAGCTTCCTGGACGATTAATCCGTTCACCCGACCCGTGCGGTTGTTGATAAAGCCCTGGCTGAAAAGCCGGGGCTTTGTTTTTTCAGCGCCCCCGCCTTTTCTCCTGCCCGCCTAACGTCCCTGTAACAAAAATAGCCTTCACTCCGGCAGATAGCGGTTGAGGGTTTTCCATCATTAAAGCGCTAACGTTCTTTTTATCTCCTGCCTATAGTGAAGCGACCCGCAGCGAACGTTAACCTGTCCAAGGAGTTTCTATGTTTCCCTCCTCGCTACCCCATCCCCGCGTGATCGATCCACAAAGCGTTGAACCTCTCCGCTGGGGGATTATCGGACCAGGCTGGATAGCCGCGCACTTCACGAAGGCTTTGCGCGAGCAGACCCAACAGCAGCTGGTCGCCGTGGCGTCGCGTTCAGCAGCGCGCGCCAACGCCTTTGCCAGAGAGTGGGGTATTCCACATGCCTTTGACAGCGCTGATGAAATGCTGGCGATGCCCAATCTGGATGCGGTCTATATCGCCACACCTCATAATCATCACTTTCCTGATGCCAGCCGTGCGCTCAAAGCTGGCAAACACGTACTGGTAGAAAAGCCGCTGGCGCTGAATGCTGTTGAAGGTGCGGCGCTACAGGCTCTGGCAAAAGCGCACAGCGTTTTCTGCATGGAGGCGATGTGGTGCGACTTTCTGCCAAAGTATGACGTGCTGAGCCAGCTGGTTGAGGACGGCGTGCTCGGGGAGCTGCATACATTGATCGCTGACCATGGCGAATTTTTCACGCCGGATCACCGCATTTTTAATCCTGACCTTGCGGGGGGAACGATGCTGGATTTGGGCAGCTATCTGCTCGCCTTTAGCATCCGGCTGGCTGGCGCGCCGGAAACGGTAACAGCAAAAGGACAAACGGCGCACAGCGGGGTTAACGGCCAGGCTTCAATGCTGCTGACTCATGAGAACGGCATGCATTCTGTGCTTAATACTACCTTGTTCAGCAATACGCCGGGCCGGGCGATAATCGGCGGACGCGATGCCAGTATTGAGACAGACGGACAGTTCTACGCGCCGGGCGGCTTTACGTTGCGCTCAAGCCAGCACGGCAAAACCCTGCGCTGGGAAGAGGCAGCAAACCGTTACGTGCAATTGTCTCATGAAGCGGCCCACTTCGCCTGGTGCGTTCATCAGGGACGGCAATCGTCGCCGGTTCGTCCGCTGTCCGCTTCGCTGGCAACGCTGGCCACCATGGATGAAGTCCGTCGGCAGTTGGGCATTATATTTAATGAAGAACGTCCGGAAAGCCCTTCTTAATTTGTCCGCTGAACGTTACTGAGCGTTCATCGTTATTTTGCCTACCCCGCCCGTCCGGCTAGACTGGCTGAATACGCATTTTGAATTTTCTCTGGCGGAGCGGTTGGTGAAAAAAATCACCCTTGATGAGTTAGCCCGGCGGGCGGGCGTTGGTGTGGCAACGGTGGATCGCGTCCTCAACGAACGCGGCGGAGTTTTACCCGCGACGGCGCAAAAGGTATTGCAGGCCGCACGGGAAAGCGGACTGAAACGCATTTTGCCAGAGGAGCACCGACACCCCTGGCAAATTGAAGTGCTGCTGAGCGGTAATGGTTCGTATTTCTTCAGGCAGCTCAGCGACCACTTCAGCAAGGCGGCTACCGGCCTGGGCCACCGCAGGCTGACGCTGCGCCGTACCTTTATTCCGGAAACGAAGCCGCAAAAGCTGGCGGCGCACATTGCGGCCAGCAGCGCCACAAGTGACGGACTGATTGTGTATGCTCATGACTATCCGGTTGTGCATGAAGCGCTGGCGCTCTGTAAAGCCCGTGGCGTACCGGTTATCACCCTCGTGACCGATCTCCCCGGTGCCGAACGCCTCTGTCATGTGGGCATCAATCAGCTTCAGGCTGGACGCACCGCTGGTCTACTGATGGGTAAAATGGTCAGCGGCCCCGGGGAGGTCATTATGGTCAGTGGACGATCGGATTACCGGGCGCATCAGGAGCGTATTCGGGGTTTTCGTGATGTCCTGACAGCGCGTTTTCCGCACGTTACGCTGCGTGAAGTTCTGGCAGGAGAGGATAGACGGGAAACCATCAGCAGGCTTTTGGAAACGGAGCTTGCCCGCGCCGGAGACGTGGCCGGTATTTACAATACCGGTCAGGGGAACCGTGAAATTGACGCTGCGCTGATGCGGCACCGGCTCGCAGGAAAATGCGTATTTATTACCCATGAACTCTCTGCTAACACGCGGACGCTGCTGGCTGCGGACACCCTCTCTCTGACGCTGGATCAAAATGCCCGCCAGCATGCGCAACTTGCCATCGAACTGATGATAAATTACCTGGACAGCGGTGAAGTCCCGGATCTCTACAGCGCGGGCAAAGTGGCGTTTACGATCCATACACCAGAAAATATTATTTAATCAGCGCCTCATTCAACTCCCGGTAAGCGGCCGTCAGCGCCTCCTGAGAGGCGCGGTTAAGCCCGCTGGGATTAGGCAGCACCCACACCTCGGTTTCGCCCAGCCTTTGCGGCTGCCTGCCCCAGTCCACCTTACTGACGCCGAAGGCCCGCTGGTACGCCTGCTTGCCCAGCACCGCCAGCGCCCGTGGCTGACAGCGGTCTATTTTTTCCCGCAGCGCCCGGCCGCCCTCACGCAGTTCCGGGCCGGAAAGCTCGGTCGCCTCTTTCGTCGGACGCTCCACCAGCATGGTGATGCCACAGCCGGTATCCAGCAGCTGCCTCTCCTCCTCCGGCCTGAGCTGACGGGCAGTAAAGCCCGCCTGCCAGATCGTTTTCCAGAACCGGTTGCCGCCGTGGGCAAAATGAAAGCCGGTGTGGGCGGAGGACTTTCCCGGATTAATGCCGCAAAACACCACCCGCAGCCCCGGCGTCAGGATGTCCGCTATCGTATGTTCTGTTATCTCATCCATTCTGTTTCTCAGTCAGGTAATTCAAAATAGCTCAGTACTTCACAGCCGCGCCCCACCGACGGCGTGGCCACGACGCGAAG
The DNA here is from genome assembly GCF_039023475.1 of Erwinia psychrophila. Lineage (NCBI taxonomy): Bacteria > Pseudomonadati > Pseudomonadota > Gammaproteobacteria > Enterobacterales > Erwiniaceae > Erwinia > Erwinia psychrophila. The sequence continues at coordinate 105,776 of NZ_JBCHVB010000005.1, forward strand.
GCTGGCGATGTCAATCACGCTCAGCGTACCGTCATCCTCATTGGCAATCAGCAGCGTACGGTTATCGGGGCTGAAGCAGCCATCCATCGGTTTGTTGCCCACCTTCACCTCGCCGAGCGGCTTAAGATCGCCGTCGAACAGGCTGATGACCGGCTCCCCGTTGCCGACCGCCACCAGCAGTGAGCCATCGTCGCTGTAACGCACGATCTGACACGCCTTCTGATGCCCCGGTAAAGACAGCGTCTGACGAAGCTGATGGCTTTGCGCATCCAGCACGTAGAGCAGGGGCTGGCGGCTGTCGGTTGCCACAATATAGGGATGTCCCGGCGACGCCGCGATGCCGTTAATCGCACCTGGCATGGCGACATTATCCACCACTTTACCCTGCCCTGCGTGGAGTTCCAGCACGGTCACGGAAGCATCTTCTTCGTTTTCGGTAAACAGCTTACGGCCTGAGGGAAGGATCGTCAGCCGGTGCGAGTTGTGCGAAGGAAGATCGATTTTGCCAACGATTTTATCCGTGGCAGGGTCGATAACCAACACGACGCCGCTGTTTTCGCAGCTCTGGTAAACGTAGCCATCCCTCCCGAGCCGGGCGGTATGCGGCGCACTGAAGGGTCTGATATCAATAAAGCCGGTGACCTGCCGTGTGAACAGATCGATCACCGCAATTTTATGGCCCGGGTGCGGATTATTGCCGTGCACGCCATCGCCAAAGATAGAGACATACGCCTTATGCTGATCGGGCAGGATCAGCAACTCATGCGGTCGGGGCGGGAACGCGTTCAGCTCCTGCTCAACGGCGAACGTTTCTGGATTCAGAAACAGGACATTGCTGCCCTGCTTGTCAACGGCGATAAGGCCGTAGCGGGTTTCCGGGGTCATGGACGCCTCCTTTACTGTTCTGCTCTCCTTACACAGTAGTTCATGACCTTTCAGCCCGCCCTGAACGCCTCACGCAGCCAGCGGGTAAAACTGCTGACCGCCCGCGGTACCTGAGCCGACCAGGGGCGGACGATATAGACCGTCTCAGCAAAAGCGCCCGCCGGCTGCCAGCCCGGCAGCAGCTCAACCAGGCTGCCCGTACTTAGCGCCGTGCGGGCGCTGAAGTCAGGCAGCAGCGCAATGCCCAGCCCGTCGAGGGCGGCATCCCGGATCGATTCGCTGTTGTTGGTGGCAAAAGGACCGTTGACGGTTACCGACACGCTTTCACCTCCAGCTTCACGCGGCGTGAAGATCCAGCGTGGCGCTTCGGTTCCCCTGGGGTAATAAAGGCACTGGTGATCCGCCAGCGCCTGCGGCGTCTCCGGCTTGCCGTGACGGGCGATATAGGCGGGTGAGGCGACCACCAGCGCGTGCGTGGTACAGAGCGGCTGTGCAACGTGAGTATCCGGCAGCGCCTCGCTGTGGCGAATGGCAAGATCAAACCCTTCACTCACCAGCGACACCAGCCTGTCGGAAACCTCAAGCTGAATGCGCACCTGCGGATGTTCCCGCAGGAAAGCCGTAATATGCGGCACCAGCTGCTGACGGGCAAAGGCGACCGGCGCGGTGATCCTGACCAGGCCTCGCAGCGGGCCAGCCGAATCACGCACGCTGAAAAAGCTCTGTTCAATCTGCGCGAAAGGGCCGCGCAGCTCCTCCACCAGCTTCTCTCCGGCCCGGGTCAGCCTCACCGTGCGGGTGGTCCGCGTCACCAGCGGCACGCCGGCCAGCTGCTCCAGCGCCTTTATTTTCTGGCTCATCGCCGCCTTGCTCACCTCCAGCCGCTCCGCCGCGCGGGTAAAGCTCCCCTGCTCAGCCAGCACCGTCAGCCAGTGCAGATGCATCCACATCGCGTCGGTCTTCAGATCTTTCATGCTTATTGTTCACAATAGTAAATAATCCGTTTCAGTATAGCGCTTTTTCCCGGCGCTCATTCTGCGTAAGGTGAAGATCGCTTTTATCCAGCTTCGTCTGCCATCATCCGCCGCCGGAGCCCGCTCAAGGGGAAAATAATGCCGTTACTTCAGTTTGATGTGATTCAGGGCCGTTCAGAATCTGAGATGCGTACGCTGCTGGATGCCGCTCACCGCGCCGTGCTGGCGGCCTTCAACGTGCCGGAGCGCGATCGCTACCAGATTGTTCATGAAAACAAAGCTTATCAGATGGTTTTTGAGGATACCGGGCTGGGCCTGACGCGCAGCGACAATCTGGTGATGGTCAGGGTCTTCACCAGTCCGCGCAGCGATGAGCAGAAGCAGTTCTTTATGGCCGAGCTTTGTCGGGAGCTGAAGGCGAGCTGTGGCATTTCCGGGGAGGATGTGATGATTAGCTTTTTCACTAACGGTAAAGGCGACTGGAGCTTCGGCAACGGCGTGGCGCAGTATATGACCGGCGCGCTCTGAGAAGCTAACGGCACCTCAGCCCGATAATGCCGGGCTGAGGTAATCCCCGGCATAAACCGGGGAGAAAGCGCGCTATCAGAAATCGTAGCGCAGGCGAACCAGGTTCATATCGCCCAGGTTGTCGGTGCTTGATGTGAAGACGTGTTCGTAGTCAACGCGGAAGCCGTAGTCCAGCTGGAAGGTGATCCCCACGCCGTTATCAATACGCTGGTAGTCACGACCGTTCACGAACTCCAGGCGGTCGCCCATAACGTAAGGCATAAACGACTTCAGCGCATACTGATTGACCGGAATGGTATAACCCGCCAGATATTCAATCCCCCAGGCATCACCAGCAAAGTAGTTATGCACATCCACTTTTTTGGTTGGCAGGAAGTTCTGGTAGTAACCGCCGCCCAGCGTGAAGGTCCAGCTATCAGGCTTCCAGCTAAGCGCCGTACCGTAGATATTCTGATCGTACCGCTTCGCATCGCCGTTGCCAGGATTACGCATCTCCGCACGGGTATAGTTCCAGGCCGCGCCCCAGCTCAGATCCGGCGTCAGATGATAATCCACCGCCAGCGAGCCGCCGCCCTGACGCTTGTAGCGCAGGCCGTTCCCCGGCAGATATTCGCTGTCGCTGAACAGGTAAGAAGCATACACATCCGCATCGCCAAAGGTGTTTTTATACTTCAGCATCTTACGCGAGCGGTAGGAGCCATCGTAGTCGCCATTGATTCCGTTGCCGGAGGCCTGGCCGAGCATGTCGTAGTCCCAGATATCGGTTTTTGCGCCAACCGCGTCATAGTAAACGCTGTTCTGCTGACCAAAGGTTAGTTTGCCCCAGGTTTTGCTCTGCAAGCCGGTGTAAAGCATGCGACGGCTGGTGTCGTTGGCGCCCGGCGCGTAATGGTCATCCCAGTTAAAAAGTGCCGGAATATTGACGCCCAGTTCGTAATAGCCAACCCAGCTAATATCATCAAACAGGTAATAATCCGCCTTGAAGCGGAAGCGGGAGCCGCCGTCAAAGCCGTTACGCTTGTAGGATCCCTTATCGCCATCGCCGGTCATATTGTTGAACTGGGGACGGATGCTGCCGCCAACGGTGAAATTAAGACGGCTCAGCGGATCGCCGGCCTGTGGGTCCTGCTTGATTACGGTGATTTCTGCCTGTGCAGCAAATGAGGCTCCGCCCACTAAGAGTGCCAGACCAAGGGTCCGGCTTAAAACGCGCATTTTTGTTAACATTATGTATACCAGTAAAAGATTGCCCGCTATTGGGCGCGCAAAGAATACCCTGAGAGCTCCCGTTTTCATTCGTGATAAATGGCTGTTTTTTAGGGGTTATGCCAATTAATCCTTAAGCAAATATGTCTTCCGACGCATTTACTCATGAATATAATCATTTTGTGCGTTATTTTTGTTAAAAATGGTCCTGCACAGCGCCCGATAAATAAGGCGGAGTTCACTTTTCCACCGGGCCCTTTTTAGCCATTTGAGTTAACACTTGAACAACATATACTGGTTTTCCTCTCTTCTTCCGCCAGGTAAAACTCAGGAGCGACAGATGGCAGAACATGTTGGTGAACGCAGCGCGCTGCTTGCCAGGCTGCGGCAGACCTCCCATACGCCCGTACTGATTGTGGGCGGCGGCATCAATGGCATCAGTACCTTCCGCGAACTTGCACTACAGGGGATCCCCGTGCTGCTGATCGAGCGCGGCGACTGGTGTCAGGCGGCCAGCGGGGCGCTGTCGAGAATGATTCATGGCGGCCTGCGCTATCTGGAAACCGGCGAATTTGGCCTGGTGAAAGAGGCGGTTGAAGAGCGCAATCGCCTGCTGAAGAACGCGCCGCACTGCGTCTTCCCGCTGCGGACCACGGTGCCGGTAGACAGCTGGGGCGGCGGCATGATCGGTGCCGGTAAGCGTTTTCTGGGCCTTGGCGCCTCCCCCTCACGCCGGGGAGCGCTGCTGCTCAGGAGCGGTCTGGCGCTCTATGACGCCTGGTCAGGCCGCTACGGCGCGCTTCCACGCCACCAGCTCAATGACACCGCCGCGACGCGCCAGCGGTGGCCCGGCTTTGCGGACTGGGTGAAATACAGCGCCGCTTACTATGATGCCTGGATAACCGCGCCGGAACGGCTGGGTTTTGAGCTGACGGATGACACCCTGCAAGCCTGTCCGCAGGCGCTGGCGCTTAATTACCTCAGCCTGAAGCACAGCGATGGCGAAAAGATTACCCTCAGCGATACGCTGACCGGCGAGGAGTTCACGCTGCAAACGCATGTCGTGGTTAACGCCACCGGTGCCTGGATCGACCGGCTCAACGGGGCGCTCAGCCCCACGGCTGCCGGCCAGAAGCTGATAGGCGGAACCAAAGGCTCCCATCTGGTCCTGCGCAGCCCCGAACTGCTGGCGATGCTTGATGGTGAGATGATCTATTACGAGAACCGGGACGGACGGGCCTGCCTCCTTTTTCCCTGGTACGGGAATGTCCTGGCGGGCACGACGGATATCCGCGTGGATGACCCGGACGGCGTCATCTGCGAAGCGGACGAGCAGCGCTATATTCTCGATTCCCTGAGGTTTATCTTCCCTCATTTATCCCTCAGCGACAGCGACGTCCTTTATACCTTTTCCGGCGTGCGTCCGCTGCCCGCGAGCAGTGCCGCCACCAGCGGCGCCATCTCACGCAACCACTCGCTGGTGCTGATCCCGCCCGGTCGTGAACGGGATTTCACCACCCTCTGTCTGGTCGGCGGCAAATGGACGACGTTCCGCAGCTTTGGTGAAGAGGCGGCCGATCGCGTTCTCAACCTGCTGGGCCAGCGCCGCAAAGTCAGTACAAAGGAGCGGGCGATTGGCGGCGGAAGGAATTACCCCGGCGAGGCGCGTAAACCGGCCTGGATAAAAGCCCTGAGCAGGGAGAGCGGACTGTCGACGGAGCGGATCGCTGACCTGCTCTCACGCTACGGCACGCGGGCGCAGGCAATGGTGAAGTTCATGGTCAGCGAGCCGGATGCCCTACTGCATACGCTGCCCGACTGGAGCCGCAATGAGCTGCGCTATCTGATCCGTTATGAACAGGTACAAACGCCGGGCGACTTACTGATCCGCCGCACGCCGCTTGCCGTCAGCGGGCAGCTCACCGCCCCCGCCGTGGAGGAGATTACCCGGCTGCTCGCGCATGAGCGCGGCTGGACGGCGGCGCAATCGGAGCAGGAACGGGCGGCAATCAGCTCGCAGCTCAGGCGTGAGCATGGAGTTCATCTGTCAGAGGTGTGATCTTACTCAGAATTCCGGCACTTTATCCGGCAAGGCGGGTTCGCCCGCCTTCAGGTTAATCCCCTTAACGATAATCCCGTCAGGCTATTCCCTTACCTCACCTTACCCGCTGATTAATAAGTTATTTAATCCTGACCTGCTGCCATAAAGCGAACGGAAACATCCGTTATCTGATAAGCTTGCCATCAAAATTTAAATAAACCGTCAACAAACGGCAATAAACTGCGGGACGGGTCACATTTGCCTCACCGCCTTGCGCCTTGTCAGAGATAATCCGCTGCATTAGATTGATGTGTTCTTCACTCACCGATCGGTTCTCTCCCCTTCCCGGCCACGGGCCGACGCGCGCTTCTGAGGATAATAAAAACTGATGGGTTCCGAATTTCTCTCGCTGCTATTTTTTATCGCTTCGGTGCTGCTCTACTCCTGGAAAGCCGGGAGAAACAGGCTCTGGTTTTCGGCTATTTTGCTGTTTCTTGGCATCTATATCGTCCTCAATGCCACCATGCTGGCAAGTAATTATTTTACCGGCGAAGGCATTAATGACGCGGTGATTTATACCATTACCAGCAGCCTGAGCGGGGCGGGTATCAGCAAGTATATCCTGCCTGGGCTTGGCCTGACCGGCGGCCTGATCCTGCTGTTTTTACTGCTCTCATGGGTGCTGCGCCTGCGCAAGGGGCGACGGGCCAGCCCGCTCTACAGCCTGCTGGCGTTAATTCTGGCGCTGGCCTCCATTAACACCACGCCGGCCTACCAGCAGGTTTCCAGCCTGATTAAATCTCAGGTCGCGCGGGGCAGTTCAGATTTCTACACCCATTACAAAGTGCCGGGCAAGCAGCTGCGCGGCGACAAGCCGAACCTGGTCTATATCTATGCCGAAAGCCTGGAGCGCACCTATTTTGACGAGAAAGCGTTTCCGGGGCTGGCGCCGGAGCTGAGCAGGCTGAAAAACAGCGCGCTCGATTTCAGCAATACGGAGCAGCTGCCCGGCACCGAGTACACGATTGCCGGCATGGTCGCCTCACAGTGCGGCATTCCCCTGTTTGCCCCCTTTGACGGCAACGCCTCCAGCTCGCTCTCCACTTTTTATCCGCAGAACGTCTGCCTGGGCGACATTCTGAAATCGTCAGGCTATCAGAACTACTTCTATCAGGGCGCCAACCTCAGCTTTGCCGGCAAGGATCTGTTTCTCTCTTCGCACGGCTTCGATCATCTGTATGGCCTGAATGAGCTGAAAAGCGTGGTCAAAGATCCCGCTTACCGCAACGACTGGGGCTGGTATGACGACACGGTGCTGGACGTGGTCTTTGATAAATATCTGGCGCTGGCGAAGGAGGATAAGCCGTTCTCGCTCTTCGCGCTGACGGTGGACACCCACCACCCGGACGGTTTTATCTCCCGCAGCTGCCGGCAAAAAAGCTGGTCTTATGAAGGGAAACCCAATAAATCTTTCGCCGCCGTCGCCTGTAGCCAGGAGCATATCGCCAGGCTGATTGAGCGCATCCGCGCCACGCCCTACTTTAAAAATACGATTATTGTGGTCAGTTCCGATCACCTGGCGATGAACAATACGGCCTTTAGCTATCTCAACCAGCACGAACGCCGCAACCTGTTCTTTATGCTGCGCGGCAGCGATGCCAGCAGCAGGGTCATTTCCGTAAAGCGCAGCTCGCTGGATAACGGTGCCACGGTGCTTGACGCCATGGGCGGCGATAACTTCATCGGGCTCGGGCGCAGTAGCCTTTCATCCCCTTCGCTGTCGGCCACCTATCTCAATATTAAAGAGAAAATCAACGAGTGGAAGCCGGATGTCATCAAGCTCTGGAACTTCCCGAAAGCCATTTCGGATTACAGCATAGATACCGCAGGCAACACCTTCAGCTTCTCGGGCGTCCACTTCAAGCTGCCGCTGCTGCTGTCGGTCACGCCGGACAAGGTGGAGCCGAAATTTGACGTTTATCTTGCCGCGCCGCTTAAGCAGCAGCTGGCAAAATTTCCGCAGGACAGGAAATTTGTCTGGATAGACCGCTGCTTTAAAATGGGGAGCATCTGGGATAAGACGCTGGAGCTAAACAGCGGCCTCTGCGTGGCGGACGGTACGCTGGGCAGCCAGCCTGAAATCGTGCAGGTGTCGCCGGGCATCACTCAGGGGCATGTCGCGTTCCGCAACGTCGGTAAGCAGAATGAGGAGCGCTATCAGCAGACGGTCACCCGCCTGCGCATCGCGGATAAAGATGTGAAATACACCTCGGACAGCATCCACTTTGCGCTGCCTGGCCTGCCGGAGCAGGTGCTGAAAGCGACCGGGCTCTCCTATATCGAACCCTGGGGCGGCCGCTGGTCCGACGCTAACCTGCTGCCTTCGGTAACCCTTGAGTATCTGGAGCCGCTGCCAGCCGCTTTCGATCTTGAGCTGACCGCCCGCGCCTTTGGCGCCAACCGCGACCGGCCCTTCAGCGTAAAAGTGGGCAACGAAACGCAGCGGATTACCCTGGAAAGCGGCAATACGACCCAGCGCCTTCACTTCACTAATGCCGCCGGATCCCGCACGGTGGAAATCATCCCACCGGCCCCGGAAGAGACGGCGGAAGGCGCCATCGATGGCTTCGCCGCCCGCAGGCTCGGCATCGGGCTGGTGAGCCTGAAAGTTATTCCAGTCCGCTAGTCCCCTGGCCTCCGGTTACCCCATCCGGAGGCCATTTCCCTTCAGTTTTCTGCTTATTTCCGCCCCTATACCGTCAAGTTTCCTTCACCTGTGCCGATGGTAAAAGGCTGGGTGGGTTCAAATAATAAACCCTACTATTCAAGTGGTTAATAGTACCCTCCCGTAATCATATCGCCGGTGTAACCACCGCTTCTGTTTATCCATAGGGATCTTAGAAATGGCATTAGTACGAAATATGAAAGTCGGGGTTCGCCTCGGGGGAGCTTTCAGCCTGGTTATTCTGCTGCTCATTATCGTCAGCGTCACCGCCACGGTGAAAATTGGCAGCATCAATCACGCCGTCGACAGCATTGTCAATGACCGCTACGTTAAAGTCCGGCTGGCCTTTGACGTGCGCGACGGCGTGAATGAACAGATCAAATACCTGCGCGGTATGGTTATCGACACCACCCGCCCACAATATAATGTTAAGCGTTTCGGCCAGCTTAACGACGCCACCCAGAAAACCACGGACGCGATTGCCGCCATTGCAAAAATCCAGACCACGGCCGTCGGTCAGAAAAAAATCAAGGCAGTAGAAGACGCCGCGGCGGCGTTTGAAGAGGCGAAAAATACCCTGCTTAATATGGTGCGTGCCGGCGACGAAGATGGCGCCGCTCTGTTTGCGCTACAGAAAATCACGCCGATGCAGAATACGTTCCTGGGGCTGGCCTCGAAGTTTGCCGACTCGCAGTCCCAGCAGCTTCAGGCTGAAGGAGCCAATGCCCTCCACGATGGTCAGACGGCAATTCAGATCACGCTCATCTTCTCTGCGCTTGCGGTCATCCTGGCGATGATCCTGGGCTATTTCCTGACGCGCTCAATCGTCATGCCGCTGCGTGAAGCCGTGACCATCGCCAGCAACGTGGCGGCGGGCGATCTGCGCACCGTGATCCGCGTGACCTCCCGCGATGAAACCGGCCAGCTGATGGAAGCGCTGAAGAACATGAATGACAATCTTCTGCGCATCGTGACGGAAGTCCGTAGCGGCACCGACCTGATTACCACCGCCTCCAGTGAAATTTCAACGGGGAATATGGATCTCTCTTCGCGCACGGAGCAGCAGGCAAGCTCACTGGAGGAGACGGCTTCCGCCATGGAGCAGATGACCTCCACCGTGAAGCAGAATGCTGACAATGCCCGTCAGGCCAATGAACTGGCGGCGCAGGCTTCCAAAGTTGCGGTACAGAGTGGCGCGGCGGTCAGTAAGGTTGTCACCACCATGGAGATGATCAACAGCTCGTCCCGTAAGATCGTGGATATTATCAGCGTGATTGACGGCATTGCCTTCCAGACCAATATCCTGGCGCTGAATGCCGCCGTGGAAGCGGCCCGCGCCGGTGAGCAGGGTCGTGGTTTCGCGGTTGTGGCTTCAGAAGTGCGCAATCTGGCGCAGCGTTCCGCATCCGCGGCCAAAGAGATCGCTCAGCTGATCGAAGACTCCGTGGCGAAAGTTGACGAAGGCGGCAGGCAGGTAGCGAAAGCCGGTTCAACGATGGAAGAAGTGCTTTCCAGCGTGAAAAGCGTAACGGAGATTATGGGTGAGATCTCCATCGCCAGTAATGAACAGAGCAGCGGGATCGACGAGATCAATATGGCGATCACGCAAATGGATCAGGTGACGCAGCAGAACGCCTCGCTGGTGCAGGAGTCCGCTTCCGCCGCCCACTCGCTCCAGGAGCAGGCCGTTCAGCTCTCCCAGGCAATCAGCATCTTTAAGCTTAACGCCGCCTCTTAATCTGCTTTAAAGATAAACATGCGTGTGGCGGCCAAACGTCGCCACACGTCCCGGATAACTATCCCCCGTAGCGGACGCTTTATCAGGAGGCTTACGGGCTGTCGGAGGCGCTTGCTCTTTCCTCCGATCCCGCCGCCTGATTCCGCCCTTTATGCTTCGCCTCATAGAGCGCGGCATCCGCCTGATACTTCAGCGTCTGAACATCCAGCGCGTTTCCTGACCCACTCAGCGTGGCGCAGCCTGCGCTGAGCGTCACCACACGATCGGGGATGTCGGTTTCGCAGTGCGGCATGCGGCGGTGATACACCTCTTCCACCGCCCTGCGGGCGATATTCAGCGCCTCCTCAGCGGAGGTTTCAGGCAGGATAATCGCGAACTCCTCCCCGCCGTAACGGGCAATCAGGGCATTTTCCCGCAGCGGCATAAGCCGCAGCGCCTCGCTGACGTTTTCCAGGCATTTATCGCCCTCGACATGACCATAGGCATCGTTGTAGCGCTTGAAAAAGTCGATATCCATCATCACCAGAGAGAGCGGCTCTCCGCTCGCCGACGCCTGCTTCACGCTCTCCCGCAGGTAGATATCGAACTGGCGACGGTTAGCCAGGCCGGTCAGGCCGTCAATCAGCGCCATCGCCTGCAGCATACGGTTAATCACGGTCAGCTCATCCCGCAGGTGCGTCAGCTCCGTCTGGTTTTTGACGTTGATTCTGACCTGCCGCAGCACGGTAAGCCCGATAGCCAGAATAATCACCAGTAAGAGCAGGTTGAGCGCGATATCCTGTATCTTCTCCTTCAGCCAGTTTTGCAGCAGCGAAGGTTTATCATAGCCCGCCGCCACCACCAGCGGATAACGCGCAGAGCGGACAAAACCGAATATGCGGGTATGGCCATCCAGCGCCGCGTTCCACTGGCCGCTGCCCCGATCGGACTTGACCAGCATCTCCTGGAAAAGGCGGCTGGAAGAGAGATCTTTCCCGACGTAGCTGTCCGGCATGGGGCGCGCATAGAGGACGGTACTGTCATCCAGCATCAGGACCAGCACATCCTTTTCCCCCAGCTCATAGTAGGCATAGAACTGACGGAAATAATCCACCCGCACGGTGGCCAGCAGCACGCCGGCGAAGCCTCCAGCCGCGTCGTTCAGACGCAGTGAAACCGGAATAACCAGTTCGCCGGTACTGCGGCTGTAGATCGCCGGACCAATATGGATATTGTTATGGCCGTTCTGCCGGTGGTAGGCAAAATATTCGCGGTCAGAGTTATTGGCCTCCGCCGGCGTCTGCCCGATGGACCAGGCCTGCCATTTTCCCGAAGCATCATAATAGAACAGGCCGTGCAGCTGGGGCAGATGGCTGCGCTGCTCCCGCATAATCTGGCTTAGCGCTTCGGTATCGACCTTGCCGGGCATCTGCTGCTGGATAGTACGCTGGATCTCCCTGAGTGAAATCTCCGTTTGCAGAAAAGTATCTTCCGCCTGACGCGCCTGAGAGAGCGCCAGATTCACCGCCGTCTCTTCTGCGGAGCTGATTGTCTGCTGCCATGACGTGTTCAGTGACCAGAGGTTCAGCAGGATCACCGCCAGGATCAGCAGGCAGCCCGATACCGCGATATTACGTCCAAGTGAGGAGCCCAGAAGTAAAAAAGAGGACAACCGCTTACCGAGGCTCATTCATTTCTCCAGCAAAAATCATTACTTTCATTAAAGCACAGCGGGCGGCCGGCAGAATGAATACGCGCTTATTTATGCCGGCAAACGCCTTTTTCTCGCCAACGCCGGACCTGAATACTGGCTGAACAGCGTGGATTAAGGCTGCATGAGGGCGACTTTTTCCGGCCATCCGGTAAGCCGGTGAAAAAAAATGCCTGGCGTCTTTTTTTGCCGACGCGAATCAGATTACTATACCAACCCTACGTTGAATCTGATGGATATACGCACGTTGAACGCTCTACTTCACCGTTTGCTGGCCCTGGCCGCCGCCGCCCTGCCGTTTTGCAGCCTGGCCGCGCCCTCCGCTACCGATCCGCTGCTGGCGTCTCAGATTGTCGATCGCTATGCCGATAATATTTTTTACAATGCCAAAGCGACCGGCATGGCGATAGTGGCTATTGATGCTAACCAGCGTGTCTTTGCCAGCCGCGGAGCTGTTCGTCCCGGCAGCGCCGTACGTCCGCAAAAGGATTCCCTGATCCGCATCGCCTCCCTGACCAAGCTGATGACCAGCCAGCTGCTGGTCAAACTGTCAGAGCAGGGCGTCGTGCGCCTGGACGATCCGCTCAGCAAATATGCGCCTGCCGGACGCCATGTCCCCTCGTATGCGGGGCAGACCATTCGCCTGATTAATCTCGCCACCCATACCAGCAGCCTGCCGCGCGAGCAGCCGGGCGGTAAACCCCATCGTCCGGTATTTGTCTGGCCAACCGCCAGCCAGCGCTGGCAGTGGCTGGACAGCGCGCGGATCGGCGCGGCGCCCGGCACGCAGGCTGGCTACTCTAACCTGGCCTACGATCTGCTGGGCGATGCACTCGCCCGCGCCGCAGGCGTTGCCTATCCCGAGCTGCTAAAGCGCGAAATCACCCGCCCGCTCGGCATGAAGGACACCACCTTCACACCGTCGCCGGAGCAGTGCCGCCGGCTGATGGTGGCGGAAAAAGGGCCGAGCCCGTGCGTCAGTACGCTGGCCGCCATTGGCAGCGGCGGCGTCTACTCCACGCCGGATGATATGGCCCGCTGGATGCAGCAGTTTCTCTCTTCCGACGTGCATGCCCGCTCCGCGCAGGCCGATCGCCTTCAGACCATGGTTTACCAGCGCGCCCAGCTGACGAAGGTGAACGGCATGGACGTGCCGGGCAAGGCTTCTGCGCTCGGCCTGGGCTGGGTCTATATGGCCCCGCAGGACGGCAGGCCGGGGATTATTCAGAAAACCGGCGGCGGCGGCGGCTTTATCACCTATATGGCGATGGTGCCGCGCTACAGCGTGGGCGTTTTTGTGGTGGTGACGCGCTCGCCGCACTCGCGCTTCACGCCGATGAGCGACGGCGTCAATAACCTGCTGACGGAGTTGATCGGCAACACCTCCGACAGCGCGCAGCTGGCCGCCAGTATTATGTCTGAGTGATCCTCTACCGGCGGAAAGCGCTTTTTCTGCCGGTCTTCCCCCTCTCCGCCGCCGTCCGGATCGGACGTTCGGCCAGGCCTATCGCCCTTCTCCCTGATCCCCGTCAATAACGCCTCGCGCTGTTCCTGTGCATATTTTCTCCTGGAAACCGGATTACCATCCACCTTGAGGAGAACGGAATGCTTCACAGAATGATTTTGAATGAGACTTTCTGGTTTGGGCGCGACGCTGTTTCGCAACTCGTCAACGAGGTCACCCAGCGTAATTATAAAAAGGCGCTGCTGGTGACCGATAAAGTGCTGGTCCAGGCGGGCGTGATTGAAAAAGTGACGGCGCTGATGGATAAGCACCAGCTTCCGTGGCAGATCTTCGACGAGGTGATGCCGAACCCCACCATCAGCCTGGTGCAGCGCGGCGTAAAGGCCTTTAAGGCTGCCGGGGCTGACTATCTGATCGCTATCGGCGGCGGATCGCCCCAGGATACGGCAAAAGCGGTTGGTATTATCATCAATAATCCCGAATTTGAGGATGTCCGCAGCCTTGAGGGCGTCGCCGCTACGCGCCATCCCTGCGTGCCGGTTATCGCCATTCCCACCACCGCCGGTACTGCCGCAGAGGTGACCATTAATTATGTGATCACCGATGAGGAAAAACGGCGCAAGTTCGTCTGCGTTGATCCCCACGCCATTCCGAAGGTCTCGCTGATTGATGCCGATATGATGCAGAGCATGCCGCCTGCCCTGAAGGCCGCCACCGGCATTGATGCGCTGACCCATGCGATTGAGGGCTTTACCACCAAAGGCGCCTGGGAGCTGACCGACGCGCTGCACCTGAAGGCCATTCAGATTATCAGCCGTTCGCTGCGCGCCTCGGTCGCCGGAGACGCTAAGGGCGTTGAGGATATGGCGCTGGGACAGTATATCGCCGGGATGGGCTTTTCTAACGTGGGGCTGGGGCTGGTACACGGCATGGCGCACCCGCTCGGTGCCTTTTATAACGTGCCGCACGGCGTGGCTAACGCCATTATCCTGCCTCACGTTATGTCATGGAACGCGCCTTATACCGGCGAGAAGTATCGCGATATCGCCCGCGCCATGGGGGTAGCAAAAGTCTGTCCGATGACGCTGGATGAGGTGCGTAACGCGGCGGTGGAAGCGGTGAGAAAGCTTGGCGCGGACGTTGGCATTCCGCTCCGGCTGCGTGACGTGGGCATGAAAGAGGAGGATATTCCCGCACTGGCGCAGGCTGCCTTTGACGATGTCTGCACCGGCGGCAACCCGCGTGAAACCTCGCTGGAGGAGATTGCGACGCTTTATCGTCAGATCTACTGATGCGAATGATGCAGGCGCACGGCGCCTGCATCCGTTGTTTCAGCTCGCCAGCGGCTGTTTACGCTGCATCAACTGCCGCAGCAGCCCGACCGGCCCCAGTCCGCTCAGCGTAAAGGCGGAGATCAGCGTAAAGCCCAGCGCCACGCAGCCCAGGATCAGATAGGTGCCGTGGAAGCCCACCTTGTCATACATATTCCCGGCGAAAACCGACATAAAAATCACCGCCAGCTGTTTGAAGAAACAGAAGCAGACCAGATAGATGGTGGCCGAAAAGCGTACCTCAAACTGGGTGGTGATGTATTTAAAGCAGCCGACAATCAGGAACGGGATCTCAAACATATGCAGGGTTTTGAGAAACACGACCTCAACCGGCGTGGTGGCGAAGGAGGAGCCAATGATGCGCACCGACATAATCATGCCCGCCAGCAGCAGCGCGTTTTTGCCCCCGATGCGGTTCACGATCAGCGGTGCAAAGAACATGATGCAGGCATTAAGCAGTTCACCCAGCGTGGTGACATAGCCGAAGACGCGCGTTCCCTGCTCCGGCGAGCTGAAAAAGCCGGTAAAGAAGTTGGCGAACTGCTGGTCAAACACATCATAAGTGCAGGAGACGCCCACCACATAGAGCGACAGAAACCAGAGCTTCGGCTCCTTCAGCAGCTGGAAGGCCATCTTAAAGCTAAAGGCTTTATGGTTAGCGCCCAGCTTATCGGCCACTTCTGCGCTGTTCTGCGCCTGCGGTTTAGCAATAAAGAGCAGGATCGCCAGGATGACCGCACAGCCCGAGCCGAGCCAGAAAACGAACTCGTTATTGATGGTAAACATAATGCCCGCGATAGAGGCACATAACGCCCAGCCCACGCAGCCAAACATCCTTGCCCGCCCGAACTCAAAGTCGCTGCGGCGGCTCACCTTCTCGATATAGGCTTCAATCGCCGGCGCGCCGCCGTTATAGATAAAGCCGAGGTAAATCCCGCCCACGATCGAGCCCAGCAGCACGTTGGTTTTCAGCAGCGGGCCAAAAACGTAGATGAAAAACGGCGCGAACAGCACCAGCATGCCGGTGATGATCCACAGGAGATGCTTGCGCAGCCCCAGCTTATCGGAAAGCAGGCCAAAAATGGGCTGAAACAGCAGCGAGAAGAACGAGATACAGGCGAAGATAATGCCGGTATCGCTTTTGCTGATCTGGTTAATATCGTGCAGCCAGATCGGGAAAAAGGGGAAATAGGCGCCCATAATGAAAAAGTAGAAGAAGAAAAACAGGCCGAACATCCAGAAATTGGTGTTTTTGAGGTAGTGCATTTTTCAGTTCCTTTGCAGGGGCAGCCGCAGCTGGCTGCCCGGATTACACCAGCGCGCTTAGCCGCGACGTTTCCAGCTCAGCTGATAGCGGCAGGTTGTGCCGTTCAGCAGATACTCCGGCGCCACGCTCGGGCTCCAGGAGTCATCGCCGCCGACGCCCATGTGGAAGCCATCAATATTGAGCCAGCTTCCCGCCTCAGGCTTCAGCAGGTGGCGGTGAGTCGTCTCCTCCAGCTGCTGCGGGCTGTAGCGTCCGATATTGAAATGGAACTCTCCCGCCAACTGGTGCGGCCCAAAGTTCAGCCGCCGGGTGTCGCAGCGCAGCCCGTTCTCACAGGGGCGGATATAGGGCGTGTGCATCTCTGCCAGCGGTAGCTGCCAGCGTCCCTGCTGCGCCGCCAGCTTACGGTCAGGGTAGTTTTCGTGCGGCCCCAGCCCCAGCCACTCCACCTGATCCTCAACCTGCGCCAGCTGGCAGCTCAGTCCGATGCGCGGCGGCTGTGGCAGACCAAAAGTCATCGCCACATCCACCTCAATATGCAGCTCACCCGCGCTGTCGACACGCCAGTTTTTACGGCTGACGAACAGCGTCTGGCTGCCGTTCTTCCAGGCGTGAACCGTGCGGATCAGCACCTCCTGCTGAAGCTGGTCGGCTGTACAGCTCAGAAGCTCCGGCGTCATCTCCCAGTAGCCCGCCGCCTTCCAGCGCTCGGCCCAGGCGTTCGGGTCGATGCGCTCCACTTCGCTGATGCCGATATCGTTGTCCAGCGCCGCACGGATAAAATTATCCCGCAGCGGCGTCAGGAAGGCTGGACGCTCCGCCTGCCACCACTGGCTTAGCTCGCCCGCCTCGCGGCTGAACGCCCAGCGCTGATCCTGATGGACGATCTCAAATAGCGCCTCAGTCACCGTCAGCTGCGGGCTTTCACTGTGGGTGGCGGTGTCGGGTAACGCCGTCTGCGCCAGCGGAAGCTGCCACTGATCGCAGGCCACCGCGTGTCCGGCCTCTGACCAGGAGGTGGCTTCGGGCTGGATCACCTCCACGTTCAGCCAGAGCTGCCCGCTGCCTGAGGCCGGCAGAGGACAATCGATAATCAGCCGCTGCCTGCCCTGAGGCGGCAGCGACAGCGTGATTTCGCCCTGTTCAAAGCGGTTGCCGTCAAGGGTGAGCTGCCAGCGCAGCCGCTCGTTGTCGCTGTCGCGGAACAGGTATTCGCTTTCAACTTCCATCTCCAGCGGCGAATGGCCGATCAGCCTGAACTGGAAAAACTGCTGGGCGCGCTTCGCTTCATACAGTGACGGGTGCGGCGTGCGGTCGGCAAAGACCAGGCCATTCATACAGAACTGGCGATCGTTTGGCTTGTCGCCAAAGTCGCCGCCGTAGGCGTACCACTGCCCGCCGTCGGGCTCCGTTTTGATCAGGGACTGATCGACCCAGTCCCAGACGAAACCGCCCTGTAAGCGGGGATACTGACGGAACGCCTGCCAGTATTTGTCGTAGCCGCCGAGGCTGTTGCCCATCGCGTGCGCATATTCACACAGGATCAGCGGACGGCTCTCCTCCGGCAGGCCGATCCATTTTTTGATGGACCACTTCGGCACCTGCGGGAACGGCTGATCCTCGTCCACCCTGGCGTACATCGGGCAGAGAATATCGGTCGCCGCCGTGTCCGCCCCGCCGCCCTCATACTGCACCGGACGGCTCGGGTCGCTGGCTTTAATCCAGCGGTACAGCGCGTCATGGGTGGCGCCGTGGCCCGACTCGTTGCCCAGCGACCAGATGATGATGCAGGGATGGTTGCGATCGCGCTGCACCATGCGGGTGACGCGCTCGCTCATCGCCGGGAACCAGGTCGGATCGTCCGACAGCCGGTTCATCGGCTGCATACCGTGCGTTTCGATATTGGCTTCATCCACCACGTACAGCCCGAAGCGGTCGCACAGGCGATACCACATCGGATGGTTAGGATAGTGGGAGCAGCGCACCGCATTGAAGTTGTTCTGCTTCATCAGGCGGATGTCTTCGATCATCGTCGCCACGTCCATGACCTGTCCGCGTTCAGGATGATGCTCGTGGCGGTTAGTGCCGCGGATCAGCAGAGGCTGGCCGTTCAGCTTCAGCAGCCCGCCTTCAATGCCCACCTGGCGGAAGCCGACGTCACAGGCTTCGGCTTCCCGGATCCTGCCCTGCGCATCCGTCAGCAGAATGACCGCGCGATAAAGATGCGGCGTTTCGGCACTCCAGAGCTGGGGGCGCTCCACCTGCAGCCGGAGTTCAGCCCGCTCGGCATAGTTGCCACGCTCATCCACCACCGCGCTACCGGGCGGGGTGCTGCACTCACCCACCAGCTGCTGCTGCTGCCAGAGCTGAAGCGTGATGCGGCTGTCGGCGATAGCCTGACCGGCCAGCGTGACGTTCGCCACCAGATCGGCACGGGTAAAATCCGCGTTCAGATCGGTGCGCAGACGAAAATCCGCCAGGCTGGTGGCGGGCTTGTTCAGCAGCCAGACGTCACGGAAAATGCCGCTCATACGCCACATATCCTGATCTTCGAGCCAGGAACCATCGCTCCAGCGCAGCACCATCACCGCCAGCCGGTTCTCCCCTGTCTTCAGCACGCCGGAGAGATCGAATTCCGCCGGCAAGCGGCTGTCCTGGGAATAACCGATCCAGCTGCCGTTACACCAGAAGTGAAACGCGGAGTTAACGCCATCAAAAATAATCCGCGTATCGCCCATCGCCAGCTCGTCGGCGGTCAGGTTAAATGTGAGCGAGTAACAACCAGTAGGGTTTTCTTCCGGGACGTGCGGCGGCTGGGTGGTAAACGGATAGGTAATGTTGGAGTAAATCGGCGCATCATAGCCGGACATCTGCCAGTTGGACGGCACGGCGACGCTGTCGGCCTCAGCCAGATCTTCTGTTACCCACCGTTGAGGCACCTGCTCAGGGCGGGTAAAGTAGCTGAACTGCCACTCGCCGCTCAGACAGCGCAGGCTGTCGCTCGCTTTATCGTCGCGGGCATTGAGGGCATCACGCCAGCTTGAAAACGGCGGATGCGCCGCCAGCCGGTTAAGGTGCGTGACACCCGGTCTTTCCCAGTCCCGGCGGGCCAGAAGGGTGGATAAGCTCAGGGGATGAGGATTAGTAACAGCGTCGGTCATGCTTACTCCCGGAATTTACGAAGCGCTCACAATTCACGACACTATGTTGACCGGGAGGAAGGGAGTAAAGCGGCAACCCCCCATTCGGTGACCTGCCTCACGAAACGGACTGATTCAGAACCGATCAGGATGCCGGCGGCAGACGCGCCACCTGGCGGGCCAGCAGCATCAGCGCATCCGCCAGCTGGCTGCCCGTTGGCGCCGCGCCGCCGGGACGCGCCGTCGTTTTACGCTCCACCAGCGTGACCGGAAGGATCAGCGGCTGCTGGTGCTGTTCTCCATTGGCGATCTGCCTGACCAGCCGCTCAACAATCTCTTCGCCCAGCTGCCGGAAATCCTGCTTGATGGTGGTCAGCGGCGGAATGAAACAAGCGCTGTCTTCGGTATCGTCATAGCCAATAACCGAGACCTGAGCGGGCACCTGCAGCCCCGCCTCGCTCAGCGCCCGCAGCGCGCCCAGCGCCATCTGATCGTTGGCCACCAGCAGCGCATCGGGGCGGGCATCGCTCGCCAGCAGCGCAGACACGTTGTCAAAGCCGGAGCGGGCGCTCCAGTTGCCATACATTACCGTGACGGGCTGAAGCCCTGCCGCAGTCAGTCCGTCCAGCCAGCCCTCCAGGCGGAGCCGGGAGGAGATCGACTCATGCGGCCCGGCCAGCAGGCCGATACGCTGATGGCCCAGCGCCAGCAGGTGCGACACGCCAAGCCCGGCCCCTTCCGCCGGATCGAACAGCACGCTGTTGGCCGCCAGCTCAGGATTCACATCGGCAAAAATCAGCGGCACGCCGCCGCTGGCGTCGCGCATCATCTGCACTTCGGCATCCTCCAGCGGCATATTGACGATCAGCCCATCGACGCGCTGTGAAAGCAGATAGCTGATGGCGCGGCGGCATCCCTCCGCGTCCGGCTGCTCCAGCATGGAGATCAGCACGTTAAAGTTGTGCTTTCCGGCGGTAGTTTTGACCGAGGCGGCTATCTGTGAAGGGGCGTGCAGGGAGAGCGTGGTAGTGACCAGGCCGAGCGTCTTGCTCTGCTTGCCGGCGAGCTGCTGCGCCACCCGGTTCGGCACGTAGTTCAGCGCCGCCATCGCCGCCTCCACCTTTTTACGCGTTTTATCAGAAACGTTTTCCGCCTGATTCATCACGCGGGAGACCGTCTGGTAGGAGACCCCGGCCTGCCGGGCCACGTCGTAAAGCGTGTAGGATTTGTTTTTCATGCGTTGAGCGCCTTCCCTGCAAGTTTGTTCAGGAAACTAACCCTATTTGCGATTGGGGGCAATGGTCTGCCTCAATTGATGGCGGTGAATCCGCCCTGCATCTCTTTTTCATCACGGCGGCTGACGGGCAGATGCGCCATGCGTCCTGAAGCTAAGCTCAGCGATCGAGTAACAGACCTGAAGATCGAGGATACATCTGGATGCAGAACCTCTTTCCTGCCGGACCAGGCAGTAACCACAACTGTGTCCAGAAATAGCTGGAGGCGGCAGGCATTAAAAAGAATTACGTTCCCCGATAACTTTTAATGAAAGCTTCAAATTTAATTTTGTTTATTCATATTTTTTTAGGCTTTGCGGCAGGCCTTTTCTCAACCTGTTGATCGGCATTAACAAATAAAAATGTCATAAAAAAACGGTATTAAACCCTGCGCCCGATAAAAAGTGAACAGCGTCACTAATTTTATAAAATAGCGTTTCATTTTTTTCTAATGAGACGCACTTCAAACTATTCTTTGCATTTAATGCGTATTTTCATTGCCTCCCTGGCGTATCGCTTGAAAGGACAAATATGAAATTCAATAACATTGCAGCTCAGCAACTTCTGGCCCTGTCATTCGCCACCTTTGCCTTCTCCGCAACGGCGATGGACAAAGTCACGCTGAAACTGGCCCATAATCTGGATACCTCCCACATCGTGCATCAGACCTGGGTACAAATGGCCAAAGATCTGAGTGCGGAATCCGGCGGCAAAATGAAGTTGCGTATTTATCCTGGCGGACAGATGGGCGGCCCGCGTGAAACGCTGGAACTGTTACAGAACGGCGCGCTGGATATGACAAAAGCGATGGCGAATGAATTAGAGGCCTTTACCCCCGCCTACTCTGTTTACAGCCTGCCTTATCTTTTTAAAAACGATGCCCATTTTAATGCCGTTATCCACGGTCCGGTGGGAGACGCGATGACGGAAGCCACCAAAGAAAAAGGCTTCTTTCCGGTCGCGGCCTATGTGGGCGGCACGCGCAGCTTTTATGCCAAAAAACCGATTCATTCCCCGGCGGATATGAAAGGAATGAAATTCCGCGTGATTGTCACACCGACGACGATCAGATTTATTGAGTTACTCGGTGCCTCGCCGGTTTCTATTCCATTAGGGGAAGTTTATACCGCACTCCAGCAGGGTGTGATTGACGGTGCGGAAAATAATGAACCTTCTTATGTCCAGACGCGGCATGAAGAAGTCGCGAAATATTATACCGAGAACCAGCATACGGCGATGCCGGATTATCTGGTGATTGCCAATAAAACCTGGGAGCGCTTAAGCGACGAGCAGAAAGCGGTACTGGAAAAAGTGCTTAAGAAATCGGAGGCCACCCAGGCCAAAGCCTGGAATCTCATGGTGGCTGAATCCGTTAAAGAAGCCGAGAAGGAAGGCGCCACATTTATTACCGTGGATAAAGAGCCGTTCCGTCAGGCGCTCCAACCTCTCTATGATGATTTTAAAAAGGATCCCGTTCGCGGTCCCTGGATTACAAAGATAGAAAGCGCAGGTGAAGGTATCGCTCAATAATGATGTACAAGGGCGGCCTGGCCGCCTTTGTGACGGGGGTTTTATGAAAATCGGTAAATATAAAAATGCGGTCGATAACCTGCTGGCACTCTTCTGTATCATTGTGATGGTCATGCTGGTTATCTGCGTCGTCTGGCAGGTATTCAGCCGCTATGTTTTACAGCAACCCAGTACCTCAACCGATGAAATCGCCCGCTTCAGCATGATTTGGGTGGGATTATTAGGCGCCGCTTACGCCACCGGGAAACGCCGTCACCTCAATATTGACCTCTTTACCTCTGAACTGACCGGCATCCGCAAACTGTTTAATCAGCTTTTTATTGATGGTGCGATTTTCTTTTTTGCCGCTACCGTTATGGTCTGGGGCGGTATGTCGTTACTGCTCGGCGTGTATGAAACCGGGCAGCTCTCCCCCGCCCTGCAAATGCCGATGGCCTATGTCTATCTGGTGCTGCCACTGAGCGGCGTGCTGATTTGCTGGTACAGCCTGTTATATATGGTGGATACCGTGAAGAGCCACCTCGGCGAGCCCGTATTAACGCAGACCGAAGGAGGGAAATCCTGATGGACTGGATGCTCACGCTGGTGATGTTTGGCTCCTTTTTCGTGCTGGTGTTTGCCGGCGTTCCCATTTCTTTTTCCATCGGCCTGGCGACGCTGGCGGCTGGCGTCATGATGCTCCCCTTCGAAACCATTATTGCGGTGGTCGGGCAGAAAATGGCGACGGGCCTCGACAGCTTCTCGCTGCTGGCAATCCCCTTTTTCTTCCTCGCCGGCTCGCTGATGAACAGCGGCGGCATTGCGCAGCGCCTGATTAACCTCTCCCAGGTGCTGGTTGGCCGGGTGCCGGGTTCACTGGGCCATGTCAACGTTATGGCCAATATGCTGTTTGGCTCCATCTCCGGTTCCGCAGTGGCGGCGGCCGTGGCGGTCGGCGGCACTATGGCGCCGATGCAGAAAAAGGCCGGATACGATCCCGCGTTTTCCGCCGCCGTTAACGTCACCTCCTGCATTTCCGGCCTGTTAATCCCACCTTCCAACGTGCTGATTATCTATGCGCTGACCGCTGGCGGCATCTCGGTCGCGGCGCTCTTTATGGCGGGCTATGTGCCGGGACTGCTGATGGGCCTGAGCGTCATGGTGGTGGCAGGGATTATTGCCAAACGCCGGGGCTACCCGGTGACGGAACGGCCCACGTTCGGTCTGGTACTGCGTGTGTTCTGGGATGCCTTCCCCAGCCTGATGCTGGTTGTGGTGGTGATGGGTGGAATACTGGGCGGGATTTTTACCGCCACCGAAGCGTCCGCGATTGCGGTGGTCTACACCTTTCTGCTGTCGGTGGTGGTTTACCGCCAGGTTAAGCTCCGGGATCTTCCGGCTATCCTGCTGGATTCCGTCGTCACCACCGCGATAGTGCTGCTGCTGATCGGGATTTCGGTCGGCATGTCCTGGGCGATGACCAATGCGGATATCCCTTATACCATCAGTGAAGCCCTGATGACCGTTTCCGATAATCCCATTATTATTCTGCTGATTATTAACGTTATCCTGCTGATCGTCGGCATCTTTATGGATATGACGCCGGCGGTACTGATTTTTACGCCGATCTTTTTACCTATCGTTAATGAACTGGGCATGGACCCGGTGCATTTCGGCATCATGATGGTGTTTAACCTCTGCATCGGGCTCTGTACTCCGCCCGTGGGCAGCGCGCTGTTTGTCGGCTGCTCCGTCTCCGGTATTAAAATCCAGGCGCTGATTAAACCGATGCTGCCTTTCTTTTTCGTGCTGGTCATCACGCTGATGGCGATAACCTATATCCCGTCGTTAAGCCTGTTCCTGCCGGGCCTGTTCGGTTTACATTAAGTCTGACGGTAAGACGAACCCGGCCAGGGGATATCCTCTGGCCGGATTATTTCGGATATGGCGTGGGGAATGAAGTGCATGGGGAAGGCTAAAAGCAGGTATTCCGGATAACGTTAAAATATCCCCAGGGATCTGTTGCCCGACTTCAGGCTTCAACGTTCCAGTCATCCGTGTACTGCACATTGCCATCAACGTAGCGCCAGGTGATTTTGCTGTACTGGAGGGAAACGGATTCCATATGATTGAGTTAAATCCTTTCCCGGTCCATAACAACTCCAGATTTTATAGTATCCTTCAATGTGCATCTTATTAGCCTTTTCACCATACAGTAGGCAACCATAGTGATGGTCAGGTTAATTGCAGCCAGCGCTAAATAAGTCATAACCCCTTCCGGTTCACGGAACAGATATTCGTAAGGAAGGAGGCGTAATACTATCCAGAACAGGAGGATAAATGAAAATATCTTCATCAACCTTCTTAACACAGATAGCAGCCATTCCTGAAAGTGGACGCCGGGTTTCGCCTTGTTCCGTAGGGCATTCAATCCAGTGATAATTGCGCTGAAAAATGGCACGCTAATGAGAATATTTACCACAATAAAAATATAGTCACGCATCGCTTCATAAGCCCCGGGATCCAGCTCACCCAAAATAAAACCTGAAATTTTGACGGCTTGATCAAAACTGATATTTTCCGTAATAAATCTGTCAATAAGATAATCATAAGGCACATATTTCGCCACCAGCAGCATAACGCCAAAAAACAGGGCAAATTTCAACGTGACATTAAAGGCATGTTTTGCCATTTGCCATCACCTTAATCGTGCCATACACCTTCAGATCCCTGGCGCAGGGAACGTCCCTTTTTTGACTTTTTAACAGCGCGTTACACAGAAGTGCAAAATCAGTCTCATGAGGAAGAGTGATACAACCTTCTGGCCCGTCAGCAATCCACTGTTTTTCTGCCGGAACAGACCCCATTTCCGGGATCGTCCTACAACCACCGCGGTGACGATAAACACCCTTGCCTGAGAACGTCAGAAACGTACCCAGGCCTGGGAAACTCAGAGATGAGTAGTCAGCATCATTAACGATAAACTTTCCATGTAAAGCCATCTTATCAGTATCCTTACCTTTGATAAGGGTTATCTTATAGCCTATTTAATGCACAATCTATAGTAAATCATTGATTTTACATATATTCACAAAGCCGCTTTAAACAGGCCTCCGCACCGGAGGCATGATTTTGTTTTACAATTCCCGCATTCTGTTATGTGATCGCGTAACGCCCATTCTTACGAGCCGCCTCACAAAACAGGACTTCTATGCGTTTTTATCAGGCCGATCCCAAGCTGGAGCACTACTGGCGGGGGGTGATCCTTTTTGGCAGAAACGTTGCCTCTTACAAATTTGCGCTGGCCCATGCGCTCTATGACCTGAAACAGCCGGATAACGATCTGATTACGCTTGAGGCACTGGCCGTTCCTTTTGCCCGCCACCTGTGCGCGCATCTGAAGCAGGCGCCCAAACAGATCACCAGCCAGCGCAGCCAGTTTCTGGATGCCTGCGTCCGTTTTAATAAGGGCGAAATCACTGAAGAGCAGCTGACCGGGATCACCGTTAAACTCGGTTTCGCCGCCGTGATCGATGCCTTTCATAACGTCAATCAGGCCGAAATCGATAAGCGCTTCTTCCTTGATGAACGTAAAACGTCAAAAGGTATCCGTCTTACCGACAATTATTACTACCTGACTGAAAACAATCAGTTCCCCAACCTGATCCGGGAAACCGATGCGCGCTGGCGACTGGTTGAGGAAGCGTGGGCAATGGGCGTTTCCCGTAACCTGATTGCGGTGGAATACGATGATGACAGTAAGATGCTGTTCAGCCGCCGCAGTAATCAGCGCATTACTATCACCAGCTGCCGCGACAGCCTGAACGGTTATCAGAAGGGCTACTGCTTCTACTGCTTCCGCCCGGTCAGCGTGGTGACGGGCGGTGAAGACCTTGCCGATGTCGATCACTTCCTGCCTTTTACGCTTAATGGCACGATCGGTAACCTGGACGGCGTCTGGAATCTGGTGCTGGCCTGCCAGCACTGCAACCGGGGTCATCAGGGGAAATTTGCGCGGATACCTTCAACAAAGCTGCTTCAGCGCCTGCATGACCGTAACGAGTACTTTATTAACAGCCATCTGCCGCTGCGTGAAACCCTGATCCGCCAGACGGGCACTACGCCGGCGCTGCGGCATAATTTCCTGCAACGCAGCTGGGAGACGGCCAAATTCACGCTGCTGCATGAATGGGAACCCAGCGCACAGGGAAGCGGGATTTTCTGATGAATGACGATTACTACCAGCAAAACGCGCAACGCTTTTACGACGACACCGTGGATGTGGATATGTCCGCCCTCTACGCGCCCTTTCTGGCACATCTGACGCCCGGCGCGCGCATTCTGGATGCCGGATGTGGTTCAGGCCGCGATACCAAAGCGTTCAGCGAACGGGGTTATGAAGTGGAAGCCTTTGACGCTTCGGCAGAGCTGGCTGCCCGCGCCAGGCAGTTAACGGGGAAATCCGTGGAAGTGATGCGCTTCCGGGAGCTGAATGCGGTGGAGAAGTATGACGGCATCTGGTGCTGCGCGTCACTGCTGCATGTTTCTGAAAACGAGTTACCGGAAGTGATGGCGCTGCTTGTCAGAGCGCTGAAGCCCGGCGGAGTATGGTATCTGTCGTTTAAATATGGATGCGGTGAACGGGAGCAGGACGGACGGCGGTTTACGGATATGGATGAGGCGTCGCTGAGAAAAATAGTTGCGGGGTCTGACGTTGAGATTGAAAGAGTCTGGCTTACCGGTGACGCACGGCCCGGCAGAGAAGCAGAGCGGTGGCTGAATGGGTTGTTAGTCCGGGCTTAAAAGGCAGAGGATGTATTGCTCCTGGCGGGGAGGAATAGCGAACCAATATCCCGGAACGGCATGAACGAATGAGAAATGATAAAGTCGGGGATGAGATAATCATTCCAGTGGTGCAATAAAGAATCGATTTGATACTCCGGCTCGCTAAAACGTGCCATACGATAACGCTGACATCCATTTTGGCGAATTTTAAAAGACTCTTTTGAAGAAGCGCTATTCTCTGAATATCAAAAAAACTGCCCAGTGGCATACTTTTTGCCTACCGTCACTTCGTTGCCCTACCAAATACGCCGGGTGCAAAAGTATACCTGTAAACCGGTTGACTCCTTCATAATACGCTTGTATCTGGTAAATATTGAAACCTCTAAAATCGCATTATAGCCATAAATCATCTTTCCTTTTCGCACTAATATTCAATCTTTATAAAATTACCGAAAAGAGTGATTTTTTCTGTGAGCATATTCTTCTTCATCTTAATAGTCACGCTGCGCAACATTCGCTGGAGGCCTTTCCATAAGATAAAATGCATTATTCTCGCTGACTGGACGTTTCGGACTAATGAAAGATAGTAATCAGAACGCCAATTTATCTGATAAAACTCGCCGGGCTGTATCCGTATTAAGCTACTGGCACAAAATTGAATTTTTCGAATCCACTGATTTGAAAGAGCTGGAAGAAGATGCCGCTGGTGTTATCAGCCTGACGCTCGAACAGTTACAAAACCCAGGATGTTTACCCTGGATCAATGCCCAGCAAATCAGGCTGGCAGGGGAAAATTTCTCCCCAGAAAAAAAATACAGATATAAACTCTATTTCGGTAATTTTGAAAGGCAGGAAATATTCACTCTCGCGTCCAGGCATTTTCCTGATATGGCTGGCCATAACGATGAGCGGAACCAGGACGAAGGACGAACATGCTCCATCACGCTTAACGTTGACCAAAACGGCTGCGCCGATGTTGGAAGCTTTAGTTTCTCAACCGTCACCTGGGCGTTGGGTCAGCTTAAGAAGGGCAATTTCGACAATATCGGTTTAAAAGCGTATGAGGCAGACACTGAAAAATTGCGTCAGCGTTTTTCAGATATCATTACGGTGGCAGCCAATATCAAAAATGAACACGCCATTCCGCCAATGCTGACGACCTACGAACTCATTGAGTTTCTGAAATCCATGGAGAAGTGGACAGATTTTACGCCTTCATTTCCTGCTCCTGCGCTTTATATTAAGCTGACTGAGGCCAGACCTCAGAAAGGAAAAAAACCAGCAGCAGCCGACCTGACCGATCTCACCCAGCTGGCCCCACTGACCATTTTATCTGATAATCTTTCCGGTAAAATTCCTGAGCGCGTATCCCATAAGGCTGATACTGCGGTTAATTCGGGCGAAATCACTATTCTGAACAGCTTTTATCTGCGCGATCTGGAAAAAATTATCGCCAGGCTGGAAGCTGAGGGGCTTAATCCAGCCTCGCCTTTAGGCTGTTATCTTACCGGGAGCCGCCATCGTAAACCTGACCTCCTGCAACCTGAAGGGAGAGACATTTTACTGGAAATGTTGCGTCTGGATAATTTGCCCGAGGGCCGCTGGCCTGCTCCCCCAGCGCACGCAATGAGCCTGATGCAGCAATTCGCTATCAATACGATTGACCAGCAGCTTGCCACATGCGGTCTTTACTCCGTTAACGGACCGCCAGGAACCGGGAAAACTACGCTACTTCGTGACCTTATTGCCAGCAACCTGGTAAAGCGCGCACACATTCTTGCCGGCCTGGAAGCCGCATCGGATGCTTTTAGTGGCGAGCTCACTATTACTGCTGGCGGGTCGCAAAAAACGATAAAGAAGCTGTCAGATTCTTTGGCCGGTTTTGAAATGGTCGTCGTCTCCAGCAATAACGCGGCCGTTGAGAATATCTCCCGTGAGCTTCCGCAGACTAAAAGCTTAGGTCGTGACTGGCAGGGTATAAATTATCTCAAACCTGTTGCGCAAAAGCTGGCAGCTTCACATGTTTTGCCAGAAGGGCAATCTCAGTATGAGATCACCCCCTTAGAGACAAGCGCAGACTGCTGGGGTCTTATCGCAGCGGCACTAGGTAAGCATAAAAACCGGGAAATCTTTGGTACCCGGGTCATTTATCAGACCATTGAAAAATGCCTGGCCTCTCCTCCGGCGGATGCCTACAGTACGCTGACAGCGGCAGTCAGGAAACTCTCCGGGCTGCCTGGCTCTTCCTTTGCGCAGGCTCGCTCAGACTTTAAAAAGGCTGAACAGACTCTCCAGACTTCGCTTGATGAATTGAAAAGACTCGAAGCTTTGCCTGCACTGGAGCAGCACTATCAGCAACAGGGGATGAAAGTTAAAAATAAGCTGGCTCGTTCTCTCAGTCTGCGTGCGCGTATTACAAAGCTGGAGCACCATAAACCCGCCTGGTGGAGCCCTGACCTTAAACGAGGCTTTCGTGCAAGAGGGATTATAAAAGGCCTGTCGCGACGTCGTTCCATGACACAAGCCCAGTATGAAGCTGAAAATCACAAACTGATGATGCTTGAAACGACGCTGGAAAATGAGCAGAAAATCTGTCATAGCCTGCAAGAAAAATATTCTGACGTCACTTTTGCTAACTGCCACACAGATTTGGAATCCCCGGATAGCCAACGAACGGCTTTCGGCCAATGTCAGAGAGTGAATGAGGCCCGCTCACAGCTCACCGTGAAAGCGCTTGAACTTCATCAAGCCTGGCTCGGAGAGGCCTACAAAGAAGCCAAACTCAGTGATTCGTTGTTTGTTCTGATGAGTGCGATAGATGGCAAGCAGACAGATGCTGATGCCTGTAAGGCCCTCTGGCGCCTGTTCTTTATGATTGTTCCCGTGGTCTCTTCCACATTTGCCTCAGTTGCGCGCCAGTTCAAAGCATTTGATGAGCAGGAAATTGGCTGGCTGTTTATAGATGAAGCCGGTCAGGCAACACCGCAGCAGGCCGCAGGCGCATTATGGCGCGCAAAACGTGCCGTTGTTGTGGGCGACCCGCTTCAAATCGAACCCGTTTTTACGGTACCTCCCGCTTTTGTGGAAGCCATTGCCCGACGTGAGTTTGGTGAGCAATGGAAAGAATGGGCGCCGACTGAAACTTCGGTCCAGAACCTGGCCGATCGTGTGAACCCTTATGGTACCAGGCAGATTGCGGATAGCTGGCTGGGCAGCCCTTTACGTGTTCACCGCCGCTGTGATGAACCTATGTTCACCATCGCTAACAGAATCGCATATAACAATAAAATGCTGCATGGTCAGGATTGCCCCTGGGACAATACACCTACTCTCTGGGGACCGAGCTGCTGGTTTGATGTGCGTGGTAGTACGGCAGGTAAACACTTTGTCCCGGCACAGGCGCAGCACGTGCTTTCCATGCTGCAAGAATATATTGACCACTATCAAACCTTACCAGATGTCTATCTCATCTCTCCTTTTAAACAGGTCAAAAAAGAGCTTAGACGCTTTTTATCCAGCGAACTGCCTGAAGTAAAAGGGAAAGCCGAATGGCTAAAAGAACGCATAGGTACGGTTCACACTTTTCAGGGAAAAGAGGAGAAAATCGTGATATTTGTGCTGGGCATTGCCGACGAAAATCCCGCTGCTGCCCAGTGGGCTTCAGCAAAACCTAACTTGTTGAATGTCGCTGTTACACGTGCGCAAAAACAGGTTTACATTGTTGGCAGTAAAGCAGTCTGGGCTGGGTGTAAATATTTCTCCGAGGCAAATGAGCTTCTTACCTGACGACGGAGCACCTGATCTTCTATCCTGATTTTTTTATAACAACGGAGAGGCTACGGCGCTCCGTTGTTAGCGTGCAGTTTATGTAGTGCCATCAGTTATCTACTCAATTATTTTTCTTCAGAAAATCTGATCAGCCTTAATGGCCGCTTATACCAGTACTCGCTGAGGCCCGTATTCCCTCCTCTTTCAGGATTCATTCAGAAAGAGGCTCTTATGTGCACCGGGTGAAATATCATGAAAAATAGCCCTCAACGCGTTCACCCCCATTAACCCACAACCCTTCTCCTGCAAGCCCCTGTTACAACACGCCCTGACGAGACTGAAACCGGAGAAATAACGTATACTCCCGCGCCTGCAAGGGGAGCGCGTTTTCGCGGCTTTCCTTCACACACTCTTCAACGCATTCACGCAGGGGCGAATCGCGTGATCGCTGCGCTATACCGGGCATCGCCACGCAAGGAAAACACGTAATGGCTACACTATCGGCAACAACTAAAGCGTCCTCCCTGCTTGGCGGGGCAATGATCATTGGCGGCACCATTATCGGCGCGGGCATGTTTTCTCTGCCGGTGGTGATGTCCGGCGCCTGGTTTTTCTGGTCGCTGCTGGCGCTGGTTGTCACCTGGTTTTGCATGCTGCATTCGGGGCTGATGATTCTGGAGGCGAACCTCAACTACCATATCGGGGCCAGCTTCGACACGGTCACGAAAGATCTGCTGGGCAGCCGCTGGAATATCATCAACGGTCTGAGCGTGGCGTTCGTGCTCTATATCCTGACCTACGCCTATATTTCCGCCAGCGGCTCGGTGATCCACCATACTCTGGCGCAGATGGATATCGCCTTCCCAGCGCGGCTGGGCGGCCTGCTTTTTGCCCTCGCGGTGGCGTTTATCGTCTGGCTCAGTACGAAGGCGGTGGGCAGGATGACCACCATCGTGCTGGGGGCCAAGATCCTCACCTTTTTTATGACCTTTGGCGGCCTGCTCTGGCACGTTCAGCCCGCTGTGTTGCTGAACAGCGCAGAAGTGAACCCCAGCTATATGCCCTATGTGCTGATGGCGCTGCCCTTCTGTCTCGCCTCGTTTGGCTATCACGGCAACGTACCGAGCCTGATGAAATATTACGGTAAAGATCCGCTGACTATCCGCCGCTGCCTGGTGCTGGGAACGCTGATGGCGCTGGTGCTCTATATCATCTGGCTGGTGGGCACGATGGGAAATATTCCGCGTCCGGCGTTTACAGAAATTGCGGAAAAAGGCGGCAATATTGATGTGCTGGTGCAGACCCTGAGCGGACTGCTCAACAGCACCACGCTGGATCTGCTGCTGACCATCTTTTCCAACTTCGCCGTCGCCAGCTCCTTCCTTGGCGTCACCCTGGGGTTATTTGACTACCTGGCCGACCTGTTTAAGTTTGATGACGGTCCGGTGGGACGCTTTAAGACGGCGGCTGTCACTTTCCTGCCGCCAATGCTGGGCGGCGCGATCTGGCCTGACGGCTTTATCTACGCGATTGGTTTTGCGGGCCTGGCCGCCACCGTCTGGGCGGCGATTGTCCCTGCCCTGCTGGCCCGCGCGTCGCGTAAACGCTTCAACAGCCCGCACTACCGGGTATGGGGCGGTAACGCCATGATCGTTGTGATTTTGCTCTTCGGCGTCAGCAACGCGCTGATCCATATTCTATCCAGTTTTAATCTGCTGCCGGTTTACCACTGAGGAGTGTGGCTGGGCTGGCTGATGATAGATGAAGCAGGTCAGGCGCGGCCACAGGCGGCGGTCGGCGCTTTATGGCGTGACAGACGCGTCCTGGTGGTGGGCGATCCATTACAGATTGAGCCGGTATTCGTCACTCCACCACGTCTGACAAAGTATCTGACAGAGGCGGCATTAGCCAATGATGCCGAAGAATGAACACCAGCGAAATGGTCGGTACAGCAGATTGCCGATCGCGCTAACCCGTATGGCGGCACGTTGACGGTAATGGACAAACCAGTGTGGATGGGCGTACATCGTCGCTGCATCGAACCTATGTTCAGCATAGCGAACCGGATAGCCTATGATAGCCGCATGATCCACGGGCTGGACGATCGGACCATTGTCAGCCAGCCGTTAACAAATGGCCTGAGCAACTGCTGGTACTCATCGGAAGGTGAGTGCATTCGTAAGCAATATAAATCCGCACTGGCTCGCGATACTGAAGCCCTTCTCCTCAGGCTTTCTGACGCTGGCTATATGCTCGGCGATATCTCTGTTATTACGCCATTTAAAGCCGTGCGGGCGGGCCTTCTCATGCGCTGCAACAACAGGATGTGGTGGACAAACTGCCCAGGGAAACGGGCTTGTCACGAACCGAACTGAAAGCATGGCGCGGGAAAATGTGGGTCCCGTCCATACCTTTCAGGGCAAGGAGAATGATATTGTCATTTTCGTGCCGGGCTGCGACGTTGCCCATCAGGGCGGCGCAGAATGGGCAGCCAGCAAACCCAACCAGCTGAACATAGCGCTCACCAGAGCAAAGAATAATATATTTGTGATTGGCGACAGAAACGTATGGGCCGACAAAGCCGGATTTGATGTGGTTGCGCAGGCGCTTCCAGAAAGATCGCTGATTTAATGGATGCCAGTCAGCACGCTATTCTACCGCGCGATGCTGGCCTATTCGTGCACAATGTGTTGTTGCCGCGATATAACGACGCGCCCTGCAAGCGGAGCGCGTCTTATTTAATCCTTTCCCGCCAGCTCCCCGAGCAGCTGCGCCAGCCTCTCAGCCACCGCCTCTTCCGGCTCTTTGCTTTTGGCCTCTGCCAGGATCGCAACGGTTTCCAACGGCAGCAAAGCCTGCGGCCAGGCTTCCAGCGCATTCAGCGCATTCAGCGCCATATGGCGGTTACGCGTCACCGGGCTTTTTAAACCTGTCCGGATCAGCGTCCAGCCCTGTCCGGGAAAACGTTTTAAATCCTGCAGGATAAAATCGAGCGCCGAATGCTGCTGATACTGCGGCCCCATCCCCAGGGATTTCTGCGGTCCGGAGGCGATGGCGGCCAGATCCAGCTCGCTTTCCGCCAGCGCGATAACCTGCGCGGTATAATCCGGGTTGTCGGTCTGCATCAGCTGATACCAGAGGCCGCTTTCCCGCCGTTCACGGTGCCGCTGATAAATGGCCGGCCACGGATCGCCGCCCTGCTCTCTGCAAAGCTGAACCGCCGTATGAAATATCATGGCGTCATCATTATGCAGCCCGGCCTCAATCAGCGCGGGCCACTCGGGCAAGGCACGGATCTGCCCGCACAACGCCGTCAGCCGTTGCCGCTCCGCCTCGTCAGCAAACTCTTCTTCACACGCCAGCCTGCCGATTTCGCCTGCCACCTCATAATGCAGCAGGTCGGCTGCGGTGCCAGGTCGGATATGCGTGAGGTAGCGCTCGCAGGCCAGCGCGGCAAAGGGATATTCATAAATGCCGGGGCCGGGCTGACCGCTAATCATGCCGCGCAGGATTTCAGCGGCGCCCTTAAGCAGCTCTGCATCAACCTCGCCCTCCAATGCTTCGTGCAGCCGTCCATGCTCAGCGCAGTGCCAGGCGGTATATTCCACCATCACGGCATTGTTATAGCCTTCCCTTAACAGCCACTGACGAATGGCCCGATCCGGCGCGTCCGGCAGCCGCTCGATCATCTGGATACGTCCCCAACCCGTCGTGCGCTTTGCCAGCGCCAGCCACGCCAGCGTAAACTCCTCCGGCGGCAGGATAGCCCGCATCGCCACCACGGCATAAAGGGTAAATTCATCGTGGCTGCCTAACGTCTGCAGAAGGTCAACGCTTTGCTGATACGGGAAAAAAGCCAGCAGCGCCATCGCTAATTTCACCACCTGACGGTCCGGCGCCCGCGTCGCCAGAAACACCGCCAGCGCCCGCAGGCGACGGGCGTCAATAGCCTCAGAAGCGGCCATCGTCTTCAGCACATCGTCGATAAAATTCAGCGGCGTATCCTGTTTTGCCAGCTGATAAAGCGCCTGCATGTTTTTACTGCTGCTCCGCCGCAGCACGCGGACGATCGCCTGCGTCACCTGAGCCGCTTTGTCCCGATCGCTGCCGTGTGCGATATGATGACCGAAGGCGCCGTCCAGCGCGCCAGGCGCCCAGCGCAGCGTTTCCTCATCTTCTTGCGGCACAGGCTCGTCCGGCAGCGTTTGCGCCGCTTCAGGCAGGACGCCCGTTTCCTGCGACCACTGCGCCAGCCAGCTATAGATGGCGCGCTGCTCTGCCGGCCACACCACCGGAAAACGCTGTTCGTCAGGCTGACGGAAGATGTTGGCGATCCACTCTTTCATTTTTTTTATTCCCTTTTTTATCAGTTACGCCATGCTCAGCACGGTTTTCATCAGCAACGCATCCAGATCGCGGCAGTCTCGCCGCTCGCTATCCGGCAGATCCTGGCTGACGCGGTTCTCGTCCAGGTGCTGGTGGATAAATGCATGGATGCGATCCAGACGCTCGCCGTATTCCGCTTCGCCTGCGCGCTGCTTACGCGCCAGCAGCTGTTCGATTTCGGCCAGCAGGAGGGGGTCCGTCACCGTCCCCGCCAGCAGCTCTTCAAAACGCATCGGCGGCACGCCTTTTCCAGCCTCTATCCACTGCACCGCCAGCAGCGGACGCAATACGTAAAAGTACTTTTTCAGCCGCACGCTGTCGCCCTGCAGATAACCACGAAAATTCTTTTTTGCCATTGAGAGATAGTGCCAGCGCGCCCGTAGCGGCGAAAACCAGTCTGGTATCCTTTCCCGTAAATCGGTGATGATGGCTTCCTCCTGTTGATAGATCACCGGCGAGTCCAGCCATTCGACAAGCGTTGGGTTGGCTCGCTTTAACAGGCCCAGCGCTTTGCGCCACTCCCAGCCGCAGACGTCCAGCGTATCGTCGATCGGCAGCTCGATAACGTCGCGCGGCGGCTCAATACGCAGATACCACTCCGGTTTATGCACATAAAGAAAACGCACATCGTAATCGCTGTCCGGCGAGGCAAAGCCCCAGCCGCGACTGCCCGACTCGCAGGCATACAACACTTTTACCCCGTGATCTTCTTCTACCTGGCGCAGCACGCCACGTACGCGCTCGCGCATTGCGCTATCCACGCCATGCAATCCTGTTTTCATTTTTTTATCCTTTTACGCAAACAACCTGTGACAGCGTGTGCACCACTTCCACCAGCGAAGACTGGGCGGCCATGACGGCATCAATATCTTTATAAGCCATCGGGATTTCGTCGATGACCTCTTTATCTTTCCGGCACTCTACGTGCGCCGTTGCACGTCGCTGATCTTCCACGGTAAAGCGGGCTTTTGCCGCCGTGCGGCTCATGGTGCGCCCCGCGCCGTGGCTACAGGAGCAGAAGCTCTCTTCGTTACCCAGGCCGCGTACGATAAAGCTCTTCGCGCCCATCGAGCCGGGAATAATGCCCATCTGTCCTTTCTGCGCC
Source organism: Erwinia psychrophila (assembly GCF_039023475.1). Lineage (NCBI taxonomy): Bacteria > Pseudomonadati > Pseudomonadota > Gammaproteobacteria > Enterobacterales > Erwiniaceae > Erwinia > Erwinia psychrophila. The sequence continues at coordinate 141,593 of NZ_JBCHVB010000005.1, forward strand.
GAGACCGCGCCTTTGCGCGTCACCAGCACCGATTCGCCAAAGTGCGTTTCCCGCTCCACGTAGTTGTGGTGGCAGTTCACCGCTTCCAGATGCGTGCTGAAGGGCTTGCTGATGGTCCGCGACATCGCCGCCAGCACCCGCTCCATCATGGCTTCGCGGTTATGACGGGCGTAATCCTGCGCCCAGCTCACCGCTTCCACATAATCGTTAAAGTGCCTGCTGCCCTCTTCAAAATAAGCGAGGTTGCGATCCGGCAGATTGGCGATATGCCGCTGCATATCCTTTTGCGCCAGCGCGATAAACAGGTTGCCGATAGCGTTCCCTACGCCGCGCGACCCGCTGTGCAGCATCACCCAGACCTGCTGGCATTCGTCCAGGCAGACTTCAATAAAGTGATTGCCCGTCCCTAACGTTCCCAAATGCTGATAGTTGTTGGTTTTAAACAGCGACGGATGTTTTTGCGTCAGCGTCTTAAAGCGCGGCGCCAGTTTGGCCCAGTGGCGATCCACCTCCTGCGGCGGCGACTGCCAGGCACCTTTATCGCGACCGGAACGATTATTGGTGCGGCCGTGCGGCACCGCCTGTTCGATGGCGCTGCGCACGCCCGACAGGTTGTCCGGCAGATCGCGGGCCATCAGCGAGGTGCGCACCGCAATCATGCCGCAGCCGATATCCACGCCGACCGCCGCCGGGATAATTGCGCCTCTGGTCGGGATCACGCTGCCGATGGTAGAGCCTTTGCCCAGATGCACGTCCGGCATCACCGCCAGATGGCGAAAGATAAACGGCATTTTCGCCGTGTTCAGCAGTTGCTCGCGCGCTTCCGGTTCCACCGGCACACCGTTGGTCCACATTTTTACCGGCACGCCTTTCGCCTGCTGCAGAGTCTGATAGCTGTTTTTCATCTTCGTTTTCCTCATTGCTGTGGCTTAACTATTGCGAATGCCGTGCCAGAAGAGCGCCACGCTGAATAATAAAATTTATCTCTTTGATTATTAATCTTATTTATTACCATAACGCACCTGCGTATTGCCATTACCGGTAGAGCAACTTATCTTACCGGATAAGTTATTTATCTTCTGGGATAAGCATGAAAGCTAACGTAGTGATCGGTGTGCTGGGCACGGTGCTGGATAAACGTGGCAAACGCGCAAACCGCTGGAGCAAATGGCGGCCAACCGTCGCGCTTTGCCAGCAGCAAGGCTTACAGATCGACAGGCTGGAGCTGCTGCATCAACCGCGTGATCTCAGTATGGCGCAGCAGGTGGCGGAAGATATCATTCAGGCATCGCCCGCCACCCAAGTGGTGCTGCACAGCGTGAAGCTGGAAGATCCCTGGGACTTTGAAGAGGTTTACGGCAGCTTCCTCGATTTTGTCAGCCGCTATCCTTTTAAAACCGACGCTGAAGAGTATCTGGTGCATATCACTACCGGCACGCACGTGGCGCAAATCTGCTGGTTTTTGCTGACCGAAGCCCGCTATCTGCCCGCGCGCATTTTGCAGACCTCGCCGGCCAGCAAGGGATCGGAGACGCCAACCGCGTTCGGCCACTATTCCATTATCGATCTCAATCTGAACCGATACGCCACGCTGACCAGCCGTTTTCAGCGCGAACAGCAGCACTCCACCTCGTTTTTAAAATCAGGCATCGAGACGCGCAACCCCACTTTTAACAGCCTGATCGAGCAGATTGAACGCGTGGCGCTGCGCTCGGACGCCCCGATGCTGCTGACCGGCCCAACCGGCGCGGGCAAATCTTTCCTTGCGGAGCGCATCTATCAGCTGCGCCATGCCCGCCACCGGCTGGCCGGTAAATTCGTGGCGGTTAACTGTGCCACGCTGCGCGGCGACAACGCGATGTCCACGCTGTTTGGCCACGTTAAGGGCGCCTTTACCGGCGCACAGCAGGCGCGCGGCGGGCTGCTGCGGGAAGCCGATGGCGGCATGCTGTTTCTGGACGAGATAGCGGAGCTGGGGCTGGATGAGCAAGCGATGCTGCTGCGCGCCATCGAGGAGAAACGTTTCTTCCCTTATGGCGCTGATAAAGAGGTCAGCAGTGATTTTCAGCTGATCGCCGGCACGCACCGGGATATGCAGCAGTGGGTTGCCGAAGGCCGCTTTCGCGAAGATCTGTTTGCCCGCATCAATATGTGGACGTTTCAACTGCCTGGACTGGCCGAACGCCGCGAAGATATTGAACCCAACCTGGATTTTGAGCTGGAACGTTATGCCCGGGAACAGCAGACCCAGGTGCGCTTTGATAAAGAAGCGAGAAGCCATTTTCTGCGATTCGCCTGCTCGACAGAAGCCAGCTGGCGGGGCAATTTCCGCGAGCTGGGTGCTGCCGTCACGCGAATGGCAACGCTGGCGGAACAGGGAAGGATCTCGCTGGAACTGGCGGAAGAAGAGATCGCCCGGCTGCGCGCCAGCTGGCGCACCACGACACCGCAGGCCACCCTGCCCGATAATCACTCAGCGCAGTACGATCTCTTTGACGAGTGTCAGCTACAGACGGTGCTGAGCGTCTGCCGCGCGGCGGATTCGCTTTCCGAAGCGGGCCGGCGCCTGTTTGCCGTCTCCCGTCAGGGGAAAAAACAGCCCAACGATGCCGATCGCCTGCGTAAGTATCTGGCTCGGTTTGGGATGAACTGGGAAGAGGTTAAAGGGTAACGTATCCGGCGACAGCCGTAACGCTTTTGCCGCCGGGCCTGATGCTGTACGGCTGCAAAAGCGGGTAATACGCTATTGTCCTTCAAAGCCGTAGTATTGCACCGGAAGCCGCTGCCCGTTCACTTCCAGATCGCGCCACGGCTTAACTACAGTTTCAGGTATTTTATCCCGGAGAGCCTGCTCCAGTCTTTCCGACAGCGTCACGCTGCCAATCTGATTCCAGCCTGTGGCCTGGTGGGCATAGAGAGTAATACTCTGCTGATTGCGGTTATAGAGCAGCACTTCCGGCGTGCCATCGTTATTCATATCCTGCATCCACACCAGACAGGAACCGGTATCCATCAGGCAGATGCCCGACTCCTGCTCAATATATTGCGTCTGCATCTGCCACCAGCTTTCCGGCGGCGCTTCGCTGCCTGCCCGTAGCGGGATGCTGCGCTGAAGGTCGCTAATGGTTGGGTTAGCATTATTGGTGTCCCGCTCTGCCAGCAGCCGCACCAGCACGGCTTTTTGCCGGGCAGGATCGCTGAGCCACTGCGGATGCCTGCTTATCTCCTGCAACGCCCGTTTTCCCCGGCGACCAGCATTACTGAATAAGTAGAGATCCCCTTCGTCCACCTTTGCCCTGCCCTCTGCAAAGCGCGCCAGTTGATTTTTCACGGTAATGCGCCATGGATCGGCCACCGGCGTGTGCAGCAGAAACCAGCTGAAGGCCGTCAGAGTCAGCATCAGGGGGATAAACATGTTCATGCTGGCGGCACCTTGCACCCAGGCGCGGCGCTGGAACCCTAACAGCAGCAGCGAGCCAGTCACCGCGATCAGTGCAATCATAGCGGCGTAAACCCGCTCCACTGTCCAGCCATAGTCAGCGATACGCAACCACAGCGCCCAGACAGCCAGCCCGGCCAGCAGCGGCGTCAGGCCCTGCGCAACCAGCACCACGCGCCTCATCACACGCTGCCCGCGAGATACGCCAGGTGCGCTTTCATCAGCGATGGCGCTGAACGTCAGCATCATCAGCGTCATGATCAGCAACAGCGTCGTGGCTGAAAAAGCTTTGGGGATGATTGCCAGTCCGGTAAATGGCAAACAGACCAGAAACAGCAGTAAGGCGACCGCGTGCAAAGGCAGCAGTATGTTAACCGCCCGCGTCATCAACTGCCGATACAGACCGGCAGCGCCCGGCAGGCGCCGGCAAAACACTATGCCCGCCGCGATGACCGCGCCGGTCGCCACCGGCGGAAAGAAAGCATTATCAAAAAACAGCTGCTCAAACAGCGTAATGCCGATGATGCTGAAGAGTTTGCTCCACAGCATCAGTATCAGCCAGAACAGCCCGGTCATCACGCCAGTGACGGCAAGGGTAAAGGTGTTGCGCCACAGGGATTCAGTGACAAGCCTGCTCCACGTTGACCGGCCCTGCTCCTGCTTACTGCAGAAGGCGACCAGCATTGGCATCACCAGGCTGAGCATAACCATCACGGCGCAGATATTCTTAAAATTAAACTCACCCGGCGACATGGTGGGAAAATTCCAAACGTACCACCCCGTCATCAAGGCAATAAACGGCAATGTCAGCAAAGCGCAAAGCCAGGGCTTAACATCGCGGAGACGATAAAGCGTGAACGCCAGTATACTGGCCATCGCCAGCGAGAGCGCTGGCAGATAGAGTGCATAACGAGCGTGCAGGTCAAAGAGATCCGGCAAAGCCCAGAGCAGCCCGGCTATCATCCCGATAGCAATGATGGCCCATTTAGTACGGTGAGGGAAAACTTCCTTTTGCAACATCGCGCTTCCTTTCTGTTGGAATGACTGGAAATAAGTGAGTGAATCTTAGCCATGATAAAGCGTTTTTAACGGAAAGTTTGCAAGAAGAGTGATTATCTCGCGCTGTCGCTTTTTTTTCGTTTCCATCCTGGACTTTTCCTCTCTGGCCCGTATCTTGAGGATTTTTCGCAGGCGTACAGCCAGCCTCATCAGACGCCGTTCGGTACTGCGGGTAAATTACGCTGACCGGCATCTGCCAGTAGCATAATTAACAGCACCAGGTGCAGCTGTGATACTGCTGAAAGCCCGGACTTTATCATTCCCGAATAACAGGATAGGAAACGGTACAAGATATATGACGGGGTTACATCTCAGTTTGATACAGTCTTCTGCCATTGCGTGATGGCTTCTGGGAAAACTATTTCCGCCATTAAATCCGGGTGGTAAAGGTGTTTAATGATTTGCAGGTTTTTTGAAGGAAAAATAATCCTTATGGGTGAATTTATTGAATAATATTTTTTCATAAATAACCGTTTTATGGTCCATGAATTGCCCCCTTTAAACAAGCTTTTATCCCTGTAACTATTCCAATAAAACCAGCCGGTCAATATTTAAAGGTTTTCAGAAAGATTGACTGTCTGTAACCCTTAAAAAAGTCAATTGAACTTCTTCTGCATCGGTAGAGAGACTATTACCCATGTATATCTCCCAAATAACCAGTCCGATAACTCAAACCAACACCTTCAATCCATGCTTCCGCACCACCGTAAGCAGTTTCAGCGCCAGTCTGCCAGGACGTTTTACACCACTTTCCCATTTCTGCACCGTTGAAACGCTGGTATTTAGGTAGCTGGCAAAAACAGGCTGGCTGACGTTTAGCTTCTCACGCAGCGCCTTGATCTCAATGGGTAGAAGTCCATCCACGTTATTAAGGCACGCTTTATCAAAGTTGCGCATTGTTTCCTGCGGGATAGCATCAACGTTAAATAATCCCGAAGCCGCACTGTGGATGACCTCAAATGCAGGACTCTTGAATTTACTTTTTGCGGTCATAGTAAATCTCCACCAGTTCTTTACCTTTAATCAATGCCGTAATCTTTTCATCAGCAAGAGCAGCGTAGTGCTTTGCTAACTCGCAAAACGCAGCCAGTTCACGTTGATCGATGTTTGCCATATCCTGTTTGGCATACAGGAACGTGTAAAACCAGGGTTCCCCGCCTTTCGCCAGGATAATGGCGCGGTCGTGATTCTGGTTCAGGCGCTTCTTGTAAACACCACCGCCAAGATCGTCAGCCTTCTCCTGCACTACCGCCTCTATAGCCCGGCATAACTCACTATCTTTAATGGCGTGAGATTTTGCTGCCTTGCTGAACCATTTAGTTTTGAATACGCGCATCAGGCCCACATCCTGCAACCTAAAGTGTAGCACTCGGTGCTAGACTAATGCTTTTACTCACTGATGCAAAGTGCGTGAAGCCACCAAAACTTGGCCGTATTTTAACCATGTATATTTGCAGTCAACGGACAGCCAGCCAATGTTTTCAGTATCAGGATGATACGAGTGACCTGTGAGAAACGCCTTCGGGTGGTTACAAGCTAAAGTCAGAGGGAATGGAGTCTGGTCTGAGACTAACGCCTTCGGCAGACGTCGGAACCTGAAAGATAACGCTGGATTAGCGGGTAGGGTCAAACTTCATCATAAACCAGACCGCCTCCAGAAAAGCGCTTTCTACCTGCAAACACGACTACATGGCATTGACGTTGCTAATGGTGAGATATCTGCTGGCATGATGATAAGCGATGTCCTCAATGTGACGAATGAATGTATGTAACAAATGCATAAGAGGTATATGACTTTTATAGCCAGCTTAGTGCGAGAAATGGATATTGGTTCGTTGTGTATTAATCAAGAAAAAGCAGGTCATTTCGCCTCTATCTTGGTCTGATTGTGAAATAACCCAAATTTCAAAAAGAGTTTTGGGTGTACTATTCACAGGTTGTCTTATGTTCAGGGAGGTATCATGTCACAACTGCTTCGTATCATTCTTATACACACTCACCTGCCTGGTGTTGTTGAAATTCAACTGGATCAACATACCAATATTTGTGGGACAAATGCTTCTGGAAAAACGACGCTTCAGCGCCTTGTTCCTGTTTTCTACGGCGAACAGCCTAATAAAGTCGTACCAAGAACGCGAAAGAAGTTCGACGAGTTTTATCTCCCCTGTAGCAACAGCTATATCATTTATGAATACCAGCGAGAAACAGGTGACAATTGCCTGGTTGTTTTGACGGGTAAACATGAGGGAGGCGTTGAATATCGTTTTGTTAGCACGTCTTATCATCCTGATTTTTTCCTCCGCTATACGGAAGATGGCGCGAAAGGGCTTAGTTATAACGAATGGTCTGCCCAGATGCGCAACCGGGATGACGTCTCAGTTTCAGCCAAAATAGGTTCAACTACGGAGTACCGTAGCATCATTCAGAATGATGTAGCGTCATTACGCGGTAATTCGACGGAAACGATACGGTTACGTCGTTTGGCGTCATCGTTTAGTCTGGTGAGTGGTAACTGTAAGCTCAGACATATTGAGAAATTAGTAAGTGCTGTTCACGCCGGTGAAGGCAAAATGGAAACACTCAAAACCATGCTAGCGGCGATTTTTGCCGATGATGGCGTTACTCTCCCTCAAACCAAAGTAAAAAGCGGCTTTGCGCGGGAATGGATCCAAAAAATGCGCCAGTCGCTGCGTTACGATAAATTGCAGCAAGAGTTTGAACGCTTACAGCACCTGGGGCTGAAACTGGATGATACGGAGGCGCAGTTAGCTGCGCTCCACCCTCCGTTAAAAAAGGATGAACAAATTCAGAAGCAGACAAAAGCGGATGCAGAACAACAACTTATTCAGCGACGGGAAGAGCTTATCCATTTAGAGGATTGCTTTAATCATCAGAGTCGTGAACTGAACGATCAATTAAGTAAAACGCAAAGTGAATTAAAAACGGTTCAGGCATGGCTGGATCATGTTCAGGAAGAGAACGATCGTTATGAACGTAAAGATATCCGCCTTTTGCAGACATACATGGACGAATTACCCCAATGGCGGGAGGCGCTTTTAGCGCAAAGTGAGCAATACCGGCTTATGCAGGATCAAGTCGGTGAACTTTCCCGAGAATTTGAACAGCACAAAGCAAAACTCAAGGACAATTTTTACCGTCATGAACGGCTGACGCAGCAAAAAATTCAGGATTGTCAGCGAGAAAAAGAGATAGTCAGGGATAAATTTGACCGCCAGAAAGAGATATTTCGGCAGCGCTTTGAAGAGCGAAAAAAGCAGCAGGAAAACCACTACGCTGAACGACTGGAGATTATTTCTCGCGATCAAACAGCTGTTAGCATTGAGCTTAAACACTCCCAGTTAACCGCTGAAGAGCAAGAAGAGCGCCAGATTGCAGAGCTGCGCATTGAGCAAGCTCAGGAGTGTTCATTGCAGCTGGGCGATCGACGACAAAATGCGCAGAATAAACTGTCCGAGGCCCGTAAACAGCAAGATAGCGCAGAAAAACAACTGCGCGATGTCCGCGCTTGCCTGCATCAGGCCGAGGAACAATTGCTGCAACTGCAGCGCCAGTTGGAGCCTGAACAGGGGACATTGCGCCACTTCTTGCGTTCACGTTACGAGGGATGGGAGCAGAATTTGGGCAAGGTTCTGAATAAAAACCTGCTTGAACGTAAGGACTTGCAACCTGATCTAAGGGAACTGTCGGAATCACTGTACGGTCTGCAACTGGAATTAAGCGTACTGGATATGCCCGATTTTGCGCAGGATGAAGCTTCAATTCGTGACAGTCTTGATAAGGCAGAGCAAATCAGAGCGCATGCTGAAGAAGCGAAGAAAACGGCAGAAGCCAGCTTTCAGGAGCACCACCAGAACGTCAGGCAGCTGCAATCGCAAGCGGACGAGTGTGAAAGACAATATCAACGGCAGAATCAGGAAGTCAGCTATGCCCGTGATGCCCGGACTCGTTTAATCGCAGAGCATGGGGTGCTGGAGCAAGAACGTCGGCAGGAAAAATGCGCCCGCTTAAGCGCATTAGAAAAAGCACATACCGAATTAACGCAACAGAAAGGACAGGATCTCCAGGCGTTAACGGACGAACATAATGCGCAAACACTGCAATGGAGTGTCGACCTTCAAAGTGAACAGCAGCAAATTGATGATAAGGTGGAAGAGCTGTCCCGGCAGATAAATAAAAAACGTGCCGATATGGAAGATCAGATAAGAATATTCCAGCAGGCTCTGGACGATGATCTAGCGAAGAAGGGTATTGATACCCACGAAGTCAAAATACTGCGGGAGCGCATTGAAACGCTAAAAAAAGATATTCAGGCGGTTGAAGAGCGTCGGGATGAGCTGACTAAATGGCAGCGTTTTATCAAACTTGACTGGGAGCAGTTGCGGCCTGAGAAACAGAAGCAGGAAGGTGAACTGTCTCAGCAGAAGCGTGAGCTGTTGCAGTTAGAACGTCAGTTAAAAGCGGAGTATCAGAATAAAAAAGATCGGCTTAATGATGAGAGAAAACACTATGCTACGCTGATGCGTCAGGCCGGTGAGCTTGTTAGTCAGCTAAAGGTATTATTGGACCGTTTATTGCCTCTGCCGCTGGCCGAAATTGTTCCGACTTATATTGATTCCGCCGCTGATATTAATGAACGGATGTCGCGTACCAGCGATATGCTGGAGCAACACGCCAGCTTGAGCCGTACGCTGGAGAGCAAACTGAATGAGTTTAAGTCACGCTTTAATCAGGATGCTGACCCTACTTTCCTTGAATTACTGGACTCTGAGACAGATAAGTTACCCGATCCTTCAAAGACCCGGCAACAGTTGCCAATACTCGGGAAACTATTACAGCTTCTTAAAGATAAACAGCAGCAATTGCTGGAGATGGGTGAAAATATCGGTGGCGATCTGAAAAAATTCTTTGATGTTTTCAGTGATATCAATCGCCGGATTTCTCAACAAAGTCGGCGTTTGAGCGATGCGGTTACCGACGATTTTCAACTGCAAGGTATTAATAAATCAGAAGTTCGCATTTTATCAACCATCGACCAATTACGATTCTGGAAACCATTAAAGCGCTTTGAAAAAAACTATAGTGACTGGCGCTCGTCCGGTCAGCAATTACCTCCTGAAAGCTATTTGAATGCTCTTATGGATGTGGTTGAACTGCTTCATGCAGATGAGCATTTCACTATGGAATCATTATTAAATCTCGAACTTCACCTTAATGAAGGCGGGGAAGATATTGTTATCAAAAACGATCGCCAACTACTGGAAGCTTCAAGCCACGGTATGGCCTATCTGATCTTGTGCAAGTATCTTTTGGCGTTCACGCGTTTATTAAGAGGCAAATCAGACTCCGTTATTCACTGGCCTATTGATGAAATAGGCACGCTGGCCTACCACAACGTTGAGAAATTATTTATTGCCTGTAGCCATAATAATATTGTGATTGTCGGCGCTTTTCCGAATGCGGAGTCTGATGTGCTGATGCTGTTTAAGCACCGTTATTTGCTTGATGCCGATCAGCTTGAGCCGACTCAGCGCAGGCTGAAAAGAATCCAGCCGAAGGTGAGCCGCCTAGCTGCCCGGTTAGCGCAGATGGAACAGGAGGCAATGTAATGCTGGAGTATGGTCCTTTAATTAAAAGGCTACTGACAGGGGAATTTATTTGCCGTATCAACGACCCGGATGCTTATCGTCATTTACAGGATGACAGTACCCGGCAAGCGATGGATAGCTATTTGCGCCCTCTTAACTACAGAATTGTCAGTAATGAAACGCAAACCGTCTATTATGCGGGCTTTTGTGAGATGAATCGTGATACCCGCAGCCAGCTGATGAATCAGTTTAAGGACATCATCTCTTCTCTGTTGCCTCTGCTTGAGTGGTTACAACTCATACAAGAAACGACAGGGCGGGAGAGTTCGCTGACAGCTGGCGACTATATCAGATTGTCGGAACTCATGACGCGTGTAGAGGATAATCAGAGCCTGCAGCAGCGTCTGAATCAGCTTTCCAGCGATCGTTTTTTCAATTGTCGAAGTGATTCCATTGATCTTCAACTCAAACAAATTTTTCGGCGTTTGAAAGAGCATGGTTATGTCAGACAGCCTAACGCCGAGCAGCAGATATTTATTGCCACGGGGAAAGTTGATTATTTGATTGACGTGATCCGCTTTATCCGTGATGAAGAGCACTTACCAGTTGGAGATACACCACCGGTTCAGCAGGAGCTTCTGTGATGACGCAGGAAATTTCTCCGATATCCAGCCTGTTTAAAAACGGTGCTGACCGGTTGGCACTGTTGGGAAAACATCATCACGCCTTAATGAAGGGTTATCTCGATGGGTTTGTTGATGAAACGGCTTTTAGCGACCAGACATTAAAAAAGTTGATTGCAGCGCGTATTGTATGGCGTCCTGATGAACAACAGCCACTGATGCTACGGCCGCTGGTGAGCGAACTCATCGCCAGCATGGTTGCTGATGAGAGCCGACGGCAGATTAACGCGGATGTGGCAGAAAAGCTGGAACAAGTCCGCAATAAAGTGCAGGCCTGGCGCGATGCTTATTATAAAGGTGATTACAGTATCGCTGAACGGCAAATGCAGAGGTTGACTGAGCTCGTTCACGATCTCAGCGGGCAGTTTGAAGAGGCCATCGACAGCCTCTGGCACCGTCTGAATAATGATTTCGGTTTCGTCAGCAGTCTGAATGAAAAAATTAATGAAAATGCGCGGGCGCAAAACCAGGTTCGTCGGTTGCTGGATGGACTGGAGTTGATCGTTTTCCATGAATTGATAGAGTTTGCTGAAAATAATAGCTCACTACGTAAATTATTAGTGAGTCAGTTACAGTTGCGTGTAAGTCTTCACCATAGTTCATTACTGGCCGTTCAGCAGCGTCTGGTGGATCTAATGGCTAAATTCCGCCAACAGCAGTCGCGCACATTATTAGTGGCGAATATGGCTGCTTTTTTGCGTCAGCATCCACAGTATCAACCCGCCAGCTATGCGGAACGCCGGGAAGTGCCGGATGTATTCAATATTGCGACTTCACTTTCACTGCAAGCCTCCATTTCGCTCGACAGACCCATGGATCGAAAGATGATGGCGGAGATGTTGCTCGCTTTGCCCCGGGCATCAGTTATGCCTCCGCCTGTGCCAAAAAGTGCGGGCTCAGTAATACCTCCCATTGATGAGGAGGTCGCAGCTCGCCAGGTTGCGCTTAAAATGGACGTTGAGGATTTTTATGTTTTCGCTGCCGGGCAATCCGGGCCGGTGAGTGCACTGCATTATCTGGCGGAAAATCATCTGAACTGGGACAGTGAGATATGGCTTTACCAGGTTATTACAGAATATCAATCATTGCCGTTAGCAGATAAGCCGCGTTTTTGGCTGCGCAGTGATGAGCGTCAGGCCAGCCCGGTAAATGATCTCCGTATTATATCGGATGTGACTATTGGCGTGAGGGTAAAATGACCGAAGCAGAATCTTTATCGTATAACGCGCTCGTCTGGCTGAAAAAACTTGATCATCGTCTGAAAGCGAAAAATTGCGAGAAGAAAAATACCGATAGTAAAATCGTGATTCAGGTTTTGCGTTGGTGTACTGAGCTCGATTTGATCCCATCTAACAGTTTGTTGCTGCCTGATTTCAACTTTACAATGCCGTTGCTGAATAATATTTCTGAAGCTCAGCAGCGTCTCAAACAGGCAAATTTTCGTGATGACCTCAGTAAGAAAAATCGCATTGAGAGCGCGCAGTTAAGCGATCAGGAGATTAAAACGGCGGGCATAAGACCACAGCAGTATCGGGTGCTAATTCGTATTAATCAACCTTTAATCAACGAGTCGGGAATAACTGTTGAGGTTGCCGATACGGATTGGCGCAATATTACGTTGACGAAGTTTGATGTTCTTATCGTGGTGGAGAATCAGGATTGCTTCTACCATCTGGCGCTTTTTGATTATTCCCAATGCGGTTTCCGTTTCCCCCTGATTATTTACCGTGGCGATCGGACATATAGTAAGGGGGCTGCTGCCTTGAAGCGTTGCTGGTTAAAAAACGGAAAGACAGCGATCTATTTCGGCGATTTTGATCCCAAGGGAGTAAGTATTGCGATGAAGGAAGGTTATAGCTTTATGTTATTACCCTCGTCAGATATAGTGATAGAAAAATCATCTCCATTAATGTTTCCTGATGCACAGTTAAAATTCTTACCTGAATTATTAAACAGTGAGATACATAGCCATTTTCGTGACTATTTGTTGGTATTGAAAAAACATCAGGCAATGAGACAGCAGAAAATGATGGGAAATATGCTGCATGCAGTTCCTCTATTTGTAAGTAATTCTGTTTAATAGCTGAGACTGCAAGGCGCCTTGAAGTATTACAGCTGCGCTGTGCTAGCATTGAGGTACCACTTAGTATAGCGGCGGGGTTTACAGTAAATACGATAAAGCCTTTTGTGAGCCTACTAATATCTGCCGTCGCAGAACCTGGCGCCGTCAGGGGAAACCAGTAAAACCATACCTTCGCTGTCTTTAAGCTTGTAGGCTTTTGCTTCAGGCTTTGCCGGACGAATCTGCACATCACTCAGAGCCATGCTTATCTCCTCCCTGTAGGTACAAGCATTATCGACCAGGAATATCATCATCTGTACCAACATGTGTTGATAGATGTACGTTGAAGTCGGTTGACCTTGAGAGAGTTAATATAGCGAGAAAGGTAGGTGAATGCTGAATTTTAGGCATAAAAAAAGCCGCCTTTAAGCGACTTTATTGCATAGTGGTGCGAAGGCCGGACTCAAACAACCATACAAGCTTATGGTTTTATTGATTTTTTAATAATGACAATCTAAGAGTGCCCCCATTTGTGCCCCCACAATAATTTGTGGCTCTCACTTTAAAAACAGAGAGTTATGAAATCGCGCAAGAATCATTCATCAATTTTTGATGAAATTTTTCTCTCGGTTTGGTTCCGTGCTGTAGACCCTTACCGGTGCTGCTGACCCTAAAATTTTAGCATTAATTCAGAAAAAAAAGATTTTAAGTAAAAGTGTTCACCCTGTTCACCTTTCAATTTTATTATTTATTATCATGCAGTTAAGTGGTGATCACTTATGTTTGTACTATTCATCACTATTCACCCGAGGGTGAACACTGTTCACTTTCAGGCGTACAAATCCGGTCTGGCCAGTTTGGCTTTTTCAGATGGTTATCTATCGCACTGAAGCCATTGGCTGGCTTCACGGCTTGGCCAATTGAAGTCAGCCTGAAGATTATGGCTGGACGTTACTAATTCACTTATCGCTCATCGTCTAAAGTGAAAGGCTGCTATGAGCGAACAGCGGAAGTTCACAGTTGATCTCGCAGCCAAATAGTCGCATTACTAACACTGCTGCGTGTTAATCAACGGGGAGCAGGTCACCTGACCGGGTGTCAGATGACGCTAGCTAGAAGTATTGCGTTATTTTAATAATTAAATCACTTAAAGCGATTATTTTTTATTCACTCTAATCGTATATCAAAGTGATATAAATGGATAATCATATTAAATATGTGAAAATCCACCTTCTATATACCATCTTTCGTTGATTAACTTACTAAATAATGCATACTCCCAAGAGTCAGGACGACGACTAACCATACTTTGTTGATCAATAAGTTCCTCATAAACCGAATCCCAATCATTTATTTCCAGAAGCGGCTGGAAGTTATTTTTCATGTCCTCTAATCTGACTATGGCATTTGAAGAATAAAGCTCATCTAATTTTAAACGACTGAAATGGCTTTTAAGTTTTTCGTTTGCACCGTTTCCTAAGTGAAGATTATCTTTACATACGTAAGTCAACTCAATAGGGTTCAAGTTTGTGAATCTAACTTCAAACCATTGTTCTTGTGAAAAGTCATCATAATAAGGATGAATGAATTGTTTATTCAGTTGGTTTGGCATTGTATGTTTTTTTGCTTCGTTGCATCTGGAGCAGATAGGCACGAGGTTTTTTGGAAAAATAGAATAAAGAAAATAAGTTGATTTAGGTACGTGATGGTCTAAGGCTGTTACTATACTTTCCGAACACATAGGACATTTTTTTCTTGGTGCCGAAGCCAAAATTCTATCATAGTCATCTCGGCAGCTGCCTGTTTTTCCTACAAGTTGTTTGGTATAGAGTGTTTTCATGAAATCAGCGTTTAGATTTCCATTTGCCTGCGAACGTGGGATCGTATAGCCCGTACTGGCAGTCATCAAACGATCATAGTCATGATAAATCTGTATGAAATATGGAATTGCGCCCATCAATTCCTGTGCTAATGAAGCATCAGTGTAAGCTATAGCACAGTTTCTAAGTATGTTTATATCATTAATTGTTGGTTTGTTTATATTAATCATCGCTATCCCTTTTTTTCTTATTTATCAGGGACCGGGCTAAGGCTCGTGCTTCTGCACCTAACTTATTACTAAAGTAATTATTTACTTCATCAAATGTAGAAAAGGTTTTACTGGCATCCGCTATCATTTTATAAAAGCCAGTATTCACGACTTCATGACTGAATACTTCACGTGTCAGAGTTCCGACATTTTCCCCAAACGTCTCAATTTGCGGCCGGTCGGCACTGACGTACTTACCTGTCCTGTTTAATATCCATACACAGTCAGAGCGTACCTCCTGAAGAACTACCGGAGAGTGCGTAGCGACAATCGCTACGCCGTTTCTTTCACTCATAAGATGTGATACAGCTCGGATATAAGCAGAAATCAATGGAGGGTGCAGGTGAGCCTCTGGTTCGTCAATGAGAGTTAAGGATCTGTCTTCTGTTACCTCAACTAATTTAGTGATACTAAGTAGCGTAACCAGATGACCTGAGCTCAACTTGTTTAAAAACGTTTTTACAATCTCTCTCCAGTCCTTGGGATAGTCTTTATCCTCGAATTGCGCGAGTTTCGAAACACCTGCTTCAGAAAAAAGAGGGTCATTCTCTAAAATATTTAGACATTCCTCCCATCTTTTCCTTCGTACTCCTACTAAACATTCCTGCATACTACTGCAAAACTCTGCATGCAGTTCATCTGAACTTTTCGGTTTTAGTTTTTGTTCTTTATCATTCCCTCTCAGGTCTAGTACCATCAAGCCTATATACTGATATTTAACGCCAGAGGGTAGTATATTCGATCCTACAGGACCAAATCTGTCAAATGGGCTATATGAACATAAGTTGAGGGAGTTAAAATAAGTACTGTTATCTACCCACTCGATACCTTCCTTTACTTGAAGTGAGCCAACAGGGGTTTCATTGTCTGTATTAAGTTTTATTACACCTTTAATAAATCCTGAAAATAAGGTGGTTTTCCCTACTCCGTTTCTGCCAATTACAGCCTGGATATTGCTCTGTGGCATGTCTTTATTATTGACGCTAAACTCTAATCTGATTTCCTTCTCATTGACATCTCTGTTTGGGAAAAGATATGAGAAGTTGAAAGGCTTATTGTGATCTTCTTCATAAGCTATTGCATGCAAAGATTCTTTAATATTTCTTTCACTGACGTCCCTTAAAAGAGACTCCTTCATGGCAGGGTGAGATTTGTAATTTTCATAAATTTCCAAATCATAAGCACAATCCCTAATGCCCTTTAATATTTCAATTCTTATATTTCTTGAGATCTGATTGAGAGTTTCATAAAAGTTCTCGCTCTGCCCTAGAGAGAAAAAATTTTCATCTAATGAAGGGAATGCCTCAGGTAAATCAGGTGTATAAAAAGGCTGTCCCTTTTCATCCTCTGAAAGTGCAGATAACTCCTTCATACCTTTGCTAGCTATTTTTGTGTTACCAATTTTGTATAATTCACCCGTATCATTACTATAAAACATAGTAAAAAGAGTTTCCCAGTAAAACCAGTCATTCCAGCCGTCTTTAACTAGATAAATCGTGTTTTTTTCTGACTTATCTGGTGTGTTTTTTACTTTTCTAAATTTCATAATTCCCCCGCTATAATGAGATGTATTTCGAAGCCATTATTTAAAGTGCTACATCTTTACAAATTTAATCAAATAGATTAAAACTAATGAATTAGATTGTTAGGAGTCGCGGGATAGCTTTCTGACCTTATACAGGCCAGAAAGCTCGTCCTGATCAAAGCTCGTCGAAAGTATCAAGCTTGCAGAAGCTCACCAAGATATTATCATGTTTTCTCTTGAAATCTTCGCTTACGGCAGCCTGTGGCTCAGCAAACAGAAGTACAAAGTGATCATCACCCCATCGCTTAAGCCGGCCAAAGGTAAGCCCTCCGTCAAAGCTAAGCTCGGTTTCATCTGAGAGCCCTGACAGCTCATGTCGCAAATCACCCACAGTAAATTTCATGCCCATCTATATTGCTCACTCTAGTTAAGTTGAGAATTTATTGTAACGGCATATATAAAATATGCATTCCTCTATCAACTGTGACCTGCTCCCTAGTGATTAACACATAATGTTGCGAGGAACAATGTCCGCCGTTGGCACTCAGCGACCAGCCTTACCAGCTACTGAGCCCGCTAAGAGCGAGGAGCTGACCAAAATTTTCCTGCCCTGATCAGTTTTGGATTGTATAGGCGGCCTACTATGACCTTATCAAATAAGATAAGAGAAAATCCTCTACCTCTTTTTTACCGATACCAAGCGTATAGTTAATACCTGCATTTTTTAGAATGCTGAGTCCTTCCCCTCTATTCCTAGGATGCGGATCTTCTAAAGCAACATAGATATGTTGTGGCTTAAGCTCAGCGAGCGTCAAAGCACAGGAGGGGGTTCTGCCTTGAAAGGAGCAGGGTTCAAGGGTGACAAATATTTCACATTCACCAATTGGCAAGGTTAGTTTTGAAATAGCGTCTATCTCGGCGTGATAGTGGCCCGGAGATTTAGTGAAACCTTTGGAAACCACTTTACCTTTATGGACAATCACGCATCCAACAGGTGGATTTGGTCTGCATACTGGTAACGCCCGACGGGAGGATTCAAGCGCCAACAACATGAATTCCAGCTTTTCGCTCATATACTTTTTCTGCCTGAGTATGTAAGTCATAGATTTACGATTTTTAAGGTATCAGGCATGAATGTCCATAATTCAGATTAATTAAATAATGGCTATGGCCGCACCACGTCGATTAACAAGGATTGATGTCATGTATGTCCGCTCCTGGCACAAACCGGCCGGAACCGGTTTGTGCCAATCGTCTAGCTTATGCATCACAGCGCGGTAGCCAGTCAGCCTCGCAGTCCTCGCTCAGCTCCAGGCTGGTCTGGATGCCGTTCTTCGTCTTGCGCTTCAGCAGCTCAACTTCGTACTCCTTCAGCGTCTGCGGCACGGCCTGGCCGAAGGCCGTCAGGCTCATAGGGTGCTGATGGCCTCTTGCCTCCATAAATGACAGGTAGGCGTGATAGAGGTAGCGACGCGGGTTCATGGGCCGGATATTGGCGTTGCCGATAAACAGCCCGGTTGGCGTGCTCAGCGGCGTCAGGTAGCCACAGAAATCGACCAGCGGGTCGGCGCTGCGCTTGATTTCCAGCGCCTCCTCTGACGACTGCTGCGCCTGAAGCAGCTCGCGGGCTTCGTCCGGACGGGTGAAGCGCTGCATCAGATGGCGCACGATAACCGCCAGCTCACCGGCAATTTTTTCCAGCAGCTTTGGATCACGTTCGTTTGCCGGTATCACGTCCGGGAACGGCAGAATTACCCTCCGACGGGACACGCCGCCGCTGCGGTCGCTGAAGCGCATCGGGTTATTGTTCACCGCCAGTATTACCGCCGGGATATGGGTTGAATAGGCGTCGCGGTACTTCGGGTCAATCGCCACGGCGTCACCGCCGGTGATCGCCTTGATGCCCGCGCCGTCGCCGCTCCATTTTTCCTGGTCGGGCAGGATAATCAGCGAGTAGCCAACCACGCCTGCACGTTCTCTTGATGATTCCAGCGTGTCGATGGTCGCGGCCGTGGTGTTGTCCTCCCCGGCCAGCAGGCGGGCAATAGAGGCCATCACGCTTTTACCGCTGCCGCCGGGGCCGGTCACCTCAAGAAACAGCTGCCAGTCGTAGCGGTTCGCCAGCACCATAAATAACGCCGCGAGAATACGCTCCTGCTTCGCCTCATTGCGTCCGGCCGCCCGCGTCAGCCACTGCCAGAAATGAGGCGCATCATCCGCCAGATTTTCGCCCGCTTTAGGCGTGGTGTAGTCCACGCTGTTAACGGTGCGCAACCAGTGCTCCTTACGGTGCGGGCCAAAGGTGCCGGTTGCGGTGTCAAACACGCCGTTACGAAAACCAATCAGCCGCCGGGCCGGTGCGCCCATCTGTGGCACCATCAGCTTGAGCGTGTCCACAATGCCGCCGATACCGGTTGCCGAGAACGGCGCGCGCACCTTCTGAAACAGCGCGGCGATTTCCCGGCTGAGCACGCGGTACGGCAGCACCTGCCACGCGCCGCCCTCGTAGCGGCACAGGTCTTCACCCACGACCGGCACGGCCAGCGTGTTGAGGTAATGCGCGGCCAGCAGTTCGGCCTTCTGGCTGGCGCTCATGGCCTTAAGGTCGGCCTCGCTCACCGACTCAAACGGGCTGAGCGCTTTCGGCTGGGTAAAGGTGGTCAGCATCGCCTGAGTGGCGACTTCGCCCTGCGCCTGAAAGACGTCGTTCCAGTCGCCGGTGACGGGTGGTAATGCCGGTTTACCGTTGCAGCGCTTTGCGGATGCTTCGGCGCGCAGCTGGCCGGTGCCGTTCTCGTCATTGTCGGCGGCAATCAGTATCAACGCGTCCGGATATTCGGCATGCAGGCGTTCAGCCAGCGCGGGCAGGTTGTTGGCGCTCAGGGCGACGTAAACCGCCTGCCCGGTGAGCCGGTGCACGGTCAGGCCGGTGGCGTAACCTTCGGTCAGCCAGAGCATGTCGCGCGGCTCACCCAGGCGGTGGAAGGCATCTTTAACCTGGCCGCCCGCCAGCGTACGCTTGGTGCCGTCAGCGTTAATGAGCTGGGTGTTAACCGTGTCGCCGGAGAAGTCAGTCAGCGGTACGAGCAGGTCGCCGGGCTGGTAGAAGGTGTCGCTGATGCGCTTTGAAGTTGTCAGCGTCAGAGCGGATACGTCAGCCATCCCCTTGCCCGTCAGGTAGGCGTTACCGGCCTGTGCTTTCGCCCCGGCGACAAGTCGTGCAGCCTCTTTTGCTGCGTTAAGGCGCGCACGCGCCTTCTCTTCGTTCGTTTTCGCTGTGGAAGTCTGAACCAGCTTTACCGGCAGGGTGCCAATCAGGTCGGCCACCCGGCAGGCCGCCTCCTTTGTGTTCACGTCCAGCGCCCTTTCAACCAGCGCCAGCCCGTCGCCAGCGCCGCACTGGTTGCAGACCCACGTCCCGCGACCGGCCTGATTATCAAAGCGGAAGCGGTCTTTCCCGCCGCATACGGGGCACGGCGAGTGCTGACCGGCGGTGTTAATGCTGATGCCCAGCGCGGGCAGCAGCTGGGGCCAGTGACCGGCGGCGGCGCTTACGGTGTCGGTGACGATATGTTTCATGCGGCCTCCTTAATGCAGCGTGGCTTTGGACGCGGCCAGGCGGCCACACAGCAGTTCATCCATCATGGTTTCACCCATGCGCGTCAGGCGCGGCGCGGCGACCAGCACGTCGGGCTGTACCATTTCGCTGAGCATGGTGCAGGCCATGTCCATACCGTTTTCCGGGCCGTACTTACGGACGTAATAGCCTTCCAGCTCCAGCGCGATTGTCATCTGCACCTCGTCAAGCGAGGCGGAAACGTTGAGGCCGTAGTGCTCACAGGCGCTCAGGTAGCCCTGGGCAACGGCGCGGCGGTAAACGGCGGTGCGCACTTCAACGGGCAGGCAGGACTGATTACAGGAATGGTTAGTTGTCACGTGAGACCTCCATATCGGTGAGCATGACAGATTCACAGGTGCTGACCACCTTACCCAGCTGGTCGGTAAGCAGTGCCACTACGGACGCCAGCGCATCGCCATCCGGGCCGCTGTGGCGGTTGCCGGAGCATTCGATAATTTCGAGCATATCGAGCACGGTCACGCCAACGCTGTGGGCGTGCTGAAGGCGCAGAAAATCGGCGTGGGGAATGGGATAGCTTGCGTGTTGGTTATGACGGGCTGACAGGGTATTCATGCGGCCACCTCACACAGCGGCAGGCGACCGGCAAAGGAAAGCACGTAATCACGGGCCAGCAGGCGGCGGGCGGCCGTTTCGGTTTCGGCGGTGGTGCGCAGCATGCAGGGACGGGCGGCGGTATCGGCACGGCGAACGGCGGCAAATAAAAAGGTGAACTGCATGCGTGCAGAAATGAGGGTTGCGGCCATAGTGGCAGACTCCAGGGTTAGCTTATAAAAGCTACCACCAGAGTTCCTACACTCAGGGGTGGTAGCCCAGACGGGGGTAGGAATACCGGCAACCTTGGAAACCGGCCAGCCCGGAGGCTGCCCCGCCTGAGCCACCATTATTTTACAGACGCAACGGTATAAGAACCGCTGCGCAAAAAAATGGCGCACTGAGGCGACGACGTAAAAAAACACGCGTGGCGCGTGCTGTGTCGCCAAGGTTAAGCTCGGGTTCCTACGCCCGGCTGCCGATTTTGCGGCAGCGGGGAAACTGTATACCGGCGGCTCGCCAGAAAAAAGCCTTTTTTTAAACATCGGGGCTTTTTCCTCAGCAATCGGTCAGGACGTGATCGGATTGCGGTGGATTTGATCGGAAGTTCTCGCTCTGCCCGCCCTTGCTTCCCTTTGCGGGCTTCGGTTTTTCGGTGAGCACGGAAATATGACCGTGGCGACTGCTGCTGAACGCGGGCAGCGTGGCAGATTTGCCAACGGCAGCGGAAAGCAGGCTTTCGGCCACATACACGGCCTCTTCCTGGCTCAGCGGGTAACTGCAAGTGCCGAAGTTCAGCTTAATCATGCCGCACCTCCGGCACGCTGCGCGATGCGGGCCTGCATCCAGTCGTCAATCTCCGATGCCAGCCAGGCGACGTTCTTGCCGCCGAGGGATATTTGTGACGGAAACTGTTCCCGGCTGATTAAGTCGTAAAGGGTTGAGCGGGAAAGGCCGGTGGTATGGATAACTTCCGGCAGGCGCATAAAACGGTCGCGGGGGTATTGCAGGTTGCTCAGGGACGGCGTTGTCGGGGATGAAACTGAAGCAGTGGAAAGCATGGTGTTACCTTATTTTGTATCCGGGCGGCGCTGGCCGGTTCCGGTCGTGTTGTGCTGGTAACCCCCTATTGTGAGAATATTTTTGCCCGTGTAAACAAGCGATTTTTTGCTGGTAAATGAACAAAGTGGTTGATTTGTAAGAGAGGTAAACTGTGACAATGTTTTGGCATATCTTGGCCCATTGTGGCAAATGAATGCGCCACTTCCAGTTCTGTAAGTTTTACTTTTTATTCCAATAAGTTCTAATTGCATCACCCCTCTGTTTTAGCCTGAGTGAGTTTTAATCTCAAAATCAGGCTTGCCAGAAAAAGGGCGTTTCAAAACCGGGTGAACAGTGGTGAACACCCGGTGAACAGTTAATCCTGAAGTGTTCACCCCTCTACTTACTGTATTTATTATCTTTTTTTTTAAGGTGAAGAGTAGTGAACAGTTTTATATAAAACTAAAAGCTCAGTGGGGGATATCTGGCGAAAATACAGCCGTGTTTGCTGAGCGACAGGCAGACAGCAATGAAATGATTTGTCCGGTGGTGAACGACAGAATAGCGACAACCTTTACAGATGAAGAGACAATGCTATGAGCACCCCGGAAAAAAGCAGTACCCTGGCGGCCTTTGAGCAGGCCCGTACCGCACATCTTGAGAAGATGAAAGAGTACAACGCCATCTGCGCTGATATCACCCGCTGCACGAAAGAGCGTGAGGCGGCCATTGAGGCCGGAAACGAAGCCGAGGCGAACTGGCGCACCCGCTTTCGCAGCCTGCGCGGCAACCTGACCGACGAGCTGAAGGCGGAACACAGCCAGCGCATTGCCAGCCGGGAACTGGCGGAAGAGTTCACCGGGCTGATTGCCGAGCTGGAGCTGGATAAGCAGGTCGCCATGCTCAATGCATGCGGCACGGGTAGGGAATATATCTACGCGCATAAGCTGGCGTTTAACGAATTTGCTGATGCGACCTGGCAGTCTGCACTGCGTAACGTCAGTCCGTCGCTCTTGTGGGCCATCCGTCTGCGCCTTCAGCGTGAGAAAATTAATCCCCGTGACGACGACGAGCGCAGCGACGTGCAGGTTGTGGTGGAGCTGATTGGTAATGCGCTGATCCGTGCGGCCGCCGCGCTGCCTGAGAAGGCGCTGACGGAAGCGCCGGTGCTGGAAAATATCGGCCTGTGGCGCCCGGCACTCACCGGTGTGGATATGGCGCTGTATGCCAGTCCGGGTAAGCGCAATAAGCTGTGGGATGCCATCCATGTACACCGCCCGTGGATAAGGGAAGGTAAAAAGAAATGATGCACTGTCCGTACTGCAAAAGCCCGGCGCATGCCAAATCAAGCCGCTATATGTCCGAACAGGTGAAGGAACGCTACCACCAGTGCATCAACCTTGACTGCTCCTGCACATTCAAGACCAGCGAGAGCATCACGAAGGTGATTACCGCGCCGCCGCAGCCCGAACCGGCCCCCGCAGTCACCCCGGAGCCGGTAAAAGAAAGTCAGACTATCGGGCGCTACGGTTCATCCTTCCGCACCCTCCATTAACCACCACGGCCGCTGAAATCAGCGGCTTTTTTGTTTCCGCTTTTTGTCCTTTCAACGCCCTTTTTCTGGCCAGCCCGGTTTGTAAATAGCGATGCATGCATAAGGTGCATGGATTTGCATGCAGAATGCAGCGCCTCAGACGCCCAGTCAGCCCACGCCCGGCCCGGCTTTGCCCGGTTCATGCAGCTGCATAAAAAACGATGCATAAAGCGGGCAGGCGAGGCGGGGGTAGCATTGCGCGCTGAGGGGAAAAGCAATATAGCTTAGTGCCAAACACGCTTTTGTTTTGGAGTGGCTAAATTGCGCATCGCAATGCCTCACTTACGTTTTGCATAATCGTAAGGAGAGACGTACTCACTACTGTTCGCATAAAGAAAATCCGCCCACCATTGCACCATCAATCTGCGTTCATCTAAATGCTCAGAAGTATGAATGTAAGCAGCGCGTACATTGTTACGCTCGGAGTGGCTCAACTGCCGTTCTATCGCATCATCACTCCATAATCCCGACTCACCCAGCGCACCTCGTGCCATTGTCCTGAAGCCATGCCCGCAAACTTCGGTTTTTGTGTCATACCCCATAGCGCGCAGAGCATTGTTAACCGTGTTTTCACTCATGACTTTTTTAGGATCGTGATCGCCGGGAAAGAGCCTCTCGTTGTCACCGCTTAACTGCTTCAACTTTTCCAGCAGGACTAAAACCTGACGGCTTAGCGGTACGAGATGTTCCTCTTTCATCTTCATGCCACGATGAGAATAACGAACTCCTTCTATCTCTTTACGCTGAGCAGGAATTTTCCATAAAGCCCTTTTGAAATCGAACTCATCCCAACGGGCAAAACGCAGCTCACTGGAACGGACAAAAGTCAGTAATGAAAGCTCGACAGCTATACGCGTCATGATGCGCCCACGGTATGCGGCAAGACGCGCCAGAAACTCAGGAAAACGGCTGAAGGGCAATGCGGGGTAATGGCGAGCCTTGACGGTAGAAAGTGCCCCGGCCATATCAATAGCGGGATTAGATTCAATGTAATCGTTTTGCACGGCATAGCGCATTATTGCCGTAACGCGCTGCTGAAGACGCTGAGCTACGTCATGCCTGCCACTGGCATCAACGGCCTTAATGGGTGCTAACAGCTGGCTGGTTTTCAGTTTACGAACATCTGCTGAACCAATATGAGGAAAAATATACAGCTCAAGGTAGCGAAGGATGCGTGAGCGGTGATCGTCACTCCATCGCTTGTTACTGGCATGCCATTCGCGGGCGATCGTTTCAAAAGTATAAGCCCCGGCGTTTTCAGCCTGGGCTTCTTTCTGTTCAGCTTTGGGGTCAATCCCCTGCCCTAACATCTTTTTAGCTTCGTCACGCTTAGCACGTGCCTCAGCAAGAGTGACTGTCGGCCAGACGCCAAAGGCAAGCCGGTCTTCTTTTTTGTCGGCTGGCCGTCGGTACTTCATACGCCAGTACTTTGATCCTTTGGTCGTGACCTCAAGGTACAAACCGCCACCGTCAGCCATTTTATAAGTTTTTTCTTTAGGCTTTGCAGTGTCGACCTGGCGGGCATTCAGCTTCATTTTGGGGGCACATTTCTTATCGAAGTGGGGGTGCCCCCAATTATGCCCCCAGCGGGGTCTGGATTGCAACGGATGTGCTCGGACGATGCTGGATGACAAAATCAGCCTCAACGTTGATTTTAAAGGATTTTTTGGACTTCCCCGGACGGGGATGGACAGGATGCTGGTGCCGAAGGCCGGACTCGAACCGGCACATCTTTCGATGGTTGATTTTGAATCAACTGCGTCTACCGATTTCGCCACTTCGGCACTGAAGGGTATGCGGAAAACGCTGTGGATTATACCCTTACCCCCTGTTTCCGCAACCCCTATCCGCAGAGGCAGGTGCAACCGCTGTAAAATTCACCACTACCGTGTATTTTGCCCACCGTGCTTCTGACAAATATCGCGTTCCATTAGCGCATTTACTCACCACAGCCTCATAGGTACACTTTCAATGAGGATATTTAATAATACCGATTTGGTAAATCAGATAGGGATACTACAGGGAAAAACTATGACCAAAGGACAGAGGTTAAAGAAGCGCCATATTGCCATTTTATTGCTGATAATGCTTGTGTTCTGGGGTATCTGGCAGGTATTACATTTTTCACCTTTCGAAGAGACCATTATTAAGAAAGTAAAAGTGAATTCCACTACCACGCTGTATGTAACCGAAGGAAATGCAGGCGCAACGACCAGCTACGTCTATCAGTATTACCTGATCCCCTCTGATAAAACGGAAAGCGAGTTTTTGGAGAATTTGGGCGACAGCTACTCTTCCTTTCTCTCCACCGCCGACCCCGACGTCAAATATGAAATCAGCAACAGCAATCTCAGGCTGGCTGTAAAGGATAACGTCTACCATTTTACCAATGTCGCCAACACTACCACGATTTACCTGACGGCCTTACCCTTTTAGCGGATGGACATCCAAGCCAATGCCGCGCCACAAGTGTCTCTTAAGATTACTCTCAAACCCCTGGTGTACTTACGGCTTCTTTTTCCTGTCATGGGAACTCCTCCGGCGGCCCGCAGTCCGAAAGGAGATCGAGCCGTCATGCCAGGGTTGGCGACGGCGCAGGCTAATTAATCAAAGGGTATAAAGATGAAAGCAGTTTCAATGATGATGGTGGCAATAGCGGTTTCCTCTTCCCTGCTGGCGGGCGCGGCGTCGGCGGCGAGCTGGCAGGAGCAGTTAAGCAGCGCGGCGAATGCGCTCAGCCAGGACTCCGATACCAGCTCATCCACCAGCACGCAGGGCAACGGCATGTCGCTGGGGGCGCTTACCGGTCTGCTGAATGGCGGCAGTCAGTCGCTGAGCGCCAACAGCATGACCAATGCGGCGGGCGTGCTTCAGTACTGCGTGCAGAATAATATTGTCGATAACAACGTTAACTCGGTAAAAGATCAGCTGATGGGCAAGCTGGGTTTACAGGATACGCAGAAGGCGCAGGAAACCACCGATTATAAGCAGGGCCTGATGGGGCTACTGAATACCGGCGAGAACCAGCAGATCAACCTGAAAAGCCTTGGCGACACCGCGCTGGGCAAGAAGGTGAAAACCAAAGCCTGCGATTTGGTGCTGAAGCAGAGTAATCAGTTTATCTCCTGATCGCCGTAAAACGCTTTCTCCGGGCCGCGCTATGCGGCTCGTTGTCTTTATATCATCAGGCGATTGTCTGTCGGCGCCCTGCCTGCACCGGCGCCGGATGACATAACGGCAGAACAGAGTCGACCAGGCTTTTAGCACCCAGCGTAGCGCATCACCACTCGCCATAACCAATATCAAAATCCTGGCCATTTCTCGCGCCCGTTCTTCGTCCCGGTATACCATACTGGCACCGGGCGGAAGTATCATACCTCCAGCTGAGGCTGCTAACCTTAGGGCTGCTTCGCCTGCCACCTTCACTGACTTTTAGGGATGAGAATAATGAGTGAACCGCTACTGATTGCCAGAACCGACGGAACCGATCTGCATCTGCTGCCCGCGATGGCTAACCGCCACGGGCTGATCACGGGCGCTACCGGCACCGGAAAGACCGTCACGCTACAGAAGCTCGCCGAGAATTTCTCCCGCATCGGCGTCCCGGTTTTTATGGCCGACGTGAAAGGGGATTTAACCGGCGTTGCCAGAGAGGGCAACGCGTCAGAAAAGCTGATGGCGCGGCTGGCAAAGATTGGCGTGACGGACTGGTCGCCGCAGGGCAATCCCGTGGTGCTGTGGGATATCTTCGGCGAGAAAGGTCATCCGGTACGCGCCACGGTAAGCGATCTCGGTCCGCTGCTGTTTGCCCGCCTGCTGAACCTGAACGAGGTGCAGAGCGGCGTGCTGCAAATTATCTTCCGCCTGGCGGACGATCGCGGCCTGCTGCTGCTCGACTTTAAGGATCTGCGCGCAATGACGCAGTTTACCGGCGATAACGCCAAATCCCTGCGCAGCCAGTACGGCAATATCAGCAGCGCGTCGGTCGGCGCGATCCAGCGCGGGCTGCTGGCTTTAGAGCAGCAGGGCGCGGAGTATTTCTTTGGCGAGCCGATGCTGGATATCAAAGACTGGATGCGGACCGACAGCAGCGGAAAAGGGATCATCAATATTCTTTCGGCGGAGAAGCTTTATCAGATGCCGAAGCTCTATGCCACCAGCCTGCTGTGGATGCTCTCCGAGCTGTACGAGCAGCTGCCGGAGGCGGGCGATCTGGATAAGCCTAAGCTGGTCTTCTTCTTCGACGAGGCGCATCTGCTGTTCAGCGATGCGCCACAGGTGCTGCTGGATAAAATCGAACAGGTTATCCGGCTGATCCGCTCCAAGGCCGTTGGCGTCTATTTTGTTTCGCAGAATCCGGCAGATATTCCCGATGCGGTACTCGGCCAGCTGGGCAATCGCGTTCAGCACGCGCTGCGCGCCTTTACGCCAAAGGATCAGAAAGCGGTCAGGGTGGCGGCGCAAACCATGCGCGCCAATCCGGCGTTTGATACAGCAACCGCTATTCAGGAACTCGGCACCGGCGAGGCGCTGATCTCTTTCCTTGATGAGAAAGGCAGCCCGTCGGTTGTTGAACGCGCTTCGGTTATTGCGCCCACCTCGCGGATGGGGCCGGTCAGCGACGACGAGCGTAACGGGTTGATTAATCACTCCCCGCTCTCCGGCAAGTATGAAGAGGCGGTGGATCGTGAGTCGGCCTTCGAGATGCTGAGCAAAGGCGCGGCGGCCGCAGCCGAAAAGGCGGATGCGCCGCCGGCAAAAGGCCAGAAGGCAGAAGAGGACGACGGTCTGCTGGGCGGCCTGAAGGATATTCTGTTTGGCAGCACCGGCCCCAGAGGCGGCAAGCGTGACGGCATGGTGCAGAGCATGGCGAAAAGCGCCGGCAGGCAGATCGCCCGTCAGATCGTTCGCGGCCTGCTGGGCAGCATTATGGGCGGTCGCAGGCGATAGATAGCCCTGACATGTAACCTGCCGCCCTGCCCAATCCCCGGCTGAGGCGGCGAAATTTTTATAGTAAAGGAGTGGCTCGCTCAGGATGGATAAAGAAACTGAACTGCTGAAAGCAAAACGTCTCCCGCTGCTGCTGCTCTGCGGCGCGGCGCTGCTGTTTATCGCCACCGTGCTTTATCCGCTCTGGTTTCCCCCGGCCTGGTGGGTGGCCGCCCTGAAAGCGATTTCCGAAGCGGCGATGGTGGGCGCGCTGGCGGACTGGTTTGCCGTCAGCGCGCTGTTCCGCCGGGTGCCCATTCCGCTGGTTGGCCGTCATACCGCCATCGTGCCGCGCAATAAGGACCGGATTGCGGATAACCTTGCCCTCTTCGTGCAGGATAAATTTCTTAATACCACCTCGCTGCTGACGCTGATCCGCCGTCACGATCCGGCGCAGATTATCGCTAACTGGCTCAGCACGCCGGAAAATGCCGCCAGGCTGGGCGGTTATCTGCTGAAGATCGTGCGGGGTTTTCTGGACCTGGCGGACGACACCCGCATCCAGGCCTTTATGCGCCGCGCCATTCACAAGGCGATAGATAAGGTCGATCTGACCCAGTCAGCGGCGCTGGTGCTGGAAAGCCTGACGAAGAATAACCGCCATCAGGCGCTGCTGGACGATGCTATCAGTCAGCTGTTGCAGCTGGTGAATAAGCCCGGCACCCATGAGTTTATCGCCCAGCAGGTGATGCGCTGGCTGAAGCGGGAGCATCCGCTGAAAGAGAAGATGCTGCCGACCGAATGGGTGGGTGAGAAAAGCGCCGAGCTGGCGGCTAACGCGGTGAAGTCCATCCTTAACGACATTGAGCAGGACGGCACCCATGAGCTTCGTCAGGGCTTTAACCGTGCGGTGCAGCGGCTGATTGAGCGGCTGAAGAGCGATCCGGAAATGGCGCTGAAGGCGGAAGAGATTAAAGCGTATCTGAAGCAGGACGAGGCGCTCAACACCTATATCAGCCAGCTTTGGGGCGATCTCAGGGCCTGGCTGAAGGAAGATTTAGCGAAAGAGGATTCAACGCTGCATGCGAAGGTGAGCGCCGCCGGGCAGTGGCTGGGCGAAACGCTGCTTCAGGATGCCAGCCTTCGTTCCTCGCTGAATCAGCATATGGAAGAGGCTGCGATGAGCGTCGCGCCGGAGTTCTCCGCGTTCCTGAGCCGCCATATCAGCGACACGGTAAAAAGCTGGGATGCGGCAGATATGTCGCATCAGGTGGAGCTGAATATCGGTAAAGACCTGCAACGCATACGCATCAATGGCACCGTCGTAGGCGGTGCCATTGGCTTGTTGCTCTGGTTATTTTCCCTGGTTCCCGCGCTGCTCAGGTAGGCCAGCACGGTCGCTCAGTATCAGAACTTTTTATCGGACAGGCCAGAGAGCTTGTCCTCTTTCAGACGGGCATCTTCGTCAGCGTGGTCAATTTCCACTTCCTGGCGACGGACGCTGTCTTTGATGGTCTCAACGCGGGACGTTTCTTCGCCACGGAGGCCCACTTCTTCTTTCACGCGCGCGGTCTTCTCGATAACCGGCACTTCGTGTGACTCTTCAACCTCAATGGTTTTGTCAGACCAGTCGACGTCGTTCAGGTAAGCGGGCTCGTCAACGGCGCGACGGAACACTTCCGCGTGCTGGTCATAGAGCGACAGCTCTTCCGAGACTTCATCTTCAACGGTGTAACGGCGCAGACGCATGGTGCCGTCACTGACCTGTTGCTTGCTGATATCGACCTGCTCTTCTGCCAGCTTCAGCGCATCGCGATCGGTTTCAAGGTTATTGCGGTTGGCGGTGGTATCAACGCCGGTCAGCGGCTCATTATCCATATTCGCGAGCGGGTCCCTGTCGAGATCGCTGGTCATTGGATCCCGGTCCAGGTTCATCTCTCTGTCGGCACCGGTCAGCGTTGACTGTTTCGCATCTGGCGGCGTAATAGAAGAAGAGCCCTGAGTCACAGAGGCCAGGTTATCTGGCGATACGCCCGGTGCGTTCATACCGCGATCATTGGTTTCACCTGCGAACTCGCCGCCGGTCAGCGCACGATCCTGATGTGAAACGGAAGAGTAGTCAGCCGCAAAGGCGCTCAGCTCCTGCTCAATATGATCAGCCTGGTCTTTTGGCGCTCTGACGGTCAGCAGCACGCCGCCTGACTGAATGGCTTTGCTGTATTCGCTTGCATAATCATCATCAAGATCGTCGCCAAACAGGCGCTGCCAGAAGCTGGGATGGCGGATCTCTTTATCTTCAACCCGCAGCCTTTCGCCCGAAATAATATCAATGTTTTTCTCAGCAATACCTTCGACGATCAATTTCTCTTTGGCGGCTTCTGCCTGTTGTACCTGATTGAATGCGGTAACAATTTTTTCATGTGCCATGGATAGATCCTCGCAGTTAATGAATTCAGGGTTTTTCTTTGGTAATAGTCACTTCCTGATTACGCAGCGTAACGCTCTCCCTGAATATTTCAGTTTTAGTACGCTTATGAATATGTATCTCTTCTTTCAGAATTTTCCGACGGATTATTTCCACCTGTTCTTCAATTACGGGAATAATAAGCACATCCCCTTCCTGACGAACCTGTGCTGAATCCTCAGCGGTGACCGGCCGGTTAATCGCGACGTGTTCTATATTTACCTCATCGCTGGCCAGTTCCGCCTCCAGCAGCTTTTCTACAGAGTGCGTGGTGCGCTCAAGCCGCAGCCTGCTGTCCACCTGGCGCTGCTTGCTGAGAGTGACTTCCTCTTCAGCCAGCTGCATTACCTCTGCGCTCTCTGCCTTATCAGCCTGCGGCGCGTTTTTATTTCCCATATTGAAATCCTGTTGAGAATAATTAAAAATTTGCCATCCGCTGATACGAAATTTCACCGTCGGGGTGTTAATGACTTCACCCTTCTAACTGTAGTCCGGATTAAGAACTCCGTTGCGCTTAAGTCAGATGAAAATGTAACAATAATTAAATTAACTGATAAAAATACCAGGGATTTATTATTTACATAACTTGAATTTTATTTGGTGAACATTTTATTAATAATGCTGTCGGCGAATAACTCAGGAATATAAAAGGAGCGAATAAAGCGCACGCTATTTTATTTCAGCACAGGAATAAGATAAATCAGCGGGGTTGATGATCAGGCAAATCAGAGAGTTGGCGTGAAGAGAAGAACCTTCCACGACGGTCGCCGTGGAAGGCCAGGCCGGTCAGCGGCGCTTAAGCAGCATATAGACGCTGATGGCGAAAAACGCGGCGCTTGGCAGCAGCGCGCCCAGTACCGGCGGTATGTTGTACACCAGGCTTAGCGGGCCGAAGATCTGATCAAGTACGTAAAACAGGAAGCCGAAGCTGATGCCGGTTACCACACGCATTCCCATCGACACGCTGCGCAGCGGGCCAAAGATAAACGAGAGCGCCATCAGCATCATCACCGCCACCGACAGCGGCTGGAAGATTTTGCTCCACATATTAAGCTCGTAACGTCCGGCGACCTGTCCGCTCTGTCTGAGATAGTTAGCATAGTCATACAGCCCGCTGATCGACAGCGCTTCCGGGTCCAGCGCCACCACGCCTAACTTGTCGGGCGTCAGGGAGGTTTTCCACTCGCCGGTCAGGGTCTGACTGCCGCTCACCTGCTTTGGATCGGTCAGGTCAGACTCATCCACCTGCGACAGGTCCCAGGCTTTGTTTTCAGCATTATATTTTGCCGAAGCGGCATAGCGGACGCTGCTCAGACGACGCTCGTCGTTAAAGGTGTAGATGCTGATGCCGGCCAGCTCGCTGTTATCCTTCAGGCGCTGAATAAAGATAAAGTTGTTGCCATCTTTCGCCCAGAGGCCGGTCTGGGTCGAGAGCAGCGAGCCGCCCACCAGCTGCTGCGCACGGTAGTTACGCGCCATCTGCTCACCCTGCGGCGCCACAAATTCGCCGATCGCCATGGTCAGTATCACCAGCGGGATCGCCGTTTTCATCACCGAGGCGGCGATCTGCATGCGGGTAAACCCTGACGCCTGCATCACCACCAGCTCGCTGCGCTGCGCCAGCGCGCCCAGCCCCAGCAGCGCCCCCAGCAGGGCCGCCATCGGGAAGAAGATTTCAATATCCTTCGGTACGCTGAGCACCGTGTAGAGCCCGGCACCGAGGGCGGTATATTCCCCCTGGCCGGTTTTACGCAGCTGATCGACAAACTTGATGATGCCGGAGAGCGAGACCAGCATAAACAGCGTGGCCATAATGGTGTTGAAGATCGTTTTACCGATATATCTGTCGAGAACGCCAAACATCAGACGGAACCTCCCTTGCTGAAGCGGGCACGAATACGCCGCATCGGCACCGTGTCCCAGACGTTAAGCAGCACCGCCAGCGCCAGATAAGAGAGGTTCACCACCCACATCCAGAGGGCGGGATCCAGGCGCCCTTTCGCCCCGCTGGAGCGCAGCGAGCTTTGCAGCAGGAAGAAGATCAGATAGAGCAGCATGGCGGGAAGCATCGAAAGCACGCGGCCCTGACGGGGGTTCACCACGCTGAGCGGCACCACCATCAGCGCCATCACCAGCACGGAGAAAACCAGCGTCAGGCGCCAGTGCAGCTCGCTGGCGAAATCGGGCTTCGGCGACTGCCACAGGGTTTTGAAGTCCATCTGTTCGGCATCGTTCGGGTCGAGCAGCACCTGCTGATGCCCGACAATCGCCTGATAATTTTTGAAGTCCGTGATGCGGAAGTCCCGCAGCATCGCGGTTCCCTCAAAGCGGGTGCCGTTATCCAGCGTTACCACCTGAGAGCCATCCTGCCGCTGCACCATATGCCCTTTGTCCGCCATCACGACCGAGGGGCGCGCATTTCCTTTTGGCTGTAGCTGCGCCAGGAACACGTTGCCGAAGTTGTTGCCCTTCACGTTCTCAATAAAGAGCACAGACTTCCCATCCCCGGACTGCTGGAACTGACCGGCAGCCAGCGCGGCGGCGCCGGGGTTAGCTTTGGCGTTGGTGGTGACTTCATTCTGATAGCGGGAGGACCAGGGGCCCAGCCAGGCGACGTTAGCGGCGGCCACCACGGCGGTGAACAGCATCAGGACCATCGCCGCCTTCACCAGCACCGCCTTGCTCAAGCCGCAGGCGTGCATCACCGTAATTTCGCTCTCGGTATATAACCGGCCAAGCGTCATTAAAATGGCTAAAAACAGGCTTAGCGGCAGAATTAGCTGCGCCATTTCCGAAACGCCAAGGCCCAATAATGTCAGAACTAAATTTGTCGGTACTTCGCCCTCGGCCGCGGCGCCTAATATCCTGACCAGCTTCTGACAAAAGAAGATCAGCAGCAGGATGAAAAGGATAGCCAGCTGGCTTTTGAGCGTTTCACGAACCAGATATCTAATGATGATCACGCTGAGTACGCCTGTGAAAACTTGTCTTTTTGCAGGAAAATCGCTAGTTTCATCGCTTATACGCCATTTATTCTCATCAATGGCCCTCGTCATAGCTCAAATAGTATGACAATAATCGCGTTCTGGTGAGGTTTTAAAGCCCCTTTACCCCCATATACAGGGTAATCACCGAAACTAGATCTGTCGCCCGTTACCCTAACGGCGTTGTGCCCCGGCATCGGACGTTACGAAAGCGCACCATTCTAGCCGCAGCAAGCGCCGTTGTCTTTAAGATTCAGGAGAGTGCATGGAGTTCAGTGTAAAAAGCGGTAGCCCGGAAAAACAGCGCAGTGCCTGCATTGTGGTCGGCGTGTTTGAGCCGCGCAGGCTGTCACCGATAGCTGAACAGCTGGATAAAATCAGCGATGGCTACATCAGCGCCCTGCTGCGCCGGGGTGAACTGGAAGGTAAACCGGGCCAGACGCTGCTGCTGCATCATGTGCCGAATATCCTGTCAGAGCGCATTTTACTGATTGGCTGCGGCAAAGAGCGCGAGCTTGACGAGCGCCAGTACAAGCAGGTTATTCAGAAAACCATCAATACGCTTAACGATACGGGCTCAATGGAGGCGGTTTGCTTCCTCACCGAACTGCACGTTAAAGGCCGCAATACCTACTGGAAAGTCCGTCAGGCGGTGGAAACATCCAAAGAAACGCTCTACAGCTTCGATCAGCTTAAAAGCAACAAGGTTGAGCCACGCCGTCCGCTGCGCAAGATGGTTTTCAACGTGCCGACCCGCCGCGAGCTGACCAGCGGTGAGCGCGCCATCCAGCACGGCCTGGCCGTGGCGGCAGGGGTGAAGGCAGCGAAAGATCTGGGCAATATGCCGCCCAACATCTGCAACGCCGCCTATCTGGCTTCTCAGGCGCGCCAGCTGGCCGACGCCTATAGCAAGAACATCACCACCCGCGTGATTGGCGAGCAGCAGATGAAAGAGCTGGGCATGAACGCCTACCTCGCCGTCGGCCAGGGCTCGCAGAACGAATCCCTGATGTCGGTCATCGAATACAAAGGCAGCCCGGACGCGGAAAGCAAACCGATCGTGCTGGTTGGCAAAGGCGTCACCTTCGATTCCGGCGGCATCTCCATCAAGCCCGGCGAGGCGATGGATGAGATGAAGTACGATATGTGTGGCGCGGCCTCGGTCTATGGCGTGATGCGCATGGTGGCTGAGCTGAA
Source organism: Erwinia psychrophila (assembly GCF_039023475.1). NCBI lineage: Bacteria > Pseudomonadati > Pseudomonadota > Gammaproteobacteria > Enterobacterales > Erwiniaceae > Erwinia > Erwinia psychrophila. The sequence continues at coordinate 176,436 of NZ_JBCHVB010000005.1, forward strand.
TCTGCCGCTGAACGTGGTGGGCGTGCTGGCCGGTTGTGAAAACATGCCGGGCGGCCGCGCCTATCGTCCGGGCGATGTGCTGACCACCATGTCCGGTCAGACCGTTGAGGTACTGAACACCGATGCGGAAGGCCGCCTGGTGCTGTGCGACGCGCTGACCTACGTTGAGCGCTTCGATCCGGAAGTGGTGATCGACGTGGCCACCCTGACCGGCGCCTGCGTGATTGCGCTGGGGCACCACATCAGCGGGCTGCTCTCCAACCATAACCCGCTGGCGCATGAGCTGATCGGCGCCTCTGAGCAGGCTGGCGATCGCGCATGGCGTCTGCCGATGGCCGATGAGTATCAGGAGCAGCTCGACTCCAATTTCGCCGATATGGCGAACATTGGCGGCCGTCCCGGCGGTGCGATTACCGCCGCCAGCTTCCTGGCGCGCTTCACCCGTAAATATAACTGGGCGCACCTGGATATCGCCGGTACGGCCTGGCGTTCCGGCAAGGCCAAAGGCGCCACCGGTCGTCCGGTCGCCCTGCTGTCGCAGTTTTTGCTGAACCGCGCCGGCCTTAACGGCGACGATTAATTCGCGGGCGGGTCGATTCCGGTCGACCTGCCCGGGGGCAGCCTGTAAAATTACGGCAAAATTTCAGGGCGGAACTCTTCCGCCCGTTTTCATTCAGTAACAGGCTCAGTTATGAAAAACGCCACCTTTTATCTGCTGGAAACCGATACGCCGGTTGACGGGCTCAGCGCGCTGGAAGCGCTGGTCTGCGGGCTGGCGGAGGCGCGCTGGCGCGAAGGGAAGCGCGTGCTCATCGCCTGTGAGGACGAAGCTCAGGCTATCCGGCTCGATGAAGCCCTGTGGCAGCGCCCCGCCAGCGCCTTTGTTCCCCACAACCTGGCGGGCGAAGGGCCAAAGTATGGCGCGCCGGTCGAACTGGCCTGGCCACAGCGGCGCGGCAACGCCCCGCGCGATCTGCTGATCAGCCTGCTGCCCTACTTTGCGGATTTTGCCACCGCTTTCTATGAAGTGATAGACTTTGTCCCAACTGAAGAAGCTTTGAAACAGCTGGCGCGCGAACGCTTTAAGGCGTATCGCAGCGTTGGATTCCACTTGAATACGGCCACGCCGCCCGTGCCTAAGATATAGCAGAAATGGAAAAGACATATAACCCGCAAGAGATCGAACAGCCGCTTTACGAGCACTGGGAAAAGCAGGGCTACTTTAAACCGAATGGCGATACCAGCCAGGAAAGCTACTGCATCATGATCCCGCCGCCGAACGTCACCGGCAGCTTGCACATGGGTCACGCCTTCCAGCAGACCATTATGGATACCCTGATCCGCTACCAGCGTATGCAGGGAAAAAACACCCTGTGGCAGGCCGGTACCGACCATGCCGGTATCGCCACCCAGATGGTGGTGGAGCGTAAAATCGCCGCTGAGGAAGGAAAAACCCGTAAAGATTACGGTCGTGACGCCTTTATTGAAAAAATCTGGGACTGGAAGGCCGAGTCCGGCGGCACTATTACCCGCCAGATGCGCCGCCTGGGCAACTCCGTGGACTGGGAGCGCGAGCGCTTCACCATGGATGACGGCCTTTCCAACGCCGTCAAAGAGGTGTTTGTCCGCCTCTACAAAGAGAACCTGATTTACCGCGGCAAGCGCCTGGTGAACTGGGACCCGAAACTGCGCACCGCCATCTCCGACCTGGAAGTGGAAAACCGCGAGTCGAAAGGCTCCATGTGGCATATCCGCTATCCGCTGGCCGACGGCGCGAAAACCGCTGACGGCAAAGATTACCTGATTGTCGCCACCACCCGTCCCGAGACGGTGCTGGGCGATACCGGCGTGGCCGTTAACCCGGAAGATCCGCGCTACAAAGATCTGATTGGCAAATTCGTCACGCTGCCGCTGGTGAACCGCCGCATTCCGATTGTTGGCGACGAACATGCCGATATGGAAAAAGGCACCGGCTGCGTGAAAATCACGCCTGCGCACGACTTCAACGACTATGAAGTTGGCCGCCGTCATCAGCTGCCGATGATCAACATCCTGACTTTCGACGGTGATATCCGTGAAGAAGCGCAGGTGTATGACACTAACGGTGAAGAGAGTGACGTCTGCGATCCGGCCATCCCGGCTGAATTCCAGAATCTGGAGCGCTTCGCCGCCCGTAAAGCTGTCGTGGCCGCCGTTGACGCGCTCGGCCTGCTGGATGAGATCAAACCGCATGACCTGACCGTCCCTTACGGCGATCGCGGCGGCGTGGTGATTGAGCCAATGCTGACCGACCAGTGGTATGTGCGCACCGCCCCGCTGGCGAAAGTGGCAGTAGAAGCCGTTGAACAGGGCGATATCCAGTTTGTGCCGAAGCAGTACGAGAACATGTACTTCTCCTGGATGCGCGATATTCAGGACTGGTGTATTTCCCGCCAGCTGTGGTGGGGTCACCGTATCCCGGCCTGGTATGACGCCGAAGGCAATGTCTATGTTGGCCGCACCGAAGACGAAGTGCGTGCGGAAAATAACCTGGGTGCCGACGTGGCGCTGAACCAGGATGAAGACGTGCTGGATACCTGGTTCTCCTCCGGCCTGTGGACCTTCTCCACGCTGGGCTGGCCGGAAAAAACGCCGGACCTGAGCACCTTCCACCCGACCAGCGTGCTGGTCAGCGGCTTCGACATCATCTTCTTCTGGATCGCCCGCATGATCATGCTGACGATGCACTTCCTCAAAGATGAAGACGGTAAGCCACAGGTGCCGTTCAAGACCGTCTATATGACCGGTCTGATCCGCGATGACGAAGGCCAGAAGATGTCCAAGTCGAAAGGCAACGTTCTCGATCCGCTGGATATGGTTGACGGCATTTCGCTGGAAGCTCTGCTTGAGAAGCGCACCGGCAACATGATGCAGCCGCAGCTGGCGGACAAAATCCGTAAGCGCACCGAGAAGCAGTTCCCGAACGGCATTGAGCCGCACGGCACCGATGCCCTGCGCTTCACCCTGGCGGCGCTCGCCTCCACCGGCCGCGATATCAACTGGGATATGAAGCGCCTGGAGGGTTACCGCAACTTCTGTAACAAGCTCTGGAACGCCAGCCGCTTCGTGCTGATGAACACCCAGGATCAGGATTGCGGCTTTAACGGCGGCGAGCTTGAGCTGTCGCTGGCGGATCGCTGGATCCTGGCCGAGTTCAACCAGACGGTGAAAGCGTACCGCGCCGCGCTGGACAGCTATCGCTTCGATATCGCGGCCGGTATTCTCTATGAGTTCACCTGGAACCAGTTCTGCGACTGGTATCTTGAGCTGGCCAAGCCGGTGATGAACGGCGGTTCGGAAGCCCAGCTGCGCGGCACCCGCAATACGCTGGTCAACGTGCTGGAGGCGCTGCTGTGCCTGGCGCATCCGATCATTCCGTTTATTACCGAAACTATCTGGCAGCAGGTGAAAGTGCTGAAAAACATCAGCGACGACACCATCATGCTGCAGCCGATGCCAGAGTTTGAAGCGGCGAAGGTGGATGAGGCCGCGCTGAACGATACCGAATGGCTGAAGCAGGCGATTGTTGCGGTGCGTAATATCCGTGCCGAGATGAACCTTTCGCCGTCCAAACCGCTGGACGTGCTGCTGCGCGGTGCAAGCGACGACGTGGTACGCCGCGTAACCGACAACCACAACTTCCTGAAAACGCTGGCGCGTCTGGACAGCCTCTCCTGTCTGGCCGCCGGTGAGAAAGGCCCGGTTTCGGTGACCAAAATTATCGACGGTGCCGAGCTGCTGATCCCGATGGCCGATCTGGTGGATAAAACCGCCGAGCTGGAGCGTCTGGCGAAGGAAGTGAGCAAGCTGGAAGTGGAAATCGGCAAGATCGAAAGCAAGCTCTCTAACGAAGGCTTTGTCTCCCGTGCGCCGGAAGCGGTCGTGGCGAAAGAGCGCGAGCGCATGGCGGAGTTCGGCCAGGCTAAGCTCAAGCTGATTGAGCAGCAGGCCATGATCAAAGCGCTGTAATCTGACCGTTCGGAAAATCCATTTTCCGTCGCCCATCAGCATCAAAGCCCGGTGATCAATTCACCGGGCTTTTTCTTTGCCATCAAAAAACTTCTGAATAAAGTCCCACCAGAACACGGAGCGTGTCTTTTCTTTTAAACGGAAGCCACAATATAATTATAAAGGAAAATCAGAAATATATTAACAGTAAGTTGTCCGACTGAGAATGCGATTAGCACCTGAAAAAAAGAGGCCAATACAGAGTCGGCTGATGATAATAGATTATAAATAAAGCGTAATGATAAAAAATGAATAAAGACAAAAATTAGCTTTCCAGCCATAACTCCCGTTTGTGATTTTTTATTTCTTCTGAATCAAAGCGGCCCGCCTCCTCCTTCACGGGATTTTTTTAGAAATCCCATCAGGCTATCGAAAGCATCAAAACTAAATTCGTAGGATACTCCTCCTCCCGCCGGGAACATGGTAATACTGTCGGTGCCCGGAACCCAGCAAGCCCCGTTGGCATCTATCCAGCTTCCATTGTCTGTCCCCCGCTGATCAATGACGTTAGCAGAACCGCTCAACCCTTTAAGATTCATTCCACCTGCTATAAAACATTCCTCTATCTCGCTGATATTTTGCATATAAATCTCCTTTTATTTACAGTTAACATCCTTTACTAAGAATAGTTTCATACACCTCTGGGAACACTAACTTTCTTAATATGTCGCCTTTAAGCACGGAAGCGCTTCTTTCAACGCGATGGAATTTCATCAGGTAATTGGCATCTATGTTTTTCCCTTTGAGGCCGCACAATGCATAAAGCTTTGCCTCAGGAGTGGCTTGATCTGATTCCAGTATAGTTTTGAATTTTTTTATAGCATTGCGCTCTTTTGATATTTTTTTATAGAGTTTTTCCCCTTCAGATGTCCTGCCTGCAAATCCATTTAATCCTATTGAAAAAGTTTTTACTTGAGATAATTTATTAACATCACTTTCAGAAATATTAGCGTAACAGCTTCCACAAAAAATTATTAAAAGAAAAGATAATCGCGTTAAAAACATATTTTCACCACCGCCATCAAAATTTAAGTAACTCCCCCCTTACATTTAATAGTAATAATGGGAGAAGAAAATATATGTTTGCAGGTGTTTTTCTGTAGAATTCCTCAAATCACGCACTTTTGTCAAGGATTTTATTGATTACCCTAAAACGTTGACAGTCCACTAATTCGGGCATGAATAAATGTACTGCCTCACTTTATTAAGCTGCAATGCATTCGGCCTTTGAAACCTTCAGTACCGGTACAAGATTGCATCCCGCCGCTGGCGATGGTATTACACTGCCATTGGATCAGAAAATGAACGGCACAGAACCATGACAACGCTTCCAACCCATCTGCGGGTCCGGCCCATTGAGGCCGCGGATAATCCGCATATCGCCCAGGTCATCCGCATCGTTTCCGCTGAATTCGGCCTGACCGCCGATAAAGGCTTCACGGTTTCCGACCCGGATCTCGATCGCCTGTTTGAGCGCTACAGCGAAGCCAACAGTGCCTACTGGGTGATTGAACTGGAGGGAAAGGTTGTCGGCGGCGGCGGCGTTGCGCCGCTTCAGGGCGGCGATGACGGCACCTGCGAGCTGCAAAAAATGTATTTTATGCCAGCCGTACGCGGTATGGGCATGGCCAGAGAGCTGGCGATGCAGGCGATGGATTACGCCCGCGAGCGGGGATTCACCCACTGCTACCTGGAAACGACCGCCACGCTGACCCGCGCCATTCGTCTCTATGAGCATTTGGGCTTTGCGCATATTGATGGCCCGCTGGGCAGCACCGGCCATGTGGATTGTGAAGTGACCATGCTGCGGGCTTTATAGCCCGCGACATCAGAACGCGGCCTTATTCTGCTCCGCCCTGGCGCTTTACGCGGTCGCTGAGCGGAAGGCCGGGACGCCGCTGTGAAAGCGCAGTTCGCTGTCCGGTTCCTGAATCAGCTTCGCTTCCGTTTCACCGATTTTTCTCACCCGGGCGCTGATGTCGGTGGCTGAAATCTCCGCCGCCAGCGCCAGGTAATCCTGATAGTGCCGCGCTTCCGAACGCAGCAGCGAGACGTAAAACGCGGCCAGCTCCGCATCCAGGTGCGGGGCCAGGCTGGCAAAGCGTTCGCAGGAGCGCGCCTCAATATAGGCACCGCAGATTAGCTTATCCACCAGCGTCTGAGGTTCGTGCGTGGTGACTTCGCGCAGCAGCCCTTTCGCGTAGCGGCTGGCGGTGATTTTGATATAGGGAATGCCCCGCGCCTGCATGATCTCCAGCACCTGATAAAAGTGGTGCAGCTCTTCTTTAATCAGCAGCACCATTTTGTCGACCAGCTCTTCGCCGTAGGGCACTTCCGCCCGGCTGCCGATCGCTTTCGACAGCCCTTTATGCTGTTCCAGAAACGCCAGATCGGCGTTTTCGCTGTGGACAAACTGTTCCCACGGCCTGAGCCAGGCCAGCAGCGCGTCGCCGCTCTCTTTGTCCGCCACGTATTTGCGGATAAGCCACATAGCCGTTTGCGCCGCCTTCAGTTCACAGACAAGGTGGTCGGTCAGCAGCAGCGGCAAATTTTCCGGCCTGCGGGCTTCTTCTGTCCAGGCCAGAGGGGTTTTACAGTGCAGGAAAGCGTGAATGGGGGCGAGGAGGTGGTCGGTATTCATGCGGGAAAACGATCCGTTGCAAGCGTTAGGGTTATAAAATGCCGGGGACGTTCTCGCCTCCCCGGCCGGTTCGGTTAGTGACGGATGCCGTTATCCTCATCATCAATCATTTCCCCGTCGTCATCTTCATCTTCAGCGTCCGGATCTTCGAAGTAGGTGCCCCAGCCGTCATAATCCACGTTGTACTTCGCTGCCAGATCAATCAGCTGCTCAACCTGCACGTCGATCAGTTCGGCATTCAGCGCACCTTCGCTGAGAATGTCACAGCACATCACCTTGGTGCCATCTTCCAGATCCAGCTCTTCAGGCTCGGTAACCTCATAACCCAGCTTGAACGCTTCCACCGCCGCCTTTTCCAGCGCGTCGAAGCTGTCGCAGGAGAGGTGGTGTTCGATGGTGTAAAGCGCATCGGGATCGCTGCCGTCATCCAGCAACTCTTCAATAATCAGCCGCGTCTCTTCACGCTGCTCTTCCAGCAATGCTTCATTAGCCATGATCCGTTCCTCTGTGTGTGGCGTCTTTGACAAGTATTTTCCCACACTGCCCATCCCGCCACTACCTTTATAGAAAAGTTTATTGCCGTCGGGGTTGAAAATGCATATCCATACGTTTAGATTGAATTTAAATTCAATAATAACCCTATGGAGTGCTTTATGAGTCAGTTATATCAACGCCACTTTCTCAGGCTGCTCGATTTTACCCCGGCTGAGCTAACCGCGCTGCTGGCGCTGGCCGCCACGTTAAAGACCGATAAGAAAAATGGGGAGGAAGTTCAGCACCTGAAAGGCAAAAACATCGCGCTCATCTTCGAAAAAGACTCGACCCGTACCCGATGCTCTTTCGAAGTTGCCGCCTACGACCAGGGTGCCAACGTGACCTGGATTGGCCCGAGCGGCAGCCAGATTGGTCATAAAGAGTCGATGAAAGATACCGCCCGCGTGCTGGGCCGGATGTATCACGGCATTCAGTATCGCGGTTACGGTCAGGCGCTGGTTGAGTCGCTGGCCGGACATGCTGGCGTGCCGGTCTGGAACGGGCTGACCGATGAGTTCCACCCCACCCAGCTGCTTGCCGATCTGCTGACCATGCAGGAGCATCTGCCGGAAAAAGCGTTCAGCCAGATGACGCTTGCCTACGTGGGCGATGCGCGCAACAACATGGGGAATACCATGATGGAAGCCGCCGCGCTGACCGGGCTGGATCTGCGTCTGGTCGCGCCAAAAGCGTGCTGGCCGGATGAGGCGCTGGTGGCGGAATGCCGTCAGGCGGCGGAGAAATCGGGCGGTAAAATCACCCTGACCGACGATGTCGCCGACGGCGTGAACGGCGCGGATTTCATCTATACCGACGTCTGGGTGTCGATGGGCGAGCCAAAAGAGGTGTGGAAAGAGCGAATTGCCCTGCTGCGCGCCTACCAGGTTAACAGCGCCATGCTGGCGCTGACCGGCAATCCACAGGTGAAATTTTTGCACTGCCTGCCCGCGTTTCATGACGATCAGACCGTGCTTGGCCGGCAAATGGCGGAGCAGTATGACCTGCATGGCGGTATGGAAGTGACCAATGACGTATTTGAATCGGCCCATAGCGTGGTGTTCGATCAGGCGGAAAACCGGCTGCACACGATTAAGGCGGTGATGGTCGCGACGCTGGCAAAACTGCCCTGATCGCGCGGCGGGCAAACGATTACCCGGCCAGCGTTTTTTTCTTGCTGCCGTGGCCCGAACGCGTATAATCTCCTCCGTTTGCCGGGAGAACGCATGAAACTGAGTACCGTTAACATTGCTGAACTGACGCGCCTCGCCACAGGCGGGCAGTGCCGTTTTTCCTGTTCCGGCATGACCGATCGTAAAAAGAAGCCCCTCGTTGAGGGGCTTTTTTTTGTCCGTTTTTCCGCCAGCCGGCACGCATAAGAGGTGTGAAGATGGCCAATCCGCTGTATCACAAACACATTATTTCGATTAACGATCTGAACCGCGACGAGCTGGAACTGGTGCTGGATACGGCCGCCAGCCTGAAAGCCACCCCGCAGCCGGAGCTTCTGAAGCACGCCGTGGTGGCGAGCTGTTTCTTTGAAGCGTCCACCCGCACGCGTCTCTCTTTCGAGACCGCCATGCATCGCCTCGGCGCCTCGGTCGTGGGCTTTGCCGACGGCGGTAACACCTCGCTGGGTAAAAAAGGCGAGACGCTGGCCGACACGATTTCGGTTATCGGCACCTACGTGGATGCCATCGTGATGCGCCATCCTCAGGAAGGCGCCGCCCGCCTGGCGACCGAGTTTTCAGGCGGCATTCCGATCCTGAACGCCGGTGACGGGGCCAATCAGCATCCTACGCAGACGCTGCTGGATCTGTTTACCATTCAGGAAACCCAGCACCGTCTGGATAACCTGAACGTGGCGATGGTCGGCGATCTGAAGTATGGCCGCACCGTCCATTCACTGGCGCAGGCGCTGGCGAAGTTCGACGGCAACCGCTTCTGGTTTATTGCGCCGGATGCGCTGGCTATGCCCGCCTACATCACCGATATGCTGGATGAAAAAGGCATCATCTGGAGTCGCCACGACAGTATCGAAGAAGTGGTGCCGCAGGTGGATATCCTCTATATGACCCGCGTCCAGAAAGAGCGCCTCGACCCGTCCGAATACGCCAACGTTAAGGCGCAGTTTATTCTGCGTGCGGCGGATCTGGCTGGCGCACGTGACAATATGAAAGTGCTGCACCCGCTGCCGCGAATTGATGAGATCACCACCGACGTGGATAAAACGCCGTACGCCTGGTATTTCCAGCAGGCGGGCAACGGCATCTATGCGCGCCAGGCATTGCTGGCGCTGGTGCTGAACAGCGAACTGGCTCTGTAAGGGGGAACGAAGATGACGCAGGATAATAAACTTCAGGTCGAAGCGATCAAACGCGGCACGGTAATCGACCATATCCCGGCGCAGATCGGCTTTAAGCTGCTCTCGCTGTTTCGCCTGACGGAAACCGACCAGCGCATTACCATTGGCCTGAATCTGCCGTCACGCGAGCTGGGCCGCAAGGATTTGATTAAGATCGAAAACACCTTCCTGACGGACGATCAGATCAACCAGCTGGCCGTTTACGCGCCGCACGCTACGGTTAACCGCATTGATAATTATGAAGTGGTGGGGAAAATCGCCCCCACGCTGCCGGAGCAGATTGAGCGGGTGCTGACCTGCCCGAACAGTAACTGCATCAGCCGCAGCGAGCCGGTCAACTCCAGCTTTACCGTGAAAAAACGTAATGATGACGTGCAGTTAACCTGTAAATACTGTGAAAAAGGCTTCGCCCATCACGTAGTGCTGGCGAACTGGTAATCGCCGGACCGCGGCTTATAATGAGGCGGTAACGGGCGGTGCTCACCGCCTTCGCCGGCGTTTATCGAGGCTGATAAACGCCTTTCACAGAGGGCGAAGTGATTCGCCCCGCCGGAAATCACCGGGCGCAGCAGCGTCCGCGGAATCGAACGTTGTTCATGGAGAAATTATGACTCGCGAAATCAGCACTGAAAACGCCCCCGCCGCCATCGGCCCTTACGTGCAGGGCGTCGATCTCGGCAGCATGATCATCACCTCTGGCCAGATCCCCGTTAACCCAAAGACCGGCGTCGTCTCTGATGACATCACGGCACAGACCCGTCAGTCTCTGGAAAACGTGAAGGCCATCGTCGAGGCCGCCGGCCTGAACGTAGGCGATATCGTTAAAACCACCGTGTTCGTGAAGGATCTGAACGACTTCGCGACCGTCAACGCCGCCTATGAAGCCTTTTTCATCGAATATAACGCCAGCTTCCCGGCGCGCTCCTGTGTGGAAGTGGCGCGCCTGCCGAAAGATGTGAAAATCGAAATCGAAGCGATCGCGGTCCGTCGCTGATGCGCTCTCCTCTCCCGCTGGCGGGAGAGGAGGCCCGCTCTATTTGCCTGCCCTCAGCAGTTTCTCTACCGGATAAACCAGCGCAATCACCACCTCATCCTGCGTGGCCGCCGCCTTATCCAGCGCATCCTGCATTGCCGCCTTCTTCTGACTGTCGAAAGCCGTGTCGCTTTCCATCGCATCAAGCAGCGACAGCCCTATCGCGCTGACGGCAGCAACCTGCCGGGCGACCGGCTGGAGCGGCTTCAGCTGATAGTTCTGCATCAGCACCGGCATCACCGCCGGCACGTTCTGCTGCCACGCCAGCAGCTGATGACGCACGGCCTGCATCGCCTGTCGGTCATCACGGTTTTTTATCAGCGCATCCACCTGGTGGTTCAGCTTACGCACTTTATCGCTTTCCGCAGGCAGAACATCCGCAAGGCGATTTAATGGCTCGCTCAGATCGTAGTGTCCCGCCTGGAATTTCAGGTGCTGGCGGGTATAGTACTGCGCCGGTTCCAGCGCTTCGGCCAGGATCTGCAACGGGATGGTGTCGCTGCCGTTGGCAAGCCGGATCATCTGCCGCTGCGCCTGAGCGTGCTGCTGGAGGCCAACCGACACCGCAGACCAGCTGTCTACCGCCGCCAGACGGCGGTACATATTTTCTTCACTGGTGACGTCCTGAGCCGACCAGAGGCGTTCTGCCACCACAAAGGCGCGGGGCCAGAGGCGGCTGTCGATGACCTGAGGATTAACGATTTCGGCCCAGAGCGCCGCCTCGCCGCCTAACAGGTTAGCCTTCATCTGCTGCGCGTCAGGAACCGTAGGCTGGATGCCTTCCGGGACGTTCTCCAGCCGGCTGCCCTGGACCGGATAGCGTACATTGCCCACCAGCATATAGCCGCTCAGGCTGTCGCCCGTCGTGACAACCGGTTTGAATACGCCCATCCAGGTATCCACGCTGAAGGTGACGCGGTCGGGCGACAGCCAGGTAATATCGCGCACCATCCGCCGCGACTTCCCGGCAAAATCAACAAAGCCCCGCCAGCGGTCGCCCTGCTGGATAAGCGTAAAGCTGCCTTTTACCGCGCTGCCTTTCAGACGAGGCATGATGAATGACCAGCTGTGGGTAATGTCGCCCGGCTGTAGCCGATCCTGCCCCTTCAGGCCCGACGGATAGACCTCATTGCGGTAGTGGTACGACGCGGGCTGGGCCTGATCGAGATAGAAGCCGGCGGAGAGAATGCCACGATAGTCATCTTTACTGACTTCACCCAGTGCATCCTGCCCTTGCCAGGACTGGATCAGGATGCTGTGAGGCAGATCGGGATGCGCAATCTCATCCCAGCCGACCATTTTGCGCTGATGTTTTTCAAGGATCTTCTCCACGCGCTGGTTGAACCAGACCTGTAAGGCATGTTCATCCTTCAGGCCTTTCTCCTGCATAAAACGCTGGATCTTTGCCGACGCTTTCCACTGAGAAGCGTCTACCTCATCACCGCCGATATGCAGCCAGGGATCGGGGAAAACCGCCGCCACTTCGCCAATCAGCGTATCGATAAAGGCGTAAACCTTTTCATTACTGGGATCGAGCAGCGGTTTGAACACGCCCCAGCCACGCTCGATCTGCCACGGACCTGGCGCGCTGATCAACTCTGGCATCGCCGCCGCCAGCGCCGTTGCGTGACCGGGGAAATCGATCTCCGGCACCACGCGCACGCCACGATCCGCCGCGTATTTAACGATCGCTTTCATCTCCTGCTGGGTATAGAAGAGACCATCGCTGCCCTTCTCCTGAAGCTGTGGAAAGTGCTCCGAGGCGAATCGCCAGCCCTGATCGTCCGTCAGGTGCCAGTGAAAGACGTTCATTCGCGCCGCCGCGATGCCGTCGATCTGCCGGCGGATCGTCTCAAGCGGCATAAAGTGCCGGGATGAATCGATCAGAATCCCGCGCCAGGGGAAACGCGGGCTGTCCTGGATCTCCACCAAGGGGATCGCGCTGTTCGTTGGGGTGTTCTCCACCAGCTGTAGCAGCGTTTCCATCCCGTGCAGCGCCCCAAAACGGGTTGCGGCCTCCAGCCTGATGCCATCAGCGGATACCTTCAGGCTGTAGCTTTCATCGCTGTCAGGTTGCGGAAGCGGATCGACGCGCTGCTGTATCACAATCAGCAGGGTGGGCTTCGCCGGAGAGGCCGGCTGTGGCATCATTTCCCAGCCCGTTTGCAGACCGACGCGCTGTCGTAAACGCATAACGGCCTCATCCAGATTATCGCCGTCAACGCGGACGGAAAAATGGTTATCCAGCGCCAGACTTCCCCCGCTGGCAGGCTGCGTCACCTGCTGGGGCCAGGGCATCAGCGGCAGATTTCCGGCGGGGCTGGCAGAGGTGACAAAAGTCGCGAGCAGCGAGGTGACGAGCAACGTATAGCGCAGGGGCCTGGGCAAGGGAACACTCTCCTGAAGGAACGTGGGATAAAAAACGCACAGACCTTCATAAAACATAATTCGCGTTACACATCAAGTTACAAACGGCAGGCGGCCACCGCGCTCTCCGATTTTGTGATGGGCTTAACGCCAGATTATTCTCACTTTTTTGCATCACGTTCGCGGTGAAACGGTAGACAGAACAGCCTGTGGCGGCTATACCGCTGCTGACGGAAAAAAATTTTTACCTGTAGAGTGGGTGCGGTGGTTTCACCTTCTGAGTTAATAGCTAACCTTAGTAAGAGATTAAAAAAGCAAAGCATCTTCACAGGAACGGGCGGATCTTTTCACCCTGATAACGGGATTGAGCAATGAATAAAACTCCACCCTGGTGGCAAAACGGCGTTATCTATCAAATTTACCCCAAAAGCTTTCAGGACACGACGGGCAGCGGCATGGGCGATCTGGCCGGCGTGGTTCAGCGGCTGGACTACCTGAAGAAGCTGGGCGTGGACGCCATCTGGTTGACGCCGTTCTATATTTCACCGCAGGTGGACAACGGCTACGACGTCGCCAACTATACCGCTATCGATCCCATCTTCGGCACGATGGCCGATTTTGATACGCTGGTTGAGGAGACTCACCGTCGCGGTATGCGCCTGATCCTGGATATGGTCTTTAACCACAGCTCAACCCAGCATCACTGGTTCCATGAGGCGCTCGACCGTGATAGCCCTTACCGCTCTTACTACATCTGGCGCGATGGCACGCCTACCGTGCCACCCAATAACTGGCTTTCCAAGTTTGGCGGAAGCGCGTGGCGCTGGCACCCCGAGAGCGGGCAGTACTATATGCACCTGTGGGCACCGGAGCAGGCGGAACTTAACTGGGAAAATGACAATCTGCGCGCCGAGCTGAAGCAGATTGTTAACTTCTGGGCGGATAAAGGCATCGACGGGCTACGGCTGGACGTGGTGAATCTGGTCTCGAAGGATCTGGATTTCCCTGATGACCCAACGGGCGACGGGCTGCGTTACTATACCGACGGACCCCGCATTCACGAATATATGCAGGAGATGAGCCGTGACGTGTTCAAACCGCGGGAGCTGATGACCGTGGGCGAAATGTCCTCCGCCACTCTGGAGCACTGCCAGCGCTACGGCGCCCTCAGCGGTGAAGAGCTGTCGATGGTGTTCAGCTTCGATCACGTTGAGGTCGATTTCTATAACGGGCAGAAGTGGACGCTGACGCCGCTCGATCTGGTGGCGCAGAAGGCGATTTTTACCCACTGGCAGCAGGGCATGCATAACAAAGCGTGGAACGCCCTGTTCTGGTGTAACCACGATCAGCCGCGCGTGGTCTCCCGCTGGGGCGATGAAGATCGGTATCGCGTTCAGTCGGCGAAGATGCTGGCGATGGTGCTGCACGGTATGCAGGGCACGCCCTATATTTTTCAGGGGGAAGAGCTGGGCATGACCAATCCCCACTTTACCCGCATCCTCGACTATCGTGATATTGAAAGTCATAACATGTATGCCGAACTGCGTTCGCAGGGGCGCGACAGCGATAACCTGCTGGCTATTCTCGCCAGCAAATCCCGTGATAACGGGCGCACGCCCGTTCCGTGGAACGCGGGCGAAAATGGCGGCTTCACCACCGGCACGCCGTGGATCGGCATGAGCGATAATATCGAAACCATTAACGCTGAAGCGGCGGTCGCCGATGAGCAGTCGGTGTTTTATACCTATCAGAAGTTGATCAAGCTGCGTAAAGAGTATGCCATTCTGACCTGGGGTGATTACCTCGACCTGCTGCCTGAGCACCCTTATCTCTGGTGCTACTGTCGCCGTATGGAGAAAGAGACGCTGGTGGTCGCCACCAACTTCAGCGGTGATACTCAGGTCTGGCATCCGCCCGCTTACAGCGGCCACTGGGAGGTGCTGTTAAGCAACTATCCGGATACGCATGTGACGCCGGGTGAGGTGATGCTGCGTCCCTGGGAGGCCGTGTGGTGGTACCAGAAGCGGAGCTGACCAACCCAGCAGGATAACACTCTCCGGCCCGCCTCAGGAGGTTGCAGGCGGGCCGGACTCAGACCGGCTCGAACAGCGCGGCAAGATCGGCGCTGGTAAAAAGACCGGGTTCGCTCAGTCCCTCTTCCAGAATACCGCCCGCCAGTTCAGCCTTCTGCTGCTGGAGAGTCACAATTTTCTCTTCAATACTGCCTGCGGCAATCAGCTTATAGACAAACACCGGCTTATCCTGCCCCAGCCGCCAGGCGCGATCGCTTGCCTGGTTCTCGGCTGCCGGATTCCACCAGGGATCGTAGTGGATCACCGTATCTGCCGCCGTCAGGTTCAGGCCGACGCCGCCCGCTTTGAGGCTGATCAGAAAGACGGGGACCTCACCTTCCTGAAAACGACGCACCGGTTCGTTGCGGTCCCGGGTGCTTCCCGTCAGCGTGACAAAAGGGATCTTCGCTTTCTGTAACTCTTCGGCGATCAGCGACAGCATCGTCGTGAACTGCGAAAAGATCAGAATACGACGATCTTCCGCCAGCAGCTCGCTGAGCATTTCCCGCAGCAGCGCCAGCTTAGCGGAATGCTTTACCTTCACCGCTTTATCCGGGCTGACCAGACGCGGATCGCAGCAGATCTGCCGCAGCTTCAGCAGCGCCTCAAGCACCAGCAGATGGCTGCGCCCGGCGCCCTGCTGCTCGACCGCCAGACGGACGCGATCCTGCATGGCGCTGCGCACCGACTCATACAGCTCGCGCTGGGCCCCTTCCAGCGCCACCGAGCGGACGATGGTATTTTTTGGCGGCAGCTCTTTTGCCACTTCCATTTTGCGCCGGCGCAGCATAAAGGGCCGGATGCGTCTGGCGAGCAGATCGCGCCGGACCCGGTCGCCGTTGCGCTCGATGGGGATGCGCCACATCTGGGTGAACTCTTTTTCGCTGCCCAGAAAGCCCGGCAGCAAAAAATCAAACTGCGACCAGAGCTCGCCGAGATGATTTTCCAGCGGCGTTCCGGTCAGGCAGAGGCGATGGCGGGACTTGAGCGAGCGGATGACGGAAGCGGCGCGCGACGCGCTGTTTTTCACGTACTGGGCTTCATCCAGAATAAGAAGATGATAGCTGAAGCTAATCAGCTGCGGCTGATCGCGCCAGAGCAGTGAGTAGGTCGTCAGCACGACATCATATTCTCCGATGCTGTCATAAAACGCCTTACGCTCAGGCCCGGTCAGCGCCAGTACCCTGAGTCCGGGCGCAAAGCGGCTGGCTTCCTGCATCCAGTTATACACCAGGGTCGTCGGCACCACGATCAGCGCTGGCCGGTCGAGCCGCCCGGCTTCTTTTTCCAGCAGCAGGTGCGCCAGCGTCTGGATAGTTTTGCCCAGCCCCATATCATCGGCCAGCACGCCGGAGAGATCGTGCGCGCGCAGGAATTGCATCCAGTTAACGCCCTGCTGCTGATAATCGCGCAGCTGTGCATGAAGACCTGATGGCGGCGCAACCGGCTGTATACCCTCGCTGGAGCGCAGCCGTTCCGCCAGCTGATACACGCCGCTTTCACCAAAGAACTGCCAGCGTCCGGTATCGCTCAGCGCCGTCAGCCTGCCCGCCTCAAAAGGGGGCAGCCGCAGCGGCGTGCCGGTTTCCTGCATAAACAGATCGATCAGATTGCCGGCGACGGGCTTCAGCGTACCGGCACTGATATGCAGCCGTTCGTTGCGTTCGCCACGCAGTTCAATCACTTCATTGTCGGGAATAAGCGAAAGATCGCCGGCAAACCAGCGACGATCCTGCTGAAACAGCGTAGCCAGTAAAGGTTGCAGGTTCTGCTGCCTGCGGCCAACCGATACCGCCAGCGATACCCTGAACCCGCCATCCGCTTCCTGTTCCGCCCGGCCGTTTATCGTTTTGATCTCGGTGATATTCCAGCTGAAATCATCATCCATACTGACTCGCCAGCCCTGCCTGCGCAGCTTCGGCAGCGTCGAGCGGATAACATCCCGCCAGCCGGAGGCGATTTCCGGTGCAAAAATAACGGGCGGCAGCGGCGCGGATTCCGGCGTATAGATATGCGCGGCGGGGATGGTATTCAGACCGGCAGCATTGAGTTCCTGCAGCCAGCGCTGTTCACGTTCCAGCTGGCGGCTGACGTGAAAAAGACGGCCTTTGCCATCGGCGAAGCGCTCGCCGGGACTGCCCGCCGCAATGCTGACGCCCGCATAGTCGAAATGCAGGGAAGCAAAGTCCAGCCGCTTCTGCCGGTGGCCGTAGCGGCCAAACCCGCTGATAAATTTCGCGCGGGACTCCAGCCGGAGGAAAGGTATGGGTTCGACGCTGAGGCTGCCGGCCGCAGCGTCAGCCGGGCCGGTCTGTGGTCGCTGCAGCCACGCCAGCATCACCGCCGCCACATGGCGACAGTTGTTTTTCACCGGGCAGGTGCACTCACCGCTGGCGTGCAGCTGACCCTGAGGCTGGCTGAAATGGACGATAACCTGGAAAGGTTCGATTTTTCTGCCGGGGACTTCACCGGTTAGCAGGTTATTTTCCCAGTGAATATTCTGCGCTTTTTCCACCAGGCCTTTCGCTCTGGCGACGGTACGCGCACCGATCCA
This sequence comes from Erwinia psychrophila, assembly GCF_039023475.1. Classification (NCBI taxonomy): domain Bacteria; kingdom Pseudomonadati; phylum Pseudomonadota; class Gammaproteobacteria; order Enterobacterales; family Erwiniaceae; genus Erwinia; species Erwinia psychrophila. The sequence goes on from NZ_JBCHVB010000005.1 coordinate 194,046, forward strand.
CCGGCTTACCTGTTTTTCATTGTATGTCACAGAAGGCATCAGAGAGTATCCCGGGACCTGAGCAACGCCATGTTTGCTCCGCATAACAGGCAATAATATGAATTCCTTTACCTGTTATGCAACCGTGTTGAGCCTTCAGGCGCGCAAATTTTCCGGAAATGTCCGGCATTCCTCCTGTGACGCCGTCTCCGGCCAGAGATGCATCGCCAGGCGGGCAACCTGCTTCAGCACCTTACTGCCGGCCCCGTCCCGCGCCTGCAGCGACATCCCCTGCTGGAGGCTGACGTAAAGCCGGGCCAGTGTCGCAACATCCGTTTCCGGCGGCAGTTCACCTGTCGCCACGCCGCGCTTAAGACGTGCCGTTAGCAGCTGCAGGCCTTGATAGCGGGAACGAATAACGACCTCACCCAGTCTGTCGTTCCCTTCGCTGGCGACGCCGGAAAGCGTGACCATGCAGCCGGGTGGAAAACCGTCGCGGGTGAGCGTTTCAGCCGAGCGGATCAGCCAGGCCTCAACCGCTTCCCGGGCGGTGGGCGCGGCCTCAAGCGGCTGCCAGATGTGTGGGGCGATTTGCTGAGCGTAGTGCTCAATAGCGGCCAGATAGAGATCTTCTTTACTGCCAAACGCCGCGTACAGACTTGGCGAACTGATGCCCATGACACGATAAAGGTCGGCCATTGAGGTTGCGGTATAGCCTTTTTCCCAGAACAGCAACATAGCGGCGGTCAGTGCTTCTGTACGATCAAAATTTCTTGGTCTGCCTCTTGATGTCATTACGGCCTCTTATTTTGTGTCGATCGATATAATAATCCGGTTGACGGCCTGATTCAACCGCGCTTAGGATGCTTTCTGTATCAATCGACACATAAATGAGGTTTACCATGAAATCACTGATCGGAAAGCGTGCTTTGATTACCGGCGCCAGCCGGGGACTGGGTCGTGCTATCGCTCTTCAGCTGGCCTCTGATGGCGCGGATATCGCCATTACTTATGAAAAATCGTCGGAGAAGGCGGCGGCTGTAGTGGCGGAAATTGAGGCGCTCGGTCGCCGTGCCGTGGCTATTCAGGCCAGCACGGCGGTCACGGAAGATATCTCCCGCTCCGTTAAGGAGACGCTGGCTGCGCTGGGTGGGCTGGATATTCTGGTCAATAATGCCGCCGTGGCGCGCGGGGGTCCGCTGGAAGAGATGGCGCCAGAGGATATTGATATTATGCTGAACGTTAACGTGCGCGGCGTGGTGCTGACCACCCAGGCCGCCCTGCCGCACCTGAACGAAGGCGCAAGAATTATCAATATCGGCAGCTGTCTGGCTCAACGTGTACCGATGCCGGGCGTCAGTGTTTACGCGATGACCAAATCAGCCCTGCTCGCTTTTACCTGCGGGCTGGCGCGTGATTTGGGGCCTAAAGGCATTACGGTGAATCTGGTCCATCCCGGCCCGACGGACAGCGATATGAATCCTGCGGAAGGCGAAGGCGCAGCAGCCCAGCGGCAATATATTGCGCTTGGGCACTATGGCCAGGCGGAAGATGTGGCTGCCGCCGTCGCCTTTCTCGCCAGTCCGGCAGCCCGCCAAATCACCGGCACCAGCCTGAACGTTGACGGCGGTATTAACGCCTGAGAAGCCATCTCCATCCTTAAGCCTGTTAAAGCGCGAATCCGCGTTGACTCTGCCCAGCCTTCTGCTTTCTGCAAAGGCTGGCTACTACTTTCTCACCCGCTAACGCATCCGTAAGCCGCAGGCTAATCCACCTCGCGCCAGTCGCCTGTCTGGCTGCGCCCTTGCAGAACAGCCTAATCGCAACTGATTAACTTTGCTGCGCCCTTTTTTAATCTTTGTTTCAGGTCAATAAATTCGCAGTTATAAAAGGAGAAAACCCTATATATAGCGCTTACTATGTCTGTGTATACCTACATATAGACAATTAGCGCGAGGAAAGGTAATGGTTTCCAGGGTGATAAAACGGGACGGCTGCAAGGTGGCTTTTGATGAAGCGCGCATTCACGACGCCGTCCGGGGTGCGGCCCGTGCGGCCGGTATTGACGACAGCCTGTACTGTAGCAGCGTTACCCGCGAGATTTGTCAGCAGCTTCAGCCGCAGGAAAGCGTGGATATCCATGATATCCAGGACGCGGTTGAAAACCAGCTGATGACTGGCCCCTACCCCGAGCTGGCCCGGACCTATATTGAATATCGCCACGACAGAGATATTGCCCGCGAGCTGCGCGGCAACCTTAATAAAGCGATCCGCGGTCTGGTCGAGCAGAGTAACCCCGCGCTGCTGAATGAAAATGCCAATAAAGACAGCAAGGTGATCCCCACCCAGCGTGACCTGCTGGCGGGTATTGTGGCGAAGCATTACGCCACGCAGCATCTTCTCCCGCGTGATGTGGTGCTGGCGCACGAGCGTGGCGAGATCCACTATCACGATCTCGACTACTCCCCTTTCTTCCCCATGTTCAACTGTATGCTGATCGATCTGAAGGGCATGCTGACCAGAGGCTTTAAAATGGGCAATGCGGAGATCGAACCGCCAAAATCGATCTCCACAGCGACCGCCGTGACGGCGCAGATCATCGCTCAGGTAGCCAGCCACATCTATGGCGGCACCACCATTAACCGCATCGACGAGGTGCTGGCGCCTTTCGTCGAAGCCAGCTGGCAGAAACATCGGGCCATCGCTGAAGAGTGGCGTATCCCCGACGCCGACGCCTATGCGCACACCCGGACGGAGAAAGAGTGCTACGACGCCTTCCAGTCACTCGAGTATGAGGTGAATACGCTGCATACCGCTAACGGGCAGACGCCGTTCGTGACCTTCGGTTTTGGTCTCGGCACCGGCTGGTCCGCGAGGCTGGTTCAGCAATCCATCCTGCGCAACCGCATCGCAGGCCTGGGCAGAAATCATAAAACGGCGGTCTTCCCCAAGCTGGTGTTCGCCATTAAAGCGGGACTGAACCGCTCGCCGGCCGATCCGAATTACGACATCAAGCAGCTGGCGCTGGAGTGCGCCAGCAAGCGCATGTACCCCGATATCCTTAACTACGAGCAGGTGGTGAAGGTTACCGGCTCGTTCAAGACGCCGATGGGCTGCCGCAGCTTTCTCGGCACCTGGGAGGAAAATGGCGAGCTTGTGCATGAAGGCCGCAATAATATTGGCGTTATCAGCCTGAATCTGCCGAGAATCGCGCTGGAAACAGCGGGGGATGAAACGGCTTTCTGGGCGCTGCTGGACCGCCGTCTGCTGCTGGCGAAAAAAGCGCTGATGACCCGGATTGCCAGGCTGGAGAATGTAAAGGCCCGCGTTGCCCCGATCCTGTATATGGAAGGTGCCTGCGGCGTCAGGCTCAAGGCGGACGATAACGTGGCGGAGATCTTTAAAAACGGGCGCGCTTCTATTTCGCTGGGGTACATCGGCCTGCACGAAACCATAAACGCGCTGTGCGGCGGAGAAACCCATCTCTATGATGACGTCGCGCTGCGTGATAAAGCCGTGGCTATCGTCACCCGTCTGCGGGAGGCCGTGGACAGCTGGAAGGAGGAGACCGGCTACGGCTTCAGCCTCTACAGTACGCCAAGCGAGAACCTGTGCGACCGCTTCTGCCGTCTGGATGCCGCAGAGTTTGGCGTGGTGCCCGGCGTGACCGATAAAGGCTACTACACCAACAGCTTCCATCTGGACGTGGAGAAGAAGGTTAATCCTTACGACAAAATCGACTTTGAGGCCGCCTATCCGCCAATCGCCAGCGGCGGCTTTATCTGTTACGGCGAGTATCCCAATATCCAGCACAACCTTAAGGCGCTGGAGGATGTGTGGGACTACAGCTACAGCCGCATCCCCTACTACGGCACCAATACGCCCATCGACGAATGCTACGAGTGCGGCTTCAGCGGAGAATTTGAGTGCACCAGCAAAGGCTTCACCTGCCCGAAATGCGGTAACCATGATGCGGCCCGCGTGTCGGTAACCCGGCGGGTTTGCGGCTACCTGGGCAGCCCCGACGCCCGTCCCTTCAACGCCGGTAAGCAAGAAGAGGTGAAGCGCCGCGTCAAACATATGGCGACAGGCCAGCTGGGATGAATATTCATCAGTATTACCCGGTCGACATTGTCAACGGGCCGGGAACCCGCTGCACGCTGTTTGTCGCCGGGTGCGAGCATCAGTGTGAGGGCTGTTATAACAAAAGCACCTGGCGGCTCAATTCCGGCACGCCGTTTACCGTGCAGCATGAGGAGCAGCTGATTGCCGATCTCACCGACCGCCGTATCCCCCGCCAGGGTTTGTCACTTTCAGGCGGCGATCCGCTGCATCCGGCCAACGTGCCGGACGTGCTGAGGCTGGTAAAGCGGGTACGGCGGGCTTGTCCGGGGAAGGATATCTGGATGTGGACGGGCTATCAGCTGGATGGGCTCACCGCCGCCCAGCGGGAAGTGGTAAAGCTGGTGGACGTACTCATAGACGGGAAGTTCATCCAGGCCCTGAAAGATCCCTCGTTACCCTGGCGCGGCAGCAGCAATCAGGTTATTCACTACCTGCGAAAGTAAACTTCAGGCTCTGATGCGGCGTAGCGCCAGCAGCGATCAGCCCTCTTCCCGTGGGATCTGACCGGACTCAATGATATTCAGGCTCTGCCCGCACGGTGAAAACGCCTCCCGCATCATTACCGCCGCCACATCTTTTGCCGACACGGCCCGCCAGTTGCCCGGAAGGTGCTTAAAAAGCGGCGCCATAAAGGATTCTCCGCTGCGTTTGTTTTCGCGATTGCCCAGCAACAGCGAGGGCCGGACCAGCGTCAGGCGCGGCCACTGCTCCTGCGTCAGCGCATTTTCCATTTCGCCCTTTACCCGATTGTAAAAAAAGGGAGAACGGGTACTAGCGCCATGGGCGCTGACCACCAGCAGATGTTTCGCGCCGAGCCGCTGACCGGCTATCGCCGTATCCACCACTAGCGTGTAATCAACGTGAACAAAAGCAGCTTTAGATCCCGCCTCACGCCGCGTAGTGCCCAGGCAGCAGAAGACCAGGTCCAGCGGCGTTTTCAGCGGCCCCAGTGAATCCGTCAGATCGTCTTCGACAAGATTTGTTACCTTATCCATCTCCGGTAGCTTCCGCCGGGTTGGCGCAATAATTTCGCTGACCCTCGGATCGTCGATCAGTTTTCGCAGCAGATGGCGGCCAACCAGTCCGGTGGCACCTGTTATCAGAATCCGGCTCATAAAATCTCTCCTTTTCAACCAGTTTAGCTGCTTCCTGAGCCGCGGAGAAACAATTAGCTGATTCCGCGATCCTTAGCCTGAACGGCCCCGCTGCCTTGATTTTTCAGAATGACCAACCACACTTAGCGGTACTGAACGACATAAACACCGGAGGAAAAATGAAGAAGATTGCGGTTCTGATTACGGATGAATTTGAAGATTCAGAATTTACCTCTCCCGCAGAGGCCTATACCAAAGCGGGCCACCAGGTCGTGACCATTGATAAGAAAGCGGGCGTCACCGTGACCGGCAAAAAGGGTAAGGCGACGGTTAAGATCGATAAAGATATCGACCACGTCAAGGCGGATGAATTTGATGCGCTGCTGCTGCCAGGCGGCCACTCACCGGACAGCCTGCGCGGAGACGACCGCTTTGTTAACTTCACCAAAGAGTTTATGGCGCTGGGCAAACCCGTCTTTGCTATCTGTCACGGCCCTCAGCTGCTGATCAGCGCCAACGCCGTACGCGGACGTAAGATGACTTCGGTAAAAGCGATTGCCATCGATCTGAAGAATGCGGGCGCGGATTTTTACGATAAAGAAGTGGTGGTTGATAACGATAAACTGGTTACCAGCCGCACACCAGACGATCTGCCCGCCTTTAACCGGGAATCTTTACGTATCCTGGAGACGGCATAAGCTTGTATAAGCCGGGTTCGCCCGGCTTTTTCTTTTTTATGATAGTGAAAAAGTAACCCGCCTTGATCCCTCAGCGTGCTTCACGTACCCAGCTCAGCTTTTTCCCAAAACCCAGGGCATTATCGGTCATTTTCAGCTCATGCAGCCTGATCTCCCAGATCGGCGCAGAAGCCCTGGCGGCAACGGGGAATCGCCGGATATAGCGCTGGCGCGCCAGCGCCTCTTCCTCCCCTTCCAGCAGGAGAATACGTCCGGCATACTGAACGCCTTTGATCAGCATAACGGATTTAGGTTGCCCGCTGATCGTACCGGCAACCTGCGGATCGTTTGCGATCAGCTGACCATGCCGGGTCTCTTTTTCGGTCATCAGCCAGAAGGCGACGCGCCCGGGGTCAAAAACATAAAAACAGTTGGCGCACCAGACAGGATTGCCGCTACAGAGGGAGAGAACGTGCTGCTTTTTCAGATAGCGGCTGATAGCGTCAAGCGAACTGGAATCGGACATAATGGCCTCCCTGGTAAACCGCCACTGTGCCACAGGCCCGGGACTGTTGACCAGCAGCAGGGTGAAACAGAGAAACGTTCGCCTTATATAAGTACAGTGAGCGATGAGGTAGAGAAGCAGTAATGAAAAGCAGCGAAGCCGCCCTGTGGCGGCTCTATATTGTCCGTACCGCCAGCGGCGTGCTTTACACCGGCATAACCAATGATGTGGCCAGGCGTTTCTTACAGCATCAGACGGGAAAAGGGGCGAAGGCGCTGCGTGGGAAAGGCCCGCTTGAGCTGATATTTCACTGCGAGGCGGGCGATCGCGCCAGCGCCTCAAAGCTTGAATATCAGGTCAAGCAGCTAAAAAGGCAGGATAAGATCAGGCTGGTTACCCACCAGCCTGCTTCCCTGAGCGCCTGGCTTCAGGCACTCAGGAACGGTTGAACGGCGCGGCGTAATCGATCTGACCTTCAATCTGATTAAACGCCTCATCGGACAGCTTATAGACCTGAAAAGCCGCTTCCGTGCCCGGCCAGCGGCAGCGCAGCTGGTGACGCGCGGCCGGCTCAAAGCCGAGGCGACCGTACCAGGCGGGATCGCCCATGACCACCACGGCGGCATAGCCAAACTCATTCAGCGTATCCAGCCCTTCATAAATCAGCTGTTTTCCCAGCCCCTGGCGGCGCACGCTTTCATCGACCACCAGCGGTGCCAGTCCGACCCACTGACGATCTTCACCGTTCAGCGTCACCGGGCTGAATGCGGCATAGCCCAGCACCTGGCCCTCGTCATCCGTCGCCACCACGCCCAGCGTCAGCAGCCCGTCTTCACGCAGCTGCTGAACCAGCTCAGCTTCCGCAGAGGTATCAAAATTCCGGCGCAACAGACTGTCTATGCTGGCCGCATCCACCCCTATTTCAGTACGAATTAACATGATGCACCTGCGCGATCCTCGGGGGAAGTCGCGTCCTCAGTCAGTCCTCTCTCTACCTGGTCAGCCAGTTGCATGAGTCCGAAGCGCAACGGTGCCGGCATGTGTTCAAGTTCAATGGCGTCCATAAGGTTTTTCACTTCCAGCCCCAGCTCGGTATCCCCTTCGATAACCAGACGTCGCTGGAAGAAAAGCGTATCCGGATCCATTCTGCGGGCAGCCACGAGCAGCAGATCGTTCGCGTCACCGCGAAACCAGACGTCCGCCGCTTCCCGCGCCTCAACGCGCAGCGTTCCCTGCTCCAGGGTCGTTGCCCAGCGCAGACCGAGATCGCGGATTTCAATGCCAAGCCATCGTCCTTCAAGGAAGTCTAACTCACCTTCGGCAAGAGCATGATGAAATTGCCAGCCCAGCAGCTGTTGCAGCAGCTTTTTCTTCAGCACGAAGGGAGCAAACCGTAGCGGAAAGCGCAAATATTGGGGTCCTTTGCGGACAAGCTGCGCACGTAACTGGTTCAACACCATTTTCACTCCTTACCAATAAATTTCGGCTATTTTGCCATACTGACGAATTGCATCCGGCGGCTGGATCAACAAAACGTAAGAACTTATGGCGTTATGACCCTGAATCCATTTCTCATCAATACGCGATTAGCTGCCTCAAATCAAAAATTGTCACCGCCAGCCTGTCTAGACTTAACGGCCCTTAGGTTTTCCGGAATTCGTTATGGAACTGCTTTGCCCCGCCGGTAATCTGCCAGCGCTGAAGGCGGCGATCGAGAATGGCGCCGACGCTGTCTATATCGGTCTGAAAGATGACACCAACGCCCGCCATTTCGCCGGTCTGAATTTTACCGAAAAGCGCCTCCAGGAGGCGGCCCGTTACGTGCATCAGCATAGACGCAAACTGCACGTTGCGATCAATACTTTTGCTCATCCGGATGGCTATGAACGCTGGCAGAGAGCGGTTGATATGGCCGCAAACGCGGGCGTGGACGCGCTGATTCTGGCGGATATCGCCATGCTGGAGTATGCCACGGAGCGCTACCCGCATATTGAACGGCACGTTTCTGTGCAGGCCTCTGCAACCAATGCTGAAGCGGTCAATTTTTACCAGCGCCACTTTGACGTGGCCCGCGTGGTGCTGCCCCGCGTGCTGTCAATGCATCAGGTACGCCAGCTCTCCCGCACCACCACCGTGCCGCTGGAGGTTTTCGCCTTCGGCAGCCTGTGCATTATGGCCGAAGGGCGCTGTTATCTCTCCTCCTACCTGACCGGCGAATCCCCCAACACCGTAGGCGCCTGCTCTCCCGCCCGCTATGTCCGCTGGCAGCAAACGCCGCAGGGGCTGGAGTCGAGGCTGAATGAGGTGCTGATTGATCGCTATGAAGCCCAGGAGAACGCCGGCTATCCGACGCTCTGTAAAGGCCGCTACAAGGTGGAGGACGCCCGCTATCACGCGCTTGAGGAACCGACCAGCCTGAACACGCTGGCGCTGTTACCCGAGCTGCTGGGGGCCAATATCGCTTCTGTAAAAATCGAGGGGCGTCAGCGCAGCCCGGCCTACGTCGGGCAGGTTGCGCGCATCTGGCGTCAGGCTATCGATCGCTGCAAGGCCAGTCCTGAGCGCTTTACCGTTCAGCAAAACTGGATGAGCGCGCTCAGCGCATTAAGTGAGGGCACGCAGACCACCCTGGGCGCCTATCATCGTCAATGGCAGTAGGATATCCCATGAAATATGCAATCGGTCCGGTACTGTGGTACTGGCCAAAAGAAACGCTACAGGACTTTTATCTGGCTGCGGCGGAAAGTGACGCGGAGATCGTTTATCTGGGGGAGGCTGTCTGTAGCAAACGCCGCGCAACCAAAGTGGCGGACTGGCTGGCGATGGCAAAAGAGCTCGCCGCATCCGGCAAGCAGGTGGTGCTCAGTACGCTGGCGCTGGTGCAGTCCGGCTCGGAGCTCACTGAGCTGAAACGCTACGTTGATAACGGTGAGTTTCTGATCGAAGCAAACGATATGGGTACGGTAAATATGGCGGCGGAAGCGGGCCTGCCTTTTGTGGCCGGTCATGCGCTGAACTGTTATAACGCCGTCACGCTGCGCCTGCTGTTGAAAATGGGCATGGTGCGCTGGTGCATGCCGGTGGAGCTGTCGCGCGACTGGCTGAAAAACCTGCTGACGCAGTGCGAGTCGCTGGGTATTCGTCATCAGTTCGATGTCGAAGTCCTGAGCTACGGCCATCTGCCGCTGGCCTGGTCCGCCCGCTGCTTTACGGCAAGGGCTGAGAACCGGGGTAAGGATGACTGTCAGACCTGCTGCATCAACTGGCCGCAGGGACGGGCGCTCCGGTCGCAGGAAGATCAGCAGGTATTCGTTCTGAACGGGATTCAGACCATGAGCGGCTATTGCTATAACCTGGGCAATGACCTGATCTCAATGCAGGGGCTGGTGGATATCGTGCGGCTGTCGCCGGACAGTAAGGAGACGCTGGCAATGGTTGGTCGTTTTCGCGCCAACGAAACCGGCCAACATCCCCTGACCCTCGGCTCACACCAGCACTGTAACGGCTACTGGCGCCAGGTCGCCGGGCTGGCGCTGGTCAGCTAACGCGTGACGACAGGCTGTGCCGTTATCTGCGCTGCGCAAAAGTAGATGCCATCAACGGCCCTGCGCGGTAGCCTCAGCGGATTTCCTCTCCCCGGTTCAGGCGATGCAACCACTCAGCCGGGCCGGGATCCCACCGTTTTTCCGCAGGGAACTGAATCCTGTTTGACTCTGAGAAATGCTGAGTAATACTGGTCTGTCTGGCCCCTGAGTTTGTCAGCTAACACAACGCAGCCGGGCGCGTCATAACTGAAAAGTGCTGCAAACTGCCAATTTCTTCGCGGTAAGATCGTTTAGGCTGCTTCTATGTATTGGTGCGCTAACCTCAATGGTTCGCCTGCAGTCCGGCCTTGCTGCATCTGCACGTCTGTGAGTGAAAGTTAGCTTCCGCCCTTCAAATAAGTGAGCGAGTATGTCTGATAATAAAACGGTTCCACTGTCAGTTCTCGATCTGGCCCCCATCCCACAGGGCGCCGTCGCGCGCGACGCTTTCCACGCCTCACTGGCGCTGGCGCAGCAGTCTGAAAAACTGGGCTATAACCGCTACTGGCTGGCGGAACACCACAATATGACCGGCATCGCCAGCGCGGCCACCTCGGTGCTGATTGGCTATCTTGCGGCGAATACCCAGACGCTGCGCCTGGGTTCCGGCGGCGTGATGCTGCCTAACCACGCGCCGCTGGTGATTGCCGAACAGTTCGGCACGCTTGAGTCCCTCTATCCCGGACGTATCGATCTGGGCCTGGGCCGCGCACCCGGTTCCGATCAGCGTACTATGATGGCGCTGCGGCGTCATATGGGCGGCCATATGGATAACTTCCCGGCCGACGTCGAGGAGATGCTGAACTGGTTTGACGCGTCGGAAGATGACCGGCCTGCGGTGCAGCCCGTGCCGGGCCTGGGGCTGAAAATTCCCGTCTGGCTGCTCGGCTCCAGCCTCTACAGCGCGCAGCTTTCGGCCCGGCTCGGTCTGCCGTTTGCCTTCGCCTCACACTTCGCGCCGGATATGCTGCTGCAAGCGCTGCATCTTTACCGCGAGAACTTCAAGCCCTCGGCGCGCCTGGAGAAACCGCATGCGATGGTCTGCGTCAACGTCGTGGCGGCCGACAGCGAGCGAGATGCGCGCTTCCTCTTCACCTCCATGCAGCAGCAGTTCATTAACCTGCGTCGCGGCATGCCGGGTCCGCTGCCTGAGCCGGTCGAAAACATGGATAACCTCTGGTCTCCGTCCGAGCAGTACGGCGTACAGCAGGCGCTGAGCATGTCTGTCGTGGGTGATAAGGAGGCGGTCCGCAGCGGCCTTGCGACGCTGATTCGGGAAACACAGGCGGATGAGATCATGGTGAATGGTCAGATTTTTGACCAGCAGGCGCGCCTGCGCTCCTTTGCGCTGGCGATGGAAGCTCACCAGTCGCTGTAGTCCGTTCGCCAGCGGCGGCGGCAACGCTGCCCTGCTGCTGGCGATTCCGGGAAAGCCTGTGGTTAATAACGCAGCCTGAACGCCCCGCTGATAATAATCAGGAACGCCAGCCCCATCAGGGTAAAGGCGACATACAGGCTGGAAAGATGCGCGACCCAGCCCAGCAGCGCCGGGCCGCCCAGGATCCCCAGATAGCCCATCGTTGCCACCAGCGCCACCGACATATTGACCGGCATCACCTTTTCCTGTCCGGCGAGCGTGATCAGCACCGGGGCAATATTCGCGGCGCCAAGTCCTACCAGCGCAAAACCAATCAGTGACCACTCCCAGCCCGGCAGCAGTACCACGATCAGGTAGCCTGCCATGGCGATAAGCCCGCCATAGATCAGGACGCGCTGGCGTCCCAGCCGGCTGACCACCGCATCGCCGGTCATTCTCATCAGCGACATGGTCAGGGAAAACAGGGCAAAGCTCCATCCCGCATGCTCCAGCGCCAGACCACGATCTTCCGTCATAAAGACGCCGCTCCAGTCAATGACCGCACCTTCCGCCATAAAACAGATCATGGTCATCACGGCCATCAGCACCAGCCGGAAATTGGGACGCGCCTTCGGTTTTATTCCGCCCTGCTCTTCATGATTGCCAAAAGGAAGTAGCGCAGTGAAGGAGAACAGCGTCACGAGGACAATCAGGCTGACAGCCACAAAAGTGCTCATCGCTGGCGTCACACCCAGACCGAACAGCAGCGCTCCCCCGCCCGCGCCCGCGATCCCACCGACGCTCCACAGGCAATGGAAGCCGGACATCAGCGGCTTACCGGCCGCCTGCTCAACCAGCGAGCCCTGCACGTTGACCGCCACATCCGTCAGCCCAATCCCCATGCCAAAGATAAACAGGCTGAGCGCCAGCATCGGCAACGTATCCAGCATCGACAGCAGCGGTAGCATCAGGCTGTAGAGAATAACGGAACCTACGATAACGGCCCGGCAGCCAAACCGGCCGATGATGCGTCCCGATCCCAGCATCGACAGCAGCGACCCCGCGCCAAGGCAGAGCAGCAGCAGGCCCAGCTCTCCGGCCGCCGAGCCTGTACGCTGCTGAGCAAAAGGCACCAGCGCTGCCCACAGCCCCATTGCCATACCGGTGATAAAGAAAATCGCCCGGGTGGCGATGCGCTTGTCATGGCTGCCAGCCATAACCATTACGTTATCAACAGACATAGCTGGCTACCTTCCGTGAATATGCAGAGTGAATGACCCGTTATTAAAACACTTTTAATAAGTGGAAATTATATTCATGCCGCCTGAAAACTGTCAAATCCTTAGCGGAATTTTCCAGCACAAATATGGCACAAGGGAAAAGGTAAAGAGCGGTTCATCCGCCAAAAAGCCGGTGCAGCATATAGCGCTGGCTGCTCAGTTCCGCGATCCCCTGCAGGTAGTCAGGCCGGACAGCATGACGGAAGACGAGGTGGGGAATATGCCTTTCGGGAATATGGTCAGCGCAGCGCTGGCGGATTAGCGGCAGCATCTCTTCACGGAGGCGCGGCCCGGCAAGGGCGACCGTCACGGGATTGATCATCGCGGCCAGCGAGGCCAGAATTTTGCCCAGCTCATCGGTGAGCGACAGATTCTCCCCGTTTTGCCAGGGCAGACAGGAAACTTCGCCCGCAAAAAAGCTGGCTCCCTGTAACACCTGACCATTAATCACAATACCGCAGCCGGTGCAGGGCACGTCCGGCTTGAGAATATAGGCGACCGGCGCTGAGGTGTCCGCACAGCTGCTGCGATAGAAGCCCCAGGCGGTGTAATTCATATCGTTATCTACCTGCACGTACAGCCCAAACCGCTGCTGTAGCGCCTGCACCACCGGCACGTTGACAAAGAGGCTGATATCGCAGGAGAGCACCACACCGTCCGTCACCACGCCGGGCAGACCGACCCCCAGCACCTTAATGCCAGGCCAGGCTTTGATCAGACTTTCCGCCTGCTGGTAGAAGTTTTCCAGCGTCAGCGGCATAAAATCCTGCTCCCCTTGCACGAGCATCTCTCCGGTGGCCGACGTTACTGACCAGACCAGCGTGGCGGAGGCGTCGCTGCCTTCCGCATACAGGCTGAGCACGGAATAAAAATCCGGATTGCAGGCATAGCGCTGGGCTGGCCGCCCGCCGCTCGAGGCCGCCTGCGCCACTATCAGCGCCTCACCGCTCTGGCACAGCTCATTAAGTACCGTGCCACAGGTCGCCACGCTCAGCCCGGTTTCCGCTGCCACCTCTGACTTCGTGACCGCGCCCTGAGATTTCAGCGCTTCGATAACCTGCACGACGTTATTTTTTTTTATCTCCCGGGTCGTACGGGTGACAGGAATATTCATATCGCCTCACTGGCATTTTCGTTAACAGGGCTAATCTACCACAACATCACTGGCGGCCTGAACTGACCGGACATATCCTTCAGGCAAAAAAAAACCAGCCACCCTGGGGTGACTGGTTTATCAGGCGAACAGGCCAGTGGTGGCCCGTCAGCTGTTACGCATCGCGACGACGGGTCGGCGCTGCGCCACCGTCTTCACGACGTGGACCACGGTTGCCACCGTCACGGCTGAAACCACCGCTACGGCGCTCGCCGCCACGGTCGTTGCTGAAGCGACGCGCGCCTTCAGGACGATCGCCACGGCCAGCTTCACGACGCTCGCTGAAACCACCACGAGGGGCTCCGGCGCCTGCGCCACGGCGCTCAGCACCACGATCGTTGCTGCGCGGCTGGGCATCACCAATCAGCTGCATATTCATCGGCTTGTTCAGAATACGCGTGCGGGTGAAATGCGTCAGAATGTCACCCGGCATGCCTTTCGGCAGCTCGATAGTGGAATGGGTACCAAACAGCTTGATGTTACCGATGTAACGGCTGCTGATATCACCTTCGTTAGCAATCGCACCAACGATGTGACGCACTTCAACGCCATCATCACGGCCCACTTCAATGCGGTAAACTTCCATATCGCCAACGTCACGACGCTCACGACGCGGACGATCGCCTGCCGCTTCGCTACGTGGTTCACGCGGACCACGGTCCGGGCGATCGCCACGACGGTCATCACGCTCTTTAAACTCACGACGCGGACGCTGTGGCGCATCAGCAGGAACGATCAGAGGACGTTCACCCTGAGCCATTTTCAGCAGAGCGGCGGCCAGCGTTTCGATATCCAGCTCATCTTCTGCCGGCTGCATTTTGCTCAGCAGTGCGCGATACTGTTCCAGATCGCTACTTTCCAGCTGCTGCTGTACTTTAGCCGCGAACTTGGCCAGACGACGCTCACCCAGCAAGGCTGCATTAGGCAGTTCGACTTCTGGAATAGTCAGCTTCATGGTGCGTTCAATGTTACGCAGCAGACGACGCTCGCGGTTCTCAACGAACAGCAGAGCACGGCCGGCACGACCAGCACGACCGGTACGGCCGATACGGTGAACGTAAGACTCCGCATCCATAGGGATGTCGAAGTTAACCACCAGGCTGATGCGTTCAACGTCCAGGCCACGGGCCGCAACGTCGGTGGCGATCAGGATATCCAGACGACCATCTTTCAGGCGCTCCAGCGTCTGCTCACGCAGAGCCTGATTCATGTCACCATTCAGCGCGGCGCTGTTGTAACCGCTGCGCTCAAGCGCTTCAGCCACTTCCAGCGTTGCGTTTTTGGTACGCACGAAGATGATAGCTGCATCAAAGTCTTCCGCTTCCAGGAAGCGAACCAGCGCGTCAGTCTTACGACCGTAAGCGGTCCAGTAGCTCTGGCTGATGTCCGGACGGGTAGTCATGCTTGACTGGATACGCACTTCCTGCGGATCTTTCATAAAGCGTTTGGTGATGCGACGAATTGCTTCTGGCATCGTGGCGGAGAACAGGGCGGTCTGATGGTTCGCCGGGATCTGCGCCATAATAGTTTCAACGTCTTCGATGAAGCCCATACGCAGCATTTCATCAGCTTCGTCCAGCACCAGGCCGCGCAGGTTAGAAAGATCTAACGTGCCACGTTTCAGGTGATCTAACAGACGGCCAGGGGTACCCACAACAACTTGTGGACCCTGACGCAGAGCGCGCAGCTGTACGTCATAACGCTGACCACCGTAAAGGGCGACCACGTTAAGGCCTTTCATATGTTTAGCAAATTCGGTTATAGCTTCGCCTACCTGAACCGCCAACTCACGGGTTGGTGCCAGCACCAGGATCTGAGGTGCTTTCAGGGAGCTATCAATGTTATTCAGCAGTGGCAGCGAGAACGCTGCAGTTTTTCCGCTTCCTGTCTGAGCCATACCCAGAACATCACGACCCGCCAGCAGGTGTGGAATACATTCCAGCTGGATTGGGGAAGGCTTCACGTAGCCCATACCGTTCAGTGATTCGAGGAGATCGGCGCTCAGGCCCAGGTCAGCAAAAGTGGTTTCAATATCAGTCATGTAGTACACGTGCCTCTTAGATTGCGGCGGCCAGTCTACATAACTCGTCGTGAAAACATTTAGTCATTTTCATCAAAAAGTGTGAACCGGCTCAAATTAGTGGTTTCGACGAACAAGAAAGCCCTCATCCGCTAAGATGATGACATTTCGAAAAAAAGGGCAATAAAAGTTCGTCAGCTATTGCTGGTCAGATTCTGATAGATCGTCTTGTGTCTGGCCGAGTAGCGCCAGCTCCAACAATGCATATCGGTGCTCAACAAAGTTATGTACGTTGTTGGCGACCGTCAGCTTGAACAACGCTTCTGCGTCGTCCTTCTCCCCCAGACTTAGGTAATGTTTACCTAAATAGAAGTTGGTTTCACTGAGATGTTCAGCGAGCGAGGTGTTATCCGTTGCGTCCGCCTTGAGGCTGTCTATCAGCTTACTTTCGCTGATATCCCCCAGGTAGAACTCGACAATATTCCATCCCCATTGGTCCCTGACCGCTTTGTCGTAACGCTGTTGTAGCGCCGCGACGGCCTTTTCCGCGTCAATTTCTCGTTCATCGAGATAAAGCCACAAACTGCGGAAGGGATCGTTAGGATCGTCTTGATAAAACGCCAGCAGATCATCTTGCGCCAGTTTAAACCTTCCGCCGTAATACAGTGCGATACCACGGTTTAAACGCGCATAATTGTAAGTTGGATCAAGCTCAAGTACAGAATCGAACGCTTCATAGGCAGCATCAAAATTGCCTGCCTGCGTAAGATAAATGCCTAAGTAATTGAATACTTCAGGCATATCGGGTCTGACAGACAGCGCTTGTGAAAAATCATTTCGCGCCAGTGCTCTCAAACCTAAACTATCATACAACACTCCGCGCTCATATAACAGCTGTGCGCGTTCATCATCGCTCAGGGCCCGACTGGCAAGTATTTGTTCCATGCGCGCCAGAATGACTTCCTGCTGCAACGTGGGCTGCAACGGGACGGCCAGAACCTCACTCTTACGCCAATCAGAGTTGCTGCATCCTGCCAGCGTTAAAGCTGTCGCAACGAAACACCAGCGCAAAAAAGGCTTCATTTCCCACTCCCGAATACAAACAATGGGATGACCATCCATTCATCCGCCTGCCGTGCACAAGGTGTCTTCCTGCCCTCGCGATGAAACAGCTCCCCATACCAGACGCGGCATGGGGAGCTTATTGGTATGACGTTACTCTGCTTCAGGCGCTGGCGTCGCAGCCGCTTCAGGCTCTGCCTGTTCGGTCGCTTCTTTGATGCTCAGGCGCACACGGCCCTGACGATCAACTTCCAGAACCTTCACCGGGACTTCCTGGCCCATCTGCAGGTAATCAGTCACTTTCTCAACGCGCTTGTCAGCGATCTGAGAAATATGAACCAGACCTTCTTTACCGCCGCCGATAGCCACGAAGGCACCGAAGTCAACGATGCGGGTCACTTTACCGTTGTAGATACGGCCCACTTCGATTTCTGCGGTGATCTCTTCGATACGACGAATAGCAAATTTCGCTTTCTCGCCGTCGGTTGCAGCAATTTTAACGGTACCGTCATCTTCGATTTCGATGGTGGTGCCGGTCTCTTCGGTCAGGGCACGGATAACAGAGCCGCCTTTACCGATGACGTCTTTGATTTTGTCCTGACTGATCTTGATGGTGTGAATGCGTGGCGCAAACTGAGAGATATCGCCGCGTGGGGTGCTGATAGCCTGTTCCATCACGCCCAGGATATGCAGACGCGCACCTTTAGCCTGATTCAGCGCCACCTGCATGATTTCACGGGTGATACCTTCAATTTTAATGTCCATCTGCAGCGCGGTGATGCCTTCACGGCTACCGGCAACTTTGAAGTCCATGTCGCCCAGATGATCTTCGTCACCCAGGATATCGGACAGCACCACAAAGTTTTCGCCGTCTTTCACCAGACCCATCGCGATACCCGCTACGGCAGCCTTGATCGGCACACCCGCGTCCATCAGCGCCAGAGAGGCACCACACACGGACGCCATTGAAGACGAGCCGTTCGATTCGGTGATTTCAGAGACAACGCGCACGGTGTACGGGAATGCATCGCCTTTCGGCATCACGGCCAGCACGCCGCGCTTCGCCAGACGACCGTGACCAATTTCACGACGCTTAGGCGAGCCAACCATACCCGTTTCACCAACGGAGTAAGGAGGGAAGTTATAGTGGAACAGGAAGTTGTCGGTACGTTCGCCCATCAACTCATCCAGGTTCTGCGCATCACGTGCGGTACCCAGCGTAGCGGTAACCAGCGCCTGAGTTTCACCACGGGTGAACAGCGCGGAGCCGTGAGTACGTGGCAGCACGCCGGTACGCACATCCAGGCCGCGGATCATGTCTTTCTCACGTCCGTCGATGCGGGGCTCGCCACGCAGGATGCGGCTACGGACCACTTCCTTTTCCAGACCGTGCAGGATATCGCTGATTTCACCTTCGTCCAGGCTCTCATCTTCAGCCAGCAGCGTAGCGGTAACTTCCGCTTTGATGTCGCCAACCTGGGTATAGCGTTCCTGCTTTTCGGTAATGCGGTAAGCGTCGCTCAGGCGGGATTCCGCCAGGGCAGCAATACGGGAGTGTAACGATTCGTTTACAGCTTCCGGCTGCCAGTCCCAGCGAGGCTTGCCCGCTTCTGCAACCAGGGAGTTGATCTGATCGATAACGATCTGCTGCTGCTCGTGGCCAAATACCACAGCGCCCAGCATCTGATCTTCGCTCAGCAGTTCAGCTTCAGACTCAACCATCAGCACGGCGCCCTGGGTACCGGCAACCACCAGGTCCAGCTTGCTCTCTTTCAGCTCATCGCTCGTTGGGTTCAGCACATACTGATCGTTGATATAACCAACGCGGGCTGCACCGATCGGGCCATTAAAAGGCATACCGGAAAGGCTGAGCGCTGCGGAAGCACCGATCATCGCGACGATGTCCGGGTTGACCTGCGGGTTAACGGAAACCACGGTAGCGATGACCTGGACTTCGTTAACAAAACCTTCAGGGAACAGCGGGCGAACAGGACGGTCAATCAGACGCGAGGTCAGCGTTTCACCTTCGCTCGGACGGCCTTCACGACGGAAGAAGCTGCCCGGAATACGACCAGCAGCGTAAGTACGCTCCTGATAGTTAACGGTCAACGGGAAAAAGTCCTGGCCTGGCTTAGCGCTTTTCTTGCCGACAACGGTCACGAACACAGCGGTGTCGTCCATGCTTACCATTACGGCTGCGGTTGCCTGACGAGCCATCATACCGGTCTCAAGGGTGACGGTATGCTGACCATACTGGAATTTTCTTACGATCGGATTCAGCAAAATTATGTCCTTAACGTCCTGGCAGAGCACTGACTCTGCCGTTAATTTTCAATCCTCATCTGCATCCTCGCGACTAATGACAATCTTTAATCCCCGCCCGGGAATAAAGCCTCTCATTAGCCGCGCGAAACGCTGCAACTGAAGATCACACTCGTAAACAATACAATAGTTTGGTCGGAAATGCTGCGGCTCACCTGAAAAAAGGGGCCCTAAAGGCCCCTTTTTAGCGAAACTCGCACGAATCTGCCTTTATGCCGTTTTTCGGTTCAGATTGCGCTGAAACGATGGCGTGGCCGATTCTGAGACTTAGCGACGCAGACCCAGACGCTCGATCAGGCTGGTGTAGCGCGCAACGTCTTTACGCTTCAGGTAATCCAGCAGTTTACGACGCTGGGAAACCATACGCAGCAGACCGCGACGGCTGTGGTGATCTTTCTTGTGCTCAGAGAAGTGACCCTGCAGGTGGTTAATCTGAGCAGTCAGCAGAGCAACCTGAACTTCGGTAGAACCGCTGTCGTTAGCATCACGACCGTAATCGGCAACGATCTGCGCTTTAGTTTCAACACTTAGAGACATATTACAACTCCAAATTATAAGATAAATGTACAGGCGCCGATCTCTAATTCAGCAACCCAATGTAAAGCCGCGCCATTCTACTCTTAGCCGCAAACTTACGCAAATGACTAGTCGGAATATTCTACAACCAGCCGCCGTGGCGCGACGCGACCATCCTCTGCAATTTCCGCCATCCCGATAAACTTGCGTTCATCGCCTTCCGTCACCCTCACCAGCCCGGAATCCGGCGCGTTAGTCGCCTGAACCGGCATGCCCTGCTTAAAGTAAGCGGAGACGGTGGCCGGCAGATTGACCTCAGGCCAGGCCGCAGCCGGACTGTCCATCGGCATCAGTAAAGGGTCCAGCAGGTCCGCAGGCGTTCGCTCTGTGCGGTACGCTTCTTCACTCAGCGCGGCCAGCTGCTCCAGCGTCACCATACTGGTGATGGGATAGGTGGCTACCTGCAGGCGCCGCAGAAAAATCACGTGCGCGCCGCAGCCCAGCATCTCACCAAGATCGTCGGTGATGGTGCGGATATAAGTGCCTTTTGAGCAGTGGATTTCCAGCTCAAGCTCATCCCCTTCCCAGCGAATAAACTGCAGGTCGTATACGGTAATGCTGCGTGCTTCGCGCGGAACTTCAATGCCTTCACGGGCATATTCATACAGCTTGCGGCCCTGATACTTCAGCGCTGAGTACATGGACGGCACCTGCTGAGTTTCCCCACGGAAACTTTCCAGCGCGCGATCCAGCTCTTCCTGCGTAAAGGTTACCGGACGCTCACTGATTACCGCACCATCGGCATCAGAGGTGTCTGTGCGCTGACCCAGTCGGGCAATCACGCGGTAGCGTTTATCGGAGTCCAGCAGATACTGGGAAAACTTGGTGGCTTCGCCCAGGCAGATAGGCAGCATGCCTGTCGCCAGCGGATCCAGTGCGCCAGTGTGGCCGGCACGGTTTGCCGTGAACAACCGCTTTACTTTCTGCAGGGCATCATTGCTTGAAAGCCCCTGAGGTTTGTCCAGCAGCAGAACACCGTGGACGTCGCGACCGCGACGACGAGGACGGCTCATCAGTCTTCCTTCTTGTCTTCTTCCTGCACTTCGCCCGGTCCACGGCGCTCAGCGTCGTTTTTGACCACGTTCGTCACCAGGTTAGACATGCGCATCCCCTCAACCAGCGAGTTGTCGTAGAAGAAGGTCAGTTCAGGCACGATACGCAGGCGCATTGCTTTACCCAGCAGTGAGCGAATGTATCCCGTGGAATCACCCAGCGCGCGCAGACCGCCTTTGATGGCGTCTTCGTCTTTGTCATTCAGGAAGGTAACAAATACTTTGGCATAGGCCAGGTCGCGAGAGAGCTCTACGCCTGAAACAGTTACCATCATGCCCAGACGGGGATCTTTGATCTCACGCTGTAAAATAATGGCGATCTCTTTTTGCAGTTCCTGAGATACGCGCTGTGGACGGCCAAATTCTTTCGGCATATTAATATTCTCCATATTGAGACTGTATCCCCCCACTAATCAGAGTGAGGCCGACAAAGTAACCATAGTTCATTATCAAGGCTGAAGGTGCAGGGCATAGCCGTCGGCGTTCAGGCCAGACAGGACAGAAAACGAACTCTGAGCGCGTCATCTGAAGGGGTTTGAGCCAGAACTTGCTACTGCGATGCTCCCCGGTCGTTTGGGTCGCCAAACTTGCTGGTCTGCGCCCTGCGATAACAGAGTTTGAGCGCCAGCAGCCTTCACGCATAAGGGGGGATACAGATTGCGGGAGGCACGATGGCCTCCCACATACGTCGCTGTTTAAACGAGCTATTACGCGATGGTGCGCTGAATTTCGATAATTTCGAAGACTTCGATCATATCGCCAACGCGAACATCGTTGTAGTTCTTCACGCCGATACCACATTCCATGCCGTTACGGACTTCGTTGACGTCATCCTTGAAGCGACGCAGAGATTCCAGCTCGCCTTCATAGATAACCACGTTGTCGCGCAGTACGCGGATTGGGTTGTGACGCTTGATGTTGCCTTCGGTCACCATACAGCCCGCGACAGCACCAAACTTCGGTGATTTGAACACGTCACGCACTTCGGCCAGGCCGGTGATCTGGTGCTTATACTCAGGCGCCAGCATACCGCTCATCGCCTGCTTCACTTCGTCAATCAGGTTATAGATGACGGAGTAGTAACGCAGATCCAGACTTTCTGAATCGATAACGCGACGGGCAGACGCATCAGCACGGACGTTGAAGCCAACCAGAATCGCATTGGAGGCTGCAGCCAGCGTGGCATCGGTCTCGGTGATACCACCCACGCCGGAGCCAACGATTTTGACCTTCACTTCTTCGGTCGACAGCTTCAGCAGGGAATCGGAGATCGCTTCGACGGAACCCTGTACGTCAGCTTTCAGCACGATGTTCAGCTCGGACACTTCGCCTTCGGTCATGTTGGCAAACATGTTTTCCAGCTTGGACTTCTGCTGACGAGCCAGCTTAACTTCGCGGAATTTGCCCTGACGATAGAGCGCAACTTCACGCGCTTTCTTCTCGTCACGTACCACGGTCGCTTCATCACCGGCAGCAGGTACACCTGACAGGCCAAGGATCTCAACCGGGATAGACGGGCCAGCTACGGTGACTTCACGTCCCAGCTCATCACGCATAGCGCGCACGCGGCCATACTCAAAGCCGCAGAGCACGATATCGCCTTTATTCAGCGTACCTTCGCGCACCAGAACGGTAGCAACCGGACCACGACCTTTATCCAGGAAGGATTCGATAACCACGCCGCTCGCCATACCCTGACGAACAGCGGTCAGCTCCAGGACTTCCGCCTGCAGCAGGATCACGTTTAACAGATCATCAATACCGGTACCCGCTTTCGCCGATACGTTGACGAACATGTTTTCGCCGCCCCACTCTTCCGGCACGATACCGTACTGGGTCAGTTCGTTTTTAACGCGATCCGGATCGGCTTCTGGCTTATCGACCTTGTTCACCGCAACGACAACCGGCACTTTCGCCGCTTTAGCATGCTGGATAGCTTCGATAGTCTGTGGCATGACGCCATCGTCGGCGGCCACAACCAGGATAACGATATCCGTTGCCTGAGCACCACGAGCACGCATGGCGGTAAACGCGGCGTGGCCCGGAGTATCCAGGAAGGTGACCATACCGTTGTCGGTTTCAACGTGGTATGCACCAATGTGCTGGGTAATGCCGCCCGCTTCGCCTGAGGCGACTTTCGTGGAGCGAATGTAGTCCAGCAGTGAGGTTTTACCGTGGTCAACGTGACCCATGATGGTAACAACCGGCGCACGGGACTCCATCGCAGCATCGGTATCACGATCGCTCATTACCGCTTCTTCCAGCTCATTCTCACGGCGCAGCGTCACTTTATGACCCATTTCTTCCGCGACCAGCTGGGCAGTTTCCTGATCGATAACCTGGTTGATGGTGGCCATTGCGCCCAGCTTCATCATCGCTTTGATGACCTGAGAGCCTTTCACCGCCATTTTGTTAGCCAGTTCCGCTACGGTGATGGTTTCACCGATGATCACGTCACGGTTAACAGCCTGAGCCGGCTTGTTAAAGCCCTGCTGAAGGGTGCTTGGCTTACGCTTGCCGCCTTTACCGCCGCGGAACTGCGCACGCGCTTCCTCGCGGTCAGTTTTGGCTTCAGAGTGCTTGTTGCCTTTCTTACGCTGTGCCGGTTTAGCCGGACGGGCAGCGCGGGTACGGCGGTCGCCTTCAACCTGCGCGTCGTTCTCATCTTCTGCCGCACGAGCGTGGGTAGATGTGGTGACGTGGTAGTCAGAAGTATCTTCCACTT
The DNA here is from genome assembly GCF_039023475.1 of Erwinia psychrophila. Lineage (NCBI taxonomy): Bacteria > Pseudomonadati > Pseudomonadota > Gammaproteobacteria > Enterobacterales > Erwiniaceae > Erwinia > Erwinia psychrophila. The sequence continues at coordinate 217,557 of NZ_JBCHVB010000005.1, forward strand.
CTTTCTCCGCTTCAGCCCACTCGGAGCCCTTCTCTTCCGCCATTTTACGGGCCTCTTCCGCTACGCGCTTCGCTTCTTCTTCGATCTTGCGACGCGCTTCTTCTTCAGCTTTACGCTTCAGCTCTGCGGCTTCGGCTTCGCGACGGGCTTTGTCAGATTGGGTAGCCCGGGTCATATCGTCGGTATGTTGATTGCTCACTTTATCTTTTTCCGCTGCTTCACGTTTGGCTTTATCAGCTGCCTCACGTTTAGCCTGCTCCTCGGCTTCACGCTTCGCTTTCTCTTGAGCTTCGCGCTTGGCTTGTTCTTCAGCCTCACGACGAGCCAGTTCTTCCGCTTCACGCTGTGCCTGCTCTTCTGCTTCAGCCTGCTCGGCTTCGGCAGGATCGCCTTTTACATAGGTGCGCTTTTTGCGGACTTCAATTTGCACCGACTTACTTTTACCGCCGGTGCCAGGGATATTCAAGGTGCTGCGCGTCTTGCGCTGCAGAGTCAGTTTACCAGAACCGCCGGTGTGATCACGGTTCAAATGGTTAAGGAGCGTCTCTTTTTCCTGCTGCGTCACAGAGTCTGTTTCAGTCTTACGGATCCCTGCATCAGCAAATTGCTGTACCAGGCGTTCTACCGGGGTCTGAATCTCTGCGGCCAGCGATTTTACGGTTACATCTGTCATGCTGTTCCTTCCTGCTTACAGTTTATTACGCGTCGTCGCCGAACCAGCAGATATTACGTGCAGCCATAATCAGCTCACCAGCCTGTTCATCGTTCAGGCCATCAATATCTGACAGATCGTCAACACCCTGCTCGGCAAGATCTTCCAGCGTGCATACGCCTTTCGCTGCCAGCTTGTACGCCAGTTCGCGATCAAGACCTTCCAGGCCCAGCAAATCTTCTGCTGGCTGGTTGTCGCCAAGGCTCTCTTCTTTAGCAAGAGCCAGAGTGGTTAACGCATTTTTCGCACGATCGCGCAGCGCTTCTACTGTCTCTTCATCCAGACCGTCGATTTCCAACAGCTCATTGATCGGGACGTAAGCCAGTTCTTCCAGCGAAGAGAAGCCCTCTTCGACCAGCACGGTGGCAAAGTCTTCATCAATATCGAGATGTTTGGTAAAGACGTCGATGGCGGCATGGGCCTCAGCCTGATGCTTCGCTTGCAGATCGTCGACCGTCATTACGTTCAGCTCCCAGCCACTCAGCTGCGAAGCGAGACGGACGTTTTGGCCATTACGACCAATCGCCTGAGCCAGATTTCCGGCTTCAACGGCGATATCCATGGTGTGATTATCTTCATCCACCACGATAGAGGCGACATCCGCCGGGGCCATTGCGTTGATAACAAACTGTGCAGGATTATCATCCCACAGTACGATATCAATACGCTCGCCACCCAGCTCGCTGGATACCGCCTGAACGCGTGCACCGCGCATGCCTACGCAGGCGCCGACCGGATCGATACGCTTGTCGTTGGTTTTGACGGCGATTTTGGCCCGGGAGCCTGGATCGCGCGCGGCTGCTTTAATTTCAATCACTTCTTCGCCAATTTCCGGCACTTCGATGCGGAAAAGTTCAATCAGCATCTCCGGTTTAGAACGGCTGACGAACAGCTGAGCACCGCGTGCTTCAGGACGTACAGCGTAAAGCACACCGCGGATACGGTCGCCCGGACGGAAGTTTTCACGCGGCAGCATGTCTTCACGAATGATGACGGCCTCTGCGTTACTGCCCAGATCCAGAGAGATGTTATCGCGGTTTACTTTCTTCACCACGCCGGTGATGATTTCGCCTTCCTGCTCGCGGAACTGATCGACCACCATGGCGCGTTCAGCTTCGCGCACTTTCTGCACGATAACCTGCTTGGCCGTCTGCGTGGTGATACGGTCAAAGGTCACAGATTCAATCTGGTCCTCAACATATTCGCCCAGATTGAGTGATTCATCTTCATAACGCGCGGCATCAAGAGTGATTTCACGCGTTGGCATCGTCACTTCATCAACGATAACCCAGCGGCGGAAAGTGTCAAAGTCGCCGCTTTTACGATCGATGCTGACGCGGACGTCGATTTCCTGCTCATATTTTTTCTTGGTTGCTGTCGCCAGGGCGCTTTCCAGCGCTTCGAAAATCTTCTCACGTGGGAGAGATTTTTCGTTCGATACGGCCTCGACTACAGCTAAGATTTCTTTGTTCATCCTGGTATGCCTCAATCCGGACTTTTAAAAGTGGGGAACCAGGTTCGCCTTCTGGATATTGCTCAGCGCGAACACTTCGTCGTTACCCTCAACGGTAACAGTGATCATTTCACCTTCAACAGATTTAATGATTCCCTGCCATTTGCGGCGGTTCTGTACGGCCATACGCAGCACCAGGCTTACTTCTTCGCCGGTAAATCGTGCGTAGTGCTCAGCGGTGAAGAGTGGGCGCTCAAGGCCTGGTGAGGAGACTTCAAGGTGGTAGGCGACGGTTATCGGATCTTCAACGTCGAATACGGCGCTTACCTGGTGGCTGACATCAGCGCAATCGTCAACAGTGATGCCATCTTCACTATCAATATAGATGCGCAACGTGGATGTGCGAGCGCGTACAAACTCAATACCAACCAGTTCGTAGCCTAACGCTTCTACCGGTGCTGAAATCAGCTCTGTTAATTTTTGCTCTAATGTGGACAATCCCACCCCCAAGACATAAAAAAAGGGCTTAATAGCCCAGTGTGCTGTTTCCTGATAACAAAAAACCCCGAAAATTCGGGGCTTTATGCGACTGGACCCTGTACGCCATCACTGGCGGTTCGGCACAATCCAAAAGAATTTTTTTCAAAATCTGCTGAAATGCGCGTTACGTTGCATACAGTATATTTGAAAAAGAACTCTAAGGGAAAGTGGTTGCGGGGGCCGGATTTGAACCGACGACCTTCGGGTTATGAGCCCGACGAGCTACCAGGCTGCTCCACCCCGCGTCCGAAAACGTGGCAAATACTACGCCGACCTTGCATAAAATGCAAGCAAAACTGAGATTTGGTACCGAGGACGGGACTTGAACCCGTAAGCCCATGCGGGCACTACCACCTCAAGGTAGCGTGTCTACCAATTCCACCACCACGGCACAAAAGATTGCGACTTTTTTATTTCTGTCGCGTCGAAATGACGTTTCTTACTGCTTACTGCGGGATATCGCTAGACGGCGAGGCCGGTTTCGCTGGCTGGCTCTGCTGCGACTGTGCAGGCTGAGTCAGATTTTCCCACTCGCTTCCTTTCTGGGTTTTGTTGCTGTTGAGGTTGCCCAGAATCAAGCTGATGATGAAGAACAATGCTGCCAGTACTGCGGTCATACGGGTCATGAAATTGCCAGAACCGTTAGAGCCAAACAGCGTTGCAGAAGAGCCTGCACCAAATGACGCGCCCATATCAGCGCCTTTACCTTGCTGCAGCATGATCAGACCGACAAGGCCGATTGCCACAATAAGGAAAACTACCAAAAGAGCTTCGTACATATTCAACCTGTTCCTTGCGCGGAAACCGCACATCAAAAGCTTCAAACCAGTTTGATTGATAGCGTTGTCACTACCCATCAGAAGCGGGTGTGAATACTAACCAAACCTGCCCTGCTGTGCAAGAGCAATTTATCACGCCCCGACTGATTGCAGAAAAAATCAGCAAAAGCGTAAAAAGCGCCGTATTTCTGAGCGAATCAGGCTGATTTTATAGCAAAAAAAAGCTGTCAGTCACGTAGCGCCCAGGCATGATTCAGCCGTTTTTTTTCGACGAAGACCAGGCCAGAAAGGAGGCAGCCCGGTCCTTTGATGGCACCGGACTTAAGCCTCTGCAACAAAGGCGAACGGATGCTGATTAGACGGCCTTAACCGCATCAGCAATACGGTGTGCCAGCGCGGTGACCTGCGCCTCGTCCTCGCCTTCCACCATCACCCGGATTAGCGGTTCAGTACCTGATTTACGCAGCAGCACGCGTCCACGCCCATTAAGCGCTTTCTCCACTTCAGCCGTTACCGCTTTCACAGTTTCGTCTTCCAGCGGATCTGTCGTACCGCTGAAGCGCACGTTCACCAGGATTTGCGGCAGCAGCTTCATCCCACTGCAAAGGTCATGCAGGGTCATATGGTTGCGTACCATCGCGGTAAGCACTTGCAAACCGGCCACGATGCCGTCGCCGGTGGTCGTCTTGTCGAGCAAGATCACGTGACCGGAGTTCTCGGCTCCCAGCCGCCAGCCCTTCTCCTGCAATTTTTCCAGCACGTAGCGGTCGCCCACTTTCGCCCGGGCAAAGGGGATGCCCAGCTGTTTGAGCGCCAGCTCAAGGCCCATATTGCTCATCAGCGTGCCCACAACGCCGCCGCGCAGCTGGCCCTGACGTAATCCCTCACGGGCGATGATGTAAAGTATCTGGTCGCCATCCACTTTATGACCCAGATGATCCACCATCATGATGCGGTCGCCGTCGCCGTCATAGGCCAGGCCAACGTCCGCTTTTTCAGCCAGGACGCGTTCCTGAAGCTGACGAACGTCGGTAGCGCCGCACTCTTTGTTAATGTTCATGCCATCAGGCTGGATACCAATCGTAATTACCGTTGCGCCCAGCTCACGCAGCACATTAGGAGCAATGTGGTAGGTGGCGCCGTTAGCACAGTCCACCACAACCTTTAGCCCATTCAGGCTCAGTTCGCTAGGGAAGGTTCCCTTACAGAATTCGATATAGCGACCGGCAGCATCAACGATACGGCTGGCGCGGCCCAGTGCAGCAGATTCCACGCAGGTAATCGGCTTCTCCAGCTCCGCTTCAATCGCTTCTTCCACCTCATCAGGCAGCTTGGTGCCTTCAATGGAGAAAAATTTGATGCCGTTGTCATCAAAGGGATTATGGGAGGCGGAGATCACGATCCCCGCTTCAGCACGGAATGTTCTGGTCAGGTAGGCGATGGCCGGCGTTGGCATAGGACCGGTAAAGGCCGCAGAAAGGCCAGCCGCCGCCAGCCCCGCTTCCAGGGCTGACTCCAGCATATAGCCAGAGATTCGCGTGTCCTTGCCAATGATAATTTTTTTAGAGCCGTTCCTTGCCAGAACTTTTCCGGCTGCCCAGCCGAGCTTCAGCACGAAATCGGGCGTGATAGGCGACTCACCCACTTTTCCGCGGATGCCATCGGTACCAAAATACTTACGATTGCTCATAGCCTTACTTTTCCTTCGCTGACAGTGTTGCTTCGACGACGCGCATCGCCTCGACGGTTTCTTTAACATCATGAACGCGCAGGATATGCGCGCCCTGCATTGCCGCTATCACCGCACAGGCCAGGCTGCCGGTGAGGCGCTGCGAGGGCCCGACGTTCAGGAGTTGCCCGATCATACTCTTTCGCGACATGCCAACCAGCAGCGGTAATCCGAAGTGATGAAAATCGGCCAGATGCGCCAGTAGCTGATAATTGTGTGAGAGATTCTTACCGAAACCGAATCCCGGGTCGAGCAGCAGTTGCGCTTTTTTGATCCCCGCCCGTTCACAGCGCGCAATCTGTTCGATGAAGTAGTCATTCACTTCCTGCAGAAGATTACTGTACTTCGGCGCCTGCTGCATGGTCTGGGGGGCGCCCTGCATATGCATAAGACAAACGGGTAAGCCCGTCTCTGCTGCGGCTTCCAGCGCGCCAGGTTCGCTCAGGGAGCGAATATCATTGATGATATGCGCTCCGGCACGAGCCGACTCGCGGATCACCTCAGGCTTGGAAGTATCGACTGACACCCAAACCTCAAATCGCTGAGCGATGGCCTCAATAACCGGGATAACGCGTTCCAGCTCCTGCTCAGCACTGACTTCAGCCGCACCGGGTCGGGTTGATTCCCCGCCGATATCAATGATGGTGGCACCGGCATTGATCATCTCGTTGGCGTGCGTCAGCGCCTGGACCAGCTCATTGTGCTTTCCGCCATCTGAAAAGGAATCAGGCGTCACGTTCAGAATGCCCATGACATGGGGATGTGACAGATCCAGAACGGAATCGCGGGCGTACAGCTTCATGATTAGGTTTCTCCAGGCAAAAAAGGCGGGTTGAACTGGCCGGTAGTTTAACGAATGCGGGGATATAAAAAACCCCGGTCAGCGCCGGGGTTTCAGTTTTGTGTCTGACAGAAAGGAGACTTATTTGTCGCCCAGCTGTTCGGACATGGTATTGCCTGGGTTTGGCGTACGCGGTTCATCGACCGGACGCGGCGCCTTTGGCGTACCGTTGTTATCTGAATTATTGGTGCTGCCCGGATCCGTCCAACCTGCTGGCGGCCGCACTTCGCGGCGAGCCATCAGGTCATCGATCTGAGGCGCATCAATGGTTTCATACTTCATCAGCGCGTCTTTCATCGCGTGAAGGATGTCCATATTTTCATTCAGGATACGACGTGCACGCTGGTAGTTGCCTTCCACCAGAGATTTGACTTCCTGGTCAATAATGCGCGCGGTTTCATCAGACATGTGCTTCGCTTTCGCCACCGAGCGGCCGAGGAAAACTTCACCATCTTCTTCAGCATAGAGCAGCGGGCCAAGTTTCTCTGAGAAGCCCCACTGCGTCACCATGTTGCGCGCAATCGAGGTAGCTACCTTGATATCGTTAGACGCGCCGGTAGAAACACGCTCAGGTCCATAGATAATCTCTTCCGCCAGACGACCGCCGTACAGCGTTGAAATCTGACTTTCCAGCTTCTGACGGCTGGCGCTGATCGCATCGCCTTCCGGCAGGAAGAAAGTCACGCCCAGGGCACGGCCACGAGGAATAATCGTCACCTTGTGTACCGGATCGTGTTCAGGAACCAGGCGGCCAATGATGGCATGACCCGCTTCATGATAAGCCGTTGATTCTTTTTGCGACTCCGTCATCACCATGGAGCGACGTTCCGCACCCATCATGATTTTGTCTTTCGCTTTTTCAAACTCAACCATTGAAACGACGCGTTTATTACCGCGAGCGGCAAAGAGCGCAGCTTCATTGACCAGGTTAGCCAGATCCGCACCGGAGAAGCCCGGGGTACCACGAGCAATCACAGAAGCGTCGATATCGGTAGCCAGCGGCACGCGACGCATATGCACTTTCAGAATCTGCTCGCGACCGCGCACGTCCGGCAGTCCAACCACAACCTGACGGTCGAAGCGGCCTGGACGCAGCAGCGCCGGATCCAGTACGTCTGGACGGTTGGTTGCGGCAATGACGATGATGCCTTCATTCCCTTCAAAGCCGTCCATCTCAACCAGCATCTGGTTCAGCGTCTGCTCGCGTTCATCGTGACCGCCGCCTAAGCCTGCGCCACGCTGGCGACCTACCGCATCGATCTCATCGATAAAGATGATGCATGGTGCCGCTTTTTTCGCCTGTTCAAACATATCGCGGACGCGGGAAGCACCCACACCGACAAACATTTCAACAAAGTCAGAACCGGAGATGGTAAAGAAAGGCACTTTCGCTTCACCCGCGATAGCCTTTGCCAGCAGCGTTTTACCAGTACCCGGTGGGCCCACCATCAGCACGCCTTTCGGAATTTTACCGCCCAGTTTCTGGAAGCGGCTCGGCTCGCGCAGGTATTCAACCAGCTCGCTCACTTCCTCTTTCGCTTCGTCGCAACCGGCTACATCGCCAAAGGTGGTTTTGATCTGATCTTCTGTCAGCATACGGGCTTTGCTTTTGCCGAAGGACATCGCCCCCTTGCCGCCGCCGCCCTGCATCTGACGCATAAAGAAGATCCAGACACCGATAAGTAACAGCATTGGGAACCATGAAATGAAGATCGAGGCCAGCAGGCTCGGCTCTTCCGGCGGTTCACCAACTACTTTTACATTTTTAGTCAACAGGTTATCGAGCAACTTGGGATCGTTGACGGGGATGTAGGTCGTGTATTTATTACTGTCTTTTTTGGTAACGTTGATTTCACGCCCGTTAATCCGCGCCTCGCGGACCTGATCCTGATTTACTTCAGACAGGAAGGTAGAGTAATCAACCCTACGGCCATTCGACTCGCTGGGCCCAAAGCTCTGGAATACAGACATCAGCACAACTGCGATGACTAACCAGAGAATCAGGTTTTTCGCCATGTCACTCAAGGGATTAACCTCTTCTTACAACGGTGTTAACAGACAGCGTAGGGTACTATATAACCATCCTGGTTGGAATCGCTGCGATGCTGACGGCGTCTCTCTGACTCACTTACCTGCGTAAGCCTGTCGGAGGTCGCATCTGCCGCTCTGCTGCGAAGCCACCTGTAATGGCTATAGTTTGCGCCCAGTCGCTACAATGTACACTTCACGCGAACGAGAGCGCGAAGCGTCCGGCTTACGAATTTTTACTTTCGTAAACAGGGAGCGAATTTCCCGGAGGTAATCTTCAAAGCCATCTCCCTGAAACACTTTCACTAAAAAACTGCCGCCGGGTGCCAATACATCTCGACACATTTCCAGCGCAAGCTCAACTAAATACATCGATCGGGGGATATCAACGGCTGGCGTGCCGGTCATGTTGGGGGCCATATCGGACATCACAACCTGAACTTTTTTATCGCCAACGCGCTCCAGCAGGGCCTTCAATACCAGTTCATCACGAAAGTCACCCTGAAGGAAATCGACACCAACGATAGGATCCATTGGCAGGATATCACAGGCGATAACCCGCCCTTTAGACCCGATCTGCGTGACCACATATTGCGACCAGCCGCCAGGGGCTGCTCCCAAATCGACCACGGTCATGCCGGGTTTAAACAGCTTGTCACCCTGCTGTATTTCATCAAGTTTAAACCAGGCGCGCGAACGCAGCCCTTTTTTCTGTGCCTGAAGCACATATTTATCGCTAAAGTGTTCCTGCAGCCAGCGGCTGGAACTGGCCGAACGCTTTTTACCAGTCATACAATTTCCAACTATGATTCAACGTATGCGATAAATAAACCGCACAAATCAGCATGCCGATTTGGTGATACACCAGAGATGGCGGTAGAATGACCCGTTTTCAATCCCAATGTAAGTAAAAAATACGATGAATCTGAGTACCAAACAAAAACAGCACCTGAAAGGACTGGCCCATCCGCTGAAGCCTGTCGTCATGCTCGGCAACAATGGTCTGACCGAAGGGGTGCTGGCCGAGATCGAACAGGCACTGGAGCACCACGAGCTCATCAAGGTAAAAATCGCCACGGAAGACCGTGAGACCAAAAACCTTGTTGTTGAAGCCATCGTGCGTGAAACCCGTGCGGTTAACGTGCAGGTTATCGGCAAGACGCTGGTGCTGTACCGTCCAACGAAAGAACGCAAGATCGCCATTCCACGCTGAGGTCGGGAGAGATTCCTGAACCTGGGCGGAGAGAAAGGTGCCACGCTCCTGATGTTGATAAAAGGCCGCATAGCGGCCTTTTTCCTTTCTTTACATTACGTCGACCCAGGTCAGCGTAGCAGAAATCAAAGATATTCTATTTTCAGGATTTCATATTCCACGTCGCCGCCCGGCGTTTTGATGACGGTGATGTCATCAACTTCTTTACCAATCAGGCCACGCGCCATCGGCGAGTTCACAGAAATCAGATTTTGCTTAAAGTCCGCCTCATCATCACCCACGATGCGATAAGTTGACTCTTCGTCGCTGTCCAGGTTCAGCACGGTGACGGTAGAACCGAAGATCACCCGACCATTCGCGTTCATTTTTGTGACATCGATCACCTGAGCGTTCGACAGCTTTGCTTCAATTTCCTGGATACGGCCTTCACAAAAGCCCTGCTCTTCACGTGCAGCATGATATTCAGCGTTTTCTTTCAGATCGCCATGCTCACGCGCGTCAGCAATTGAGGCAATAATTCTGGGGCGTTTAACGGTTTTCAGCTCTTCGAGCTCTTCGCGCAGCTTTTCTGCGCCCCTTAACGTCATCGGAATCTGATTCATCTCAATACCTCGTAAAATCGGTCCTGTGCAAAATTTCGTCATCCTGACAGGTTAATGCAGAAAAAGCGTTCTGCGGCGCCTACCACTGAATTACAAACGAAAGAACCCTGGCCCGGAGGAATGCTCAGGACCCGGCAGGTTTTGCATTTTGATACGTATTTTACCCCAGAGTTCCTTATGGGTCATCGTTTACTTTCCACCGTAATGCACCGTAGTATGGCTGCATCACCTGTCAGTAAACGCGAGATTATGCGATTTTCAAGAATTGTTGCGGGCTTAACCTGCGCATTTATGCTGAATGCCCAGGCTGCTCCGGTAGAAAACTACGTTAAATATTTACCCGAAGGCGCAAACCTGGCGCTGGTCGTTCAAAAAATAGGCGCAAGTACTCCTTCCATTGACTATAACAGTCAGCAGATGGCGCTGCCAGCCAGTACGATAAAGGTGATTACTGCTCTGGCCGCACTGTTACAGCTCGGCCCCGACTACCGTTTTCATACCCAGCTGGAAAGTAAAGGCAGCCTGAACGGCGATACGCTGAATGGGGATCTTGTGGCGCGTTTTGGCGGCGATCCCACGCTAACAAGGCAGGATTTGCGAAATATGGTCACGACGCTCAGAAAGCAGGGCGTGCAGCATATTAAAGGTAATCTGGTTATTGATACCTCCGTTTTTGCCAGCCACGATCAGGCGCCCGGCTGGCCGTGGAACGATATGACCCAGTGCTTCAGCGCCCCGCCAGCGGCAGCCATCGTTGACCGGAACTGCTTCTCCGTTTCCCTCTACAGCGCGCCAGAGGCGGGCGATAACGCTTTTATCCGCGTGGCGTCCTTTTATCCGGTCAATATGTTCAGCCAGGTCCGTACGCTGGCAAAAGGTTCTCCTGACGCGCAGTATTGCGAACTGGATGTCGTTCCCGGCGAGCTTAATCGCTTTACCCTGACCGGCTGTATGACGCAGCGCGCGGAGCCCCTACCGCTGGCGTTTGCTATTCAGGATGGTGCCAGCTATGCCGGTGCGTTACTGAAAGCAGAGCTCCAGACGGCGGGCATCGACTATTCCGGTCATCTGGTACGCCAGCGGTTGGTGACGCCGCCCGCTAACGTGCTCGCCAGCACGCAGTCAGCGCCCCTGCATCACCTGCTGAAGCTCATGCTGAAAAAATCAGACAATATGATTGCCGATACGGTCTTTCGCACTATTGGTCATGAACGCTTTGGCGTGCCGGGGACCTGGCGTGCGGGTTCAGATGCCGTACGGCAGATACTTCGTCAGAAAGCGGATATCGATCTTGGTAACAGCATTCAGGTCGACGGATCCGGCCTGTCGCGCCACGATCTGATCTCCCCGGCGACGATGATGAAAGTTTTACAGTATATTGCGCAAAACGATCGGGAGCTGAACTTCATCTCGCTACTGCCGCTGGCTGGCTATGACGGCACCTTACGCTACCGTGGCGGGCTGCATGAAGCGGGTGTGGATGGCAAGGTTTCCGCCAAAACGGGCTCTTTGCAGGGCGTCTATAATCTTGCGGGCTTTATGACCACTGCCAGCGGAGAGCGCGTGGCGTTTGTGCAGTTCCTTTCCGGCTATGCCGTACCGCCGAAGGAATATCGCCAGCGTCGTATTCCGCTGGTTCGTTTTGAGAGCCGGCTTTACAAGGATGTCTATCAGAACAACTGACGGCCATGAAATCGCGTCCTGATAGTCAAAGAATGTTTTACCACGGCCCGCTGTGATTGTTCGCAAACCGGGACAGTTACCAGCCCGGTTTGCGAACATCAGAAGCTATCGCGCCAGGGGCACTTAACCTCATGGCTCAGCTCCTGTTCCGATCAGAGGGTAAGCATTTCTGCTGAATGACAGACAATAAAAAGGGACACAATTTGTGTCCCCCTTCTGAGCGTTAGCGCTGGTAGATAAATTCGACGCCTTCGTCGTCCTCATCGTCCCACTCTTCATCCCACTCTTCGTCATCTTCAACCGCCGCGTCAGCTTCTTCAAGCTGCTGACGATGGTAGTCGTCCCACATGAATTCGACTTTTTCCGGCTCTTTAGCAGCCAGTTCCGCTTCTTTCGGATTCGCGTTGATAAAGGACATCACGTCCCAGCACAGCTCTTTCACGCCAACGCGATTAGCGGCAGAGATCAGGTAATACTTCTCCGTCCAGCCCAGTGCGTCTGCAATGGTTTTGGCACGAGCTTCCGCCTCTTCCTGGTCCAGCAGGTCAACTTTGTTGAATACCAGCCAGCGTGGTTTACTGAACAGCTTCTCGCTGTATTTTTCCAGCTCACCCAGAATGATGCGGGCATTTTCGACCGGATCGGTTTCATCGATAGGCGCAAGATCGATAGTGTGCAGCAGCACGCGGCAGCGTTCCAGGTGCTTAAGGAAGCGAATGCCCAGGCCTGCGCCATCAGAAGCCCCTTCAATCAGGCCCGGAATGTCGGCCACCACGAAGCTCTGTTCGCTATCCATACGCACCACGCCCAGGCTCGGCACCAGGGTGGTAAACGGATATTCAGCCACTTTCGGTTTAGCGGCAGAAACGGCGCGGATAAAGGTCGATTTACCGGCGTTAGGCAGCCCCAGCATACCCACGTCAGCCAGCAGCATCAGCTCCAGTTGCAAATCGCGCTTTTCGCCCGGCGTGCCCATGGTTTTCTGGCGCGGAGAGCGGTTTACGGAAGATTTGAAGCGGGTATTCCCCAGCCCGTGCCAGCCGCCTTTAGCGACCATATGCACCTGACCGTGGTGCGTCATATCACCCAGCGTCTCGCCGGTGCCCTGGTCGATAATACGCGTACCGACCGGCACTTTAATAATAATGTCTTTGCCGCGCTTGCCGGTACAGTCACGGCTCTGACCGTTCTGCCCACGTTCCGCACGGAAAGATTTTTCAAAACGGTAGTCGATCAGCGTATTCAGGTTCTCATCAGCCTGCATATAGACGTCACCGCCGTCACCGCCGTCACCGCCGTCCGGGCCGCCCCTGGGGATATATTTCTCACGACGGAAGCTGACGCAGCCATTGCCGCCATCGCCCGCAGCAACGAGGATCGTCGCTTCATCAACAAACTTCATGTTACTTCTCCGTAAATCATTCTCCCGGCACAAAAAGAGTGCAAAGCCGGGGGTGATCCGTCGTGGCCAACAGCGATGTCGGGTGACGGAAACAGGGTATCTGGAGCCGCAAATCCTGTCTTCGCGTCATTACCAGAAAAGGGATCCGCCATAAGACATCGTGCAGCTGAATATAAAGTGTACAGCAAAAAAGCGTATTGCTGTAAATCCACAGGCGCCAGCGGCGGGATTGCGGACTGAAAAGCAGAATGTAAAAAGCCCCGCCATCATAGCGGGGCTTTTCTATTCGCTGCTGAAAGCGGTATCAGGTACCGCTTTCAGGCTCGAAAACCTTACTCAGCAACGATGCTGATGTACTTACGGTTGTTCGGGCCTTTAACTTCGAACAGGACCTTGCCGGTTGCGGTTGCAAACAGGGTATGGTCACGGCCGCAGCCTACGTTGGTGCCCGCGTGGAATTTGGTGCCACGCTGACGAACGATGATGCTACCTGCCAGAACAGATTCGCCGCCGAAACGCTTAACGCCCAGACGTTTTGCATTGGAATCGCGACCATTTCGAGTGGAGCCGCCAGCCTTTTTGTGTGCCATGTGTCAGATCTCCTCTTAGGCGCTGATGCCAGTGATCTTCACGTCAGTAAACCACTGACGGTGACCCTGCTGCTTACGATAGTGCTTACGACGACGGAACTTAACGATCTTGATTTTATCGCCACGACCGTGAGCAATGATTTCTGCTTTGATCACGCCACCTGAAACTAACGGCGCGCCGATAGTTACGTCTTCGCCATTAGCGATCATCAGAACCTGGTCGAATTCAATTGTTTCGCCGGTTGCGATGTCCAGCTTTTCCAGGCGAACGGTCTGACCTTCGCTTACTCGGTGTTGTTTACCACCACTTTGGAAAACCGCGTACATATAAAACTCCGCTCTCGCGCTTGCCGTCATGGTTTCAGGCTGCGCTATAAATATTCACAATAGGGCGCGAATTCTACGCAAATTCAGCGGTAATGACAAGTGTCTGTTGCGGGGTATTGCAGAAAAAAAACGCTAAGCGAATGCAAACGTTTCAAGGCCGTCATTTTCAAGTACAATCTGTTATACATTACATGCCGCAGGCACCGGTAAAGACGCTTATCCTAGCAGCATACTGAGCAATAGCTGAACAGACTGATGAACTTAGAACAGATAAACGAACTCACCGCGCAGGACATGGCGGACGTCAATGCAACCATACTCGAGCAGCTGAATTCTGAGGTTTCCCTCATCAATCAGCTGGGTTACTACATCATCAGCGGCGGTGGGAAACGCATTCGCCCGATGATTGCTATCCTTGCGGCGCGGGCGGTGAACTATACGGGCAAGCAGCACGTTACCGTGGCCGCCCTGATTGAATTCATCCATACGGCCACGCTGCTGCACGATGACGTCGTGGACGAATCAGATATGCGCCGCGGTAAAGCCACCGCTAACGCGGCTTTCGGCAATGCGGCCAGCGTGCTGGTTGGTGATTTCATCTACACTCGCGCCTTCCAGATGATGACCAGCATCGGATCGCTTCGCGTGCTGGGCCTGATGTCCGAAGCCGTCAACGTGATTGCCGAAGGCGAAGTGCTGCAATTGATGAACTGTAACGATCCTGATATCACTGAAGAGAGCTATATGCGGGTGATTTACAGTAAAACAGCGCGTCTGTTTGAAGCTGCCGCACAGTCTTCCGCTATCCTGGCTTCCGCCACCCCGGAACAGGAAAAGGGGCTTCAGGATTATGGACGCTACATCGGCACGGCGTTTCAGCTAATTGACGATCTGCTGGACTACAGCGCTGACGGCAAAACGCTGGGCAAAAATGTCGGCGACGATCTCAGTGAAGGCAAGCCAACCCTGCCACTCCTTCACGCTATGCGTAACGGCAGCCCGGAACAAAGCGCAATGATCCGGAGCGCAATCGAAGAGGGTAATGGACGCCATCTGCTGGAACCCGTCCTGGAAACCATGCGTCTCTGCGGCTCGCTTGAGTGGACCCGTCAGGTCGCGGAACAGGAAGCGGATAAGGCAATTGCCGCTCTGCAAGTGCTGCCAGAATCACCGTGGCGTAGCGCGCTTGAAGCATTAGCGCATATGTCAGTACAGCGCGAATTTTAATAATTGCAGGCGCGGGTCAGTCACCCGCGCTCTGTGATTTCTGTCATGAGTCACGTCCCTCCCCTGCCCCTCCCCTCCTCTGCAATGTAATAACCCTTTTTTGTTACGTTTTTTTGCGTAACAGCACGCAAAAATAACGCATTTTATGGAAACTATTGGAAATAATAAGCGAATTTTTGTTATAAACAATTTTGCATCCATGGACTGTTTTCAAAAGGTTTTATGAACGCCTCTGTGCAACAGGATGGCGCCTGGTTGATAAAATAAGGTTAAAGTTTCCTGAAATCATGTGTACAAGGAGGATAACGCATGCAGCGGGTAAAAAAAGACTGGCATAATGCGGATATTATTGCGGCGCTTCGTAAGCAGGGCACCTCGCTCGCGGAGGTTTCACGTACGGCGGGACTCAGCTCGTCAACCCTCGCCAACGCGCTGTTTCGCCCGTGGCCGAAAGGAGAATGGCTAATCGCTGATGCGCTCAGGATCCATCCGGCCGAGATCTGGCCCAGCCGTTATTACGATCCCGTAAGTCATACACTTATCGATCGTAAGCGGCTGATTCGGGAAAATAAAAAGGGGCAATAGCGCGTGCTATTACCCCCGTTACTCCGCGAAGAGTAGGCTTACTCTTCGCCGCTCACGCGCTCAATATTGGCCCCTAACGCTTTAAGCTTATCTTCGATATGCTCGTAGCCACGATCGATATGATAAATACGATCGACCGTGGTTGTTCCTTCGGCAATGCAGCCAGCCAGCACCAGGCTGGCTGAAGCACGGAGGTCGGTAGCCATGACCTGCGCACCGGACAGTTTTTCCACGCCGTGACAGATCAGCGTGTTGCTTTCAATTTCTGCATGCGCACCCATGCGGATCAGCTCAGGTACGTGCATGAACCGGTTTTCGAAGATGGTTTCGGTAATCACGCCGGTCCCTTCCGCCACCAGATTTAACAGGCTGAACTGCGCCTGCATATCGGTCGGGAAGCCGGGATGCGGCGCCGTGCGGAAATTCACGGCTTTTGGCCGCTTACCGTGCATATCAAGGCTGATCCAGTCTTCACCCTGCTCAATATCTGCCCCGGCTTCGCGCAGTTTTGCCAGCACGGCATCCAGCGTATCCGGCTGCGTGTTACGGCAGAGGACTTTGCCGCCCGAGATAGCCGCAGCGATGAGGAAAGTCCCGGTTTCAATACGATCGGGAAGCACACGGTAGACGCCGCCGCCCAGACGTTCCACGCCTTCGATCGTAATGCGATCGCTGCCGGCACCGCTGATCTTCGCGCCCAGCGTGTTAAGGAAGTTTGCAGTATCAACAATTTCAGGCTCACGTGCGGCATTTTCGATCACGGTGGTGCCGGTCGCCAGGGTCGCAGCACTCATGATGGTGACCGTAGCGCCAACGCTAACCTTATCCATCACGATATGCGCGCCCTTCAGGCGACCATCCACGGAAGCTTTGACGTAACCCTCTTCCAGCCGGATTTCTGCACCAAGCTGCTCCAGGCCGGTAATATGCAAATCAACAGGGCGGGCGCCGATCGCACAGCCGCCCGGCAGTGAGACCTGACCCTGACCAAAGCGCGCCACCAGCGGTCCCAGCGCCCAGATCGAAGCCCGCATGGTTTTTACCAGTTCATAAGGCGCGCAGTAAATGTTCACCTCGCTGGCGTCCAGATGTACTGAACCGTTACGCTCAGTGTTTACTCCCAGCTGGCCCAACAACTTCATGGTGGTATCAATGTCCTTCAGCTTCGGGACATTCTGAATCTCTACGGGCTCTTCCGCCAGCAGAGCAGCGAACAGGATCGGCAGCGCCGCATTTTTGGCGCCAGAGATTGTCACTTCCCCGCTTAAACGGGTGGGACCCTGCACACGAAATTTATCCATTGCACCAGTTCTCATTAATCATAAAAGTGTTGCCGGCCTCATCACGGCCCTGCGCGATGAAATCAGCGAGTCAGCTTAATAACCGTTCAGCTTACGGTCGCGCGCCCATTCTTCAGGGGTATAAGTTTTGATTGATACCGCGTGAATACGATTGTCGGCAATAAATTCCATCAGCGGCGCATAAACGGTCTGCTGCTTTTTAACGCGGCTCAGCTCGCCAAACAGCTCGCCAACCGCAATAACCTGGAAGTGGCTACCGTCGCCGGTCACAATAACTTCCTGAAGAGGTAACGCGCTCATCAGCACGGATTGAATTTCACTATTTTCCATGAGGCTTCCGGATCCAGTTGATCGTTAACAGGCACACATCTTAGTGGAAAGTGCCGCTATCTTAAACAAGCAAAAAGCCCCCGACGTGGCGGAGGCTTTTGATGTACCGGTTCTGACCTTCTTTTCAGATGTCGGAGAGAATAATCTGTTGCAGGTTATAGAGCGCGATCAGGGAACTAAGTTTATCGGTTATCCCACTGAACCTCAGCGTTTTTCCCTGTTGCTGCGCGATCTGTCGCAGATGTACCAGCAGCGCCAGGCCCGCAGAATCCACCCGGCTCAGAGCGGACACATCGATTGTATCGATCTGTTTCATCACATCGAAACGCTTCTCCCAGAGCGTCAGCAACGTTTCGCGCTCCAGGACGCCCGCAAGCTGAAGCCGCCCTGCTTCACTCTGCCAGCTTAATTGCTCGCTCATTACTGCTGCTTATCCAGCGTAATAGGCTGGTTCGCATAGGATTTCAGCAGGGTCGTCAGTCCCTCAACGCCCTTCTGACGCAGCGTATCGCTCCATTCATTCTGTTTGGTCGTAATCATGCTGATGCCTTCTGCAATCATGTCATACGCCTGCCATTCACCAGTGCGGCTGTTTTTACGCCACTGGAAATCCAGACGAACCGGCGGACGGCCGTTAGGGTCAACAATCGTCACGCGGATGGCGATAATATTCGCATCTGCGTAAGGCTGTTCCGGTGCAATCTGGTAAGTCTGCCCGTTGTAGAGCGCCAGCGCCTGACCGTAGGCCTGCGCCAGGTAATCGCCGAAGGCTTTGAAATAAGCTTCACGCTGAGCGGGGGTCGCGTCTTTGTAATAACGTCCCAGCACTAACGCACCAGCATATTTAATCTGCACATAGGGCAGCAGCTCTTCACGGACGATCTGACGCAGATAGTTTGGATCTTGCTGAATTTTCGGCTGTTCATTTTTAAGACGCGAAAAGGTTTTTTCCGCCGCCTCGTTCATAAGCTGATAAGGATTCGTTTTATCGACCGCTGCATTAGCAACAACCGGTGCAATAATCAGCATTGCCGCCATCAGGAAACGTTTAAACATTACTTGTCCTCTTATGGAGTAGTCATTGTAGCCGGCGTGGATTGCCCGTTAGCTGCCGGTTCCGCTGGCGAAGCGCTCTTGTTATCGTTGTCGCTCTTATATAAGAACTGACCAATCAGATCCTCAAGTACCATCGCCGATTTAGTGTCCTGTAATGTACTGCCATCCTTGAGCATAGCCGTCCCCATTTCAGGATCGTCGAATCCCACATTCAGCGCCAGATATTGCTCACCCAGCAGGCCGGAGGTCCTGACCGCCAGTGAACTGGTGTCAGGGAGTTTGGTATATCTGTCCTCAATATCCATGGTGACGAGGGGTAAATAGTTTTTTTCATTGAGGGTAATATCTGAAACCCGACCAATCACCACGCCCCCAATTTTGACCGGCGATCCGGTTTTCAGTCCGCCAATATTATCGAAAGTGGCATAGAGCTTCCAGGTAGGCGCATTGCCTAACGATTTTAAATCCGCCACGCGCAGGCAGAGGAACAGGGCGGCACACAGCGCCAGCAGTAAAAACGCCCCAACCCAAATTTCGCTTTTTTTCGTTTGCATTGCATCAGTTCCCAAACATCAGTGCGGTGAGCACAAAATCCAAACCGAGTACTGCCAGAGAAGCATGTACTACTGTACGCGTTGTAGCGCGACTGATCCCTTCCGATGTCGGGATCGCGTCGTAGCCGTTAAACAGCGCTATCCAGGTTACCGTGAAGGCAAACACGGCGCTTTTGATGACGCAGTTAAGAATATCTGTACGCACGTCGACGGCGTTTTGCATCGCCGACCAGAAGAAACCGCTGTCGATCCCCTTCCAGCTGACGCCGACAATCGCACCGCCCAGAATGCCTACCGCGACGAAAATCAGGGCCAGCAGCGGCATACTGATAAAACCGGCCCAGAACCGCGGTGAGATAATCCGGCGCAGCGGATCCACTGCCATCATCTCCATGCTGGAGAGCTGCTCGGTTGCCTTCATCAACCCTATTTCTGCCGTCAGTGCCGACCCCGCCCTGCCGGCGAAAAGCAGCGCGGTCACCACCGGCCCCAGTTCCCGCAGAAGCGAAAGCGCCACCAGCATGCCCAGGCTACTTTCCGCGCCGTAGGTATTCAGGACAAGATAGCCCTGGAGCCCCAGTACCATGCCGATAAATAATCCCGACACAACAATGATTAGCAGCGACAGCACGCCAATACTGTAAAGCTGCTTCACCACCAGCGGCGCATGCTTACGGAAGCGGGGAATACCGACCAGCGCATGGAAGAGCATTAGCCCCGCCCGGCCAAAAGAGGCGCAGGTATTAATAACCTGACGCCCTGCTGACGCCAGTACATGTAGAAACATCAGTGGTTAACTCCCTGAGCCAGCTAAGTCTTGCAGATAATCCCCTGCGGGAAAGCGAAAGGGTACCGGACCGTCGGCGATACCATCAATAAACTGACGCACGCGGGCATCCTTATTGTCATGCAGTGCGCTTGCCGTTCCCTGTGCGATAACTTTCTCACCGGCAATAATATAGGCATAGTCAGCGATGCTCAGGACCTCAGGCACATCATGCGAAACCACAATACAGGTCATGCCAAGTGAGTGGTTCAGCTCATCAATAAGCTTAACCAGCACCCCCATTGTAATCGGATCCTGACCAACAAAGGGCTCATCAAACATAATCAGCTCCGGCTCAAGCGCAATAGCACGGGCCAGCGCCGCACGTCTGGCCATCCCGCCAGAAAGCTCGGAAGGCTTCAGCATCGCCGCGCCGCGCAGGCCCACGGCTTCAAGCTTCATCATCACGGTGCTGTGCAGTAATTGTGGGGGAAGCTGAGTATGTTCCCGCAGCGGCCAGGCCACATTGTCAAACACGTTCAGATCGGTGAAAAGCGCGCCCGACTGAAACAGCATGCTCATCTTTTTACGCGCTTCATACAGACGCGAGCGGGAGAGGCTCGGGATATTCTCACCGTTGAACCAGATTTCTCCGCTGTCGGGTCGTAACTGTCCCCCGATTAGACGCAGCAGCGTTGTTTTTCCAATACCGGAGGGACCCATAATGGCGGTGACTTTCCCTTTTGGCACCGTAAGCGAAATGTTATCGAAAACCGGCCGATCGCCGCGGGCAAAACTGACGTTGCGGACATCAACCAGATTCGTTTCCGTCTTACCCATAGTTACCCCTTCACATATACAGGCAGATAATTTCTCTGCGATGGTAGCCTATAAGCACCCGACAGAACACTTTTACAGAAACTTGTTCCCGAGACGTGGCTAAAGTTGGCATAAGTTTTACTTTTTGCTTTCAGACCGTCAAAATCACGCCCATTATCCCTTTCGCCCTTGCTTTAAACGTCGCGCAAGGCAAGCCGACGATTATACCCGTTCAAAGGACATTTCATGCTCGTAGCTACAGCACTCTTGATTATCGGTTTGGTCCTGCTGGTATATGGTGCCGATCGCCTGATTTACAGCGCCGCCATTCTCTGTCGCGCCTCAGGTATCCCCCCGTTAATCATCGGTATGACCGTGGTCGGCATAGGAACGTCGCTTCCCGAGCTGATTGTCTCGTTCTCGGCGGCGACCCATGGGCAGATGGATATTGCTGTCGGTACGGTTATCGGCTCGAACATGACAAATATTCTGCTGATTTTAGGGGGCGCGGCCCTGCTCCATCCTCTTAACGTTACCTCCAATCTGCTCAGACGAGAACTGCCGTTAATGCTGCTGGTGACGCTGCTCTGCGGCATTGTGCTGTTTGACGACACGCTGAGCCGCAACGATGGCCTCGCGCTGATCGCGTTTGCGGCGGGCTATTTGCTTTTTATCATTAAAATCGCCCGTCGCGCCGAACGGGAGAATAATGATTCTCTGACGCGGGAACAGCTGGCGGAATTACCCAGCGACGACACCGGTAACACCGTTGCCTTTCTCTGGCTGGCTGTCGCCCTGGTCATGCTGCCGATGTCGACCCGGATGATCATCGATAACGCCACCGTCATTGCTGACTATTTTGGCATTAGCGAACTGGTCATCGGCCTGACGATTATCTCGGTAGGCACCAGCCTTCCCGAACTGGCCACCATTATCGCGGGCGCGCTGAAAGGCGAAGATGATATTGCAATCGGCAACCTGATTGGCTCCAACATCTACAATATTGCCATCGTGCTGGGCGTGCCCGCTCTTATCCATCCGGGAAGGGTGGATTTCCATGCCTTTGCACGCGATTACTGGCTCATGCTCGGCGTCAGCGCCCTGTTTGCGCTTTTATGTTTACAACGCAGCCGTAATATAGGCCGCCCTGCGGGTGCGCTGCTGCTTTGCGGATTCATTGCCTGGGTAGCAGTCTTGTACTGGATGCCTGAGGCCACCTTCTGGTAAAAGGATGAGAAAAAATGGCAATGACTAACATTGAGCCAGGCTTTGATTTCATACGGGCCGGCAAAGAAGTGTTGAATATTGAACGTCAGGGTCTTGAACAGCTCGATCAGTATATTAACGATGACTTTACCCAGGCCTGTGAGCTTATCTCTCACTGTCTGGGTAAAATAGTGGTTATGGGAATGGGCAAGTCAGGCCACATTGGTAAAAAAATGGCGGCTACCTTCGCCAGCACCGGTACACCCGCGTTTTTTGTTCATCCGGCGGAGGCAAGCCACGGTGATTTGGGTATGGTCGGCGCGGGCGATATTGTTATCGCTATTTCAAACTCTGGCGAGTCGTCAGAAATTCTGGCGCTGATACCGGTTCTGAAACGTCTGCACGTTTCGCTGATCTGCATTACCAGCAAGCCAGAGAGCGCAATGGGTCGTGCAGCCGATATTCATCTCTGTGTTAAAGTGCCTCAGGAAGCCTGTCCCTTAGGGCTGGCACCCACGTCAAGTACTACTGCCACTCTGGTGATGGGTGATGCGCTGGCCGTCGCCCTGCTGAAAGCGCGTGGCTTTACCACGGAAGATTTTGCCCTCTCCCATCCTGGTGGCGCGCTGGGCCGCAAGCTGTTGTTGACCGTCAGTGATATTATGCACACCGGTGACGAGATCCCCCACGTCAGTCGTGACGCTTCCCTGCGCGATGCACTGCTGGAAATCACGCGTAAAAATATGGGAATGACGGTCATCTGCAACGATTTAATGAAAATTGAAGGTATTTTCACCGACGGTGATTTGCGCAGAGTATTTGATATGGGTATCGACATTCAGCACGCCAGTATCGCCAGCGTGATGACGTCCGGCGGTATCAGAGTTCGCCCCAATATTCTGGCGGTCGATGCGCTGAACCTGATGCAAAGCCGAAATATTACTGCCGTTATGGTCGCAGATGGCGATCAGTTGCTGGGCGTGGTGCACATGCATGACATGCTACGCGCAGGTGTGGTTTAAAAAAGGAACAAAAGTAATGAGTAGTGCAGCGGAAGGGATTGAAACCTGTTACGGCACGGTTAGCCAGAAAGTCATGACAAGCGCCAGCCAGATCAGGCTGTTAATTTGTGATGTTGATGGCGTCATGTCAGATGGCGTGATCTATCAGGGAAATAGTGGTGAAGAGCTGAAGGGATTTAACGTTCGTGATGGCTATGGCATTCGCTGCCTGCTGACCTCTGATGTGGAAGTCGCTATTATAACCGGCCGCAAAGCAAAGCTGCTGGAAGATCGCTGCGCCACGCTTGGCATTACGCATCTTTACCAGGGACAGTCAGATAAGCTTTTGGCCTTCCGTGAACTTCTGGATAAACTGTCGTTACGCCCGGAGCAGGTCGCTTACATTGGTGACGATCTGATCGACTGGCCGGTGATGGCCGAGGTGGGACTGAGCGTCAGCGTGGCAGACGGGCATCCCGTCCTGCTTCCCCGAGCGGATTATGTGACCCGTATCGCGGGTGGCCGCGGTGCCGTAAGAGAAATTTGCGACCTTATCCTGATGGCACAGGGTAAGTTCGATGAGGCCAAAGGGCAGTCGGTATGAGTAGAACGCGGCGTTGGATTACGCTATTGCTGGCCCTCGTGGCCTTGGTATTAATCGGCTGGAATCTGGCCGGCCCCGACGATGACGCCTCACCGGTCACCGCCAATGAACTTGAGCCGACCTATACCAGTCAGACATCTAATACGGTGGTTTATAATCCACAAGGTGCACTGAGCTATAAGCTGGTATCAGATAAAGTCACCCACTTCTCGGAAGAAGCGGTTAGCTGGTTCGATAATCCGGTAATGACGACCTATGACGAAAACAAAATCCCTACCTGGTCCGTCAGGGCGGATAAGGCCAAGCTAACCAAAGATCGCATGCTCTACCTGTATGGTCATGTTGAGGTCAATAGCCTGACGCAAGACGCTCAGATTGATCGGATCAAAACCGATAACGCTGTTGTAAACCTGGTGACGCAGGATGTGACGTCAGAAGATCAGGTCACGCTTTATGGCCGTAGCTTCAACTCTACCGGGATGAAACTGCGTGGGAATTTACGGAAGAAAACTGCCGAGTTGATTGAAAAGGTCAAAACCTCCTATGAAATTCAAAATGAAAAACAACCTTAAGTTTCTGACCCTCGGCCTGCTGTTAGCGGCCAGCCTGCCTGCGTTCGCCCTGACGGGCGACTCTGACAAGCCGGTTAATGTGAACTCGGAAAATCAGGCGCTGGACATGCTGGGTAACGTAGCCACCTTTACCGGCAACGTTATTGTTACCCAGGGGACGATTAAGATCACGGCGGATAAAGTCGTGGTTACCCGCCCTAATGGCGACAGTAACAAGACGATCATTGATGCCTATGGCAACCCGGCTACCTTTTATCAGATGCAGGATAATGGCAAACCGGTAAAAGGGCATGCGCAGAAAATGCATTATGAGCTGGCTAAAGATTTTGTTGAGCTGACCACCAATGCCTATCTGGAACAGCTGGACAGCAACGTCAAGGGCGACCGCATCACCTATCTGGTGAAAGAGCAGAAGATGCAGGCCTACAGCGATTCCGGCAAGCGCGTGACCACCGTACTGGTGCCTTCGCAGCTACAGGACAAAGGCACCCAGTCAAACGGACAGAAAAAGAGTAACTAATGGCGACTTTAATTGCGGAAAACCTGGCGAAGGCCTACAAGGGCCGGCGCGTAGTCGAAGATGTTAGCCTGAAGGTGAAATCCGGCGAAATCGTGGGTCTGCTTGGCCCTAACGGCGCGGGAAAAACCACGACGTTTTATATGGTCGTCGGCATCGTTCCCCGTGATGCGGGCCGCATTATTATTGATGATGAAGATATCAGCATCCTGCCGCTTCACGCGCGCGCGCGCCGGGGCATCGGCTACCTGCCGCAGGAAGCGTCTATTTTCCGCCGGCTCAGCGTGTTTGATAACCTGATGGCGGTGCTGCAGATTCGCGACGACTTAACGGCAGAGCAGCGTGAAGATCGCGCCAATGAGTTAATGAACGAATTTCACATTGAGCATCTGCGTAACAGCATGGGCCAGGCCCTGTCGGGCGGTGAACGGCGCAGGGTAGAGATTGCGCGGGCGCTGGCGGCAAATCCTAAATTTATCCTGCTGGATGAACCCTTTGCAGGGGTGGATCCTATCTCCGTTATCGATATCAAAAAGATCATTGAGCATCTGCGTGACAGCGGGCTTGGCGTGCTGATCACCGACCACAACGTGCGGGAAACCCTGGCGGTCTGTGAACGGGCTTATATCGTCAGCCAGGGGCATCTGATTGCCCACGGCTCGCCGGAAGAAATCCTGGCGGATGAACAAGTTAAGCGAGTCTACTTGGGAGAAGAGTTCAGACTCTGATAAGGTGTCCAGACCAGCCGGGAATTTTGAGGAATTAGTATCCTGAATATGAAGCAAGGTTTGCAACTCAGGCTTAGCCAACAGCTTGCCATGACGCCACAGCTGCAACAGGCCATCCGCCTGCTGCAACTCTCTACGCTTGAACTCCAGCAGGAAATTCAGCTGGCGCTGGAAAGTAATCCGCTGCTTGAACAGACCGACATTCATGAGGAAGTGGACGCCCGCGAGTATCAGGAAAAAGAAGCGCTCGATACCCGTGAAGCGCTTGAGCAAAAGGATATGCCGGAAGAACTTCCGCTGGATGCGACCTGGGACGAAATCTACACCGCAGGTACTCCGTCCGGAACCGGAACCGATTATCACGACGATGAGCTGCCCATTTATCAGGGCGAGACCACCCAGTCGCTCCAGGATTATCTGATGTGGCAGGTGGAGCTGACGCCGTTTAGCGATACCGATCGTGCCATCGCCACTTCTATAGTGAATGCCGTGGATGAAACCGGCTACCTGACCGCAGGCTTGCAGGAGATTCAGGAAAGCCTCGGCAATGAGGAGATCGCGCTGGAAGAGGTTGAGGCGGTGCTGAAGCGCGTACAGCGGTTCGATCCGGTTGGCGTCTGTGCCCGCGATTTGCGTGACTGTTTGCTGGTCCAGCTTTCTCAGTTTACGGAGATCCCTTTCCTGAAAGAGGCTACGCTTATCGTTAGCGAACACCTTGACCTGCTGGCGAACCATGACTTCCGCAGCCTGATGCGCGTAACCCGTCTGAAAGAAGACGTGTTAAAAAATGCCATGCAGCTGATTCAGACCCTTGATCCCCGTCCCGGCCAGTCGATTAATACCAGCGAGCCGGAATACGTTATCCCGGACGTACTGGTGCGCAAGGTCCGCGATCGCTGGACGGTAGAGCTGAATTCAGACAGCGTGCCGCGGCTGAAAATCAATCAGCACTATGCAGCCATGGGCGGCAGTACGCGTAACGACAGCGACAGCCAGTTTATTCGCAGCAATTTGCAGGAAGCGAAATGGCTGATCAAAAGTCTTGAGAGCCGGAATGATACGCTGCTCAAGGTAACGCGCTGCATTGTCGAGCAGCAGCAGGCGTTCTTTGAACAGGGCGAAGAATTTATGCGCCCGATGGTGCTGGCGGATATCGCTACCGCCGTCGAAATGCATGAGTCCACCATTTCCCGCGTGACCACGCAGAAGTATCTGCACAGTCCGCGAGGGATATTTGAACTGAAGTATTTTTTCTCCAGCCACGTCAGCACCGAGGGGGGTGGCGAAGCCTCCTCCACGGCGATACGCGCGCTGGTGAAAAAATTAATCTCGGCGGAGAATCCCGCCAAGCCTCTGAGCGACAGCAAGCTGACCGCCCTGCTTTCCAGTCAGGGAATCATGGTGGCACGCCGTACCGTCGCGAAGTACCGAGAGTCTTTATCCATCCCGCCCTCAAACCAGCGAAAACAGCTGGTCTGAACGAACAGATAAGGAAGAGCGTATGCAACTCAATATCACTGGCCAGCATGTTGAAATCACTGAACCTTTACGGGATTTTGTGACGACAAAATTTGCCAAGCTTGAGCACTATTTTGACCGGATAAATCAGGTTTACATTGTTCTCAAAGTGGAAAAGGTCACGCAAATCGCGGATGCCACACTGCATGTAAATGGCGGAGAGCTGCATGCTACCTCGGAAGATAAAGATATGTACGCGGCGATTGACGGCCTGATCGACAAGCTGACTCGCCAGCTCAACAAACATAAAGACAAACTGAAACAACACTAAATTTCACTCAGACATTGATTCTTTTTTCGTCACCCTCATCTCCCTGGAAGGTGACGGAAGATTTTCGGCCCGTACTCTGCTGACAGGGTACGGGCCGTTGATCAATAAGAAGGCCATCTGGCCAGGCGGAAGTGAACACGTAAGTGAACCTATGATGAACAATGACTTAAAACTGGAACTGGGCTCTGTACTAAGCGTTTCCTGCACCCGAAACGGGGTACACTGCCAGAGTAAAAAGCGGGCGCTGGAAATCATCAGCGAGCTGGCAGCCAAGCAGCTTAACCTTCCGCACCAGACGATTTTTGAAGCGATTCTGACGCGTGAACGGATGGGAAGTACCGGCATCGGTAACGGCATTGCCATCCCTCATGGCAAGCTGGTTGAAGATACGCTGCGCGCGGTTGGCGTTTTTATACGCCTCGATCAGCCTATCGCCTTTGACGCCATCGATAATCAGCCGGTCGACCTGTTGTTCGCTCTGCTGGTGCCCGCAGACCAGTGTAAAACGCATCTGCATACGCTTTCGCTGGTGGCCCGACGCCTTGCCGATAAAACCGTCTGTCGTCGTCTGCGGGCAGCGCAGAGCGACGAGGAGCTCTTTGAGATCATGGCTGAGGGCCAGGAGGAGAGTCACTAACCTTTCACGTCGGCAGACGCCGGCTGATTAAATGAATAAGCGTGTGCCGGATACCCTTGTGCTGACGCAGGGGTTCCCCGGCTTACTGGTAACTCAGGAGAATAAGTCATGGTGCTGATGATCGTCAGCGGGCGTTCAGGTTCCGGCAAGTCCGTCGCGCTCCGCGCGCTGGAGGATATGGGCTTTTACTGTGTGGATAACCTGCCCGTGGCTTTACTGCCTGAACTGGCGAACTCACTGGCCGACCGCAATATGTCTGCTGCGGTCAGCATTGATGTTCGTAATATGCCCGAGTCGCCTGAGATTTTTGAAAAGGCCCTGACCAGCCTGCCGGACAGCTTCTCGCCACAGCTTCTCTTCC
Source organism: Erwinia psychrophila (assembly GCF_039023475.1). Classification (NCBI taxonomy): domain Bacteria; kingdom Pseudomonadati; phylum Pseudomonadota; class Gammaproteobacteria; order Enterobacterales; family Erwiniaceae; genus Erwinia; species Erwinia psychrophila. The sequence continues at coordinate 245,509 of NZ_JBCHVB010000005.1, forward strand.
TTGATGCCGATCGTAACACGCTGATCCGTCGCTACAGCGACACGCGCCGTCTGCATCCGCTTTCCAGCAAGAACCTTTCGCTGGAAAGCGCCATTGACGAAGAGAGCGATCTGCTGGAGCCGCTGCGCTCGCGAGCCGATCTGATTGTAGATACGTCGGAGATGTCAGTGCACGAGCTGGCCGAGATGTTGCGTACGCGCCTGCTAGGCAAACGCGAACGCGAGCTGACGATGGTTTTCGAATCCTTTGGCTTTAAGCACGGTATTCCCATCGATGCGGACTACGTTTTTGATGTCCGTTTTTTGCCTAACCCACACTGGGATCCGAAACTGCGTCCGATGACAGGGCTGGACCGGCCCGTTGCCGCCTTCCTCGATCGTCATACCGAAGTGCATAACTTTATCTACCAGACGCGAAGCTATCTTGAACTCTGGCTGCCGATGCTGGAAACGAACAACCGTAGCTATCTAACCGTTGCCATCGGCTGTACCGGCGGTAAACATCGCTCAGTTTATATTGCGGAACAGCTTGCTGACTATTTCCGGTCGCGCGGTAAAAATGTTCAGTCTCGCCACCGAACGCTGGAAAAACGTAAAACATGACCGTCAGGCAAACTGTAGAGATCAAAAATAAGCTGGGCATGCACGCCCGGCCCGCGATGAAGCTTTTTGAGCTGGTTCAGAGCTTTGATGCCGAAGTCCTTTTGCGCAACGAAAGCGGCACTGAAGCAGAGGCAAGCAGCGTGATCGCTCTGCTGATGCTGGATTCAGCAAAAGGGGGGCATATCGAAATCGAGGCGAACGGTCCGGAGGAAGAGAACGCGCTACGGGCGGTGATTGAGCTTTTTGATGCCGGTTTTGATGAGGAGTGATTGCGGAAACGCCGGGCGCGGCGACGCCCGGGGCACGACAGGCTGTTACAGCTTGTACTTCTGAATAAAACTTTCCCCGCCAAGCTGTCTCATCTGGCGCAGGATCCATTGCTGCCGCTGCCGGACATAGGCTGAGGGCGCATCGGCGCGAAAACGAATCGGGTTGGGTAAGACGGCGGCCAGCAGCGCCGCTTCCGACATTGTCAGCCGGCTGGCAGGCTTATGGAAAAAGCGTTGTGACGCTTCCTCCACGCCAAAGATCCCGGGCCCCAACTCCGCCACGTTCAGATAAACGGTCAGAATACGACGCTTCGTCCAGACAGTTTCAATGCCAAGCGTCAAACCCGCCTCAATCCCTTTACGTATCCAGCTACGTCCGTCCCATAAAAAGAGATTCTTCGCCGTTTGCTGAGTGATCGTCGAGGCTCCCCGCATCCGCCCGCCGTCATTATCCAGCACCGACTGAATCGCCTGCACGTCGAAGCCCCAATGAGTAGGAAACTTCTGGTCTTCAGAGGCGATGACCGCCAGCGGCATCCAGTCTGCTATCGCGTCACGCTTTACCCAGTCTGAATGGGCAACATAGCTAAAATTACCGCTAAACCAGGCACTCAGCTGACGTTCAGCCATTACGGCGGAAAAGGGGACCGGCAGAAAGGAGAACAGCACAATGCCAGCGATCCCCGCCCCCACCAGGCCCGAAAGGCAGCAAAGCAGCCAGAACCTGATGCGCTTTAGCCGCGTTTTCTTAGGGCGTCTCATAACGTTTTTTCCATTTCTGTCTTATCATTTCCCGTAAAAACTGTGATCAATCCTGCCTTTTTAAAAGAAAGGCTTCAAGCATCAGATAAAAGATGAATGTCCATAACACCCATGAAATTTCCAGGGGATTACCTAAATGCGCCTCCCGCTTCAATCACTTCCGCGCATCAGGAATCGGTTCCATTAAAAAGCGAAACTTAACGTTTCCTTAAACTGTCAGAAAAAATGGCGAACAGCTTTAAAACAAAATGATTCACATATCTTATCAGTACCGGCGGAAAATATTTACATAACTGCTGATAACCCTCGTTTCAAAATTGTCTCTATTGGGTATTCCGTCATGCTGAAGCTTTTTTTATTTATAACGATATAACCATAATAACCGGCGAGATTATTTTGATTAATAGGTAAAAACTTCCATTAACGGTGATGCTATTGCGGTGAAACTCAGCAGAAAGACGGAGACGTCAATCTCATAAAAAAACAGGCGTTACAGCCAGTTAAATCCGATTGATGTGACGAGGGGTTTTCTTAGCATCGTTGCTAGCGCTCAAAAGCGGGGTGCATCGCGAGATGTTAATCCAAATTCGTCAAAAAACGCCACAAACGTACGAAGAACAACCAATACAGCGCTAAAATTCACGCCAGACTTGACTGTGTCATCAAATTAATGTTTTCTGTCTGGGAACGCTGCTCTACATCACACATTTTAATGAATTTAGTCACATGTGATGCAGGATTTGCTAAGGTAGTTCCTGAGCGTTTCACCAATACCGCGCCTGTGCTTTTAAACTCTTCTTCTCAGAATAGCGCAGGTTACCCTTTTCCCTGGTGTTGGCGCAGTATTCGCGCACCCCGGCTTCGGTCGGGGTCATTTTTTTCCAGCGTCAGAAACCCATTTGCGTAACACATCCACATCGTGCCGCCACTCCTGTTTCAGTTCGTCAATCCATTCCTGAACGTTGTCCCACCATGCCGGCAGCTCCGGACTCTGTATCTGTTTAGCGATCTGCTGCAAATGCACCAGCCCGACGGATCCCGCTGCGCCTTTAATTTTGTGCCCCTCTTCCGCAATCCCTTTCTGGTCGCGCGCCATCATGTTTGAATCCAGCACCTCCAGATAGCCCGGCATCATCTGCTCAAACATCGCCAGGCTCTGCTCAATTAGCTGTGGGCCGACCAGTTCTATGTACTGCTCCAGCATGGCGACATCCAGCAATGCCAGTTTTTTCGTATCCAGCGGGGGTTCCTGTGGGGTTTCCGTCTCGTCGTGCTGATAATCCCAATATTTTTTGATTATTGCGGTCAGCGCAGGCACGGCCAGCGGCTTGCTCAACACATCGTCCATGCCCGCCTCCAGATACTCTTTCTTATCCTTCAGAACATTGGCCGTCAGCGCCACCAGCGGTGGAAGATGATGGCCAGCGTAGCGGCGATGAATTTCACGGGCCACGTCAAGACCGGTCATATCGGGCAACTGGATATCCAGCAGCACCAAATCAAATTCGTCAGGATCAAACAGCGCCAGAGCGGCCTCGCCCGTCATGGCAACCTCGACGCTGTTCCCTAACTTCTCAAGTACAGAACGCGCCACCACGACGTTCAGTTCAATATCTTCAACCAGCAGCACGTGCAGCGCAGGTAACGGCATATCGTCGGCGGGCTGCTCATCTTCGATTTGCTCAACGATGCGGGGAGCATTCACCGTCAGCGTAAAGCAGGAGCCTGCTCCTGGCGAACTGCGCACCGTGATGTCGCCTCCCATGCTTTGCGCCAGCCGGCGAGAAACGGCAAGGCCGATCCCGGTGCCCGTCGCGGGCTTGCCACCTCGCTGATCCTTAACCTGATAATACATCGCGAAAATTTTATCCTGCTCATCCTCAGGGATCCCCATCCCGGAATCTTCAACCTCAAAACGCAGGGAATCCTCCCCCTGACAGGCCACCCGTACCACGATGCGGCCCTGCTGGGTAAACTTCACCGCATTACCGATCAGATTCCACAGAATCTGACGCAGACGCGTACCGTCGGTAATAATCTGATGAGGAAGAGGCAGTTCAGGCTCAAGGACAAACTGTAGCCCTTTCGGCTGCACCAGCAGGCCAGAGAGATTTTCAAGATCGGCCAGAAAGCTGGTGAAGTCGATCGGCTGATTATCCAGCTGAACCTTACGCCGCTCGATTTTATCCATCTCAATAACGTCGTTGAAGATATTGCCGAGCGTAATCGCTGAGACGTGAATGGTTTTCAGGTATTTAAGCTGCTCCTGGTTAAGCTCAGTATCGAGAAGAATGCGGCTCAGGCCGACGATGCCATTAAGCGGCGTACGAAGCTCGTGGCTGATCGTTGAGATAAAGGTGGTCTTTTCCCTGCTGGCGCTTTCTAACGCGTCCTGGTAGCGCTTACGCTCCGTAATATCGCGTCCGAAGCCCATCAGTCCGCTGCGTTTTCCGACACGGTCATAATAAGGCACCTTGCGGATCTCAAAGCAGGCCTTGCGCCCGTCCGGATATTGCAGCCACTGTTCATAGGTTAGTGAGACGTTGTGACGAAACACTTTTTCATCCGTCTCCAGAACCTTGGTCGACGCATCTTCATCATAGACATCGCGGGGCGTAAGGCCGATAAGCTGTTTTTCACTTTTGCCAGTAAGCAGTTCCATTGCGCGGTTACAGCCGGAGAACTGCTCATCAATGTTGCGGTAGAACACTAAATCGGGAGAGGCGTCCAGAAACGAGCGCAGGAAGGATGACTGCTGCTCCAGTTCAATCTGCGCCTCTTCACGCCGGGCCATCTCTTCTTTCAGTTTTTCTACGATTTGCAGGCGCGCTTCTTCCGCCTTGATACGATCCGCAATCTCCTGATTTAGCTGGGTAATATTGTCTTTCATTTGCTGGTTAAGTTCTAAGTCGCGGTGGCGCATCTCTTCAAGTTTATCCACCAGTCTGGAAAGCCGCTGCCTGGATTCCTCCAGCTGTTCCACCACGACCGACAGAAAATAGACGGCCCACGGCGTGATCAGCAGCCCAAAGAACACCGAACGAACAATATCAATGCTTTCCACGTGCCCGCGCAGCACCATGGTGACAGCCATCTGCACGATCATCGCCAGTACAACCAGCGCTGAAGCCAGCAGCAGCGAGAAGCGGACCAGCCCCAGCTTCACCATAAGATCAACATAGTACTGAGCTAACAACCGAATTTGTTTCATTAGGGATTCCTTCCAGACCAGTTGCCGCATCATAACGTAAAAGCGGAAAAGGCGAATACTTCCTGAAGCAGCCTTCCTGCACCAGGGTGGTGCGTGATAAGGATTAGCGTCGTTGTGGCTCAGGCGCTGTCATTTCACTGGCGAAAACCAGGAAGCGGTAAGGTCGCAAACCATGGCATTCATCACATTATTCATGCCAGACTCCAGAGGAAAAGTTGCAACAATCCACTGCATAAGCTACGCACTGAGAACTACTCCCATTACGCTATTGCAACGATATATTTCAGGGTGATGACAGCATTAAATCAAATTCCACCACGCCAAATCATGAATAAAAATTCACATTAAACGTTCCTTTAATCACGGCGAGGTTGATTAAAGATTCTAATAAAGAAACGCTGTTTAAGGCAAAAATAAAGCAACTTTAAAAACAGTGTATTTCAGTGGTCAAGGGCGTTTAACCAGCACATCCTGCTGCCAATATCCCCGGCACCAGCATGGTGCAGAGATTTGCCGCCTGCACTATAGTGAGACAGCTCACACTTCCCCGCCCCAGTGCCGCCAATCGATCGACATAAAAAACGCATTAAAATCATTTATTATCAAAAGTTTAAGCTGTAAAAACAGGTCAAAAGCGGCGACACGAGGCCTGGTTGACCTGAGTACGCTTTCCCGATAAGTTGGAAATCCGCTGGAAGCTTTCTCGACGGGTCGTCTGACCGTCATACTTATGCAGTTATTGAGATTCCCTCTGAAGCAAGTCCTCAACGCTTGTGACACCGACGCTAACGGATAGAGATAGAGGGGCGACATTAAAGGTGAGCCTGGCTCGTAAAAACCTGTCGCCGTGCCCTTTCTACGTCTGCCCTTCGTCGGCGCAGGGAGTCCCGCAGAGCCTGGGGAGGTTCACTGATATGTTGTACGATAAATCCCTTGAAAAGGATAACTGTGGTTTCGGCCTGATCGCCCACATAGAAGGCGAACCTAGCCATAAGGTGGTGCGAACCGCTATCCACGCTTTGGCCCGCATGCAGCACCGTGGCGCGATCCTTGCTGACGGCAAGACCGGCGACGGCTGCGGCCTGTTATTGCAGAAGCCTGACCGGTTTTTCCGGGTAGTGGCCGCCGATTGTGGCTGGCGCCTGGCGAAAAATTACGCCGTCGGCATGCTGTTCCTCAATCAGGATGACGAACTGGCTCGTGAAAGCCGTCGTATCGTGGAGGAAGAGGTCTTACGCGAAACGCTCTCCGTCGTGGGCTGGCGTGAAGTCCCGGTCAACCGGGAAGTGCTGGGCGAAATCGCGCTCTCCTCCATGCCGCGCATTGAGCAGCTGTTTATCAACGCGCCGGCTGGCTGGCGTCCGCGCGATATGGAGCGCCGCCTTTATATGGCGCGCCGCCGTATTGAGAAACGCATTGCCGATAAAGAGTTCTACGTTTGCAGCTTCTCAAACCAGGTCAATATCTATAAAGGTCTCTGTATGCCGGCAGATTTGCCGCGCTTCTACCTGGATCTGGCCGACCTGCGTCTTGAGTCCGCCATCTGCCTGTTCCACCAGCGTTTCTCGACCAATACCGTACCACGCTGGCCGCTGGCGCAGCCTTTCCGCTATATGGCGCATAACGGTGAGATCAATACCATCGCCGGTAACCGTCAATGGGCGAAAGCGCGCGCCTATAAATTCCGTACCCCGCTCATTCCCGATTTGCAGGATGCCGCGCCGTTCGTTAATGAGACCGGATCCGACTCCAGCTCAATGGACAATATGCTGGAGTTGTTCCTAAGCGGCGGCATGGACCTGATTCGCGCCATGCGTCTTCTGGTGCCGCCGGCCTGGCAGAACAATCCGGATATGGATCCGGAGCTGCGCGACTTCTTTGACTTTAACTCCATGCATATGGAGCCGTGGGATGGTCCGGCAGGCATAGTGATGTCCGATGGCCGCTATGCGGCCTGTAATCTGGACCGTAACGGCCTGCGTCCGGCGCGCTACGTGATTACCACAGATAAGCTGATTACCTGCGCTTCTGAAGTGGGGATCTGGGATTATCAGCCGGATGAAGTGGTGGAGAAGGGCCGCGTAGGTCCCGGCGAGCTGATGGTGATTGATACCCGTGCAGGCCGTATTCTTCATTCAGCGGAAACCGATAACGATCTGAAAAGCCGCCACCCTTATAAAGAGTGGATGGAGAAAAACGTCCGCCGCCTGGTGCCGTTCGAGAGTTTGCCGGACGATCAGGTTGGCAGCCGTGAAATGGATGACGATCTGCTGGCGACGTTCCAGAAACAGTTTGGCTACAGCAGCGAAGAGCTGGACGCCATTATTCGCGTTCTGGGTGAAAACGGTCAGGAAGCCGTGGGATCGATGGGCGATGATACGCCGTTCGCCGTGCTTTCCAGCCGCCCGCGCATCATTTACGACTATTTCCGCCAGCAGTTCGCTCAGGTGACGAACCCGCCTATCGATCCGCTGCGTGAAGCGCATGTTATGTCGCTGGCTACCAGTATCGGTCGCGAAATGAATGTCTTCTGCGAAGCGGAAGGTCAGGCGCACCGTCTGAGCTTTAAATCCCCTATTCTGCTCTATTCAGACTTCAAACAGCTGACCTCGCAGGATGAAGAGTTTTATCGTGCGGATACGCTCGACTGTACTTTCGATCCAGCTGAAAGCTCGCTGGAAGCGACTATCCTGGCGCTGTGCGATCGTGCTGAAGCGCTGGTTAAAGAGGGCACCGTTTTACTGGTTCTCTCTGACCGCGGCATCACTGAAAAACGCCTGCCTGTCCCCGTGCCTATGGTGGTTGGCGCCGTTCAGACTCGCCTGGTCGATAAAAACCTGCGCTGCGATGCCAACATCATTGTTGAAACCGCCAGCGCCCGCGATCCGCACCACTTTGCCGTTTTGCTGGGCTTTGGCGCCACGGCGATTTATCCCTATCTGGCCTATGAGTCACTGGCAAAAATGGCCGACAGCGGCGTGATCGAGAAAGATTACCGTACCCTGATGCTGAACTACCGTAACGGCATCAATAAGGGCCTTTACAAGATCATGTCCAAAATGGGCATTTCGACCATCGCGTCCTACCGCTGTTCGAAGCTGTTCGAAGCCGTTGGTCTGCATCGCGACGTCTCCGGGCTCTGCTTCCAGGGCGTGGTCAGCCGCATCGGTGGCGCTACCTTTACCGATTTCCAGCAGGACCTGCTGAATCTGGCAAAACGCGCCTGGCTTCAGCGTAAGCCGCTCGATCAGGGCGGATTACTGAAGTATGTGCACGGCGGCGAATATCACGCCTATAACCCTGATGTGGTCGCGACGCTGCAAAAAGCGGTACAAAGCGGAGACTACGGCGATTATCAGCACTACGCGAAGCTGGTGAACGAGCGTCCCGTTGCGGCCCTGCGCGATTTGCTGGCGATAACCTCTGCCAGCAGCACCGCCATTAATCTCGACGATGTGGAGCCCGCCAGCGAGCTGTATAAGCGGTTTGATACCGCAGCCATGTCCATTGGCGCACTCAGCCCGGAAGCGCATGAATCGCTGGCCGAGGCGATGAATGGCCTGGGCGGCTTCTCTAACTCCGGGGAAGGCGGCGAAGATCCGGCGCGCTACGGGACCAATAAAGTGTCCCGCATCAAACAGGTGGCGTCAGGCCGCTTCGGCGTAACGCCGGCCTATCTGGTCAATGCGGACGTTATTCAGATTAAAGTGGCCCAGGGAGCCAAACCGGGCGAAGGCGGCCAGCTGCCGGGCGATAAGGTGACGCCTTATATCGCGAAGCTGCGCTATTCCGTACCTGGCGTAACGCTTATTTCCCCACCGCCGCACCACGATATCTACTCTATCGAGGATCTGGCACAGCTGATTTTCGATCTGAAGCAGGTGAACCCGAAGGCGATGATTTCGGTGAAGCTGGTTTCCGAGCCGGGCGTGGGCACCATCGCGACCGGCGTTGCTAAAGCCTATGCGGATCTGATCACCATCGCTGGCTATGATGGCGGCACCGGTGCCAGCCCGCTAAGCTCGGTGAAATATGCGGGCTGTCCGTGGGAGCTGGGCCTGGTGGAAACCCAGCAGGCGCTGGTGGCTAACGGCCTGCGCCATAAAATCCGCCTGCAGGTGGACGGTGGCCTGAAAACTGGCCGTGACATCATCAAGGCCGCGATCCTCGGCGCGGAAAGCTTCGGTTTCGGCACCGGCCCGATGGTGGCGCTGGGCTGTAAATATCTGCGAATTTGTCACCTGAACAACTGCGCAACGGGTGTGGCAACGCAGGATGAGAAGCTGCGTAAAAACCACTATCACGGTCTGCCCTACCGCGTGACGAACTACTTTGAGTTTATCGCCCGTGAAACGCGTGAAATTATGGCTGAACTGGGCGTTAAGCGTCTGGTGGATCTGATTGGCCGTACCGATCTGTTGAACGAACTGGAAGGCTTCACCGCCAAACAGCAGAGTCTGGATCTCTCCGCGCTGCTGCAAACGGCAGACCCGATGGCAGGCAAAGCCGTCTACTGCACCGAGAGCAATCCGCCATTTGACAACGGATTGCTGAATAAGGCGCTGTATGACCAGGCGATGCCTTTTGTGGAAGCGAAGCAGAGCAAGACGTTCTGGTTTGATATTCGTAACACCGATCGTTCCGTAGGCGCGACGCTCTCCGGCGCTATTGCGCTGAAGCACGGCGATCAGGGACTGGCTTCCGATCCAATCCGTGCGCACTTCAGCGGGACTGCCGGGCAGAGCTTTGGCGTCTGGAACGCTGGCGGCGTGGAGCTGACCCTGACCGGCGATGCCAACGACTATGTAGGCAAAGGCATGGCCGGCGGTTTACTGGCCGTTCGTCCGCCGGTAGGTTCAGCGTTCCGCAGCCATGAAGCGACCATTATCGGCAACACCTGCCTGTACGGCGCAACCGGCGGTAAGCTGTTTGCCGCAGGCCGTGCCGGTGAGCGCTTCGCCGTACGTAACTCCGGCGCCATTACCGTCGTTGAAGGCATCGGTGATAACGGCTGTGAGTATATGACGGGCGGTATCGTCTGCGTGCTGGGCCGTACTGGCGTCAATTTCGGCGCAGGTATGACCGGTGGTTTTGCCTACGTGCTGGATGAAGATGGCGAGTTCCGCAAACGCGTCAATTCAGAGCTGGTGGAAGTCCTGAGCGTGGACGATCTGGCGATACACGAAGAGCATCTGCGTGGTCTGATTACCGAACACGTCCACCATACTGGTTCTTCACGCGGTGAAGAGATCCTGGCGAACTGGCCAGCCTGGTCCGCCAGGTTCTCGCTGGTTAAACCGAAATCCAGCGATGTGAAGGCATTGTTGGGTCACCGTAGTCGTTCCGCAGCCGAGCTGCGGGTGCAGGCGCAGTAAGAGGTCACGATGAGTCAAAACGTTTATCAATTTATCGACTTGCAGCGCGTCGATCCGCCGAAGAAGCCGCTAAAAATCCGCAAAATTGAGTTTGTGGAGATTTACGAGCCGTTCTCTGAAAGCCAGGCGCAGGCGCAGGCCGATCGCTGTCTTTCCTGCGGTAACCCGTACTGCGAGTGGAAGTGCCCGGTGCATAACTACATCCCGGACTGGCTGAAACTGGCGAACGAAGGGCGCATTATCGAAGCGGCCGAACTCTCTCACCAGACCAACAGCCTGCCGGAAGTGTGCGGACGCGTCTGCCCTCAGGATCGCCTGTGTGAAGGCTCCTGTACGCTGAATGATGAGTTCGGCGCGGTGACTATCGGCAATATAGAGCGCTATATCAACGATAAAGCGCTGGAGATGGGCTGGAAGCCGAACCTGGACGGCGTTAAGCCAACCGGTAAGCGTGTGGCGATCATCGGCGCCGGTCCGGCTGGCCTGGCCTGTGCTGATGTCCTGACACGTAACGGCGTAAAGGCCGTGGTTTACGATCGTCATCCTGAGATCGGCGGCCTGCTCACTTTTGGCATCCCCGCCTTCAAGCTGGAAAAATCGGTCATGACTAAACGTCGTGAGATTTTCAGCGGCATGGGCGTGGAGTTTAATCTGAATACGGAAGTAGGCCGCGACATCCAGATGAGCGACCTGCTGACGCAGTTTGACGCGGTCTTCCTGGGCGTCGGCACCTATCAGTCGATGAAGGGCGGGCTGGAAAATGAGGAAGCACCGGGCGTCTTCGATGCGCTGCCGTTCCTGATTGCCAACACCAAGCAGACGATGGGCTTCCCGGATTCCGCTGAAGAACCTTACATTACCATGAACGCAAAACGCGTGGTGGTACTGGGCGGCGGCGATACCGCTATGGACTGTGTGCGGACCTCCATCCGCCAGGGCGCAACGCACGTCACCTGTGCCTACCGTCGTGATGAAGAGAACATGCCAGGCTCACGCCGCGAAGTAAAAAATGCCCGTGAAGAAGGGGTGGAATTTCAGTTCAACGTTCAGCCGCTGGGCATTGAAATCAACGGTAACGGCCGGGTCAGCGGCGTCAAAATGGCCCGTACCGAAATGGGCCAGCCGGACGCCAACGGTCGCCGCCGCGCCGAAATCGTCCCGGGTTCGGAGCACGTTGTGCCGGCAGATGCGGTGGTGATGGCCTTTGGCTTCCGTCCGCATCAGATGTCATGGCTGGAGCAGCATAGCGTTGAGCTGGACGCTCAGGGGCGCATCATCGCTCCTGAAGGAAGCGAGAAGCCTTTCCAGACCAGCAACCCGCAAATCTTTGCCGGGGGTGATGTGGTGCGTGGTTCCGACCTGGTGGTCACGGCGATTGCCGAAGGCCGTAAAGCCGCTGAGGGGATTATGGACTGGCTGGAAGTGTAACGCCGCTCCCCGATCCCCTTCAGGCCCGCCGCATAAGGCGGGCTTTTTTTTGCTATTTTAACCCCAGCCTGCCCGCAAGCCGGTGCAGGTTACCGGGGTCCATCTCCAGTTTCCTCGCACAGGCAGCCCACTTTCCTTCACTCGCCTGTAGCGCCTGGCGAATATAGCGTCGTTGAAATTCATCCGTTGCATCACGCAGGCTTTGTGAAGAAAACGCCACTTCCGCTACCGGTTCTGCTGACGCTGCGCCCGCCTGGGCTGGAAAAAAGTGGGAGGGCAGCAGAATGACCTCCGCGCCGCCAGCTTCAGCCTGAGCGATAATCGTGGCGCGATAGATACTGTGCTCCAGTTCGCGAATATTGCCCGGCCACTCCGCTTTACTGAGAACCGCCCGGGCCGCCCCGCTGAGCGCAAGATGACGAAGACCGAACTTTTTCCGGCATTTCTCGCAGAAATAGCCAGCCAGCAGCACAATATCATCGCCCCGCTCCCGCAGCGGCGGTACGTGGAGCGGGAATACGCTGAGCCGGTGGAAAAGATCGGTACGGAAGCGTCCTTCCGCCGAAGCCTGCCGGAGATCCTGATTGGTGGCTGCCAGAATACGGACATCCACTTTCAGGGGACGATCTTCCCCCACGCGCTGCAGATCGCCATATTGCAGGACGCGCAGCAGTTTTGCCTGAAGTGACAGTGGAAGTTCGCCGATTTCATCCAGAAAGAGCGTGCCGTTATTCGCCATTTCAAACTTACCGGTACGGTCATGTATTGCGCCGGTAAAGGCGCCTTTTACGTGGCCGAACAGCTCGCTTTCCGCCACCGATTCCGGCAGCGCCGCGCAGTTCAGATAGATCAGCGGCTGCGTGCTGCGGGCCGATTGCTGATGCAGCGCACGCGCGACCAGTTCCTTACCGACGCCCGTTTCGCCGGTGATCAGTACGTTAAGATCGGTCGCGGCAACGATCCCGATCTCTTTTTTCAGCTGCATCATCGCTGGCGACGATCCGATCATCTCATCGGTATCGATCTCCTTCACCTCCTCCGCCGCCCGGGAAAAGCCTCCCACCCCGGGTTTTTCAAGCTGCTCCAGCAGCAAAGCGTTGCTGAGCGCGCCGGAAACCAGCGCAGCCACCACCCGCAGCTCTTCATCACTGTAGGCATCAAACTGCGTGGCATTCATGCCATCCAGCGTCAGCGCCCCTATCAGGGTCTGACCGGAAAAGAGCGGTAAACCAACGCAGGCGTGAACATGCAGCTCCTGATGCTCCGGAATCAAGCCGTCATAGGGATCGGGAAGGTCACTCTCCGCCGGGAAACGCACCACGTCCCCCGCCCGGGCAATGGCCTCAAGCCGCGGATGAGCCTCCAGCTGGAAGCGCCGTCCCATGACGTCAGGCGCAAGGCCCGCCGTCGCCACCGGCCGGAACTGATGCGCTTCGTAGCATAAAAGCGCCGTCGCATCGCAGTCGAGAAGATGATGAATACTACTGATTATGCGGCTGAACCGGTCTGGTCTGGAGAGGCTGACTTGTATATCGACCGCGATATCAGCAAGGCTGTTTACAGAGAGGGTCATCGTGTCTTTTTCACATTGGATTGTTAAAAAGACAATAGCTGGTCGCTGTCCTGTTCACAACATTTAAAATAATAACAATATATATCAATAAGTTACTTTCTGGCACGGAAGCTGCACTACAGGCATAACTCTTATAAATTGCGAACCCGCCACAGAATGAATGCCGGAGAAAATATGTCAGAACTCATTTGCTACAAAACGCTGCCCGTCTGGCACAAAGAAACGCTGCCAGCCGATTTTCAGAAGCAGCATAACACCCGGGAGGGCTGCTGGGCGCAGCTCTCAATCCTGCGCGGCTCGCTCAATTTCTCGCTAATGACCGCTAGCGGCGAGATCACAGACACTTTTACTTTTACGCCTGACAATCAGCCGCCCCGCATCGCTCCTCAGCAGTGGCACCGCATCGACAGCGTCAGTGAAGATATCGAATGCCAGATAGCGTTCTACTGCTCTGAGGAGCGGTACTACAGCCAGAAATATCAGTTAACGCCTCCGCACTCGGAGGTCCTCGAGGCCGCCGGGAAAATGAAGCCGGGCCGGGTACTCGATCTCGGATGCGGCAATGGCCGGAATGTTCTCTATCTTAATCAGAAAGGGTTTGTCGTCGAAGGCTGGGACAAAAGCGAAGAGAGCCTGCGTCAGCTTCAGGGCGTGATTGCGGCAGAAAAGCGGGAAAATATCACGCTTGCCCGGCGAGACCTTAATCAGGTTACGATCGCCGGACAGTATGATTTTATTCTTTCCACTGTGGTTATGATGTTCCTGCAGCCGGAAACGATACCCACGCTGATCGAACAGATGCAGAGCGCAACGCTGCCAGGAGGCTATAACCTGATTGTGGCCGCAATGGACACGTCCGATTATCCCTGCCCTTTGCCCTTCCCATTTACGTTTCGTCCGGGTGAGCTTCTGGAAAAATACGCCAGCTGGGACATCGTTAAATATAATGAAAATCCAGGCGCGCTGCATAAAGTAGATGCACAGGGTAATCCGATAAAGTTGCGCTTTGTCACGCTGCTGGCGAAGAGAAAGGCCTGACTCCGGACGTAAAAAAAAGGACCCCGGTCAGGAGTCCTTTCTTAAGCAAGCCGCGACGGGCTATTTCACTACGCGAAGCGACGGACGCCCACCGCGCGGTGGCGGCTCGTCATCGGGATTATCTTCGTCATTGGGCACGCTGTCGTCAGGACGATCGCCATCGATCACCGACATCAGCGTCTCCGCCGGACCGTTCTGCTCAGCGTCCGGATTATATTCGCCGGCCTCTTCGTAAATCGGTTCAGGCTCAAACATAGTCCCAGCGCCATTTTCCCGGGCGTAGATCGCCAGCACGGCGGCCAGCGGAACGGTTACCTGACGGGGAACGCCGCCGAAACGGGCATTAAAGCTTACTTCCTCATTGCCTAACGACAGATTTCCCACGGCGCGCGGCGCAATGTTCAGTACGATCTGACCATCGCGGGCATACTCCAGAGGCACCATTACGCCAGGCAAATTGATATCGACCACCAGATGAGGCGTCAGCTGGTTGTCGAGCAGCCAGTCATAAAACGCCCGCAGCAGGTAAGGACGACGAGGGGTAAGATGCGTCATTTCCATGATAATCAGCCCCGCGTATGCAGGCGCATTTCACGTTCTGCTTCCGTCAGGGAGGCGAGGAAGGAATCCCGCTCGAATACGCGCGTCATGTAACCTTTCAGCTCTTTGGAGCCGGCACCCGCCAGTTCAATACCCATCTGCGGCAGACGCCACAGCAGCGGCGCCAGGTAGCAGTCTACCAGGCTGAACTCTTCGCTCATAAAGAACGGCGTGCGCGCAAAGAGTGGCGCAATGGCCAGCAGCTCTTCACGCAGCTGCTTACGGGCCGTTTCCGCTTCCTGAGCCGTGCCGTTTTCAACCTTATACATCAGGCTGTACCAGTCCTGCTCAACGCGATGCATCATCAGGCGGCTTTCGCCACGCGCAACCGGATAAACCGGCATCAGCGGTGGATGAGGGAAGCGTTCATCAAGGTATTCCATGATGATACGGGATTCATACAACGTCAGCTCACGATCGACCAGCGTCGGCACGGTACGGTACGGATTGAGGTCAATCAGATCCTGGGGCAGGCTATCCATTTCTACCTGCTCGATCTCAACGCTGACACCCTTCTCCGCCAGCACAATACGCACCTGGTGGCTAAAAATGTCAGTCGGACCAGAAAACAGCGTCATTACCGAACGTTTGTTGGCAGCGACAGCCATGTAAACCTCCAAGTTTATCCAGAAAACACTACGCAGGCCCGCCACAGGGCGACTGACCAGCTTAATAAATGACCCTTAGCACGCGCTGAGGCCGAACCGGTATCCAGTCAGGATTTCATGCATCAATGCCCTGCTAATGGGCGCAAAGTGACAGACAGTTTACCAGATTTTCGACGGTTTGTGGGGGCAGCGAGGTGCATTTGACGGGAAAAAGATCAACAACCTGGCGATATGGCACGCTTTTGCCAACGCCGGAAAAGAAAAACCCGGTGCAGGCACCGGGTTTTCGATAATTGACTCTGCGAAAGCAGAATAAATTAACGCTTGGAGAACTGAGGACGACGACGTGCTTTACGCAGACCGACTTTCTTACGTTCAACCTGACGAGCATCACGGGTAACGAAGCCTGCTTTACGCAGTTCGCCACGCAGTGACTCATCATATTCCATCAGAGCGCGTGTGATACCGTGACGGATCGCACCAGCCTGACCAGAAATACCACCACCTTTAACGGTGACGTAGAGATCGAATTTACCAACCATGTCCAGCAGCTCCAGCGGTTGACGAACTACCATGCGGGCAGTTTCGCGACCGAAGTACTGTTCCAGAGAACGTTGGTTAATTACGATGTTACCGCTACCCGGCTTGATAAATACGCGAGCGGTAGAGCTTTTGCGGCGACCAGTGCCGTAGTTTTGATTCTCAGCCATTGCCTGTAATCCCGATTAAATGTCAAGAACTTGCGGTTGCTGTGCCGCATGGTTGTGCTCGGTGCCCGCGTAAACTTTCAGTTTACGGTACATAGCACGGCCCAGCGGGCCCTTTGGCAGCATGCCTTTAACCGCGATTTCAATCACACGCTCAGGACGGCGAGCAATCATCTCTTCGAAGGTCGCTTGCTTGATACCACCGATGTGGCCGGTGTGATGGTAATAAATCTTATCGCTACGCTTGTTACCGGTTACGGCAACTTTCTCAGCGTTCAGAACGATGATGTAATCACCGGTATCGACGTGCGGAGTATATTCCGCTTTATGCTTACCGCGCAGACGACGAGCCAGTTCAGTCGCTAAACGACCTAAAGTTTTGCCTGTTGCGTCGACAACATACCAGTCACGTTGGACGGTTTCTGGCTTAGCTGTAAAAGTTTTCATCTAAAAGCTTACCCAAATTAAGTTACACGTTGGTGAAATCCCAAACGCTTGAATAAACGGTTGAGGCTCACACGACCATCTCGACCAGCAAGCCCACCCCTTCGGATAGAGTTACTGGAACACAAAGAGTTTTGGGAAAAAAACCTTTGTTGTAACGTGGGGTCGCAAGATTATAGAGAAGTCGCCTTAAAAGCGCGACCCCTTTTTACAATAAAATTACCAGACGCCCCACTTTATGGCAGATGGGGCAGTTTGAGATATTCTTCGCTTTGCATCTCCTGCAGGCGGGAGATGCAGCGCTGATATTCGAACTTCAGGCGGGTACCCTGATAAATCTCAAACAGTGAGGTTTCAGCAGAGACCACCAGCTTAACGTGCCGCTCATAGAATTCGTCGACCAGCGCCAGAAAACGCCTCGCCTGATCCTCCGTCTTATAGATCATCACCGGCACGTTAAACAGCAGCACGCTGTGGAAGCGGCGCGACAGCTCAATGTAGTCATGCTGGCTGCGCCCTTCGCCACATAGTACTTTAAATTCCATTGCCACTACGCCTTCCTCCACGCCCAGCGTTGGCAGCGAACGGTGATTGATTTCCAGCACCGGCTGCGCCGTGCGGCTCTTGCCCGCCAGCGCGACAAACATGCGTTCCATCGCCTGCGTGGTCGGCTCGCCAGGCGGCGTCATCCATAAATGCACCGAGGTCAGCGTACGCAGGCGGTAATCAATCCCGGCATCCACGTTCATGACGTCACAGTGTTTTTTAATCATCTCAATCGCGGGCAAAAAGCGCGCGCGCTGTAAACCATTGCGATAAAGCTCGTCAGGCGGAATGTTCGACGTTGCCACCAGGGTGATGCCCCGCGCAAAAAGCGCCTCCATCAGCGTTCCCAGCAGCATCGCATCGGTGATATCCGAAACGAAAAACTCATCGAAGCAGAGCAGATCCGTTTCGCTTTTGAACCGGTCCGCCACGATATTCAGCGGATCGCTCTGACCCTGCAGCGCCGTCAGTTCCTGATGAACCCGCAGCATAAAGCGGTGAAAGTGCAGCCGCTGTTTACGCTCACCAGGAATTGCCTGAAAAAACATATCCATCAGCCAGGTCTTGCCGCGGCCCACGCCCCCCCACATATAGAGCCCACGCACCGGAGGCTGGGGATCATTTTTGCCCTTGCTCATCAGCTGGTTGAGCTTGCCAAAAAGCCCCTTATTCTGAGAAGGAGAAGGTGCCTCTGCACGGCTCAGGGCCTGATAAATCCCGTCAAGGCGGGTTATGGCTTCACGCTGAACATCATCAGGCTGATACTGACCGTTTTCCAGCGCCTGCTGGTAGAGCGACAGCGGAGACTTTGTTTGCATCGTTTATTCACTTTTTCTGAAAAATTGGCGGTGCCAGGGAGTAATCGTCGAAAAAAAGGCCGTTCTACACTAAGCGATGCTGCCTCAGGATTCCACTTCCATAACATTAGCGGTTATAGTGGCTAACAGTGAACTGGCATTGGCCAGACGATCCTACGGAACAACGAAGACAACACGGGAGTTATTATGACCTGGGAATACGCGCTTATTGGGTTGGTAGTTGGATTGATTATTGGCGCGGTAGCAATGCGTTTCGGCAATAAGAAGCTTCGCGAACAGCGCAGCCAACAGTACGAGCTGGAAAAAACCAAAGCCGAACTGGCTGACTATCGTGAAGAGCTGACCAGCCATTTCGCGCAAAGCGCTGAGTTGCTGGATAATATGGCCCGCGACTACCGTCAGCTGTATCAGCATATGGCGAAAGGGTCCAATGACCTGCTGCCGAACCTGCCGGGTGAAAAGAACCCCTTTGCTTATCAGCTGACCGAATCTGAAGCGGACAACGACCAGGTTCCGGTGCAGATGCCCCGTGACTATCCTGACAGCGCCTCTGGCCTGCTGCGCGGTGACCGTACCGCCAACACCAAATAAACTGAAATAAGGGCGCCTGGCGCCCTTTTTTATACCAACGTCAGTCACCGCCACACCCCACAGCGGCATCCCCCACATTTATTAACGAGAGCGTCGTAGCGATGAAGAAGAAATCCTTACTGTTAAGCGCATTAGCACTGAGTATTGGCATGAATCTGACCGTTGCCCCGCAGGCCATGGCGACGCTTCCGGCCCATATTCAGGGCGAGCCCCTGCCAAGCCTGGCCCCCATGCTGGAGAAAGTGTTGCCCGCGGTGGTCAGCGTCCATGTTGAGGGCACCCAGACACAGGCACAGGCGATCCCCGAACCGCTCAGACGCTTCTTTGGTCAGGAAGAGCAGGAGCAGGACGCGCCTGCTCAGCCATTCGAAGGTCTGGCTTCCGGCGTAGTGATCGATGCTGCAAAAGGCTACGTGCTGACGAACAATCATGTGGTCAATGGCGCGGATAAGATCAGCGTACAGCTGAGCGATGGCCGCGAATTCGATGCCAAAATGATTGGTCACGATGAGCAGACTGATATCGCGCTGGTGCAAATCAGCGGGGCCAGCGGCCTGACGCAGGTAAAAATTGCTGACTCAGACCAGCTCAAAGTGGGCGATTTTGCTGTTGCCATCGGCAACCCGTTCGGCCTGGGGCAGACGGCTACTTCAGGGATTATCTCGGCGCTGGGACGCAGCGGCCTGAATCTGGAAGGGCTGGAGAACTTCATTCAGACCGATGCCGCTATTAACCGCGGCAATTCAGGCGGCGCGCTGGTGAACCTGAACGGTGAACTGGTTGGGCTTAATACCGCCATCCTCTCTTCGGCGGGCGGCAATATCGGCATCGGTTTCGCCATCCCCAGTAATATGGCGATGAACCTGGCGCATCAGCTGATTGAGTTTGGCGAGGTGAAGCGCGGCCAGCTGGGTATCAAAGGAACTGAGATGACCGCCGACATGGCCAAAGCCTTCAGCGTGGATATTCAGCGCGGCGCCTTCGTTAATGAAGTGCTGCCGGGCTCTGCGGCCGCAAAAGCCGGTATCAAGCCTGGCGATATCATTACCCGCCTGGACGATAAAACGGTAGAGAGCTTTGCCGCACTGCGGGTGAAAATCGGCACCACACCGCCAGGCACCCAGCTGAAAGTAGAGCTGGTCCGTGACGGCAAGCCGGTTAACCTGACCGTAGCACTGGACGCCAGCAGCCAGACAACCCTCAAAGCCGAGCAGCTGACACCGGCCCTTCAGGGCGCCACCCTCAGCGATAGCGCGGCGAAAGATGGCACCAAAGGCGTGAAGGTTGAGGCGGTGGCGAAAGCCACGCCGGCAGAACTCTCCGGTCTGCAAAAGGATGACGTTATCGTGGGCGTTAACCGTACAAAAGTGGAAAATCTGGCCGGGCTGCGCACGCTGCTTGATTCCAAACCGCCGCTGCTCGCGCTGAATATCATTCGCGACAACCAAAACCTTTATCTGCTGCTGCGCTAAATCATGATGCGGACACCTGCGTGTCCGCTTAACTCGTGCTATTCTGCCCCACGTTCATTCATTCATCGTAGTAAAGCCATGTTTCCTAAACTATTGCGTTCGGCGTTACTCGGTCTGGTCGTGGCGGGCATCCTGCTGGCTGCCCTGCCCGCGCTGAGAATTGGCGGCGATTTTCTTGCTAACCGGGATAACGACAGCGCTGATGCCTCGCCCATCAGCTACAATTCCGCCGTCCGCCGGGCGGCGCCTGCCGTGGTGAATGTTTATAACCGCAGCGCCAACGCCTCGGCTGATAATCTGGAAATCCGCACGCTTGGCTCCGGCGTCATTATGGACGGTCGCGGCTATATTCTGACCAACAAGCACGTTATCAACGATGCCGATCAGATTATTGTAGCGCTACAGGATGGGCGTATTTTTGAAGCTATGCTGGTCGGCTCGGATAACCTGACCGACCTGGCGGTGCTGAAGATCACCGCCTCCAGCCTGCCGGTGATCGCCATCAACCCGAAACGCACTGCGCACATTGGCGATTTAGTGATGGCCATCGGCAATCCCTATAATATCGGCCAGACGGTCACCCAGGGGATCATCAGCGCCACCGGACGCGTGGGCCTCAGCCCGTCGCGCTACCAGAACTTCCTTCAGACCGATGCGTCTATCAATAAAGGCAATTCGGGCGGAGCGTTAATTAACTCGCTCGGCGAGCTGATGGGCATTAACACCCTCTCTTTTGATAAGAGCAACGATGGCGAAACGCCGGAAGGGATTGGTTTTGCTATTCCTACCGCGCTGGCGGCGAAAATCATGGATAAGCTGATCCGTGATGGCCGGGTGATCCGTGGCTTTATTGGCATCAGTGGACGTGAAGTGCCGCAGATCCACGGGCAGAGCACTAGCCTCGATCATATTCAGGGTATCGTCGTCACCAACGTTGCGCAGGGCGGCCCCGCAGCAAAAGCGGGTTTACAGGTCAATGATGTGATTACCAGCGTGAACCACAAGCCCGCTGTTTCCGCGCTTGAGACGATGGATCAGGTGGCTGAGATCCGGCCAGGAACGGTGATAGACGTCACGATCATTCGCAACGACAAGAAGATGACGCTGTCGATTACCGTGCTGGAATATCCGGGGAATTAAAGGAAGAACGGACCGGCAATAATGAGGGCCAGCGACGCTGGCCCTGCATGGGGTTACTTAACGAATTCTTCGCCCAGGGTAATATCTTTCTTCAGCGTATCCAGCATGCCGTCCAGCGACTGCTGCTCAAATGCGCTGAGCGTACCGACCGGACGACGCTCGGCAACACCCTCTTTACCCAGCAGCAGCGGCTGAGAGAAGAAGCGGGCATGCTCGCCATCCCCTTCCACATAAGCACACTCAACGACATCGCTTTCACCGTTCAGAGCACGTACCAGCGACAGGCCAAAGCGCGCCGCCGCCTGACCCATGGAGAGCGTGGCTGAACCGCCACCCGCCTTGGCTTCCACCACTTCCGTACCCGCGTTCTGGATACGTTTGGTGAGATCGCTTATCTCTTGATCGGTGAAGCTGACGCCCGGGATCTGCGACAGCAGAGGCAGAATGGTTACGCCCGAGTGGCCGCCAACGACAGGCACATTCAGCTCTGCCGGATTTTTACCTTTCAGCTCGGCCACAAAGGTGTTGGAGCGAATGATATCAAGCGTGGTCACGCCAAAGAGTTTGTTTTTGTCGTAAACGCCCGCTTTCTTCAGCACTTCCGCCGCAATGGCTACGGTCGTATTGACCGGATTGGTAATGATACCAATCAGCGCTTTTGGACAAGTACTGGCGACCTGTTCAATCAGGTTACGCACGATACCGGCGTTAACGTTGAACAGATCGGACCGATCCATACCCGGCTTGCGGGCCACACCGGCGGAGATCAGCACAACATCCGCGCCCTTAAGCGCTGGCGTGGCATCTTCACCGCTGAAACCTTTGATTGAGACCGCTGTAGGGATGTGGCTGAGGTCTACCGCAACGCCTGGCGTAACGGGTGCAATATCATACAGAGAGAGTTCTGAACCTGCCGGAAGCTGGGTTTTAAGCAGAAGTGCGAGAGCCTGGCCAATACCGCCAGCTGCGCCGAGAACTGCGACTTTCATCCTAAACTCCTTATTATTTTGAGCATTAAGTACCGTGAATCCATCTGATACGAACATAGACGACCTGTGCGGTCAAAGCGACAGCCTTTATCCCGATATGCGCGCTAAAACGTTTAAACCGGCGAAGCAGAGGAGATTGACCGCATTACGCCTGGGTAGGGACCGCTCGTAACAGCATGCAGACAAGATGATTCGGCGTTACATTACACCCTTAACACTTATCAGAACAACATCATTTTCATAACAAATCGTTCACTTACCGCACGGCGCGGACGAGGGTGGCAGGATTGTATTTTCACGACATCTTTGCCAGACTGCGTTCCCCGACGCTGAGGCTCGCAGCAGCCCCAACAGCCTGTTTGCATAAAAATTCATTTAATTGCATAATAATGTCATTCCCCCGTCGGGGTCGCCCCTTAATAGCAGACTTTTATCGCGGACACTTATGCGTAACCCATCCAGACAAGACGATTTGATCAAGGCTTTTAAGGCCTTACTAAAAGAAGAGAAGTTCAGCTCCCAGGGCGAGATTGTCGCCGCGTTGCAGGAGGATGGCTTCGATAATATCAATCAGTCCAAAGTCTCCCGTATGCTGACCAAGTTCGGTGCTGTGCGCACCCGCAATGCCAAAATGGAAATGGTCTATTGCCTGCCTGCCGAACTGGGCGTTCCGACGACCTCCAGCCCGCTTAAGAATCTGGTGCTGGACATAGATCACAATGATTCGCTGATTGTCATACGCACCAGCCCCGGCGCTGCACAGCTAATCGCCCGTCTGCTTGACTCATTAGGCAAATCCGAAGGGATACTGGGCACCATTGCGGGCGATGATACGATTTTTATGGCCCCGGCACGCTCGTTTACCGTTCATCAGCTTCATGAAGCCATTCTGGTTCTCTTTGAACAGGAGCTATAAGCCGCCGAAGATATAACAGAGGGCCCGCTACGCCTGAACCTTATATGAAGCCGACATAAGTCGGCTTTTTTGTTTTGTACTGTCGCCCCACCTCTCCAGTACATTAAACTGCTTTCCAGCCCTAAAACCAGTAATAACTCAAAGCCACCCCGTCTCACACAGTGTGATACACCATAAATAAAGGCACAAATGGTTAATTACACATATCCGCATGATTTTAAAAACATTTAGTCACAAGTGGTGAAAATAACGCCAATTTTTATAACTTAAAGTTATTAAAAATGCGCTTTTACGGGAGAGATCCCATAAAATTATTATTAGCAGACTATTAATTTTTATCGTTATTAGATCTATACTTCTTTTCGTGACGCAGATCACACTAATCAAACGATAAAACCTGAGACGAGGAATCTATTTATGAACATTAAAACCACTGTTGCCGCTTTAGGCCTGCTTTCTACCCTCTCGTTTGGCGCTTTTGCCGCCGATTCTGTTAATGCAGAGCGGGCACAGAACATGCAACCAATCGGCACCATTACCGTAAGCGGCGTAGCGGGCTCTCCGATGGATATTCATAGCGCGCTGAATCAGAAAGCTGACGCGCAGGGTGCTACCGCGTACCGCATTGTAGAGGCCTACAGCGACGGTAATTATCACGCTACCGCTGAACTCTATAAATAATCCGGACAGCCGGCAGTAAGACTTAATGCATCAAACCACAGGGTAACCCCAAGAATAAAAACGGTTGTATAGCCCTTTCGGTTACCTTCAATCTTCTGGAGTATTACTATGAAAACCACTATCGCTATTGCTGTAATGAGCCTGACGGCTGCCCTGACCTTTGGCGCCAGCGCTGCTGACCTGGTCACCAACGAACAGGTTGCCCACCAGCATCTGCAATCTTTGGGCACCATCAGCGTAAGCGGCATCGACGCTGCCCCAACGGATATCCGCCAGCAGCTGTCGCAGAAAGCTGATGAAAAAGGCGCCAGCCATTATCGCGTTATTGAGGCTTACACTAACGGCAACTATCACGCGACCGCTGAACTGTATAAATAAGTTTGTATACGAGCTGCGACCCGCTTCGGAGCAGAAACGCCGGGGTCTGGACGTGCATATAAACGAAGAGTAAAAAGGGTTGCTGCATCAGGGCTGCTTTTCGCCTTTCTCCCTGGCGCGCCCGCGCCTGATAAGCGGGATAATCAGCAGGGCCAATATCAGCAACCTGTGGCAGCCCCCCTCAGTGGCGCGGCCGGGACCTTATTGGCGATCCGGTCACCGCTGTCACGAAACGCCGGCAGGCAAGAAACCAGCACAGGTATCTTGCCGACACGTACTGACGATAGCCGGCACATGATCGCTGAGCTATCCCGATCGTTCCTCGTCAGTATGACGAACCTTTTGGCCTCGCTCGCCGGGGCCCTTTTTATTCTTCCTTAACGGACGTTAAAACGAAACTGCCCCTCCAGCTCCTCTTCCGCCTCGTCAAACAGCAGAATCAGCGCTCCGTAGCGCCTTCTTTGCCCGCTCCCTAAATGAATAAATTCAATTTCCAGCGGCAGCGGTAGCAGCGGCGCCATTACCGTCTCCCATAACGTGTCTAAATCGGTCACCTTCCCGTCCGCCAGGGCAAAACGCTCGCTGAACTGGCGGTAAAAATGGGCCTGATCGACGATTTCATCAAAATCAAAACGCTCTGTTCTCATCCCGGCCGCTCCGCAAGGCAGTTGCCGGGCAGCCTGCAGGCCGCCCGTTCAGTTACAGTCCCCCAAGATGCAGGGCTTTGACTTCCAGGTACTCTTCCAGGCCAAGCACCGAGCCTTCGCGGCCAAGGCCGGACTCTTTCACCCCGCCAAAAGGGGCCAGCTCGGTAGAAACCGCACATTCGTTAATCCCGATCATGCCGCTTTCCAGCGCGGCCGACACGCGGAATACCCGCTGTAAATTTTGCGTGTAGAAATAGGCCGCTAACCCGAACTCGGTATCATTGGCCCGACGGATAACCTCCTCCTCACTATCGAAGCGGAAGCAGGCGGCAACGGGTCCGAATGTCTCCTCGCTGGCCAGCTGCATCTTTTCGCTGGCCTCGGCAATGACGGTCGGCTGCCAGAAATTGCCGCCCAGCGCGTGGCGTGCGCCCCCGGTCACTATCCGTCCGCCCTTCGCCACGGCATCCTTTACATGCTCCTCGACCTTCTCAACGGCGGCGGCTTCAATCAGCGGCCCGACGACGACGCCTTCTTCCATGCCGTTGCCGACTTTCAGCTTAGCGACCTCATCACCCAGCTGGCTGATAAAGCGGTCGTAAACGCTGTTGTGGATATAGAAGCGGTTGACGCTGACGCAAACCTGCCCGGCATTGCGGAATTTATTGGCGATGGCACCTTTGACGGCGGCGTCGATATCCGCATCCTCAAAGACAATATAAGGCGCGTTGCCGCCCAGCTCCATCGACACTTTTTTCATGGTGTCGGCCGCGTTGCGCATCAGCAGCTTGCCCACCTGGGTGGAGCCGGTGAAGGAGATTTTCCGGACGGCTTTACTGGCCATAATGGCATCGCTGATCGCCTGGGTGTCGCCTGCAACAGCATTAAGTACACCGTCAGGGACGCCCGCTTTTTTTGCCAGCGCCACTAAGGCGAAAGCGGAGAGCGGCGTATTGTTAGCGGGCTTGATAAGCCCGGTGCAGCCAGCGGCCAGCGCCGGACCAAGCTTACGGGTGAGCATCGCCATCGGAAAGTTCCAGGGCGTAATAGCCGCCACCACGCCAACAGGCTCGCGGGTGGCAAGGATGCGGGACCCCGCCTTCGCTGGAGGGATAATCTCGCCGTTCGCCCGCTTGGCTTCTTCGGCAAACCACTGGATAAAGCTGGCGGCGTATTCCACTTCCCCTTCCGCCTCACTGAGCGGCTTGCCCTGCTCCGCCGTCATTAATTTTCCAAGCCAGGCTTTGTTGTCGATAATCAGCTGATACCAGCGGTTGAGGATTTCGCTGCGCTCTTTGGCCGTTTTCGCCCGCCAGGCGGGGAATGCCTCTTCAGCAGCCTTAATCGCCTGTTCGGCTTCGCGTTTGCCTGCGCGGGCAACCTGAGCGATAACATCGCCGGTAGCTGGATTGAGCACGTCGAAGGTGCTGTCGCACTCTCGCCACTCACCGCCTGCAAAGTAGCCAGTCTGAAAAAGCTCGTGATCCTGGAGGTTAGTCTGCTTCATTTTTTTCTCCTGCCTGGTGTGCCATTCTGAGGAATAAGTATAGATGGCACCCTTCCCCCTGTATGAACCAGGTGAGGAGAAACGGGAATGGGAAAGCGCTGATACCGACTGGTATCAGCCTTAACTCAGATTTGGACGAGGGTGTTCTGATACTTTTTCAGCATCATCGCCAGCCGCTGCACCGGTTCGGTTACGCTGAGCGGCGCGTCGTAGTGGCGAAGTTTCTCCTGATAAATATCCAGCTCGGCCAGCAGGCGTTCAAAATAGCGTCGCCGTTTGGCATCGCTGCCCGCCGAGATGACCCGGTCTGCGGTGTGACGAAGCTGTTTATGGAACTCAGAAAGGTCGCTGTTGACGGGAATATCCGCATTGCGCAGGCGCTGGTGCCCGATAATCAACGTCAGGGCGATGCGATATTTATCGATATCGCCCGGAAACATATTCAGCAGCATAAACAGCTGCTGATAGAGCGCCGGCAGATGATTCTCATGCCGTCTTGCCTGATTGGTGGTCATGGCGGAAACGGCAGCATACATAAAACGGTTCAGCAGCGTACGGCCGACGCGGGCTTTCGAGGTATCCCGGATAAGCAGGATAACCAGTAACGCCAGAAAACTGCCTATCGCCTGACCCAGTGCATTATCAAGAAACACGTTTACGTGGAAGGTCATGGGGTTATCCAGCGTCAGCACGTTAATCGTGCCCACCAGCGCGCCAATTGTACCAATCTGCCGGCGCTGGATCAGGATCCCGCTGATAAATGCCATTACGCCAAGCGAAATCGAGAGCAGCAGCATACTTTGCTGCGTGGCGGGCATAATAAACATGTAGTAGAGCGATCCCAGCGGGAAGGCGACAATCATGCCGTAAAGGAAGTCCTTCGCCATCATCAGCGGATTCGGCATACGCATCGCCAGCGCGGTGACCACGGCCAGCATCACCATCGCGCCGCTGCCGGAAGTCCATCCGGTCCAGAGCCAGAAAAGCGACCCTACAGCCGTGGCAACAAAAGTACGAATACCGTTCACCAGCGCATGCTGGGTTTCTGCGGAGCGCATTTTCACTACCGGCTCGCCGTTAAGGATCTCTTCCTCCAGCCGGCTGATACTGCTGTTGGTATGGATACCCTTCATCAGCAGAAGGTAGCGTGAGGCAGCCCCCACCCAGTTCGTAATGGTCAGCGGCGTATTTTTACTGCCGCTTGTGGTAATCACGCGGCGCATGATCTTCATCCGCTTATGGATGTCCCCAATGTTCTCCACCGGCTTCTCAAAGAAAAGGTGAAACTGAGGAGGCACATACTCTTTGCGCGAATTCTGGATTAAAAATGTTTCGGTGGCCTGGGTAATCAGCGTCAGCGAGAGCGTATTCAGCGCGCGCATCCGGCGGTCGATCTTCTGCCAGCGGCCAGACTCCATCATCAGGTGGGTGCGCATACCGTTCAGCGCCGTCGTCCGGCGAACCAGGCTGGTCCAGGCCTTGTCCACTTCATCCCGATCGCCATGGGCGACGCAGAGCTGCATCAGCTTGTAATGAGCCACCAGCAGGCTGTCGATCTCACGGTCGATATCTTTTTTGATCGTGCGGGGCGAAAAGAGCATGTCGGCCAGAATGGCGCAGACGATGCCGATAATGATTTCACTGCACCGTTCAACGGCAAACTGCGGCGCGACCAGCAGGGAGCCCTGCGCATTGACGCTAACCACGATAATCAGCGCCGTGTAACCCGCCAGCCCAAGGGCGTAAGAGTTCTCAACCCTGATTAGCGAGGAGAGCCAGACGCAGAACCCCGCCCAGAGACAGCAAAGCAGCAGCATCACGACCGGCGCACGAATGGTGGCGATAATAATAACCAGCGCGGCGATACAGCCGATAAAGGTGCCGATAATACGCAGCATACCGCGGTGACGCAGCGCCCCGGAGAAGGGATCGCCACCCGCCGCAAACGCCGTGCCGCCGGCCACGATAGCGGCGGTCATAACCGCCCAGCGGGGCGTCTCCAGATTGAAGTGAAAGCCAATCAGCAGCGCCAGCAAAATCGCAAAGGTGAGCTTGATCGGAAACCGCAGAAGATACCACTGCATAACGCGCTCCTGCTTAGCCGAACTCACGCAGGCGATGCATCAGCTTCATCATCGGCGACATGTCGTTAACCTGACGATCCTTCTCACCCGTCACCACTACCGTGGCGGTGGTGCCGGAAGGATAGAGATTCCCCTGCTGGTTATCGAGGCGGATACGCACGGGAACACGCTGCGCCAGGCGGACCCACTCAAGGTTGGAATCGATGGTTGCCATACCTTTGCTGTCAATGCTGCTACTGCTGTTGGTAATGCCCGCCGCAATGCTGTCGACGGTGCCATACAGTACGCGATTGCTACCCAACGGCGTGATTTCTGCACGGTAACCCGGGCGTATGCCATCAAGTTTGGTTTCTTCCATATAGGCCAGCACATAGAAGGTGTGCTGTTGCACCAGCGCCACGGCGGTCGCACCGCGGGTAATAAACTCTCCCCGGTAGACGTTAAGGTTGGTTACCCAGCCGTCAGCAGGCGCTTTGACCTCGGTACGCTCCAGATCCAGTTTTGCGGTATCGCGCGTGGCCACAGCCTTCGCCAGCTGATGCTGCGAAGTCTGGTAATCATTGTTCGCCTGGTCGACGGCTTCGCGGGACATGACGGACGCCCCCAGCCGGTTACGACGTGAGGCTTCACGGCGTTTTTCGCTCACCAGCGCCTGATAATAGGCTACGTCAGCTTCCGCCTGCGCCAGCGCCTGGCGATAACGGGGCTGATCGACCACAAACAGCACCTGATCTTTTTTTACCAGTT
Source organism: Erwinia psychrophila (assembly GCF_039023475.1). NCBI lineage: Bacteria > Pseudomonadati > Pseudomonadota > Gammaproteobacteria > Enterobacterales > Erwiniaceae > Erwinia > Erwinia psychrophila. Next base: position 274,642 of record NZ_JBCHVB010000005.1, read on the forward strand.
GATTATCGTGCACGCGTACATCGGTAATCAGCCCGCTGACATCCGGCGAGATCGCCACAATATCAGCCGTAAATTTAGCGTCACGCGTCCAGGGCGATTCGGTATAAAACACCCAGACGCGGAAAATAACGATGACGGCGACCATCACCAGAATAAGGGTGATGGCGTACCGGGAAATTTTTCTAGTTAGCGCTTTCACTATGACCTCAGACAAACAATCGGGAAACCAGATAGAACAGGCAGCAGTACAGTGCTGTATTAAAAAGGGCAGGATGCCAGACCAGGTCATAGATTCCGGTAGGCGTAATCAGCCTGCGCACCAGCCAGAACAGCATCAATGACACAATAATTTCAAAGAAGATGGGCGGAAAAGAAAGCCCAAATATTACGATAACCGGAAGCACACTCATCTCTTATCCTTGTCAGTCTTACCGGGCTCACCTTTTGCCACCAAAAAGCCGCCATCCTGCTCAGGCGATGGCTGTTTTATGGGCTGATGATGACAGGTTGACGCCTGGAGCAGTCAGACGATCGTTCGCGGCCTACAGTGAATAATAGCGTATTCAGGCACGGACTCTCAGGCGAGTGAGTTACGGAAAGGTAACCCGGCAGTGCTATAGTAACGTGGTTGACTATATCTTTACACCCAAACGTGATCTAAATCACTTTTAAGCCAGGCTTAATAATGGAAAGACTTAAAGGCATGTCCGTCTTCGCCCGGGTGGTGGAACTGGGTTCATTTACCGCAGCGGCCCACCGGATGGGGATGAGCGTTTCTGCCGTCAGCCAGACGGTGGCCAGGCTTGAAGATGAACTCCAGGTGAAACTGCTTAACCGCAGCACGCGCAGTATTGGCCTGACCGAAGCAGGAAAAATTTATTTTCAGGGCTGCCGCCGGATGATGGCGGAGGCGCAGCAGGTTCATGAACAGCTCTATGCATTTAACAATACGCCGGTTGGCACGCTGCGTATCGGCAGCTCTTCAACGATGGCGCAGAATGTTCTGGCGACAATGACCGCGGAAATGCTGAAAGAGTATCCGGGTCTGACGGTAAACCTGGTCACCGGCAGCCCGGCGCCGGATTTGATCGCCGACGGGCTGGATCTGGTGATTCGGGTCGGGGCATTGCAGGACTCCAGCCTCTTTTCCCGCCGGCTCGGCTCGATGCCGATGGTCGTCTGCGCGGCGAAAAGCTATCTGGCACAGCAGGGTACGCCAGAAAAGCCGTCAGATATCAGTAAATTTTGCTGGCTGCAGTACAGCGTCAGACCCGATAACGATTTTGAACTGACCGCGCCGGAAGGCATCTCTACCCGGCTCTCGCCGCAGGGGCGCTTCGCCACCAACGATTCGCAGACGCTGATTCGCTGGCTGGTGGCCGGCACCGGCATCGCTTACCTGCCGCTGATGTGGGTCATTGATGAAATTAACGCAGGCCAGGTAGAGATCCTGTTTACCCGCTATCAGTCCGATCCGCGCCCGGTCTATGCGGTTTACACCCAGAAAGATAAGCTGCCGCTGAAAGTGCAGGTCTGTCTTAACTACCTGACGGACTATTTTGACCGGGTGGGGGAAATCTATAAGGAATTTCGCCGGGAGTAGCGGCGGCTATTTAAGACGGGAGTCAGAGGTGGGAACGGTTTTGCCCTTCCCCTCACCGGCAGATTGCACCGCCAGTGAGGGAAAGAAAATCCGGTACAATCAGGCAGTGCCACCAACGGTCAGTTTATCCAGCTTCAGCGTCGGCTGTCCCACGCCAACCGGCAGGCTCTGTCCCTCTTTGCCGCAGACGCCGACGCCTTTATCCAGCGCCAGGTCGTTACCCACCATTGAGATCTGCTGCATCGCCTCAATACCGGAGCCAATCAGCGTAGCGCCTTTTACCGGTTTGGTGACTTTGCCATTCTCGATCAGATAGGCTTCTGACGTTGAGAAAACAAATTTCCCTGAGGTAATGTCCACCTGGCCACCGCCGAAGTTCGGCGCATAAAGACCATACTCAACGCTTTCAATAATATCCTGTGGCGTTGACTGGCCGCCGAGCATATAGGTGTTTGTCATGCGCGGCATCGGCAGGTGCGCGTAGGATTCACGGCGTCCGTTACCGGTGGGCTTAACGCCCATCAGACGGGCATTCAGCTTGTCCTGCATGTATCCCTTCAGAACACCCTTTTCAATCAGCACGTTGTACTGACCCGGCACGCCTTCATCATCCACTGCCAGCGAGCCACGCAGCCCTTCCAGCGTACCATCGTCCACCACGGTACAGAGTTCCGAAGCGACCAGCTGTCCCATCTGTCCACTGAAAACGGAGGTGCCGCGACGGTTAAAATCGCCCTCCAGGCCGTGCCCAACCGCTTCATGCAGCAGCACGCCTGGCCAGCCCGCGCCCAGAACCACCGGAAGCGTTCCGGCCGGTGCAGCAACGGCGCTGAGGTTGACCAGCGCCATGCGCACAGCTTCACGCGCCCAGGCTTCCGCACGCATCTCGCCCGACTCATCAGCCAGGAAGAATTCGTAGCCGAAACGGCCGCCGCCGCCGCTGGCACCCCGCTCACGCTTACCGTTCTCTTCAACCTGCACGCTGACGGAAAGACGCACCAGCGGGCGGACATCGGTTGCCAGCGTGCCGTCGGTCGCCGCCACCAGGATCAATTCATAGACGCCGCTCAGGCTGGCGCTGACTTCCTGCACCCGTTTGTCAGCGGCCCGCGCCGCGCTGTCCACGCGATGCAGCAGGGCAATCTTCTCTTCACGCGTCAGGCTTTGCAGCGGATCAAGCGCCGGATAAAGGGAACGGTGATCCACCGCGCCCAGGGTATGGGCGTGGCCGTTCCCCTGTTCGCGCACGATGCTTCGGGCTGCGGTAGCGCTCTGGGTCAGGGCGTTAAGGGTAATCTGGTCGGCGTAGGCAAATCCGGTTTTTTCGCCGCTGACGGCGCGCACGCCCACGCCCTGATCGATATTCCAGGAGCCATCTTTAATAATCCGGTCTTCCAGCACCCAGGATTCGTGGAAGCTGGACTGAAAATAGAGATCGGCATAATCCAGCTTACGTTCGGACAGCTGACCAAGCAGGGAGAAAAGATCCTGCTGACGAATATTATTAGCAGTCAGTAACTGCTCACTTACCAGATTCAGACTCATGAATTCTCGCTCTGTTGGGAGGAGCCAGTCACTGCTGGCGTCGCATTGCTATAGCCTGAGGCAATTCCCCGGTCACGTCAAATTCACTTCTCGCGCTTTTCGCGAGGCTTGCGTAGCACTTCATCAATCTCAGGATGATCGAGCGGCCCGGAGATACGGTAGCGCAGCAGCGAAATTTTATTCCAGAGAGGCCCCAGTACCTTGCTGGCGGCAAAGACCGCAGCCCCGACCACAGGATTAACCGCAAACGCCGTCGCCACACCAACCGTTGCCGAGAGCGCGGGCGCAACGGTCGCTTCGATGTCAACCTGGCGTTTGACCAGATCCATCTTACCCTTCATGGTTATGTCAGCTTCCAGCCCATCCACCAGCAGATTGTCCGTGCGCATAATGCCTTTTTCGATCCAGGCAGTGCCGGTAATGGAGTCGAAGTAAAAGCCCTGACTGAAGGTATCGCTGAAGTCGAGCCGGAGTTTACGCAGCAGCGCATCGAAGCTCACCAGGCGCAGTAACTGTCCCGCCCGCCCGGTATTAACGTCGGCGATATGCCCGCTGCCGAATGCGGTCTTCAGGACGCCGCTAAGCGTTTCTTCCGAAGGCTGCCACGGTGCAGACTGCCAGTGAAGATCGTAATCCACCTTAAAAGAGGCATCGCGGAGCGGCGTGCTGAGGCCGAACCACCCGGCGGCATCGCTGACACTTTTGCCGCTCAGGACGCCTTTAAGCGCCGTCCGCTGGGCGTCCGGGCGGTTCACCCACTCACCATCAAGGGTAAGACGCGCACTGCCGGTATCTATCAGGCCATTTTCTAACTTCAGCGTATCGCTGGCAGGCGTCAGATTGGCGCTTATCCGGCCAAACTTCTGCCCGCGAAGCCAGCATTCGTCACAGAGCAGATTAAGGGCTGGCCAGCCGCTGAAGTCGATGCTGGTGGCTTCAGCCGGTAAAGGCAGGGCGTCCTTAGCGGATGGCCACTGCGGGTTGTAATAAAGGTACTTAAAGTGGGCCGCCCATGGCGAACGGCGCGGCAGCGTCAGCGTGCCGTCGATTTCTCTCCCTTTCAGCCGGATGTTCGTCTCACCAGACATCGCCTGGCTGAGCGTTGCGTCCAGATCGCGCCACTGTTGTCCTCCGAGCGTTAGCGCCGGGGTACGGACCCTGAGAGTGCCGGGGATAAATGCTTTGCCGCTTTCCAGCTGTCCGCTGCCGCTCCCTTCACCGGCGCTGAATAAGCCCAGCAGAGCTTCTCCGTCTATCGGGGGCAGATTGAGTATCATCCCGCTTTCATCCGGCAAAGGCGGCGTCTGCTTAGCGTCGTTTTCCCAGATACCGCGATCGATTCTCAACTGTTTACCCAGCAGCCAGCGGCTGTTGAAGCGGTGGGTTTTCGCCAGCGCACCGCTCAGCGTAAAGGCGTCCAGGTCTCCTTTAACAGAAGCCCGGATTGGTAAAGAGGCTCCCTGATTTTTACCTAATGGAGAGGGTAAGCGACTACTTACATTTTTCAGATCGCCGTCCAGATCAACCTGATAATTTGCGCCGCCCTCAGGGGGAAGCGCAATGCTGACGTGGCTTTGCCAGCTTGCGCTGCCGTCCAGCTTCGCCCGCACCGCCGCAGGAATCACGGGCATGGCTGCCGGCCGCCAGTTTCCTTTGATATCAACGCCAATCTGATAGTTCTTCACTTCCTCTTTGGTATTGAAGCTGACATCGATGGGTTGACCGAACCAGCTGGCGCTGAGCGGCCCGCTTTGCAGATCACCATTATCGTAGGTGAAGCGGCCATTCAGATTCTGGAGGGTACTTTCCAGCGGCTTGATGAACAGCGAATTGTTATGGAGGTTAACATCACCCGTCGCCCGTACCTGCTCACCGTCCAGCGGGATATTAAGATGTAAGTGACCACCCACATCGCCGCCAATCTGTAGCTGCTCCAGCGCGGCGCCAAGCGACGATTTCAGCGGGGTCTGGTTGAAATAGTCCGCCACCTCATGACCCGCACCGCGCACATCACCATCGACGATCAGCTTTTCTTTCAGGTAGTCAGGAATGGCCACCGAAATATCCCGGCCTTGCACCTTGCCCAGCTTCGCATCATCCGTTTTCATCCAGAGGCCGTCGTTGATAAAGTTCAGGTTAATGTCGAAGTTTTCAATCGCCGGCCAGCCGGGCTGAAACTGATAGGTTGCCTGCTTCAGCGGCACCCAGACCTGAAACATGCCATCGTTGTGTTTAAACGGGAAAAGCTGAGGATTTCCGGCAAAAAGCAGGGTGGCATCCCTGACCTGGCCGCCTTTGATTGCGCCGCTCAGGTAATCCACCAGCGAGGTGCCCATCAGAGGTTCGGGGAAATAGCGCCAGGCATCACCCGCATCGGTGACGTTAATACCCGCGAGAATATCAAGCCGCGGCGCCTCTCCTTCCTTCTGAGTCCAGTTGAAATCGCCCTTTGCCCGTAAAGAGCGTGCCTTAACGTCCAGCTGCTCGCCGCTCAGATTCAGGCGCCCCTCTGCGTTTTGCCAGCGAATAGCGCCGCTGGCCTGCTGGATTTCCAGCGGCGCGCGAAACATGCTGCCATACGGCAGGCTGGCATCATTGAGATTGAAATCGAGGCGGCCATCGGCAGCACCGCCGGAAAGCGAACCGCTAAAGTGCTGCATACCCGGCAGCACTTCCCAGTGCTTCCAGCTTATATCTTTCCAGCGCGCGTGAAAGCGACTGAGCGCCGGCTGACCGAGCGGAACGTCCACCGCCAGCGCTTCCAGCCGCCCTCCAGGCTGTAAGGCGCGCCAGTTATCCAGCAGTTCCGGGCTGAGTTTGGCGAAAAGCGGGATCAGCGGGTCGAGGCGTTCAATATCCAGATTCGTGGCGCGAACGCGCACCTCTTCCGCGCCCGGCGTCCCCTTGCCGGGCAGCCACAGCAGGGAAAACTGCCCATCGGGCCAGGCGTGGCCGTCGGTGACCAGGTTAGTTTGCGGCAGGTGAATGCGCCAGCCCTGCTGGTAGCGGGCTACGTGGGCGGTGACGTTATCCACGGCCAGCGTATGCGTCTGCCGGTCTCCCTGCCAACTTGCGCCGCCCTTTTTCAGCAGAATATCGCCATCGTGGATCTGACCTTCTTTCAGGCTCATCCAGGCCGCCAGGCTGAAACGGGCGCGTTCGAGGCTGGTATTGTCACGCATCCACTGGCCCAGCCAGGGGCGCACGTCCACATCATCGGCCTGCATCCAGACCCGACCGGTGTCGAGATAGCCGTTGCTGTCGCTTAAATCCAGACGAACCTGCACCTCGCCATGCTGTCCCGTCAGGCTGGATAGATTGACTACGCCCTCGGCTCGGTGGCGGGTTTCCTCATTCAGCCAGGTCAGCTGCGGGATAGCCAGCAGGCTACGCTGTCCCGAAGGCGTCAAAAAGCGGATCTGGCTGTCGCGCAAATCGAAATGATCAAACTGACGGAGGAAGAGATCGCTGAACTGGCCTGGTTCAAGCTGCACTTTATTGCCTTCACCCGAGATGAGCGGCGTCGTTGTCAGCAGGTCAAGCTGGTAAAAGGTGAGATCGCGGAACTGCCAGCGCCAGTGAAGCAGCGACTGCCAGATATCCAGCGCCAGTGAAATGCGACCGACTTTTAACGCCCCTTTATCCTTCAGATCGACGGCCAGATCGTTAATCTCCAGCACCGGACCGAAATTTTCCCAGCGGCCATGCAGCGCGCTGGCCCGGATCGGGACGCCCGACGAAGCGGAGATTTGCTGAAGCAGAGGTTCGCGCCAGCTATTCATATGCGGCATTACCAGACGCAGCCCGCTGACCAGTAGCGCAATAATGACCACAGTTATTGCGCCAGCCAGCAGCAGAACCCTTGGCAGTTGCCTCACTTCCCTCTCCTTGTTATCCGCCGGGGGCGGAAGTTGCATGCCAGATTACATCATGACCACGTCGAACTGCTCCTGAGTATAGAGCGGTTCAATTTGCACTTTCACCTGCTTGCCGACGAATATTTCGACCTCGGCCAGCGCATGAGACTCCTCGGTCTTCAGCGCTTCGCCGACAGCAGGAGAAACATAGACCAGGAAGCGGTCTGAGTCATAGGCGTGATGAACGCGGACAATCTCGCGCATAATCTCATAGCAGACCGTCTCCACCGTTTTCAGCGTACCCCGTCCCTTGCAGACCGGGCAGTTATGGCAAAGCACATGCTCAATACTTTCCCGCGTACGCTTACGCGTCATCTCCACAAGGCCGAGCTGGGAGAAACCGTTGATATTGGTTTTCACGCGATCCTTGCTCAACGCCTGGTCTAACGAATGCAGTACGCGGCGGCGATGCTCTTCATTACTCATATCAATAAAATCGATAATGATGATGCCGCCCAGATTGCGCAGCCTGAGCTGCCGGGCGATGGCCTGCGTGGCTTCGATATTGGTATTGAAGATAGTTTCGTCCAGGTTACGATGCCCCACGAAGGCGCCAGTATTGATATCAATAGTGGTCATGGCCTCCGTCTGATCGATGATCAGGTAGCCGCCGGACTTCAGCTCAACCTTACGATCGAGCGAACGCTGAATTTCATTTTCCACGTCGAAGAGATCAAAAATGGGCTGCTTGCCGGTATAGAGTTCCAGCTTAGCGGTCATTTCCGGGATATATTCGGCGGTGAACTCAAGCAGCTGCTCAAAGCTCTGCCGCGAGTCGATCCTGACCCGGTCAAGCGCCGCCCCCGCGAAGTCCCGCAGTATACGCTGCGACAGCGCCACCTCGCCGTAGAGGCGGCAGCGGGTCTGGTTGCGCTTTTTACGCTCAATCACCTTTGTCCAGAGCCTTTTGAGGAAGGCGGCATCGGAAGCCAGCTCCACCTCACCCACGCCTTCCGCAGCCGTACGGATAATGTAGCCGCCCAGCTCATCGCAGTAGGAAGAGACTACCTTTTTCAGACGGTCGCGCTCCGCTTCGCTTTCAATACGCTGCGAAACGCCCACGTGTGACGCTCCCGGCATAAACACCAGGTAGCGCGATGGCAGCGTGATATCCGTCGTCAGGCGTGCGCCTTTGGTGCCCAGCGGATCTTTCACCACCTGCACCATCAGATCCTGACCCTGGCGGACCAGCTCCGAGATATCCCGGACGATGAAGTTTTTCTTTTCATCCCGCGCGACGCATTCGGTGTGCGGCATGATATCCGAGGCGTGCAGAAAGGCCGCCTTTTCCAGGCCGATATCAACGAAAGCGGCCTGCATGCCCGGCAGCACCCGACTGACACGGCCTTTATAAATGTTGCCGACGATGCCACGGCGCGCTTCGCGCTCAATATGGATCTCCTGAAGAATACCGCCGACAATATAGGCCACGCGCGTTTCGGAGGGGGTGATATTAACCAGCAGTTCAGCCGTCATGTTGATTTCTCACCTCACGCAGTGATTCGAAGTGGCTGAGTAGCTCGGCGGTTTCCACCAGTGGCAAACCGACAACGGCGTGATAGCTGCCGTTGATTTTGCGGACGAAGTTTCCACCCAGTCCCTGAATGCCGTAGCTGCCAGCTTTATCTAACGGTTCACCGCTGGCAACGTAAGCGGCAATGTCCTCAGCGGTCAGTGAGCGAAATGTCACTTCAGTGATGGTCAGGCACTCCAGCTGCTGATGGCGATCGGCCAGCGCAACGGCGGTCATTACCCGATGGGTTTGCCCGGAAAGTTTAGCAAGCATTGCCGCCGCCGCCGCTTCGTCAGCGGGCTTCTCCAGCACTTCATTATTCAGCACGACGATGGTATCCGCGCCCAGAACCGGCAAATCACGTTCCGCTACCGCCACGCCAGCCTGCGCTTTTTCGCGTGCAAGGCGGCGAACGTAGGCCTCAGCCTCTTCGTCCGGCTGCTTTTGCTCTTCAATCTGAGTGGATAAACGTTCGAAACGCAGGCCAAGCTGCGTCAGTAATTCACGGCGGCGGGGAGAACCAGAGGCCAGATAAAGGGATACCATAATCATCCTTATTGTACGGCAAACTGGCGACGTATTTTTCTCATCAGCAAGAAGAGCCAGGGCCAGAGAATACCGTCTATGACGCTACTCCAGAAAATTTCAGGGCGGAATGAAACATCTATTACTAAAAATTCAGCCCAGAATACGATGACGTCCATGGCCAGAGAGAGCACCATCACCATCAGCGCCTGCTGCCAGAGCGCGAGATTGCGAAACAGCTGGAATTTAAACGCCACCAGATAAGCGACGATGCTGAGGGCCAGGGCCCGGACGCCCAGCGTCGAGCCCGAAATCAGATCCATTATAGATCCCATTACAAAGCCCGTGCCGACATTCACCCGGTGAGGGAGCGCCAGCGTCCAGTAAATCAGTATCAGCAGCAGCCAGGAGGGGCGGAACATAAAGAGCTGTTCCGGCCAGGGCATGATTTGCAAAATCAGAGCGACCAGAAACGAAAGCCAGATGACCCAGCGTCCGTGGCTGCGATAGCTACTCAAGGCTGGCCTCCAGACGGAGATAGCGCGGGTGCGTTCTGGACCGGCTGACCGGCTGACGGCGCGCTGCCGTTACCCGGCAACGATGACGGCGCGGGTGGGCCCATCAGTTCACCAGCGGCTGGCAGCACCTGTGGCATCATCTGCATCAGGCGCTCATTAGCGACGCGGTGCACCTCACCCGGCGCCATCGGCATCAGGCCATTACGATCGGCGCCCCACAGCAGCAGCAGGTAACGCAGGCGCTGAAGGCCAGCGGTGGGGCGTGCCTGGATCACGGTATAGGCCCGCTGCGTATCCAGCTTGACGGAGGTGACCACGCCTACCGGGTAACCTTCAGGGAAGCGGCCGCCGAGGCCGGAGGTGACCAGCACGTCGCCCGAGCGGATATCGGTATTGCCCGGTAAATGTTCCAGCTGCAGATCTTCCGCACAGCCGTTACCAGCGGCAATGACGCGGATATCATTTCTTAATACCTGGATAGGCAACGCATGAGAGGAGTCGCAAATCAGCATCACGCGGCTGGTGATTTTTCCGACGGCGACTACCTGGCCAACCACGCCTTTATCGCTGATCACCGGCTGGCCTTCGTACACGCCGCTCAGGCTGCCTTTATCAATCACAACCTGATCGGTATAAGGATCGGTTCCCGTTGAAATGACCTGGGTAACCATTTTCTGCTCATCCTGACGCAGCGGCGAGCCAAGAAGCTCGCGCAGGCGGGCGTTCTCCTGCCTGAACTGGCCCAGCATCAGCAGTTCGCTGTTTTTCAGTATCAGTTCACGATGAAGAGCGGTATTTTCCCGCGCCAGCTGCTGGCGGGAGGCGAGCGTTTCAGACACGCTGTCCAGAATTTGACGTGGCCCGTTGGCCAGAAAATAGAATGGGCTGACCGCCGTATCCATATAGGTGCGAATTTTGGTGAAAGCGCCCATCCGGCTATCGGCAACGATGACGCCTATTGCCACAATAACCGCTAAAAATAAGCGTAACTGCAGGGAGGGACCCCTGCTGAAGATTGGCTTCATAAACTCGGCGTTATCCTCGACATCATGAACAGGAGCGCAGCGTTCCCCGCGCTCCCTGGCAAATTATTCTTCGCTGAACAAATCGCCGCCGTGCATGTCGATCATTTCCAACGCTTTACCGCCTCCGCGAGCCACGCAGGTCAGCGGATCTTCGGCGACCACAACCGGAATGCCGGTTTCTTCCATCAGCAGGCGATCGAGGTTGCGCAGCAGAGCGCCACCGCCGGTCAGTACCATACCGCGTTCAGAGATATCCGATGCCAGTTCAGGCGGACACTGCTCAAGGGCAACCATCACCGCGCTGACGATGCCGGTCAGCGGCTCCTGAAGCGCTTCCAGAATTTCATTCGAATTCAGGGTAAAGCCGCGAGGCACGCCTTCAGCCAGGTTACGACCACGCACTTCAATTTCGCGCACTTCGTCGCCCGGATACGCGGAGCCGATTTCATGCTTGATGCGCTCAGCGGTCGCTTCACCAATCAGAGAACCGTAGTTACGGCGCACATAATTAATGATGGCTTCATCGAAACGGTCACCGCCAATACGCACGGAGGAGGAGTAAACCACCCCATTCAGAGAGATCACCGCCACTTCCGTTGTGCCGCCACCGATATCAACGACCATCGAGCCCGTCGCTTCGGAAACCGGTAAACCAGCGCCAATAGCCGCCGCCATCGGTTCCTCGATCAGGAACACTTCGCGAGCGCCTGCGCCCTGTGCGGACTCACGAATGGCACGTCGTTCAACCTGGGTGGCGCCAACCGGTACGCAGACCAGCACGCGCGGGCTTGGCCGCATGAAACTGTTGCTGTGAACCTGCTTGATAAAATGCTGAAGCATTTTTTCAGTGACGAAGAAATCGGCGATCACGCCATCTTTCATCGGACGAATGGCGGCGATATTCCCTGGGGTACGTCCCAGCATCTGTTTTGCATCATGACCGACGGCCGCTACGCTCTTTGGGGAACCGGCACGATCCTGACGAATGGCAACCACAGAAGGCTCATTCAGAACGATGCCCTGCCCTTTCACGTAAATCAGGGTATTGGCTGTACCCAGGTCGATGGACAAGTCGTTGGAAAACATGCCACGAAATTTTTTAAACATACTAAAGGATAATCCTGCAAGCTGGGGGCGGAATTTAAAAATCCGCTTACTTTACCAACCACGCGAAGCAGCGACAAGGCGCAAAAACGTTCTACTCCGGTGAAAAAACACGCCATTTTATGCCCGTCTCCTCCATCCTTCCATCTGCGTCGGGCAAAAAGCCCGAATTCAGGCTCTGCGCCGTCAATTCAGGACGGAAACGCGAAAATAGCGCACATTAAATTTTACATTTTAAGGGGCCCCTGGCGCACAGAGACAACCTTAGCCGGCACCACAGCCGCGCGGCCATTCTACGTCAAATATGGCTTAACGGCAGATTAAACTCGATATCTTTGTGAATATTTTTTCACGTTACTGCTTAGCGGTTCGGAGGGGGCAAAAAAATCGCCCTGCCCCCCTTTTACGCCCAGCTCGGTCAGCGTTTGCCACTCGGCTCGTGTACGGACGCCGGCGGCAAAAATGCGCGTTGCGCTATTTTTACCGCTCTCAATAAGACTTTGCACAAAAAGCTGATTTTCCATACGGCGATCGATATGACGTACCAGCCCAGGGTGGAGTTTTATCAGCTCCACGTCAAACTGTTTGATATAAGCTGCACTAACAACCGTCAACCCCGCCTCAATGATGGCAATCCGGCAGCCAAACCCCTTCATTAAACGGAAGGCACTGCTTAAACGGTTGTTGTGTTGACAAACATCTGCTTCCGCAAGTTCAAATAAAATATGTTTTCTTTGCAATTTAGTGCATTGCAGTAGCGTATCGCGTAGCCAGAGTTGAAATGGGCGATGCAGAAGAGAATCGACGGTTAGCGGTATTGCGAGGGTTTCTTCCGGCCAGAGCGGCAACAGCGTGATGATACGGGCCACCAGCTGGCGATCGTAGCTTTCGGCCATCCCTAACTGCTGTACCAGCGGCATGTATTCCGCCGCCAGCAGCTCTTTATTCCCGTCGTAAATCCTCGGCATCAACTCGCGATGGTCCACCCGGCCTTCACCATTAACCGCAGGTTTTTGATAAAGACGAGGCCCGCCGCGGCTAAGGGTATTCTCAAGCAGCGTTCGCCACATGACGCTGCCGCGCACAAAATCCTGCTGAGGCACCTCGGCCACCGACCAGTTATTACCGCCCTGAAGCGCGGCATGACGGGTGGCAAGCTCGACGCTTTCCATCACCTGCTGCGTAGTTTGCCCACTGTGCCACGCGCTGATGCCGATGTGTATCATATCCTCCCGATCCAGCATCCGCGTGGGCGGTAGCGCATCAACAGCTTTGATCAGCTGGGAGGCGATGCTGTCGGCATCCTTCAGGCTACGGTGAGGAAGAAGAACGGCAAAATCGCTGCGAAAATAGCGCGCCAGTAACGCCCCCGGGTAACGCAGCACGAAAGTCGAGAGCAGATTGACCATCGCGAAAAGGTACTCGCGCGTCTGGCCGTGACCCCAGCTTTCTCTCAACGTATCGAAATCCGGCAGGCGGATCATCATCACCATGCCGTGCGCGCTGCCCGCCTCCGACTCCGACTCCTCCAGCATGGTTGTTAACTGGTTATCGAAGAACATCCGGTTGTTCAAGCCGGTTTTGGCATCCTGAGCCGCAAAAGTACGGATGAGCGTATCAATACGATTACGCTGTTCGCCCGCCTCACTGAGATCTGCCAGCAGCAGATCGATGGCGCTGCTGACCCGGGGCGGCCATTCATGCACCGAGCCCTGCTTCACCTTCCCCCGCTCACCTTTTAATATCTCGCCCGCACGTCGCTCCAGGCGCTCCATTCCCTGCATCTGCCGGTAGAGCCAGCGATGCGTCAGCAGCAGCGCCACTATCATGATCGCGACGACGGAGATAATAACCGACAGGGTAAATACCCCGATAAATGAGCCGAGCCAGGTTTTGGCCGAATCCACCCACAGAATTCGCAGACTGAAGCCGGGATGACTGGGCAGCGCTATCAGGGTTTGCCGATAGCGGTTCGGTTCATCGTCCAGCACGGCCTTTTGATAATGCCGCAGGTTAAAATGGGTCCGATCGTTCTCAAGAAGTTCTGTCCGGGCAATTTGCAGCGGCCCCATCATCTGCCGGATCCAGGGGATCATCTGTTCGGGCGTCTGAGAGGCCAGCGCGCTGTCCACCTCTTCGGACATCAGTTCGAGGCGAGACTCTGTTTGCTCCTGGTTAAGATAAAAAAAACTCAGCCCGCAGCCCACCAGCATCAGTAACATCGCCAGCGCGCTGAGTAGCGTGATAATCGCAAAAAGTTTGGTGGTTAATCGCATCCATGTGCCCATTTTACCGCGTTGATGTAGCGCCTTTAACGTTCTCTATCCTACTGTTACCCAGCACGATAGTGGAAAAATGACAGGCCTGATTATGCCAGCGGAGGAAAATACCACATCCCGTTCCGCTTTTTTTTGCCTGATATCAGAATAGTGAGCTTTGTCAGGCGTACAGTTGTCTCAGGCTTTATTTTTTCTTACAGATGCTAATTTCAGGAGATTCTTATGCAGGCACTCGTTCTTGAACAGTCAGAAGGCAAAACCGTCGCCGCCGTAAAAAATCTGCCGCCGGAGGCGCTGCCCGCCGGTGAAGTGACGGTGGATATCGACTGGTCAGGCCTGAACTATAAAGATGCGCTCGCCATTACCGGCAAAGGCAAAATTATCCGCCAGTTTCCGATGGTGCCCGGCATCGACTTTGCCGGCAAAGTGCACCACAGCGAAGATCCCCGCTTTCATGTCGGCCAGGCCGTGGTGCTGACCGGCTGGGGCGTGGGCGAAAATCACTGGGGCGGCCTGGCGGAACAGGCCAGGGTAAAAGGTGACTGGCTGGTCGCGATGCCGGAAGGACTAGATGGCCGCAGAGCGATGATTATCGGCACCGCAGGCCTGACCGCCATGCTTTGCGTTATGGCTCTTGAAGAAGGCGGCATTACGCCTGACCAGGGTGAAATTGTTGTCACGGGCGCCAGTGGCGGCGTGGGCAGTACGGCGGTGGCGCTGCTCAGTGCGCTGGGCTATACGGTAGTCGCCGTTAGCGGACGTCAATCCACGCATGACTATTTACGTCAGTTAGGTGCGGGGGAGATTCTGTCTCGTGATGACTTCAGCGCCGATGCCCGTCCGCTGGAGAAACAGCGCTGGGCCGGCGCCATTGATACCGTAGGCGATAAGGTGCTGGCGAGCGTGCTGGCGCAGATGAACTACGGCGGCGTGGTGGCTGCCTGTGGCCTGGCGGGCGGTTTTGCCCTGCCAACCACGGTAATGCCTTTTATTCTGCGTAACGTACGTCTTCAGGGCGTGGATTCCGTCAGCGCGCCTGCGGCCCGCCGCGTGGAAGCATGGAAAAGGCTGGTTAAAGGGCTGCCTGCCGCTTTTTATCAGCATGCTACCCGTGAAATTACGCTTCAGGAAGCGCCGGCGGGGGCGAATAAGCTGCTTAATAATGAAATAACGGGACGAACGCTGGTAAAAATTCGCTGACGCGTCCGCCCCCTTTCCCGCCGGAAAGGGGGATTTACCAGGAAATTTCACATTTTCCGCCATCCGCTCGCCGAATGCAGACTCTTTGTTCATGCTAAAAGCTGAAGAGAAAACCGCCTGTGGAGGCTTGCCAGATGAAACACGTCGATAAACTCACCGAAAATGATGTGACTCCCGAAAGCGTTTTTAACGCGCGGCGCCGCCAACTGTTACAAACGCTGGGGATAGGTGCGGCTGCGCTGTCGCTGCCCGCCGTTTCTCACGCCGACGTGCTTTCCTGGTTTAAGGGTAACGATCGCCCGAAGGCCCCCGCAGGGAAACCACTCGACTTCAGTAAACCGCCTCAGTACCAGGCCGACCTGCCGCTGACCCCTGAGGATAAAGTTACCGGTTACAATAATTTCTATGAGTTCGGCCTGGATAAAGCCGATCCGGCGGCAAATGCCGGTACGCTGCAAACCACCGACTGGAAAATTGAGATTGGCGGCGAGGTGGCGAAGCCGCTGAAGCTGAACATGGATGATATTTATAAGCGTTTCCCGCTGGAGCAGCGCATTTACCGTATGCGTTGTGTGGAGGCCTGGTCAATGGTTGTCCCGTGGATTGGCTTTGAGCTGGGCAAACTGCTGAAGGCGGCTGAGCCAACCAGCAATGCCCGCTACGTGGCCTTCCAGACGCTCTATGCCCCTGAACAGATGCCGGGCCAGAAAGACAGATTTATCGGGGGCGGCCTTGATTATCCCTATGTCGAAGGCCTGCGCCTGGATGAGGCGATGCATCCACTGACGCTATTGACCACAGGTGTCTATGGGAAGGCGCTTCCACCACAGAACGGTGCCCCAATCCGACTGACCGTGCCCTGGAAATATGGCTTTAAAAACATTAAATCGATCGTGAAAATCACGCTGATGAAAGATATGCCGCCCACGACCTGGAATCAGTTAGCCCCCAACGAGTACGGCTTCTACGGCAACGTGAATCCACATGTCGATCATCCCCGCTGGTCGCAGGCTACCGAGCGTTTTATTGGCTCTGGGGGCATTCTGGACGTCAACCGTCAGCCCACGCTTTTGTTTAATGGCTATGCCGATCGGGTCGCGTCACTCTATCGTGGCCTCGATTTGAGGGAGAACTTCTGATGGTTCGTCTGTCAGTCAGGCAAATTTCCGTGCTGAAGGTGCTGCTGCATCTGGCCGGCTTTTTGCCGCTGCTCTGGCTGCTGCTGTCGGTCAATCAGGGCTGGTTCAGTGCCGATCCGGCAAAGGATATTCAGCATTTTACCGGCAGGATGGCACTTAAGTTTCTGCTGGGTACGCTACTGGTCACGCCGGTTGCACGCTACGGTAAGCAGCCTCTGCTGATCCGCGTTCGTCGTTTGCTGGGCCTCTGGTGTTTTGCCTGGGCAACCTTACATCTGGTCAGCTATTCCGTGCTGGAATTAGGCATCAATAATCTCAGCCTGCTGGGATCGGAACTGATCTCACGCCCTTATCTGACGCTGGGCATTATCAGCTGGATCATCCTGCTGGCGCTGGCCGTCACGTCGTTTCAGAAGGCGCAGCGTAAGCTGGGTAAGCGCTGGCAAACGCTGCACAACGCCGTCTATCTGGTGGTCATTCTGGCACCTGTTCATTATTTATGGTCGGTAAAAACCCTGTCGCCCCAGCCGGTTTTATATGCGCTGGCGGCCGCAATTCTGCTGGCGTGGCGCTATAAGAAGTTTCGTCAGTGGCTGCGCTGAATTACCGCCAGATTGTGTTCTGTCCCGCATATCCTGCATTTAATCGCGTCTCTATCACGGGACGCGATTGATTAACTTCGCTGATACGACCAGTATTTAGCTGCGAATTGCCCCGAAATGGTTATAATGCCCGACTTCAAACCTGCGCCCGGGCCAAAATTCACCATGAAAGGTGACAAATGGCTTTTGCCCATGTATTTTGTGCGATGCCTTATTTATCGCAGGAGATAGCAGCAAGATGGCTGATAAGTTTCATATACTGCTCTTAAACGGACCTAACCTGAACCTGCTTGGCACACGCGAGCCGGAGAAGTACGGTAGGACAACGTTAGCAGATATCGTTAGCACCCTGACATCGCAGGCTGACGAGTTGAACGTGAAACTGAGTCATCTTCAGTCTAATGCGGAGCATGTCCTTATTGACCGCATTCATGAGGCAAGAGGCAATGTGGATTACATCGTCATCAATCCGGCCGCTTTCACGCATACCAGCGTGGCCATTCGTGATGCCCTGCTTGCGGTAAGCATCCCGTTTATCGAAGTGCACTTGTCAAACGTGCACGCTCGTGAGCCTTTTCGCCATCACTCTTATCTTTCTGATATTGCGGCTGGCGTAATTTGTGGGCTTGGCGACGACGGCTATACCTGGGCTTTACAGACGGCCGTAAAACGCCTGTCACAATCTAATTAACGAGAGTACGGAACCACATTTATGGATATTCGTAAGATTAAAAAACTGATCGAACTGGTTGAAGAATCAGGCATCGCTGAACTGGAAATTTCTGAAGGTGAAGAGTCTGTTCGCATCAGTCGTGCACCGGTAAATACCGGCTATCCGATGATGCAGCAGGCTTACTCTGCGCCAATGATGCAGCAGCCTGCACTGGCCGCCGCCGTTGCCCCAGCGGCGCCGGCGATGGAAGCCCCCGTAAGTGCTGAGATCAGTGGACATATCGTACGTTCACCTATGGTCGGTACCTTCTACCGCACCCCAAGCCCGGACGCAAAAGCGTTTGTGGAAGTGGGACAGAAAGTTAACGCAGGTGACACCCTGTGCATCGTTGAAGCGATGAAAATGATGAACCAGATCGAAGCGGATAAATCCGGCGTAGTGAAAGCGATTCTGGTCGAAAGCGGCCAACCCGTTGAATTTGACGAGCCGCTGGTAGTCATCGAATAACGAGGGCGAACCATGCTGGATAAAATTGTAATAGCAAACCGCGGCGAAATTGCGCTGCGTATTCTGCGCGCCTGTAAAGAGCTGGGGATTAAAACCGTAGCCGTACACTCAAGCGCGGATCGTGATTTGAAACATGTGCTGCTGGCTGATGAAACTGTCTGTATCGGCCCTGCGCAGTCGGTAAAAAGCTATCTGAATATTCCTGCGCTGATCTCCGCTGCTGAGATCACCGGAGCGGTCGCCATTCACCCAGGCTACGGCTTCCTGTCAGAGAATGCAGACTTTGCCGAACAGGTTGAACGCTCAGGCTTTATCTTTATCGGCCCGAAAGCGGAAACCATTCGCCTGATGGGGGATAAAGTCTCCGCCATTAACGCAATGAAAAAAACCGGCGTTCCAACCGTACCCGGCTCTGATGGCTCGCTGACGGATGACATGGAGAAGAACCGTGCCTTTGCCGAGCGTATCGGTTATCCGGTGATCATCAAAGCCTCCGGCGGCGGCGGCGGTCGCGGCATGCGCGTGGTGCGCGGCGATAAAGATCTGGAACAATCCATCAATATGACCCGTGCGGAAGCGAAAGCCGCTTTCAATAACGATATGGTCTATATGGAGAAGTATCTCGAAAACCCACGCCACATCGAAATTCAGGTGCTGGCTGACGGCCAGGGCAACGCCATCTACCTTGCCGAACGCGACTGCTCTATGCAGCGTCGTCACCAGAAAGTGGTGGAAGAGGCACCTGCACCGGGGATCACGCCGGAAATGCGTCGCTTCATCGGCGAGCGCTGCGCTAAAGCCTGTATCGATATCGGCTACCGTGGCGCAGGGACCTTCGAATTCCTGTTTGAGAACGGCGAGTTCTATTTCATTGAAATGAACACCCGTATCCAGGTTGAACACCCGGTTACCGAGATGATCACCGGCGTGGACCTGATCAAAGAGCAGCTGCGTATCGCTGCCGGTCAGCCACTGTCAATCAAGCAGGAAGACGTGGAGATCCGTGGCCATGCGGTCGAGTGCCGTATTAACGCCGAAGATCCTAATACCTTCCTGCCGAGCCCGGGCAAGATCACCCGCTTCCATGCACCAGGCGGTTTTGGCGTGCGCTGGGAATCGCATATTTATGCGGGCTATACCGTTCCGCCATATTATGACTCCATGATCGGCAAGCTGATCACCTACGGTGAGACGCGTGATGTGGCTATCGCCCGTATGAAAAACGCGCTGGCTGAGCTGATCATTGACGGCATCAAGGTGAACGTCGAGCTTCAGATGAAGATCATGTCGGACGAAAACTTCCAGCAGGGTGGCACTAACATCCACTATCTGGAGAAAAAACTCGGCCTTCAGGAAACCTGATTTGCCTGACGTTTTGCCAAAAAGGCCGGTCTGACCGGCCTTTTTCTTTATGAATTTTGGGGCGAGGATTAGAGATGGACAAACGTTTTGTTCAGGCTCATCGGGAGGCGCGCTGGGCGTTCTGGCTGGCAGTCGCCTATCTTACCGCGTGGTCGCTGATGGCCTGGCTCTCAGACGCTAAACAAGGTGTAACGGGGCTGCCTCACTGGTTCGAAATGGCCTGCCTGCTTGTGCCCGCGCTGTTCATTTTTTTATGCTGGCTGATGATCCGGCTGGTATTCCGCGATATCCCGCTGGAGGACAAGCGTGAAACTTGAAATCATCCTGCCTCTGGCAGGCTATCTGTTGCTGGTGGCGGCCCTCTCCGTCTATGCGATGCGTAAACGCCGCACCGGCAATTTTCTCAGCGAATATTTCCTCGGCAGCCGCTCTATGGGCGGCTTCGTGCTCGCAATGACCTTAGCCACGACTTACATCAGCGCCAGTTCGTTTATCGGCGGTCCGGGTGCAGCCTATAAGTATGGGCTGGGCTGGGTTCTGCTGGCGATGGTGCAGGTGCCTGCCGTCTGGCTTTCGCTGGGTATCCTTGGCAAAAAATTCGCCATCCTGGCCCGGCGCTACAATGCCGTTACGCTCAACGACATGCTCTATGCTCGCTATCGCAGTCCGCTGCTGGTCTGGTTTGCCAGCCTGAGCCTGCTGGTGGCGTTTATCGGTGCCATGACCGTTCAGTTTATTGGCGGGGCGCGACTGCTGGAAACCGCCGCCAACATTCCTTATGAGACCGGGCTGCTGATCTTTGGCGTGACCATTGCGCTCTATACCGCATTTGGGGGCTTTCGCGCCAGCGTGCTCAACGATGCGATGCAGGGCCTGGTCATGCTTATCGGCACCTTTATGCTGCTGTTCGCCATCATTCATGCGGCCGGCGGTATGCACAGCGCTGTCGATAAGCTTCAGCAGATCGATCCGCAGCTGGTCACGCCGGGCGGCGTGGATAACATCATCACCCCCACCTTCCTGGCCTCGTTTTCGATCCTTGTCTGCTTTGGGGTTATCGGCCTGCCGCACACGGCGGTACGCTGCATCTCCTATAAAAACAGTAAGGCCGTACACGGCGGTATGCTGATTGGCACGCTTGTGGTGACGCTGTTGACCTTAGGCATGCATCTGGCAGGCGCGCTGGGCCGGGCGGTGCTCCCCGATATGACGATCCCCGATCGGGTGATCCCGACGCTGATGATCCAGGTTTTACCGCCGCTGGCCGCCGGGATCTTTCTCGCTGCGCCGATGGCTGCCATTATGTCGACGATCAATGCACAGCTATTGCAATCCTCCGCCACGATCGTCAAAGATCTCTACCTGCGGATACGACCTCAGCAGATGCACAATGAGCCGCTGCTGAAGAAAATGTCCGGCTTAATTACGCTGGTACTTGGCCTTCTGCTGCTGCTGGCCGCCTGGCATCCACCAGAAATGATTATCTGGCTTAACCTGCTGGCGTTTGGCGGGCTGGAGGCCGTTTTCCTCTGGCCGCTGGTGCTGGGCCTGTACTGGGAGAAAGCCAATGCCGCCGGTGCGCTGAGCAGTATGTTCGCAGGCGCAGGCAGTTACACCTTACTTGCCAGTCTGTCCCTCCAGCCGTGGGGATATCATCCGATTGTACCGGCGCTGACGCTCAGTCTGATCGCCTTTATTATCGGTAACCGTTTTGGCTCTTCCGCTGAACAATCAGCGTCAGCCTCCACCCTGTTTGATTAAAGAGAGTTGCAATGCCCTGGATACAAATGAAGATCAATACCACTGGCGCTCAGGCTGAAGATCTGGGCGATGCGCTGATGGAAAACGGGGCTGTTTCGGTCACGTTTCAGGATACCCATGATAATCCGGTATTTGAGCCGCTGCCTGGCGAAACCCGCCTCTGGGGTGATACGGATGTTATCGGCCTCTTTGATGCCGAAACGGAGATGCATGAGGTGATCGCTGGCCTGGAACCGCATCCGCTTCTTGGCCCGGGCTTTCCACACAAAATTGAGCAGATTGAAGATAAGGACTGGGAGCGCGAGTGGATGGACAATTTCCACCCGATGCGTTTTGGACAGCGACTGTGGATCTGCCCCAGCTGGCGCGATGTGCCCGACCCTGACGCCGTCAACGTTATGCTCGATCCCGGTCTGGCATTCGGTACCGGCACCCACCCGACGACCGCACTCTGCCTGGCCTGGCTGGACGGCCTGGATCTGGCTGGCAAAACCGTGATCGATTTTGGTTGCGGCTCCGGCATCCTGGCGATTGCGGCGCTGAAACTGGGCGCGGCCAGTGCTATCGGTATTGATATCGATCCTCAGGCGATTCAGGCCAGCCGGGCTAACGCCGAACGTAACGGCGTTTCCGAACGTCTCTCACTTTTCCTGCCGCAAGAGCAGCCAGCAGACCTGAGCGCAGATGTGGTTGTCGCTAACATTCTTGCCGGTCCTTTGCGCGAACTGGCGCCGCTCATCAGCGTATTGCCGGTGACAGGCGGCCATCTGGGCCTGTCGGGCGTCCTGGCAAGTCAGGCCGCCAGCGTTTGTGAAGCTTACGAAGAGAAGTTTGCCCTCGATCCCGTGGCGGAGAAAGAAGAGTGGTGCCGTATCACGGGCGTCCGCCGCTGAAATCCGCTGCTCCAGGGAAGGAGCAGATGATTTTCCGGCATAATACCATTACCATTAGCAGGCCTATACGTTAGGGAACCGGCCTTCATCTGGAAGCCGGTAATTTCAGGACATAATGGATTATGAAAATCAATAAGTTAGCTCTGCTTTTTGTCGCCATCACCGCGTTACCTGCCTGGGCGGCGCCGGATATTCACTGGTCGTATGAAGGCAGCAATGCGCCTGAGCACTGGGGTGAATTATCACCAGAGTTTCAAACCTGTAATAAGGGTCAGTATCAGTCTCCAATAGATATTCACCGGGTTATCGACGGAAAATTACCTCCACTACAGTTCAACTTTCACACCGATACCAAAACTATTGTCAATAATGGTCATACCATTCAGGTGACGGTAAAAGACAGCGATGATTTTTCGCTGGATGATGATACGTTCGTGCTCAAACAGTTCCACTTTCATACTCCCAGTGAAAACCATCTTTTCGGCAAAGCTTTTCCGATGGAGGCTCATTTCGTCCATACTAACAAGGAAGGTGAGCTGGCAGTATTAGCCGTCATGTTTGAGCGGGGGGCGGAAAACAAAGCGCTGGATCCGATTATCGCTTCTATACCTGCCAGCCTCGACAGCGTTGAGGTAATGAAGCAAAGCGGTGATATGGCGTCGCTCTTCCCTGCCGATAAGCACTACTACCGCTTCAGCGGGTCGCTGACCACGCCTCCCTGCACGGAGGGGGTTCGCTGGCTGATAATGAAATATCCTGCGACGCTTTCCGATAAGCAGCTGAAAGCGTTTGAGCACGCATTAAAACACTCCAATAACCGGCCGGTGCAACATTTGAACGGACGCATTATCGTTGATTAAGCTGGATGAGCAAAAATTAAGCGGCGCCAGCGGTCTGACGGGCGGCGTTTCGACGGTACTTATCGCGTTTTCAGCATAAAGTTCCGTTATTTATAGGGCAAAGTCGGTCACAAAAAAAGAAAAATTCTTGTACAGGATTTCGCCAAACATCTTCAACCGGCTGTAATATAAAGATATTTATTTTTATGGCCGGTTGCGTCAGCCAGGCTGACGCTTTCCAGGCATAAGTTGTTCAAAGTTTGTCCTTTCATCTTACGAAAAAAATGCGTAATATACGCCGCCTTGCGGACACACTATGGTCACTTTTTTTTCATGCGCATAGGAAACCACCAGCTTCGCAATCGTCTGATTGCAGCGCCCATGGCCGGAATTACCGACAGGCCCTTCCGGACTCTTTGTTATGCAATGGGGGCTGGTATGACCGTATCTGAGATGCTGTCGTCTAACCCTGAAGTCTGGGCTACCGACAAATCCCGGCTGCGTATGGTTCATGGCGACGAGCCTGGTATTCGTACCGTGCAAATCGCGGGTTGTGACCCTGAGGAGATGGCCGCTGCAGCGCGCATTAATGCTGCATCTGGCGCGCAGGTCATCGATATCAACATGGGATGCCCTGCCAAAAAAGTGAATCGTAAGATGGCGGGCTCGGCCCTGCTGCAACATCCGGCGCTGGTGATGTCTATACTCTCTGCCGTGGTGAATGCCGTAGACGTGCCCGTTACGCTGAAGATTCGCACCGGCTGGGATGCGGATAACCGCAACTGTGTAGAAATTGCCCAATTGGCTGAGCGCTGTGGCATTCAGGCCCTGACCATTCACGGACGCACACGCGCGTGTTTGTTCAACGGCAATGCTGAATACGACAGCATTCGGACAGTTAAGCAGAATGTCTCTATTCCCGTTATCGCGAACGGAGACATTACTGACCCGCATAAGGCCAGAGCCGTACTTGACTATACGGGGGCTGATGCCCTGATGATAGGACGTGCGGCTCAGGGAAGACCGTGGATCTTCCGGGAAATCCAGCATTATCTGGACACTGGGGAGCTGCTGGCACCGATGCCACTGGCTGAAGTAAAGCGCTTGCTCATCGGGCACCTACGGGAACTGCACGACTTTTATGGTCATCGCAAAGGATACCGTATTGCCCGGAAGCACGTCTCCTGGTATCTCCAGGAGCATGCCCCAAACGACCAGTTTCGGCGCACATTCAACGCCATTGAGGATGCCAGCGAACAGCTGGAGGCGTTGGAGGCATACTTCGAAAAACTTGCATAATAGAAATAAAGAGCTGACAGAACTATGTTCGAACAACGCGTAAATTCTGACGTACTGACCGTTTCAACCGTTAACTCCCAGGATCAGGTGACCCAAAAGCCCCTGCGTGATTCGGTCAAACAGGCACTGAAGAACTATTTTGCTCAACTGAATGGTCAGGATGTTAATGACCTGTATGAGCTGGTTTTGGCTGAAGTAGAACAGCCTCTGTTGGACATGGTGATGCAATATACCCGTGGCAACCAGACCCGTGCAGCCCTGATGATGGGTATCAACCGCGGTACGCTGCGTAAGAAACTGAAAAAATACGGCATGAACTGATTTATTTCGGCTAATGTCTGAATAAAGGCGTCTTATCCTGCGGATAAGGCGCCTTTTTCTTTTGTCTGCTCCGGCATCACACGCTTGTCTCCTTCCTGCTTATTTCATGCCCTTGCCTTTCTCCCTCACCTTATGTGTTCCTCATCGTTGATATCACCTGTCGCCTTCAGGTCCCATATGGAGGGGCACTGTGCAGTAAAACGTTGATGTGCATATAACACACGTGGTTACTGCGGGCGGACCGCGTTTTAGCGCATGTGACCAGATATTTTCTAAGCTTTTATGCAAATGGATGAAAGAGATTTGTAAACGCAATACAAGATATTAAAGGCAAAGTAACGTTCTGTTAATAAGGTTCCTAAATTGATAATTGTCAGGAAAGCGTGACGTGTTCCAGGGCATTGTTCGTGCTGTATCGAATGATGCCTTGCATCCCCTCTGAAGATTCATGGATTTCCATCTTCAGAGGGTTCTTTTTATCCGCTGTAATTCCAGGTTGCCCTTTTCCGGCAGTTAATAAGCCCCCGTAGCGTAACGGCAGCGTGATAAAAATGACGGCGTTTGAAGCTGAGCAATACGACGCATCTCCCCTTCCGCAAGCTGGTCAATAAAAGTACAAGAGTGTGTAAAACAGATATAGATGTCTGTTATTTACAGATACAATGGGCCGATAACCTGTAGCCGTAACGACTAAGCTTCCGCTTTTTCATCCTCAATCGCGCGATGAAATCGAGGGGCTTTGCGACTGCCAGCGTCTTTTCGCTACCCCGAACACGACCAGAATTATCTGCATTGTGTAAAGTTCAGCGCATCTGGCCCAACTTACCGCAAAGAATGTTGTCATATTTGCTGTAACGCTACGGATTTAACACCGGTGCGATACGCTCCCATGCATGATAAAGAGAGAATTATGAAGGCGTCACCCCGTTTTAATCGCAGCTTACTGCATCCTCGCTACTGGACTACCTGGGCCGGGCTGGGACTTCTGTTTTTGCTGGTTCAGCTACCTTTCCCTGTTTTACAGAAGCTGGGCACCTGGATGGGCCGCACCTCAATGCGCTTTTTAAAGCGCCGCATTCGTATTACCCGCCGTAACCTAGAGCTCTGCTTTCCTGACATGCCAGTCGATCAGATGGAAATTCGTATCGTGCGTAATTTCGAATCGCTGGGCATGGGACTGCTTGAAACCGGTATGGCCTGGTTCTGGTCAGATCAGCGGGTCAGACGCTGGTTTACGGTTAAGGGATTAAATAATCTTACCGCTGCCCAGCAGGAGGGCCGCGGCGCGCTGATTATCGGTGTACATTTTATGTCGCTTGAGTTAGGGGGCCGCGCAATGGGCCTCTGCCAGCCCATGATGGCGATGTACCGTCCTCATAATAATAAACTGATGGAGTGGGTACAGACGAAGGGACGTATGCGTTCCAACAAAGCGATGATTAATCGCCGCGACCTCCGTGGGATGGTGCAGGCCCTCAAACAGGGTGAGGCCGTTTGGTTCGCGCCCGATCAGGATTATGGCCCGAAAGGCAGCGTCTTTGCGCCGCTGTTCGCTGTGCCACAGGCAGCGACAACCAGTGGGACATGGATGATAGCCCGGCTGGCTAAGCCCGCCATGATTACCGTGGTATTGATCCGTAATGAAGACGGTAGCGGTTATGAACTCGTGATCCAGCCCGAACTGAAGGCGTATCCGGTTGAGGATGAACAGGAAGCCGCCGCCTATATGAACAAAGTGATAGAGCGCGAAATAATGCGGGCACCAAACCAGTATATGTGGCTGCACCGTCGGTTTAAAACGCGACCTGAGGGCAAAACCTCGCTTTACTGATTTACGACGTTATCTGGCCAGCTTCCCCCGGGCTGGCCTGCCTGAATTAACATTCCCTTCACAAATATGCGCTTCCGCTCACATTGCTTTCAATCCATAAAACTATTTGCACCAAATGTGACCAGCCCTGCTGGTTTTGCGCCACTTTAGTGCGCGATATTAACGAAACTTTCTAAAAGCTTCTGAGTATTAGTAAACCTTTCCCGTAAATTCAGGATGCTGCAAACCTGGCATTACCTTTGCAGTGTCGTGGGTGGCTTTGGCTACAAAAAAGATAAGCCCGTTACAGCGTACGTTAAACATAATAAATCGACTTCGCCACACAGGATGCTCTATGAAAAAAACGATGCTCTCCATGTTGGTTGCCGCGGCAACGCTATTTGCAGTTGCGAATCAGGCACACGCTGGCACTACCCTGGATGCTATTAATAAGAAAGGTTTCATTCAGTGCGGTATCAGCGACGGTCTGCCCGGCTTCTCCTATGCTGATGCCAGCGGCAAATTCAGCGGTATCGATGTTGACGTTTGTCGTGCAGCGGCAGCCGCCCTTTTTGGCGATGCGACCAAGGTGAAATATACGCCGCTGACGGCGAAGGAGAGATTCACTGCGCTGCAATCCGGTGAGGTGGATATACTTTCCCGCAACACAACCTGGACGTCTTCTCGCGACGGCGGCATGGGATTCATATTCGCAGGGGTGAACTACTATGACGGTATCGGCTTTCTGACACATCAGAAAGCGGGCCTGAAAAGTGCCAAAGAACTTGATGGTGCGACCGTCTGTATTCAGGCAGGCACCGATACGGAACTCAACGTTGCGGACTACTTCAAATCAAATAATATGCAGTACACGCCGGTCACCTTTGACCGCTCTGATGAATCTGCCAAAGCGCTGGATTCCGGCCGTTGCGATACTCTGGCGTCCGATCAGTCACAACTCTATGCACTGCGCATCAAGCTGGGTAAACCTGATGAGTTTATCGTCCTGCCGGAAGTCATCTCCAAAGAGCCTCTGGGGCCAGTAGTACGTCGTGGTGATGATGAATGGTTCACCATCGTTAAGTGGTCGCTTTTTGCAATGCTGAACGCAGAAGAGATGGGTGTAACCTCACAAAATGTTGATCAGATGTCCGCTAAACCTACTACGCCGGATATGGCTCAC
The DNA here is from genome assembly GCF_039023475.1 of Erwinia psychrophila. Classification (NCBI taxonomy): domain Bacteria; kingdom Pseudomonadati; phylum Pseudomonadota; class Gammaproteobacteria; order Enterobacterales; family Erwiniaceae; genus Erwinia; species Erwinia psychrophila. The sequence continues at coordinate 302,260 of NZ_JBCHVB010000005.1, forward strand.
CTTCTGGGTGCCGAGGGTGATTTCGGTAAGGACCTGAAGCTGAGCAATAAGTGGGCATATAACATCATCAAACAGGTCGGTAACTACCAGGAAATTTTCGATCGCAACGTGGGTAAAGACAGCGCGCTGAAGATTGCCCGTGGTCAGAATGCCCTCTGGAACAAAGGCGGTATTCAGTACGCCCCGCCAGTACGTTAATTCCCCCACCGTTACAGGGCACCGATCTGTCGGTGCCTTCGTCAGTATTAACGTCACTGAGGGTTTACCATGTCTCAACGCCCAGCCGTAAAAAGGGATTTTTCTTTCAGTAACCCTGCGGTGCGCGCCTGGCTGTTTCAGATTATCGCGGTTGCCGCTGTTGCAGGCGTAGCGGGCTATCTGATTCACAATACCGTCACCAACCTCGCTAATCGCGGTATTACCTCCGGTTTTGGCTTTCTTGAGCGCAGCGCGGGTTTTGGCATTGTTCAGCATTTGATCGACTATACGGAAGGTGATACCTACGCGCGTGTTTTTCTCGTTGGCTTAACTAACACGCTGCTGGTTTCCGCGCTCTGTATTGTATTTGCTTCCTTTCTTGGCTTTTTCATCGGGCTTGCGCGTCTCTCTGATAACTGGCTGCTGCGAAAAATCTCCACGGTATATATCGAGATTTTTCGTAACATCCCGCCGCTGCTTCAGATATTTTTCTGGTACTTTGCCGTACTGCGTAACTTGCCAGGCCCCCGCCAGGCCCTGAGCGCGATGGACTTAGCTTTTGTCAGCAACCGGGGACTTTATATTCCCTGGCCTGAGTATGCCTCAGGCACCTGGCCGTTTATTATTGCCCTGCTTCTGGCCGCTTTCGGCAGCCTGTTTCTGTTCCGCTACAATCGTGCTTTTCAGTTAAAGACGGGACAGCTACGCCCCACCTGGCCGGCAGCGATCGTCATGCTGATACTTTTTCCGCTGATTGCGCACTGGGGGTTTGGCCCCGCCATGCACTGGAATATACCCGAACTGCGTGGCTTTAACTTTCGCGGTGGATTTGCACTTATCCCGGAACTGGCCGCTTTAACGCTCGCCTTGTCGGTCTATACCTCCTCATTCATTGCTGAAGTTATTCGCGCAGGTATCCAGTCCGTGCCGCATGGTCAGCAAGAAGCAGCCCGTTCGCTGGGCCTGCCGAATCCGGTAACGCTGCGCCAGGTCATTATTCCGCAGGCCATGCGCGTGATCATTCCTCCGCTCACCAGTCAGTACCTTAACGTGGTGAAAAACTCTTCGCTTGCAGCGGCGATTGGTTATCCCGATATGGTCTCGCTGTTTGCCGGCACAGTGCTTAATCAGACGGGACAAGCGATCGAAACTATTGCCATCACGATGGGCGTCTACCTGATTATCAGCCTGACGATCTCGCTGCTGATGAATATTTATAACCGCAAAATTCGCCTGATTGAGCGCTAAGGAAGAATGGGGATCTTATGACTTTAGCCACTCATGAAACGCCGGCCGTACCGCTAAACGCCTTCTCTCGTGCCGTCAGGTGGAGCAGGAAAAACCTTTTTTCGAGCTGGGCAAACTCCCTGCTGACCCTGTTTTGCCTCTGGGTGATATGGATAACCATCCCGCCGGCGCTGAACTGGCTGCTTTTCCAGGCGAACTGGATCGGCTCTACCCGGGCGGATTGCACTAAAGAGGGTGCCTGCTGGGTCTTTATCCATGCTCGCTTTGGCCAGTTTATGTATGGGCTTTACCCACACGAGCTTCGCTGGCGCATTAACCTTGCCTTAGTCATTGGGCTGCTTTCGCTTATTCCCATGTTTATAAAAAGCATGCCAGGCCGTGGACGATATATTGCGGTCTGGGCCGTCGTCTATCCTGTTATCGTCTGGGTATTACTGTATGGCGGCTTTTTTGGACTGGAGCGGGTGGAAACCCGGCAGTGGGGCGGGCTGACCTTAACGTTGATTATCGCTTCGGTGGGGATAGCAGGCGCATTGCCTTTAGGGATCCTTCTCGCCCTCGGACGGCGTTCAACGATGCCCGTTGTGCGGACGCTATCCATAATCTTCATTGAGTTCTGGCGGGGGGTTCCGCTCATCACCGTGCTGTTTATGTCCTCGGTAATGCTGCCGCTGTTTATGGCAGAAGGTAGCAGTATCGACAAGCTGATCCGGGCGCTGGTCGGCGTGATCCTGTTCCAGTCCGCCTACGTGGCGGAGGTTGTACGCGGTGGCTTGCAGGCCCTTCCCCGGGGCCAGTATGAAGCCGCCGAATCACTCGCTTTGGGCTACTGGCGAATGCAGGGGCTGGTGATCCTGCCCCAGGCCCTGAAGCTGGTGATCCCAGGCCTGGTTAACACCATTATTGCCCTGTTCAAGGATACGAGCCTGGTCATTATCATCGGGCTGTTTGACCTCTTTAGTAGCGTACAGCAGGCAACGGTCGATCCCGCCTGGCTGGGGATGTCTACTGAAGGATATGTATTTGCAGCTTTGGTTTACTGGATTTTTTGTTTCAGCATGTCGCGCTACAGCCAGTATCTGGAAAAGCGCTTTCACACCGGGCGTACGCCGCACTGAGGCCTTAAATGACACAAGCAACGATTCAATCAGACGACGCAATGATGATTACGCTCGAGAACGTGAATAAATGGTTCGGCCAGTTTCATGTACTTAAAAATATCAATCTGCACGTTAAGCCCCGCGAGCGGATTGTTCTCTGCGGCCCTTCCGGCTCAGGGAAATCGACCACTATTCGCTGTATCAATCATCTGGAAGAGCATCAGCAGGGACGCATTGTCGTGGACGGTATTCATCTCAATAACGATCTGCGCAATATTGAACGGGTCCGGACCGAAGTGGGCATGGTATTTCAGCACTTCAATCTCTTCCCACACCTGTCCGTACTGCAAAATTGCACGTTGGCCCCCATCTGGGTACGTAAGACACCTAAAAAGGAGGCGGAGCAATTAGCCATGCATTATCTGGAACGCGTACGGATCGCTGAACATGCTCATAAGTTTCCCGGCCAGCTTTCAGGGGGGCAGCAGCAGCGAGTGGCTATCGCACGTTCCCTCTGTATGAAGCCTAAGATCATGCTGTTTGATGAGCCAACATCCGCGCTGGATCCTGAGATGGTGAAAGAAGTGCTGGATACGATGATCGGCCTGGCAGAGGATGGGATGACGATGCTGTGCGTGACGCACGAGATGGGCTTCGCCCGGACGGTTGCGGACAGGGTGATCTTTATGGATCGTGGTGAAATTGTAGAGGAGGCGCCGCCTGAGACGTTTTTCTCCGCGCCGAAGTCTGAACGTACCCGTGCCTTCCTGTCACAGGTTATTCACTGATAAGCAGTAGACCGGTATGGATAGTTACTCATACGCACAGCCCTAAAAAAAGCCTGCACGGGAAAAGTGAAAGTAGAGAGCGGCAGGTAAGGAAGAGTATGCCTTACTGCCGCCGGGATGCCGGTTTCCGCTAAGGTGCGCAGGGATGCGGGAAGTGCGGTACAGGCCGGCTGCGTTTCTGGTGCCGCATAACGCAAAAAACCCTGACCGA